>JAEVYY010000009.1 GCA_023392535.1 Bacillota bacterium
CTTCTTTTATATACAAAGTGGCTCAAATATTCAGTAGCATATGAGCTGGAAATGGTATACTTTTTGATTAGCACAGGTGGCTCAGAAATTCAGTAGTACCTGGCTCAAAAATTCATTGACATTCACAGCTTTTTACCTCAGGATCTGTTTCTATGGTTAGCCAGTTTTTGAATTCAAGATTGCTGTAAAGATGAATAATTCTTTTGATTTTATAGCTTTTTACTACAAAATAATTACTTCCGTATTTTTTCCCTATGGGCATTTCATCGGTGTAAATTTCAATTTTTGCATAGTCCACTCCTTCTGTTAGTTTAATACTAATAAATTTCCAGATAGTACAATTCTTACCATATTAAATATTACTTAATCTTTGAAAAACAGCATTCATGGACATTTTTATATTAAAAAAACTCCGGAAAAATCCAGAGCTACTAAATATTTCTTGCTTTTTTTGGAAATTATGGTACACTAAAAACAAGAGATGTTATGATAGTAGCATCCAAATGTGTATAGTATTGGTTTGAACTCTTGCCGGGGTAGAAATCAATACTATTTTTGTTTATTTTTCAATCAATTCAAAGTAATCAAAGATATTTACATTATATACATTTGCTAACTTTTGAGCTGTTAAGCTGGTTACTAATCCTCCTTTTTCTATCTGGTAAATGCTTCTACGACTAAGATGGCTCTTTTCTGCTAATTCAGTCATATTTAATTCGTTGGAGATTCTTAGAAGATGAAGCTTTAAACCATTTGGTTTCATTAATCTTTTCATTGCCTCTCCTCTTTTCTGAATATATATCCTGTTTTTATTATAAAGTAATAATTTATCGTTCTCAATATTTCCCATAAAAATACTTGATATTCTCCCTTTTAAACAGTATAGTTGCATTAGATACAACATTTTTATTTATTTTAAGGAGAAAAATATGTTTCATTATTTATTTGACCCTCTAATATATCAATCAAAAACAATACATGAATTTAGAAAAAGAGTTTTAAGGAGTTTGGGTACTGTAATTCGATTACAAAGACAAAGAAAAAGTGAAAGTCAAGAAATGTTAGGAAAAGCTTTAGGTGTCACAAAAAGCATGATAAGTAGATATGAAAATGGAGAGTCAGAAATACCAGCATCGATATTACCTATTATAAGTGATAGATATAATATTAAAATGAGTGATTTATTAAAAGAAACAGGGAAAAAAGGAGCAACAACCCCATATGAAGAGTTGAACTCTATGGTGTTAAGTATCGTTAACTCTATGGAAAAAAATGATGATATATTTAGTCGCGCCTGTATTATTGCTAATTATTATGCAGAACTAATATATCCTAATACAACAAAATCCTTTGATATGTACTTTATTATGCTACAATTAAAAGAAGAAATTAATAAAATTATAGAAAATAAAGATTTTCAAAATGAAGAATCACAAAAAAATATTCATACAGTGATAAATTTGTTTACTGAAAATTTAAAAAGGATGTCTAATAATGATTATTCAAAGAATCCGTCTGTTTTCTACGAGGAATTAAATAAAAAACTAAGAAACAAAGAATCTGACCCACCATCACAATCACTTTTCAGTGACTGTCCTAAAGTTTGTGTAAATCTTCCTACTGATATAAGATAAACTTACTCTATAAAATAATTTTCTTACCCGCAAAAATAGCATCCAAGATGAGCCTGAATGCTATTTTTTAGAAATTTATAATTATCAAACAATCATTATTACCATCGAATTATATGTTTCGAATACCGCACACATATAGAATTATCAAAGTCTTTACTTATAAGAAATTTCTTTAGGGTATCGATATATGCATCCTCACTTATTGGCAAATTACTAGTAACAGGGGATATTGTAATACTTTGCAATGATTCTCTTAGTAATCCTTTTTTTTCAAAAGTTATATGTGGATAGATGAATCGACTTGCATCTAGGTTTTTCATGCTATACTCTTCACGTTTCCTTTTTTCTGAATTTATTGTATATTCAAAATATACAATACGATGTTCATCTTCATACTCATATGTGTCACTCTTTATCAATGCAGCTAAAACAAGCATGTAAAGAGATAAGTCATGCTTCCAATAATAAAAATTATTTAGCTTTGAGATATTATCAAACACTTCATTAAAAACATTATCTGAACTAGTACTTAAATCTATATTTGCTTTTTTCAAAAGATATTCCAAGCTTGCAACATAACTCTTTAAATAAGTTTTAATAAATTCATCTAGACTAGATGTAGTATATAATTGATCTGCCTTATAATATGAATTCTCCTTTATAAAAATTCTATGATCCTCAAAAAGATTTTTTGAATCTTTATTTATCAAAACAAACTTTGAAAAATCAGGTACAGTGATTTTTTCAACATCAAGTTCACTGTTAGCATATATTACTTTCGCTTCTGTTAAGAATTCCTTCTCAGAAACAAATGTACGTCTAAACGATTCAACAAGATTATCAATTGAAAATTCCAGCTCCATACCCCCATGTCCATAATAGTTCCACATGTTCATACCATCATTTTTTTTTGTTAATGACATAACATAAAGACCAATATGCTTTTGAATATATTCAATATAATGTATTAAATCACATTCTTTGTTTCTGTACAACTCATTAACTTCTGTCTGATGAGTTGCTAAATTTGAAATAGCATCAGACAGAACTGCTGGATGAGACTTTAAATATTTCTCAATTAATTTAATAAATAGATTACAATCATAGGGGTCATTCAAAAAATCTGATTTTGTCATTCTAATCGAATTTTTTCTAATAATCCCTTCAAATCCATCTACACTTGTATAATGATATAAATTTTCCATATAACTCCTCCTATTTGTTTAGTTAGATTTTTGTTACCTTACAGTTTTTATCAAATTCTACTATGTATTTTTAATAACGGTTTCATACACTCATTTTTCATATAAAAACAGAAGCTACTATCACCACTTACTCCACATGCTGTGAAATTAGCTTCTTATACTAAATGGCAAAAGTATATTGATAAAAAAGGAGTGGAGATAAAATTTTACCCCCCTAACAAGTAAGTTACCCCTCTTTCTATTTTGCACCTGTTTTACGCCTCATTATCTCATTATTTTCCATAATATCAATTATTTTTTCTAATAGCAGTATTTCTAATGAGATATTGTGAGCCTTTAGATGTCAAAGAAATAAATTCAGCTGTCCCACCCTGTGTAGTTCGTGCTTCATAATACTTTATAAGACCTAATGCAGAATATTGAATTTTAATGGTTTGAAATAAGTTTTCATTTACATTAAAATATCTTCCCATAAAATCCTCAAGTGCGGCTTCTAATTCTCTCTTTGCTTTTGTAGAAATGATTGTTGCAGTTAGACGAGGTGCCCATAATAAAAACATTTTATCCCAGGCAATATTTTTTTCTATATATCTATCATTATATCGATATGGTGGGCTACTATTAATTCGTTCAGAGTATGTACCTTGAATATTGATATTTTCTCCTTCAAATGCCAACTCAGATTCATATGTGGATTGAATTAAATCTATATCTTTCTTTAATTCAGAATTACTTTCATGCAATTTTTTATTTTCAATTGAAAGCTCATTTATTTGTGCCAGTAATGATGCATTGGATTCAGAATCATTTGCTCTAACCCAACCAATCATATCATAATCTTCTAAAAAATCCACCAAAGTTGAGTGAATTGCTAACATGATATCTTTTGAATCATTAACCATACGGACAATTTTCGATAAAACAAGCTGCTTAAATTCATTATGTTTATCTACATTTTCTTGTTCATAAACTTTATGTTCACCTAATAACAAAGCTTTCTCTTGTAAAAAGTTATCAGTTAGTACTACCGAAAAAATAGGAATGCCTTTACCGATTGCATACTCATATTCAAGACGAGTGTAGCTCTTTTTAGTGTTTTCTTCAACACTTCCATATCGCCCACCTAAAATTAACATATACACATCCGAATTGTCTATCCATTTGTATATGGTGTCTAATTGAGTGTCATTTCCTGCTTTAAAAAGTTCCATCCCTGCTGGTATATGACCTGAATCCAAAACTGCTTGAACTGCGGATTGACGTTCATCAATCAAGTCAACATATGTTGAAGAAATAAAAACTTGAAGCTTTTTCTTTACCATTATATCTCCTCCTTATTCTATTTAACACCCTCTAATCCCTGAACCCCTTTTATTTTCTAGCTCTTCCTTTTAGCAGAATTGATCCATAACCATTTTTATCCTCACAGTCGTCTGCGGAAACAAATCAACTCTCAGAACGCCATTAAGTATCCTCCGTAATAACCGGATCATCAAAGACTAACAACTCACAGAACTGAAAAAATCTCTTAAATAATCTTCTACATTCTTCCCTTTCATCTATATAATCATATGCTTTTATAAAATTGATAAAATCCGCATAACCACCATTCTTTTTTAAGAAACACCAGAATTTTTCTGTTAACCCCCAATTTTTTATTATATTTCCTAATGGCATATAAAAATATAAACTATTTGCTGAATAAAAAGTGTCATGAGGAAATTTGCACTGTTCCATATAATCGAATAATTTATCACAATTTCCATCAATTTTATATGTCTTCTTCACCAGTAGGTTCCATTTATCCCCTGATTTAATGACAATGTGATTTGTATAATCTGTTAACTCTAAATACAGTTTTTTCAGTGAAGATTTCGATTTACACTTTTCAATTTTGTGAAAAAACTGCGTCACATTACTGCTGTCTATTTCTTCAAATTCTGAATACTTTTCGATCTGAACTGCCTCAATATTTTCAGTTTTGCAAAACTCATTAAAATAAGAATAATATCTGCTTTTCCATTTTGCGCAGGAAATCCCCCATCCTGGCTCCATATATCGACTAATATCCTCTTTAATTCCGTCGCCCTCTTTTTGTCCATACCAATCACTATAATAAATTGCCAATAACAATTGTAACTCCATCGCTACCGATTCTTCATTATAATTTACTAAATCAAAGTACTCAAACCAAGACCTAATTTCATTTATTTCCATCCCTATGTTTACCATCTGCTCAAGAAATTCAAATACCATCAGATTTGTTTGTAATTTGTTTTCTACAATACTTTTCATAACTTGTTGAGATAGAGCAAAATCATTGTTTAATAAAACATGCATTAGTTTTTCTAGTGATTCGCAGCGATAATTTTCATCTGTTATCCTATTGATCGACAAAATCATTTTGAAAAAATCTAATGTATATTTTTTTAATTCATTCAATTCAAAATAATTCTTCTCCCACATGATTTCCAATGCATCCAATAAATAAGTATCAACAATTCCATCTTTTCTCCATCCATGGCGAAGCACTCCATAATTCAGCCCCTTGCGCATAAAATCCAAACTAATTTCAGAATTAAGATCAGAATACAAATATGATAGACTAAAGTACTTCGCTATATTTTCAGATATATCCATGCTTTCACTATTTTTATATTCTTCTAGGATTACTGTAATGAATCTTCTCAGAAGCTTATCATTATCCTTCCAATTCTGCTCTTTTAGCAATTTAAACAATAAGCCCATATTTATTGACCTGTTTGATTCTGCAAAAATTTTCTCAATAATATTTTGCTTTTCTACGTATATTAACTTTGAGTTATTAAATATTTCTGCATAAAACTTTGTAACATAATATGTGATATTATTGTATTTTTCAATGACTGCATTATTTTGATCATTAAGGAATCTGGAAATCATTTTACTATATGTCATCGTACCATCCAATACATTACAATAATTGCAGTACAAATTCTGATATAGTACCCTTGAATCATGCCGAAATCTATCAACTACACAGTTTTCATTTTTTATAAGTGTTAAAAATGCAGCTCTATCATACTCTTTATTAAATCCATACAAGTCAATCCAACGTTCCGCACTTAACCGTTTGAACTCTTCATCAATTATGTTTTGAGCCTCTGATGTAACATTAAACTTAAAATATACTTTCATCATAGAAATTCCCAATGTTTCTTCTTTGCATCCACTTATCATCGCATAAATCTTATCACCTATTTCATTCTGTTTTAGGAATTTGATATTTTCTGCATATATTAAAAAATGGCAAAAACACTCTACATTATCAGAAGTAAAAGCATTCATTACATCAATAAACTCCCTAAAACGATAGTTTATTGAAATTTCATAAAAGGCTTCTAACGCCTCGATATATTTTGTTTTTGTGCTTACAACTCTCTTTCTGACTTCATGCTCATTTATATAATTAAGCACGTAAAGTAACGGCTTTTCCAATAAAATCAACTGAATGAAATAATCGGAATACTTTTCTTCAAAAAAAGCATTCCATATATTTTTCTCTAATTTGGAGTATTTATCTTTTATCAGCTTTATTCCTTTTTTTAGCTCCTCCAGTAATATTTGTGCAAATTCTTGTTTTCCACACTTCCAATACATCACAATACTTCGCAATGCGAATCTAAACATTTCTTCTACGGGATCCGGAGCAATTCCATATCTCAAAGTAAGCACCCATTCCGCTACTTTTTCAATATACTCTAAATCAATAAGCGCATTTCCTCTAATGAATAAATTTGTATCTTCAATAATTCGATTAAATATTTTATCAGGTTGTGAGGCAACTGCACGGCAAAATTCATCAGAATACTGATACCATGCATTATCTGCCCCCCACATTGGATTTTTCCCCATATAAGTATTAAAT
This sequence comes from Bacillota bacterium, assembly GCA_023392535.1. Taxonomy (GTDB): domain Bacteria; phylum Bacillota; class Clostridia; order Lachnospirales; family Lachnospiraceae; genus SZUA-378. The sequence goes on from JAEVYY010000009.1 coordinate 6,747, forward strand.
AGTTTCACTTCTAATGAATATGGCAAATTTTTTTCTTCATCACTTTTTTTTTCTAAAAACGGTAAAAAGAAATCATCAAAAAACTCGCAATTAGTAAATATTTCTTCATTACGCAGGTTTCTTATATTCTCGCCATATAATTTATAAAGAATTAATATGTAAAAATATTCCTGATACCTTCTATGCTGATAAGAATAATACTCATCCTCTATGCTATTTTCAAAATAACTATCCAATAAATAACCTGCAACTTCGTTTGCACATGTATAACTTATCCTTGGAAATTTTGAATAAATAATCTCCCAAAAATCTTCTCTAGTTATTATAACTGCGTGATTACAATGCATTGTATAAGCAATTTTCTCATTTATATCTAAAATACTTTCCGCCTTTGGTTCTGGTAAGTCCAGTTTAGTAATTTTATTTTGGTCGAAATCAATCCAATATTTTTCCCTTAATAAAAACAGATCATATAGATCTGTTGCATCACTAACCCTTTCAATCGTGTCATACAACAATTTCACCAATAAAATATCTTTTATCTCTCCTAATAAGCTATTATTACTATTTTTCAGTTCACTCAATATCCTACATTTCTTCTTATCTTTTCTATCGTAAAAATATTTGAATATTTTGCCCTCATTTAAGTTGCTTATTTCATATATATTGTTTAAAGCAACAACTTTTCTTAGGAAAGCATTATTAGGAGAAGCTTTCCTAATTGTAAGAATTATTTTTTTTGTATTTTTATACTCTTCTAATTCTTGTATATAAGATACAATCCTCTCAGCCTTTTCAGCAGAAACCTCATCCAGTCCGTCAAGTAAATAGACAATTTTATAATGTTCAAAACTAATTTTATACTCATTTTTTTTCTCATTTATTAGCTGTTCCAGAGATGTCGTAGCACAATACTTCAGCTTGATCAACATTGGTATACACATATGTTCTGATATCTTTTTTATTTGCTCGTAGAATTCACAATCTGTCCCACTTAAAGTGGTAAATATCTTCTCCTGTAAAACACTTTTTCCAGTTCCCGGTGAACCTTTTATTACTGATATTCCTTCTCTTGTCATCAAATCCTTTACCAAATCTTGACTACTCCGAAAAAAACGCCCATTACAGCTTGTTTCTAATTCCAAATATTCTTTACTATTTAAGAGGTCTCTTTTCTCTTTAGAAATGATATCAGCAAAATACTCTAGTTCTCTTCCTTCTCCAAAAAATAACTGACATAAATCAAGATTTTTTTTATTGTTTAAAGTTGTTTCAAATGATTCTCTTCCAATCCACTCAAGATTAACCTTATGCTCTTTTGCATAATTATCTAAATTCCTCTTTACCGTTGACCTAGAAAGTACTGCATTGCAGTTATAATATATTTTAATAACATCTAGGTTTTGATATGAATCTATAGCATCTCTAACAGACTTATCAATCTGTTTATAATCCATTCCATTCTCGAAATATTTTGATTGAAATCCATAAAATTTTCCTTTATATACTACTGGTTCAGTTTCTATTCCTTTTTGATTAAAGTCTGTAGTAATATTATCTTTATGTACGAATCTGGAGAACAACTGCAAACATAATGTCTGAAACGCGTCTGTATATTTTTCATTGATTATCTCGAATTTTCTCCAATCTAGTTTAATCATTATATTTCCCCCTGATTTCTCCGTTACTTATTCAAACTGTAACCGTTTTTCCTAACATCGTTTTTCTTCTGGTTTATCCGCTCGCATTTTCCCTTTAAATTCTTTTTCAATATGGAAATTACCATTTGTAGAAATATATAATTGTACAAATATTAATAATAGTACCACTTTCTATATTTTATGACAAATATGTGATAAGAAAATCATCACATTATTTTATTCCTTCGGTTTTCTCGAAAAAGTGTGATGAATAAATAATCTTAAAATGTAGAAAAAGTTATCACAAACGCCAAATTATGTAATGAAAATTTTATCACATGGTATATATGGATAAATTTCAGTGGTTGTAGGGTCTTTCCCTTAACAAGTATCATTTGTATATCACAAATGCATATCGTGCACTGTCCACCTAAAAACAATAATCAAATAATAATTTACCTCTTTCTTTTCCATAAATTTATCTATTTAGTAAAAAAGCCGTTGTTACGTTTTTTTATTGTTTTTAATTCAATCATACGTCTTTTTACTAATTTCACTTACACTATTCAATATGCAAAACTAATATTTTGTAATAATTTAAAAGTGGTAAAAAGCTCATTTTACAGAACTTTTACCACTATATTTATTTTACCATATTTACTTCACCCAACAATAGACCCCTATATGTCTTTCATTGGCACTGCAAACAGCAATTTTCTCTTCCAGAAAACCATAACTATACAAATCACACCGAATATCACGTCCATTCCCATGAAACACTCTGCTAATACCCGTTCCCTAAGGAAAATGCCGAATGATAAATTTACAAAGAAATGCCATGCAATCATAAGAATTAAGCTGTTCTCTGACGATTTAAAAATCAGCGACATGATTACTGAACTGATTGTAGTGAATAAAATGAAGGCAATATAGCCAAATATTCCAAGTCCGAAATTCATATGCCATATTCCCCATAAAACACCTATAATGATCGAACTTTTAAATAAAGAATGGTTTTTAGATAATTCTGAAAGCCAAAAACCCCGCCATCCAATTTCTTCAAACACGGCGCCTATAAAAAGGAATAAAGTATTAACAAAATAAATTTTGAGTGTTCCTTGCCAAGGTTTAAACGGAAAACCTTTGTAAGACAGATAGAATGAAGTTCCTAAAACCGATATTATTATTAAAGACAGAATGGCAAAAAACCATTTTAACAATCCTTTGGAAAAGAAAAGTTTACTTCCAATATTTTTGAGTAGTTCTCTGTTTTTAGTTATGATAGCAATCAATAATACTGCTATGGCAGGAGATAATTGTGGGAACACCAAAGAATAATTTCCAGCTATAGGAAAAACTGCTTGTGGAATAAGCAATAGACCACTGAGTAAAAAGGCAATAATAAAATATGAACTAGAGATATAATTCTCAATCAACTTTTTCAATTCTTAATCTCCAATCTTCCAAATTTTAACTAGCAACCAACTTTCAAATTTTTCGTTCCATACAAATGGAATCTGGCATATCCATATATTGCCCATAATTGGGGATAATTTTATATCCGGCCTTTTTGTATACATGACGGGCAGCTTCTAAGGGTTTTCCAGTTTCCAAGATGCAAAAACGATATCCTTTTATTTTTGCTTTTGCCTCCAGTCTTCGTATCAACTCGCTGCCTAACCCCATACCACGAACAGATGGCTCTGTAAAAATACGTTTTAATTCTGCATGTTCCTCGTCATACATCTTAAAAGCACCACATGCTACCGGCTCTCCTTTTTGGTATACTACAATCGCGTCATGGATATTGTCTCTCTGATTATACTGATTGTATTTACTTCTCTGAAATTTCTTTCCGACTATTTGATCGAGCGCACAATCCAATCTGCCGCAAAGCATAGCAAAATCGGGATCCTCCCCATCGGTGTATCTAAAATCCATTTCACACAAAGATAATAACTGCAGTTTCGTCTTATTACTAAATTTTGCAACGACTGCATCATATGCCTCATCAATCATCTGAAACAGCATTTCTTTGTCACAAAAGGCATCTAAATCTACGGTGTTCCAATAGGGCTGCTGAACAGGTGGGCAATGATATCCACGTACGACTATTCCAGGAAACAGTTGCCGGTATTGATTTGCTTTATCCGGTTCACATTTTAATGTCATCTTATAAAATTTCTTTTCTGGATTGAATTGTGCAAAAATTTTACCCATTACCCGATAACAGATTGGATGCTCACCAAAAGGTTTCGTTTCATATGCGCCTGCATGTCGCATGCAATATTCTGCTATCGCTTTCACTACTTTTTTATGATGCTCCATAATTTTTTCCTCTTCTATGTTCCTCGCTTTAAGCTAAATCCTTCTTTTCTATTTCATCTTCAATAGCCTTCTTATACCAAAGAGTACCACCATAGGTAAGGACAAAATCCTGATGTGCCTTAGCCGTTTCGATATCGCCCATAGATGCAGCGGCACAGAACAAATAATAATTCAGCTGTACTTTAGAAAACCTGGTTAGCGGATGGGGTTTTACATTTTTATAATGTTCATACAATTCCTGATATTCACCATTTCGCTCTAATTCTAATAAAATCGGTTGATGCATGGATGCTGATTTAAATAATTTTAAGAATTGTCTTACAGAGATATCTTTTTTCAAGAGTTCTATCTTAGCACTATGTAATTTAAGTAAATGGATATCCTTATCATGAAATGCAAATTTGCACTTCATGATTTCAATCATAATGTTATCAAGATTAGAGCACGCATAGGATTCCATGAGTGAAACAACCGCTTTTGCATCATCAAAACGCCCTTCATAGTATAACGTATTGCTTATGTTAAAAAAATGCAATCCCCAACTTTTTTTACGGGTATTGCGTTTGGCCAGAGCCGTATAGCGTAGCAATGTAAGTGTTCCGTTGCAATCCGAAATAAGCGGTTTCTTTACCCATGATGCCATAAGATGCTTTCTGATAATATAACTGAATATGAGAACATATCCAAATAATATTACAAGAAATCTAAGATGCTTGGATGTATTAAATAAAATAGACTGCATAAGTAATGTTAAAAAAAAGATTAACAGGAACTTTAATACAATCATGATACAAATATACCTAGAGACCTTCTTACTTACACTCCTATCTTCTACAAGGTTCACTACATTCGTTAAATCTTCAAATTCTTTCATGCAAAATCAATGTTCTCCCTCTGTCAGATTAAAGTTTATAATTCTATTAAATGCTATCAAATCATTCTTATTTTTAAATGCTCTCTTTGGAATCATCGTATAATTGTGTTTATCCCTTAACAAAAAGATATAACGTTTATTTTCTAAATAACCATGATAAATATTCCAGTTTAAAACAGAAGATATCCCAAGCGTTTCGAAATTAATTTTGTCTTCGGTAAATTTCATCCTGTAGGGACTTTGATATTTCAATGTTACAGAAAAGAGTAAAATGGGTTGCAGGATATAAAGAAAAGATAATATACCCACCGATAGAATATCAATAAAAAATAGGATCCTATATAGGATATCATCTTTTAAATAATACGATAATAATAGTAAACTAAGTGTAAAAAGCAATGTGATCACGATCTGTAACTTAGTAATCGTTTTGGATAATAGTAAATAGTTTCTCCGTGCTTCAATCCATTCTTTTTTTGAATAAGTAAATGTTATTTCCATGGTATCTCCTGTTTATTCTCTTTCAAGATCTCCAATCGTAAAGGCAAAGATTTCTTTCAAAGGAATGGTTTCGCGCTCCCTTTTGCTGCTATCAAGAGCTACAAATGCTTCCTCTGTTTCCGTATAGCTATAGATTACCTTTAGTGCCATATTTCTACCGTTTTCCTGATAGAATTCTTCCAGGACAGGATAAATCTCCTCTTTTAAGGTTTGTTCTTCATATCCATTTAAGGCTGGAGGAAGAATTACCGAAACGAGAATGACTGGCTTCTCAAATGGGGACGAAAAATAATAACGTGTTGGACAGCCAGCAAATACGTTGTCTCCAAAGTCGGTATCTTCCTGTGTATCTATTATAAGCTTATATTTATCAGGAAATCCGTCTTTTGCATTCTCCAAAAGATACTGTCTGATCTGCTCCCTTAAAAACTGCCAGCAATAACTATCTTTTATTTTTAAAATTGTATTATTCTTTTCTGATTTCGGATAAACACATGCCTGAAAGATATAGTCAGGATCCTCTTTTGCATACGCCTGGTAGCGATAAGGACCCAAATGATACTGCCCGGGAACAATTGCACCGCTATCATAGGTTCGATAAGCCGAGTCGATTACAAATTCTTTTTGATACTTCTCTTCCAGCTTGGCCTCTATTTTATTAGGATATTCTTCTATGAGCCGCAAATTCTCTTCCAGGCGTCTTTGGAAATAACTGATTATAATCAGTATCACTACAATAGGTACTACAACTACCATTAGAAAAATGGGGATAAAAATATGATCATTCTTTAATACAGGTGGCGTTTTAGACTTCTTTTTTCTTTTCATTTGTTTCCCTTCCGCTCTTGTATTAAATCAAATTTTTACTACCCATTTTCTTTGTTTTCTTAAAAGCTATGTTGAATTTTTTAACTGGATAATCACAGATATCATAGCATTTTGTAGTCTATAAGTCTAGGTTCATTACCTTAATTTTACATTTATTAAGTATTAATGGAAGTTAAAAAATTACTCATCTGGATCAATTACTCTCAAAACCATGGTTTCTTATTACATTGGAATACCAATATGCACTAGATTTAGGGGTACGTTTTAAAGTATTATAATCCACATGAACAATACCGAAACGGACTGACAATCCTTCCGCCCACTCAAAATTATCCAACAATGACCAAACAAAATAGCCTTTAATAGGAATTCCAGATTCAATAGACCTATATATCTGTTTTAAATAGTTTTTCAAGTAAATACATCGGTTAGGGTCAGTTACAGTACCATCTTCGTCATCAATCCAGTCATTGGATGAGCATCCATTTTCGGTAATCAAAATTTTCTTTGGATGATATTCGTTTTGTAACATCATTAGCAATTCATATAAGCATTCTGGTTCGTACTCCCAACCATTCTGAAGGGTCGGTTTACCAGTCGTAACTTCCGTGGAATAAAGAGGCCACTTCCCTCCATCTTTTACATAGATCGCATTATAATTGTTAAGTCCAAAAAAATCGATTTCCTGACAGATTAGTTCCATATCTCCCTGTCTGATTTCAGGAAGTACGACTCCTTGTTTTTCCAGATACGAAAAGAAATCTCTTGGATAGACACCTTTGAGTATTGGGTCGCAGAACAAAGTATTCAGCTCCGCATTTTTCCTTTTTGCAGCTTCCTGATCAGAAACGGAATTTGAATCGTACGGATAGATTTTATTCATGTTGACTTTAATACCAATTTCTCCGGGTAATCCGCTTTCCCGGAAAGCCTTAACGGCTGCCCCATGTGCCATATTTAAATGATGCGCTACCGTTAGAGCTGCAGAATAATCCTGATATCCAGGAGCATGTACACCCATAAAATGCCCCATAATGGAAATGACCCATGGCTCTAATATTGTAATCCAGTTATCTACCAGATCCCCCAATTCCTGATACATGGTTTGTGCGTATTTCTCAAACCATTCTACGATATCACGGTTCATCCATCCACCACGTTCTTGCAATTTTTGTGGAAGATCCCAATGATAAAGCACGATATAAGACGTAATATTATGTTCTCTTAGACACCTTAAAACATCTCGGTAAAATGCAATACCACTCTTGTTCACTTTACCCGTACCTTCCGGTATGACCCTTGGCCAACTGATCGTATATATAAAATTCTCATATCCAAGCTCTTTCATCATATGAATATCTTTTTTGTAGGTATGATAAAAATCACATGCCATATCCCCGCTTGTTCCATCTTTTATGCGGCCAGGGATATGACAAAAACGATCCCAGATACTTTCACCTTTTCCATCTTCCTTCCATCCGCCTTCTATCTGATAGGAGCCTGCCGCAACTCCCCAAGTAAAATCTTTTGGAAATTTATAGTTTTTCATGTTTTCCCCCATTTTAATTGTAATTTCTTTTAAATCAATTCCGTTCTATTTATTATCTAATACCACTGGAACAGATTTATAACCGACACCCATTCGATCAATTCCCATATCAATCAGTTTTAGAAAATGTTCTCGGGTTCGGATACAGCCACTGCCCTTAACCTGACACTTTTCTCCCACTTCTTCCATCATGATTCTTATTATTTCAGGAGTTGCCCCATTTGCATCAAATCCGGTCAAGAACCCCGTACTTGTTTTTACAAAATCAGCACCAGCCATCACAGCACATTGACAACTTTTTCTCACCTGTTCTTCTGTCAGTGCGTCTGTTTCAAAGATCACTTTTAATTTTCTACCGTATTTGTGTGCCATATCTGCACAGGATTTTATATCCTTAGTTACTTTATCGTAGCTTCCACTACGAATCCATCCGAAATTTGCTACGATATCAATCTCTTTTACCATATCGCTCTTGGCCACGATCTCTATCTGTTTGACTTTTGACTCTGTGGTGCTTGTACCAAATGGAAAATCACATACTGGGCAAAGCATAGTCTTACTGTTCTTTACATAGGGTTCACATAAATCAACGTATCCGGGATTGATGCAAATGGTCGCACAACCTAATCTAACCCCATCCTTTGTTAAATCAATAATCTCCTGTTCTGTAAATTCAGGTTTTAGTACAGAATAATCAATAAATTGTGCTAATTCTACAGCCGTCATTTCACTAGCTTTCTTTAATAGTTTCATAAAAACCTCCTTCTTATATCTCTTAATTTAAATGTATCTAATGTATGATACATTTTATATATATCATTTTGCTATCATTTTGTCAATCTATTAAAATAAATTTTACCATATGGAAATTTCATGCTATACTAAACATAAAAACCGATGACTTTTCACTTTCATAGAGGATTAAATTTTAGAGCAAAAGAGGTGGTTTTCGTATGGATATTGAATATTTTAAAAATACATTTCAGTTTTCAGAAGATACAGATATTCCTTTATATGCACAATTAGCGTCCTATTTACGAATCCAGATTCAAACGGGGGTATTACAGCCAGGAGATCTGATGATTGCAGAAAATAAGATTTGTGATATCTTGAAAATAAGCCGAACAACTGTCCGACAGACAATGAATCTATTGGAAGAAGAGGGATTGCTTGTTCGTTATCGAGGGAAAGGTACGTTTATTGCAGATTCTAAGATCAAACGGCATATGAATCATCTTTATAGCTTCACAGAAGATATGAAAGTGTTTGGCGCTTCTCCCAGTTCTAAAATCATTCAATCTAAAGTGATGAGTTGCTGTCCTGCCGATGTTGCAGAGATGTTAAAGCTTCCGACCTCAGAGACATCTATCTTTTATCTGGAACGTTTGCGTCTGGTAAATGGGGAACCTATGTTATGGGAGTGCACTTATCTGCCCTATTATCTTTGTTATAAAATAGAGTCCTTTGATTTTGAAAAGAAATCCTTATATGACGTATTAAACAACAACTATCACTTACCTATGTACCACGCAAAAGAGTCTTTAGAGGCTGTCATCTTATCTCCAAAAGAAGCGCATATTCTAGGAAGCCAGGAAGGAAAAGCGGGATATAAGATTGAGCGAATATCCTATCTGGACTCTGGTAATATTTTTGAATATACAACTTCTGTGACACGTTCCGAAAAATGTAGTTTTCAGTTTGATCTGTACAAAAATACATCTTCCAGAAAAAATCCTGTGGAAATAAAACGGAATATAACTATTTAAATTCTATTTAAAAAATACTGCCTGCCGCATAGATACTTTTTGCAAGATCATCTCTGTAATCCAGATCTGCAGGATTAAGACTATTAATGACGACACCATCACTGCCATTTTTTCCAGTGGAATGAATATAACGATTCATTCCCAGATAGATGGCGGTATGTCCTTTAAAAAATAATAGATCTCCTGCTTTCTTATCTTTAAATGGAATTTCGTGTACTGGGAATCCAGTTTTTATTATTGCATCGCGGTAGATTATGACTCCATTCAACAGATAACAGATTGAGGTAAGACCAGAGCAATCAATCCCTAAAGGTGTCTTACCACCCCAGCGATACTGTGTTCCTAAATAGGATTTTGCAGTTGTGACAATATTCTGCCGAAATTCCTCTTCTGTATGTCCGGAAGGTCTGTCAAAATAGGTCCCCAAATATTTTTGTTTGGTGAATCCTATCGTTCCATCGCAAAGCATTACACGAATCCACCCATCCTCTTCCTGCATGATTTCATGAAGAATAGCACCTCTTGTTAATCCCTGAATCAATACACCCTGTACACATGGCCTATTCAGAACATCCGCGTATGCCTGGATAATTCTCTTATATGAAAATTTTTCCCACATATTTGTCAATGTCTGATCCAGTAATAAATCCGATTCTAAGAGATATCCCTCGTAATTATAATCTGTTTTTATTTTATAATAGCCATTCTTTGTTTTTTCCAGGACTTCAACCACCATACCATAAAGTACTTCGTCTGCTAAAGCAACATCACATTTAGGCACATTTCTCATGGATGCAATCGTATTTTTAACAACTGCACGCATAAAATCTCCTCCATTATATCACTCTTTCCTATATTTTATTTGATGGGAGATATTTATATGACCAATAAAACGATATTTCTTAACTATATACTATCTTTTGCCCATCCATAGGAACAGGATACTGCTTTTTTCCATCCTTTTATCTTTTGAATTCTCTCCTCGTCTGAAATACCAGGGTTAAATGTCCGATCTATAGACCCATTTTTTTCAACCGCTTCCATGCTTCCCCAGTATCCCACTGCAAGGCCTGCAAGGTATGCGGCACCCATGGCTGTTGTCTCTACACAAACAGGACGGTTCACTGGTGCATTTATGAGATCAGCCTGCACCTGCATTAAAAAATTATTGGCACTCGCTCCACCATCCACCTTTAATGTGGAAAGTACAATACCAGAATCTGCTTTCATGACTTGTAAGACATCGTTTACTTGATACGCGAGTGATTCCAAGGTGGCTCGTATCAAATGATATTTGTTGACCCCTCGGGTCAGTCCCACTATAGTGCCTCTTGCATAGGGATCCCAATAGGGCGCTCCGAGTCCGGTAAAAGCAGGTACTACGTAACAGCCATTCGTATCTGATACCTTACTTGCCATGTATTCCGTATCATCAGAAGAATCAATCATCTTAAGTTCATCCCGTAACCATTGAATCGCAGCTCCCGCTACAAAAATAGATCCTTCCAGAGCATAAATTACCTTTCCATCCAATCCCCACGCAATCGTCGTCAACATTCCATTTTTTGAATATACAGGCTTTTCACCGGTATTCATTAATAGAAAACAACCTGTCCCATATGTATTTTTTGCATCACCAGCATGAAAACATGTCTGTCCAAATAAAGCAGCCTGCTGGTCACCCGCAGCTCCTCCGATAGTGATCGGTCCTCCAAAAAGAGAAGGATCTGTAGATCCATAAATGTAGCTGGATGGTCTTACATCCGGAAGTATACATGCCGGTATATTCAATTCAGCCAGTATCTCCTTATCCCATTCTAATTTATGGATATTAAATAACATGGTACGGGAAGCATTGCTGTAATCGGTTACATGAACTTGTCCTTTTGTTAATTTCCATATTAGCCATGTTTCAATGGTTCCAAAGAGTAAATTTCCTTTTTCTGCCTGTTCTCTCGCACCTTCCACATGGTCAAGAATCCACTTGATTTTTGTTCCTGAGAAATAAGCATCTATGATAAGTCCAGTCTTTTTTTGGATATTATCGGCTAATCCTTTTTCCTTCAGGGAATCACAATATCCTGCTGTTCTTCTACATTGCCATACAATTGCATGGTTGATAGGCTCACCTGTATTTTTATCCCATAATACTACTGTTTCACGTTGATTTGTTATTCCAATTGCTGCAATCTCTTCTGCCGATGCATTGATTTTATACATAGCCTCAACAGCTACCCCTAACTGCGTGGACCATATTTCATTCGCATCATGCTCGACCCATCCTGGCTTCGGGAAGTATTGCGTAAATTCTTTTTGAGCAATACTACATACTTCACCCTTCTCATTAAATAGAATACATCGATTGCTGGTAGTACCAGAATCCAATGCCATGATATATTTTTCCATAAAGACCTCCTCCATTTTGTATTCAGTTACCAATATTATACAATATATTTTCAATAGGCGCGAGCACACAAAAAAGGTACGTTCCTATAAGGAACGCACCTTTTCTTTCACTTCAAGGGATACCAGATTATTCGTTTAATTTAAATCTGATTTTGAAATTGATTCTTTACTTGATCGATCTCAGATGCATCAGCCATTTCAGCTGGTTGATAGAACCCTTTTGATTCTGCCAGCTTATATAAATTGTATTGAGATGATTCACAATTATTTCTTATTTGTTGGAGTGTTTGTCTTAATTGCGTGTTTGCACACTCAGTTATTACACTCGCATAATTCTTCAAACCACTTTTTTCCATAGCAAGTGCATCGTTGATCATTACTTTATCTTGTAACATTTTAATCCTCCTATTGCAAAAATGACATCAGTTTTTGTTTTGTTTCTTTCGCATCCTTAGCAGATTTCTCAAAAAATGATTTCACCTGCGGATCCTTAGCTTCCTGCGCATAAGCGTCCAGTTTCCGATACGTGTTATCATGTGCTCCTATCAAATGACGGAGATTTTGAAGTTCTAAATGATTTAAATCAGACATGGCCAATACTCCTTCCTAAATTAAAATTTCGAAACTATTTATACGCAGTTAGTATTCTACAGAATAGTAAAATTATGTACAAATTAATTGAATTGATAACTAGAAATTATTACATTTGGTAACTACTTTTGGCAATAAAAAACCACATATTTTAAAAATATGTGGTTTAAAAATTTAATTTACTAATCTCCAAATTTTACTACTGTAAAAAAAGCACCAACAACATTCCATAGACCTGGGAAAAAGTTCATGATCTGCCATACGCCCGCTCCATCCAGACCAAGTTCTGGAATCAGCCTCATTTTCGCATTCATACTTCTAACGTCATCAAACCATACAACATGCATGATTCCTACTGAATCCGTATAATAATAATAGGGCGATTGTGCCTCTTCATCATATAAAATAGTCACATTATATTGCGCAGCTCTTATGATAGCTTCTTGATTGCTAAGAGACTCTGCCTTCGTTACTCCTCTTTCAAATGGTAGTGGCCAGTCATAGGCATAATTAGGAACTCCCATTAAAATTTTGTTTGAATCAATTACCGAAACGCCATAATTCAACACCAGTCTCATACTATTGATTGGTGAAGTCGGCATTGGTGGACTGTATGTGTAACCCCATTCATAAGTCATTAATAATAATTGGTCAGCGATTGCACCAATTCGCGGATAATCATGTGCCTGATATAGTAGACCTACCATCTCTCCGGAAGTCTTAGGTGCAAGCGCAACAAATGTCAATAGTCCTTCTTGGGATAATCTTGTATGAACCTTATTAATAAAATTAATAAAACCTTCTTTATCATTCGGATCTATAAATTCAAAGTCGATATCAAGTCCCTGATATCCCTTTAACTTCATGTTGGATACTATATTTTCAATTAATGTTGCTACACTTTCTTCGTTCGCAAATAATTGACTCGCAATATCCGTACTAAACACACCCTCCGCTGTCATAGGTGCCAGCATCATGATAGGGATCACACCAAATTCATATGCAATAGCGATTAACTCTTCATCATCGATCGGATTTAATTCCCCTTCAGGGGTAAAACCATAGGTAAAAATTGATAGATAGGTTAAGTATGGTAATGTTTTTCTTAATACAGCACGATCAATAAATGGATATGCATATCCATTTACAATAATGGTATCTATCGATTCATCACCCCGAAAACTTATAATGATCGTCTCTCCGGGAACAACGGTTCCCATAATTGCGACCCGGGGATTATTCTGTAATATTTCGGTAGTTGTTACTCCGTATGTTTCAGCAATGGTTGTGATGGTATCTCCCTGAACAACGGTATGAATGGTTTCCGGAATCCGGATGGCAAGGCTTTGACCGACCACAAGATTATCAGGGTTTGGAAGTTCATTCACCGAGATAATCAAGGAAGGGGCAATTCCATATTGTTGTGCAATGGATTCCAGGGTTTCACCTGATTTTACTACATGGATCTCCAAAATAGTTGGCTCCTTATATCTTATTACTATAACATACTATATGCACCTTAATTCTACTTATTTACAGAGTTCTTCAGAATCTAAAATCACGGTGAATGGACCTTCATTTGTAAGAGATATCATCATATCCGCGCCAAATTCCCCCTGCTCCACAGGAAATCCTTCATTCCGGCATTTTTCTAAGATGTAATCATATATATTTCTTGCATGTTCCGGAGAGCCTGCCTGTATAAAGGAAGGTCTGTTTCCTTTTCTGCAATCCGCATATAAGGTAAATTGTGATACGATCAGAAGTTCGCCCTGAACGTCTGCCAAAGATAAATTGGTTTTACCATCCATATCTTGAAAAATACGTAATCCTAACAATTTTTTAATTAATTTATCAGCAATTTCCAAGGTATCACTTTCGCAAATTCCCACAAAAACTAAAAATCCTTTCTGAATACTACCAATTATAGTATCATCCACAGATACGTTTGCATGTGTGACCCGTTGAATCAAAAATTTCATGTTTCCTCACCTTCGCTAACTTCGGAATTTGCCGTATGCAATTCTGCACTAGCAACGGATTCCGTATTTCTTTGTATGAACTCTTTATTGTCTATTTCATACACCGTTGTATAAAGGGCTGTATTTGTACTCAATCCCTTTTTTTTAAGCATACGGTTACAAACTGATTTGAATCCTGCCAACAAGACCGCGAATGTTGGAACACCGATCAGCATACCTAATACACCAAACAATCCACCGAATAAAGTGATGGAAAAGATGACCCAAAAACCGGATAGTCCTGTTGAATTACCTAAAATTTTTGGACCTAAGAAATTTCCATCAAATTGCTGTAAAAGCAAGATAAAAATTATAAAATATAGACATTGCAAAGGATCGACCATTAAAACGAGCATTGCACTTGGTACGGCACCCACATAAGGACCAAAGAAGGGTATAATATTTGTAACACCTACAATAACACTGATCAATACCGGATATGGAGTCCCAATCATACTGGTACCAATGAAACAAATAATACCAATAATAATGGAATCAATAATTTTACCGCCAAGAAAACCACTAAAAGTCCTATGTACAAATCGCATATTTTGTATAAACTCATTTGCAGTCTTCGTTTCCAATATTGCATAAATGACTTTTTTGCATTGTCCGCTAAAAAGCTCTTTACTACTTAATAGATAAATAGAAATGACAAATCCGATAATGAGATTCCAAAGGGACATTACAAATCCTATCACACTTAAGGATAATGTTTTTAATAATTGATTCATCTGGGGAAGCAGACTCTGATTCAACCATCTTTCAATTTCAGTAGAGTATTGTTCTATCAACTGATTGGCAAAATTCTCGATATCCGGATTTGCAGATAGGATCTTAGTAATCCATACACTTAAATTATTGATATAAATAGGAAATTGTAAAACGATACTTTGTATACTTTTGATCAGAGATGGAATCACCATTGCAAAAAAACCGTAGAGCATACTGCAAACGGCTATTAATGTGAGTATAATGGATACAAATCGCAATCTCTTTTTAATTACAGGAGTATTTTGAATTTTACATAAGGATAAGATTGGAAGTAAGATTTTATTTTCTATAAAATTCATTATAGGAGTTAATAAATAAGCAACTGCCAGTCCATCGATGACAGGCATTGATATCGCTAACATTTTACCGAATCCTTGTTTAAATGAAGAACCATGAAATAGTAAATAATAAAAGCAAATAGAGACAACAATAACCAAAAATGCAGTGATTCCCCAGTATAAATACTTCTTGTCCCATCTATATCTCATATTGATACGCTCCTTTTTGACTTATGTGGATATTATAGCATAACAAAATATTTTACGTAATGAATCTGTCAAATTTAATAAAAATTTATTAAAATATACCATTGAATTCTTATTTTTAAGTTCATTTTATGTTACTATACTATAAGGAAAGTTATCTATAGGTTTTTTAATATAATAAACAACTTCTAGAATGGAGATATTAATGGAACGCTCTTATCAAGATGAAATCAATCAAAAAAATATACTTAAATTAAGGGAATTACTTCTTATGCTGCCCTCTTTCTGTAAGGATTTTTTCAGAGGTATACACGATACCACATCATCCAGGACACGCATTGCATATGCCTATGATTTACATATCTTTTTTTCTTTTTTACACGAAATGAATAGTGTCTGCCAGAAGATGGAGATCGTTGATTTTCCACTTTCGATTCTGGATCAGTTAACACGAGAAGATATCCTGGAATATACAGAATACCTGAATCTTTATCAAAAAGATGGAAAGCAGATCACAAATGATGAGCGTGGTAAGACAAGGAAACTTGCTTCTTTAAGAACTTTCTACCACTTTTTCTATACCAATGAAATGATTCATAACAACCCTGCTGTCTTAGTATCATTACCAAAACTTCATCAAAAAGAGATTGTACGACTAGAGCCGGATGAGGTTGCTATCTTGTTAGATCAAGTGGAAGAAGGGATCAAATTGACAAAGGGTCAGACAAAATATCACAGGAAGACCAAGCTTCGGGATATGGCGCTTCTGACTCTTCTACTTGGTACTGGGATCCGTGTTTCTGAATGTGTTGGCCTGGATAAGATTGATCTTGACTTTAATACAAATGGAATCCGAATTCATCGAAAGGGTGGATATGAGACTGTCGTATATTTTGGAGAAGAAGTTCAGACCGCTTTGCTTGCTTATCTGAGCGAGCGAGATCAGATCATTCCTTTGACCGGGCATGAAAATGCGTTATTTCTTTCTATACAAAATCGTCGTATAACGGTTCGTGCTGTTGAAAACCTGGTGAAAAAATATGCTGGACTCGTTACCAATCTCAAAAAAATTACACCTCATAAATTAAGGAGTACTTATGGCACCGCACTGTACCAGGAAACAGGTGATATCTATCTGGTTGCAGATGTTCTTGGTCATAAAGATGTCAATACTACGAAAAAACATTATGCCGCGATCGAGGATGCCAATCGAAGAAAAGCGGCTAGAGTCGTTAAATTACGGGATATTTAATAGGAAATATCAGGTATCTAATATCCAAGATTTTCATGAATTAAGATAACTTCATATTCACTCCCCGTAGGTTTCTGCCATAGCACAGAAAAATTTCTACATATTCTTTGCGGGCTTTTACAATCATAACATTTATCACCCTTTATCGCACATGGCGTTTTAACTCCTAAACGTTTGGCGTTAAGGGGTGCGGCAATATTTCTTGCTCTATTTAAGGCCTCTTCATAACTTGAAGCTATTTTATTTTCACCAATAATTAAATACACTTTGTCATGTCCAAAACTGATTGCAGATACACGATTTCCAGTATTATCGATATTGATGATTTCTCCTGTTTCAGCAATTCCATTTACCGAGGAAATATAAATGTCTGCCATACTTGCTCTCTTTCTCGCCTCCATGGCACTCATGCCTTCCGGTAATCGCATATGCCAATACACATCATTATGAGACATCAGTGCCTCATACAGTTTCATTTCCTCTACCGTAATAGAACCTCCAATTCCAATCGTTCTATCATGCAGTTGATTAGCTAAATACTTCGTAGCTTCTTCTGCATGATTAAATTCATTTACGGTATACCCTCGGTACTCCAGACTATTTTTGAGTTTTGTAAATTCCATATTGGTGGTACTCCTTCCCGTACTAGCTTCTTATTTTAAAGATATTTTTTATACGAAGTAATTCTGAATTGGATATCGTAGCATCAAAATTATGCTCAATATAGAAGCAAATGTTTTCATAATCTTTTTCAGAAAGCTTTTTAATGTTTGCAAGTTGATTCCAGCATAGCGTAAAAAGGAATCGTTCCATATCGGAGAAAGAATCCATATAATAGATTGGAAAATCCAAAACCGCATGAAAAGCTTTTCCTAAGTCGCAGTTCATGCTTTGTAAATCATCATAACTTCTTTTCTTTCCATTATCCGACCATTCTCCTGTGGTGAGTAATCCTTCGTTAGATTGCATTTTTAATAATCGATCTATTTCTTCTGGATATTCTGTTTCTAATCTCTCAAAAGACAGTTTGTTTTTACAAGTTAGCTCTAGATTGATATTAAAATCGTGGAGAAATTGACAGGCACGAATGTTTAAGGTTTCCACTCGCAGTCCATGGAATGCTGAAGTACTTGGCTCAAACAAAACCTGTATTTCATCTCCTCTTTTTCTAAGACCACAACTCATCCAGCCTATCAGCGAAGCATTTGTGAATGCATCCATAATCGTATAAGTTGATTGATATGGAAATAGATATGCAGGTATGATTCTCATTTCCGGAATGCCATATTTATGTATTAGAATCTCCTTCGTATACTCGCCTAACCGCCCAGTGAAAAAAGACGCATAAGAAGAAGGAGCATAGGTTCCTGAAGCAATTGCAAAAGAAGATCTATCTTTCATTAATGTAATTGCTGCCTGGGCAATTCTACTATCATGTATCGATTTTTCCCAATTTCCTTCTATGGAAACAAAATGCAAGTTGTTTTTTATCGACATTATGTATAATTCCTCTCTTGCATGAATTTTACTTATTCATAGTACTTACCTGTTTGTTCCAGAATCTCAATTTTTATTACTGCCGTCCCTTTTACCATGTTATCAGGTAAAGAAATATGTTTTAAATGCGGTGTATATTTTTGTACAATTAATTGTAAGGCATCCCTCTTCTGTTGAAAATCCTCTAATATATGTGCTTGGCCTGTCAAGATGATACTCTGATATTTTGTATTTGTTTCGCAGGGCCTGTGATCCGTATCTAAAAGCAAAGAATCCATTTCATACGCAGTAAATGAGAC
This sequence comes from Bacillota bacterium, assembly GCA_023392535.1. Taxonomy (GTDB): domain Bacteria; phylum Bacillota; class Clostridia; order Lachnospirales; family Lachnospiraceae; genus SZUA-378. The sequence continues at coordinate 25,558 of JAEVYY010000009.1, forward strand.
CGATGTATTTACCCTTATATTATCAATTTTTTGGCCTCTTGGCAATCCATGGAAATAAACAGCCCCCAAATCATACGCAAAGTGAATCGGTGTTACATATGGGGTACCATCTGGATTTATTGTTGCAATTGTGGCTACCTGTGTCTTTCTTAAAAGGATGTCCATCTTTTCTGCATCCAATGGATGCGTTTTCATTCTATGTTGCATTTTTCTATTCCTCTCTACTATCCTTGTAATTTAAAATTAAATTCGCTTCTTCATATTCTAAATCAATATCAAAATATAATTTACATAAATCCTTAAACTGCTCCCCGGAATGAATGATTTCTTTTCTGTTTATAGTATGATTATGTGACATCGTAAATTTATTTCCTGCAATGGTGATATGTTCATGGGGAGGACAGATAGACATATGTGGTCCATCCACAAATGGTGATTCGGGATGTGTTTCACAAAAATAATTCGCCATATAGAAATCCGTTTCTGATTGAGGGCATTCATCAAAACCAAAAACAGGCTTCCATTCTTTCTCCGGGAGCTTTTGCCAAAGTATACATCCGTAATAGCAGTCTCTCGTAAACTTATATTCTGAAATCCCATCAAATTGTACCACGTCATAAACAAATCGAAGGGCATATCTTGGTGATTCATTGCGGAAGCTTACGTCTGCCAGATAGGATTCTTCTCCTAAGCTCACTTTCAGAATGCGATGTCTACGAAGCTGTACCCCTTTGCCTTCGAATATAAATCTGCAATTATATACCGTTACCTGGTAGCCTAATGCCCGCAATAAATGAGTAAAAAGTCCGTTTACTTCAAAACAATACCCCCCTCTTTTTTTCAAGATAATTTTTTCATATAAATCTTTTCCATTTAAGGAGATTGGTTCCTGTAGGAGAATTGACAAATTCTCATAGGGTATTTTTGCGATATGAATATTCTGCAGTCTTTTCAGATTATCCGCTGTTGGCTTCCATTGCTTAGCGTTATATTCGATTCCAAGTCTTCTAAAATAGGAAATCACCTGTTCCAAAGTTAATTTAAAATTTTCATCTACCATACCATTTACCTCTTGTCTTTTGATTCATATGTTATACAATATCATTTAAGTGGTTCTTTAAACAGCTCCAATTATGTTCTATTTATTAGATCCAATCTTAAATGAGGTGAATGCTATGATCGTTATTGACAAGAAATCCAATCTTCCATACTATGAGCAAATATACCAACAAATAAAAGAACAAATTATCACACAGCAGATTCCAGCAAATCAGAAACTACCGTCAACACGTGATTTATCTGCCGACCTTATGGTGAGTAGAAATACCGTGATCAATTCTTATAGCCAGTTGGAAGTAGAGGGTTTTATAAAATCGATCGGTGGTTCTGGTTATTATGTGGAACAACTAAATTTACCAGTATCATCTTCTTTTGATTCCTTTTCTAACCATGTAGACCATTCTATTCATACCGAGCATACACCTTGCAAGTATGATTTTCAATATGGTGATCTTGACTATAATTGTTACAAGATAAAATCCTTAAAAAAATGTATCACGAATGCGATTGATACACTTTCAGTACAGCAAAGACTTTTCTATTCTTCCAAAGAAGGGATTCCTGAATTAAGAGAGGCACTCTCCCATTATCTATTTCTATCTCGTGGAGTAAAGTGTTCGCCAGATCAAATTATCATAACCAGTGGACACCAATATTCACTCAATATCATTGCTCATTTGTTTTCCTCTGAACATTGGATTTTTGCAATGGAAGAACCAGGATATGATGGTACAAGAGCAATTTTTGAACAAAATAAGTATAAAATAACTCCTGTACCATTAGAAACAGATGGCATTGCAATAAAAGATCTGCACAATCTGAAAAAAACATTGCTTTATATCACTCCTTCCCATCAATTTCCCATGGGGAGTGTTCTTTCTATTGCAAAAAGGCTCTCTATTTTAAAATGGGCCGAAACCAATCATGGATATATTATTGAGGATGACTATGACAGCGAACTTCGATATCACACCCATTCCATCCCTTCTCTACAGTCTATTGATCAAAATAACAGAACCATATATTTGGGTACTCTCTCAAAATCGCTTTCTCCAGATTTAAGAATAGCCTTTGTGGTACTTCCCAAAACATTGGTTTCTTACTATCATGAGAAAGAAAGACTTAGCTATTGTTCTGTCCCGTCTTTTCTACAGATGGCTTTGGCTGAATTTATGATAAGTGGATATTATCAAAAGCATATTAATACACTCAGAACCTATTATAAGAAAAAAAATAAATGCATTCTAAAGCTGTTGGAGGAAAGTAATACAGACCATATGACATTATATGGTTCCGATGCAGGCTTACATTTCGTCCTATCCATTCCCACACATTTAGAGCAACCAGATATCATTGAAGCATTTGCTAAAAACAATATCCAAGTATATCCCACAGATATTTATTGGATGGACAAAAAACATTGCCCAAAAAATCAGATATTAGTCGGTTATAGTTCAATTCCAATGAAGGATATTAAAAATGCAATGAAGTTGTTCTTCATTACGCTACATGATCTTTCAAAACAATAAGATAGCTTTTTTATCAGTTTTTATTTTGGGTATAAAAGCAATGCCACTTTTTATCTTCTAAAAATACCATAATAAAACCATCACCAGTATCAGATGTATAGCTGTTTCCAATGCATCCGAAATTAGAAGAACCATTTTCAGTTGGAATAGAATCTTCCTCTATTGAGGAAATAATTTCTCCCTCTACACATTCTGAATCCCCCATGGGACCAGTCTCATCCGTCCCATAATATAACGTATCATTTACTTTTAGTATCCTATCTTTTTGTGTTTTTTTACTGTTACAACCGACCAATAATGACATCAGTATGAGTATTCCCAGTAAGCATAAATTCTTTTTCATCGTACCTCCATAAAATAAATTTATTTGTATTTCAAATAGCTAACATGATTCCTGTCCGTATAGACAAGGTTCCTTTTTTTAATGTTTATGACAATAATGAAACAATTTCCCAGAGATAAAATTAAAATTATTTACATATTTTTTTGAATATAGCAAAGAATAACTCATGAATAATCAAATTAAATCGTTAATAAGAAAGGAGTTTATGGTATGGTACAATTGTCAGAAAAAGAACTTTCCTGTTTAAATGATGCACTGTCAGCAGAAGATCTACTTATTAAGAAATTCCAAAAACTTGCAAATGAAACAAGCGATTCTACAATCAAATCTAGATTTACTGAAATAGCAGCAAAACACCAAGGTCATTTCAATGAACTTTATGCACACTTAAAATAGGAGGCAATTATGAATCAATCATTTTCTGAAAAAGAAATATTAGCTGATGCGCTCTCATCTGAAAAAGGAGCCACAAGTAATTTTAATCTGTTTGCGAATGAATGTGTCCACTCAGATATTAGAAATACCGTTATGCATGTCTTAAACCAAGAACACGCAATTCAACAAGATGTGTTTAATATGATGCACGAAAAAGGGTTTTATCCCACACCGGATGCGGAACAGAAAAAAATATCGGAAGCAAAACAAAAATACCAAGCTAGTGCATCCAGCATGCTTTAAATAAAAAAGTAATAACGCTGTAATGAAAAAAGAGTCTAATCGTAAGACCCTTATGTACGCAATGAATTTTCTATAATAGGGAATTGCCAAGTAATTTCCTATTATAGAAGAAAAGGATATATTCACAACAATCCTGTCGCCCATCTAACGGCACTGTCTGCACATTCTAGCTTTCCTTCCGGTTCTACAAAATCAATTTGACCAATAAATTGATTTCCCGGAAGCGCATTCTTTAGTTTATCAAAGCACTTCTTAGCGCCACCACCCCCATGACTGGCAAACAATGCAATTTTTTTACCACGAATGTCATATTGGCTGATAAAACTTTTTATAGGAGGTGAAAATGTTCCTGCCCAGACGGGTGTACCAATCATAATTGTCTCATATTTCTCTAAAGGTATAGGGGCGTTTATCAGTGCAGGCCTTTCCCCAAAAATAACGCTCTTCCCACCCCAGAAAAACTTACGGAACCCGTTTGTAGGATACTGTTTGCTTATTTTTAACTCAATGATGTCAGCATTTGTTGATTTTGAGATTTGTTCTGCAATGAATTTTGTATTACCTTCAAATGAAAAATATATAACTAAAATTTTCATACGCCCTCCTTCTGAAATTCCTTTTTACTCATGAAGCTGGTCAAGAGCACAATATTACATGTCCGTGACCAGCCTTTCTCATACTGTCAGAAATTTATAATTCCTATTTTTCTAACGATATATCATTATACTATATTTGTCAAACTCTTTTCTTTTAGTACGATTTGTATAGTTAATGCTGTGTCTGGAAACAGGAAATTACGGATGTTGCAGCGCTTCCTCCAGTAATTACAAAACGTACATATTTTAAAAAGTTGGTGACGGTGATTAGCTTGGACTCACCAGCGGCTAAAGCTATGACCGTACCCGTATCTTCGATCCAGTTACTATTATCGGGACTTAATTGAACTACCAATTGAATATCAGCAGCACCAGTATTTTTAATAAACCAATTATAGGATGATACTAACGAGATATCTTGCGCAACTGCATTTACTACTTCGGAGACGCCTACACTTTTAGTCGTTAATGGTGTTTCAGCCCCAAAGCTATCTACATTAGTAAATATGAGTTGATTTTCAACTTTACCGATGACATTAGTCCCTGCTGCAAGGCCTACCGTTAGAGCCGTAGCTCCATTTACGACTTTTACATCACCCGTTACAGCACCGACGGTAGCAACCTGATCGATATCAGTACCGGTAGCGAGACCTACGGTTAAAGCCGTTGAACCATTTACGACTTTGACATCGCCCGTTACTGCACCGACCGTAGCAACTTGATCGATATCAGTACCTGCAGCCAAACCTACAGTTAAGGCGGACGAACCATTTACAACCTTCACATCATCTGTTACAGAACCTACTGTAGTGACCTGATCGATATCAGTACCTGCGGCAAGACCTACGGTCAAAGCCGTAGCTCCATTTACGACTTTTACATCGCCTGTTACTGCACCGACGGTAGAAACCTGATCAATATCGGTCCCTGCGGCAAGACCTACGGTTAAAGCCGTAGCTCCATTTACGACTTTTACATCGCCTGTTACTGCACCGACGGTAGAAACCTGATCGATATCGGTCCCTGCGGCGAGACCTACGGTTAAAGCGGTCGAACCATTTACGACCTTCACATCATCTGTTACGGAACCTAGCCTTGTGACTTGCACTGGCATACCTGGCATATTAAATTCTCCTTAAGATTTTTATATCCATTATTATAATATTCCCCTTTTTTACAAATGTTCCTATTTTTTTACATTTTATTACTTTTGCATGACAATTTTCATAAGTTTAGTCATGAGCGGTATATAACTACCGATAAATATAATAGATACAGTCCTAAAAATACATTTTTTCTTTTCGTTCGGAACTTTTAATCCAATCATCATGCCCATTGCACATAAACATATTTTAAATAACAACATATCCTTCCAATTGCATTGATTCATATACATATTATAATAACATTTACACTTTTTCATTGTTATCTCCTTTCTCTTTATTAATCTTATTTATTACTACATTTTCCTAAACATCCAATTTATATGCATTTATTTAATATTATCATTTATTGCAAAAGAAAATAGAGAACAATAAAAAGAAGTAGCCCTGTTATCATTTTAAATGATAACAGGGCTACTATTAAAAACCATTTTCGGTCAGCCATGCTAAACCTTCGTCTACCGTATTGAAATATCTATTTGTAGTAGTCGGAGTATTAGACGCTTGCTTATGCTTAGCGGCCTGAACAGACACTTCATAAGAATTGCCTTCTATATACGCAATACACTTGCAATGATTTAAGGCTAATGTTTCATGTAATTTAATATAACGGGTACTACCCTTTTCACTTACCTGCCCCATCTTTTCTATAAATGCTACATATGCCCATTCCTGTCCATTCCATTCTTTTGCAAGATCACAAATATTTGTATAAAGCCACTCAACTTCATGTGCCTTAGCAATCCCTTCACCCTGGGAATAAATGATTTTACGTCCATTCCCATCGGTCCAAATTTTAAAGCAGCCTTCCTCTCTCTGCATTTAATGTAACCCTCCTTGAACTAATAATAAATAGATTATATTATGTATAAATTGGGGAGTCAACATTGTATAATTGAATTTACCTATGTATCTGATTTTATACAAAAATCATTATGAATGAAATTCAACGGAGTAATAAGGGATCACTAAATATTGACCTACATGTATGGTGTCATCCTCCAGGGAATTGATATGTTTGATTTCATTTACATAATGTTCTATTGATTTAAACTCTTTGCTCATATTTTCAGCTGCAATGGATGATAAACTATCTCCTGATTTCACCATGATACTGGTGAAATATTTATATACTTGTCTTTCTGTCGTAACTTCTTTCGCTTTCGAAAAAGAACTTCCAAATGTAAAAGCAAAAATAGTGATCATACAAAAGGTAACTATCATTATTATAATCTGTTTTTTTAATTCTCTTTGCCTTTTCATCTTATTTTTTTGAATTCTTCTCTCACTCATACTAAAACCTCCGATAAGCAACATCAAACATGTGTTCTTATATGGAGATTATATCGAACATATATTCTATTGTCAATACTTTATTGATTCATAATCGAACAAATATTTGGAATATATGTTTGCTTTTTAAATTTATGTATGCTAAACTAAATTTATAAAATTCAGGAGGATTTACATATGGCATATGGTAAGATTACGAATAAACAACGTGAAATATTAGAATATATAAAAGAAGAAATTTTAAAAAGAGGTTATCCGCCAGCCGTTCGGGAAATTTGTGAAGCTGTCAATCTGAAATCCACTTCATCCGTTCACTCTCATCTGGAGACATTGGAAAAAAATGGATATATTAGACGAGATCCAACCAAACCACGTGCTATCGAGATTATGGATGACAGTTTTCAAATGGTGAGACATGAAATGGCAAGTATTCCGATTGTCGGTCAGGTAGCTGCCGGACAGCCCATTCTTGCACAAGAAAACATAGAGGGTTACTTTCCTATTCCTGCTGATATAGTGCCTAATGCAGAAACATTTGTATTGAATGTAAAAGGTGATAGTATGATTAATGTTGGAATATTAAACGGAGATCAAATATTTGTTGAACGTTGCCATACCGCCCGTAATGGTGACACCGTAGTTGCACTGATTGAAGATTCTGCGACTGTTAAGACTTTTTATAAAGAAAATGGGCATTATCGTCTGCAGCCTGAAAACGATACGATGGAACCTATTATCGTGGATCAAGTTGAAATTTTGGGGAAAGTATTTGGCGTGTTTCGCCTATACCATTGATATGAATCACTAGATTCCAATAGAATTGTACATAAAACGTTTTATGATTTCTTTACCGCAGCAAGCGCATTCTGCCAGTGGCGGAATTTTATCCGCAAAGCAAGTGCGCTTTTGCACGGAGTGATATTTTTTCTTCTAAAAGGACAACATCTACCCTACTCAATTTTGAAATTCTTCTAAACTTATTTGTTTCCCATCTCTCCAAATTCTTTCAAGATTATAAAACAATCTGTTTTCCTTATCAAATACATGGACAATAATATCTTTATAGTCCATAAGAGCCCAGTTCGCTGTATCATATCCTTCTATTTTTCGCTCTTTATAACCTGCGCGTCCCATGATTTCATCTACATTGTCAATAAGCGCTTGCACTTGATTTCGATTCGTTCCGTTCGCTATAATAAAATAGTCGGCTAATACAGATATATTACTAATATCAATGATATGGATATCCTCGGCTTTTTTATCTTCCAAGGCACCAATTGCTAATTTTGCCATCTCTTTCGATTGATTCATCTCTTTACTCCTTTTTTTATTTCTTATATTTTATACATACATAGATTTTAGTGAACATTATTATAATACTCATATGTTTTCAGAGTCATAGGGTCTATTGCATTATCTATTGTGTTCAAATAACTCAACGTATCTTTTAAGATCTCCAGCACGGCCGCGTCAAGATCAATGAAAGCCAATTTACGTATCTTTTCTAAATTCGGAGCCTGTACTCTGTTAGGTTCAATATAATCCGCAACATAAAGAATCTTTTCCAATAGAGACATTTCAGGTCTACCCGTTGTATGATTCAATATTGCATTTATAACATCTTTATCACTAACATTGAATTTTTTCATAGCTAAAAAGCTTCCCAATTTCGCATGCAGTAAAAACGGATTTCTTCTTTCAAATTCATTGATATTAATATTGTATTTTTGGCACATACTTAGTTTTTTATCATTATCTATGCATTTCGCACAATCATGCAGTAATCCAGCAATTTCTGCTTTTTTTATATTACCATCATAACGCATTGCTAATGCCGATGCCGTATAAGCAACTCCTAATGTATGTTCAAAACGCTTCTCATCTAACATTTTTTCCAGAGTTTTTCTGATTTTTTTTGGATGGTTCATCTTACTATTCACAATTTCTCCCATCTGCAAAAGCATAGAACTGCATACTTACTAGAACGTATAAAGTAATCATTCACGCTTTCTATTTACATTTTTATTACTTAGTAACTTCATAAATATCATTTTGACTCAAATATTTCAATAATTGATCTGGAACCATATATCGAATAGTTTGTTTCTTTTTAATCCTATCCCTTATATCAGTTGATGAGATATCTATTCTTAACGTATTGAATAATTGTATCTCACATTGGTATCTTTGTTGTAATTCCATTATTTTTTTTTCCACTTCGCGAATACTATGTCCCATTCTAACCGCAACGGCTATGATACAATTCTGCATCAATAGATCGATACATTTCCAACTCTGCATTGAAAAAACAGAATCCGCACCTACAATGAAATAATATTTATTTTGAGGATATTTTTTTTTTAACGCGCAAATTGTTTCATAGGAATAAGAATTTCCGTTCCTATTTACCTCCATATAAGATAATCGAAACATGGGATTATCCTGAATAGCCAGAGCCACCATATCTGCTCTTAAATTTTTATCCGTCACATTATCTTTCATATAGGAGTTGCCACTTGGGATAAATAGTACTTCATCTAACTGAAAGTAATTTATTGCGGCTTCTGCTAACAAAAGATGTCCTGTATGAATCGGATCAAAAGTTCCGCCTAAAATTCCAATTTTTTTTATACACTGCATTAGATCAGACACTTCTTTCCTCTTTTTTATACGGGTAAATTAATTTTTTTATGGTCCTTATTCTCTTTATATAATACAATTTTTTTACCAATTACCTGAACAACATCTGAGTGTGTTCTCTCCGATAAAATAGAAGCGATTTCTTTCGGATCGTCTATACAATTCTTTAATACCGAAATTTTTATTAGTTCTCTTGTATGAAAGGATTCCAGAATTGCTTCTGTTACTTCTGGTGTAAGGCTCGCCTTTCCAATCTGAAAAATGGGATCTAGATCCATTGCCAGTCCCTTTAAAAAAGCTCTTTGTTTACTTGTCATATTACTCCAATCTTATGTTTATTATAATTCTATATATGGGAACGTATACGTTCTTCCAAAAAATATTTGTTTGCCCTATTTATAATAATCAAATTTCAGTCCATACATCCTGACTGTCTCTCCTTCTTTGATATCCAACGCTTCCAGCTCGTCTAAAATTCCATTCTCTTTCAGGAATTTTTGGAAAAATGAAAATCCTTTTTCCGATTCCAAATTTGTATAACCAAGCATTTTTTCAATCCGAGGCCCTTCGACCACATATTCCTCATTTTCTTCGTCATATTCTACGGTATAAGGCTCTTCGGAGGCTCCTTCCAATTCTGGGAAGAACTCCTGTTCAAATACGGTAGGTGCCTCATTTAACTCTTCCAACATAGTATTCACACAGTATAGTAATTCTTTTAATCCTTTTCCACTAACTGCTGATATGGGAAATACTTTAATTCCTTTCGGTTCAAATTCATCTTTAATTTTTTGAATTGGATCCTCTCCGTTATTATAAATCGCATCAATTTTATTTGCCGCGATTACTTGAGGGCGATTTGATATTTCTTTATTATACGCTTCCAATTCCTTATTAATTGCATGAATATCTGACACCGGATTTCTTCCTTCTGTAGAAGCAGCATCCACAATATGAATGATTACTTTTGTTCTCTCAATATGTCGTAAGAATTCATGTCCCAAACCGACACCTTCAGAAGCACCTTCTATTAGTCCTGGTATATCTGCAATCACAAACCCTTTTCCTTCTGCCAGGTCAACGACACCAAGATTTGGATTTAAGGTTGTAAAATGATAATTTGCGATTTTAGGATTGGCATTGGTGACTCTGGACAATAATGTTGATTTTCCCACATTTGGAAATCCAACTAATCCAACGTCAGCAATTACTTTCAGTTCTAATAATAATTCCAATTCCTTGGCAGGCTGTCCGGGCTGCGCATACTTAGGTGCCTGCATGGTAGGTGTTGCATAATGTTGGTTCCCTTTACCGCCATGTCCCCCTCTAAGTATCGTATACTGTTTATTTTCTCCTGACATATCTGCGATTACTTTTCCGGATTCCGCTTCTTTTAATACCGTACCTTCTGGTACTTTAATCATGATATTGGCTCCATTCTTTCCACGGCAGTTTTTCTTCCCGCCCTGTTCTCCATCCTGAGCCTTATACTTTCTAATGTGTCTGAAATCAGTCAGTGTATTGAGACCCTCGTCAACCATAAAGATGACATCTCCACCATGACCACCATCGCCACCATCCGGTCCGCCGTTTGGTACATATTTTTCTCGTCTGAAAGAAACATGTCCATCGCCGCCTTTGCCGCTTCTAATATAAATTTTTGCTCTATCTGCAAACATTACTAAACTCCTATTCTACATAAGAAATATTGACATTCTAAATGATAGAAGGTACCAATATTTCAATTAACTTGCTCTTATGAAAGATCTCTTTTATATTACATGATTTTCTTTATAAAATAAATAGTAAAATCTTTTTCACGAACAAAGGATGTGCCACTTGTATAAGCTAAAAAGGACTCCAAACAGATTGTTTGAAGTCCAACATAGTTATCGTAATTAGTTCTCTACTGGATAAACAGAAGCTTGTTTCTTATCTCTTCCTTTTCTTTCGAATCTTAATACACCGTCAACTAATGCAAATAAAGTATCATCTCCACCACGACCTACGTTAGTACCAGGATGAATCTTTGTTCCACGTTGTCTGTATAAAATATTACCAGCTTTTACGAATTGTCCGTCAGCTCTTTTCGCACCCAATCTTTTAGACTCGGAATCTCTACCGTTTTTAGTAGAACCAACTCCCTTTTTATGAGCGAAAAATTGAAGGTTCATATTTAACATGGTTTACACCTCCTTAAATGTAAGTAAAATATATTTTTTACCGTATTGTTTTTCTACTTCCGTTAAACCAAGTATCATAGAATCAAGCAATAATTTTGCCTCTTCACTAGGTATTTGTTCAAACCGAAAATCAATCAACCCTTTATCTTCATCCTGTGTGCATTGAAATGGTTCCTTTAATAACACTTCCATGGAATTAATGGTATTGATCACCAGTATTGAAACAGACGCACATACGATATCTGCACCATACGCAGCAAATCCTGCATGCCCAACTATCTTAAATCCTATATAATCTCTTGATTTGTTTTTAAAAATGGTAATTGTAATCATAACAATACCTACTCAATATTAAGCATTGATTTTGTCAATTTTAACTTGTGTGTATGCTTGTCTATGACCATTCTTTTTGTGATATCCAGATTTTCTCTTGTATTTATATACAATAACTTTTCTGGCTCTTCCCTGATCTAAAACAGTTGCTGTTACAGTTGCAGAAGCAACATCACCACCAACTTTGAGAGCATCATCACTTACAGCAAGAACTTGATCAAATGTTACAGTATTACCAGCTTCTGCATCAAGTTTTTCAATCTTGATTACGTCGCCCTCTGAAACTTTGTATTGTTTACCACCTGTTGCAATAATCGCGTACATATAGGCACCTCCTATTTCATTACTCGCTAGCTTCGGTGTCGTGTAAATACGAACTTATGACCTCACTATGCGGCATACTCAAATAATATATCATTTATGCTGCTTTCTGTCAATAGAAAGTGCTGAAATCAGTGAGGAAACGCTATCATCTATTTTTCATGAATTGGTAGGCAACCATTTGAGCTCTGGAGCTAAAAGGTTCTCTTGCAATCAAGTCACGAATCTCGTCTCTTGAATAGAACTTTGCTTCGATCAGTTCATTTTCGGAAGTATGATCTTCAATCACTCCGTCTGCTTCTACAAAAGCAATTTGTGTCATGGTATCCGATATCGCAACTGCGGCATAAGAAGGTGGTAAAATCGCAATGATTCTTTTCAAGGCAAGACCTGTTTCTTCATACAATTCCCTTGCTATACACTTTTCAATTGATTCATTCTCTTCCAACATACCTGCGACAAGATTGAAGATATATTTATTAACTCCCATACGAAATTCTCTTAATAAAAGTAATTTATCATCCTTAGTTACGACAATGGATACTCCACTTGTGCGGTTTCCAAGTTCCTCTATATCATTCAATTCTTTCCTGCTGACAATTTCGTATTTTTTTTCTTTACCATTTTTATTTAAATATGTGATCTCATAGTTTTTCAGATATTTTCCATCTTTCACTTTTTCAAATTTAATTAACTTCATAAATACCTACTTCCTGTCATACTCCTATAAACGGGAAAAATTACGAATCGCTTTTCATCTGTTCCTGTAATGATGACTCCATTTTTTTTCTAGTGACTTCAACCAGACCTAACGCAGTCATATCGACAACGTTTGTTTTGACAGGGTCCTTTTTTACACAGTCTTTTAAGAGCTGTATCAGAAGCTCTTTATTTTTAACCGACTGCATATTAATAAAATCTATCACTATTATTCCCGATAGGTTCCTAAGTCTTAATTGTCTAGCTATTTCAATCGCAGCTTCTTTGTTGATCTTATAAAAAGTCTTCTCTGTATCTGTCTTATCGATACATTTTCCGGAATTGACATCAATTACCGTTAACGCTTCTGTCGGTTCAATAACTAGATATCCACCGCTCTTAAGCCATACGTTTTTGTACATAGCTTCCTTTAATAACGATTCTAAACGGTACAGTTTCTTCAAAGGATAGGAATCATCCTGATATTTTGTGAGCTTTAAAAGATCCTCAGGTTGATTATGAGTTAAAAAAAGTTTCATACTATCAAACAATTCAGAATCATCTGTAATAATTTTTGTTAAATGATCATCAGATAGATCTTTTATTATTTTTAGATATTTAGGTGGTGCCTGATAAAGAATCGAGTATGGAGTCCTATTTTTTCCTTCGGTCAGAATTTTTTTAAATACTTCCGTAATATGAAGAAGTTCTTGTTGCAATGCATTTGCATGTAAAACAGAGGCATTCGTCCGAATTACATATCCGAAATCGGTGTCTAAATAATCTTTTATTACTTCTGCTAATTCCTTTTTTTCTGCCTGCTTTATTTTATTGGAATATCCTATTTTTTTATTCGGATACGAAATAACAGAATATCTACCTGCATAGGATAATTTTGTAGAAACTGCAGCATCTTTTGTTTTCATCGCATCTTTTGTAACTTGGACGATGATCTCATCACCCTCAGCAAGCGTATCTCTTTCGTGATGAAGGTTACATATGATTGGTTTTTCACAGTCGGTAAGAGAAAGGTAACACATAATTCCGGGTTGCACCTCGATAAATGCTGCATGTAAGTTTTTCACAATATTTTTCACTTTACCAACATAGATATTTTGAAGCATACTGGTATTATTCGATTCGGTCTGCACCGAAACAAGCTTATCGTCCTGCATATAGTAAATCATAACTCTGTCATTTTCTCTTGTAATAATAAGTTTACTTTCCATGTATCCCTCTATGAATCATACTATGTTCAAATTTCATCCAGTGGAACAAAATCTGGTTCTTTTTCTGTGCCCGCATTCCTATATGTTTCCATACGTAATACTTCCAGATCAAATTCTAAAAGTTTCTGATCATTCTCTTTATAAAATGCCTCTAATACAAGACTTGGCTTAATATTACCAGCGCTACTGGCATCCACTAGCATCTGAATCACATCTCCTACAATCTTAAGTTCATAGATGCCAGGTTTTAAATCCAGTTCCTTCACACTCTTCTTTGACTGTTTCATAATTACAATGGAATCTTTTTGATAGAATAAAGGCAATTGACTTTTCCAGTCAAATACAGGTGCATGACCTTCCCTGAAGGTGACCTGGTATTTTGCAGCGGCGACACTAGCCATCGCATTGCCGACTGTCTCTGGTAACACCTTCACGTTTAAAATATGAATACCAGTAGCCATTTCCTTTTCTAATTTTTGCTGTATATCTTCACAACTGGTAAATGCATTTATTTCTATATCAAAATACTCCCCATCGCTTTCTAACCCTACCCCCAATGGCATTGCGAATGACATAACCTGATGCGGGCTGAATCCAGTCGTGTATGTGATATCAATATCCGTTCTCCGGATTGCCTTTTGAAAATAACGCATGATATCAAGATGACCAATGAATTTCATAGCTCCATGTTTTGAAAATTTAATTCTGACCTTCATAACAGACTCCTCCCCCAAATCGATTAGCACCACACCCTTGACATTGTTTCCGACAATTAGGGGTTATAGAATCATTTTTTGCGTTATGCCATTCACGGAGCAAGAACTCTTTTGTAACACCACAATCTATAAAATCCCAAGGGAATAATTCATCCTCTAATCGTTCTCTTGTCGTATAGAAATCTACGGATAGGCCGCATTCCTTGAATGTCTCTAACCAAAGTTCATTCTGGAACCGTTCCCCCCAGGCATCAAAAATTGCACCCTTCTCATAGACTCTCTGTATTACCTTCGCAACTTTACGATCTCCTCTTGCAAGAACGCCTTCTAGAACACTGACATCAGCCTCATGCCAATTGTACTTAATACTTTTCTGATTCAGCTGGGACATAATAGATTTTCTCGTTAAATAGGCCTTGTCCAAAAATTCTTCCTTTGTGTTCATTTTAGCCCATTGAAATGGCGTAAATGGCTTCGGTATAAAGAAAGAGGTACTTGCAACGATCTGTACCTTATTTCTACGTTCTTCTTTTGGTACGGTTTCATAGAATGCCGCAGCTATTTTATTACAAAGCTCTCCAATTCCTTTTATATCGTCTTCCGTTTCTGTCGGCAAGCCAAGCATAAAATACAATTTTACACGTGTCCAGCCTCCTTTAAAGGCTTCCGTGGCACCTTCTAAAATCACTTCCTCCGTAAGCCCTTTGTTTATGACATCCCTTAATCTTTGACTCCCTGCCTCTGGCGCAAACGTTAAACTACTCTTTTTCACATCTTGTACTTTCGTCATGACATCCAAAGAAAATGCATCAATTCGTAAAGATGGAAGGGAAATATTGATTTTTTTCGTTTCGCATTCATGAATTAAAAAAGTAACCAGATCTTCTAGCTGGGTATAATCACTGGAACTCAGCGAACTTAAAGAAATTTCTTCATGCCCGGTATTTTTCAACATTTCTACGGCGTATTTTTTTAATACTTCCACATTACGTTCTCTGACCGGCCGATATAACTGTCCTGCCTGGCAGAATCTGCATCCTCTGATGCAACCTCGCTGGATCTCTAGAACAACTCTATCCTGCGTTATTTTTATAAAAGGAACAACTGGTTTCATTGGATAATACGTATCCGTCACATCCATTACAATATTTTTTGTTATTGTTGCAGGAATTCCTTCTCTATTTGGCGCAAAACTTTTGATAGTGCCATCCTCATGATAAGTAACCTCATAGAACATAGGAACATAGATCCCAGATATTTTCGCTGCCAGCTTAAGAAAATCGAGTCTTGAACCACCCGATTTTTTATGTTCTTTATATAAAGTCAGCAATTCTTGGTAAGCAATTTCTCCTTCACCAATATAAAACAGATCAAAAAAGTCAGCAATTGGTTCCGGATTATACGTACAAGGTCCTCCTCCAATTACAATTGGATCCTCTTCTGTCCGCTCCGCCGCCAACAGTGGTATTTGACTCAAATCGAGTATTTGAAGAATATTGGTATAGCACATTTCATATTGAATGGTTATTCCTAAAAAATCAAAATCTTTAATCGGATCCTGAGATTCTAATGCAAAGAGCGGAATTTTTTTCTCTCTCATTACCTCGTCCAGATCCAGCCAAGGGGAATAAACTCGTTCACACCACACATCTTCAAATTGATTTAGCATATCATATAATATCTGTATTCCAAGATGAGACATGCCTATCTCATATACGTCTGGAAAACACATTGCAAACCGTACCTTACATTTATCTTTTTCTTTTACAACGGAATTTACTTCATTGCCAATATATCTGGCTGGCTTTTCTACTTTTAAAAGTACTTCATCGCTTAACGCTAATTTCCTCATGTATAGCTCCATTCTGATTCGTATCTTACTTCTCTTACCGATGCAAGCTTAAAATTCATCCTATTTTTCCTGCATACTCTCTAAAGTATAAGGGATAGATTCCATAAAATCAAATATATTTGATTGAAAATTTTCTGTAATACTGTTCTGTATCTTTAAAGCATTAATTCCATTTAAGCTAATTTTTTGTGAATCCATAAAAATGAATCCGATAAAAAGAATGATAGCAATCATGAATCGTAGTTTAAAAGAACCAGTATTGATTCCCGCTGGCTCATTCATGTTTTTTTCCATAGTATTATCCGATAGTGGCATTATTATTTTATCGCCATTCAAAATTCTTTCACGGTTTTGCATTGATAATTGGTTATTTCTATGTTCTTCCCTTATGGTATGAATCAATCTTAATCTTTGCTCGGATGAAATATCACTCATGAAAACTCCTCCTTATTTTGATTTACATAATTACTTTATGTAAACTGCTTGTTTCTTTGCTTGTTTCTATTACAATTCTATGACTTATTTTTATGAATAGAAGTAAAGAGACATAACCAATTTCATATGGCCATGCCTCTTTTCTTTATCTTTGTGCTAACTCTTCTGTGATTTCTTCCCATGTTACATCTTTTTCCACCATTAAAACCATCATATGGTATAAGAAATCAGAGATTTCATATTTGATTTCATCCGGATTTGGATTTTTTGCAGCGATTACAATTTCCGTTGCCTCTTCTCCCAGTTTTTTTAATATTTTATCGACACCTTTGTCAAACAGGTAGTTCGTATAAGAGCCTTCCTTGGGATTTATCTTACGATCTTTGATCACTGCGAAGACTTCTTCAAACACTTTCAAAGGATTGGTTTCTTCATACTCTTTTTTCACTAATTCATTAAAAAAGCAAGAATAATTACCCGTATGGCAAGCGGCTCCTACTTGCGATACTTTTGCTAATAAGGTGTCAAAATCACAATCTGCAGTTAAAGATTTCACATATTGATAGTGTCCACTAGTCTTTCCTTTGATCCATATTTCATTCCTACTTCGGCTGAAATATGTCATTTGTCCAGTCTCAATGGTTAACTCATAAGCCTCTTCATTCATATAGGCAACCATCAATACTTCGTTCGTTTTATAATCCTGAACAACAACAGGTATCATGCCTTCCGCATTCAATTTAAATTCCGACCATTTTTTAGCGGATTCTAATGTATTCACTTCTATCCCATTTTCTTTGCTTAATTTTTTCAACGTATAAATTTCCTTTGCATTATCGTTTACAATTTCACCAGAAACACCTATGATCTCTTCAATAGAAAGTATCTGAAGCATTTTATCCAATGATATCAGTGGTAATATGGCTATTATAGGACGTGCTACAATAGATATACTCTCCTTCAGGATCGACTCATCCATAGCAATTAACGCAGATACATATCTTTCAATTGGAATTTTATTTCCGGATAAAGTTTCTGTATCTGTAAATGATCCATATATTTTATCTTTACCAAATTTCAAGGATACTTCTTTCATGAGATCGATATTGGATTGCTTCGAAAGATCGATCACTGCTTTTTTGCATCCTGCATATAATAGCTTCTTGACATCTTCCATACGTTCTATATTTCCTGCGCCTATAAGCGGTACTTCTACCCCATTTGCCATATGCTTGATGATGCTAAGATTAACTTCTCGTTCTTTGTCTTCCAAAGACATATCAAAAAGCAAGATCTCATCCGCATTATTCTCGCTATAGAACTTTGCTAATTCCCCTGGATTCATACTAATAACGGTAGTGTCCAAAAGATTTTTAACTGCATTTCCTTTATATAAATAAATGCAAGGAATAAATTTTTTGTAATTCATTCGTATCGCTCCTCTAACTATATCATCCTTACAAACTGCCTTTTGTACTTAGTACATCCGTAATCCTAGAATCCATACGGACAGCTTCATCCAGTGCTTTGGCAAAAGCCTTAAACATTGCTTCTATCATATGATGACTATTCCTTCCTGACAAAATCTTAATATGTAAGTTCATGCCTGCCGTATAAGAGACTGCATAAAAAAATTCACGCACTAACTCCGTATCAAAAGAACCAACTCTCTGGGTATGGAAGGTGCTGTCACATTCAAAATAGGGTCTCCCACACAAATCAATTGCACAGAGAGCTAACGCATCGTCCATTGGCAAGATGCAAGAACCATATCTTTTAATTCCTTTTTTATCACCAATCGCTTCTTTAATTGCAGTTCCAAGGATAATTCCGGTATCTTCTACCGTATGATGTCCATCTACATTCAGATCACCATTAACCTTTACTTTTAGATCAAAAAAACCATGCTTGGAAAACCCCTCCAACATATGATCGAAAAAACCGATACCCGTATCGATTTCAGCTTTTCCTGCTCCATCAATCTGCAAAGATAACTCAATCTGTGTTTCCCTTGTATCTCTTTTCAGTTCCGCTATTCTTGGCATACCTTGTTTCCTCCTATGAGTATCTTAAAACATCTATTTTATGATTCAAACCGCACATGAATAGAATTGGCATGAGCGGTTAACTCTTCCTTCTTTGCAAAATATTCAATATCTTCATGGATCTTATAAAGTGCTTCCTTAGAATAGGATATAATACTGGATTTCTTAACAAAATCATCTACGCTAAGTGGTGAAAAAAATCTTGCAGTACCATTGGTAGGTAATACATGATTTGGTCCTGCAAAGTAATCACCTAATGGTTCTGAAGAATATTCTCCAAGGAAAATAGCTCCTGCATTTTTAATCTTGGTCATTACTGAATACGGATCGCGTGTCAATATTTCCAAATGCTCCGATGCGATTGCATTTGCCGTATCTATTGCTTCCTGCATATTTTTAGCAATTAATATATAACCGTAATTTTCTAAGGATTTCTCAATGATCTTTGCTCTGGATAATTCTTTTAAAAATCCATCTATTTCTATTTTAACTTTATCTGCCAATTCTTTGCTAGTAGTAATTAAAATAGCGGATGCCAACTCATCGTGTTCCGCCTGTGATAACAAATCTGCGGCTACATATCTAGGATTCGCTGATTCATCTGCAAGAACTACAATTTCGCTGGGACCTGCTATAGAATCTATGCTAACATAACCATATACTGCTTTTTTTGCTAATGCAACAAAGATATTTCCAGGACCTACTATTTTATCCACTTTTGGTATGGATTTTGTTCCAAAAGCCATTGCTGCAATTGCCTGCGCACCGCCGACTTTGTAGATCTCATTCACCCCGGCAATTTTGGCAGCCGCTAACACACCTGAATTCACATGACCATCTGCATTGCAGGGGGTAGTCATTATAATTTTTTCTACACCTGCTACTTTGGCTGTAACGGCACACATCAATGTAGAAGATGGATAAACAGCCTTTCCACCCGGCACATAAACACCTACCGTAGACATCGGTGTGACTTTTTGTCCTAAAATAGTTCCGTCTTCTTTGGATTCGAACCAACTGTTACGTATCTGCCGTTGATGATAGGTGCGAATATTTTCAGCCGCTTTTTTCATTATTCTAATAAAATCCGGGTCTAAATTTTGATATGCATATTCTATTTCCGCATCTGTCACCTTTATAGTATTCACATTTCCATCAAAACAATCAAATTTTTTGGTATAAGAAAAAACAGCTTTATCCCCATTTTCTCTTACATCTTCAATAATATCAGATACGATTTTTTCATATTCTTCATAGTGATTAGGACTTCTTTTTAGTAAACTCTCTAATAAATTTTTTTTGGATTCCTCTGTCAATATGACGGTATTCATTTCCTTCTCTCTTTCTGCATAGTGTCTTATTTATACTATTTTTTTCAATTCATCTATTAATACCTTGATTCTTTCCGTTTCCATTTTCATACTGACCTGATTTACGATCATTCTAGCCGATAAGGGACATATTTCTTCCAAGACCTCAAGGCCATTTTCTTTTAACGTGGAACCTGTTTCCACAATATCAACAATAACATCACTCAATCCAACAATTGGTCCTAATTCCACCGAACCATTCAGTTTTATGATATCTACCGTCTGGTGCTTCTTATTATAAAAATAATCTTTTGCTATATTGGGATATTTACTGGTAACACGAATCATTTCATGGTGCTGCAATAATTCTTTTGCCTTTACAGGCCCACATACACACATCCTACATTTGCCATATCCAAGATCTAATACTTCGTGCACCCTTCTATTTTCTTCTAACAAAGTATCTTTTCCGACCACGCCGATATCTGCAGCCCCATATTCAACATAAGTAGGAACATCAGGTCCTTTTGCTAAAAAAAATTTAAGTTTTAATTCCTCATTTACAAAAATCAACTTACGGGAATCCTTATCTTTCATTTCATCGCAAGTAATTCCGATTTTTTCCAGCAACTCCATTGTATTTTTTGCCAATCTTCCCTTTCCTAAGGCAAAGGTTAAATAGCGTAGATTTTCACTCATGATCATTATTTCCTCTCAGTCAATTCAACAAGCAATCGTTCTCTTACATCTCCAGTACTTGTTTCTGTAATCTCTACAAATTCTTCTTTCTGCAGGCAAATAATTTTAGCAATCTTGTATCTTTTCGCAAATTCAATATAAGATTTTGTTTTTTTATCTTCTTTCATTTGTATTAATTCTACATTTTGTTGTTGCAGGCGCATCTGTTTTGCAAGTGCAATAGCACCTTCCATAAATTTTTCTTTGTATAAAATCAATGTATCTTTTTTTTCAATCTCGATATCAATTCTCTGGCTTGCTGTTGCTGTCATCAGATCATCAATGACTACCATGAATCCAACGGCTGCAGCTTGCTTTCCAAACTGATTTAACAAATTATCATAGCGCCCGCCTTTGACAAGTGCATCTCCCACACCATAGGTATATCCCTTAAAAATAATCCCTGTATAATAGTTATATTTACTAAGCATTCCAAGATCAAAGGAGACATATTGCTCCACCCCGTAAAGAGTTAGGATATCATATACTTTTTTCAATCGTTCCAATGCGTTTAAAGAACGTTCATTATGAACCGTTTTTCTAGCTTCCAATAATGCATCAATGGAGCCGGACATATCTGTTACTTTTAAAATGACCTCTATATAAGAACTATCTATATTCCCTTTCCTTAATAATTCTTCTGCACCAAAAAAATTCTTGTTTGAAATCAAATCTTTTAGATTCAATTCCATATCTTCTTCTATTCCTGCCTCCTCACATAAGCCCTTAAAAAATTCAACTTGACCAATACTTACCTGAAATTCCTTCAATCCAACACTTAGTAAGATTTCTATTACAAGACTGATCATTTCTGCATCGGCTTCTACCGTATCATCACCGATCAACTCTGCTCCCATCTCAGTTACTTCTTTTAATTTTCCCTGCAGGTTATTGGTATTAACAAAGGTATTTCCCATATAACTAAAGCGAATAGGGATATCCTCATCCATAAAATATTTTGCTGCACATCTTGCAATAGAAGGTGTGAAGTCGGGCCTTAGTACTAAAGTATTTCCCTCTTTATCAAAAAACTTGTATAATTCTTTGGAGGGTACCGTACCAATCTTACTGGAAAAAACATCAAAAAACTCAAAGGTAGGCGTTTGAATATCTTGAAAACCAAATCGTTTCATTTTATCATGTATCAGTCCCTGAATTTTTCGTTTTTTTGCATATTCCTCGCCATAAATATCGCGTACACCTTCCGGCGTATGTACTAATTTTTTACTCATAATATCCTCACTTAACTTACATTAAAATACTTTATTATAGTAACGTGATATCATGCTACCACGTGAAATTATTCATAGTATACAAAAAACGATAGCGATTGTCAATCTATATTTCCATGTTCTCTCTTTTTTCTAAGTCAAGTTGAATCATATCTAAAAAAGGAACCAGAATACCAGATTTTTTTGGCAGAATAAAAGTTTCTTCTAACTCATCAAAACGAAAACTTTTCCTGCCGCCCTCCTGCGCACGATTCCAGACTTCTCTTAATCTTCGATACGGTAAATAATAGAATAGATTCTTAGTGGTATAATAAATGATAAAAAAAGCAACACCATTTTGTTGCTCAAATTGTTCCATAAAGGTTACTTGATGTTCATGTATATTTTGTAAAGAAAATGTGTCCGTAGCACATTCCTTTGCATCAAAACAAACCGGGATTCCCTGAACCGCTCCAATGTAATCGACCGTACTTTTTTGTTCAAAATAGGCTAGTGTAATATGTCTGGTCTCTTTTTCTATTTGAATGGGAGTAATCGGTGTTGGTATTTTTTGAATCAAGGCAAGTCCATGCTCCTGATACTTCTCATTGGTTCGGTTTATAAGCTCTTCCAACGTCGAACCTCGTAACCCTCTCGAATTCCATGTTCCCATTTATTCGTTAACCTCCATTATTTTTTCAAAAACAACAGGTGCTTCCGCAAAGAATATTCGGTTGGACAAGTTACAACAAACATCTTTTAATTCAGGAAACTCGATACGATAGGCATGTAATAATTGATGTTTTAAAAGAAATTTTTCTTTATAAATATCGTTGATATATTTTTTTCCATATTTATAATCCCCAATGATTGGATGACCAATGGATGCAAGATGCGCTCTTATCTGATGCGTTTTACCTGTGACAAGCTCTACTTCTAACAACGTAACCTTACCATTATTTTTAAGTGGTTCATAATTCGTGATAATAGATGTGCAGCCAGGCCTTCTATCCTGATATATCGTAACTCTATTCTTTGTTTCATCTTTACTGATATAACCCGTTAAGTGACTTTTTCTAGTCATGGCGCCATCTACGATACAATGATAATATTTATGCAATGTCCGATCCCTTAACAGCGTACTCATTGTCTGCAATCCTAAAAGCGACTTTCCACAAATTACAATTCCACTGGTATTACGGTCCAAACGATTACACACCGATGGCCGGAACGTTTGTAACATTTTTCCATCTATCGCATTTGTAAGGAGTAAATAACCAATGACCGCTTCGTTCAGTGAAATGTCGGTATCTTTTGCTTTCTGTGACAAAACACCTGCAGATTTACAAATCAACAAAACGTCATCATCTTCGTAAATAATAGAAAAACGACTTTTTAATTGAAAATAGGCGGATTCATAATTTGCCTTTATGGGTATCTGATTCACACCGCTATTCGATCCCTGAAATTTGGCAAGCGTATCATCCGATAAAAAAAATACGATACGATCTCCGATATTCAGTTTTTCGGTGCCATCTGCTTTTTTCTGATTCAAAGTAATATTTTTTTTGCGAAGCATTTTATAAATAAAGCTGCTTTGTGCTTCCTGTAAATATTTTTTTAAATATTTGTCCAATCGTTGTCCTGCTTCATTGGAAGCAATGATTTCTTCCCTCATATGTGAACTCCTGTTTTATTAAATTACATCTTTGCTAAATCGAGATTGCTTTTATAACTTCCAGTATTTCCGTATTTTTTTCTTCCACTTTAGTTTCAGAAGATTGTAACGTATCCAATCTACTTATAAAGGGTTCCACTTCCTTGAAAATCTTAACTGTCGGTTTCCATCCATTCTGCATCAGCATTTCTTTGATATGCTTTTCCGCTGCATCACTATCGCAGTTTTCATATTCCGTATATCCATATACCATATTTTGAGTAGCTATGATTGCAGTTAGAGGAAAATTCTTTTCATAGGAGGTTAAGACCAATTCATACGCACAAGGTATCTTTCCTACATGAGCACTGATTTTTTGTATCATTTTATCGTCGCATTCCCTCTGTCTTAAAAAAAGTATCATTTCTACTGCGCTTCTACTGGCAGGCAATAGTCCAAGTACTGCAACAATGGTAAATAGATTTGCCTTCGTGTGTGTAGTCAGATAGCCAGTCAAAAAGATTGCTAAAGAAATAGTATACAATAGTAAAGTTCGCAATACTGTTTTCTTTTTTTGTGATTTTAAATAACCGTAACTTCCTTTTATAATTTTCATCTACTAGTATTCCTGCTTATTTTCAGCAGTTTCCCTTTCTCTATCTATTTTATAGTTCGTAAAAGTATTAATAAAAACTTAGTCGGCAATATCTTAGTAAGTATATGCATTGATTTAATTAGCGGACTGTAGACCGATAGGCTCCTCCGCTTTGCCGATGCCCTTAAGGCTGCCCTTACGACTCCAGGTGCTTCTACCATGGATAGTTTTTTTATTGCCAAATTGGCACCATATTTTTCAGCAATATCAAAGAATTCTGTCTTGATAGGACCTGGACATACCGCTGTTACTATTATTTCTCGATCCCTTAATTCTTCTCCTAAGGCATAAGAAAAGCTTAATACATATGATTTTGTAGCAGCATATACAGCAAAATTTGGTTGTGGAAGAAAAGCAGCACTGGATGCCAACTGAATGATGCGGCTATTTTTTTTCATATAAGGAATCACATAATAGGTCATTTTCGTCAATGCTTTACAATTTACTTCCAGCATACCCAATTGTTCATCCAACGAAATATCGTTAAAATGACCAAGCAGACCAAAACCAGCACAATTTAACAACATTTTAACAATTGGTTTTTCACACGCAAGCATATCCCTGAATTGCTGCATATACAATTCATTTGTGATATCCATTTTAATGATTCTTGTCTTTTTACGCAAATGATTCGATAATTCTTCTAAACGTTCTATCCTTCTTGCTATCAACCAAATTTCATCAATACTGTTAGCAAGATTACTATCAATCTGTTTCGCAAATTCCCTGCCTAAACCGGAAGACGCCCCTGTTATAATTGCTATATTCATATGATTCCCCATTTCTGCGCTGCTTTTATGTACCTTATGTTTGTGATTGCAGCGCAGACACAAACTGGCCTTTTCTTATTTTTTCTTATGAATATTTCGGATTACGCTTTTCTTTTTTCCTTTATTGCCAATCGTCTTTCTTTTCACTGCCTGTCCTTTTATTGCTTTTTCTTGTGATGCCATCTTTCTTGGTCTGATCAGGCAATGTTTCTCAAAACCAATCAGGTCTTCCCTCCCTGCAACTTTCAGAGCCTCTATCACCAATTCCTGGTTTTTTGGATTTCGGTATTGTATCAACGCTCTTTGCATTGCCTTTTCATGTGGATTTTTAGGGACATATACTGGTTTCATATCTCTGGGATCCACACCTGTATAATACATAACAGTGGACATGGTAGATGGTGTGGGATAAAAGTCTTGTACCTGTTCCGGCATGTAACCAAGATCCCTTAAATATTCAGCAAGTTCTACTGCTTCCTTCATGGTAGAACCCGGATGTGAAGACATTAAATAAGGTACCAGAAATTGATTTTTTGCCATCTGTTTATTCAATGCCTGATATTTCGTAACGAACTTCTTGTATACTGCATTTTCTGGCTTTCCCATTCGGCACAGAACGGCATCTGCTATGTGTTCGGGAGCTACTTTTAATTGTCCACTTACATGATGTTCGACCAATTCCTTAAAAAAAGAATCATCGGAATCTTCTAATAAATAATCAAATCGGATTCCCGAACGGATAAACACTTTTTTTACGTTTGGTATATTTCTTAATTTTCTTAGCAGATTCAGATAGTCCTCATGGTCTACTTTAAGGTTTTTACACGGATGTGGAAACAAACACTGCTTATTTTTACAGACACCTTTTGTCAATTGCTTCTCACAGGAAGGATGTCTAAAATTAGCCGTGGGACCTCCCACGTCATGAATATAACCTTTAAAGTCTGCTTCCTTGGTAATTAAATCAGCTTCCTTCAAGATGGAATTATGACTCCTCACCTGTACGGTTCTTCCCTGATGAAAAGTCAAGGCACAAAAATTGCACCCACCAAAACATCCTCTATTGCTAATTAAAGAAAATTTAATTTCGGCAATTGCCGGAACACCACCCTTTTCTTCATATGTGGGATGATAAGTCCTCCTATAAGGCAAGTTATAAATGGCATCCATTTCCTCTTCCGTAAGCGGTGGCTGAGGTGGATTTTGCACTATATACTGCCCGTTTGGATAGCCCTCTACCATTATTTTACCCGTATAAGGGTCTGTATTCGTGTACTGTACTGCAAAACTTTTTGCATACGCAATCTTATCCGCTTTCATGGTCACATAGTCAGGTAATGTTATCGCATCATAAATACCTTCCAAACTTTTTGTTTTATAGACAGTTCCAGATATAAAGGTTATATCCTTAATAGAAATACCACTATCTAGTGCATCTGCAATTTCGACAATGGATCGTTCTCCCATTCCATAGGAAATCAGGTCCGCCTGGCTATCTAATAAAATGGACCTCTTGAAACTATCTGACCAATAATCATAGTGAGCCATTCTCCTTAGGCTTGCTTCTATACCACCTATTATAATCGGTACATTGCGATAAGTTTGTCGAATTAAGTTACCATACACAACCGTTGCATGATCTGGTCTCTTATACGCTTCACCACCTGGCGTATAGGCATCCGATGGTCTGTGTTTTTTGGATACAAAATAATGATTCACCATAGAATCCATATTTCCGGCAGATACCAAAAACGCAAGTCTTGGTTCCCCTAACGCAGAAATACTATTCCTATCCTTCCAATCGGGTTGTGCTATGATACCTACGGTATAGCCATTCTTTTCCAGAACACGGCATATGATTGCCGCACCAAACGATGGATGGTCTACATAGGCATCACCACAAATATATACAAAATCCAGTTGTTCTATATGGGCTTCCTGCATATCTTTCCTGGATATTGGTAAAAATCCTTTTGTCATATTGGACCTCTTCTCTCATGTCATATGGCACTTACTATTTGAAAATAATCTTCAATAAAATAATCTGCCAATTTTATTTTTTCCTCTCTTTGATCGACCGAATATGCATCTTCAATTGCACAAACAGCCATACCCGCCGATTTTCCTGCCATAATTCCCGGTATGATATCTTCAAATACCAGACATTTATGTGGTTCTATATTTAATTCTTCTGCTACTCTCAAATAAATATCCGGAGCCGGCTTCCCTTTTCCTACCTCACAGGCTGACTTGATAATGGAAAAATATTGTGATATATTATGTGCTGCCAAGATACTACTGATCAGTTCAATGGAATTACTGGAAGCAATGCCCAATTTTAATCCCCTCTTTTTACAAAAGGAAAGGAATTCCTTCACTCCATTTTTCAAAGGTATTTCATTTTCATATTTATATTTTGTCATTTCATTCCAGTCATTTTTAATGCTCTCCACGCTATCCTGTAATTGAAACCTTTCTTTGAAATAACAAGCTGTTTCTGTAAAACTCATCCCTTCAATGATACTCTGCAAATCTTTTGGTAATTTGATACCGTGCCGCCCCAGATATTCAATATCCACTTCCCGCCATATATGCATGGAATCCACAAGCGTTCCATCTAAATCAAAAATTACTGCTTCTATATTTTGTAACATAACATATCCTTTCACTTGAAATCATAATCACTGATGTGTTTTATTTCCTCTATTGATAATTTACGATATTCTCCACTGGCAAGTTGTTCATCCAAAGAAAGATTCCCCATAGTAAGTCGTTTTAGATATAAGACTTTTTGCGAAAACAGCATGAACATTCTCTTGACTTGATGAAATCTTCCTTCTGTTATGGTTACCGTAACATTTTTTGCATCGTCTGATAAGATGGTTAAAATTGCGGGTAATGTTCTTTTTTCATCTCCAATATCAAGTCCCTCTTTAAATGCTTTAATCTGCTCTTTTGAAACTGGCTTATTTAATTCTGCGTAATATGTTTTGGCAACATGTTTTTTGGGCGAAAGCATATTATGCGCAAAGCGTCCATCATTTGTTATAAGCAGCAACCCTTCTGTATCTTTATCCAGCCTTCCGACCGGAAATAGATCTGTCCTGCACTCATCCCTTAATAAATCAACTACTGTTGTATCATAATTATCCTGCGTTGCTGAAACAACTCCACCAGGTTTATTTAACATATAATATACAAAAGGCTCATAGGATAGCTCCTTGTTTTGATATCTGACAGAATCTACCCCAGGTGTCAAATGGATTTCCGGTTTTACTACCACCGCTCCATTAATCATGATCTTTCCTTTTTTAATAAATTCCTTTACCTCATTACGACTTCCCATATTCATATTTGTTAAAAATCTATCTAATCGCACGATTTACTCCTGAATGTGAAATAGTTTGCATGTTATAAGAATTACAAAAATACTATTGTAGTATACAACATTCTAACATATTTGGGGATTCTTCTTTGCTAAATTTTATAAAAAAAACATTTAATTTAATACTCTTTGTAATACTATTTTCTTGCATGCTTATATTTCCCAAAATAACTGTGTCTTTTGCTTCCAAGGGACTTATGATCTGGTTTCAGACCATGATTCCTACACTGCTTCCTTTTATGATTCTCTCTTCACTCCTAATTCAATTAGGATTGCATCGGACAATTTGTCAGTTAATCGCACCTATTATAAAGCCTGTTTTTAAAGTGCGTTCCGATTGTATTTATTGTATTTTTTTTGGATTTCTCTGTGGTTTCCCTATGGGAGCCAAAATAGTATCCGAATTATATGAAAAATCTTATATCACAAAAAGAGAAGCCTCTTATTTACTTTCCTTTTGTAATAATATTGGTCCTATTTATTTTATTAGCATTGTTCTTACAGGACTTTCTATCAAAAAATATACGATATTTTTACTTGGTATGTACGGAATCCCATTCTTATATGGCATATTTTTGCGCTATACTATTTACAAAGATCTTTATGGTACAGACTACGAACAATTACATTCTAAATCATACTCACCTTTCGATTCATCTCCCCAAAAAATTGGTAAAAATGAATCGATGTTTTTACTTTTAGATAATAGTATTATTAGTTCTCTGCATGCTATCACAAAATTAGGCGGTTACATGATTATTTTTAACCTTTGTGCATGCATTCCTTATTTATTATGTTATGATAATTCGTTTTTGTTTTCGTCCTGTAATTGTATATTAGAAATTTCCAGTGGAATACAGCATACGTTACATACTTCACTACCTCTTATGCCTAAATATTTTATCATATTTCCCGCACTCATGTTCGGTGGTGCATCCTGCTTTGCACAGACCAGTAGCATGATAAAAGATACCGGATTATCCATGATGTCCTATTTTTTTCATAAAATCATACAAACTGTTATTTGTACCTTTTACTATATTTTACTCATTACACTGCATATAATCGGCTAAGTTTGTTTGCAACATTAAGCAAAATTGTCATTCCCATTAAAAAAGAACGTAACAACTGTAGTTGTACGTCCTTCTCATCAATTAAATAATATCTAAATTAATCGCTTCATTTACAGCTATAGAACTATCTGCTAGTTCTTCCTCTTCATCACCAGGATACAATTCTGAACGGTTAGCCTTAATGATATCATTACAGCTATTTAAGGAGTTCATTAAGCTATTATATTGTGCAGTCGTATTATCAATTGCTCCTGAAACAAATGTTTCCAGATTTCCTAATATATCGTCTGTATATTGGATTGCAGATGCTTTTACACTATTTGCCTCTCTGGTTGCATTATCTAATATTTCCTGAGCCTGTTTGGTCGCCAACGAAACAACTTCATTTGCTTGTGCGTAAGCCTGTTGCATAATCTCATGCTCATTGATCAACTCGTTGGTATGGATAGTAGCCTCATTTATTAATGCTTCCGCTTTTTCTCTGGCATCATTTAGAATCGCCTCTTTATTACTGATTATTTTTTGATATCTTTTGATTTCATCCGGAGTTTTCATTCGAAGTTCTCTAAGAAGTTCATCAATTTCTTCTTTATTAACAATAATTTTTGTATTTGATAATGGCTGATACTTACAACTGTCGATAAATTCTTCAATTTCATCAATTAATTGTTCGATTCTGCTGCTCATATGATTGCATTTCTCCTATCCTAACAATTATACAAGTTATAGTTAATAATTCTGCGATTATTTACTCCATGCTCACTTATGATATCCATACTTTGCATAAATTAGCTTCGCCACAAATTCTGGCACGCACTGAGAGATATCACCATTAAAACATGCAATTTCTTTTACACTAGTGGAACTTAAGTATGCATATTCTAAACTTGTATTTAAAAATATAGTGTCTAATTCTCCATTTGATAATTTCATATTCGTCTGTGCTATCTGTTGTTCATATACAAAGTCTGTTATAGCACGTAAACCGCGAATCGCGACATGAACATTTTTTTCCTTTGCATAATCAATCAACAGACCACTAAAAAAATCAATTTTAACATTTGGTAAATCTTTTGTCGCTTCTTCTAGTATTTTAACACGTTCTTCTACAGAAAACAATGGACTCTTTTGTGTATTATTCAGCACGCCTACAATTAATTCATCGAAAATTTCAGACGCCCTTTTAATGACATCCAAATGACCGAAAGTAACCGGATCAAAACTTCCCGGATAGATAGCTACTTTCATATGCTTTTATCTCCTTTGCAAAAAGATATGTTTGTTTGATTTATATAGCTTTTGCTTTATTATTTGAAAGCCTAAATTAGTAACATATGAAAAATCTGTTTGCAAAGAAGCTTCTATTACTATTAGCGTTTTCTTCGTAACATAAGCCATATCTTTTAATAATTCTAGTACCTGTTTTTCATATTCCTGATCATAAGGAGGATCCATAAAAATAATGTCTGTCTCATCCTCTATCATTCCTCTGATTGCTACCAACACATCTTGTTTTATTACAATAGCCTTTTTCTCCATTTTTGTAAAGACCAAATTTTCATGGATACAATTAAGCGAATCTTTATTATTTTCCACAAAATAGCATTTAGAGGCACCTCTGCTTAATGCTTCTATTCCAATTCCACCACTACCACTAAATAAATCCAAAAAAATGCAATCAGGAATATGAAAGTTTAACATATTAAAAAGTGTTTCTTTTATTCGGTCTGTTGTCGGCCGTGTCTCTTTACCATCTGCTGTCTTTAATTTTAAACTCCTGGCTGTTCCTGCTATTACCCTCATGTTTGCTCCGATCTATAAAACAGGTATTAGACTCTGACTTTTGTTCCTTTTGAATCTCTTTTACCCAGCTTTAATTTGTTCAATTCAATTTTTTTATCCTTGTATACGATGTCTTGATCAATTGAATTCTGTGTATAATACACTGATGTAAGAAAATCATTTTCCACTAATTTCATTCCTCTTACACCGATTGCTCCTTTTTTCTTTTCCGGAATTTCCTCTAATGGAAATCTCAGAAAATAGCCTCCATTTGTTTGTAGCACAATATTCTTCTGCTCATGAAAAACAGAAACATTTATCAGCTCGTCCTCCATCTGTAGCTTTGTGGCTGCTATCGTTCGCTTGCTCACATCAAATTCACTACCATCTACAACTTTCAGCATCGATAGCTTTGTCACAAAAATAAGTCTGTATAAATTCAACTCCATTTGACTGGCAATCAACAGAAGTTCTTCTTTTGCAGAATCAAAATTACTAATATTATCAATCGGTATCCCTTTATCACGGAATTTTCCAAAAGGAATATCGATGACTTTAATCGTATGAAGCTGTCCTTTATTGGTAAACAAACAGATCTTTCCTGTATTCTTGCACATTAATATATATTTATTTTCGGTAAGAGCAGCGTCTTTATTTCTGTCAAAAGTTGTCAAATCAATGGTTTTTGCATATCCAAAGCGATCCATTAAAAATACAACTTCCATTTCTTCTATTTTATTTTCTTCATACACAGCTTCTTTCGCATTTTCAACACTTGTTCTTCTTGCTCTTGCATATTCCTTTTTTATGGATTCTAATTCCTTAATAATAACTTGTGCCATCGAGTCTTTTCGATCTAAAATATCTTCATAACGATAAATATTCGCCATGGTAGTTTCATGTTCATTCATTAAAGCTTCTAATTCAAGACCAATTAATTTATAGAGCTTCATTTCCAGAATCGCATTTGCCTGATTTTCCGTGAACATCAGTTGTTGTGCCATAATATTTGACTCTTTTGACTTAAATCGAATGCCTTCCGTCGCTCCATCCATCAAGCACTTTTTTGCCATATTTCTGTCTTTGGAACCACGTAAAATCTCAATTATCAAATCGATTACATTACACGCTTTAATTAAACCTTCTTGTATTTCTTTTCTTTCTAATTCTTTCTTTAATAAAGTCGTGTATTTTCTTGTTGCTACTTCATATTGGAACTGAACGCTTCGAGCAATTATTTTTTTAATACCCATTGTCTCCGGACGGCCGTGATCAATGGCAAGCATATTAACTCCGAAGGTATCTTCTAAACGTGTCTTCTTATATAACATGTTAATAAAATTATCCACATTTGCATCTTTTCGAAGTTCTATAACAATACGAATTCCTTCTTTGGATGATTGATTGGAGATATCTATGATATCTGCTGTTTTCTTAGTTTCTGACAAAGCAGCCACATCACTAAGAAATTTGCCAATATTCAGGCCGATCATCGTATAAGGAATTTCTGTGATTACAATATTTGTCTTTCCGTTTTTTCCTTTTTCAACGGTAACTTTACCACGAAGCTTTATTTTCCCGGTTCCTGTTTCATAAATGTTATATAAGTCATCTTTATTGATAACAATACCACCCGTTGGGAAATCAGGTCCCTTGATATATTTCATCAATTCTTTTGTTGTAATAGTAGTATCTTTCATATAAGCTTTTGTAGCATCAATAACTTCCGAAAGATTATGAGGTGGAATACTGGTGGTCATACCAACCGCAATCCCCTCCGCACCATTTACCAGGAGATTCGGTATTTTCACAGGAAGAACACTTGGTTCCTTTTCTGTTTCATCAAAATTGGGAATGAAATCAACCACATTTTTATCAAGGTCTGCAAGATAAGCCTCTTGTGTTATCTTTTCCAGCCGGGCTTCCGTATAACGCATAGCAGCAGCACCGTCGCCCTCGATATTACCAAAATTTCCATGTCCATCGATCAAGGGAAGTCCTTTTTTAAATTCCTGAGACATAACTACTAAAGCATCATAAATCGAACTGTCTCCATGAGGATGATATTTTCCCATGGTATCCCCTACGATACGGGCACTCTTTCGATATGGTCTATCATACCGTATCCCAAGTTCATACATATCATATAAGGTTCGTCTTTGTACCGGTTTTAATCCATCCCTGACATCTGGCAAAGCTCGGGCAACAATGACGCTCATGGCATAATCAATATATGATTTCTGCATTACCTCGGAATATTCCGTTTTAATTATATTGTCTTCCATATCTGTCAGCCTTCCTATATATCTAATTCTGCATCCACTGCATGATTATAAATAAATTCTTTTCTTGGGGGTACTTCCGTGCCCATCAACATCTCTGTAACATCGGACGCAAGTCTTGCATCTTCTATCTCGACAAGCTTAAGCATTCTTGTTTTAGGATCTAATGTAGTCTCCCATAACTGATCTGCATCCATTTCTCCAAGACCTTTGTATCTTTGTAAGGTAAATGGTCCTTTATGCCTTTTGCGATATCGTTCCAATGCACCATCATCATATAAATATTCTTCGTTTCCTTTGCTTGGAATCGCTTTATACAAAGGTGGCATTGCAATATATACATGTCCTTCAAAAATAAGATCTGGCATAAACCGATAAAACAAGGTAAGCAACAAAGTACAGATATGTGCGCCATCCACATCGGCATCGGCCATAATAATAATTTTGTCATACTTTAATTTTGAAATATCAAAATCATTGCCATAACCTTCCGAAAATCCACAACCAAATGCATTAATCATAGTTTTTATTTCCGCATTTGCCAAAACTTTATCAATACTTGCTTTCTCCACATTTAATATCTTGCCACGAATGGGAAGGATTGCCTGAAATGCACGATTTCTTGCAGTTTTGGCACTTCCTCCAGCAGAATCACCTTCTACAATAAAAATTTCACATTGAGATGCAACTCTGGATTCACAATTTGCAAGTTTTCCGTTAGAATCAAATGAAAACTTCTGCTTTGTAAGCATATTTGTCTTTGCTTTTTCTTCTGTTCTCCTGATTTTTGCTGCTTTTTCAGCGCAAGCAATGATACTTTTGAGCGATTCCAGGTTACGGTCAAAAAAGCGTGTCAATTCTTCGCTTGTGATCTTACTTACAGACTTTGTTGCATCTTGATTATCTAGCTTCGTCTTTGTTTGACCCTCAAATCTAGGTTCTGGATGTTTGATGGATATTACTGCAGTCATACCATTTCGGACATCGGAACCTGTAAAATTAGAATCCTTTTCTTTTAGAATATTAAGTTCTCTGGCATAGGAATTAATCACTGTTGTAAACACCGTTTTAAATCCGGTAAGATGCGTTCCCCCCTCGGCATTATAAATATTATTGCAGAAACCAAGCACATTTTCATGAAATTCATTGATATACTGAAAAGCGATCTCAACTCCGATTCCTTCAGACTCTCCAGCAAAATAAATCACATCATGGACAGCCTCTTTATTACGGTTAATATCTTTTACAAAACCAACAATACCATCTGCTTCATGGAATTCAACGCGTTCGGTCTCTCCATCTCTTTTATCCTCAAACACAATACGCAGATTTGGATTTAAGTATGCTGTTTCATGCATTCTACTCTTCACTTCATCAGCTTTGAATCTGGTTTTTTCAAAAATTGTATCGTCTGGTAAAAAATTAACGCTTGTCCCAGTTTCTTTTGTTTTACCAATGGTAGGCAATAATCCTTCTATTAAATCAATAGCTGGAATCCCTCTCTCATATTTATCCTCATGGATCCAGCCATTCTTTTTGACTCTAACAGTCAATTCTTTAGAAAGTGCATTTACTACAGAAGAACCCACTCCATGAAGTCCACCACTTGTTTTATATGCACTATTGTCAAATTTTCCACCTGCATGCAAGGTCGTAAATACAAGCCTTTCTGCACTGATTCCTTTTTCATGCATTTCAATTGGTATTCCACGTCCATTATCCGAAATGGTAGCGGAACCGTCAGCTTCCAAGGTTACCTGTATTTCATCACAGAACCCCGCCAAATGCTCATCTACTGAATTATCCACGATTTCATAGATTAAATGGTTCAATCCTTTCGTTGAGACACTGCCTATATACATTCCGGGTCTTTTACGGACCGCTTCTAACCCTTCTAATACGGTTATGCTTGAAGCATCATACGTATTATTGTTTGCCATATATTCACCCCTTTATTTATATTAACTTTTTGGTACATGTGATTGCAAGTGTGCCTGGTCCCAGATGGCATGCAATACTTAAAGATAAATGATCCACGTAAATTAAAAATTGAGGAAACAACTCCTGCAATTCTGTTTTTAAAACTTCGGCTGCTTCTTCATTATTGGTATGTGCAATCTGTAAGTAAACAGAATCTTTATCCATTCCTCCAAAACGATTGATGATATCACTTTTGATCGCATTTATCATGATTGTTTTCGCCTGAGAAATTGTCCTTGCTTTTGCGAATGCATCCAGCTTTTCTCCTTGAATCTGTAACACCGGTTTTAGTCGCAAAATGGTGCCAAGTGCTGCAGCAGCTGGTGTAATTCTCCCACCCTTTTTAAGATAATATAAAGTATCCAGCATTATGTAAATACTGGAATTAAACTTGTCCTGCTCAAGTATCTTTTTTATTTCACGGGCATTCTTTTCTTCTTTAGACAAGGCAATCGCATCCAATACCGATTGTCTCTGCGTGACAGATATTCTTTGATTATCCACCACTTGAACTTTTTCGTTAAAATCTAAGGATAATACATGTGCTGTTTCACAGGAACCACTCAAACCACTTGACATTGGAATATGAACGATTTCATCATATTTCCCTAACAGCTCGTTCCACAGCGTCAAAATATCTTCCGGACTAGGCTGTGAAGTAGCAATATTGGCATCTTCACCAAGTCGCTTATAGAATTCCTCTCTGGTCAGAGTGATTCCTTCATAATATGTTTCGTCCTCTATCATAAATGGCATAGGAACAACAAAAATTCCTAATTTTTCTGCTTGCTCCTGTGTAATTCCACTATTACTATCTGTTATAATTGCTATGTTTGACACAAATATTCCTCCAACTCTCCTGTAACATAAAGAACATTTTACCTTTAGATACTTCTAAAGTCAACCTGTTCCAAACGATTTCTCTCTATGTAATCTTTTAGATCTTCATTCTTTGGAAGTACGAAATCTGCATCTTCCCTCAAAATGGTGTCTACTGCCTCGCTAGCCATCTTTAATATACTGGCATCCGTATAGATATCAGCTAATTTAAAATCCATCTGACCACTTTGCCTGATTCCAAAGATATCTCCAGGTCCTCTAAGTTTCATATCCTCTTCTGCAATCAAAAAACCATCATTGGAATGATTTAAGATTTCTAAACGCTCCAGTGTGTTTTTATTCTCATTTCCACTAATAAAAATACAATAAGATTGATTTTTTCCTCTGCCTACGCGCCCTCTCAACTGATGCAGTTGAGCGAGTCCAAACCTTTCTGCATTCTCGATCATCATGACAGTTGCATTCGGAACATTGATTCCGACTTCAATTACCGTTGTAGATACCAGGATATCGATATCGTGGCTCTTAAAAGATTCCATAATTCTATTTTTCTCAAAAGTTTTCATCTTCCCATGCAACAGATCAATTCTTATCTGTGGAGGAAAAATCTGTTTTATATGATTGGTATAGTCCGTCACATTTTCAACATTTTCCAATTCCCCTTCTTCTACCATAGGACAAATAATATAAATTTGCCTTCCACATGTAATTTCTTTTTCCATAAATTCATATGCCTTTTTTCTATAAGCTATATTTACAACACAATTTTTTATTGGCATACGATTTGCTGGTAATTCATCAATGACTGATAGATGGAGATCCCCGTACAAGATAATAGCAAGCGTCCTGGGGATCGGAGTCGCGCTCATGACCAATACGTGAACCGATTCCCCTTTTCCAGCCAATGCTTCTCTCTGTCTTACTCCAAAACGATGTTGTTCATCGGTCACGACCAAGGCCAGATTTTTATATACTACTTTCTCCTGTATTAAAGCATGGGTACCAAATATAACGTTTACTTTACCTGATTCTATTAAGGAATATACTTCTTTTTTTTCTTTTGCCGTTAAAGAGCCTGTTAATAATATTGGTTTTAACGGCAGTTTATAGGCAGCAGTCAAATCCCGTACTGCCTCAAAATGTTGCTTTGCGAGTACCTCCGTAGGTGCCATCATTGCTCCCTGATACCCATTTGCAACGCACATCAATAAAGACAGTACTGCAATAATTGTTTTACCAGAACCTACATCTCCCTGAATCAATCGATTCATAACATTATTGCCTGAAAGATCTGCTTTGACTTCGTTCCATACTTTAGATTGTGCATTGGTAAGCTGATAAGGCAATTTTTCCAATAATCGCTTAGTATCCGCTGTTTCCAACATAAAATTTATATTTTTTATCTTACAATTCAGGTCTTTCCTTTTTCTGATAGCCAATAAAAATAAAAAAAATTCATTGAAAACAATTCTTTTTCTGGATTCCAAAAGCAAATCTCTGCTCATTGGCATATGTATTTGCTGTAAAGCGCTGGAATAATCCATTAAATTATATTTTTCAATTACTTCTTTCGTTAGGAATTCTTTTTGTTTCCACTGACTTAAAACTTGTTTCATTGTCTTTTGAATCATACTACTACTGATTCCTTTTGTGACTATATAAATAGGCTGTAAAGCATTTAATCTTTCATTGTAATCATCTTCTTTAAAAATCTTAGGTTGTTCCATAGTAATTCTATTTTTATATTGTTTTATGATTCCACGAAATACATAAAAACAATTATTTTCTAAGCTTTTATTGATATACGGCATATTATAAAAAGTAATCTGCATGCTACTAGTATCGTCTGCTATAATAGCAGTTGAGATCCTAAGGTTTTTCATCCTTTTCGTTTGAATAGATCCAACTAAGCATGCTCTAACTGCACATATTTTATCTATTTTTATTTGTGAAACTGGAATTACATTTTGGAATCTATCATAATCTCTTGGATAATAAGATAACAAATCCGAAATTTTATCAATATTTAGTTTATGGAATAGTTTTGCTGTTTTTTCACCGATTCCTTTTAATTGTTGAATCTCATCTCCAGAATACATTCTTGTTCTCCATTATTCCTTTAAAATAAAATAAGGACGGTACAAACCGTCCCTACTCATTTCCTAATTGTTTGGTCCTAAAGTTATTCAGCCGATACAATATAGTAGTAGATTGGTTGACCACCAAATTGCAATTCTACATCACAATCTGAATGTGATGCTTCCACTCTTGCTTTTAATTGTTCTGCCTTCTCTTCTGCCACATCGTCGCCATAATAAATACTAATTAATTCTGTATCATCATGTATCATCTTTTGAATCATCTCATAGGCAACGGTATCCATATCAGGACCTACTGATTGAATTCCAGCATCACCAATTCCCATGAAATCTCCCTGTTTGATTTCTTTATCATCAATCATCGTATCGCGCACCGCATAAGTAACTTGACCGGTACTTACTTTTTCAATTTCTTCCATCATGGTTATTTCATTTTCTTCTGCCGACATATCCGGAACATAATTGATTACCGCTGTAATTCCTTGTGGAACTGTCTTTGTCGGAATCACGACAATCTTTTTATCTTCAATCAATGTCTTTGCCTGATTTGCTGCCAGTATAATATTTTTATTATTTGGAAGTATAAACACCGTGTCGGCATTCACTTTTTCAATCGCATTCAACATATCTTCTGTACTAGGATTCATTGTCTGACCACCTTCAATAAGGATATCAACTCCTAACCCTTTAAAGATCTCATTCATTCCCTGGCCTACCGATACCGCAATAAAACCAACATCCTTTTTTTCCATCTTAGGTTCTATCGGTTTTTCTGCATTTTTAATTACTCTCTCGTGATGCTCTAAACGCATATTATCGATCTTCATATTAGATAATGATCCATATTTAAGTGCCTTTTGTATCGCAAGCCCTGGATCATTCGTGTGCACATGTACTTTTACGACATCATCATCTGCAACAACAACGATAGAATCTCCAATGGATTCCAGGTAATCTTTAAAATCAATTTCATTCTTTATATTAAAAACACGTTCCAACATAATTATGAATTCTGTGCAATAACCAAATTTGATATCCGTTTCTTCCTGTGGTCTTACTGGCATCGCAGATGCAATCGGGGTAACATCTATAATAGATAGATCCAATTCTTTTCCTAAATATGCATCATATGCACCTTTCATAACTTCCATAAGCCCTTGTCCACCAGAATCAACAACGCCTGCTTGTTTTAAAACAGGTAACATTTCTGGTGTCTGGCTCAATACATAATCTGCATGTTTTATGACTTCTGCAAGAAAGACATTTAAATCCTCACAACCACTATCCACTAATTCATTCGCTTTTTCCGCAGCACCCTTAGCCACTGTTAAAATGGTGCCTTCTTTTGGCTTCATAACGGCTTTATATGCAGTTTCTACCGCTTTATCAAAGGCTTCTGCCAAGACATTAACGGTTACTTCTTCATAGTCGCTGATGTATTTTGTCAAACCTCTTAATAACTGCGAAAGAATGACTCCTGAATTACCTCTGGCACCCCGTAGTGAACCGGAAGAAATTGCTTTTGCAATGGTCTTCATATCGGGATTGTCAAGTGCTGCAACTTCCCTTGCTGCAGACATAATCGTCATTGTCATGTTCGTTCCAGTATCTCCATCCGGGACTGGAAAAACATTTAATTCATTAATCCATTCTTTTTTATGCTCAAGATTTTTAGCACCGGCTAAGAACATCTTTGAAAGCATCTTAGCATCGATTGTATTTAAAACCACAATTAGTTCCTCCTTAATCAATAACTCGTACACCTTCCACAAAGATGTTTATTTTTTCAATTTTTAAACCTGTGAATTCTTCTACTTTATATTTTACATTACTTATTAAATTATCAGAAACTGCAAGAATACTAACACCATAAGAAATGATTACATGGAAATCAAGAATCAGATTATTATTCTCAACGGTCACTGAAATACCACGCGTGATACTGTCAAGTTTTAATAATTTTACGACTTCGTCCTTCATATTTACAGCAGCCATACCAACGATACCGAAGCACTCTACAGCAACAGAGCCTGCATATTTAGCAATTACTTCATCATCTATAACAATATTTCCCATATGTGTATCCATTGTTCCACTCATAATAAACCTCCTAACTATGACTAAATTATATGGCTATTATAACCGCTTTCTGATAAAAATGGAACACATAAATGAAATAATTGGATTTTATTTATAAGAAAGCTTGTATTTATACTTGCATAATTTAATTCTTTCTGCTAGAA
The DNA here is from genome assembly GCA_023392535.1 of Bacillota bacterium. Taxonomy (GTDB): domain Bacteria; phylum Bacillota; class Clostridia; order Lachnospirales; family Lachnospiraceae; genus SZUA-378. The sequence goes on from JAEVYY010000009.1 coordinate 66,697, forward strand.
TAAATGTGTTGTGAGTCTAAATGACTTAATTTATCTAGGGAGGTGCTAATATGGCTAAATGTGAAGTTTGTGGAAAAGGCGTTCATTTTGGTAATGCGGTAAGCCATTCTCATAGAAGATCCAATCATATCTGGAATTCAAACGTTAAAAATGTAAAATGTAAAGTAAATGGAGCTGCAAAAAAAATGCATGTATGTACAAACTGCTTAAAATCAGGCAGAGTTGAAAGAGCTTAATTTAAAAAAGACTATCTTATAATGAAAGATAGTCTTTTTTTAGTTCTTTTTTTACAGAAGAGATCTTTTGCTTCATTTCTGTTTCATAATGACTCAACACTGAAATTTTTCTTTTAGTGCATTGTATTCCTGATTAATAATTTGAACTGTTTCTTTATCTCCACACAAGTTATCAGGGTGAAAAATCTTTATAAGATCTTTATACCTTTTTTTTAATGCAAGTATATTATCTACCCCTTTAAAAAAAGTTTGTATGCTGTTATATGGAATTACTTTACTATCCGATTTATATTTTTTGTTACTATGATAAGCTTTTTTTTCAAGTTCTACTGTTTTTCTATCAAGATCAAGTTGCGCGTACGCATCTTTCAGGATTTTTAATTTTTTCTCAAAAAGCAGCTTTTCACTTTCTATTCTTTTGAATTCATATGCAATCTTCTGCTCTTGCTGTTCCTTTTCTTTCTCAAATTCTTTTTTTCTCTGATGAAGTTGTTTGTATAATTCAATAACTTTTTTCTTTTCTACATCCATCCATTTCTCTTGATAAAAAAGGAAGTAATTAGTATCATCCATCTCTTCTGTATCTTTGTTACTTATTCTCTTATCCAAACTGTCCACTATCAACACCTCTGTATCATTTGCAGAAATACAAGTTATATCCAATCAATAATAAAGCAGCAATGAGTAAAATACCCCAAAAAGTTTTTGAGATAATTAGCATAAGCACCATTCCTACCGCTATCCAAAATAATATAAAACCGATTAATTTTTTCAAATTTAAACCTGCTTATACTTTTTCTATATAAGGTATGTGAAAAGGTATCATTATAGAACTATTATTCTTCTGGAAATGCAATATCTACGGCTTCCTGATCAGGCATGATTTCTTCTTTTTTAGAAGTAAATTTATCAAAAATATCTGGAATCATATCCAATACTTTTGTTATTGTATCCTGGTTCTTGATATTTACTAATTTTGTTTGTCCATTTTTAATAACAAGAACTGCACTTGGTGACATTTTTCCACACATACCACCTGCTCCGCCATTCTTTTTATCTTGATTGTTTGCACCGGCTCCTACCCCAAAAGAAACATCTATCAATGGGAGAATAATGGTATCTCCTATCTTTGTGGCTTCCCCCACAACCGTTTTAGACGAAAGAAAAGATTCCATACCCTTCATTAAAGAATCCATAACGCCTGTAAAATTATTATCTGCCATTCTTACTCCTCCTTTTTTAACATCGACAAAAATAATCTGAGATTTTTATCGAAATATACAATCCATAATACACATAATATTCCAAAAATCGTTATTTTTCCATTTGCAAATAGACTGCCTTCTAATATATTCTGTTCAAATTCCGGAACCACAATAACATGATTCGTACAGATTGGATAAAGTATCCCATAGAGTGCCATGATTTGCCCCGTAATAGCGGGATCTTCATTTCCTATATGCAAATATATTTTGTATTTCTTTGGCTTTATATTTTTCCACACATATTTAATTTGCTTTTTACATAAAACATATGCCTTTTTCGCCTCTATACTGTGTAGCAGATCATTATAATAATTAACATTATTACATGCAATTTTTATAGTATCATAAAATCTTTTTAATGTGTACTTAATATTTTTGCATGCTCTTCTTATTTTAAATAAAAAATGCTTTATTTTATGGAAAAAAATTTCTATCATTTTGTATTTATGATGTCTTTTGATTTCTTTTTCAACTCTTTTTTCTTTCATAAAAATTTTGTCTTGCTTTCGCTCTTCCTGTCTGCTTGGATTTGACCTATTCTCTGCTTTGTCTTCTTCTATTCTCCCATCGCTTTGTTTATTTATGCTGATTGTTTTTTTACGGTTCCTTGTATCGTCTTTCTTTTTCTTTTTTTGTTCTTTCTTTCTATTTGCATTATATATAGGAATTCCAAAAATTTTAATAATCGCATTTGATTTATCTGTATAAGAAAACACAAAAGTGATGATATGAAACAACCAGCTTACTTTTATAAAAGCTTCCGCTTTCTCTTCATAATTAGCCAGCAAGCGATATCTGATCGGTATAAAAAGCACCAATAAGAAAAGAGTAACTAAAAGTAGGATAATACTCAAAATTATGATTCCAATTATTTTTAAAATAAGTAACAGTATATGTATCATTTTTCCCTCTTATGAGACTGTTGATTCAAAATATATTCTTTAACTTCTAAGTTCCCTGTCTTTTTATAGACATCATCTATAATTTTCTGGGATAAGATAAGTGCTTCTTCATATCCTTCCGCTATGCCAACAATAAATATATCTTTTCTTCTACATCCTTTTTGTTTTAAAAAAGCACAGTGATATATTTCAAGTAGATTATTCCCAGATGCCAATGCAATAACATGTACTCTGAGTTGACCAATATTCCATTGTAGCTTCGTGCAAATTTTCTTCTGAATCTTTCTATATTTTTCAGATGTATACAGATACTGATAGAATTTCATTCTTTGCTCCATTCGCTATGGTTTGATACTAAAATAAATATTACATCATAGATTATAACCAATTTTATCCATAATATCTATAATTTGTAAGAACTATATAACTCATATTATTTACATATTATCATAAACAGACATAATTTAACAGTTTGCTACTTAAAAATATTGACAATATATGTAGATGACTATAATATTATTGATAATAGAGATGTCAATATAGGGATAAAGGGGGGCTTTTCCCATGAAATCAGTTGCTAGAATGGAATTACAGCCAGGTATGGAAATTGGAGAAGATATTCTTTCTTACCAGGGCGAAATCATATGTAAAGCAAACACGATTATTGATTCTAATATAATAGCAAAATTAGCGCGATATTCTATTATGCGTATAGAAATAAAAGAGCCAGCTGATTATGCGGTGACCCGTTTTGAAAGAACTCGCATTTCGAAAGCCTTTCAGAATTTTGAGAGAATTTATCATAATAATTTAAATGCATATAAATATATAATTGATGATTTTCTGTTGCATGATCGTATGCTTAATTTTTCATATCTAATAAAAATCCACGATAATATCAGAGCATGTACGAAAACAGGTGAAGAGCTACTTAACATGTTATATTATATGCTTCCTACAGAGGACGATTTAACGTATGCCCATTGCCTGAATGCTGCACTGATTAGTAATGTTTTTTCCTATTGGCTGGGTCTTTCAAAGGAAGACACCAAAACAATTACGCTATGCGGTTTCGTATATGATATCGGAAAATTAAAATTACCCAATTCACTTCTTTGGACACCAGGTCGTCTTACAAATGAAGAATATACAAGAGTGCAGACACATACTACACTTGGATACGACTTACTTAAAAATAAAGATATTGATCCCCATATTTTAAATGCTACCTTAATGCACCACGAACGTTGTGATGGAAGTGGTTATCCAAATCATATCAAAGATTCCGAAATTGATATTTTTGCAATTTATTTGGGAATTGTCGATTCTTATGAGGCCATGACTTCAGCCAGAACATACCGTCCTTCTTTAAATCCTTTTCAAGTTATAAAAAGCTTTATGAATGGCGGATTGGATCGATATTGTGCGCCTATTATAAAAATAATTCTGCAACATATTGCAACCAGCCAGATGGGAGCGCGGGTGATCTTAAGTAATGGCACACAAGCAGACGTTATACTAATCAATACGCAAGCTCTTGATCGTCCTTTCGTAAGACTTGTCGAAACTGGCGAATTACTTGATCTTAGTAAGACAGATCAATTCGATATTATTTCCACTCTATAATAGCTGTTATTTTGTTCCCCACTTATTTTCTTTCTTAAGATTCAAATATTCGTTATATGCCACTTCGAGTATTTTCTTTTCATTGGAGAACTTTAATAAGTGAAGGGCTTCATGGTATTTATAAAATCCAGAATCTACAAAATATTCTTCTTTTTGAGGTTTGCTGTAATAATTATCCGTCATCATTAAAAACCAATGCACTTCTTTTTCAATTGTATTTTCTGATACCATAAAAGAATATTCACTCTTACCTACATATTTTACAATCGATGCACATGCACCTGTCTCTTCTAATACTTCCCTAAGTGCAGTTTGGTGAAATTTTTCACCATTTTCAACGGTTCCTTTCGGCAGAACCCATCCTTCATATTTATTTTTATAATTTTTATATAACAGTAGTATTTTTCCTCTGAATATAACAATGCCACCACAGCTCGTTGCCTCGACCATTGCTTTCCTCCCTTGTGGTTATTTACTTTTTTTAAAATACGCTTCCATCATTCTTTTTGCAATCGGTACCGCGTAATCACCACCGCTACCAGCACCTTCCAAAATAACAGTTACTTCTATTTCCGGATTTTCTACCGGTGCAAAACCAGTAAACCATGCATGGCTGTCTTCTTTTACACCATTATACTCAGCCGATCCTGTTTTTCCTGCTACCGTATAGGACAGTCCAGATAACTTAGTGCCCGTTCCTGATTCCACTACGGCTTTCATCAACTCTTTTAGTACCAAGGCCTCTGAAACAGTCATAAACATTCCATATTTTGATTCTTCATTTTGTTTCACTATAGTTCCATCATTATCTATTATTTTATCTATTACATATGGAGTCATCAAAGTTCCATCATTGGCGATCGCTGACGTAATCATTGCCAAATGTAAGGGCGTAATTTGTGTTGTCCCTTGCCCGATTGCCATCTGTATCATTTCTTCATCCGATGTATCGGCAGTTACCGCAATGCTACTTTTTTTGTATGAAAATTCCATCGGTAATTCTTTATTAAACAAAAGTTCCTTCAATGTTGTAGAAAATTTACTATAATTCAGATTTGTTCCGATGTTTGCAAATGAGGAATTACAAGACTTTGCAAAAGATTTTTTTAAATCAACCTTACCATGAACGCTTCCATGATAACATTGAATAGAACTATTCCCAAGTGTAAATTTACCGTTACAAGTATATTGATAATTTTGATACGTCTCTGGATTTTCCCTTATAAACTCAAGTGCCGTTACAATTTTGAAGGTTGATCCTGGTGGATATAGGCCCTGTGTTGCCCTATTTAAAAGGACAGTACTATTTTTATCATGAATGATAGTATCCCATATTTCTGGAATTTCATTTGGATTAAAATCTGGCTTCGATACCATCGCTAATATTTTACCAGTAGATGGTTCCATGATGATTGCTGCACCTTTGTATGCCCCTAATGCATCATATGCGGCCTGTTGCAAATCAACATCCAGTGTAGTCACAATAGAATCGGCCATGCTTTTTTTACCGCTCAGTTCATTTTTTGCTTTTTTCTCAACCGAAATATTGGATGTAATCAGATTATAATTAGCCAATGATTCAATTCCTAATTTTCCATGGGTATCGTACCCAATTACATGGGAAAAAAGATTCTCATATGGATAAAATCTAGTTTCTTTTCCATTTTTTGATACCTTTGTTTCAGCTAATATATCATTATCTTTGGAATAAATAGTCCCTCTTATATTCTGTTTTGCTATCATTTCCAATCTTGGATTGTATGCATTATTAATTAACTCTTCTTGTTGCGTATAAACAACATAACCAATATAAATAATCATTAAACTGAAAAGAAAAACAAAGAAATACATGATTCCCATTATTTCCGGGTTTCTTTTATATTTCTGACTCTCTTTCTCTTCTATTTTGTTTCTTCTTTTTTTTGTTTCTTTCAAGCTGTTCTCCTTCATCACATCTAATAATATACAGTCCTTGAATGATAGAAAACATAATGACTGTGGTCAATATGGAACTGCCTCCATAACTAATGAAAGGTAATGTTACGCCTGTAAGGGGAATAAACTTTGTTCCTCCACCAATCGTTAAAAATACTTGGAATATATAAGTAATACCTAATCCAGCTGAAATATAACGATAAAACCTATCTTGCAATTGACTTGAAATTTTCATGAACATTACAAAGCAGCTAACACATACCAATATAACGCAAATAGCAAAGATAACACCCATTTCTTCTGCTACAGCAGCAAAAACAAAATCAGTTTCAACAAAAGGGATAGATGAAGGTGTTCCTTTGTAAAGTCCCAAGCCGAACCAACCGCCTGTCCCAATCGCAAATAAAGATTGCGTTATCTGATACCCTGTTCCTGCGATGTCTTTCCATGGATCCTGCCAAGCCTGAACCCTGACTTGAACATGGTTAAAAACACGATATGCAATCATAGCTGCTCCGATTCCTGCTCCAGTTCCCAAGAGTAAATACAAATAATTTTTTGTGGCAATAAAAATCAAACACACATATACCACAAAGAAAATCAGAGCACTACCCAAGTCCTTTGATAATACTAAAATAATGACATGGGCACCTGCAAGTATCGCAGAAATCACAATATTCAAAAAGTGATCCGATTCATACAGTAAACTTGCTAATAAAAAGACATAAATAATTTTAACAAACTCTGATGGTTGAAAGGAATACCCTAGGATGCTATAAGATATCTTAGAGCCATACGTTACTGCACCCAACAACAATACAACACCTAAAGCAAAAATACCTACCATTGCATAGATCCATGTTAAATATTTTAAAAGCTTTAGTTTGTGCACAAAATAAGGAATCACCAAACCAATGATGAAAGAAAAGATCACTATTTTAAATTGGCTCACTGCTTTTTGCAAAGATATTCTTGCTATTATAATAAAGCCTATACTTAAAAGCATGCACATATTATTTACTGTTAGTCGATTTATTTTTGGATAGATTGCTCGAAACAGAACAATAACAGAAAATAATACAATTAATTCAAATGCATATAAAAATAAATATAAAATATCTCCCACCTTCAAATAGATGGCCGCAAAACTTATTGAATGAATGAGAACCATCAATAGATTCTGTCTGATATAAATACCATCTCTTTCTTCCTGATTTTCGTAGCGAAAAACAGCAAAGCATTCATACGTATAGATAGCCATAAAAAAAGTTAAAAAATATTTAGAAAATTCTTGTATATACCATACCATTTCTGTAATCCATCCTAACTCATTCAACCCCACGCCCTAAATGTCCTTTTGTATATTCTTTGAATGGCAGTTCTATTTTTAGTTCGGGATTATGATACATTGATTCAAAAAATGTTGTAATCTTATTTACTTCCTCTTTATTTTCTATGGTAAAGTCCAGACGGATTCCTTCCACCCCATGTCTTAATAGAGAAGACAGGTATCCATGTAAAGAAGTAGGCTGACTATTGTAGATTATATTAAAACAATGATTACAATTCATAACGACTGGAAATTTTTTCTTATATCTATCTCTTAATTCTAATAATGTACCATTACAATTAAGATTTTTTTGGCATTGTATGGCGGTTCTTTGAATGCAATTGGCTGTAATCATCATAGGAATTCTGCCATATACCGGTATTTCCATATCTGTCAATCCTAAGCGGTATATTTCTTTTTCATTCAATTCATAGGGAACAGTCATAGTGTCTGTCATATGGCTAATTACCGCTTTGGATTTTCGATTGAAACAATACAATTGTGCATCTGCTACCACCTTGCCTTCGTAACCGATTTTTCGCAACCATCCTAGTGTTTCTATATTTCTAATCAGAACTCCTGAAATATTATCTACATGTATTATTTTTTCCAATTCTTCCAAATACTTGTAAGAGCGCTCCCGAATCATATATGGCATAGCTAGATAAAATGAGATAGAATGCTTTGTTGATTGTCTGGAAAATTCCAGCATAAGTTCTTTTACCGTCCCACTTCGACCGAACAAACAGTCCGAAGATAGATAGATTCGTTTTATAACATCATGCTCTAATAACGCATAAAATTGTTCTTCTGTACTGACAACTGCATATAAACCATTTGTTCTTTTATTTATTAACACATTTTTTACTATATCCACAGTATTTACTTTTTCATCAATTTTATGAGATATAGAAGCCTGTCTCAAAATTCTTGAAGCATCATCTATTAATTTTGACTCCAGTTGTGCCAATGCATTTCTGCGTAGTTCGTTAATAGCTCTTAAAGGAATAAAAATTTCGGTATCCATTTCTATTTTTATTGCAGAAAAATAGAAATTTGAAGTCCCTGTTTTCGCCATTTGCTTCCGAATACTTTCTTTATCCACTGGTCGTTTCGCTGCTAATTCTACCATTTGCCCTGCAACCGTAATCGTCGTATCTGAATCTTTATGAAAAACAGTACATATCATAGGCTTTCCCACTGATAATATCAGTTTGACTTCCACTTCTAACTGTTTCTTATGAATGATATATTTCTCCCGTATTTCATTCAATACCTGATCATCCAAACCACTATAACTTGGTTTTAATAAGGTAACCATTTCTTTTCCATTATGTTTAAGATAATACCCATTCTGTAATTCACTTCTTATATATAATTTTTTAATAGATTCTATGTCTTCTTTCATTATCGCAAAATTTTCTGGATTTGTAACATATAAATCTATGTATTTACGGTAAAGCGCCGTAACACCTGCCGCATATTCCGGTCGTTTCATTCTTCCTTCAATCTTAAAAGAATCAATACCCGATTCTATTAATTCAGGTATCATTTGAATCGTACACATATCTTTTAAACTTAGTACATATTGCTCTTCTTTTGTTAACCTCTTATCAGGCTCCAATACCTCATAAGGTAAACGGCATGGCTGCGCACAACGCCCTCTGTTGCCGCTGCGTCCTCCCAACATACTGCTAAAAAGGCACGCACCTGAATAACAATAACACATTGCACCATGTACAAATGTCTCTATTTCAATATCAACAGTCCTTTTAATCTTTTTGATTTCATTGATAGACAATTCTCTTGCCGGTACGATACGGCATGCACCTAATTCTTTTAGTAGTCTTGCTCCATATACTCCCGATATCGTCATCTGTGTACTCACATGCAGTTCCAATCCAGGAAATTTTTCCTTTATCATTTGGAAGGCACCAAGGTCCTGAATAATAACACCGTCGAGACCGCAATCATAAAAAGGTTTTAGATACTCATATAAAACATCTATCTCTTCATCTTTTAAGAGTATATTTACTGTTAAATAGACTTTTCTTTGAAATACATGTGCATAGCGTATTGCATTGCATACTTCTTCCTTCGTAAAATTATCAGCATAAGCCCTCGCACCAAACTGATTACCAGCCAGATAGACTGCATCTGCGCCAGCATGAATAGCGCCTAAAAAACTTTCATAGCATCCTGCTGGTGCCAAAAGTTCCACTTTTTTAGTTTTCATATATAATTCACCTGTTTGAAAAGGGCTGTCAAAATGACAGCCCTTAGTTAACCATTTCAATTCTTTTTCATATCACTTAATTCTGTTTCAACACGAATCATCTTTCTTGAACTTTCGTTTAATTTATCTTGCAATTCCTTCATATTTTTCTCATTATTTTCCAGTTTAATCTGCGAAGTAATTAACTCATGCTTTAAATCATATAAATCCTTTTCCTTTAATCGAATATCTTCTTCCAATAATTCAATTTGCTTTTTCGCTTTAAAATAATCATCTGCAATATTTAGCTGAAGAAGCACATTTTGTGTCTCAGATGGTTGTCTTTTAAATCCGTCTACTCTGCTATACTCTAGCATCTTATTATTCAGATAGGATGCTACTTTTTGTAGATATTCTTCACTTTCATATCCGCTTAGTGTAAATACTTTACCGAATATAATAACCTCTGTATCCGTCTTTGAAGCCATCTTGTACACCCCTTCTCTCAAACCACTAGATATATTAAAGTGATTATAATAAATATACAATATTTATTATAATCAAATCAACTTGGAATTTCAAGACCCAAATGATGATACGCTAATTCAGTGGCTACTCTTCCCTTGGGTGTCCGATTCAAAAAACCGTTTTTTAACAGATATGGCTCATACACATCTTCCAATGTACCTGAATCTTCGCTGATGCAAGCAGCTAAAGTTTCTAACCCCACAGGTCCTCCTTTAAATTTGTGAATGATGGTTAGTAGAATGTTACGATCAATCCGATCCAAACCCATTTTATCCACATCCAATAAGTCAAGAGCAATATTGGCCACTTCCTCTGTTATGATTCCATTGTACTTAACTTGTGCAAAGTCACGCACTCTTTTTAGAATTCGATTAGCTAAACGCGGCGTTCCCCTACTTCTTTTCGCAAGTTCTAAAGCTCCAGATTCCTCTATCTGAACATTCAAAATTTTAGCAGAATGCATAATAATCGTCTTTAATTCTTCCGTGGTATAGAATTCCAAATGATGTATGACCCCAAACCGATCTCGTAAAGGAGCTGTCAAAAGGCCTGCCCTCGTGGTCGCTCCGACCAGTGTGAATTTAGGGAGATCTAATCGAATGGACCTCGCCGTGGCACCCTTTCCAATCATAATATCTATCGCATAATCTTCCATGGCAGGATATAAAACTTCCTCAACTTGTCGGTTTAAGCGATGGATTTCATCCACAAATAATAAATCACCTTCTTGAAGATTATTGAGTATTGCAGCCATATCACCCGGTTTTTCAATAGCTGGTCCACTGGTAACTTTCATATTAACTCCCAATTCGTTCGCAATGATTCCCGCTAGTGTTGTCTTTCCAAGTCCAGGTGGTCCATAAAAAAGTACATGATCCAATGCATCGTTTCTTTGTTTTGCAGCTTCGATATAAATAGAAAGACTTTCTTTGGCCTTTTTTTGACCTATATAATCGCGCAGACACTGTGGACGCAGGCTTCCTTCTATTTTAATATCCTCTTCTATTAAATTGGTTTCTATTACTCTCTTTGCCATAAGTTCCTCAATTCAGTTCATTATAATAATGAAATTTTTTTCAAAGCCTGCTTCAAAATGATTTCTGCATCCATATCATCTGTGATCTTTACTTTTTTGATTGCCTTCAATGCATCCGATGCAGAATAACCAAGCGCCACCAGTGCCTCTATTGATTCGTTCTTGGCATCATTGATTTCATCATTCACAGCATTTTTATTTTTTGATATGTCACCATCAAATACATCTTCAATCGAAATTTTATCTTTTAGATCCAAAATTAATCTTTCCGCCGTTTTTGTTCCTATTCCGGGTGCTTTTGCTATTGCTTTTGCATCTCCCGCAATTATTGCAAATCTTAGCTCATCAGCATTCATGACCGATAAGATTGCCAAAGCTCCTTTCGGACCAATCCCATTTACTGTAATTACTTTCTTAAATATATCCAAATCATCTTTTGTCAGAAACCCGTAAAGTTGAAAAGCATCCTCTTTCACTAAAGTAAAGGTATATATTTTAATGTCATTTCCAATTCCCGGAAGCATGTTGGCCACATTTGTGGAAATTCGTACATTATATCCGATATGATTTACCTCTAAGATCAGACAATCTTCTGTTATATCCACTATTTCTCCCTTTAAATAAGCAATCATATCCATTCTCCATTCTTTGATAATCTATCAAATACCTGAGACGCCAAAATACCAATTAAGAAACCGGTCAAAACGCCTCCTACCAATAATATAGGGATATAGTATAGAACCCCTGTTGTCTTTACAATAAACATAGCTACCAACAATTGTCCCAAATTGTGAGAGACACCCCCACATATGCTAACACCATAAATACTAAGTACCCTGGTCTTTTTTATGATCAGCATAAATAGAAAACTAATGAATGCCCCTGAAATACTGTAAATAATAGCAAATAGATTACCAAATAAAAATCCGGTAAGAATAATACGTATCACATTTACAGCTAATGCTTCTTTCCATCCAAATTGATATAAAATCAGCACTATAATCAAATTAGCCATTCCTAATTTAATACCGGGAGCCCCAAAATAAAATGGAACCAGATATTCTATATAGCTAAGGATAAGTGCGAACGCAATCATAACACCTAAAAAAGCTGTTTTTCGATACATTTTTACTCCCGTCCTCTATTTTCATTAGTTTCTTCTTCATCCATTAATTGGTCATCGCATCTATTTCAGGTTCTTTGTTAACGTCATCTTCCTTTATCTGAATGACAAGTCTATGTGGTAAACAAATAATGCTTTCACCATTTCTATATATCGCTGCTTGTTTTACGCATAAGTGATCTTTACAATCTGCTTCCACAATACTTGCTTTTCCATCATGGATGACTAAATGGTTCATCCCTCCCTGGTAACCTTCTAACAAAACATCCCTCTCTCCTTTAAGAGAATAGCTTTCAATCAAAGTGCCTTCCAAATAAACCTGTACGGTATCCCCTTCTTTTTTTAAGAATCCCATGGTTATATAAATCATGCCAGCCACCATAAAGATAAGGAGCGCAATTAAAATGTCTTTTTTATTCATACTTTATATCATAACACATTCGAACATATGTTTCAACGTGTTTTACCCTTCCATAGTCTGTAAGGATTTAATCTGACTATCTTTAATTTTCTTCATCATTTCCATTGTGTGATTTTCAAGATAGAGATCGTGGCAATTGGATAATTCTTGTCTGCGTAGCTCTTCTGCAATGAGTTTGCAAATCAACTCAATAATTTCCACATTCTTATCAAATAAATTTAAAGAGAAGGGAATGGTGTATTCTGTAGATTCCCATACCTTTTTTTGATTGTCTTGCTCACAAAGAATTTGAAGCAGGTCGGAAACTTCATGCAAAATTGGTAATTTCTTCATACCATGATGCATCCATTTATAATAAGGTGTATATTTTTTATTAAGTAAATAAACCATAGAAATGGTATTTTTAACAAATTCGGATAACGCCATATACGCTGCAACAGTCTCTCCTCTGCGCATACATCTGGCATAATTGTATTGTCCTGATTGTGCCATAGTGGCTGCCCTGGAAACAATTTTCTTGATTCGCACGTCTTCTGGATAAAACGCTAACAATTGATTTCGTATCTTACTGAACTCTTTTAAATCATCCCGAAAAACTTGACCATTTGTAACTACTGCTAATCTGGATTCTGGGATCCATAGCCAGTCAATATTTGTTTTTGGCACTTCTTCTCTTCCAATAATGGAATAATAAAAATTTTTAATTTCGTGGACACCGACTCTTCCGCCACCGTGAGTCGATTCTACACGTCCCTGCACACCCGCAAAATCTTTTGGAAGCTGTTCATACTCATAGGCCAGCATATTACCTATTGCTTTGTAATCATCTTCATTCAGCCACATACAAAAGGATGGCCCAAAATCATGGTCGGTTGATAACTCATCATCAAATCCCAGACATTCCGATCCCTGCCCAACCAGACCAACTGCAATCCGTTTCTCATAATTAGGAAACTTTTCATGAATCATTACCTTTCCGTAAAAATTGTAATATGCCTCTGAAAGCTCTAATCCCTTCATACAATCATTCCCTCCTATTATGTTTTTCCTTATTTTATGATGGTTTCACCTTTTTCAGTATTAAATTAGCTTTTTCACTATAATAAGCTGCTTTTTCTTTTTCCTGTAATTTTTCACAAAGAGAAGAACAATTTGTGCAAATTAGTGCATAGCTTTCATTTTCACCAAAATGTTTCTTTACCTCTTCCAATGCTTTTTCATATGATTGTAATGACATTTTATATTCACCCATGTGATAATAAGCTTCTCCTACACCAGCAAGGGCTGCACTATAATGGGCATCTGTATTCTTTTCGTTTTTTTCAAATATTTGTAGTGCCGTCTCTAACTTTTCTCTGGCTTCTACATTTTTATTCTTTTTAAAATATAGGAGTGCCAGATTCGTTAGGGTAGTAGCCCTCTCAATAGAATTCAAATCTATATTCTCTATAATAAGTAATGCTTTTTCAAGAGCCGCGATTGCTTTTTCCTCTTCCCCCTGTTCCGATAAAAGTATGCTCATATTATTATAGAGGCTAGCAAACCGATAGTCATCCGGGTCAAGCAATTGTTCATAGATCATCATTGCTCTTCTATAATAGGAATAGGATTTTTCCCCTTCCCCTGCTGCCCGATATGCAGTTGCTACATTCAATAATGTTGTGGCAAAATGCTCTGTATTATCCAATTGCAATTCTTCCATCAAAAGCAAAACATCTTCGGAAACCTCGAAAGACTTTCTGTAATTCGATACACTTCTATAAAATCCAACCAATTCATTGCAAATAGAGATATAGACCCCATAGTCTTCCAGCTCCTTGGCTTCCCTCAGACATTTTAACAAATACGGCTCTACTTGATCAATTTCATTTCGCTCAAATAATGCATCCAGTTCTTTTAATATTATATTTATATCCATTTTGTACCCCTTTACCAGTCCCATTTTCTTTCGTTTTGTTTACTTTTCTATTTTATTATTTTACCATATTTTTAATTTATTCAACAGATAAAAACGCCATTCAAGATAGAAATATCTGAAATGACGTTCTTTAATTATTTATTGTTAATGTAATTAATTAAACCTTCTGCTTTTATAATCTTTTGCATAAATTCTGGAAATGGCTGTCCCTGGTACGTTGTTCCCTTTGTTTGATTGGTTATGGTGCCGGAATCAAAATCTATTTCGACTTTATCTCCTTCCTCAATTCCCCTCGCAGCATCTGGAGACTCTATAATAGGAAGCCCGATATTAATTGCATTACGATAGAATATTCTTGCAAATGTTTCTGCAATTACACAGCTGATTCCAGCAGCTTTAATTGCGATCGGAGCATGTTCTCTGGAAGAACCACAACCAAAATTCTTAGTTGCAACAATGATATCTCCTTTATGAACTTTATTCACGAATTCTTTATCCAGATCCTCCATGCAATGTGTTGCCAATTCTATTGGATCTGATGAGTTCAAATATCTTGCCGGAATAATAACATCGGTATCCACATTATCACCATACTTAAAAACACTTCCTCTTGCTTTCATTTTTAACTCCTATCTGCGACACTTGTTCGCTTACATACTAGTGTAAGATTTCGTAATTCTTAGTAACTGTCTTTCAATTCATATGGACTTGTTATCTGTCCAGATATTGCACTTGCTGCAGCGACTGCCGGACTTGCCAGATACACTTCCGAATCAACGTGTCCCATCCGTCCAACAAAGTTTCGGTTCGTAGTAGACACACATCTTTCTCCAGCTGCAAGAATTCCCATATAGCCTCCCAAACAAGGTCCGCAGGTAGGCGTACTTACAACGGCACCAGCCTCAATAAAGATTTTCAACAATCCTTCTTCCATGGCCTGCAAATAAATACTTTGTGTGGCTGGTAAAATAATACACCTCATACCTTTGGACACCTTTCTACCAGCAAGTACTTTTGCTGCACATCTAAGATCATCAATTCGACCGTTGGTACAAGAACCGATTACCACCTGATCAATTTTTATAGGATCTTTTATTTCATCAATAGTTCTTGTGTTTTCAGGTAGATGCGGAAATGCGACCGTAGGCCTTAATGTACTTAAGTCAATTGTATACTCTTCTTCATAGACAGCATCATCATCTGCAACATAAATCTTATATTCTTTTTGTGAATGCTCAGTCATATATTGTATTGCAGTTTCATCCACAGGGAATATACCGTTTTTACCACCTGCTTCAATAGCCATATTTGCTATTGTAAAACGATCATCCATTGACAAATTTGCAATTCCTTCTCCCGTAAATTCCATAGATTTATATAAGGCACCATCCACACCGATCATCCCAATGATATGTAAGATAACATCTTTTCCACTCACCCATTGATCCATTTGACCGACCAAGTTAAATTTAATTGCTGAGGGCACCTTGAACCATGCTTTTCCAGTAGCCATTCCAGCCGCCATATCCGTACTTCCGACACCTGTTGAAAAAGCTCCTAATGCTCCATACGTACAGGTATGAGAGTCTGCACCGATAATAACATCTCCTGCCACGGTCAATCCCTTTTCCGGTAACAAAGCATGTTCAATTCCCATCTGTCCCACTTCGAAATAATTGGTGATGTCATTACGATAAGCAAATTCTCTCACACATTTACAATGTTCTGCCGATTTAATATCTTTATTTGGTACGAAATGGTCCGGAACTAAAGCAATTTTATCTTTATGAAATACGCCTTTTGCATTCATTTTTTCCATTTCTTTTATTGCAACAGGACTTGTAATATCATTTCCAAGTACCAGATCTAAGTCTGCCTCAATTAATTGTCCGGCTACCACATTGTCAAGTCCTGCATGTGCAGCTAAAATTTTCTGCGTCATTGTCATTCCCATGTTTTTTCCTCCCGATCATTTTCTTTCACTGTAGCAATGGTAACACAATTAGATATAATTGAAAAATAGAATATTTTCATGTATAATATAACTTATAGTTATAGAGTTTACATATAGTTTGTAGATTGAAATAGAGGAGTCCCTATGACAAATAATTTATCATCTTATAAGATATTTTGTGCTGTGGCTAAAACAGGTAATATCTCAAGCGCAGCAAAAGAATTATTTATTAGCCAGCCTGCTGTCAGCAAGGCCATATCTAAATTGGAGCAAGGTTTGAATGTGACTTTATTCGAACGCACTTCTCGGGGTGTCACTCTTACCTATGAAGGTAAGCTACTGTTCGCACAGGTAGAAGGCGCCTTTCGTTCCATTGAACAAGGCGAAAAACAAATTAAGCGTATCGCAGAGTTAGGCATCGGCCATCTTTCACTTGGTGTTAGTACTACATTGTGCAAATTCGTACTTCTTCCCTATTTGAAATCCTTTATTAGTCAGAATCCTCATATTAAATTATCCATTTCCTGTCAATCTACCAGTCATACTTTAACCGATATTGAAAAAGGAGATATTGAAATTGGTCTGGTTGGTGAATCCGATTTACACAATTCTATTGATTTTTATCCCGTGCGTGTTATCCATGACATATTTGTTACCACACCGGAATACATGAGCAATCTACGCATACGTGAAGGATTTGCTACCGTAGATATCTTTCATTCCGCTACACTCATTTTGTTGGATAAAGACAATATTACCAGGCAGTATATTGACAAATATCTTCTCTCAAACCATATTCAACCTGAAAATATTATTGAAGTTTCCACTATGGATTTACTCATTGAATTTGCAAAGACCGGGCTTGGGATTGCCTGTGTTATACAGGAATTTGTTACCGATGATTTAAATTCTGGTACTCTAACACAATATCCTCTGCCAAACGATATCCCTTCCCGAAAAATTGGATTCGTATACCCTAAGAATACAAATCTATCTACCTCTATGATGAAATTCATAAATTATTATAAATCCGATGATAAATAGTTGTTATCATCGGATCGTTGGAACCCATATTTCTTCTTGCAAAA
This sequence comes from Bacillota bacterium, assembly GCA_023392535.1. Lineage (GTDB taxonomy): Bacteria > Bacillota > Clostridia > Lachnospirales > Lachnospiraceae > SZUA-378. The sequence goes on from JAEVYY010000009.1 coordinate 84,274, forward strand.
ATGTTGTTTCCTTTACATCTGGAAGAACATCGTATAGGGAGCATCCCATCATCGTCTCAAACTCTGCTTTTATTGCAAAAGTTGCATTCCATCTTTCAATTGTAAACGGAAAAACACCATATCTTCGGGTTGTATCTACGAATCTTTTTTCTAATAGACAACATCCTTTTGCTGTTGCCAGGGAATCGCATAAAATAATTAACTTATCATACCTATCATAGGTTACCTGATTTAAAAATAATCGAATTCTTGATCTCTCTTCTTCTGTTATATCTGAATGACCTATTTCTTTGGAATCATCCTGAATTGGATAGGAATGTGTCATACAGATTCTAGCTACTTCATCCCACCCTTTTTTCATACTAAAATCATACCCTGCAATAATATGTTTTATGGATACAATTCCAATCCTTCTTCCTATATCATGTAAGAGTCCTACTATGTACGCTTTATTACTGTCCATGCTAGAACATTTCTCTGCAATTGCTTTTGCAGCCATTCCGACGTTCCTGGAATGCTCAATCCAAGGTCCTGGGTTCCTTTCACCAGCAATCACTAATGCTTCTTCTGCTTCTTGTATACTTGGTAACATAATACCCTCCCAATTTAATTAGTTTGTTAAAAAATCAAAGATATCCCATCCAGTAGAACTTTGTTTTTTATACAACTCCGTATACCCACATCTTCTACAACTTACGGTTACAAATCTTTTATTCTGTATATCAAATATCTTAGCAAAATTTCCTCCTGTCGCTTGAAATTGATCCGTCTCATACTCATTACAACCACATTTAACACAAATATATTGCTGTCCCATCCTATTTCTCCTTTTTAATTATTATTAATATCAAGTATATCATATTTTATGATAAAGACTGATATTTAATTTACAATTTATACATTCAAAAAGCACCACGTCTAAAAGGCGTGGTGCTGATTTCATATTACTAATTAATTATTAATAAATTTCTCGTTTTCATTATTCCAGCTGTAAAGTTTACGGATCTCTTTTCCAACTTTTTCTGCTGGATGCTCTGCTGCAAGTTTCTTCATTGCTTTAAAATGAGCTTGACCTCCAGCCGCTGACATATCTAATAAGAAGTCTTTTGCAAATGAACCATCTTGAATATCATGAAGGATCTTCTTCATTGATTTCTTTGTTTCTTCTGTGATAATCTTAGGTCCAGTAATATAATCTCCATATTCCGCCGTATTAGATATAGAATATCTCATTCCTTCAAAGCCTGATTGGTAAATTAAATCTACAATTAATTTCATTTCATGAATACATTCAAAATATGCATTTCTTGAATCATAACCAGCTTCTACTAACGTTTCATATCCAGCCTGCATTAATGCACAGACACCACCACATAATACAGCCTGTTCTCCGAAAAGATCCGTTTCTGTTTCTGTTCTGAATGTGGTCTCAAGAACACCTGCTCTTGCACCTCCGATTGCTAACGCATATGCCAAAGCTCTATCCTGTGCCTTACCAGTAGCATCCTGCTCCACCGCTACAAGACAAGGAACACCCTTTCCAGCTTGGTATTCACTTCTTACTGTATGTCCCGGACCCTTTGGTGCTATCATTGTAACATCCACATTTTTAGGTGGAATGATTTGATTGAAATGAATTGCAAAACCGTGTGCAAACATTAACATATTGCCTTCTTCCAGGTTTGGTTCAATATCTTTCTTGTACATTGCAGCCTGTTTCTCATCATTGATAAGAATCATAATAATATCTGCTTTCTTAGTAGCTTCAGCAGCTGTATATACTTTAAAACCTTGAGCTTCTGCTTTTGCCCAAGATTTAGAGCCTTCATAAAGACCAATAATGACGTTGCAACCTGACTCCTTTGCATTTAATGCATGTGCATGCCCTTGGCTTCCATAACCAATAACAGCAATTGTTTTTCCTTCCAATAAAGAAAGATTACAATCTTCTTGATAAAAAATTTTTGCCATTTCTTTTTCCTCCACTTTATTATTCATCTATAACTAAAAGGTTTCCCTAAGAGCTAACTTATTCTTCTATCCAAATCACTTTTTCTTTGCCACGATTCAGTCCTGCAATTCCTGTTCTGGCCAATTCTAAAATATTATGTCCTTCCAATAAATTAATAAATGCATCTATCTTCGCCTGATTACCAGTTAATTCAATAATCAAGGAATCTGTGGCAACATCAATGATATTTGCTCTAAATATATCCGTAACCGCTACAATTGACTGGCGCTGCTGTGCCGTCGCTTCCACTTTTATCAGACAAAGTTCTCTATACACACTTTCATCTGGTCTCAGCTCTCTGATATCTCTGATGTCAACAAGCTTAGCCACCTGCTTTTCAATCTGATCAAGGATGTCATTATCTCCAGATGCCACAATCGTTATTCTCGTAAATCTTGGATCTGCCGTAACACCAGCTGTAATACTCTCAATATTATATCCTCTTCGACTGAATAGACCAGAAATACGGCTCAATACTCCCGAAGTATTATCTACCAATAATTGAAACACTTTTTTCTGCATTCTATTTTGCTCCCATCTGCATGTTTGCTTAGTATTCTAACAATAATTATCGTATTTGTCAAGAAATCGCAGTCCGAAACCTTCCGTTTTTATGCATTATTACCAAAAGTTATATGGGGTATATCCTCTAGTTATCGTTCTCTGCACATTTTTGCAACGCTAAAGTTCCAGTCCTCGCTACTTCCACAATGCTGATTGATTGCAACATATTGATGAATAAAGTGATCTTTTCCGGGATCTCACAGATTTGAAGTATCATATAATTTTTAGACATATCCACGATATCAGCCTTCATAACATCGCAAATTTCTAAAATATCACGTCTGTTTCCTTTGTTATATTTAATTTTAATCAGCATCAGCTCCCTGCTGATACTTTGTGTATCATCAAATGTCTTTACTTTAATAACATCGATTTTTTTATTTAGTTGTTTCTCAATCTGCTCTATTGTACGCTGATCCCCACTGGATACAATCGTCATACACGATATCTTGGGATCATCTGTTTCTCCCACGGCAAGACTGTCAATATTAAAACATCTTCTGGAAAATAGACCTGCGACTTTACACAAAACACCTGCTCTGTTCTCCACAAGAACTGAATATATTCTCTTTATCATAAATGAAAACCTCCATTCAAACTGCGAGTTTTGAAGACGCTTGCGGCTTCTTCCTGCGTGAGATTTAGTAATTCTAAGCTGCCGATTTCGGCTGCTTAGAATTAGTTCTCTCACTTCACACCTTAGTTGTATCCACAGGGTCTATCATACACTCCATCAATGCTGTCGTATCATCTTTTAAGAATTCTTCCACAATCTTCTCCAGATTTATCATATCATGAATACGTATAAATGGAATTTCATAAGCTTCAGCCAGTTTTTCGAGATTCGGATTCCCTGTTAGATCAACGACATTGTAATGTGCCTGATATTTTATGAATTGATACTCTCTTACAAGTCCTAGACAGCTATTATTAAATACTATTACCTTAATTGGTATCTTTGCCTGACGAATGGTTGCCAATTCCATCATTGACATCTGAAACGAGCCGTCCCCACATACTGCAATGACTTGTTTGCTCATATCTCCTCTTTTTGCACCCATAGCTGCCGGAATGGAATATCCCATCGTTCCCATTCCACCGGAAGTAAGGAAACGCCCCTCTCTTACCACATGATGAGCACATGACCACATCTGATTCTGACCTACATCTGCAACATAAACTCCATCTGGTCTCATTTTTTCTGATAAAATCTTAATAAATGCGGCTGGATCCACATACGCCGGGTTTGGTTGTCTTTTAGAGATTGTCTTACTTTTATAATCATTTAGTTTTTGAATCCATTCTTTGTGTTCTGTGTGGCATTCCTGTTTCATGAAATCATTAAAAATATGTTTGGCATCACCTACCAATGGAATGGTAGGTCCAACGTTTTTTCCAATTTCAGCAGGATCTACATCAATATGTACCATCACTTTATTTTCAACAATTAAATCCGGTTGGCTAACCGCACGATCTGCCACTCTGGCACCTACCATGATAATCAAATCAGCCTCATTCATAGCACGGTTGGCATAACCTTTTCCATTATTTCCGACCATTCCAAAATACAATGGATGCATCGTTGGCATCGCTCCAATTCCCATTAATGTAGAGACAACGGGAATCTCGTAGGCTGTTGCAAAGCTTCTAAGCTCATTTACTGCATCACTTAAGAAAACGCCACCGCCCACACACATAATCGGACGTTTTGATTTTTCAAGTTCTTTAATGACATTTTTTATCTGTATTGCATGACCATTTATGGTCGGTTTATAAGTTCTCAAATTTACTTCTTCCGGATACCGAAATTCTTTTATCATCGCATTTTGAATATTCATCGGAATATCAATTAAAACAGGACCTTTCCTGCCACTGTTTGCTATATAAAATGCTTCTTTAAAGACTCTTGGAATATCTTCCACTTTTTTAACTAAATAACTGAATTTAACAAAAGATTCAACCGCTCCGGTAATATCTGCTTCCTGAAAAACATCACTGCCAAGTAAAAAACTATCTACCTGCCCTGATATACACACCATTGGAATACTGTCTGCAAATGCGGTTGCAATACCAGTAATTAAATTGGTTGCACCAGGACCTGACGTAACCACGCAGACTCCTACCTTACCAGTCACTCTTGCGTAGCCACTGGCAGCATGTGCTGCATTTTGCTCTGTACGCACCAAAATACTCTCTATATTCGTATCCAGAATACTATTAAAAAAAGGACATATCGCCACTCCCGGATAACCAAAAATAGCTGATACGCCTTCTATTTCTAAACATTTAACCATTGCATCTGCGCCGTTCATCTTATTCACCTAACCCTTTGCAAGTATTTGTTATTAGTGAGTCTAAAATAAGTTCCAGTAACGCTTATTATCACATCATCTTTTCTTTATGTCAATAGTCTACCTTCCATCCTATCTTGAAAATAAAATACGGGATAGAAGTATTATTCTTCTATCCCTAGTATACTTTTTGTTAAATTCACTGCATCTGCAGCATCTTTGGAATAACCATCAGCACCTATCTCATCTGCATAACTTTGCGTAATGACAGCTCCTCCAATAATAATTTTCGCATCGACTCCTTTTTGCCTTGCATAAGTAATAACCCGCTTCATTTCCTTCATTGTCGTCGTCATGAGTGCAGACAGTGCAATTATTTTGGCATTATTTTCTATTGCGGCAGCAATAATGGTCTCTTTTGTCACATCTTTTCCAAGATCAATTACTTGAAACCCATGGTTCTTTAACATTAAGGCTACCAAGTTTTTACCAATATCATGGATATCACCTTCCACAGTAGCAATCACAATGGTCGGCATTTTCTTTCCTTCCTTTGATTCTGCTAAAATTGGCTCCAGATATTCGATCGATAATTTCATTGCTTCTGCACTTGCAATCAACTGTGGTAGAAAATATTTTCCCTGATCAAATAAATCTCCCACCTCATTAATCGCTGGTAATAAAATTTCATTCAATATCTTCTGAGGTTCTTTTCCCTGCTCAATGGCCTCTATGGTGATCTCAATGATTTTCTTTTGATTTCCCTTTAGCACGGCTTCATAAAGCTTTTCAAGCACAGAGCTTCCACTTAACTTAGAAATCTGTGAACTGCTAGTCATGAAAGCCGTACCCGATTCCTTTTCTTCTTTATCCTTATATCTATTCATTCGTTCAATATAGCGGATATCGGACTCTTCTTTATGAAGGAGTAAATCTGCGGCATATGCACTGCTTACCAGTAATTGTTGATTTGGATTTGCAATTGCCATGGTGAGCCCCGCTCCGATAGCCATTGTCAAAAATGCGGAATTGATATAGCTTCTTTCTGGTAATCCAAAAGAAATATTAGATAGACCGCATATGGTGGCAAGTCCCTTTTCTTTGCAAAAACGAATTGTTTCCAGTGTTTCTATGGCGGCATTCTTATTCGCTCCTACGGTTGCGACCAGACCGTCTACAACAATATCCTCTTTTTTCATTCCCAGCTCTAAGGCTCGTGAAAGAACCATGTCAATAATACATTTTTTTTCCTCTAAATCTTTGGGTAGTCCTTGATCAGACAACGGAAGCAAAATGAACATGGCCCCATATTTTTTTGCAATTGGCAACAAATTTTCAATTTTATTCTTTTCTAAAGATATGGAATTGATGAGAGCTCGTCCTGGGTATTTTCGAAGTGCCGCTTCAATGACGTCCACATGGCTGGAATCAATTGACAATGGTAAGGATGTAACCATACTCACTTGCTCTATCGCCTTTAGCATCATTTCCTTTTCTTCTATTCCATTCATGCCCAAATTAATATCTAATATTTGTGCCCCGCTCAATTCCTGCTGTTCTGCGAATTCTGTTACAAGATCAAAAATCCCCTCTTTTAATTCTGCCTGTAATTTTTTCTTTCCAGTAGGATTTATCCGTTCTCCTACTATGATAAAATGATCTTCCAGACCGAATTCCAACGTATTTCTTTCCGATGTCAGAAGTCTCTTATTTATTTCCTTCGTTTTTCTAACAGGCATCAGATGCGTGTTCTCATGTAGTTTTTTGATATAAGCTGGGGATGTACCACAGCACCCCCCTAAAATAGAAGCACCTGCTTCTACCAAAGATATCATCTCTTTGGCAAACATATCTTTATCCATATCATATATGGTAATGCCGTTTTCATCTAAACTTGGAAGACCTGCATTTGGTTTTGCAATAATTGGAATATTGGTAACAGAAGCCATATCGCGTATTACCTCGACCATCTTATCTGGTCCTGTAGAACAGTTTGCCCCTATTGCTGCCGCACCCAAGCTTGTTAACACGACCGCTGCCGTTTTTGCATCCGTTCCATACAGACTACGTCCGTCTGCCTCAAAAGTCATCGTTACCATTACCGGCAGATCACATATTTCCTTACAAGCAATCAGTGCTGCTCTGGCTTCTTGTAAACTCATCATGGTCTCGATGATGAGTAGATCAACCCCGGCATTCACCTGACAGCTTACCTGCTCTTTATAGATAGTAACTAATTCCTCAAATTGCATAGGGCCAATAGGTGCCAGCTGTACTCCTGTCATAGTAAGATCTCCTGCCACAAATGCCTTACCCGAAGCTGCTTCTTTTGAAATAGATACTAGTTGTTCATTGATTTCTTTCAATTTATCCTGCAGACCATATTCCTGAAGTTTAATCCGGTTACTGGTAAATGTAGGCGCATAAATAATATTACTGCCCGCTTTGATATAATCCTTTTGCATTTGAATGAGGATATCCCTATTTGCAAGAATCCATTTTTCAGGACAAACACCACTTGGCATTCCACGTGATATTAAATAAGATCCTGTGGCACCATCCAGGTATAGTGGATGTGCCTTTGATAAATTCCAAAATTCATTTTTAGTCATATCTTTGTCTCCCTGGTATGCAATCTATAATAAATGTCAACGCTATATCGTAAGAACATAATTTTAAATCTTTGTAACAAATAATATCACGAAATAATTACCAGAGCAAACTCTTTTGTGCAGTTTATTGCTTTCCTTGCTAAAATATGGTAGATTAAATTGTTAAGATTAATATTATTTGTGCAAAATTTTTGTAATAATTTACGATGTAAGGAGTATATACCATGAAACAAAGTTTATTACTTACCCTATTATTCAGCATAGTTGTACTGACTCTTACCGGTTGCGGAAAGGAAAATAAGGCTCTCATTACCTACAAGGATGAAATGACTGCTTTTTGCAATGACATACAAGAGCAAAATAATATTATAAATTCCATCGATCCTGCTTCTGAATCTGCCACTAATGATTTATTAGCAGCACTTGATACCTTAAACGAGAAGTTTACCTATTTAGCAAATATGAATGTTCCAAAACAATTTAGCTCGATTGAATCACTTGCAGACGAAGCGGGCTCATATATGTCCGAAGCAGTCTCCATGTACCATGAAGGATTCGAGGCAGAGCCGTTTGATGCAACAACAATAGAAGTTGCGAATGAAAACTACGGGCGTGCAATTAAGCGTGTGCAATATATTGGAGATATCCTCATGGGCAAAATACCAGATGGTGAGAATGTGACTATTACGGACGAAGATTCAGAAGCGTCCTATCCTGAAGATACTCCTGCCGAAGATCCTCCATCAGAATCGGCAACAACAGAAGTCGCTGAATAGTGATGCCATTTGATGCACAACATAGTTTGATGAGCAACCGTATGAAGCTGCTGGTACTTAGCGGAAGCGCGTTGCAAATGAACCATGTTGTGCATCAATTTTGTAGTAACCTAAATGGTGCAAATTGAAGAAATCAAAATATATAACTTTTGTTTACTGTTTTTATGCAAATTCCGCCAGTGCCTTATTAAATTCATCCTTTTGGTCATAGAATGTTGCATGACCACTGAATTCAAATGGCAGTAACCTGGCATTTTGAATGTATTTTTCCTGAATTTCACCCAATGAAAACGGTACAACTTTGTCGTGGATCCCATGAATGATCAGTGTTGGAACTGTAATTTTGTCTAGATCCGAAAATAATACATCATCTATCCAGGTATTCGCAATAGCTGCTGTTGCCCAGCCTGCTGCCTGTAATCCCAATTGGAAAAACCAATCCGAGAATGCTCCTGTAATATGTTGATAGAAAAAGATATCACCAAAATTTCTTAACATCTGCGGACGGTCCGCATAAGTCCCTTCTATAATCTGTTGTACTACGCTCTTATCTACACCAAATGGAAAATTAGGACGTTTAATAAGACTGGGTGCAGCTGCCGCAAACAGTGCAAGTTTAGACACTCCATATTCTTTATGCCTTGCCATATATCTTATGGCAATTGCCCCACCAGTTGAATGCCCCGCCAAAGTGATATTTCTCAATTTCATGGTATCAATTACAACTCTTACATCGTCTGCCAATCGATTATAATCATAACCACAGAATGGTTTATCTGAATTTCCAAATCCTCTTGTATCTATTCCGATACAGCGAAATCCCTGACTAGGAAGTACATCAAATTGGTATTCAAAAAGCTTATGACTTCCTGGCCAGCCATGAAGGAACAAAATCGTTTTTTTCCCCGTTGGATTTAGATCTTCCACATAAATATTTACATTGTTTTCGACTGTAATATAAAAACCCATATAGCAAATTCCAAACATACTTTTCCATTATAATATGCCAATTGATTTAAAGTGTTTCACTTATTAGGTCTTGATCATTAATACGCAAGGCTTCAATCATTGCATCCCATCTAGTACATTTGTTATTAAAATTTTCAATAATGATAGAATACAGATCAATCTCTTCTTCCTCAATAATCAGTACCGGTGTAAAAAATAGCCCAATTCTCCAATCCTCAGGCTTAACCTTCATATAGATTAGAAAGGACAAAATTTTTGTTATCATTTGTACTTCAAATTCAAAATTATCATTATGCGTTTTTTCATATAAATGATAGGATACTTTGGGGTATATTGACATAATTGATTTTGCAGCAGAATAGGTATACGAAGCGAATATGTATTTATATTCACTTGTAATTTTTTTTGCCAAGTCTTCCATTGCTTCTTTACTGCTTTTAACGACTGAAATATTTAGATCCTTTATTGTCTCATTATTAAATATGTTCCAGAAATGTTTACTTAACTTGATCCTATCAATATTATATTCTTTGCTCTCAATTATCTTTGTACGGTCAAAACATGTATTTTTAATTTTCGTGATTCTTTCGTATATGGTAGGATGTGAATCATATTCATCAGCGATTTGTTTTTCATAACTTATTTTTTCCGAATTGATATTTAGTAAGGAAACAAACAGACCAAAATTTTCAACAATATCCACATAGATTTTATGCTCATTAAGTATCCAGATCCACGAAGATAAATAAAAATCCCATGAACGATCACATATTTCAAGCTTTTTAAGCGCAGATATTGCTTGTTGTTTCCCAATAATTTCAGCTGCACGTAAATCAGCATTAAACTCATCTTTCCTTGAGAGCTTTTTGATCTCTCTAAATATTATTTTTGCAACAAAACTGTAAGGACCAGCTAAAAAGTATAACCATCGATTATTTAATGTATGCATCAATCTTGTAAATACCATTTCAACTCTACGTATATTATTACCATATCGCACATCCCCCTGAAAATGATGGGCGAGTTCATGTCCTATCACAAAAGAAAGCTCTGACTTATTCAATAATATTGCGAGAGGAAATCCAATGGCAATTACTTCCTCTCCTTTATATTGGAAAGCGCACGCATTTGAATCATACATCACATAAATACTTTGAGGATATCTTGATTTCATTGCTGAAGCAATTCTTTCAGTATTTTCAGTGAAACAATTTTCGCTAAAAATCTGTTTTTTATTTTTTCTTAGATTAATACGTGGTAATAAAGCAAAAAATATTCGCATCGATCCTATACATACTGGTATTAAATAAATATCAACTAGATAAAAACTGGTAAAGGCAAGCATTATACTTAAAGCTAAGAAGATACCTCCGTATATTATGGAGAGTAGAATTGTAAGTAAATAAAACATAAGATATTTTCTACTTATTTGCTTTTTATTTTCCATTTAAACCCTCCATTATTTTTTCTGAAACAACCATTATACATTACCCGTGCATTTGCAGCGTGAGTTACGATTAAGACATTTTTACCCTACGCTCATAACTGCTTTCCAAAACAATTTCATTGTTTCCGCAGTTTCTTCTGTTCCCTCAAATTCTCCACAGTTTATTTCAGAAAGCCTTTTATCTCAATATACTTATATAATTGATTTATCAAAAAAAGACACGTTATAATGGTCTTACTCAAAATAACGTGTCTAACTAATTTTTGTGTTTCACTCTAAAACAATGATTCGATACAATTAGAATTTACCAGCGTTCGCTGCTTCTTCAATGGAAACGGCAACTGCAACTGTCATACCTACCATTGGGTTATTACCTGCACCGATAAGACCCATCATCTCAACGTGAGCTGGAACTGAGGATGATCCAGCAAATTGTGCATCTGAATGCATACGTCCCATAGTATCTGTCATACCATAAGAAGCAGGACCAGCTGCCATATTATCTGGGTGAAGGGTACGTCCTGTACCACCGCCTGATGCTACGGAGAAATATTTCTTTCCCTGTTCGTTACATTCTTTTTTGTAAGTACCTGCAACCGGATGTTGGAATCTGGTAGGGTTCGTTGAATTACCTGTAATAGAAACATCAACTCCCTCTTTGTGCATAATAGCAACGCCTTCACAAACATCATTCGCGCCATAACAATTAACTTTTGCACGAAGACCTTCTGAGTAAGATTTTCTAAATACTTCTTTTACTTCATTTGTGTAAGGATCATATTCTGTTTCCACAAATGTAAATCCATTGATTCTGGAAATAACCTGTGCAGCATCTTTTCCAAGACCATTTAAGATAACTCTTAAAGGTTTTTTACGAACTTTGTTTGCCTTTTCAGCAATACCAATAGCACCTTCCGCAGCTGCAAAAGATTCATGGCCTGCTAAAAAGCAGAAACATTCTGTTTCTTCTTCCAATAACATTTTTCCGAGATTACCATGTCCAAGACCCACTTTACGTGTATCTGCAACAGAACCTGGAATACAGAAAGATTGAAGACCTTCCCCAATTGCTGCCGCAGCAAAAGACGCTTTTTTACATCCTTTTTTAATTGCAATTGCTGCTCCCACAATATAAGCCCAGCAAGCATTTTCAAAACAAATCGGTTGAATTCCTTTTACTTGTTCGTAAACATCCAATCCAGCATCTTTTGTGATTTTCTCAGCTTCTTCAAGAGAAGCGATTCCATAGCTATTTAATACAGAATTGATTTTATCAATTCTTCTTTCATATGATTCAAATAAAGCCATTTTAATTATCCTCCTCTTCTCTATTTCATTTCAGCGTCTGTTCTAGGATCAATAATCTTAACTGCATCAGCCACACGACCATACTGTCCACAAGCTTTTTCATAAGCAGTGTTCGCATCGTCCCCTTTTTTGATAAAGTCAGTCATTTTTCCAAGACTTACAAATTTATATCCAATAATCTGATCTTCTGCATCTAATGCAATACCTGTAACATAGCCTTCCGCCATTTCAAGATAACGAGGACCTTTCGCTAAGGTTCCATACATCGTACCAACTTGAGATCTAAGACCTTTACCAAGATCTTCCAGACCTGCACCAATTGGAAGTCCATCCTCAGAAAATGCACTTTGTGTACGTCCATAAACAATCTGTAAAAATAATTCTCTCATAGCTGTATTGATCGCATCGCAGACTAAATCTGTATTCAATGCTTCCATAACGGTTCTTCCCGGTAAGATTTCAGCTGCCATAGCTGCTGAATGAGTCATACCTGAACATCCGATTGTCTCTACTAATGCTTCCTGAATAATACCTTCTTTAACATTAAGTGTTAATTTACATGCTCCCTGTTGTGGTGCACACCAGCCAACACCATGTGTCAATCCTGAAATATCTTTGATTTCTTTTGCTTTTACCCATTTTGCTTCTTCTGGGATTGGTGCACAACCGTGGTTAACGCCTTGTGCTACGGAACACATTTCTTCCACTTCTTTTGAATAAATCATGTGAAATCTCCTTTCGATTATGTAAAACTTATATTTATGACTTTACTATTGATATCACATCTATTGAGTATCAATTGTCAATAATAACCTTGTATATTCTCGCACAATTAGACAAAAAAATCTAGTCTTTTTTCTGTATTTATGCTTTTCTTTCTCTTTTTTAACGCATATGCTACAACATCTACCAGTTTTACCAGATCCTGCTTCGCTTTCTTACGATAATGGCCTATGATAGTATCATTCTGTCATTTGCAAATTCACCGCCACTTGCCTCTTCAAACTTAGTAAGCAGATCTGAGACTTTCAGGTTCTTCTTTTCTTCCCCAGCAATGTCATAGATAATACGTCCTTCGTGCATCATAACCAGACGATTTCCCATGCGAATTGCATCTTTCATATTATGAGTGACCATAAGTGCCGTCAGATTATCTTCTGCCACAATTCTTTCCGTCAATTCCAAGACCGTTTTGGCTGTTTTCGGATCAAGTGCCGCCGTATGCTCATCCAATAGTAGTAATTTAGGTTTTTGTAGTGATGCCATCAAAAGTGTTAATGCTTGCCTTTGTCCTCCTGATAGCAGACCGACCTTGGAAGTGATTCTTGTCTCCAGACCTAATCCTAACTTTTTTAATTTTTCTATGTAGATTTCTTTTTCCTCTTTTGTAATTCCCCATCTAAGTCCACGTTTTTTGCCTCGTCTATAAGCTAATGCGAGGTTCTCTTCAATTTCCATACCTGCTGCAGTCCCATGCATCGGATCCTGAAATACACGTCCCAAATATTTTGCCCTGGCAAATTCTGGCTTTCTGGAGATATCTTCTCCATCAAGAGTAATGACACCTGCGTCAATTGGGTAAACCCCGGCTATCATATTGAGCGTAGTAGATTTACCGGCACCATTACCTCCTATAATTGTAATGAAGTCACCTGGATTCATATGCAGATTTAGTCCACTTAATGCTACTTTTTCATTGATGGTTCCTCTGTTAAATGTTTTATCAACATTTTCTATCCTCAACATGCTTATTTTCCTCCCTTTGTATAAGAAGATTTGATTTTCCATTTATCCATTGCAACAGGAATACATAAAGCCAATGCAACAATAATTGCAGATATTAACTTCATATCATTCGCATCCATGCCCAATTGAAGAACAATCGCACGAATGATAAAAAATACGACTGAACCAACTACTGCTGATGTCAATTTCCCAGCAAAAGATCGTAATTTTCCAAGTAACATATCTCCTATTACAATGGCTGCAAGACCGATTACAATGGCTCCTGTACCCATACCCACATCTGCAAACTTTTGATTCTGGCAAATAAGTGCACCTGACAATCCGACCAAACCGTTGCTAATCATAAGTGCCAGCATTTTAGACCATTTTGTATTTGTTCCAAGTGCTCGTATCATGTCCTCATTATTCCCAGTAGCACGCAACGCACAACCAACTTCTGTACCAAAGAACCAATATAAAACAACAATTGTAAGAATCGCAAACACTATGCCAATCAACATGGTTGCCATAGATTGTGAGATGCCTGTAAGCGCCATAAATTTGGTAACAATCGTATCTACTTTTAAAAGCGGAATATTACTTCTGCCCATAATTCTTAAATTAATCGACCATAAGGCAATTTGTGTTAGAATACCAGCTAATATAGCGGGAATTTCAAAAACCGTATGTAAAAAACCTGTAACCGCACCTGCTATCACTCCGGCTAAGGTAGCGACCACCAATGCTATAACTGGATTTACGCCATGCGTCACCACTAGCATGGCACAAACACATCCCCCGAGTGCAAAACTACCATCTACGGTCAAATCCGCAATATCCAAAATTTTATATGTGATATAAACACCCAGAACCATAATTCCCCATAAAATACCTTGTGTCATAGCTCCTTGCATAGCTAACATAACACCACCAAAGTTCATAAAAGTCTCCTCCTGCTATCTGTTGATTCATCTGTTTTATCTTTCATTTTCATGCTTAACTATAGTACCACAAAATTTTACATTATTAAAGTATTAAATCACAAAAAATAAACCAAGAATATTGCTGTTTAGGCAATACTCTTGGTTTATTTTTTGTTACTATTTGGTATTATTTTTTATATGCCGATAGATCTACTCCTAAAGTTGCAGCTGTTTCATCATTTCCAGCAAATTCACATTGTTCTGCGGTCAAATATCCAATTGGCATATCGCTGGTTGTTGCTTCCCCTTTTAAAATCTTAACGGCCTGCTCTGCAGTCAGCTTTCCTAAATTGTAATAATCAATTCCAAATGTTGCAAGTCCACCTGCTTCCACCATTCCAGCTTCCCCACAAATGGCTGGAAGTTTATTTTCATTTGCAATCATAGCAACCGTTGTCATTCCAGCAGCGATCATATTATCAGTCGGACAATAAATAGCATCTACTTTACCAATCATAGATTCCACAACCGATTGAATTTCATTTGAGCTTGAGACTGTGAATTCTTTCCAATCAAGACCTGCTGCCTCAATCTCTTTTTTTGCAATATCCGCTTGAAATACTGAGTTATCCTCTGCAGAACAGTATAGGATTCCCACTTTTTTTACTTGCGGAAGTAGTTCTGTTAATAATGCAATCTGTTCTTTTACTGGGGTTAAGTCTGATGTACCTGATACATTACCTCCAGGTGCTTCATTTGAAGCAACAAGCCCAGAAGTTGCTGGATCAGTAACGGCTGTTACTAGAATCGGAATATCCGTTGTTTTTCCTGCTACGGCTTGTGCAGCTGGTGTTGCTATTGCTAAAATCAAATCATTTCCATCATTTACTAGTTTAGAAGCAATCGTATCACATGCAGTCTGATCTCCCTGTGCATTTTGCTGATCTACTTCATATTTGATACCAGCCTCTTCTAATCCATCTATAAATCCTTTATTTGCAGCATCAAGTGCTGCATGTTCAACCAATTGGATCACACCAATCTTATATACGGTATCTTCAGAGGTGTCAGACTTTACTACCTCCTCTGACGTGACTGCATCCGCCGAAGCTGCTTCTGTAGCCGGTGTTTCTGTTGTTTCTGTTTTGTTT
This sequence comes from Bacillota bacterium, assembly GCA_023392535.1. GTDB lineage: Bacteria > Bacillota > Clostridia > Lachnospirales > Lachnospiraceae > SZUA-378. Next base: position 100,051 of record JAEVYY010000009.1, read on the forward strand.
CCGCAACCAATTAACATAGTGACGGACATTACGCCTACAAGACCCATCATTACTAATTTTTTCATAATATTCTCCTTTTTAATCTTACTTTTTTCGTTTAACGCTTTTACGCATTAAAGTAAATATATAAAAAAATATACGCGAAAAGAGACGTTTTGTCAATTCTTTTCGCGTATATTTTTAAGGCCAGGCTATAAAGTCTATTCCGAATATTTTTTAATGATATCATTCTGTTTCTTATAGATACTATTTGGTGGAATATATCCTCTTACACTGGAAATCGGATAAACATTTGAGTCTCTTCCTATGACTGTCCCCGGGTTCAGTACGGAATTACACCCTACTTCCACATGATCACCTATCATTGCACCGACTTTCTTAATACCCGTTTCAACCACACCAGTATCAGATTTTATTACCACTGATGTTTTATCACTCTTTACATTGGAGGTAATGGATCCCGCTCCCATATGTGCCTTAAATCCAAGAATACTATCTCCAACATAATTATAATGTGGAACTTGTACCTTATTAAACAGTATGACATTCTTTAACTCTGTGGAATTTCCTACGACAGCGCCTTTTCCCACAATAGCATTACCCCTGATATATGCACATTGTCTTATCTCTGCTTCCTCGTCAATAATACACGGTCCGTTAATATAAGCAGACTCAAACACATGCGCAGATTTTGCTATCCATATGTCATCTCCCCTTTTTTCAAATCTGTCAGCTGGAAGGGTTTCCCCTAACTTTAAGATAAATGCACTTATTTTGGGCAGTACCTCCCATGGATACGTAAATCCCGTAAATATCTGCGCTGCAATTGATTCGTTTAGATCATATAGATTTTCAATCCTAAATTGTTCCATCCTATATCTCCCATCTGAAGAATTTTAATAATAGTTATTTGTAATACCTTAACACATTATGAAATAATGTAAATAACGCCGTTTGGTTGTTTAACTGTTTTACCTGATTTGTTCTTCTGCTTACGAACCCTGATAATTTATCGATATATTCTTTATTCGTAATACTACCATCTGCTACTCCTGTCAGACCTTTTTCCCAACTCGCAGTTAAAGTGGGATTTAATAACGCACTGATGGAATGACTGACCACTTCATAAATTAATTCACCCATCAATGTCGGGGTCAGAATCTGGGTCTTTTTATTTAGAGCAATATAATTAATGTTCACTAACTTTTTAAGGATTTCCGCACGGGTTGCAGATGTTCCGATTCCACTGCCCTTCATTTGGGCTCTTAAGTCTTCATCCTCAATAAACTGCCCTGCATTTTCCATTGTCAGAATGATGGAACCGGAATTATATCTCTTAGGAGGAGATGTTTCTCCTTCTTTGATATACATTTGCTTTAAGGATAATTTTGTGCCTTTTTTTAATGATCCCAGTATTTCTAAAAATCCACTGTCACATTCAGCATCTTCTGATTCTCTTTCGTTTCCCTTTTTTTTATCCTCATCACTATTTTTCGCAAAAGAATACTTCATCACTTTTTTATAACCTTCGTCTACTAAAATTTTAAAGGTAGAATAAAATTTCTCACTTTTTACGGATGTTGTTAAGTTAATCTTATTATAGATTGCAGGAGAATAAAAAATGGCCAAAAATCTTCGAACAATGATCTCATATACTTTTGTTGCTGTTGGAGTCAAAGTTCCAAGTGCTCCAAATCCTTGTCCTGTTGGAATGATCGCATAGTGATCTGTAATTTGTTTATCATTTACATATCTGGATTTTCCTATCTTCTTATAGGCTTCTGTTTGTAATACTTCTTTGGCATATTCACTACCATATTCATAATTGCAAAGTCCCTTCAAGTTCTTACTAATTTCCTTTACTACCGCAGTTGACAATACTCTGGCATCGGTCCTTGGATAAGTAGTCATCTTTTTTTCATATAGCTCCTGAACAATACGGAGTGTCTCATCCGGACTTATTTTAAATAATTTTGAACAATCATTTTGTAATTCGGCAAGATTGTATAGTAGTGGAGGATTTTTAGTTTCCTTTTTGCGTCCAATTTCCTCAAGGATGGGATCTGCAACAGGTTCATTTTCTAGAAAAGTAATCAGATTTTCTGCCGTTTCCTTCTCTAAAAATCCATTTTCTTTGTATAACAATGGTGATTGAAAATAAGTTGAACCTTCTACCGCCTTCCATTCCCCTTGGTATTCATGATTCAAGAAGGTAAAACTTGCGAACAATCGATAAAACGGAGTCTTGACAAATTCTCTGACTTCCCTATCTCTGTTTACAATGATTCCTAGTACGCAGGTCATTACGCGCCCAACAGAAATGACGGCCTTATCCACCTTTAAAAAATTTTTTAAGGTATTGCTGTACTTTAAAGTCAACACCCTTGAAAAATTGATTCCCATCAAATAATCTTCTTTTGCCCGCAAATAAGCTGCGGAACAAAGATTATCGTAAGCAGAGGAATCTTTTGCTTCTTTTATTCCACGAAGGATCTCATCTTCTGTCTGAGAATCGATCCAGACACGTTTCAACTTCGCATTTTTATTATATCCAGCAACCTGTAAAACAAGTCTTTGTATATATTCTCCCTCACGCCCAGAGTCGCCACAATTATAAATAACATCAATATCCTCACGGTTGAATATATGTTTCACAATTGCAAATTGTTTTTTTACATTTTCAATAACTTCATATTTGTATTCTACCGGGATAAACGGAATGGTATCAAGAGACCATCTTTTGTATTTGGAATCATAAGCCTCCGGATAGCTCATAGTAACCAAGTGCCCGACACACCAGGTAATAATTGCCTCTTGCGATTCCATATAACCGTCTTTATTCTTGAAGTTGTATTTAAGCGCTTTCCCAAATTCTCTTGCTACACTTGGTTTTTCGGCAATAAAAACACTTTTACCCATTACGAACCTTCCATCTGTCCAAAATAATAAAATCCACGGCTTTCATTCAAATGCACCTTTACGATTTTTCCGATTAAGGAAGCGTCACCTTTAAAATGGACAATTGTATTGTTTGATAATCTTCCTGAGATCAATTGAGAATCATGCTCATTTATTTCTTCCACCAAGACTTCTACTGTCCTGCCTACTAATTTCTTAACTTGTTTCTCCGCAACTTCATGAACTATTGCGAGAACTTTATTAAAACCTTCCTTGACCGAATCTTCCGGTACCTGATCTTCCATTGCCGCCGCCGGAGTCCCCGTGCGTTTCGAGTAGATAAACGTAAAAGCATTATCAAATTCAACTTTGCGGATAACATCTATCGTTTCTTCAATGTCTTCCATCGTTTCCCCAGGAAATCCAATTATTAAGTCCGTTGTAATAGCCGCCTCTGGAATTTCTTCACGGATTTTTTTGGCAAGTGTCAAATATTGTTCTTTCTCATAACGACGGTTCATTCGCTTTAAAATACGACTGCTTCCGGATTGCAGTGGAAGATGTACATGCTGGCATATTTTTTTGGAATGTTTCATAACATGAATTAAATCATCTGATAAATCTTTCGGATGTGAAGTCATAAAACGAATTCTTTGAAGACCTTCTATTTTTTCTATCTCTTGTAATAATTCTGGAAAACTCATCTTATCTTCAAAATTATTACCATAAGAATTGACATTCTGACCAAGAAGCATAATTTCAACAACGCCATCCGCAACTAGATTTTCTATTTCTCTTATAATATCTTTTGGCTGTCTGCTGCGTTCTCGACCTCTTACATAGGGAACGATGCAGTAACTGCAGAAATTATTGCAACCAAACATGATATTAATACCTGATTTAAACTTATATTTTCTTTCTACTGGAAGGTCTTCTACAATCTGATCCGTATCTTTCCAGATATCAACGACCATCCGTTTCGACTCAAACATAGTGACAACCAATTCCGCAAATTTAAAGATATTATGCGTTCCGAAGATCAAATCCACAAAACGATAGCTTTTTTGAATCTTTTCAATCACAGTTGGTTCCTGCATCATACAGCCACATAACGCAATTCGCATATCCGCATTTTTCTTTTTCTTATTACTAAGAGCGCCCAGTCTTCCATATACTTTCTGATTTGCATTATCACGTACCGTACACGTATTATAGATTACAAAATCTGCATCTTCTGTTTCTACTTCTTCGTATCCGATTTGTTCTAAAATCCCTGAGAGCTTCTCTGAATCCCTTGCATTCATTTGACAACCAAAAGTAGTTACACAGAACGTTGGTTTTTTTCCTTTTTCTTCTGTTATTTTTGCAACATAGTCTCTTGCTTTTTCCATGAAATAATATTGACGTTTCGTCTCGTCAATTGGTATCTTTCTATTTGCTTCCATTGTAAAACTCCATTCTACTATCTATCATATGTTTTAACCAATCTTTGTTAGTATAACAGATACTAATTTAAGTATCAAATAATGGTCTTGCTTACTTGATTTATTTAAATTCCATGATTTTTTTGGTATATTCACGAATTAATTTTGTTGATTCCTTGAATCGCGCCAACTCTCCCGGGGTCATATGTATTTCAAGGACATCTGCTGCGCCTATGCGATTCAATACGGTAGGTACACCTGCATAGACATCTTTTTCACCATATTCTCCCTCCAGTAAAGTAGAAACCGGTATGATTTTATTCTCATCATTTAAGATTGCTTTAATAATACCTGCACAGGCTGTTGCAATACCATAATATGTGGTTCCTTTTCGGTTAAATATCTCCCAACCCTCTCTTGAAGTTTTATATACGAGTTCATCTAAATCAATTTCGCCAATCATTTCCTTATTGTCCTGAATTACATCGTAAAACGGTTTCCCTGCAATCGTAACGGTAGACCATGGCACCATTTGCGAATCACCATGCTCACCCATTGAGTATGCATGCACGCTTCTTGGATCCACCTTTGCTATTTCTGCTATAAAGTTTTGTAATCTGGCAGAATCAATGGCAGTTCCTGTTCCAATCACCTGATTTTTTGGCAAACCGGATAAGGAATGAATAAAATGTGCTACGATATCAACAGGGTTTGATATTGCAATAAAAATTCCATCAAATCCGCTTTTCATAATAGGTTCTACGATAGATTTACAGATCTTAGCACTCAATTCTAAAGTGTCGAGTCTTGATTGCCCTGGTTTTGGTGGAGCGCCAGCGGTAATTACTACAATATCAGCATCACTGCAATCTGCATAAGTTCCTTTTATTACCTTGACATTGCGATGCAGGTATTCAATGCAATCCTTTAAATCCAGTACTTCTCCATATGCTCTTTCCTCATTTAAATCGATCATAACCACTTTATCACAAACGCCTTGTGTTACTAGACTGAATGCTGTCGAAGATCCTACCAGACCACATCCTATAATTGCTACTTTACGCTCTGTCATTTTCATAATATTTACACCGCCTATTTAAACTTATTTACTTTTTACTCCCGAATCTGCCCGTCTCCATAAATGGTATATTTATAGGAAGTAAGTTCGTTCAGTCCCATGGGGCCTCTTGCATGAATCTTTTGTGTACTGATTCCTATCTCTGCTCCAAAACCAAACATAAATCCATCCGTAAACCTTGTAGATGCATTTACATAAACACAAGCCGCATCCACCTCATTTAAAAACCTTTCTGCATTTTCTTGATTTTCTGTAATAATGGATTCAGAATGCTTCGTGTTGTACTTATTAATATGCGCGATAGCCTCATCTATATCTGATACGGTCTTTATCGATAGTATTAGATCCAAATATTCGGTGGCATAATCCTCCTTCGTAGCAAGAATACAATCTGTTAAAATGTTCCTTGTTTGCTCATCGCCACGCACTTCAACCTGTTTTTCCTTTAACGCAATCTCTAGTCTAGGTAAAAATTTCTGCATTATATTCGTATGTACGACTAATGATTCGCAAGCATTACATACCCCTGTTCTTTGCGTTTTCGCATTTATAATGATTGGAATTGCCTTTTCTATATCCGCACTTTCATCAATAAAGATATGGCAATTTCCTGTACCTGTTTCTATAACGGGAATCGTACTATTTTCTAATACAGCCTTAATCAGACCAGCCCCACCCCTTGGAATCAGTAAATCCACATACGCATTCATTTTCATAAATGCAACAGCTGTCTCCCGATTGGTATCAGAAATCAACTGAATGATATTGGGATTGGCACCAACTGATGCTAAAGCTTGCTGAATACATTTCGTAATCGCAATATTAGAATGTATGGCATCACTTCCACCTTTTAGTATAACAGCATTTCCGGATTTAAAACAAAGTCCGAATGCATCTGCTGTTACATTTGGCCTTGATTCATAAAAGATACCGATTACTCCGATCGGAACTCTTTTTTTCAAGATTTTAAGTCCATTTGGCCTGTCTATCGTCTCTAATACTTCACCAATTGGATCCGGTAACCCCATAATTTGCTGCAGTCCTTCTGCCATACCTGCAATGCGCTCCTGATTTAAACGCAGCCTGTCGATCATTCCTTGCGACATCCCTTGTTCTTCGGCCTTTGCAATATCTTTATTATTCGCTGCTACTATAACATCCGCCGCTTTTACCAGAGCTTTGGCAATAACTGCTAAAGCTGTATTTTTTTCTATCGTGCTCATTTTCTGAAGATCATATTTTGCACATACGGCCTGTTCTCCTAATATATTTAAATCTATCATCTATCGCTCCTATCTACGACCTTCGGCCGCTCATGAACCAATCTGTTTACGACTCTATTGTTTGCATTTCCGTATAAACAACATCCGGTATATAATCAAAATCATCATATGGAATCGACTCCATTAACTGGCATTCGAAGCAAATTGCAGCTGTTGAAATACCTCGTACGTTGGCAAGAAAACGATCATAGTATCCCCTCCCATAGCCAATGCGATGTCTTTCTTTATCAAATGCTACTCCTGGCATGATCATGAATGTATGATGCCATAAAGAAGTCTTCCATACTTCCCTGTCCTCAGCTGGCTCCAAAATCCCCTTATATCCTGCTTGCAAATCCTCAAATCCTCGTAGCAAATGAAACGTTATCTCCGTTCGTTTTGTTTTTGGCGCAAAAACATTTTTCCCAGACTTCCATGCCTGCTCTATAAGATATCTTGTCTTTACTTCTTTATTATAATCGATATACAAAAGAATTTCATCCGCGTTTTGAAACGCCTCACTCTCCAATACTTTTTGAATGATATATCCGCTTTTGCGTTCCCATTCTTCTTCTGATAGTCTGTCTCTTTCCGCTAATATCCGATTTCTAATTTGTCTTTTTGTTTCCATATTTTTCTCCGAGATTGGTAATCGAACCATCCTCATTTTTAATATCTATATTATTTAACTGACCTCTCAAATTATTTCGTATATTGGCGATGTACTCACTTCTAAGTTCAGCCTGTTCTTTCTTTTCTTCTTCCGTAAGTCCTTCCGCTTTTGATTTATGGTATAATTCATTAATTCTTACGATTTTATCTTCATTCATAACTTTCTCCATCCTTTTACTGGTACATGTTTTCCACAAAGTCTTCCAAATAGAAGTTTTCATTTTTATGGGCTTTAAAAATAGTTCCGTAATCTTTTCCTTCCATAATCCTATGTATAATACGTACATCCTTGCCATTGGCTATAATCATATCAGCACCTGTGCTAGTAGCTATCATGGCCGCATTTAATTTCGTATTCATACCACCAGTTCCAACCTCACTACCAGTTGATTTTTTTCCCATGCTCCTAAATTCATCGGTCAATGTTTCCACGCTGCTGATAAATTTTGCATCTTTATTTTTATGAGGATCATCGGTATATAGCCCATCAATATCAGATAATAAAATAAGCAGATCTGCTGATATTAATGATGCAACAATTGCTGAAAGTGTATCATTGTCACCAATTAAGGTATCATTATCACCGACTTGAATTTCATATGTCGCTACGGTATCATTTTCATTTACAATCGGAATCACACCCAATTTTAATAATTCAGAAAAAGTATTATGCGCATTATAGCGATTCAAATTATCCAATACCGTATTTTTTGTCATGAGAATCTGCGCTGTCAATTGATTGTACTCCGCAAATAATTTTTGATAAATCATCATTAACTTAGCTTGCCCAATCGCTGCACAGGCCTGCTTTACAGCAAGAGGCTTATGATCTTGTGTATTTTTAAAGTTGATTGCTTTTTTACCGACTGCTATGGCCCCAGATGTGACCAAAACAACTTCTTTTCCCTGATTTTTTAAATTACATAATTCTCTCACCAACACTTCCATCTTTGCATAATCCAGATCACCTGTTTTCGTATGTTGTAATGATGAAGAACCGATTTTTATAACAATTCTTTTTTTATTCTTTAATTCTTTCCTTAATTCTTTCATAATTGTCTTCCTCCATTATCATTGGTTCAAATCTTTTTGCAATTACTTCTGCTATCTTGATTCCATCCATCGCAGCAGATGTGATACCACCTGCGTAGCCTGCACCCTCCCCGCAGGGGTATAATCCTCTGATAGCACTCTGCATTTCTTCATCACGATGGATGCGAACAGGCGATGATGTGCGGCTTTCTATTCCGGATATTAAAGTATCATCATCATCGAATCCTTTTATAATCTTTCCGAATTTCTGCATTCCTTCCATAAAAGATTCATTCAATGGCTCTGGCAAAATAGATCGTACATTGGTAAAAAGATATGCACCTTTCATCGCCGGAGCGTTCCTCTTTTTATCTTCAAAAGATGGCCGATTGTTTATAAAATCATTAAAATATTGCACTGGGATTTTACCATCCCCTAAGGCAAATGCATTTTCTTCTAATTTTCTTTGAAATTGTATGCCAGACAGCGCATTATTATTTTCAAAATCCTCTGGTGTCACCGTAACAATGATTGCACTGTTCGCATTTATTCCATCACGTTTACTGTAACTCATCCCATTAATTGCAAGCCTTCCTACTTCTGAAGAGGAATTTACGACATATCCGCCAGGACACATGCAAAATGAGTATACCCCCCGCTCATTAGAAGATTTTGCTGTTAATTTATAAGAAGCCGCTCCTAAAAATTCTGGATTTTCGATATCATATTGGGAGGCATTGATAATCGTCTGAGGATGCTCCACACGCAAACCTACTGCAAAAGATTTAGCTTCCATTGGGATTTCGGCATGGTACAAAGTCTCTATGGTATTCCGTGCACTATGTCCAATTGCCAGTACTACGATATTTGATTTTATGGTCTTGACTCCATTGACTACTATTCCAGTAATCATACCGTTTTCTATTTTAAAATCTGTGACTTCTGAATCAAAATGCACCTCTCCCCCGTGCGCTATAATTGCATTTCTCATATTTTTCACAATTTCAATTAGAAGATCCGTCCCCAAATGTGGTTTGTTTTCATATGTAATACGGTCGGGAGCTCCCGCTTTTACAAATATATCTAAGACTTCTCTGCTTCTCCCCGATTTATCTTTTATCAGAGTATTCAGCTTACCATCCGAAAACGTGCCAGCACCTCCTTCTCCAAATTGGACATTGGAATTTGGAAGCAGTTTTCCTGTTTTCCAGAAATGTTCGACACTAGTAAACCTCTTTTCTACCTCTTGTCCTCTTTCCAGGACAATTGGCTTATAACCGTGCAATGCAAGCTGATAGGCACAAAACAGACCCGCAGGCCCTGTACCAATTATAATAGGTCTTTGCCTCATTTTCTGCTGTCCTGAGGTTGGAAATCGATAGCGGACAGAAGGTGAAATTGAGACATTACTATTTTTACAATATTTTAAAACCTCATCCTGATTTTTAATATGGATATCAAGTACTAAACTATAAAAGATCGTTGGCTTTTTTCTAGCATCGATTGATTGTTTTGCAATTGATATGTCTAATATTCGTTCCGAAGGAATACGAAGGATTTTCATCACTTTTTTTCTTATGATAGCATCTTTATTTTCATAAAATTCTTTGGGTGTGATCTTAATTTGACTAATTCTTATCATACATACTCCTTAATTTCTTTTAGCAGAAGCCTTTCCGGCTATAAAGCCCGTTGACCATGCCCATTGCAGATTATATCCTCCGCAGATACCATCCACATCCAATAGTTCTCCCGTCATAAACAGACCTGGCACTTTTTTTGATTCACAAGTTTTTGTTACTTCCCTACAATCAACCCCACCACAACAGACTTGTGCATTTAGAAATGAATTCGTTGCATTTACTTCTACCTTCCATTCCTTGATTGTTTCCACTAATTTTTCAATTTGACTATTCTGTAAATTAGAAAGTTTCATTTCCGGTTTTATCCCATTTTTCTTCCAAAGCAGGTATAATAATTTTTTATTTATGAGTCCAAGCATAGCTTCCTCTATCGTTCGATCCCGATATGTACTTGATTTTTTTATAAAAGCAATTATGCACGTTTTTGTCATAACTGGTAATAAATCTATTTTTACAATAACTTTCTTATGAATGTCAATCGCTTTCGCAGCAATCCTGCTCAATTGAAATACTGGTATGCCTGATATTCCATAATCAGTTAACTGAAGCTCTCCATGCTCTTCTTTCACCATTGCGCCATCGACATACAATATTAATTTTGCTTCACACCTAACTCCTGCAATAGCCTTAAAATAATTGCCCACACATCGTAGCTGTACAAGTGCAGGAAGCGGAGAAATCACGCTGTGTCCAAATTTCTTTGCCATTTCATAACCACTTCCGTCAGAACCCGAATTGGGATTTGCCATTCCGCCACAAGCTAAAATAACACAATCGCTTTGAAAAGTCCCCTTATCTGTAGTGATTGTAAATTGTTGTTTATGGTTTACTACTCTTTTTACATTGCATGCAGTTACAATCTCAACATTTCTATATTCTAATTCCATTCTAAGCAAGTCCAATACGGTTGATGCCTGTTCAGACATCGGATATAAATAACCATTCCTATTTTTTATACAAAGACCCAATTCTTCAAAAAAGGTACAAGTATCTCTTTCATTGAACTGTTCAAAAATAGTTGGAATAAAGGCAGGTGAATCACTATAATAATTTTCAATGGAAAAAGACAGGTTGGAAAGATTACATTTTCCATTTCCTGTCATTAATATTTTTTTACCAATGCGATCTTTATGTTCCAGAATCATAACCTCTGCTCCATACTTTGCAGCAGTTATTGCAGCCATGATACCGGAAGCTCCTCCGCCTATTACTGTAACCTTACTCATAGTAACCTCTTTACTATTGCCTCATTTACGCATTCGTTACATATTATAATACTAACTGGAATAAGACTCAAGAAAATTATATAATTCCTCCTCATCTTCGATATACTTTCTATCTAATATTTCAGTTTGTATCTCATAAGGTAAACTGTCCATATCTATTTCCGTATATAAATATACTGTTTTCATATCACTTTTATAGACGGTAACGTAGTTATCCTCAGCAACAAGATAAAAAAACTCCGGAACCTCTTCTTCCTCAACAACCTGGAAATCTTTACGTACAACAATTTTATCTGCTGAAAAGGATTCCAGACTTGCTGATACAAAGCCTTTTTCCTGATCGACAAGTGAGGGTGATATCGTATATTCCTCCAGTTCCTCCTCCAGCCGTTCACGCGTAAGTCCAATATATTTAGCTGGTATCGTCTCACTAGTATCTGTAAACGTTCCTGTTTTTTTATCATAATTCCTAACTATATAATTTGTTTGACCGCTTATTTTTTCTTCATCCAGTGCTGAAGCTTCTGTTACATTCTCATTCACATCAGGAACGTATGTTTCGTTTTCAACAACTGCAAATGACCGATTGCTTTGTTGCTTAATTATTTTATGAGAATCCAAATATACTTTTGATATAACTCCTGCACTGAAAAATGTTGCAGCTGTTACAAAAAACAAGCTGATTCTATACAACCATTTCATAACATACTCCTTTTTGTATAGTATCAGCCTATTATCTCTATTTTATTCATTTTTATATTACATGTGCAAGCTTTAGAATCTTGATGATTGTTTTTCCAAAAGGCATTCCTAATAGATCTTTTTCATTGACGGATCTGAACATAACAATAAGAATATAATATAGGATCAAGCTAAATATAAAAGCCAGAATCACCGATGCATCATTTCCAATTGCTTTTTCAAATATCTTATAAATAAAGGATGCAATCAGACCCATAATCACAGAGCCCACAAAAGGAATCAGAAAAGTTCGAATCCATTCTATTTTATATTTCATATATTTTTTCAAAGCAATATGATTAAGCACGGAAGTCATAGCAGCCATAATCATATTTGCATAAACAATTGCATGAATTCCCAATCCCATGTACTTTAGCATTATGATCAATGTAATGATATGTAACACCAAAGAAACCACATTGTGAATGGTAACCGTTTTGTGTTTATTCATTCCCAATAACACTGCATTCCCAACCGATGCGTAAGCAATGAGAGTCATTGCGACAGAACCCTCTTGAAGCATTTGACAAGCCAATGTAATCTCACCTGCATAAAAAGTGTTTAATACAGGCCTTGCCATAAGTATCAGACCAATTGAAAAAGGTAAAATAATGACCATCGTTAATCGAAATACCGTCAGCACTTTATTTCGAATGACCCGTATGTCCACTCTTTCATATGCCGCATTCAATGCTGGTATTAATGGACTCCAGATCATGCTTGCAACCGTAATCGGAATCCAAATCAAGACTTTATATTTACCTGCATAGATACCGAAATTTACGACCTGTTTTGCAGCCTGACCACTATCCGTCATGATGCGATTATATATCAATTGATCTAGCAGATTACTGATCGGATAGATACCTGTAATTAAAATAATTGGAATCAGCGCATACAATAAAGAATAGATAATCGTCTTCGTGGATTCTTTTCCTTTTGCCATATCTTTATCAATCTGTTTTTTTCTCTGTTGTCTGTACATACCAAATACGAACAACAAAAAGAAAAAGGACACTAATACCCCTATGATTGTGCCCACTGATATCCCCATTACTGCATACGATGCTGCAAAAGAATTATTATGAAGCAGGTGCGCAACTTTAATTCCATAATTGCATAATAATAACGAAGCTATAATACTGGATACGGCACCAATGACTTGTTCTACTATTTGAGAAACCGATGTTGGCATAATCGTACCCATTCCTTGAAAATAACCTTGTAATGTAACTACCATACCCATTAAGATGGCCACAGGACCCAACATCCTAAGTGGGATCGCACTCATCGGAATCAACATCATTGTATTTGCAAAATAGTCAGCACCAAGTACCAACAAAAGACATACGATAAGCCCTGCTATAAAATTCCATAAAAATGCGATCTTAAAAACGCGATATGCATTTTTATATTGCCCTCTTGCAGTTCTTAAGGCTATCGTCCCTGCAATAGCTTCTGGCATACAGCCTACAGTTAACAACAACGCTATGGAATAGAGTTCAAAAACTGCTGCGTAAATTCCATTTCCCTCATCTCCAATAATTCTGGTCAGTGGAATGCGGACAATCAATGCAATTAACTGTACTATAATACTTGCAGTTAATAATACACTTTTCTTTCCTGTGATGTTAGATTTATGATTTACTTTATTCTTGTTCATAATCCTCTTTCATCTCTTGTAATTCCTAATATCGTTAATATTGCTTCTTGTTTTTCTTCCATTATGGAGGCTTCTTCCGGTACCATATGGTCATACCCTAGTAAGTGTAACATACTATGTGCAACAAGAAAAGAGAATTCTCTAAGTACCGTATGACCATATTGTTCAGCCTGTTCATAGACTTTGTCTACTGATATAATGATATCTCCAAGTAATAATTCTCCTGTATCAGGATTCATATAACTCACTTTATCCATTTCTATAGTTTCATAATTTGCAGGTTCCTGATAATCTACATTTGGAAAAGATAAAACGTCTGTTTCCCGATCTATCCCTCTATATTCTTTATTAAAACTATGGATTCCTGTGTTATCCGTTAATAAGAGATTGATTTCTACTTCATAGGGGCACTCTTCAGCCTTCAACACTGCTTCTGCAATTAATTTCGCAATTTTTTCCATATCAAAGGGTAATTTTGCTGAAATTTCATTTTCAACGTAAAAAGTCATAATACAATTTTTCCTCCCTGAATACTGTTTTCATTCTGACAAAATCCATAATCGTTAATTCACATTGATTTAAGATTCCGCTTTCCATTTTTTTATCAAAAATCGTATCGATTACCTGTTCGTAATCTATTTCCATTTTGGGATCTTTTTTAAACAAATACATAATAGAACTAACTACCGCATCAGAAAAATAAACGATTGCTGTTTCTTTTTCTTTTACTTTTTTATTTTTGCTGTTGTAGTCCAATAGCAATTGACAGAGCCTCGGCGGAAATCCATGTGTAAACAATACCTTCTCATAATCTTCTAAGGAAGCCGTATCACAAAAGGAATTCAGTCTGTGATAATAGCCTCCTGCCTTTGCCAGTATTGCATCACAACCCAGTCTGATTGCAATTTTATCACAAAAATGTGCTGTATGAATCGCATGATAATACGATTCTTTAGACTTCATCTTGAGCTCAATCATAAGCGAATATTCAGGATCTGTTATTGTCATATAAGTATCCCTGAATCTATGTATCTTTGTAACACTATAATATTTTAGAAAAATCAAATATAGTAATGTAGTAATAAAAACATTGATTCCAGGTATGATAAATGATTCCATCGTAAGACGTTCCACATTAACTACTATTACTTCTGCCGTGGTTGCTAAAATGATACTTAGTCCTGATAAAAATATGGGTATGCCAAATTTGAAGTCTTCACCTATCCTCTGAAATAAAATAATTGAAAATATACTACATGCAAAATACAAATAAAAGATAGAGAAATCAGAACCAGTAAGAGAGACACTGATAAAAATAAATAGTGCAGAAGATAATATCCCAATCAGTGATTCAGAAAAAAGCGCCAAAATTACCGCTATCACCGGATAAGGCCATCCATTTGTTGGTAATAACGGTAATGTTACAGATAACATAGTGCCAAAAAGAAACCATATATAAAATCTTTGTGGTTCAAAAATCTCCTGTCTCTTACAGCCGAACTGTTCTTCTTCGACCTGACGTAGATAAAAAATAATTGCGCTCATCCCGATCATCGTCATGACAAGATTCCGCATGATAAAAGTAACCGATTGTCCATATAGATATCCTGCTACTCCTACAGTTGTTACTATAAATACCAATATGAATAATTGGAGTCTTAGACATATTTTTCCAACATCACTTTTTATCTTCTCAGATTCTATTTTATTGTTCTTTGCCATTATTTTATCCTATTATTTCCTTATCTGTTTCTTACGTCGCTATTTTTATTTTTTACCTGGTATTTTTTCTTATTTTTATCCTTACTCTCATAATTTTCGTATGCTTTTACAATTTTCTGCACAAGTGGATGCCTCACTACATCTCTACTGGTCAAATGACAGAATGCAATGTCTTCCAATCTACTTAGCACTTTCGTAGCTACGTCCAGACCAGAAGGAACTCCAGGCGCAAGATCCTTTTGAGAAGAATCACCTGTTACAATAACCTTTGATCCAAAGCCTATTCTCGTTAAGAACATCTTCATTTGTGCAGGTGTCGTATTCTGAGCTTCGTCCAAAATAATATAGGCATTATCTAAAGTCCTGCCTCGCATATAAGCAAGTGGTGCTACTTCTATTAGTCCTTTTTCCATGTTTTTTGAAAAACTATCAGAACCCATTATCTCATATAATGCATCATATAACGGCCTTAAATAGGGATCCACTTTACTCTGCAGATCGCCTGGTAAAAATCCAAGCTTTTCGCCAGCCTCAATTGCAGGTCTAGTCAAAATAATCCTTCCTACTTCGTTATTCTTAAATGCTGTAATAGCCATTGCCATTGCTAGATATGTCTTTCCCGTACCAGCAGGTCCCAATCCAAAAACAATCATTTTCTGGCGGATAAAATCCACGTATTGTTTTTGGCCCAGCGTCTTTGGTTTAATGGGTTTCCCACTAATCGTATGACATATACAGTCTGCATCTATTTGTAAGAGAGAATTTTCAATATTTTCTTTATTCATAGTGATGGCATATTCGACATTCTGCTCTTGAATATCGTTACCCCTCTTCGATAATTCCGATAATTCCTGTACAATTTTTTTAGCTTTCTTAACATTTTCTTCTTTTTTACCCTGAATCTTAACACCTCCATCGCGGTCTATGATTGCCACATCAAGATCTTTTTCTATTTTTTTAATATAGGTATCATTTTCACCAAATATATTTTGCATATGTGCAATCGACATTTCTACTATTTCTTCAAAATTATTCATCCGCATTTTCCATTTCTTTTTTATTTTCGTCTGGTATTGTTGAGGCTACCTGAACACCCGTTTGCTCAATTGCCTGAATATTTCCAATGGCTTGCATTGACTCATTAATATTTATTATTTTAACATCTTTTTGTATTATTTGTACCCCTTTTTCTTTTAAAGTTTCAATAAATTCGTCTAAATTATGATTTAGTCTTTGTTTTGCTTCTTCATTGCTATATTTTTTTGTTTTTGTCTCATATTCCCTTACCTCTTTTGTTCCCCAATAGAACGGTAAATAAAAGTTATCCAGTATTTTAATCTGATGTGTTTCTGTATAAATATCATATTCTTTATATGAGATGCGCCGGTGCGGTAAATAAAAGGCTTTCCCAAATAATTCGACAAATTGAATTTTTTTCAACTCTCCAGTAAAACATTTTTCTTTATAGTTTAATTCTAAACGATCCTTATAATTGTATACACATTTTAAATAAATATCTGCATCTGCATTACTATACTGATACTTTCGTATTAAAGTATCTTCCCCTACAATCGGTATTAATCCAGAAACTAACAAATCACCCTTTTTTACCGTTGTTCCGATTGCAACCTTTGGAATACCACTTCGTGTTATCATTTCCACGATGACACCATCTTTTGGCGCAATCAGATCACTTGCTTTATATTTTTGTTCCTTCTTATTTTCATTTTCTATTAATGTATTTTCTTTTAATTTGATATAAAGTTTTGTCCCTTCTAATTTAACAGAATCCCATGTGACGATATCAAATTGTAACCTGATATCCTTTTCCAATTCCTCAATCGGAACATCTTTCTTCTTCATACCATAGATGACACCGTTTGCAGTTAGATAATCCATAAACTCTTCGTCTGTAATACTTGTGTTACCGACAATCTCAATCGACCAAATATAAGTTGTCATCAACATTAAAAATAAAATACAGCCTAAAATACCCAAAGCAAAAACGCTTCTTTTTCTTATTTTAGGCACAAAAAAAGGTAGTCCATATCTTTGTAGAATGGCTACCCTGGTTCTTGTTTTTCTGACGATAGGCCTTAACCCCATAAAACCTCTCAGACTGATATTCATAACATAATAATCTTTATAGTGCTTTACATCCCAAATTAGAATATTATGATTACTACATAAATTCATAAAACGCTCGGGAGAATATCCCCATACTTTAATGGTAAGATATCCTTTCATATATTTAAAAAGACGAAGCATGTTTACTCCCCACTTTCTTCAACCTGCATTCTTTCAAGGAAGCGCTAAAGATAATGAATACATTCCACACATCCACTAATTTTCATATCTTCATTCGTATAGTAGTCAATCGACAATTGTTTTCCTTCTATACATATTTGACAATTTTTTCCTTGTATCATAATCATCTCTCTCGTATATTCAATGATTCCTTTATAATTTTCAATATACACATCATGTCTGCCAGTAATTGTTACAATAGAGGCCCCAAGCATAATATCTTTTGGAAGATTCAAACTTTCCACCATTCGTTCTTTTTTATTTTCTAGTTTTTGATTCCATTTTTTATTCATATTCTATTATATGTCTGCTTACCTATTACATGTCATCTATTAGAATATTTTATGACCCTAACGGTCTATTTATGATATGGTTCATGATTCATGATACGATAAGCACGATAAATCTGTTCTAATAATATCACTCTCATCAATTGATGCGGAAATGTCATTGTCGAAAAACTTATCTTTTCGTCCGCTCTTCGTAATATGGTATCGTGTAGTCCCAAGGAACCCCCTATCAAAAAAATAATATTACTCTTTCCCTGAACTCCTAGTGTTTCAATTCTTTTAGAGAATTGCACGGAATCATATGCATTACCTTGAATGGAAAGCGCTATTACATAAGAGTCTTCTTTTATATATTTAAAAAGTCTTATCGCTTCTTTTTCTTTAATTTTATTTTCAACAAGTTCACTTGCATTTTCAGGGGTTTTCTCATCCGTCACCTCAATTATTTCCAATTTACAGTATTTTGAAAGCCTTTTTCCATATTCTGCTAACGCATCTTTATAAAACTTTTCTTTTATTTTTCCTACTGTAAGAATTATAATTGACATACTTGTTGCCTTTCCCATTTCTATTTATTCAAACAGAACTGTATAGAGATCCTCTATAATAGCATCCAGAAACCCTTCTTCCAAATTGATAAAAGTTTCAGAAATTAATTTCTTGATCTGTTCGGTCCTTTTGAAGTATTTCATTTCTTCTGCTAATTCATCTATCATTAATTCCTTATCTATCATATCTGCCGTTAAATTTTTCAAACACCATGCCTTAATTTCTTTTGTTAAATTATTTTCTGTCACTGCATCTAATGCTATTTTTTTATAAGAATGATAGGAGAATATCCCCATTATAATAAATAGTACAAATAAAAATCCCATTACTATATAAGTTAAAATGCCAAACTGTAATGAAATAATTTTTAAAGCTGTCAGAATTAATAATACCAATCCTGCTACCCCTACTAAAAGGAGTGTATAGGCTGAGGTCTTAAAATTTTCTGCCCTCTCACTTTTATACTCATAGACCTGTGCTTTGGATGTATCCAGAATATTTTTTTCTTCTATGTGCTCTAATTCTTCATTCTCTAATAAGGACTCTTCCTGCAAAAAAATGTGAACTAATTTTTTCGCCTTTTTCGTATCTTTCCTATCTACAAAAATTTCATGAATCTGTTCTTCTTCATTGTACTCAATCGTTCCAGATAAAACTTGATTATATCGTAAGAAATCATTTAGTTTCATCATTTCCTCTTCACTTCCGAAAGTGATTGGCTCTGCTCTTTTTTCCTCCAGTTCTTCTACTAGATCTACGTTACAGTCGGAACATACTTTAATACCTTCTACATATTCATTTTTACAAATTGGACACCATGACATATTCTATTCCTCCTAAAAGTACCAGCTAAGATAAATAGGTCAACGTTCATCTTCGCGATTACTGATTGACCTATTTTTTAATTGCACTACCATTCTTCTAGCAAATTAATTTCTTACCTCTAATTCTTGTAATCCAAGCATGCTCTGTCACATGTTACATTTCTGATAAAACTTGCTGCTTTTACATGCTCCGGATGAATCTGATAGGCATTTAAATCTTCAATAGTTTCAAAAGCAGATATTAAAGCAATCTCTTTATTACTTGATTCCAACTCATTTATTATAACATCCAATTCTAGGATTCCCTTTATATGCTCTTTCAATTGAGTAAGATCTCTTTTTATGGCCTCGCCGGCTTCTTTTTTTTGTTCTACTGATAATTCAGGTAAGAAATTCCATAATACAATATGTTTTACCATAAATTTACCTCTCTTTCGACAAGTACTCATGAATTCCATTTGCTGCAGCCTTTCCAGCTCCCATCGCAAGAATAACTGTTGCCGCTCCTGTAACCGCATCGCCTCCTGCATAAACACCCTCTTTAGAGGTTTTTCCAAACTCCTCTTCCGCTACAATACATTTTCTTCTGTCTACTTCCAGACCTTTCGTAGTGGATGAAATCAATGGATTTGGCGAAGTTCCCAATGACATGATTACCGTGTCAACTTCTATCGTGAATTCTGAGTCTTCAATAACCTTAGGACGTCGTCTTCCAGATTCATCAGGTTCACCCAGTTCCATTTTGACACATTTTAATCCGCTTACCCAGCCGTCTTCATTAGTCATGATTTCGATTGGATTTGTTAACAAATCAAAACGGATACCTTCTTCTTTTGCATGATGAACTTCCTCGACTCTGGCAGGTAGTTCCTCTTCGCTTCTTCTATATACAATATGCGTCTCTGCCCCTAGTCTTAATGCTGTTCTAGCAGCGTCCATCGCAACATTACCTCCACCTACGACAGCTACTTTCTTTCCTCTCATAATTGGAGTCCTGCTGCCTTCTTTAAAGGCTTTCATAAGATTACTTCTTGTTAGATATTCATTTGCAGAAAATACACCGTTCGCTTGCTCTCCAGGTATGCCCATAAATTTAGGAAGTCCTGCTCCTGAGCCAATGAACACGGCATCGTAGCCTTCTTCTTCCAATAACTCATCTATGGTCGTTGATTTACCAATTACAACATCTGTCTCAATCTTGACCCCAAGCGCTATTACATTGTCAATCTCTTTTTGTACCACTTTGTCCTTAGGAAGACGGAACTCCGGAATACCATATACCAAAACACCTCCGGCTTTATGTAGTGCTTCAAAAATAGTTACCTGATATCCCATTTTTGCCAAATCCCCAGCACAAGTAAGTCCCGCTGGACCAGAACCTATGACTGCAACTTTTTTATTAATCTTTGTTTTTGCGCTTTCTGGTTTGATATTGTTTTCTCTCGCCCAATCTGCCGTGAATCTTTCTAATTTTCCGATGGATACAGGTTCTCCTTTTATACCTCGGATACACTTTCCTTCGCATTGGCTCTCTTGCGGACATACGCGGCCACAAACTGCCGGCAGCGCTGAAGATTCACTGATAATGTGATAAGCTTTCTCAATATCTCCTGCCTTTACCTGCTCAATAAATGCAGGTATATTAATAGAAACCGGACAGCCCTTGATACACTGTGCATTTTTACAATTAATACACCTGGCCGCTTCTTCCATCGCTTCTTCTTTTGTATAACCCAAACAAACCTCTTCAAAATTCGTAGCACGTACTTTTGGATCTTGTTCTTTTATTGGTACTCTTTTTAAGACATTCACTCGTTATCACCTCCGCAATTACCACATCCTCCATGATGCGTATCTCCCTCTTTTTCTGCCAAGAAGTCTCTGCCTTCTTTTGTTTTGTACATTTGCTGACGTTTCATCGCCTGATCAAAATCAACCTTATGTCCGTCAAATTCAGGACCGTCCACGCAAGCAAATTTCACTTCGTCACCAACCGTAACACGGCAGGCTCCACACATACCGGTGCCATCTACCATAATAGGATTTAAACTTATAATCGTTGGTATATTTAGCTTTTTGGTTGTCAAACATGCAAACTTCATCATAATCATTGGTCCAATCGCTATACATACATCATATTGCTTTCCCTCTTTTTCAACAAGGTCTTCAATCACCTTTGTAACAAGACCATGTCTTCCATAAGAGCCATCATCTGTTGTAATGTATAGATCACCTGCTACCGCCTTCATTTCTTCTTCTAAAATTAAGATATCTTTTGACTTTGCTCCAACAATAACATCAGCTTTTACACCATGTTCATGTAACCATTTTACTTGTGGGTAAACAGGTGCTGTCCCAACTCCTCCCGCAACAAAAAGAAATTTCTTTTTCTTTACCTCTTCTATATTATCTGTCACCAGTTCAGAAGGACATCCCAAAGGACCTACAAAGTCAGCGAAAGCATCACCTACTTTAAAAGTAGACATAAAATTTGTGGCGGATCCTACAATCTGAAACACAATTGTTACGGTTCCTTTTTCTCTATCGTAATCACATATCGTTAATGGAATCCTTTCACTGTCTTCATCCGTCCTAACAATAACGAACTGACCTGGTTGACACGATTTTGCAACTCTTTTCGCTTCCACTTCCATCAAAAATATATTGTTCGTCAGTTCTTCCGCTCTTTTTATTTGATACATGTTATCCTCCTATACCCTTCCTATCATTCGCTCTTTACCTATTTTCATTGCTAATGATAAGGGAATTTCATTAAAATTGCAATACAGAATGTTAAAAAGGAATTACAGAATACTTCCCATTCCGATTTAATTCCGCCTTATTTATGGATCCTGTCATCGCATTCACTGCGAGCTGATTCCCTGTTTTTACTTGTGTATTCATTGTGTCTACATAACTTTCCACGACCAGGTAATACGTGACTCCATCCACTGTAATTGCGGTATTACAGGTATAGATATAACGACCTGTTGCATTACTCATATGACCTTCTACATCGGTAATATAATTATTTTCAAACAAAAATACCGTGGTAGCATTAATTGCATCCTGCGCCTTTATATTGACATGGTTCAATTTCAACTCATAGATTCTTTCCGTTATCTCACTCGTCGAACCATCTTCCCCATAAGTAATAAATTGATATCTACTTTCTCCCAATGTCATATAAATCGGTCCCGTGTATTCCATACTATCTTGGGTTGGAACTGTTCCATCGGTCGTATAATACGTCTTACCATTCCCCTGATTATCAACTTCTATCGTCTGAGGATAATTATATACACCGCTGTAAAGATTTACATTCGGTTGTAAAGGCGTCGTGACCTCGATCAAATATTTCTTTTCTGCACATTCACTGACAATACCATACTGATTTATAAAAATGGCTTTGATTACATATTTTCCTTTTTCTAAAAAAATGGGGGCTGTATACTCATTACTTTTAATGCTAGGCTCTTTACCGTCCATCGTATAATATATTTTTCCAGTTGTATTAGCACTTAATTTTAAGGGAACCACTTGATCATAGGTATCTTCTCTTAGACTGAATTCTGGTGGAAATGCCGCAAAAGAGTTGAATTTCATCACAATATCCTCATTACTACACTCCATTAGCAAATCATTAATTGCATTATAATCTTCACTATCCTCATATATTTTTATTAGCATTCGATAGGCATCTTCATTATTTTCATAAGTAGCAATATAATCCTTTAAAGTGATCACTGCATTTTCTGTCTGCCCATCTTTATTGTAATAGTCTGCTAATAACAAAATCCCCTTTTCATCTTCACTACTAATAAATGTAGCTCGTTTCATATGATGAATTGCCTGCACGTAATCCTTTGTCTTGGCGCACTGAATAGCCTCTTTCATTTGAAAATTATAGGAATTATATTGGTAAGTTGAAATTCCTGCTAAAACAGAGAATAAAACAAACAGCATTGCTAAAACTATTGCAATCACTGAAAAATTCTTCCCTTCTTTAATTTTCACATACCATTTATAAGGTTTTGAAGCCTCCTCATTCTTATCTTGAATTACAATCTCTTCCGCAAGTCCAGATAACGTTTCATGAATTCTTAATTCAAATTCGGGCTCAAAATCAGGCACAATCTGTATCTCGTTTCCGCATTCTTCACAATATAACTGATCATCTTTTAGTTCTTTTCCGCATTTGGGACACTT
The DNA here is from genome assembly GCA_023392535.1 of Bacillota bacterium. Classification (GTDB taxonomy): domain Bacteria; phylum Bacillota; class Clostridia; order Lachnospirales; family Lachnospiraceae; genus SZUA-378. The sequence continues at coordinate 123,591 of JAEVYY010000009.1, forward strand.
CATACCATTTACTCCATCTACAATCTTTCAACCTGTTTTTCTAAATCTTGAAAGTTGATTGATTCTACGCAATTATGCATTAACATTGCAATTGTCATTGGACCTACCCCTCCCGGAACAGGCGTAATTGCACTGCAAATCGGGGCTACATCATCATAGTCGACATCACCACATAATTTATTAGCTTCATCCCTATGAATCCCCACATCAATAACAACTGCCCCTTCTTTCACGTATTCCTTGGTAATCCATTTGGGTTTTCCGATAGCCACAATAAGGATATCTGCCCTTTTACACACCCCTTTCAAGTTTTTTGTTTTAGAATGTGCGATAGTAACCGTTCCATTTGCTCTAAGCAACAGGATTCCCATAGGTTTTCCGACAATATTACTTCTTCCAATAACTACGCACTCTTTTCCGGCAATTTCAATCCCTGATCGTTTACACAATTCAATAATACCCGCCGGAGTACAGGATACAAAACCTGGCTGTCCGATACATAAAGCACCTACACTTTGAGGATGAAAGCCGTCTACATCCTTTTTGGGATCAATCGCTTTTATAACCTTATCTTCATCAATATGTATAGGTAATGGAAGTTGCACTAAAATACCGTTAATATCTGATCTTTCGTTTAGTTCAAAAATAAGGTCTACTAATTTAGATTCTGTGGTATTCTCATCTAATTCATAAGAATACGATGTTACACCAATAAACTCACATGCCTTTTTTTTATTATTTACATAGACACTGGAAGCGGTATCCTTACCAACTTGAATTACAGCAAGTGCGATTTCTTTGCCTTCCCTTTTTAATTCTGAGACTTTTATTTTTAGTTCTTCTTTTATTTGATCCGATATTACTTTTCCATCTATTATATGTGCCATATATCTCTCCAATCTTATGTGGGATACCTTTAAAATAACCCTGTAATTACTCCATCCTCATTCACATCAATAGTAATCGCTGCCGGAGCCTTAGGCAATCCTGGCATTGTCATGACTGCTCCTGTAAGAACCACAACAAATCCTGCTCCCGCAGATACATATACTTCTCTAACAGTAATCTCAAAATCTTCCGGTCTTCCGAGAAGTGATGGATCATCTGATAAAGAGTATTGTGTCTTTGCCATACAAACAGGTAAATTGCCAAATCCTAACTCTTCCAATTTCGATAGTTGTTTATTCGCTACTGGAGAGAACTGAACTCCAGCAGCACCATAGATTTCTTTGGAAATTATATTGATTTTTTCTTTCAAAGGCAGTTCCTCTTTATAAAGTACACGAAATTCACTTTTCTTTGTTTCCAATGTGTGAAGCACTGCATTCGCAAGCTCCGTACCACCTTCTCCACCTTTTTCCCAAACCTCAGAAATGGCGAAATCACAATTTCTTTTTTTGCAGAATTCCTTTACATAAGCGATTTCATCTTTGGTATCTGATATAAAAGAATTTAAAGTTACGATTACGGGTACTCTGTATTTCTGAAGATTTTCAATATGTTTTTGCAAATTAACAATACCTTTTCTTAAAGCAACTAAATTTTCCTTGCTAAGATCCGCTTTTTCCACACCTCCATTATATTTTAATGCACGAATCGTAGCGACCAGTACTACGGCATCTGGACAAAGTCCCGCCATACGACACTTGATATCAAAGAATTTTTCTGCTCCCAGATCAGCACCAAACCCCGCTTCTGTAATTACATAATCTGCCATCTTAAGGGCTGTCTTTGTAGCTCTTACGCTATTACATCCATGTGCAATATTAGCAAATGGACCTCCGTGCACAATTGCCGGTGTATATTCTATCGTTTGTATAAGATTAGGCTTCATCGCATCTTTCAATAGTGCCGCCATTGAGCCAACTGCATCTAAATCTGCGGCAGTTACTGGGTTTCCTTCATAATTGTAAGCGACCACCATTCTTCCCAGTTTTTTCTTCAGATCATTCATATCCATAGCGAGGCAGAGAACTGCCATAATTTCAGATGCTACCGTGATGACAAAATGATCTTCCCTTACGACCCCATCTGTCTTATTGCCAAGTCCCACTACTATGTTGCGCAGTACCCGGTCATTCATATCCAGACATCTTTTCCAGACAATTTGTCTGGTATCAATTTGCAGAACATTCCCTTGCTGTATGTGGTTGTCCAATAAAGCTGCAAGTAAATTGTTCGCTGAAGTTATTGCATGAAAATCTCCTGTAAAATGAAGATTCAGATCTTCCATTGGAACAACTTGCGCATATCCCCCTCCGGCTGCACCGCCCTTGATTCCAAAACATGGTCCCAAAGAAGGTTCTCGCAATGCAATCATTGCTTTTTTTCCCAGTTTTCCAAAAGCTTCGCCAAGTCCAACACTTATTGTTGTTTTTCCTTCCCCTGCCGGTGTCGGATTAATTGCAGTAACCAAAATCAATTTCCCATCTTTATTCTGACTGACCCTTCGCATACAATTGTCGGAAAGTTTAGCCTTATAGTTCCCGTATAACTCTAATTCATCGGGTCTAATCCCAATACTTCCCGCAATCTCAGTAATTGGCTTCATAACTGATTCCTGTGCAATCTGAATATCTGTTTTCATAACGTATTCCTCCTCGTCGTGTCTGGTAATATGTACTAAACCGATTCCTCAATATAACTTTCAAATTGTTCCAAGCTCATCAATACTTTTCTGGGTTTGGTTCCCTCTTCTTCACCCACAACACCTGCATCTGACAATTGATCCATTATTCTGGCTGCTCTGTTGAACCCTATTTTAAATACCCTTTGTAACATTCCAATCGAAGCCTTTTCCTTTTCAATAATAAATTTACCTGCTTCTATGAAATGGACATCTCTTTCCTCGGAAGGACCTGAACCCATACCATTTGTTACTGATGAATCTATGCTCGCTATTTTTTCTTCGATGTCTTCACTATATACATTACCGATTGCTTGATTCTTCAAGTAATCAACCACATCCGATACTTCTTTATCAGAAACAAAAGCTCCCTGAATACGCGCTGGCTTTGCATACCCTTGTGGATAAAATAACATATCTCCTTTACCGAGTAACTTTTCAGCACCGTTCATATCTAAAATCGTTCTGGAATCTACCCCACTGGAGACGGCAAATGCAACACGACTTGGCATATTCGCTTTAATCAGCCCCGTAATAACATCTACAGATGGTCTCTGCGTCGCTATGATCAAATGGATACCTGCTGCTCTTGCAAGCTGTGCAAGGCGGCAGATAGATTCTTCCACTTCTCCAGGTGCGACCATCATAAGATCCGCAAGTTCATCTACAATGATAACAATCTGCGGCATTTTTGACGGTACCTCTGCCTCCCCTTTTTTCATCTTATTTTCGACCATTTTATTATAGCCTTTTAAATCACGTACATTGTAATCAGCAAACTTCTTATAGCGGTCAGTCATTTCTGCAACTCCCCAATGAAGCGCTGCAGCCGCCTTTTTAGGATCCGTTACAACTGGGATTAACAAATGTGGAATTCCATTGTATACGCTTAGTTCCACCACTTTAGGATCAACCATGATCATCTTAACATCATCCGGATGCGCTTTATATAAAATACTCATAATTAAGGTATTAATGCATACGGACTTACCAGAACCTGTCGATCCTGCTATTAACATATGAGGCATTTTAGCAATATCTGAAACAATTGTCTGCCCACCAATATCCTTTCCAACCGCAAACGCAATCTTGGATTGAAAGGAATTAAATTCTGTTGATTCCAGCAAGTCTCTTAATGCGACCATACTATTTTCTTTATTTGGCACTTCAATACCAATAGCTGCTTTTCCTGGAATGGGTGCCTCTATACGAATATCTGTTGCCGCAAGATTCAGTTTAATATCATCCGTCAGACTTACAATTTTACTTACTTTAACACCTTGTTGCGGTTGCAATTCATAACGCGTAACAGAAGGTCCCTGACTAATATCGGTAATCGTTACTTTAACGCCAAATGTATGTAATGTCTGTTGCAGACGCATTGCTGTTTCTTTTAATAGCTTTGTAGAATCTCCAGTTTTGTGCTGCCCTTGTTTTAGTAATGAAATAGGTGGGAATATATATTTTTTAGGTATTTTCTTTTCCATTCTATGAATATCATCTACTATATTAGAGCCTTCTTTTTGCAAATCCAACGTAGCTTTATTGGGGTCATTATTAGAATCTATTCCTATGGAAGATTTTCCTTCTCTCTCCATATACGTTGTCTTTTGAGGCTCTGTTGGTAACACTTCTTGTATTTGCTCTTCAATCGGATAAAAATCGGCTTTTTCAATTGGTAATAATTCTTTCTGTACCGTAATCTGCAAATCTGGACTCTTAATAGCATGCGACATATTTACAACCGGTTCAACTTCTGATTCTCTTTCCAGATGAATTCCACTAATATGAATCTTTTCAAAATCAAAAATATCCTCGTTCCGATCTTTCTTTTCCTCTATCGTGATTTCACTATTTTCTTCCGTCGGAATAATAATTTCATGCATGTCCTCTTTTTGCTTTTTATGATCCTGCTTTTTGTCTAAAGTAGTATCGATCATAACGCCGGTCACTTTATTATCCATACGTAATAGACGCTCTTGTTCTTCCATTTCACGCCTGATTTCTCTTTCTTCCTGACGTTTTATAGCGGTCTTCCTTTTTCGCGCCACATCTTCTCTTGCAGATTCATAGACTCTTTGGCTCCCCTTTTTCACACTGCCAAGAAAAGACCTTTCTGTGATGATAACAGCACAAACAATACCAAGTACCGTAATGACAAGTATAGTACCAACCACATCCAGAAAATGAACCATTGCATATGCAATGGATCCGCAGATGACACCTCCGCCATTTAAACTACTACTACTTTTTTTATAAATTTCTGCTATATTATATGTACTATCAGCGGTGCCCATACTACCGCTGAATAACTCACATATCACTCCAATCAATAAGAATAGAATGACACCTGCAATTAACTTTAAAGATGCAACATGATTTCCTCTATTCGATAGGGCAAAAGCAACAGCTATAAATATTAAAACAGGCAAAATATAAGCAGTTAACCCAAAAATTCCGAACATAATGCTTCTTATTAATATTCCAAAAGATCCTACTAAACTAAAATTGCATAAAAAGAGTAAAATTGCAAATGCTAAAATAACGATTAGTATTATTTCATTTTGAATTTCACTGCTGAATTCATTTCCTTTATTATTTTTTCTACCTTTATTTGATGTACGACCCTGCGTCTTTTTTTTCGGTCCAGGTTTTCTTCCCGAACGTGTTGCCATATCTTTCTACCCCCATTACTTTTCATTATTCGGATAGCCATAATTATTTAGTATACCATTGAAATTTAAAAATGTCATCCTTAGTTTTCTCTCTGTAGTTCAATCAGTTCATGCAATCTTCTGATTGCTTCTTTCATACCACCTACATGTGTTATGATCTTTTCTTTAACCGCCTCTTCACCGACAAGTATACTTCCAACATCTTTGCTTAAAACCTCTGTTTCCATCATAAGTTCTTCAAATCTATCCGGGTTAATGTTACAATGATCACAAACAAAGTTTTTAATTCTGTTCTGCATTTGTCTGAAATAGGCGAATGTCTGTGGTGTTCCAATTACCGTTCCATTCATTCTGACCGGATGAATTACCATTGTGCCCGACGGAACAATAAAAGATTCCGTAGTACTGACTGCAATTGGTACTCCTATTGAGTGACTTCCACCTAATACAAGAGACACTGTGGGTTTACTTAAGGATGCTATCATCTCTGCAATGGCCAGTCCGGCTTCTACGTCTCCCCCCATGGTATTCAACAAAATCAGCACTCCATCGATTTCATTACTGTCTTCTATCGTAGCAAGCTGTGGCAATACTAATTCGTATTTTGTTACTTTTGAACTTCCTCCAAGATTTTCGTGCCCCTCTATTTCACCGATGATTGTCAGTAAATGAATCTTGTGCTGCTCCCTATTCTGATCCAATGTTGCTTGTCCTGTTTTATCGATCCGTTCGTCTCTATGTTCCTCACGTGTTACTTTATCATCTTTCTTTTTTTCCTCGTTTTCATTACTTTGTATATTATTTTTACTTTCCATATGCACGCTCCTGATTCATCAACGTATAATTATAAAACTCTTAAAATTCAAAAAGGAACCCATTTTGAGTTCCTCTTTATCATATGTGAAAATAAAAAAAATATACTTCATAAAATTTCGAAATCGTCATTTTCCGCAATATCTTGAATGTCGTAATGCATCCTATTTTCATCTGGCACAAATGCATAATCCATTTCTTTTTTTATATGTTTTTTTGGTAAGGGCAGAGGGTTTGGTATCAAATTTGGCTTATCCGGTGGTCCATCTAAGATTTTTTTACTGACATCCATATCTGTTTTCTCCTCAATCTGCATGTCATTCCTTTTCATGTCGGGCGATACTATCAAATTCTTTTCTCCATCCGATTGGCTCTTATATTTACTACAAAAGCTTTTTAGTGAAACAGATGCTATAAAAATCCATGCAAAAAGCAGTAGCATTTGGTAGTCCACACTAGTTTGAAAAAATAAACGAATAAAAGATACACATAATAGCATAAGGAGATACATGACATTTTCATCCTGCTCGGCTTGCCAGTAACGTACACACCATAGGGCCGAAATAAGAATGATAACTGATGAAACTTCTAAGGATACCGATGGATAAATCGAAATATGAGATAGGCTGACGTTCATCCAAGGTATCAAATAATGTTCTATGATCCGCATAAAAGATTCTTTACAAATTACCGCTTCTATTTCAAATAGCGCAATCGCTCCAACTATAGAACCTAATACATAATAAAAAATTAATAATAGTGATTTTAAAATTGAATGTTCCGCATTTTTATAACAAATAAATATACCACCTACTGCCATTATTAAGAGTACTATTCCTATAATATCTGTATATATCAGTGCTGCTGTTGAGAGTCCTGCCATAAAAAACAGGAGCCCATCATATAAATCGGATGTTTTACCTACATTCATGTGTTTCCATAAAAGACTTATCATCCAAAAACCAAAAACAAAAATACATATTAGTAAATTTTCAGGAGATAATGGCAACATACTACTGATATAGGAAGGATATACTGCTAAAATCATGGCCGCAGTCATGGCCGCTATTTTTCCGCTTATGTTTCGTATTGAAAAATAACCGAATAATAAGGTGCAACATTGTAACAGTATTTGGAAATAAATACACACACTAATTTTATTCCCAAACACCGTAAGTAAAAAGGATAATAGGTACGCATAGATGATAGCCACATGATTCGTAGTATGAAGCACCAATTTATCTGTCCCTACCGATGCAAATTCATAATATAGATTCTCTGCCTGTTTCACATCTATCGTTTCTATATAATAGAATCTACTGACAAGGGCTGTAGTTATTAACAATAAAACTGCTACTATATTCAAAACAACTTTTTTCTTCCCCGTTATGACAAACTTTTTCTGTACTTTTAAAGCTACCATCCTGGTCAGCATAAGTCCTACTGCTGTAACTAAGAGCACGCAACCAAGAATAATTTCTTCCTTTTCAAAGGTTACTTTTGGCCTAACGGCAAGCCATGCATATGCAATTTGCCAAAATGCTCCTGTGACCAAAATCGTAAAGAGAAGCCAAACAGTCAATCCTAAAAAACTTTTCTTTCGTTTCATATAATACCCTTGGTGTGAGTAACACACATCCTCGTTTGTTCTTTCTATTAATAAATCGCATCTAAAGCCTGCTCTAAATCAGCAATTATATCCTCACTATTTTCGATTCCTACCGAAAGTCTGATCAAATCAGGTTGTACGCCTGCTTCCATCAATTGTTCGTCTGACATTTGACGGTGTGTATGACTGGCAGGATGTAACACACAAGTTCTGGCATCGGCAACATGGGTCACAATAGCGGCCAATTCCAGCTTATCCATAAAGGCTCCTGAAACGGTTCTTCCACCCTTCAATCCAAACGAAATGACACCACAGGTACCATTCGGCATATATTTTCTTGCAAGCTCATAATACTTGTTATCTTTTAATCCCGGATAATTAACCCATGCCACTTTTGGATGTTGTTGTAAGAATTCTGCAACTTTCTGGGCATTTTCACAATGTCTTGGCATTCTTAAATGCAGTGTTTCAAGTCCTATATTTAACAGAAAAGCATTCTGTGGAGATTGCATAGATCCAAGATCTCTCATTAATTGTGCGGTTGCTTTTTGTATGTATGCCATTTTTCCAAAGCGTTCAGCATATATAATCCCATGATAGGATGGATCTGGTGTGCAAAGACCTGGGAATTTATCTGCATGTTTCAGCCAATCAAAATTACCAGAATCTATAATTGCGCCACCAAGGCTCATTGCATGTCCATCCATATATTTTGTAGTTGAATGCGTCACAATGTCCGCTCCAAATGCAAAAGGTCTACAATTAATTGGCGTTGCAAAGGTATTGTCAACAATGAGTGGAACACCATGTGCATGTGCCGCAGATGCAAATTTTTCAATATCCAGAATAACTAATGCCGGATTAGCAATTGTCTCAGCCAAAACACATTTGGTATTGTCTTGAAAGAGTGCGTTCAATTCCTCCGCTTCTGCATCCGGATCTACAATTGTGCATGCAATTCCCATCTTTGTCATGGTAACTGTTAAAAGGTTAAAAGTGCCCCCATAAACACTGGAAGACATGATGATATGATCGCCAGCTTCACATATATTAAAGATAGCAAAATAATTTGCCGCCTGTCCGGAAGAGGTAAGCATGGCTCCAACACCGCCTTCCAGTTCACATATTTTTGCTGCGACACAATCATTTGTTGGGTTTTGTAATCTGGAATAGAAATACCCTTCTTCTTCCAAATCAAACAATCTTCCCATCTGCTCAGAAGAATCATATTTGAATGTGGTAGACTGAAAAATTGGTAATACACGTGGGTCTCCATTTTTAGGTTTCCAACCTGACTGAATACACCTTGTTTCTATCCTAAATTCCTGTTTTTTCCCACTCATGATGTCACCCCTGCATACCGATTTTTTAGAGTACAAACCATTTCTATATATAATTTCTCGCATTTGTCATATTCATTCTGTTCAATATGTGTAATGCAAGGCTGTAGATACTGACGATAAATATCTTGATAAATGGCATCTGCCATTTTGTACTGATCAATTCTCATCACAAGCTCAGGTGCTATCTCATAATACTCTTTCACCAACTCTTTTCCACTTATGTGCTGCATCATATAGCTGTCACGAAAGGTACGAAGTGTTGATAATTCATAGCAATCGTCCGGCTTTCCAAGATTTTCACAGACTGCCGTTGTTATAAAACACAACTTTCTTTTAAAAGACCCATCAATATCTGCGAAATTTCCTTTGCGCAATTTATAATTTGTAAATGTTTGATTCCATGCATCTAACAAAGCATCTGCCAAAACTTCAGAAATCTCTCCTCTAAATTCCAATATGCAAGGAATTACAAAACTGGACATTACCATGTTATAATCAAGAATTGCCGTTTTTTTATTTAATTTACCTAAAGAAGCATCATGATGAATTTTTACTTTTGAAACAAAATCTTCTGCAATTTCATTTATAAAGCTCTTTTTATCCTCTGTTGTTCTATAGACTTCTTCCATATGCTGAAATAAAGGCTTATATGACTCAAGCAGGTTTAGAAACGCCTCTTTATACGAATTCGCACGAAATTCTTTCATTAATTGCATATTTTCCAATAACAATTGTGGTAACTTTTCCTTAATTGAATCCATCTATTGTCTCCTTTATTTTATAAATCCTTCGCTGTGTATCACAAGTCCTATTGCAAGCAAGCTTGCAATCTGTCCTCGTAAAAAAATATTAGCAAGCTATATTTTTTTACTCGTCCCAGTTGTGATACACGGCTTGTACGTCATCATCTGATTCTAATAGGTCTAGGGTTTTTTGTAGGGAAGTAATGGCTTTTTCCTCTGTTAGTTCGACATAATTTTGTGGAATCATGGTTACTTCTGCAGATACCATCGTTATGTTTGCTTCAGTCAAAGCCTTGTTTACCTCTTCTAAGGAATCTGGTTCTGTAAGTATTTCGAAACTGTCTTCTTCTTCTTTAAAATCCTCTGCCCCCGCATCCAACGCTAACATCATAAGATCATCTGCTTCGCCGTCAAAATCTTCTTTATCAATAATAATTTGTCCTTTTTTATCAAACATGAACGATACACAGCCCTGTGTTCCAATACTTCCATTTCCTTTGGTAAAAGCACTTCTTACATTGGCTGCTGTTCTGTTTTTATTGTCTGTTAAGGCATCTACGATAATCGCAATACCATTCGGACCATAGCCTTCATAAGTTACATATTCGTAATTCACATTTCCGGCATCGCCAGCGGCTTTTTTTATTCCTCTTTCTATCGTATCATTTGGCATATTATTGGCCTTTGCTTTTGCTATGACAGTTGCCAGTTTAAAATTATTAAGGGGATCTGCCCCTCCCTCTTTCACTGCAACCGCAATTTCTCTACCAATTATAGTAAATATCTTTCCTTTTGCAGCATCATTCCTTTCTTTCTTATGTTTGATGTTTGCAAATTTTGAGTGTCCTGACATAGTATGTATTTCTCCTTTTCCTTCTATCGCTTACTTAATATTTTATCACATATTTTTTAATCCTGGATATTTTCTATGCTTATTCTATTTCTTTCCTCACTGGCTTCTGGATCTTGGTCACTAATACCGTGTGTATCATTTTATTTTCAACTGATAAGACCTTAAAATTATAGTTTCCTACATCAATGTTGAATTCTTCATTTTCATTTGGTATTCTATCCATCTTCGATATTAAAAATCCATTTAAGGTATCAAATTCCTCTTCTTCAAAACTAATTTCAAACCTTTCTTCCAATTCCTCTAAAGGGGTCATACCTTCCATAATATACTCATTATTTCCTTTGTCCTCAATATAGGCTTCATCTTCATCATACTCGTCCATTATATTGCCTACAATCTCTTCCAGAATATCCTCCATTGCAACAAGTCCTGCTGTTTGTCCATATTCATCAACAACAATTACCATCTGAATTTTTAAAGATTGCATTGTTTTAAACAGGATATCAATATTTCTTGTCTCAGGGATAAACTGTGCCTCCCGCATCAATCCCTTTACCTCTTTAACAGGGCAATTGATCTGCTCATTTAATGCCTGTATGCGTAAGGCGTCCTTCAAATTAATAATACCCAGAATATGATCGATATTCTCTTCATATACCGGATACCTACTGTTTTGTTCCTGTAGCATAAAGTGAATCGCATCTTTAAAAGACATATTGCTGTCAATTGCTTGTATATTAATACGATGGGTCATAATATCTCTTGCTTCTTTATCTCCAAATTCAAAAATATTTGCTATCATTTCTGCTTCACTGGCAAGAAGTACCCCCTGTTCATGCCCTTCATTCACCATTGATATAATCTCTGCTTCTGTGACATCTGTCGTATCAGATTCTGTCCAAATACCGAATATTTTTAATAAAACATTACTCGTTAAGGTGACAAAACTTGTTATTGGCAGTAGTAAATTTGTTATGTAGGAGACCGGATTCACGAACAAATATGCCCATTGCTCCGGGTATTTAGAAGCTATCTTTTTTGGTAAAATTACCGCCAACGAGAGTAATAGATATATAATAATTGCAGCAGATATCAATAATGAAACTATTTTTAATATATCCACACCTTCAACTTTAAGTACTGGATTGTTTTTTAATATATCATATAAAAAGAATCTAATATTTGTCGCCCATAATCCTAAAAAAAATCCTCCCATAACAATATGGATCATTGTCGATACCAATTGTAATGTATTGATAAAACAAGTAGGACTATCCATGATCTTACAGATTCTGACCGACTTTTTATCAGACTCTTCCACAGCCTTTTTTTCTACCTCATTTCGATTCAAAAATTGAATCGCCGATCCAAATCCATAAAATAGTATATTAATGAAAACCAAAATAATAAATATAATGGCGGCAGGCCCACTGTCTTCCATTTTTTCCATCTTCCTTTCAAAATCCGCTTTTTCAATTGCTTTTCATTAAAATATATCATTTTGATAATTAAACGTCAAGAAATCTAGAATACAACTGTTTTTTATTTTGGTCATGACTTATGTAATTCAAGACTAATTAATAAAGCCTCATTTACTTTATTCATAATGTCTGCATCAAGATGACATACTTTATCTTTTAACCTTTTTTTATCTATTGTCCGTAATTGTTCTAATAAAATAACAGAATCCTTATCCATATCATACTTATCGGCATCCAGTTCTATATGGGTAGGTAATTTTGCTTTATTCATTTTTGAAGTAATTGCTGCACATATAACAGTTGGACTATGTTTATTTCCAATGTCATTTTGTACAATCAATACCGGCCTCACACCGCCCTGTTCCGACCCTATCACTGGTCTTAAATCTGCATAATACACATCTCCGCGTTTCATATTTGATACAACCTTGCTCCTATCTGCACCTTTATTTAATAAATGTAATCTTCTGATAAATAAATTATTGCCAGTTTACTCGGTTGTATACAAAAGTCTTTATTCAAAATCTTCAAAATAATCCTTTGTACGAACTACTTTTCCATTTTTTGTGTATACTCTGGGAATTCTTTTGCCAAGATTGCATGCAAGTTCATAGTTAAATCTACCGGAAATATCCCCCAGTTCTTCTATCGTAATTCTCTGTTCTCCATCGACTCCTATCAATGTCACCTCATCTCCCTCTGCAACATTTGGAATATTTGTTACATCCACCATAAATTGATCCATGCAGATTCGTCCAAGTATCGAGGCTTTTTCACCACGAATTAATACATATCCTTTATTGGATAATCCCCTTGGATATCCATCTCCATAGCCAACCGGAATCGTTGCAACCAAGGTTCTCCTTTTCGTAATAAAAATCCCCCCATAACTAATGGCCTTGCCCGCTTCCAATTCTTTTATATAAACAATATGACTTTTTAAGTTAAGTGCAGGTTGTAACTGCACGATAGTTCTTACGACTTCATTAGATGGCCACATACCATAGATCGTAATGCCTGCACGTACCACATCCATATTGGCTTCTTTCAATTCAATAATTCCAGCGCTGTTAGATGAATGTTTCATAGGTATTTTATAATGTAATTCTTCCTCGATTTTTTTGATAAATCCTTCAAATAGTTGCAACTGCTCCTCTGCCACTGTTTTATCAGATTCATCCGCTCTGGCAAAGTGTGTAAAGATACCTTCTATTTTTAAATTTGGTAATGAAAGAATTTCCTTTACAAATTCGATCCCTGCCTCATCTGGATTAATCCCAATTCGGCTCATCCCGGTATCAATTTTGATATGAATGTTACATTTTTTATTAAGACGAGTTGCTGTTTCCGATAATTCTTTTGCCATATCTTCACGAAAGACGGTTGGCCTGATATCATTTAAGATTAAATCTTCATAGCAATAAGGAAAGGTATAGCCCAATATTAAAATTGGCTTTTTAATATCTGCTTTTCTTAGAATCAATGCTTCTTCAACAGTTGCAGTAGCAAATCCAAAGATATAAGAAACTGGTTCCATTTCCTTTGCGATTGGTATGGCTCCATGCCCGTAACCATCCGTTTTAATGACACAGATCATCTTCGTTTGTTCCTTCAAATTATCCTTCATCCGATTACAATTATTCTTAATTGTATCCAGATCTACCGTTGCCCATACTCTTTCATAATGTTTCATAATTGTTATCCGCCTTCTTTTCATCACTTAAAATGTATTTTAATTGTTCAATCATGTCACTTGCTATCATGGAATAGCGATTGGATGACTTACTTGCAAGATCGCCTGCCAGACCATGAATATAAACACCCAGACAGGCCGCCTCAAAAGCTTTTAGTTTTTGTGCTACCATACTTCCAATAATTCCAGCCAATACATCCCCAGAACCTGCAGTAGCCATACCATCGTTTCCACTTTGATTCATGTACAATCGTTCCCTTTCATCACCATCGCATATTCCGCAGCAAATGGTTCTGGCATCCTTACACACCAATGTTACACCATACCTTTGTCTATACCGTAAGATATGCTCTATTCTATGATCCTTTAAAACCTCAATAGGAATTTTAGTAAGTCGGGAAAACTCTCCCATATGCGGTGTCATAATAATCATAGCCCCGAGCCTTGTATTTTCACATACTTTCTTTTGTAATATTTCATGATCTGCAATCAAATTTAATGCATCTGCATCTATAACAAGAGGCGTCTTTGTCTGTGCAAGCACCATTTGTAACAAATGATATGCCATTTCGCTTTTCCCTAAGCCAGGCCCAATGACGATACAATCTGCCCATTTCATCCCCTCAATAATTTCTTGTTTTATTGTCATGTCAGAATCGTCATACGTAATTAAAATAGCTTCTGGAAGCATCTTTTGTATAATTTCCCGATTTTGCCCAGTTGTTACAATTCTTACCAGACCGGTTCCACTTCGATAGGCGCTAAGGCCAGCCAATACACAAGCCCCACTCATATTCACGCTTCCAGCTAATAAAAGTACCTTTCCAAAGCTCCCCTTATTGCCAGCTTTATTTCTCTTCGGTAACCGCTTTATATCATCAGCCTGATAAGAATACATGAGTGGTTCCTCATCAAGAAAACTTGCTCTTGTGATGCCAATATCTTTACATATGATTTTTCCACAATATTCGGCTCCTGGATATAAAATCATTCCTCGTTTCTTAAATGCAAAAGTAACTGTTATATCTGCTTTTACACACACTCCTAATATACGTCCGTTATCAGCATCTAATCCAGACGGAATGTCTACTGCTATTTTGATTCCTGCCCTTTGATTGATATCTGTAATCACCTCACGATAGATTCCTTCTACCTTACGGTTCAATCCTATACCAAAAACTGCATCTATAATAATATCATATTCTCTTTTCGGCATTTTGTCCGTGATTTTCTGACCATATTTTCTATAAATTTCAAGTTGTATTTTTGTCTCATCGCTACCTCTCTTCCCATCACCAGGAAAGACCAGAGTGACCAGGTACCCTCTCTGAGCGAGTATTCTTCCAATTGCTATCCCATCACCACCATTATTTCCGACTCCTGCTACAATCAATATTCGTTTTTTATTCCTATATCTTCGCTGTATTTCTTCCACAAATGCAATCGCTGCCCGCTCCATTAAAACAAGGGAAGATATTCCAAAATGAGCGCTTGTATTCCTATCATACTTTTTCATTTCATGTGCGGTGACTACATACTCCATTTGTTACCTCCTTTATATAATAAAATACGTCAAAAAACATCGTTTTTGACGCATTGTAATTTATTTCTCTTTTTTTCGAATCGGTTTTTCCGATGGGTTATACTTCATATCAAAAATTTCAATCACATTTGCTCCAAAAATATTGTGCATATACGTATACAATTCTTGATTCATCATTTCTTTTTCCTGTTTATGGATTAATTTCTTTTTTAATTCTACTCTGATATTTTTAACCCAATCGTCAATTAAATCAATCTCTGCCGTGTTATCTCTCAGCGTTTGGTAACACACTTCCATGGTTTCTAACATCAGCAAGTAATTTATCCGGTCAAGTTCTTTTGGAATATCCAATAATTCATCCTGATAGGAAGTAACTTTTTCATTGCAATCATTGATCAGCCTTTTATAATCCTCTAATTTTTTATTCTGCTCTCTATTAGGTTCTGCATCCTTTAGGGAATCCATTAATTCAACAATTTCATTCATTAACTTTGTCTTAATTTTCTTTATCTCTTTTGTTTCTGTTGTAAGCTTGCCTTGCCTTTTTAAAAGTTCATTTATTTGTTCTTTCAAATCTTGAATTTTAGGATTAATCTCTGTCTGCGTAAATAATTGATGCCATTTATTATCTAACGTGAGTATTGGTACTTTTTTATCTCCCAATGCCGGAACATATATTTCTTCTGTACGTGACATAAGATACACCCCTTATCTTTTTTCCTACCACTTTCCCTGTGAATTGTAAACAACTAATTTCATTATTATTTTTGATATGTTATATTATAGGACAACTTCATTAGGCTATCCGATAAATGTACATTTTCTACTAAAACATCATCAGGAACATTTAGATCTACATGGGCAAAGTTCCAAATCGCTTTAATACCAAATTCTACTAGTTGTTCCGCCACTTCTACCGCGCATGCTTTTGGTATTGTCAATACCGCAATATCAATCTCGTTTTCTTTTACAAAGTCCTTTATGTTCTCCATTGGCTGTACTTTAATACCTCTGACTATTTTTCCATAAAGAAGATCATTGCTATCAAATAGGCCTTTTATGATAAAACCTCGTCTTTCAAAATTCATATAATTAGCCAAAGCCTGACCTAAATTGCCAGCTCCTACAATAATTAGATGATGTTCCTTGTATAGCCCAAGGATCTTACCTATTTCTTCATATAAATATTTTACATTATAACCATATCCTTGTTGGCCAAATCCACCAAAATTATTAAAATCCTGTCTGATCTGAGAGGCCGTGACTTTCATGCGTTCACTCAAATCTTGAGAGGATATCCGTTCCACACCCTCATCCTTTAGCTCTCCCAGATATCTGAAATAGCGAGGCAATCTGCTAATCACCGCTTGTGAGATTTCCTTATCTTCCACTTTTTATTCCCCCAAATTTATTTATTAAATAATCTAGTCATCCTTATTCTAACTCCTGTAAGTTACATTATATAAAAGTGTTAAAATAATGTCAATAAAACATTGTCAGTGTGTTTTATTGTTTTTTTTCTACTATCTAGCATTTTTTATTGAAATCTATTATACTCAATTCATATGTTAAAAAATACATATGAAAGAATATACACATGCTTGTCTCCTTCAAGCAGATTGGAGTCTAATGATTTTATCCTGTCAGTCTATTACAAAATCTTTTCAGGAACAATTTGTATTAAAAAACTGTTCTTTTCATATTGGTGAATATGATAAAGTAGCCATTGTCGGCATAAACGGTGCCGGTAAATCCACGCTCTTAAAAATAATAATGGGGGAATTAAATGCCGACGATGGGCAAGTCATATTAGCCAAGGATTGTACCATTGCTTATTTGCCACAATACCAATCTATAGATAGTACGAAATCTATTTATGAAGAATTATTATCTGTCAAGCAGCATATGATCGATACCGAAAAGCAACTAAGATCCCTAGAGCTTAGCATGAAATCAGCAACCGGGGAACTTCTGGATCTACTTCTGGCAGACTATACCTCACTTATGCATAAGTTTGAGAGTGAAAATGGGTATGGCTACCGAAGTGAAATAATTGGTGTGTTAAAAGGTCTCGGCTTTGAAGACTCTGAATTTCAGAAAGAGATTTCGACTCTTTCTGGGGGACAAAAAACGCGTGTTGCCCTTGGTAAGATCCTCTTACAAAAGCCAGATATCATACTTCTGGATGAACCTACCAACCATTTGGATATGTCATCGATATCCTGGCTGGAAACTTATCTCTTAAATTACAAGGGTGCCGTTATTATTGTCTCTCATGACCGGTATTTTCTAGATCGGATTGCGAATAAAGTAATTGAAATCGATCATTCTAAAGTAACTACATTTACTGGTAATTATACGGATTATGCTTCAAAAAAAGAGCTTCTACGAGTTGCGGCATGGAATGCTTATCTCAATCAACAGGAAACAATCCGCCATCAGGAAGAAGTCATTCGAAAATTAAAATCTTTTAATCGCGAAAAATCGATTAAACGTGCCGAAAGCCGTGAAAAAATGCTGGATAAGATTGCACTTCTGGATAAACCCTTAGATACGGACCAAAGCATGCATATGCACATGGAGCCCCGCATTATCAGTGGGAATGATGTTCTTACGATCAACCGATTAAAAAAATCCTTTGATTCCGAAACGCTCTTTGCAAATTTAAATTTTCAAATAAAACGTGGGGAACACGTTGCTATAATTGGAAATAACGGCACCGGTAAAACAACTATTCTGAAAATCATAAACGAACTCATCCCTCCTGATGAAGGTGAAGTTCAATTAGGTGCCAATGTACATGTTGGTTATTATGACCAGGAACATCATGTTTTGCACATGGAAAAAACATTATTTAACGAAATATCGGATGACTATCCTTCTTTGACCAATACCGAGATTCGTAACACACTTGCTGCATTTCTTTTTACTGGTGACGATGTGTTTAAAGTAATCTCGGATCTTAGCGGCGGAGAACGAGGACGGGTATCGCTGGCTAAGTTAATGTTATCCGAAGCAAATTTCTTGATTCTGGATGAACCTACCAACCATTTAGATATTATGTCGAAAGAAATTTTAGAAGATGCCCTTAATAATTATAGCGGTACGGTTCTTTATGTATCACATGACCGTTACTTTATCAATCGTACAGCCAGCCGTATTCTGGATCTAAACGATAAATGTATGATAAACTATTTGGGGAATTATGACTATTATCTGGAAAAAAAAGACGCTGCTTTAACATCGCAGACCGATTCTTCCCGATTCCATGCGATAAGTCCGGAAGCTTCCACCAGTGAAAGTAAGCTAGACTGGAAGCTGCAAAAAGAAATGCAGGCAAAGCAACGAAAAAGAGAAAATGAATTAAAAAAATTAGAAGATCAGATTGCGCTACTGGAAGAAAAAGAAAATAGGATAGATACAGAGCTTACAGATCCTATAGTTGCCACTGATGTCTCCAGACTACAAGTTCTAACAAAGGAAAAATCCCAACTATCAGAACAGCTCTGCTCGCTATATGAACAATGGGAAATACTTTCTGAGATAAGTTTGTGACAGATTATATCTGCCACAAACTAAGTGCCTTATAGCGGTATTATCAAAGATTCATAAGTTGCACGGATCTCCTTGATAAAATCTTGACTGTTCAATGTTGTCACATTTTTTAAGGAAGTAATAAGCGCAAGATCCTTTGTCATCTTTCCCGATTCTATTGTTTGAATCGTAGCCTGTTCCAATCTATCTGCAAATTCACATAATAATGCATTCTTATCTAATTCTCCCCGTTTGTGTAATGCTCCGGTCCATGCAAAAATGGTAGCTACGGAATTTGTTGAAGTCTCTTCTCCGTTTAAATGTTTATAATAATGTCTTTGAACCGTACCATGTGCGGCTTCATATTCATAAATACCACTTGGTGATACTAAAACAGAGGTCATCATAGCCAGCGAGCCAAAAGCTGAGGAAACCATATCACTCATCACGTCACCATCATAATTCTTGCACGCCCATATAAATCCACCCTCAGCCTTCATAACACGGGCGACTGCATCATCAATCAGCGTATAAAAGTACGTTATCCCTGCATTTTGAAACTTTTTCTCATATTGTGCTTCATATATTTCTTGAAAAATATCTTTGAAATTATGATCGTATTTTTTAGAGATGGTATCTTTCGTTGCGAACCATAAATCTTGCTTGGTAGATAATGCAAATTCAAAACAAGCTTTTGCAAAACTGCTAATCGATTCATCCGTATTATGAATGCCTTGAATTACTCCTCCTCCATGAAATTCATGTATCGTTTCTTTTAATACCGTTCCATCTTCGGCCGTAAATACCAACTCTGCTTTTCCACATCCAGGTATCTTTATCTCCACATTTTTATAGACATCCCCATAAGCATGTCTTGCAAGCGTTATTGGCTTTTTCCAATTTTTTACGCAAGGCTCTATACCCTTAACAATAATGGGAGCACGAAATACCGTTCCATCTAGTATTGCCCTGATTGTACCGTTCGGACTTTTCCACATTTCAGCCAGTTGATATTCTTTCATCCTGGCAGCATTCGGTGTGATTGTGGCACACTTAACAGCCACTCCAAATTTTTTTGTAGCTTCTGCAGAAGCAGTCGTTACTTTATCTTTTGTAGCGTTTCGATTTTCCAGACCAAGATCATAATATTCTGTCTTTAAGTCAATATATGGTAACAATAACTCTTCCTTTATTAATTTCCATAAAATCCTTGTCATTTCGTCTCCATCCATCTCCACTAATGGTGTCGACATCTTAATTTTTTCCATATATTACTCCTCCTGTTTATCTTCCCTTGTAAGCATTTCTTCAAATCCATGATTTACCATATTCTGATAGGCATTGATCATATGTTTATTGGCAAGCAATTCCGCTTTATCAGCATCTTTTTCTCTAATAGCCTCCATAATCATCTTATGCTCATGATTCGATGCTTTTCCACGTTGCATACTGGCTAGATTTTCTTTTCGAACCTTTAATACATATTGATGGAAATCCCTTAGCGTATGCTCTAAAATTTTACTGTTACATGCTTCATATAGAATTTCATGGAAACGATTATCTAATTCAGCCAATTGCTCAAAATGTCCCTTTTCGGCATGAAATACAGATAGATAAATATTTTCTTCCATTTCTTCCATTTTGTCATTGGTGATATTTTGGGTCGCCCATCGAGCACATAATCCTTCTAACAAGGAACGTATCATATAAATATCCCGTACATCCTTGGGTAAAATCCCCGTTACATAGGCCCCTCTATTAGGAATAATCTGAATAAGACCCTCCAATTCCAATTGGCGGAACGCCTCTCTAACAGGGGTACGACTGACTCCAAGTTCTTCACCGATTGCTACTTCCCTTAATTCTTCGTGTTCTTTATACCTGCCATTCAAAATATCTTCACGCAGTTTATTAAACACCCTTCCCCTTAAAGAAAATTTATCGCTTACTTCACGTTTAACATCGTATTCATTACTCATCACTATCTCCTATTTTTTAGTCCTCTTGGCTAAAAAATTATCTATCCCCGCAACATGAATATCCTTTTCTGTTGCTGCTTCCTTTATGACATCTATCAATTCTGAATCTGTCAACACCGTGACACGCCCTTCAATGTATTCTTGATCCACCCATTCTTTCACATAAGAGACGAGTTGTGACTGCTTATCTACTTTTTCAGTGTCCATCAGCTTAAAGTATGCATTGATCCAATGAGCGATCCCTGCAAGACCTGATGTATTAGATACGGCACACAGTACTGGTCTGTCCAGGAACTTTTCTGTATCAAAAATATTATATATTTCTTCATTTTTTAACAAACCATCCGCATGAATACCAGCTCTTGTTACATTAAAGTTCTCACCTACAAACGGCGTTCTCGGTGGAATTTCATACCCTATCTCATTTTGATAATATTCAGCAAGCTCTGTTATGACCTTTGTATTCATACCATTTAAGTTTCCCTTTAATTGTGCATATTCAAATACCATTGCCTCTAAAGGTGTATTACCTGTTCTTTCACCGATTCCAAATAATGATGTATTAATACCAGAACAGCCGTATAACCACGCTGTAGTAGAATTTGATACCGCTTTATAAAAGTCATTATGTCCATGCCATTCAATCATATCATGAGGTACTCCTGCATGGGTATGAATTGCATAAATAATGCCCTGTACACTACGTGGAATAACGGCCCCAGGATAGTTTACACCATATCCCATTGTATCGCAAGCACGGACTTTAATTGGTATCTTATATTCTTTCCTTAATTTCATCAGTTCGAGACAAAACGGCACCACATATCCATAAATGTCTGCTCTGGTGATATCTTCCAGATGACATCTTACACTAATACCTTCGTCGAGACAATCACGGACAACACTTAAATAATGTTCCATTGCCTGCTTTCTATTCATCTTCAGTTTCATAAAAATATGATAATCTGAACAGCTTACTAAAATACCTGTCTCTTTCATACCAATTTCTTTCACTAATTTAAAGTCCTCTTTACTCGCGCGAATCCAACTGGTCACTTCTGGAAATTGGTACCCCTTCTCCATACATTTGTAGACTGCATCTCTATCCTTTTTACTATACAAGAAAAATTCAGAAGCACGTATCATTCCATTCGGACCGCCAAGTTTATGTAAATAATCATAGATTGTAACAATCTGCTCCGTCGTATAAGGAGCTCTTGACTGTTGTCCATCACGGAATGTAGTATCCGTAATCCATATATCTTTAGGCATATTATGTGGCACAATTCTATCATTAAAAGGAATCTTTGGAATTTCAGAATAAGGAAACATATTTCGAAAGGTATTTGGTTTCTCAACGTTATCTAATATGTACATATGTTCTTCTATTTCCAGAAGATTATTATTCTTATTCATGGTTACAGGTCTGTTCTCAAACAATTCACTACTTCTTGTCATTCAATTATCCTCCCTAGTTCTATTTCCTGGCTTTTGCATTTCTGTATAATTGTATACAATTATACTTTTAGTGTCAACCCTTATGTTATAATTCTATTAAAAAGTATCAAGTGTTTTAAAAAACACTTGATACTTTTTGTATCTCTATCTAGAATTACTTAAGAGAATAATTTTTCAATATCCAACATTCCCCAACCCTGCTTTGACCAGTTTTCATTCATGTCCTTTGCCGAAAAGATGATATGTCTTTTCACATCCTCATTTGAACTTGTAGGATATTTTTCCAAATATAAAGCACAAGCACCAGTTACGATCGGTGTCGCCATCGATGTACCGCTTTTGGATGAATAGGCATTGAAATATTGATTCCGAATCATCTTAAATTCGCCATTGCATGATATAATTTCTGTTCCTGGAGCCACAATGTCAGGTTTTTTTACTGCATATTTCGTCGGACCTCTTCCAGAATAATTTTCGCAAAGATTTTCCTTATTACCAAAATATCCACCATCATGACACCCTACCGTGATTACCATATTACTTGCACCGATTGGTGATATGGACATTGGATGCGGCCCTTTATTGCCTGCCGCAGTTATCACTACTAAGCCGGACATCCATGCTTTTTCTACGCATTTTATAATTGAGTGGATCACATCTTCATCTTCCTGATCCGTTCCTATTGAAATATTTAATATACGGATATTATATTTTTCTTTATTTTCAAGAATCCAATTTACCCCTTCAATCATATTCTGTATACTTCCATTTCCCTTTTCATCCAGTATCTTACCTACTACTAACTTTGCTCCTGGCGCTATCCCACAATACTTACCATTAGATAACAAACCACTTCCTGCGATTATTCCACATACATGCGTTCCATGTGCTGCATCATCATAGATTCTATTCTGATGATGAATAAAATCTTTGTAGGCAATAATTCTATTATCAAAGTCCGGATGCAATGCAATCCCTGTATCTAAAACAGCAACTGTTACATTCTTTCCTGTCAATCCCTGTTCGATTGCTTTCTCCCAATGAATTTGTTTTTTTACGCGATACAAAAAAAATCTCCCGGCCTTTTTGATTATTTTATGCCGGAAGATTCGCAATGTTCTACTATGTATAAACTATATTTATTTTTTTCGACTAATTATTCCTGCTTTTGTTAATGCTACCATTCCACTTACCATAAATACTAAGATACCTGCCCATTTCAAACCAATAAATAGCGGACTCTTCACTTTCTTTTTCACCAATATCTGATAGTTCCCGATCGTTCCCATGGAATATTTTGATTTTGTCTCAATATGTGAGCTAGTGATTTCTATCGGGCTATTCTCAAATGCACGATCCTTCACAGTAGTCAGACTATCACCACCTGAAAACGACCTTAGATTTTTACACCCTGTAAATGCCTCCGCATAAATTGTTGTTAATGATTTTGGGAGGATAATTTCTTTTATTTCTGTATGATTCTTAAATGCTTCGGAAGCAATACTTTTGGTACTGTCCGGTATGGTAACCGTTTCCTGATTTCCTTTATATGCAATCAGAATACCATCTCCTACTACTAAAAAATCTTCGGCCATAGTATCAGCATACCAATGATTCATCCACGCTGTTTTTTGAAAAGCCTCTCCTTCTATTTGTGTGACAGATTCTGGTATTGTGACATCTAAGAGTTCATCACAATGGTAAAATGCCGCATATCCAATCTTAGTAACCGTATCCGGAAGATCGATTTGCTTAAGACCGGTTCTGGAAAAAGCAAATTTTTCAATTTCTTTCACGCCTTCTGGAATTTTATATTTTTTAAGCTCCTTTGCTTGATAATATGCTTCTTTCACCACTTTTTTACCATCTTCTGAAATAACTTCTTTTTTATTCTCTAAAATTGCATTGGATGACACACCATCCGAAATGACATTTGCTTGCTTACTGTTAATCAATACGAGCGCCTGTCCACCTACAATTTTAGTTTTACCTATAACACTCCCATCCTCTTTTGTCTCCATTCCATCAATCTTCGGCTTTGTTTGTATAGGTTCCGATGAAGCAGGTCGTTCTTTCTCCTCTTTCGCAGCATTTTCTGACACGGTTTTGGAATCCAATGTATTAGCACTGATTGAGTTTTGATCCAACAGGTTACATCCATCAAATGCCGTTTCATGGATAAAAGTTACCGATTCCGGTATCTCAATTTGGGATAAGTGGGAGCAATTTTCAAACGCCTTCATTTGAATGCTTTTAACGGAATACGGAACATCTATCTTCTCTAGCCCCTCACAATTTGAAAAAGCATAAGCCGGTATTTCTTTTAAATTATTGGACAAATTAATATTTTTTAAATTCTCACATTCCCAAAAAGCATATTCTGATATATTGGTTACAGCAGAGGGCATAGAATAATTCTCACTTTTACGTCCTGCTAACATCTGACAGAGAATAGTTCCCTTATTTCCATAGATGACTCCATCCTTACAAGTAAAGGAAGTATTCCCATCATTGATGTTCGCAGAACTCACTGAAGGATCACTTTTTGCAATAGTAGCCGTACTCAATGAGGTACAACCTGCAAATGCACCTGCCCCTAATATAGTTAGTCCTGTTCCTATTGACAACGTGGAAAGAGCACTACATCCACTAAAAGCCGATTTTCCAATTTCCTTTACAGAGTCAGGAATTTTCAGGCTTTTTAATGCAGTACAATTTAAAAAGGCACTATTTTCAATCTTTGTAACAGACTCCGGAATTGTAAGAAATGTTAATTTTTCGTTATCTGCAAAGGCCTCTGTCGATATTCTTTCCACGGTATCCGGGATTGTGACATTTTCACTGTTCCCGGTATATTTAATTAGCGTATTTCCATCCATTCGAAAGTCATTGGTAATTGCCTGTACTTCCGGTACAGGAACTTGTGTCAACGATATTGCCAAGATTAGAAATATTGCACCTAATGCTTTCAAAAATGGTTGCCTGTATTGCACAGACAACCTATTTTTTCTATTTCTCATAGATACTCCCATCAACTGATTTTTATCGTTCTTTTAACATCTTTTTTTAAAAACAGAAGTATTGATATGCACGTAAGACCTATTACCAAAAACCATTTTGGATGAATCGGATCACCAGTCTTTGGTGACGAATCTATGGATCCATCTGATAAATTAGCAGTATCCACATAAATCGTATAAGGTGAAAAGTGAGATGCCGTAAATGTAACACAAGGCACTCCGTCAATCGATTTAAAAGTTGGCGTCAGCTTGTCAAGTTTTCCTTCTACCACACCAGCTACTTTATTATTACCGCCATATTCACGAAGTTCATCTGGTAGTGGAATCGTTATATCAATCGTGATTCCCGATGTATCTGTAATTTTAGTCGTTCCCGTCGAATCATAAAGGCTGATGTCCATTGGAAAGTACTTAATATTTTCTAATGTCTCTGCGTCTGCCAGCAAAGCTGCCTCAATCTGTGCCTGTGCATCCGCATCTTCCGTAATCTTAATAATATAATTATCAGTCGATCCATGCACTACCGCAGATGCCTTATCGGTATCAGAAAATCCTGGCTTCGTTATAGATATTACAGTTCCACCCTCTTTTGTTCCCGTACTGTTGGAATCCGTTCCGCTAGAACCTCTTGAGCCGCCCGAACCACCGGTACCTCCCGTACCACCAGTCGTAGTAGCAGGTGTCACCGTATTATTGGAACTTGCTGTTTCCGGCCCATCTGCAAAATTAGCCGTGACTTCCACATAATTCCAAGGCATTGTAAAACTAGTAGACTTACTATTCGGATTGGCCAGTCCCACACCATTAGAGGTCGTGGTCCATTTATCAAAATGTTTGCCTGCTGGCGCTGCAAATGCGCTTATATATACGACAGAACCAACCGTGTAATATCCGCCGCCTGTACCATTATTGACTTTAACCAGGCTTGCTGTTGGTTTACCATTACTGTCACCGCTATCTTTGTCTTTATCTTTACTACTGCCACCCTTGTTCTCGCCGTTATTACCGTTATTACCGTTATTACCGTTATTACCGTTATTATTTGAATTTGCTGTATACTGTGCAACAAGTGTGGTATCTTTTGTAATATTCGTATAAGTGCCGCTCCATCCTGTAAATGTATAACCTGTCCTTATAGGATTTGCCGGTGGTACTGCACTCTCACCCACAGATACCGGTTGCGATTTTAATACTGCTCCATTATAGTCAAGGAATTCAACCCTCAATTTCCCTGTGGATGTATAGGTAGCCATAATAATCGTATTTTGTGTGATGTTTTTATAACTTTTGTTCCAACCAGTAAAATTATAGCCGTCTCGTTTAGGATCTTCCTTTGGTGGAACTGCATCTTTACCTGATTCTACTTTCTGATCAGCAATCCATGGCGTTCCATCATAATCTACAAAGGATACAATATATTTCGTGCCCAGTAATTCAACATCTATATCATATAGCGTAGCGTAGGTATACGCAGCACTATCCTTATACGTACGAATGATTCCCTGATTATGCGAAAACGCTTCAGAAGTTATATGAACTTCAATTCCTGGAATTTCCACTTTCAATCCTGTCAGACAATTTGTGAATGCTCCGTCCAAGATCTCATTTACAGATTCGGGAAGATAAACATCACTCAAATTATTACAATCATTAAAACTATTTTTGGATATTTTTTTCAATTTAGTAGAACCGCTTAAATCTACTTTTGAAATAGAATCACAGTTCTGGAAAGCACCTTCCGCAATTACACTTACATTTGCAAGTAATGGATCCGATTCAACTGTTATGGTTTTGGGCTTTATTAAATTTCCTCTTGCTGGTAAGCATTCGACTATTGTAAGAGTTTCATCACTATTTTTCTTATACAGAATTCCATTCTCAAATATATACGGATCCTTACAGATAACAGAAACTAATTTGTTACAGCCTGCAAATGGAGCCGTTCCCACATCTGTGCAGGAACCAAGATCGACACTTTCTAAGCTCTCACAACTATCAAATGCATAATCCGGTAACGTTGCTACATCTGTAATCGTAATAGAAGTCAATCTATCATTTCCTTTTGTTATTGTCTGCACCGTATTGTCCAGGTCTTCATCCAGCAAGCCACTGAAAAGACCGCCATGAACCGTTTTTGCATAGGTCGAATCATTGATATCATTCTTGTAAATACTCTGCTTAGAAGTTCCCCTGAAAGTATCCAGTACATAGGAAGTAATATTTCCTGTATTGGTGAATGTCTGCGTAAAGAAATCTTTTGCATCTATGGATTTTACAGCAGCAGGAATTGTAATATTCTGTGTATTGCTGATAATCGCCTGTTCCATGGAAGTCAATACCTGATATTCCTTTAGTGTTGTCAAATCAGTAGCTGCTGCCTGTTCCTCGTACTTTCTTTGTATACTATAGCCCTTATATGCATTGGGATAGTTAGTTAAATTGGTTTCAGTTAACCAATTTTCAAAATCCTGTATTTCATTTCCGCTAACAGAATATTTATTTTTATAATATTCATACTGTTCCTTTTCATAATCTAGGTTATCTTTATCAATTGTTTCATATAACGGATAATCTACCAGCGTTGGTATTCTTTTTTTATTTGTAGCATCCTTCTTCTGATAACTGATCACAGTCAAATTAGAAGGTGAATTGCTTTTATAACAAACACTCTTGGTCCCCTGCGTATTTATGGTATAATCCATGGCCCATTCAAAAGGCGCATATCCTTCTACTATATCTCCATGGAAGGTAAGATCTTTTGACCCTGTCTCAAATGCGCCAGATCCCATTTTAAAAGTAGTATAGCTATTCGGGGTATTAAAGTATACATCTGTCAATAGTGGACAATTCTTGAATGCATTGGCCCCAATGCTGGCTACTGAATTACCTATAATCACTTTTTCTAGTATATTGCATCCACTAAATACATTGTCTCCTATCTCTTTAATGGAGTCGTCTTCTATCGTTAACGATTGTACTCTATTTTTGATATTCTCTGAAAAACAATTTGGTAAAATCTTTGTTATCGCATACTCACCCACTTTAGATGGGATAGTAATATTAGCAATCGGTGCTGTAGAAGTACTTCCCGGTGCTTCAATGCAGGATACCAATTCTCCATTCTTATTTGCAGTAAGCAGATATTGTCCATCGCTGATTTCAATATAGGTAAGTCCATCTTTCCCCACATAAATATAAGGTACTGTTTTGGAAACTGCTGTGTAAGCCCTCCATGTACTGGTCCTTGGCTTCGCTCTTTCGGTTCCTGCCAGCTCCGGTCCATATACGCAAAGATTTTTATTATAGACACCCGAAAAAAGAGTTGCCTTCTCATCATCTATTAGGTAAGATGCCCTTGCGCAAGAACCTTGTCCGTCATCAGGAAAAATCACTTTTTCCAGATTGATACAATTCGTAAAGATCCCATTTGGTACGGTTACTTCTGAATTTCTGCCATAATCAGCCGGCATCGTTACTGTTAATAGATTTGTTCTT
The DNA here is from genome assembly GCA_023392535.1 of Bacillota bacterium. Lineage (GTDB taxonomy): Bacteria > Bacillota > Clostridia > Lachnospirales > Lachnospiraceae > SZUA-378. The sequence continues at coordinate 152,456 of JAEVYY010000009.1, forward strand.
CCAGCAAGAATATAATCACCAAGGCTACTCTCTGTGCTCATATTGCTTGGAAACTTAAAATCTGTTAACGACCCTGTAATGCCACTTGTAGCGGCAAAAGCCGCCTTCCCGATCTTACTTATTCTGGTTCCTTCCATCGTCAAAGTATTGATGGCATAATCATTGAAAAATGCATAATCTCCAAGGGTTCCCGCACTTGCCTTAACCCCTGATAAATCAACTGCAGTTAACTGTACGCAAGAGGCAAAGGAACCTAATCCCACCGTTTTAATATTCGTTGGAAGTGTGACTGATTTTAAATATGTGCCATAAAAAGATTCCACTCCAAGTTCTTCTATCGAATTACCAAAAGCAACCAGCTCCAGCCTGGTACAATTCTTAAAGGCTTTATGCCCGATACTTTTTATGTTATCTCCAAAATCCACCTTTGATACATAACTATCCTCAAACGCAGATTGCCCTATATATTTGATATCGCCTTCTATATTCAATATCTTCGCATTTTGCGTATTCTTAAATGCATTGTCTCCAATTGCCAAAACAGGAATCAGCTCTTCTCCGTTAAGCATAAATCCATTTTCATCCGTAAGTGCCTCTTTCGATGCCTTTTTAGGAATATAAGCCCAATTGCTAGTTGTTTTTTTACCGGTATCCGGTACTATAATTTCTGTACCACCTCCAATATACACCTGCGACAACGCATATCCTTTATCCTGATATCCAGGTATCTTATCGCAATAATAACTCAGTAATTGATCCTCTGATAACGCATCCTCCCCCATTGTCAAAGGATCCGGTTCCAGGATTTCTCCCTTTGTATCTTTCTCATAGTCTGCATATGCTTTCATATATTTCTCATACTGACTTTTCGCATATTTTTGAAAGAACCATGCTTTGTTGCTGCTTGGCGAATTCATTTCGTAGGTAATCGGGCTATTGACTATTTTTTGTTTAAAACTTGTATACTCTTCCTCCGTAACCACGTTATATCCATCTGCAGAAATAAAACTAGGCACTGTAATACTGTTCGTTCCATATTCATCATTATACTTAGATAACACAGCTCTCTTGGCTGTATCCTTTACTGTAAAATAATCAAATTGACGTTCATACCAATAAATATTACTTCTGTAACTGACGGTATAGGATGACTTAGCACCTGTTGTGGCGCCAGTCAGTCCAATACCATCCGTATCGACTGCATGTTCTGAAACAGCTTTTTCAATAGCGGTACTGTCCGGATACGCATACGGCGACAATGTATCCGCTTTGATATCTGGCACCGGTACCAGCGCTATCAAAATTGCTGTCAGCATACAGACTGCTCCGAATACTATTCTCACAGTTTTCTTTAATCTTCTATTTCCCTTTTTATGTTTAATCTTCCCCATGGTACCTTCTCCTTTGTATCTATCCGTCTTACTCAATTCTTTTTGCAACGATAACGAATCTTCCATTTTTTTCATTGTTGTCACAAGTGGATAACGTAAGCAGTTGATCTCCGTATTTCGCCGTCACTCCAGTATCGTACAGAGAGATCGATGCCATCTCTTTCATATTGGAATTGAATTCTTCCTCTGAATTTGCATCTATGAATTGATAATATTTAAATACGATTTCTGTCTCTTCATATAATCTTGAATGAAACGCATACATGACTTCATACTCGCCCTCCTGATATATGGTATCAAATGCAATGCGCTTATGTTCTTCATAATATTCTTGATCCTCGTATTTACTCAAAGAGCCAAACATTTTTCCAGAACGCATATTATGTCCATAAATAATAAGATTAGTGCTTGGTGCCATTGCATCGCACTTTGCCCCCATAAATATGGAACCATTCTTATCCTTTTCCTGATTATAATTATGATCCAGATAATATTCTTCATTGGCAGACTGCATTACAGGATAATCAATATTTGTATCGGCAATTTTCACCCATCCAATTAGCTTTTTATTTTTGTTATATAAAGTTTTGTATTTATCAATGATAGGTTTTTGCTCAATTGACAGAGATTTTGAAGCCTGTGTCGTATTTCCTAATCGACTATCATTTTTCAAATCGGACAGACCCGTAAATGCTTGTGCAGATCTGGCTGTATTATAATAGTAGTAGGTAAAATAACCAAGACTTAACGTTGCCACGATTATTAAAGTCCCAATCATGATCTTTCTCGATAATTCTCTTTTCTTTAACTCCCTAATAATCTCTTTTTTTAAGGAATCGTCATAACCATTTAGAATTGTCCTTAAATCTTTTTTATTTTTCGAAAGCCCTTCTGACTTTTCTGTCAGTTCCTTCACTTCTTCAATAAAATCCTGTCCAACTAAAGATTCAAACCTGAAACTGCCTTTTTGCAGTTCGTTCAGTAATTTTAAAACTGCCTGATTATCTTTAAAATCAAGTTTTCTTCGAATCTGTTCTATCTTTCTTTTATCTCGATAAGCTGCGGCATAATCACGTTGTGAGCGAAAAGTACGTCCTTCAACAGTCCAATTCTTGTCCGTCATGATTCTGTCCCTTTCGTAGAAAATAACCTATTTTTAACATATATCATATATTTTACAATATATTGAAATAAATTCAAGTCTTTACCCACATGTTGTGCAATAAATTTTTGTTTTTTTTATGAAAATAAATGGAAACCTTGACATGCTCTCCCCATATGATATAGCATAAATAAATCTTTTTGGAGGAAACAAATGAGTGATTTAACAGCTTCAGGATGTGGTTGTGATAGACCAAGATGTAACGACAACAACGGATGTGGTGGTATTCTCTGGATCATTATCCTACTCGTATTATGCGGCGGCGGATGCGGCGGCGGATGCGGCGGCGGATTCGGCGGCTTATGTGGCGGCGGTTGCGGCGGCGGTTGCGATAGTGGATCTAATGGTTGTGAATGCATTATTATTTTAATACTTATCCTTAGTTGCTGCGGTGGAAGTTCATTCTGCTAGATTATTCTTTTCTCGCAAACAGCATTAACCATACACAGGCTTTTTTTAATAAAGAAGCCTGTGTATGGTTTTCTGCTTATCATAATCTTCCCTCACTGCACATAGTATTAAAAAAAGAAGTTTTGGAAGGAACCCTGATGTCAGAACACAAAGAATCAGATTATGTACTTGCATTCGATACCATATATACGAACAATCACATTCAGATGCTAAAGGTCATCCTTCCCCGTCTTCCACGAGAAAGGCGGAATCAATTTGCGCTCATGATCAAGTTTATGGAACTTCAATACACAATCTCTTATTGCGATAAAATAAAGCATCAAATTAATATCTGCGCAAATGAAAGTGACCCGGATCCAGGAGATCTTACTTCCTTAATCAGGGATCTCCAATACTATTGTTCCGAAAGTGAACAAAAAAAATTCAAAGAAATCGCAGATATGATGCAGGCTTTAGAGATGTTTCAGGAAATGCAGAAATACAAAGATCTATTTGGCGCTGCAACAGATTCTAACAATAACTCTGATGAAAATGGAACAAATTCTGGTATGGATATTAACAATATGCTAAAAAATTTACTATCCCCAGAACAACAGGCAATGTTTGAAATGTTCCGTAATCAACAATAACCATATACATAGAAAGGAGCCTTATGTCTGATAACAGTTGGATGCAAGATGCATCAATTAAGGATATTGAGCAAAAAAAATTGGATTTTTTACAAAAACTCGTGTTTGAAAGCACCTCACTTTCTGCCAAAGAACGGTTACCTTTTTTACTTGCTATCGCAAACCGTTCCAAAGAAGAAAATATTCATTTTACAGAAGATGAAATGACCCGGATTGTTACTGTTTTAAAAAAAATAAGCACCCCAAACGAAATTGCAAAAATGGATCAGATCTTACGATTGTTCAAGCAAAGATAAACATTCTATTCAAAAAAAATCTGATAGAGTAATGAAAGCAAGCCTTCACAGACCTGCTTTTTTTCTCTATCAGATTTACCATATCAAAGGCTTTTTGCCCGATCGATTACATTCTGTTTGAAATTTAATACTTTATGCTCATATTCCTCATCCATATATTTTGAGGTAATCATAAAATCTGCTGTCGCCTTGTTATTCGCAATCGGAATATCATAAACTTGTGCGATGCGAAGTAATGCTTTTACATCTGGATCGTGTGGCTGAGCCTCCAATGGGTCCGAAAAAAATACCACAAAATCAATATTACCCTCTACGATTTTGGCTCCTATCTGCTGATCACCGCCCAGAGGACCACTATTATATCCTTTTACCGGTAAATCTGTTTCCTCTGAAATCATTCTGGCTGTGGTACCGGTACCACATAAAAAATGATTTCTCAGTATCGATTTATTCGTATTGCACCATTCAATCAGTTCTTTTTTCTTACCATCATGCGCAATCAAAGCAATATGTTTTTGTTTCCCTATGGTAAATGTAATAAATTGTTCTGTCATTCTATCTGCCTCACCTTCTTTTGTACTATACTTTCTTTTTGTTTATTTCATTACAATATTGATGATTCTTCCAGGGACATAGATTTCTTTTACTATGGTACCGGTTAATTTATCGGCAATTATTTCTTTTCCCGCAGCAATCGCTGACTCTTTTTCAATATCTGCTGGCACTTTAACTATTGCTTTTGTTTTACCATTTATTTGGACAGCAATCTCCCAATTTGTTTCTACCATTGCTTTTTCATCTGCGGTTGGCCACTCCTCATGAAAGACAGAATCGTTATGTCCAAGTTCTCTCCACAACTCTTCACTAACATGTGGTACAAAAGGAGCCAGAAGAATCGTCATTGTTTCCAGTGTCTCTTGATCAATGCCTTCTTTTTTCGCTATATCCATGAATTTATTATTATATTCCATAAAACCGGATACTACTGTATTCAGGCTGAAATTGTTCAAACGAGTGGTGATATCATGAATCATTTTATGGCGTAGTCTAGTCATATCCTGTGTTGCCGAAACCGTTTTATCTTTGTTTTCCATGACCAGTGTCCAAAAACGATTTAAAAATCTGTATACCCCATCGATTCCCCTATCATCCCACTCCGAATCTAATTCTGGCGGTCCAACAAATAACTCATATAGTCTTAAAGAATCGCATCCATAATCCCTTACTAAATCATCAGGTGATACCACATTTCCTTTTGATTTACTCATTTTAATGCCATTTTTACCTGTAATCATACCTTGATTAAATAACTTTTTAAACGGTTCATCAAAGTCTATCACACCAAGGTCACATAAGAACTTTGTATAAAATCTGGAATATAACAAATGCAATACCGCATGCTCAACACCACCGATATACATATCCACTGGCAATAATGCATCTGCTTTTTCTCTACTTACCAATTCTTTTTCATTATGAGAATCCACATAACGTAAAAAATACCAGGAAGATCCTGCCCATTGTGGCATGGTGTTCGTCTCACGTTTTGCAGGGGCACCACAACAAGGACAAGTTGTGTTCACCCATTCATCGATATCTGCTAGCGGAGACTCTCCGGTACCTGTTGGCTGGTACTTTTCTACTTCCGGAAGTAATAAAGGCAATTGTTCCTCCGGAACAGGAACACATCCACACTCTTTGCAATGTACGATTGGAATTGGTTCTCCCCAATAACGTTGTCTGGAAAATACCCAGTCACGTAATTTATAATTGGTGGTTTCTCGCCCAAATCCCGCTTTTTCTATCATCTTAGGCGCTTCTTTTTTTAAAACGGAAGATTCCATACCAGTCCAGCTGCCTGAGTTAATCATAGTACCTGCGGCGGCTGTATATGCCTCTGTCATATTTGAAATTTCTTTACCATCTTTTGCAATTACCTGTATAATCGGAATATTGAACTTTGTAGCAAATTCAAAATCTCTATCATCATGCGCCGGTACACACATGATGGCTCCAGTCCCATAATCTGCTAATACATAATCCGAAAGCCAAATTGGAACTTTTGCACCATTCAATGGATTTATCGCATAACTACCCGTGAATACACCAGTTTTCTCTTTCCCCTGTAATCTGTCAACATTTGATTTCATGGAGGAATCAAAGATATATTTGTCTACTGCTTCCTTTGTCTGTACGGTTGAAAGACTCGCAGCCATCTCATGTTCCGGTGCAAGTACCATAAAGGTAGCACCATATAAAGTATCTGGTCTAGTTGTATATACCGTTATTTTCTCTTCTTTTCCATCCACCGAAAACTCAACTTCTGCACCGTGAGACTTACCAATCCAGTCAGTCTGCATCTTCTTTACTTTGTCCGGCCAGTCTAACTTATCAAGATCTGATAATAATCGATCCGCATATTTGGTAATACGAAGCATCCATTGTTTTAGATTCTTTTTCGTTACCTCTGATCCGCAACGCTCACATTTTCCATCTACGACTTCCTCATTTGCAAGCCCTGTTTTACAAGAAGGGCACCAATTAATCGGCATCTCTTTTTCATATGCTAATCCAGCCTTGAACATCTTAACAAAAATCCATTGCGTCCATTTGTAAAAATCAGGATCTGTTGTATTCACTTCCCTGTCCCAATCATATAATGCAGCGATTTCATTAATCTGTCTTTTAATATTCGCTACATTTTCAGCTGTGGAAACTGCTGGATGAACGCCCATTTTAATTGCATAATTCTCCGCTGGCAGTCCAAAAGCATCCCAGCCCATTGGATGTATGATGTAATGACCATTTAATAATTTGTATCGACTCCAGACATCCGATATTACATACCCTCTCCAGTGTCCGACATGAAGACCATTCCCTGAAGGATATGGGAACATATCCAGACAATAATATTTTGGTTTTTTTCCATCATTTACATTTACAGGATTTTTCTCCCATTCTGCACGCCATTTCAGTTCGATTTCTCTGTGATTATAGGGTATTGCCATAATCTGCTTCCTCCAATTTCTAATTTCCTTGTAATATACTTATTTTTTGCATTTTCATCGCTACTCGCTCAGGACCAGAACCTGAAGAACGATTCTGGGCTTTCGCGGTGCTCCTCAAATGTTCGTGCAAGCACGCATTTTCATCGCTACTCGCGAAAAAAGACTCCGCCTCCATATTTTAGAGACGAAGTCAATCCGCGTTACCACTCTAATTTGTAAGTTCAAATCATTTATTAATCCGCTTTTTGTATGAACATACACACTTTAAATTCTATAACGGGAATTGCCGCCTTCACTTACTTGAATTCAGTTTAGGAACTCCGAGGTGAGTTAGGAACTTGGCATACTGTCTCACACCATCCGACAGTTCTCTGAATTGTTACGCTCTTAATATTCCTCTTCCTTGTCTTTTTCTTATCAATTTTTAGGGGATATTCTAACATATCCGAAACTAAAATAATTTTACTCATCTTTCTATTTTTTGTCAAGATTATTTACACTCTTTCCATAATTGCATGGATCACGTGGTTAATCGCTTGTATTCGTGCAAAATATTTATCATTGGACTGAATAATATGCCAAGGTGCATATTCGGTACTTGTTTTTTCGAGCATTTCATTTACTGCCGATTCATATTCCTCCCATTTTTCTCTATTTCTCCAATCTTCTTCTGTAATCTTCCATTTCTTTTCTGGGATTTCCTCTCTTTCCTTGAATCTGTCAAGCTGGGTTTGTTTATCTATATGAATCCAAAATTTCACCACGATTGCTCCCCACTGTGTTAATTCTCTTTCAAATTCATTGATTTCATGATACGCACGTTTCCAATCATTTTCGCTGCAATAACCCTCAATTCGTTCTACCATTACTCTTCCGTACCATGTTCGATCAAAAATAGCAATATGTCCCGTTTTGGGTAATCTGGTCCAGAAACGCCATAAATAGAATCTCTCTTTTTCATGAATATCAGGTGCTGCGATCGGATACACTTCAAACCCTCTTGCATCCAATGCGCTGGTAAGTCTTTTTATATTACCGCCTTTGCCCGCCGCATCCCAACCTTCATATGCGATAATAACAGGAATTCTTTTTTTATATAATTTGTTGTGTAGTTTTATTAATTTTTTCTTTGCTTCCTTTAATTGCTTTTCATATTCTTCTTTCGTAAGAGATACATCCAACGATACCTCACTCAATTTAGGCATTTCAACTACCGGAAATGAATTCCTTATTACAATAGGCACTTGTTGCATTTCTATTTTTTGGTCAATACTTTTTACTAGTAAATGGCAAGCCTGTAATTCTACAAGCCTTTTTTCATTACTTTCTATGATATGCCAGGGGGCCTCTCGTGTATTTGTTTCCCTAATATATTCTGTATATGCCTTTTCATATGCCTTTCTGTTTTCCAACTGCTTTTGTTCTCTTTTGCTTACCCGCCATTTTGTATCTGGATTTTGTAATAAATTATCGATTCTTTTCTTTTGTTCTGTTTTTGATACCTCTACAAAAATCTTTAAAACCAAATAGCCATTCTCCGATAATTGTCTTTCAAATATATGAATTCCATCTATTCTTTTCCGAAATGCCTTCTCTTTTAACGTTCCATCCACCATATTACAAACCGTTTCTTCCATCCAGCCAGTGTCCACAAATACAAATTTACCAGCCTCAGGAATTGCATTCATATATCGCCAGAGAAATGGTTTTCTTTTTTCTTCTTTTGATGGGATACTGGTTGAAATAACTTTAAAGAACCTGGGATCCAAATCTCTGATTAAATAGCTGATCAATGTACCTTTCCCCGAAGCTCCAAATCCTTCTACCAATACTAGAACCGGTAGTCTCTTTTCTTTTATAATTTGTTGTTGTTTTGTCAATTTACTTCTGGTCTCTTTTAACATTTCTTTTACTTCTTCTTGATTCAAATTTTGAAAATTATTATTTTTTTCCAATTCCATAAACGCTACTCCCTTTAGTAAACCACTATTTTAATAACAGTTAGCAAACCTATAATACTTTATAATATTTCACTTTTTTTGAATCGTATTCTAAAAAAGACTTATCTGGTCTTAAATATGAACCAGATAAGTCTTTTTCCTATTTTTTAATATGAACTACCGGATTTAAACCCAGTGCGTCTTTATAACCCAATGTCACCTGATCTCCTACCTGATATTTTATGATAGAGATTAAATCCGTATTGCTCATGTCAATTACATAAATATCATCCGAACCTTCCACACATACATAATAAAAAGTATTGCCCTCTAAAACAACAGGTGCTATGCTCGTTATTTTAGCAGAAATAGTTTTTACATCAGATGCCTTTTCACTGATAATACCGTTTGTATTCAACAACTGAACATAGTCTTTGGTGCATTCTTTTATCGTGTCACCGATCGCCACCCATTGATATTTCTCTACATTCAGCATAGCATATTTTTTAACGAGCCCTGCATCATCCTTCAGTGCCATAAAATAAGTTGGTTCTGAGGCAATATTTAGCAGAATCGGAAATGTTGCACGGTAACCAAGGTTTTGTACCTGCCCTTCCGCCGAGGACATCGCGGAATCCTCTATCGCTCCCTCTATTTTATAGAAACGAGTTTCCATGGTTCGTTGATTCATCAGTACAAAACCAACATTGGATTGATCCCCATTTACTGATGTGACTCCTGTATATACCCATACATCGTCATCCAACGCTATATAATTATATCCATTGGTTGATTGTAAACAGTCTTTTTGCCCTAAGACACTATTCCAATATCCATGTTTCAAAGTACCCGAATAATCATAAAGAGAAATCAACAACTCCGCAGAAAAAACTTTATCCACCCATTGTGGTATGTTGTCGATCTGATAATTTTGACATTCTCCAGTGATTGCATTACAAATAATTACATTTCCAATCGTCTGTCCACCAAATAAGCCAATATTAAATTTTTTGACTGGACAGATCCAATAAGGTACTCCGTCTTCTCCTATTTCAAAGGAAATCTGTTCATCAAATATATAGGTAGGATAGCGAAAACGTAAATGTCTGTAAAGATTGCGGTTAAAATATTCAGATTTTGAATATTTAATTCCTTCTTTTAATTTTACACATTCGGTATTTTGTGTTGTCATGTCAATCATAATGTAGGCAGGGATTCCGTCTGATTGATTCATAAGCCATTTAATGGGACTTGCATATACCAAAGGAGCCACACGTACCGGTTTATCCTGATAATTGATCTGCGCATATTCTGAACTCACCTCAAACTGCGATACCATATCCACCATACTGCCCATTTTACGATTAGCAAGAAGCGCCGCTGATTCTTTGTCCAATAGCGGTATCGTATTGAAATCAACTTCTTTGATATCTTCGGTAAAATTTCGTTCATTGGTTGTCAAGAGCTGCTGATATTTCTTTGCATTTATGAATGGAGAGGATAGAATGCTTCCAACACCATAAATCAATAAAATAATCAGCAATAATACGGATAAGAATTTAATAGGTCTCAAAGCCAAAAGATCTTTTAAATTGATGTTAATTCCATTTCCTGAAATTATTTTACCTTGTTTTCCTAATGTTCTTAGCAGAATAATACCAATCACAACTATGATGACAACGGAAATAAAAAACCAGAACCCTTTTGCATGAATATTAATTGCTGGTAACGTCATGTAATAATAAATAAAAGCAATCAGCATTGCAATTACGAAACCAACTATATAATTCTTTATCTTTTTCAATATAGGACCTCCCCATGTAATGATTCATTATGTTTGAATATTACCACATTGAAAGATCCTATACAAATAAATTTTCTATGAAAACTTATTCTTCATTGGATTCAGAGACCTTATTGGATCTGGCTTCCACCTCTTTTTCCTGAATATCTGACGGTGCCTGCTCATAGCGGCAAAATGCAAATTCATAAGTACCACGGCCTCCCGTCATAGAACGTAATTCCGTACAATATCCAAATAGTCCTACCATCGGTATATCTGCCTCTACGATTTGTTTTCCATTGCCAATCGGTGTCATACCCAATACACGTCCACGTCTTTTATTCAGGTCTCCAATCACGTCCCCAGTATAGTTGTCTGGTACCGTAACCTTTAATAATGCGATCGGTTCCAGTAAGATTGGTCCCGCTTCCATAAATCCTTTTTTAAATGCCTGTATGGTAGCCATTTTAAATGCCATTTCAGAGGAATCTACCGGATGATAGGAACCATCGTATAAGATTCCCTTGATTCCAACGACTGGATAAGCTGCTAAAGGACCCTTTTGTACCGATTCCTGCATTCCCTTTTCAACCGCCGGAAAATAATTCTTCGGTACGGCTCCTCCCACCACAACTTGCTCGAATGCATATGGTTCTTCTAAATTTCCAGAAGGTTCAAACCGCATCTTAACATGCCCATATTGACCATGTCCTCCGGATTGCTTTTTATATTTATACTCCACATCTGCATTTTTTTTGATAGTCTCCCGAAAAGCAACTTTCGGTTTTGACAATTCAATTTCAACATTGTATTCATTTAAAAGCCGGCTAACAATTACATCCAGATGCATATCTCCCATACCGAACAATAATGATTGGTGATTTTCGCCATCATTTACGATTTTCAAAGTCTGATCTTCATGCGTCAATTTTTGTAATGCCTGGGATATTTTATCAATATCGCCCTTATTTTTCGCTTTATAACGCATACTTGTATATGGCGTAGAGATTTCTGCTTTTCCATATTGCACAGTAGCTGCTTTTGTGGAAAGGGTATCTCCTGTCCTTGCAGCTGTCAACTTTGCAATGGCACCAATATCACCCGCATGCAATTCCTTGATTTCAATTGGCTTATTTCCCTGCAACACATATAATCTGCTAATTTTTTCTTCTATATCTTTTCCTTCATTGTATAATACATCATCGGATTTCAAAACTCCGGAACAGACCTTTATCAAAGAATACTTCCCGATAAATGGGTCAATAATGGTTTTAAATATGTACGCCGACTTCGCTTTGGAGAAATCATAATCGGCCTCGAAAATTTCATTTGTTTTCCTATTCACACCAACTAACTTTCTATTTTCCGGGCTTGGCATATATTTTACAATATCATCTAATAACGTATAGATACCTTGCGTCAAAATATTAGACCCCATTGAAATAGGCACAATACTTCCATCGTTTACATTTGTTCTCAGTGCAGAACGAATCTCAGCTTCTGAAAATTTCTCACCACTAAAATAGCGCTCCATCATCTCTTCACTTGTTTCTGCGACCGCTTCCATTAGTGTATCTCTGCATATCTGCAAATTAGGGATGTTATAATCTGGAATTTCACACTCCACCACTTCTTTACCACTCCACCGGTATCCACTTTCTTGTATTACATTTATGTATCCAACAAATTTTTCATTTTCACGGATTGGAAGATGGAAGGGTGCGATTCTCTTTCCATACATTGAAGTCATATCCTCTACGACCTGTCGGTAGGAAGCATTATCCACATCCATTTCCGTAACAAATATCATTCTTGGTAATTTATACTTCTCACATAAATCCCATGCATTTTGGGTACCTGCCTCTATACCTGTTTTCCCAGATACCACAATGATCGCGGCATCCGCTGCGCTGACGGCCTCTTCCGCTTCCCCAACAAAATCAAAATAACCGGGAGTATCCAGAACATTGATCTTAGTTCCTTCCCATTCAATTGGCACGATGGAGGTACTAATTGAAAATTTTCTTTTCTGTTCTTCTTTTGAAAAATCACTAAGTGTATTGCCATCCGGTACTTTTCCAAGCCGGGAAGTAATGGAAGCTAAATAAGCCATTGCTTCTACCAGGCTTGTTTTACCGCTTCCTCCATGTCCAAGCAAAACAACATTACGAATCTTATCAGTTGTGTAAACATTCATAGTAACGTCCTCCATTTTATGCATTATTTTGGGTAATTTGACATTTATATTCAAATTTCTCTTTACTTATCAATTATCCATAGGTATATTTTACTAAATAGTTATACTATTTACAAGTATATATACATATTTTGCATATCTTTATTTGAAATTACATTTATATCAATTTATTAACCCTATTGACTTTCGCGCGTTGAAGTGATATATTGTGTTTGCTGATTATACAAAATAATTCATACGCAGCTATACCTGCAGATTGGAGATCATATGATAATTGTAATGAAACCTAATGCGACGAAAGAAAATGTAAATGCTGTCGCACACTATATAGAAAGCAAAGGATTACAAGTACATCTTTCAGAAGGAACAGAAGTTACCATTATAGGCGTTGTCGGAGATAAGACCAGACTTGCCAATGATAATATCATGGCGTTTAAAGATGTCCAAAAAATGGTACCTGTTACGGAAAGCTATAAATTAAGTAATAAACAATTTCATCCGGAGCCTAGCATTGTCAAAGTTGGAAATACTAAAATTGGCCCAGACAACCTTACCATCATGGCTGGACCTTGTGCCGTGGAAACGGAATCACAATTATTGAGCATTGCGCATGCAGCGCAAGCAGGTGGTGCTAACATTCTCCGTGGTGGAGCCTATAAGCCAAGAACATCTCCTTATGCATTTCAGGGTTTGGAAGAAGAGGGACTACGCTATATGCAGGAGGCTAAAAAGGAAACCGGTCTTGCTACTATCTGCGAAGTTGTTAGCCTTGATGCAATCAATGCTGCTGTAAAATACGTCGATATGATCCAAATAGGTGCCAGAAATATGCAGAACTTCTATTTATTAAAAGAAGCTGGTAAATCAGGTCTTCCCGTTTTACTGAAGAGAGGGTTAAGTGCAACTATTGATGAATGGTTGAATGCTGCAGAATATATTATTGCAGAAGGTAATCCAAATGTAGTATTATGTGAGAGAGGAATTCGTACTTTTGAAACTGCCACACGTAATACTTTGGATATCAGCGCAGTACCTGTATTAAAAGAAAAGACACATCTTCCCGTAATTGTAGATCCTTCTCATTCAACGGGGTCTTACAAATATGTGCCATCCATGGCAAAAGCTGCTGTTTCCTGCGGGGCAGACGGCCTTATGATAGAGATACATAACGATCCGGCACATGCTCTTTCTGATGGGCCGCAATCACTGACTTTTCATAAATTTGACCAGTTATGTAAAGAGTTACATCCATTTGCAGATTTGGTTGGAAGAAATTTTTGAATGGAGCAACTATGAAGCAAATGACTATTGGATTTATCGGACTTGGATTAATTGGAGGTTCTATTGCCAAATCGATTCGGCGAGTCTATAAAGATGTGATGATACTTGCATACGACACTAACTTTTCTACCCTTTCTACTGCTAAGCAAGAAGGGGTAATTGATGTTATATGTAAAAAAATAGATTCTACCTTCCTATCCTGCGAATTTATTTTTTTATGTGCTCCTGTTTCCCATAACGATGAAAATTTATGTGAAATCCAGTCCTGTCTTTCTAAAGACTGTATTTTAACAGATGTTGGTAGTGTAAAAACAAATATCCATACTCGTATTCATGCTCTGGGACTTGATGATCATTTCATAGGCGGACATCCTATGGCTGGAAGCGAAAAAACCGGATATGAAAATGCAAGTGATCGACTGATTGAAAATGCATATTACATTCTAACACCAACAGACCGTGTTTCCTCCACGTTTCTTGAAAGGTACAAGTCTCTGATTTCAAATCTGGGAGCAATCCCACTTGTATTGGGCTATGAGGAGCATGATTATGTCACTGCGGCAGTCAGTCACCTGCCTCATATTATTGCTGCAGCTCTAGTAAACCTTATTCATGATTCGGATAATAAAGAAGATGTTATGAAAATGATTGCAGCTGGAGGATTTAAAGACATCACTAGAATTGCTTCCTCCTCGGCCGCTATGTGGCAACAAATCAGTCTTGAAAACAGCATACACATCCATTTGCATCTTCAGAATTATATCAAATCCTTACAAAATATATCATCAGAACTAGTAAAACAAAATGCCCCTGCTCTTTTTGCACTCTTTGATTCTGCAAGAGATTACCGTGATTCCTTTGTAGAGGCCTCCAGAGGCCCTATCAAAAGAATTTATTCCTTTTATATTGATATCCCTGATGAAACTGGTGTGATTGCAACCATAGCTACCATTTTAGCCTCTCACCAGATCAATCTTCGTAACATTGGCATTATCAATAATCGTGAATTTGAAGAAGGTGCACTTCGTATCGATTTTAATGATGAAGAATCTTTGAAACAGGCAATCTTCATACTAAAAAAACATAACTACACCATATTTTCAAAATGCTAGGTGTGATAAGGAGAACTTATGCAATTGACTAAAATTAAGAGTCTCAAAGGAGAATTAACAATACCAGGTGATAAATCGATCTCACATAGAGCGATTATGTTTAGTTCTATTTCTAATGGTATCAGTGAAATTACAAATTTTCTGCAAGGAGCCGACTGCCTGTCTACCATCTCCTGCTTTCAGAAGTTGGGGATACAAATTGAAAATACATCA
Source organism: Bacillota bacterium (assembly GCA_023392535.1). GTDB lineage: Bacteria > Bacillota > Clostridia > Lachnospirales > Lachnospiraceae > SZUA-378. Next base: position 167,879 of record JAEVYY010000009.1, read on the forward strand.
GAAAAAATCCTGATTTATGGCAAGGGACTTCAAGGACTTTCTGCTCCAAAGGATATCTTAGATGTTGGAAATAGCGGAACTACTATTCGATTAATCTCTGGCATCCTTGCTGCACAGGAATTTGATACTACCTTAACGGGAGATCATTCCATCCAAAAAAGGCCCATGAAACGTATCATGGACCCCCTCTCTCTCATGGGCGCCCAAATGCAAAGTCTAAAGAATAATGGATGTGCACCTATTTCTATCACAGGGTCACGTTTAAAGGCAATCCACTATCAATCCAATATCGCATCAGCCCAAGTAAAATCAGCAATTTTATTAGCTGGATTATACGCTGACGGACCAACAAGTGTTACCGAACCTTACCTCAGTCGTAACCACTCTGAAATTATGCTGCAATTTTTCGGGGCTGAACTTACTACTTCAAACACTACCGTTACGGTAAGACCACTCCCCGAACTACGTGGTCAAAAAGTGGTTGTTCCGGGTGATATCTCTTCTGCAGCCTATTTCATTGCTGCCGGACTCATTACTCCAAATTCAGAAATATTACTAAAAAATGTCGGTATCAATCCTACGCGTAATGGCATTCTAAAAGTAGCCGAACAAATGGGGGGAGATATTATTTATTTAAACATTAACGATGCCAATGGGGAACCTACTTCGGATCTTTTAATCCGTTCCAGTAACTTACATGGAATCACAATAGAAGGCTCTATCATCCCCACTCTCATTGATGAAATCCCTATCATCGCTATTATGGCAGCATTTGCTGATGGTACAACCATTATTAAAGATGCAGCTGAACTTAAAGTAAAAGAATCAAACCGTATTGATGTAATGGTTGAAAATCTATCTGCTATGGGGGCAAAGATTATCGGCACTGAAGATGGTATGATCATAGAAGGCGGCGTCCCATTAACAGGTGCTGTCATTGACAGTAAATCAGACCATCGGATTGCAATGTCTTTCGCCATTGCCGCCCTTAATTGTGCTGGTGTAACTAAGATTCTGGGGGAAGATTGTATTCAAATCTCCTACCCCGACTTTTATAGCGATCTACAATCACTCTATCAATAAGACCATAGAAAAGTAAAAAAAGATGAATCGGTAATCCGCTTCATCTTTTTTCTCTTTACTCGTATTTATTGTTTATCTTCAATCTGAATCTCTACTCTTCACTACTATCAACATACGTATGTACCACATCATAAATGGCTATTCTACAGGCATCTATCTCCGGCATACCAACAAAAATACCACCATATATAAAGGTATCCTCTGCCATCTCAATGCGAACGATCTCTACGAAAGCACTTATCATTTCTTTCGTCCAAATCGTTAAACGGCTCTCATAAACAGCTCCTATTTGTAATGGTTCCTCACAGGTAAATCCAATTCCCCGCTTTGAAATATCAATCACATTGATACATACTTCCTCTTCCCCAGCTCCATCTAAACGCTTCATAACAAGTGATGATTCTAACGTAAGCCTTTTTGTTTTTCTTCTCTCTTCCACTATGGTATCCCCTTTCCAGATTATTACTACATTCCCAGAATTCTCCATATAGTTTATAATTAATCTAAAACATTGTCAATAATTATCATCGCATCGCCAAACGAGAAAAAGCGATATTTCTCTTTTACAGCTTCTGCATAAGCATGTAAAACTTGCTCTTTTCCAGCCAATGCTGATACTAACATAACAAGTGTCGATTCGGGTAAATGAAAGTTTGTAATCAGACCATCCAATATTTTAAACTGATATCCCGGATAAATAAAGATCTCTGTATGACCACAGCTTTCTTGTAACCTCCCATGTTCATCAGCTGCACTCTCAATTGTTCTGCAACTTGTTGTTCCTACACAAATAACACGATGCCCTGTTTCTTTTGCAAGATTAATCTTATCGGCAGCTTCTTTGGATATCTGGTAATATTCAGAATGCATATGATGTTCCAGTATATGATCTACTTTTACTGGCCGGAAAGTCCCAAGACCCACATGAAGTGTAACATAAGCAAGGCTTATTCCCTTTGCTTCCATTTCCGAAAGTAATTCCTTGGTAAAATGAAGTCCTGCAGTTGGTGCAGCCGCACTTCCTTCATATTTTGCATAAACTGTCTGATATCGGCTTTTGTCCTGTAGTTTATGCGTAATATAAGGGGGCAAGGGCATTTCTCCCAATTGATCCAGAACTTCTTCAAATATTCCATCATATTGAAATTGAATAAGACGGTTCCCGTCTTCCAAAGTTTCTAATATCTCCCCTTGCAATACTCCATCCCCAAAACTTACTCTTGTTCCTGGCCTCGCCTTTTTACCAGGTTTCACCAATGTTTCCCAGATATCATTTTTTCTTCTTCTTAACAAGAGCAACTCAATATGTGCACCCGTATCTGCTTTAACGCCAATCAATCTGGCAGGAATAACTTTTGTATCATTTAGAACCAAACAGTCACCCGCATTCAAATATTGAATTACATCCTTAAATATCTGGTGCTTTATTTTACCTGTTTTTTTATTTAGTGCAAGTAATCTTGAACCAGACCGATCTTTCAGAGGATCTTGCGCAATCAATTCTTGTGGCAGTTCAAAGTAAAAATCTGAAGTTTTCATATCATACATTATTTATTTTCATCCTTTATCAAGCCTCAAAGGCCATTGTATTTCTATTTCTCACTTTCCAAAAATGCAACATAACCACTCTTTGCTTCATAAATATCTGCCTTACTGGTAACTTCCCAGGGAGCGTGCATATTTAATACAGCGACACCACAATCAATCACCTGCATGCCATATCTTGATAATATATAGGCAATGGTTCCTCCACCACCAAGATCTACCTTACCGAGTTCTGCTGTTTGGAAATTGATTTCTTTTTTATCCATAATCGCACGAATCTGTGCCATGTATTCTGCATTTGCATCATTCGATCCAGATTTTCCTCTGGAACCTGTAAACTTATTAAATACCATACCATTTCCTAAATAAGCAACATTCTTTTTTTCAAAACTGGCTGCATAAGTTGGGTCAAAAGCAGAACTGACATCGGAAGATAACATTGAGGAACGGGACAGACATCTTCTTAATGATAATTCACTATAGACATCCATCAAATTCATTAACTCTGCGACAGAGTTTTCAAAAAAGTGTGAATGCATGCCTGTCGCACCAACACTGCCAATTTCTTCCTTATCAACTAACAAACAGCAGGCTGTCTTTTTCGGTGCCTTGATTTCAAGCATAGCAATCAGGGAGGCATAGGCGCACACCCTATCGTCCTGACCATAAGCCATAATCATACTTCTATCAAACCCAGCTTCTCTTGCATTTCCAGCTGGTACGACTTCCAGCTCAGCGGAACAAAAATCGTCTTCTTCTATCCCATACGTTTCTTTTAATATCGCAAGTATTCCTTTCTTAACTGCATCTTTTGCAGAATCTTTCGCATTATCATTTGCTCTATCTTTTTTATCTTTTGAGTCAAACTTAATTGGTTTACTACCAACAATCAAGTCAAGTGCTTCTCCCTCAATTACTTTGTTCGCTTTCTTCTCTAATTGTTCTTGTGCTAGGTGAATCAATAGATCAGAAATAAAGAACACAGGGTCCTCTTCTTTTTCCCCAACATTAATAATGACCGTAGTCCCATCTTTCTTGATAACAACGCCATGGATTGCAAGTGGTAACGTCACCCATTGATATTTCTTGATTCCTCCATAATAATGTGTATCAAGCAATGCAAAGCCTGTATCTTCATACAAAGGATTTTGTTTTACATCAAGACGTGGGGAATCAATATGAGCACCAAGAACATGCATTCCATTTTCGATGTCTTCCGTACCTATATGAAACATACATACCGCTTTATTCATACATACAGAATAGACTCTATCCCCCGGTTTCAACGTCTCTTTTTGTTTTATTAACTTTTCAAGCTCTCTGTAGCCCACCTGTTCAATCTGATTTACGACAACGTCAACACATTCCCTCTCTGTTTTTCCTTCATTTAAAAAATCCATGTAAGACGCTGCGAACTGGTCTACTTTTTCTAATTGTTTCTCTGTGTATTTGTTCCATGTATTTTCCTGATTCATTTTAGACTCCCATCTTTTTGATATAATGCTAGTATTAACACCATTACTCCTAACTATGCTAACACAGATAAACGGTACAGAAAGATCAACTCTCTATACCGCCTATTCAAACTTTCTATCTTATAGTGTAATCTAATTACTGCCTAAGTTCAATACCCAATCCTTCCAAACCGTTTACTATCTTTTTCATAGCCGCATTTACATCTGTATCTTCTAATGTCTTATCCTTTGCTCTGAAAGAGATGGAATATGCGACTGATTTAAATCCGTGTTTGATCTGCTCTCCTTCGTAAATATCAAATAAGGTAAGTTCTTCTAAGAATTTTCCACCACGCTGCAGGATAATTTTTTCAATCTCCCCAACTAAAATAGTTTTTGGAACGACCATGCTGATATCGCGTGTAACCGCTGGATATTTTGCTATACCCTCGAATTTTCGATCAAAGGTTGCATAAGGTAAAATACTTGGAAGATCCAATACTGCAACGTATGCTTTTGTTCCAATGTCATAATGATCTGCGACATCCGGATGCAATTCTCCTAAATATCCAACTACCGTTTCCTTATAAATAATGTTCGCCTGCCTTCCTGGATGTAAGTATTTTTTCTTTGCCTTAGGATCATAGATATTTTTTTCCTTCATGCCGATAGATTCAAAAAACTCTTCCACTACGCCTTTCATCGTAAAGAAATCACCTTCCCCATACATACCTAGCGTAAACTGCATTCTTTCCTCTGGAAGTTCAGTAAGAGGCAATGCTTTTGGAAGATAAACATTCCCTAATTCGTATAATCTGACATCTTTATTACGACGGTTATAGTTCGTAGCAAGTGATGTCAACATACCGTTTAACGATATGGTTCTCATAATAGAAAAATCTTCACCCAAAGGATTCGAAATCGAAATTGCCTTACGCAGCTCATCTTCTGCATCAAGTAGCAACTTATCAAACACTTTGGGACTTTCAAAAGAATAGGAATACCCCTGGGAAAATCCACTATACTCTGCAATATCGCGTGCCTTTTCTTCAATTCTTAATTTAAATGGGATTTTACCCGTTGTTGCTTCTCCACTTGGCAAAGTGGTCGGTATTTTATCATACCCGTAAAATCTCGCTATTTCTTCAGCAATATCAGCAATGCCTTCCAAATCCTGGCGGAAAGAAGGAATAATAATAGCATTCGTTGATTCTTCATAGCGTAATTCCAGTTTTCGAAAAATAGCAAGCATTTCTTCTTTTGCTATCTTGGTTCCCAGTAACTGATTTATCCTGTTTTCCTGCAATGGAATCCGAGTATTGACCTTTAATGGTACTGCCACATCTACCATTCCACTTACCACTTCCCCACATCCTAATTCCTGAATCAATTGACAGGCCCTGTTAATTGCCGCTTCCGCATTATAAGGATCAAGACCCTTTTCAAATTTGCCCGAAGCATCCGTACGAAGTCCAAGTCTTTTGGCTGATTTTCTAATATTGGCACCATGAAAACAAGCCGATTCGAACATTACTGTTTTTACCTGATCTGTTATTTTTGAATTTTCACCGCCCATAATACCAGCAATACCAATTTCTTTTTCTGCATCACAGATCATAAGGATATCAGCATCTAACTTTCTGATTTCTCCATCCAGAGTTTGGAATTCATCTCCATTTTTTGCTCTTTTTACTATGATTTTCTTCCCTGCAATAGTATCTAGATCGAACGCATGCATTGGCTGACCGAATTCTTCCATCACATAATTCGTAATATCAACTAAATTATTAATTGGACGGATGCCACTCGCCGCTAATCTTCTCTGCATCCACTTTGGTGATGGCGCAATTTTTATATTCGTGCATACTCTCGCACAATATCTGGCACAAAGATCCTGATCTTTCACTTCAACAGATATATAATCCGATATTTTTTCTTCATTCTCCTGTACGCCCACCTCTGGTGGCAGAAAAGGCTTGTTAAATGTGGCCGCTGCCTCTCTCGCGATACCAAGTACACTATAACAATCAACACGATTCGATGTAATCTCATACTCAAATATGGTATCCCTAAGTCCAAGTTCTGCAATTGCATCGGCACCTATTTCCGTCTCCTCGGGAAAGATATAGATACCTTCTTCCGGTGCCTCAGGATACATCTCTCTATTTGATCCAAGCTCTTCAATCGAACACATCATCCCGTAAGATTCTATTCCACGAAGCTTACCATTTTTAATCACAATTCCATCTTTTGGCAAGGCTCCACCATCATGTCCTCCCGCAACTTTACCGCCGTCAATGACCACTGGTACTTTATTGCCAACTTTGACATTCGTAGCCCCTGTAACAATTTGTTTTTTTTCAGTCCCTATATTTACCTGACAGATGATTAATTTATCTGCATCCGGATGCTTTTCGATCGATTCAATCTGTCCCACATAGATCTTATCCAGATTCTTATCCAATCTTTCAAATGTCTCTACTTTTGTTCCTGTTAGTGTCATTGCATCTGTATACTCCTGATCACCGCAATCCAATTCAGGCACGTAAGCCTTGATCCATGATAATGCTGTATTCATAATATTAATTCCCTTCTATTATTTTATTATTTTACGATCTGTTTTCTGCGATTTCTATCTAGAACTGCTTCAGAAATCTGATGTCATTTTCATAAAGAAGTCTCATATCATCAATTTCATATTTCAGCAAGGCAATACGCTCAAGTCCCATACCAAATGCAAAACCAGAATATTCCTCCGGATCAATATGGCTCATCTTTAATACATTTGGATGAACCATTCCGCATCCAAGTATTTCAATCCATCCAGTACCTTTACAGAAACGACACCCAGAACCTCCACATTTAAAGCAAGTAACATCTACTTCTGCACTAGGCTCTGTAAAATTGAAATGATGAGGTCGGAATTTTACTTTCGTATCTTCTCCAAACAGCTCTTTTGCAAATTCCGCTAAGGTACCTTTTAAATCAGCAAATGTAATATTTTTATCTATGACCAATCCTTCAATCTGATGGAAAGATGGGGAATGTGTTGCATCCACTTCATCCGAACGAAAAACCCTCCCAGGTGCAATCATACGAATCGGAAGTTTCCCCTTTTCCATTTCATGAACCTGTGTACCAGAAGTCTGCGTCCTAAGAAGAAAGTCTCCATTGATATAAAACGTATCCTGTTCGTCTTTAGCAGGGTGATCTGCTGGAATATTTAACGCTTCAAAATTGTAGTAATCGGTTTCAATTTCCGGTCCTTCCACAACTTCATATCCCATACCAACAAAAATTCTCTCTACTTCTTCACGTGCAATGGTATTCGGATGACGATGACCAACCTTATTTTTTTTCGCTGGCAATGTTACGTCAATTGTTTCTTTTGCCATTTGTGCTTCTCGTTTTAATTTTTCCATCTTATGGATCGCTTCCTCGAGTACGCTTTCAATCTCTGCACGTGCTTCATTTACAAGCTGTCCTACCTTAGGCCTGTCTTCTGGTGCTACTTCCTTCATACTCTTTAAAACAGCTGTCAATTCTCCTTTTTTTCCAAGATAGTTTACTTTCACTTCATTCAGTTTCTCCAGCGCATTAGATTCTTGGATCTGCTTTAATGCCTCTGTTTTAATCTGTTCTAATTTTTCTTTCATTTAAAAATCCTCCAACTTACCTTCATTTTCCTATAACTAAAAAAACCTTGTGTCTATAAAGACACAAGGGACGAATTTCTCCGCGGTACCACCCAGATTCCTGCATAAATGCAGACTCTTTAAAGGCGTAACGTGCCAAACGTTTTATCCTACACAAATATTGAGATACCTATTCTCCTGTCTCGCTATTCTTCTGATAAAAAACTCCAGTGGGAAATTCGACTTACATCTGAACTTAAGGAAGCTTTCAGCCGGTGGCCTCCTTTCTCTGATAGAAAATGTAATTCTACTGACACCTTCATAGTCAATGAAACATTATAACAAAGAACCATTTTAATTTTTTTATACAACTATATTTAATAATAGGTAACTTTTTTAATCTTGTCAAGAATATTTTCTATTTTGCTATTGATTCTTCTTATTTTTTTCTTAACAATCGCAGTAGCGGAAAAAAATGTTGATTTACTTCTGCACCAACCAAAAGGATAAACATACAGGCATAAAGCCATAACATGACAAAAATAATAGTTGCCAAACTTCCATAGATGCTAAAGGTATTAAAATTTTCGGCATAGAGAGAGAAAAGCCAGGTAAATGCTGACCACCCTATACTACTAAATAATGCGCCTGGAATTTGTGTTCGTAATTTCAATTTTCTATTTGGAAGCCAGGAATATAGACACGCAAATAGGAAGGTTAAAAATAACCATACATACAAAAAGCGAAAGTGCATACTAAATTGCCAAAAATTTGATAAATCTGGTAAATTTGCTGCTATGAAGTCAGCGATTATATTTCCGAACACCATAACAAATAAGAAAAATATCACAGTACCCAGCATGATCACTGTATAGAAAGCGGCCTGAATCCTTAGTAAAAAATAATTCCTTGTCTCTTCTACTTTATTGATCAAGTTGATACCTCTTTTAATTGGCATGATTCCCTTTGATGCAGACCACAAGGTAATTAATGCGGAAATAGATACTGCAGCCGGCGATTTATCATATACCTCTTCAATGATACTGATAATCAGTGGCGCTATGGTATTCGGAAGCAATTGTGTCAGTACATTCATTAAATCAGCCTCTGTCACAGGAGTATATGGCACTACGGAACAGATTAACATTAAAATTGGTATTAGTGATAAAAACAAGAAATAAGCTGCACTTGATGCAAGTGCACTAACACTACTTTTATTCACTTCCTTTGCAAAAATAGTAATTATATAATAGAGACGCATTTTTTATATTCCTTTTTATTCATAGATTGAAGAAATCTGACTTCCTTCATAAAAAAAGTGAATGATATCTTCACAGGAAAAACCGTTCGCAGCCATGTCTTTTGCTGCATTTTGTGACATGCCCACACCATGCCCAAATCCACCACCAATAATAGAATACCCTACCACCTTATTTTTGTCTATATTCGGTTGAATAATAGCAAAAGCACTTGGCAACAGCATGGATGGTCCACTTTCGCTCTGGTCTTGCTTGATAACTTTTGAAACTCCATCCGATAAAACATATCTGATATTATATTCTGTTAGCACCTTAAAAGAAGACTTACTTCCTTCAATCATAAGTTCACTGATTACTCCGCCTTCATTGCGCGATAGCACGTAAATATTGCGAACATCTCCCAAGCTTTTAATATCCTTACTTTCAAAATTCTCTCCATCCGTTTTAGTCAAGATCAGAGATGGATTTACCTGGTATCTTTCCTTTAATCTGGAAAGTATGGTATCCGGATCTAATTTTTCAACGGTATAGTTCCATCGATACCAGCTTTCATCCTTCTCAAAATCCGTATTATTCACTGTTGTTATGTATGTTTGAAAGGATTCTTCGGAAAACAGATTCTCTTCGCTGTCTTCTTGATTAATGTGCTTTGCCTTTAAATATGGAAAATCGGATTTTTCATTTCCATTCCATACGCAGGCATTGGTTCCATACCCACATGAAGTAGAATAATAATAGGCACCGACCAGTTCTTCTCCATAGCGGAGAATTTTTCCCTTTGTGGCATTTACTGCATCTGTTGTTGAAGTTTCTTCATTGATATTGTGATATACCTGATAACTCGTACTGTCATCCACATGCGCACCATACTCGGAAAGGCCTGCATGCAGCATCGATTTATAAGCATAGGTTCTGGCACATATAGCTTGTGCGCGTAAAGCTTCTTCCGGATAGGAGGATGGCATTTCACTTGGCACCACGGCATATAAATACTCTTCTAATAAGAGTTCGTTAATTAGGACATATCCCTCTTCTCTTTTTTCAATCTCCAAAGTTCCCCTGTATTCCGGTGTTCCTACCGCCCTATGTATACTTGAGATGCTGATTTTTGCAGAAAGAGCGACTGGTTTCACATAAATCCGCTCTCCCTCCTTAAGAGAAAAATCATCAACTTGTAATATTTCTGAAGATTGATATCTTTTTTTATCATCCCTAAAACTTACTTCATACTCCGAATCCGCAGTTAGAGCTACCGTATCGTGATAAATTCCATTATAATCGGAATTGCGCAATAATACACGTATCGTTTGCATATCATCATCTTTTGTAATAAGTGCGGCACATATTTTTCCGTCTTTGATTATAAAATCTGTGAACTGATAGCCAATTACTATATCTGTAATTGATACTTCCTGTAACACTCCATGTATTTTATAGGTATTCATTTGAGTAGAGATTGGAATGCTGTCTCTACCCTCCAAAACAAGCGTCATCGAATCCTTATCAACACGTAATACTTTTCCGCTTATTTTATCCTTTTTTAAATCGCTCTCTTTAATTTTTCCGTCTTGTATCTGAATATCTGCAATTTGTTCTGTTTCTCCCGTTCCTTGCATATGGATGATATGCTGTTTATAGAAAAAAGAAACCTTTTTATCCTTTGCGTTCTTTATCCATACATTAAATAACGTTATTCTATTTCCACTTTTCTCAAATTTATAATCATCATTGTCTTCAAAGATAGGATCTTTCGTATCTATTGCAGCTTTTTTTCTTATTGCCAATAATTCATCTCCTTTTACATAAGCCAGCATTGGAGAATTATTCGCATCGTTGTATAACTGATTCTCATCTCTTATTTCATTACCATCTAAGGAAAGCAAGATATTCTCTTCTAAAATACTACCATCTTCCCTTTCCACATTTTTTCCCTTTGCAAGGATACTTATTATTTTTTTTTGTATTCCATTATCCGTATCGTAGTAAGTTAAAAGTTTATCATATACATCATACCATATTTCCTTTTCTACATAGTTATCCTGATATTCCGTTTTATCATTATCCGTCATATGTACGTCCTCATCTATGAGTTTTATAATCTTCCAATAGGAATTATAGGAAAGATACTCTTTATCAGAATTTAAAATGTTATCAATTTTGTTCTTTTCATCTGCCCGCAGTGCTGTCACCAATGTTTTAACCGTTGAGCTTTTAATATAATCTTTTTCTATTCTATGTAAGGATGCATTTCTAAGTTCACCTAATACGATAAGAATTAGTATTATAATACCAATCATTATGATACTTAACTTCATGTATAATCTTTTTACTTTTTCCATAGGCCCTCATACTAATTTCTTTTTAGATTCTTATAATAGTAAATAGCAAACCTCTACACCTGATATATCCAGATTTTCATCACAGAAAAAAGCAGCCTTTCAGCTGCTTTTTTCTTTTGTAACACCAATTTTTTTGGCTATCCCCAAAATGACGGTTCTTGTCTTTTGACTCCTAGCTAATGCTAGGTGGGTGACCGCAACCAATACTTCTGCCTTCCTCTGCATAATGGGGGCTTGACATCTATACGGTGATGTAGGAATCCCGTTTAAAGTAACTGTAGGTTCAAAACAACAAGAATATCGTTCATTTCAGGTTATTCATATTATATCCAATAACTTATTTTTTTACAACCTTTTGTTCTAATTCTTTCTATACATATCATGGTAAAAAATGACATTCATTTAAAATCTCAAGCTTTTCGTAATCCTTACTTTTCTTACTTTTCCTTTTAATGGCTTCTCTTGTAAAGCATCCATGACCATCTGTCCTTTTTTATTTAATATTTCAACATAAGTTAAACTATCTCTGATATCTATTATACCAATATCACACTCTGTTATTCCTTCCATATTACAGATGGTGCCAACAATGTCAGCAGCACGTATCTTTGATTTCCTACCGCCTCCAATGGATAACTTTGTAATTGATTTTTGAAAATCAGCACCTTTTCTTCTTTTCATGATCACCTTCTCTTTTTGTTTTACCCAAAAAGGAGCGTCATCCAGAAATTCCATATCGTAAAGATACATACTTTGTCCCACATAAGATTCCACATGAGACTGCATTTTTTTCTCATCTTGCTGTATCAGACTGACTGCTTTTCCAGAGGCACCATTTCTTCCTGTTCTCCCGATTCGATGCACATAGGTCTCTTTATTGGTTGGAAAATCATAATTAAACACATGCGTGATATCTGCAAAATCAACTCCTCTGGCGGCAACATCTGTAGCTATTAAATAATGGAACTTACCATCTCTGAAATCATCTATTGTCTGTAATCGCTCTTTTTGCTCTAACTCACCGTGCAATACACCACAATGTATTTTATTACGTTTTAATTTTTGGTATAAAGTATTTGCCATTTCTCTGGTAGCACAAAAAATAATGCAATTATCAGGGTTCTCATTTTTAAAGATTTGAAAGAATACATTGTATTTTTCATCTTTGCTCACATCCAGATACGCTTGTTCGATATGTTCTACCGGCTGTCTATCCTGATTCAATAAAATGGGAACAGGGTCATTCATATAAGCGTGAATCAGAACCGATAAATGTTCACCAAGTGTTGCTGAAAAGAGCATCTTGATGCATTTCACCTGTAACAATTCCATGATTTCTTTTACTTCGTCTAAGAATCCCATATCTAACATCAAATCCGCTTCATCTATTACAAGGATTTTAATATTGGAAAGATCCAAGTTTTCTTTTCTTATATGATCCATAACCCGCCCAGGGGTACCTACCACAATATGAGATTTTTGCCTCAACGTTATAGCTTGCTTATCAACTGGCATTCCGCCAAATACAACTGGCACTTTTAGCCTCTTATATCTTCCAATATGAAATATCTCCTCTTTCACCTGTACGGCCAATTCTCTTGTAGGCTCCAATACAAGTGCCTGCGGAGCATATTCCTCCCAATTCACCATCTCACACAATGGAATTGCAAAAGCAGCTGTTTTACCGCTTCCCGTCTGTGATTTTGCTACAATATCACGACCGTTTAGAGCAACAGGTATCACTTCCTGTTGTATTTTGGTAGGCTCATGATAGCCTAATACCGATAGCGCACTTATTATCTCTTCTGATAACTTAAATTGGTGAAATTTTTGCTCAACGTTACTAATTATTTCCATTTTATTTTCCTTAGAAACTCAGTGTTTCTTTTCGCGTAAAAACAGCGGCAGATTTCTCTACCGCTGTCCATTTGCACTTCAACACAATTGATTAAAGTGTATTTGCCTCTTCCACAACTTTTTTAAGCGCTGCAATTGCATCATCTGGAAGTTTATCATATCCTTCTTTTGCAGTAGCAAATTTTTCTACTGCATTGACACGATCCTGCATGCGAGCTTTTAATTGATCAGCATATGATTTGTCTGACAAATCTGGAACAAATCCTTCCCAATCCATAATTTCGATATCTCCGAATGGTCCCCATTGTTTGAAGGATGCTTTTCCATCCACAATAGCTTCCAATACTCCTAATGTATCTTTCGGTTGCACTTTTTTGCCCATGAAATCACCTGTATTGATGATATAACAATCTACATTCTTATCACCAACTAATTTTTTGAATTTTTCATAGTCATTAGCTAATGGATAGGTTCTGAATGGATTTGCATAAGGTACAATACGAAGTGCATTTAAATCAGTTCCCGCTGCAACACGCTCTGCAGTAGATGTCTTCGTAGCAAGTGTTGCACCCATAACAGATGCCAAAGAAGCACCTTTTAATTTTACTACTGGTGGAATTGTAGGATCTTTCATAATCCAGAAAATAGCATTTACTGGAGCGTCGATCTTGTCAACACGGTTTGGTGACCACAATTTGGATTTAATAGCACGACCGTTACCATTTCTGATATCTTCTGTTACTAACTGAATCTTGCCTTCTTCATCTAAGGTAGCTGAACAGTTCTGAGCAGTAATTAGATATTTATTATCATCACATCCTGTCGGATAATCAGATGTTTTATCAAAATAAGATGGCTCTAACGCGATCGATGCGCAGGTATCTGTGTTAATGATGAAAGCATCATCGTGAAGGACTTTGATTTCATATTTTCCACCGTGCTTTGCATGTGTAAGTGTAGATTTTCCGGAACCAGATAATCCATAAACAGATGCAACATATTTGCTTCCATCTGCTAATAAATATTCTTTCTGTCCGCCGTGGCAGGAAGCATAGCCATTTCTGTTAGCAATCGCCCATGACATCGTCAAGGTACCTTTTTTATGCTCTCCAAAGTATTTCATACCAAGGATTGCTGCACAGTTCTGATCGGTATCAAAATAGCAAAGAGTAAGTGGATCGCTCAAGCAGCTATAGTCAACATCTGGATTGTTTCCTGGAATCCATTGTGGGTCTGAGAAGATATAAACATCTGCTTCTTTTCCATCTCCGACTGGTTTGGAATTTTTGTACATTTTTACATATTCATCTGACATGTACTGGAAGTTCAACATCCAGTTGTACATTATGTTCTCTTCGCCTTCTGGAATAAGAAGGTGTGCCTTTACCATAAATTCTGGATCAAGTCCAATATACACCTCTGCGTGATACATTGTTTTCCAACGTGTCTCATAAATAGCATTCATAATGACTTTATCAAGTTTTCCTGCTTCAACACCTGGTTCTCCTTTAATACGGCGTGCACCTGCATAACGTCCTGTTACTGCACCGTCATTGAATAAAAGAACTTTCGCATCTGCTTCAAGACCGAATTCGTCTCCCCTGTAAACAGGCATATCTGTGATTACAGTACCTGGTGAATTTTTTGATAATTCATAAGCTTCTTTCAAAGTATTTACTTTTACTACGTTATTTCCGTAGAAAGCTGCTTCAATAATTGAACGTGTTTTGGAAAAACCTGGTTTTCCTGCGCCAATTTCTGAAATCGGGTAATTAGCTTTTGTTGACATATTACTTCCTCCTTAAAATAATGTGTATTTTTTACCGCATGTTCTAGTTTATCCAGAAGATGCGGGTTTTGACAAAAAATCGTACTGGTTATTTCCTTCCAGTACACCTGTTACATTATCTCAAAACACCTCTTAAAAGTCAAGTTATCTTATTATCTTTTTTTTCAGTTTTTATGAAATACTTTAAGATCAAATGGTCTGTTTATGCAATGGCTGCGTTACTTTTTTAAGCCATTCTGATTCGCTTTCACTTAAATATGGACTGATTTTTAAATATACTTCCTGGTGATACTGATCTATTTTTTCGATTTCATGTTCGGTCATAACCGAAAGCTCCAGGGCCTCTCTATCAATTGGTACATACGTAAGAGGTTCGAAATACATAAATTGACCATACTCATTTTTAGGCCCCTTCTTGCAAATCATTATATTTTCAATTCGAATGCCATATTTATTTTCGATATAAACACCCGGCTCATTACTGATTACCATACCTTCTTCCAAAATAGTTTCTTCATTTTGTGAATCATTTCGCCACCGGATGCTTTGGGGCCCCTCATGTACATTCAAAATGTATCCAATTCCATGACCAGTTCCACATTTATAATCTGTCTCTATGTTCCATAAAGATTGTCTTGCCAGTATGTCTAAGTTTCTTCCTGTACATCCATACAAAAATTTGGCATTCATTAAATTTATCATACCGATGCAAGTGTGCGTAAAATGAATTTTTTGTTCATAAGGAATCGAGCCAAGTACAATAGTCCTTGTGACATCGGTCGTTCCACCCAAATACTGTCCTCCGGAATCTATTAATAGCATGCCTTCCGGATACAGTACTTTGTTATGTTCCAAGGTAGCTTTATAGTGCATCATGGCTGCATTTTCCTTATATGCACTAATTGTATCAAATGACAGATCCAAAAATCCCGGTATCTCACTTCTCAAGGTGTCCAGATAGCTAGCTGCTTCCAATTCTGTGATTACCTTTTCCTTCACAATATTCTTAATCCAATAAATAAACTTAGTTACCGCAGCACTATCTTTTCTATATATCTCCTGCATGTTTTTTTGCTCAATTGGATTTTTCATCGCTTTTAAAAGGCTTGTTGGATTCGGTGCATCTACAACGATATGGTTCTTAAGAAGCATTTTGTATATGATGTAATTACTATTTCTACAATCCAGTAATATTTTTTGTTTCTTTAAACTGCTTAAGTAATCTAAGATATTTTCATAACACTCGAATTCAATGTTTTCTTTCTCTGCCACTTCTCTGAAAGAATCCGTTATGGCATTTTTTTGCAGAAAGAGAATTCCTTTGTTATGAAAAATTATGGCAAAAGAGAAGGCTACCGGATTGCAAGGAATGTCACTTCCTCTTATATTAAATAACCACATGATATCATCTAATTTACTTAGTATATGACAATCCGTATTCTTCTCGCGCATCACGGTACGAATCTTTTGTAATTTCGAATTTACCGTTTCGCCTGCTATTGTTCTTTCTAACAAGATAAGCGGATGAGCCGGCAGAGAAGGCCTGTCTATCCATAATTGTTCCGCAATAGTAGCATCATACTTTATCTTGCAACCGTTTTTACTCATCTGTTCTTCTAATTTCAACCCAAATGTTGTTGTAACAACACGTCCATCAAATCCTAATTGTTCTTCTTCCTGCATGTGTTCCTGTAAAAATTCCAATATGGTGGGAACTCCTTCTTCCATCATTCGAAATACAAAAATTCCTGTTCCAGTAAGCTCCTGTTCCGCCTGTATAAAATACCTGCCATCTGTCCATAAGCCCGCCATTTCCATTCCAACCAAAAGTGTCCCATTTGAACCTGTAAATCCCGAAAAATATTCCCGGACTTTAAAATAGTCATTTACATATTCCGAATTGTGAAAATCTCCAGTTGGAATCAAATACCAATCTATTTTTAATTCTTTCATTTTGGCACGCAGCTCTGCCATGCGATCACCGATTATTGTATTCTCATTCATCTAAATCAACCTCTTCTCCTGTCATTTCCTTACTATATCCTTATCACTTTACGATTTAAAAGAACATGCATTTTTATTGTAATACAATTGTTACAATATTACTATATTACGCGATTTATAAATTTAAATGTTTCTTAATTTACTTGCGCACATAAATAAAATCATGCTATTATTTATAGTGTCTCTTTATGTTTGTAACGTATCAAAGAAAGGTGGTAAGTTTCATGGAACAAAAAAATTACTTCGAAATTACACCCGAGATTATCCACTTGGCTCAGCTTAGCCGCGATGCGGGAATGATTAACTCTGAGTTATTTACAAAGTATGATGTCAAAAGGGGATTACGTGATTTAAATGGGAAAGGTGTTTTAGCGGGATTAACAAATATATCTGATGTCCGTGCGACCGAGATCGTGGATGGTGTTTCCGTTCCTGCACATGGACGTTTATTTTATCGTGGATATAATGTTGAAGACTTAGTCGATGGTTTCACAAAAGATAATCGTTTTGGTTTTGAAGAGGTGACCTATCTTCTACTCTTTGGAAGCTTACCAACGGAAAAAGAATTAAAAGATTTCAAAGAATTGCTTGCTGGATACCGAACGCTTCCTACGAGTTTTGTACGGGATATCATTATGAAGGCTCCAAGTAAGGATATGATGAATACGCTGGCAAGAAGTGTTCTCACGCTCTATTCTTATGATGAAAAAGCAAATGATACCTCTCTTCCGAATGTTTTGCGCCAATGTTTAGGTTTGATCAGCTTATTTCCTCTGCTCTCCATTTACGGTTATCAAGCATATAGCCACTATCACGATGGCAACAGTCTATTTATTCACGCTCCCATACCAGAGCTTTCTACCGCTGAAAACATATTACATATTCTGCGTCCGAACAGTTCATATACTCCTTTAGAAGCGAAGATACTTGATGTTGCACTTGTTCTTCATATGGAACATGGTGGTGGTAATAACTCAACTTTTGCCACGCGTGTGATTACATCCTCTTTAACAGATACCTACTCTACAATGGCTTCTGCTCTTGCATCCTTAAAAGGCCCAAGACATGGAGGTGCCAATATCAAAGTCGTACAGATGTTTGATGATATGATGAACCATTTAAAAGATTGGGAAGACGAAGAGGAAGTAAGCAGCTATTTAAGTAAGCTGTTAAATAAAGAAGCTTTTGATAAATCCGGACTTATCTATGGAGTTGGGCACGCCATTTATTCTAAATCCGATCCGCGTGCAAAATTATTTAAATCTTATGTGGAACGTTTGTCTGAAGAAAAAGGACTGATTAAAGAATATAATCTATACGCATTAGTAGATCGTCTGGCACCACAGGTCATTTCTAGACAAAGACCTATTTATAAGGGTGTTAGTGTCAATGTTGACTTCTATTCCGGCTTTGTATACAAAATGCTAGATTTGCCGGTTGAATTATATACACCAATATTTGCGATTGCCAGGATTTCAGGCTGGTCTGCACATAGAATGGAAGAACTCGCAAATAATGGAAAAATTATTCGTCCCGCCTATAAGCCTATCTGTCCGGAACAGGAATATCTCAATATGAAAGATCGATAGATGAGGCATCTCTTACAGAATCGTAAGAGAGTAAAAAAACTGACTTGCTGAAGTTGCTGCAAGCCAGTTTTTTTTCATCCTTTTTATCAATCGTTTATTTTTTTCTTCATTCCTGCTATCACTGACTGTAAAACAATAAAGAAGCACAGCAAGGCTGATAGCGTAATACGTACCCACCAACTTGATAACGTACCTTGGGTTGTGATCAAACTGGAAATCGTTCCTTTAATCAGAACTCCAAATAATGTCCCAACGACAGTCCCTACACCACCACTTAACAAGGTACCACCAATAACAGCCGCGGAGATGGCATCCATTTCCATACCTTTTGCTTGTTCTACGAATCCTGCACAACTATTTAGACAGAATAGAAAACCACCTAGTCCAGCCAGAAACCCATCCAGTACATACGCTTGCATTTTCGTCTTTTTTACATTCAGTCCCATCATTAATGCACTTTGTTGATTTCCGCCTATCGCATACAATTTTCTTCCAAATTTCGAATATTTTAACATGATGGCTATCATTATCACCACGAGCAATGCAATAATAACAGTAGGATAAAGGTACGCCGCCTGGTAAACTCCTTTTTTATTGGTATAGCCAAACGGCATATAAATCTTATAATTGGCCCATTTTAAGAATAATTTATTTTTTATGGAAATCATATCCGTACTTACAACCGCTGTCATACCTCGGCCAAAGAACATTCCCGCAAGAGTGATGATGAACGGCTGGATTTCTAAATACGAAATTAAATATCCCTGAACGATACCAAATAAAATACCAATTCCTAATGAAATAATTAGTGCTGTATAAGCACTCATTCCTTTATTCTCCATGGTAAATGCGGACAACATACACACCAGCGCTGTTACCGATCCTACCGAAATATCAATACCACCAGCAATCATGACTAAAGTCAATCCACATCCGATTACCAAAAGCCCAGCGTTGGAAATAAAAAGATTTAAGAACATCTGGGGCTTGGCAAATCCTTTCCCCGAAAATACAATCATACCTGCAATATACATAACAGCAAATAATCCAATGGTTATCATTAATAAGAAGGCACTGCTGCTTATTCTGACTTTTTTATTTGACTTTCCCATATTAACAACCACCTTCCATCATTTTATTTTCCGGAACTTTTTTTGCTCTTAATCCCTTTAAAAACTTATTAAATACAGGACTCTGAAGAACAACAATAATTACCACGACAATTGCTTTATATACAGGAAGTTGATCTGCTGATACATTCATAGCATAAAGAGTCGTCGTCAATGCCTGAATCGTGTATGCGCCAACAATGGAACCCATCATACTAAATTTTCCACCACCCAGTGCATTTCCACCTAGTGCGACTGCAAGGATTGCATCCATTTCTAGATTAAGTCCGATATTATTCGCATCGGCAGAATAAATTCTGCTGGAAGCTACGATTCCAGCGATACCAGCCAAAAAACCACATATCACATAAGTTAAAAATTTGATCATGGTCGAATTTAAACCAACCAGTCTGGAAGCAGAACCATTTACCCCTACACTTTCAATATAAAGACCCAGTGCTGTTTTCTTTAATACAAAAGATACGATAATAACCGTACCAACTGCAAAAAATACGGGAGTAGGAATTGGACATTTTCCTATGTAGCCTCCCATTATTTTATAGGCATCTACACGTACATAGGTAATCTGACCTTGCGTAATAAGCTGCGCGATACCGCGACCAGCCGTATATAGTATTAAAGTTGCTACCATTGGTTGAATATTAAATTTTGATACTAGGATACCATTAAAGGCTCCACAAATCATCGATGCCGCCAACGCACAAAGAACTGCTAATAAAAGCGGGTTTTGGAATTCATTTGTGGTTACTTCACCGCCTGACAAAATCTGACAGCACACTGCCCCTGCAACCGCCATCACTGCGCCAACACTAATATCCTGCCCTCCAGAAGCAGCCGTCACAAGTGTCATTCCAATCGCCAGTATGACTAGCTCTGATGCCCGATTAATAATATCTATTATGTAACCATAAAAAACACCGTTGTTTAACGAAATCTTAAAAAAGTTAGGTGTTTCAATTACATTAATCAAAAGTACGATCATAAGGCATAATATTGGCATGAACATATGATGCATCTTGATTTTTTTCCAAATTATTTTCCATGATTGATTAGTCATCTGTCTTCTCACCTCCAGCAATCGTACTCATAATTGTAGCTTGTGTGATATCTTCACCACTCAATTCCCCTACCATTTTACCATCTCTAAGAACAGCCATTCTGGAACACGTACGCAACATTTCCTCTATCTCAGACGAAATAAAGGTCACTGCTTTCCCTTCGTCTGCCAGATTTAATACTAATTTTTGAATCTCTGTTTTTGTACCAATATCAATACCACGCGTTGGTTCATCCAATATCAGATAATCTGGATTTGTCAGTAACCATCTTCCTATAATTACTTTTTGTTGGTTCCCTCCTGAAAGACTTTTGATTGGTGTTTCTCTGCTTGCCGTTTTTATTTGAAGCAGATCTATATATTTATCCGCTGCTTCTTCCATTTCCTTACGGCTCATCAGCTTAAACATACCGCGTTTTGCTTGGAGGGCAATTATGATATTTTCTCTGACGGATAGATCCGGAATGATTCCATCTCTTTTGCGGTCTTCCGGCAGATATGCCATTCCCAATTTCATTGCATCCAAAGGTGCATTGATTTTCACTTCTTTGCCATTCACTTTCAGCTGTCCACTGTCCGCCTTATCTGCTCCATAAATAGCACGAACCAATTCAGACCGGCCAGATCCAAGCAGTCCTGTAAGGCCTACCACTTCCCCCTTATTAATTGTTAAATGAAATGGTTTGATCGTTCCTGCATGCCCAAGTCCTACCGCCTCAATCACTGGATCTTTCTCTTTTTCGATCGTCTTATGTTCTCCTTTGATGTCAGCCAGATCATCAAAATCTTTACCCATCATCTTAGCTACCAGCATAATTCTTGGAAGGCTCTGCGTATCATATTCACCAACATACTCACCATTTCGTAATACCGTGATTCTGTCACATACTTCATATACCTGTTCCAAAAAGTGTGTAACAAATATGATACCTACTCCCTCACTCTTTAAATGTCTCATTAAAACAAATAATTTTGATACTTCTTCGTCATCTAATGAAGATGTTGGTTCGTCTAAAATCAAAACTTTGCATTTCATATCTACCGCACGTGCTATAGCGATCATTTGCTGGATTGCAAGAGAACACTCATCTAACATTCTCGTCGGCTCTACTTCAATATCCAATTTTTTCAAGAGTACTTGGGATTCCCTATTCATTGTGTTCCAATCAATAAAACCAAATTTCCGTGGCTCTCTGCCAATAAAGAGGTTTTCTGCGACAGTGAGATTCGGGCACAAGTTAACTTCCTGATATACGGTACTGATCCCACTTTCCTGCGCCTCCTGGGGAGAATGGTTCACGATTGGTTTCTCAAAGCCATCCATTAAAATCTCGCCGCTTTCTAATTCATATACTCCTGTAAGTACTTTAATCAGGGTTGATTTTCCTGCTCCGTTTTCTCCCATCAATGCATGAATTTCACCTTTTTTTAAATGAAAATCTACATTTGATAATGCCTTTACTCCAGGAAATGTTTTGCTAATGCCAGTCATTGACAATACGTTACTCTGATCCATTCTTACATTCACCTGCTTTCTTTATTTTACTATATTTATATTAAATCATTTGAAAATTACTTCTGATTTTATTTTCTTTTTTATTATTATTTAGGGGTTGATTTCATTTTTGATAACACGATAGAAAAGCAAAAGTATGGCGTAATACAGAGCATCCATTTGAATTTTCTATATCACGCCATGTAAATCTTTGAATCATCTAAAAATTAACATTGATCTTAGTATGCACGTGCATCAATAACAGCTTGTGTAACTGCTGTTACCGGATAATCTGTTCCATCAACGGTAACTGATTTTACGGAATCATCTGCTGCAAAGATTTCTTCATCCACATATTTCATCTTATCAACGGATTCCCCTTTTTCAAGCGCCTGAATGATTTCAGAAACACGTGGTCCATGTAATGGATTACATTCTGTATTAATTGTAATCGAACTATCTAACATAGCTGTAAGACCTGCATTTGTTGCATCAAATGACATAACCAAGATATCTCCATCTGGACCAACTGTTTTTCCTGCATTTTTGATAGCATCGATTGCTCCAAATGCTTCATTATCATTTTCACAGTAAACAACATCAATATCATCACCATATTGTTTCAATAAAGATTCCATAACTTCCTGACCTTTAGCCTGTGTAAATTCACCTGTCTCTTTTGCAAGTAATTTCCAGTTGCTATTAGCTGCCACTGCTTCTTCCAAGCCTGCGGTACGTCCAATCTGTGCAGATGCACCGATGGTTCCCTGTATATCAATAATATTGATTTGGTCACTGCCACGTCCAGCAGCTTCTAAGTATGCTTTTAAGGTTGCACAAGCTTTTACACCTTCTGCTTTAAAATCAGAGCCAACCCATGCTGTATATAGACTGTCATCCGATACATCAACCATACGGTCAACAATAATTACTGGAATTCCTGCATCTTTAGCTTCTTGAAGTACCGTATCCCAGCCTGTTTCTGTAACAGGTGCCAAAACGATATAATCGACTTCTTGCTGAATGAAGTTTCGGATCGCTGTAATTTGATTTTCTTGTTTTTGTTGTGCATCATCAAAAGTAAGTTCATATCCATTTTTTTCACTGAATGTATCTTTCATGGATCCTGAGTTCGCAGTACGCCAGTCAGACTCTGCACCAACTTGTGAAAATCCTACCGTAATCGTATCGCCGCTTTCTGTTGTTACCTCTTCTGTAGTTCCTGCCGCCTCTTCTGTTGCAGCAGTCTCTGTAGCAGCAGCCTCTGTTCCGGCAGATTCTGTAGCTGTAGTTGCCTTACTACCGCATCCAACTAACATAGAAGACACCATAGCGACACATAACAATGTTCCCAATAACTTTCTCTTCATAAGAAAAAAACCTCCTTAAAATAATATGATTAATGTTATGTACGAAGCAGTAACTTGACATCACTGACTTGAACATACCACTATTATAATAAAGAGGTTGGTATAAAGATACCGATATTTTTTGTACTATGTGGTGATTTTTTATTAATATTTGAACAATTTATGAACAATTTATGATTTTTTACGAATTGTTTATGTTTTTTTCATCCATTTGCGGAATGATAGGTATGGTCACAATTACTGCTGTACCGATACCATATGTACTTTCAATATGCATGCCATATTTCATGCCAAAATTCAGCTCTATTCTCTGCTGTACATTTGCCATACCAAATCCATGTTGAGAATCATCCGGTTCTTCTCCCCTTATAATTCTATTTAATCTTGCCAAAGTACCTTCATCCATACCAATTCCATTATCTTTGACTGTAATCTCTATCCGGTCTTTTTTCATGACTCCCGTGACATTTATTCTGCCAAGTCCCCTCTTATTCTTTAGTCCATGGTATAATGCATTTTCAATAATTGGCTGCAGTGTTAATTTTAGAATTAAGTAAGACCGAATATTTTCTGATATGTCAATTTCGTAAGTTAAGATATCACGATATCGAAATTGTTGAATCTCAAGATAGCTCTTTATATGAGACTCCTCTTCTTCAATTGTAATAAAGTCTTTGCCCTTGCTTAATGTTGTCCTAAAAAAATCAGACAAAGATGAGACCATATCTGTAATTTGTTCTTTTTGGTTATCTTCGGCAAGCCAGATAATCGTGTCTAATGTATTATAAAGAAAATGCGGATTAATTTGTGCCTGTAGTAGTTTTAGTTCCGTTGCTCTAAGATTCTTCTGTTCTATTTTAATGTCATCAACCAGACTTGATATTTCATCCACCATACTATTAAAACTTTCCGCCAATAGATCCAACTCATCCCCGGAATCGACCGAGACACGCACTTTAAAATCTCCTTTGGCCACACGCGCTGTGGATCTGCAAAGTTCTGCAATAGGGGTTGTGATCTCTCTTCCCAAAATTTTGGATAATGCCCAGCTACAAATCAATATAATTAAAAAAACAAGTGATGTAATCTGTAACGTAAAGCTGGCATCTTGTGATATATTTTGACGCATGATTTCTAGACTGGAAGCTTCATAATAGATGTATTCCTGTATTTTTTCTTGTATCAACTCGGTCAAAATACGTATATTCATATCCAACATCACCATGTTTTCATCATAATGACCTGTCTCTTCCACATTTGCTATAATATCATCTACTCTGTCCTCCAAGGTCCCAAGCGTTTTAATAACGGCTTTAATTCTTTTCTTATTACTAACAGTTGTCGTAATATTATAAAGAGAATTAAATTTAATCTTAACCTCTTTAATCTGTTCATAGGGATTTTCATCCTTTAACTTTTCTTCCGAATTAGACCAATTTTCATTACCGATAACTATCCTATACATCGTATCATCCAGTTTATCTTTAAAAGACAAATTGTATTCATTGGCTGTTGTAATGTTTCTTACGATCTGGTCATATTTTTTATAATACCCTGACATAGAGAATAAGGAATAGATCAGTAATACTGCTAAAGGTATGATACTTACCCAGGTGAACAGACTCATCTTTTTTTGCAAGGACATTTTTTTTAATTTCCAAAGCAATTGCTTTTTCATACTATTTGCCTCTCATACGAAATTCTTTTGGTGAACAATCTTGCGTTTTCTTAAATATATAACTAAAATAGTGAGGTTCTTTATAGCCAACCTCAAATCCAATCTCGGACGTCTTCATATTTGTGCACATTAATAATTCTTTTGCCTTTTCCATTCGTACATTTGTTAAGTATTCAATAAACGTTTTCCCCATTTCCTGGCTAAAAATAGTACTAAAATAGCTAGGGCTCATATTAACACTAGCTGCCACTAAATTCAAAGAGATATCATCTGACGAATAATTCTCTTTTATGTACTTCATTGCTCCATCAATTAAACTTCCATATTTTTTCATCGCAATACTATCTCTTAATTCCAGCGCTCTTTCCAGTATTTGTTCCAGATAACATTTTGTACTTTCCACCGTTATAAGTTCGCCGGCGACCCCTCCAATCTCGCCACAATTTTCTATTATTTCTTTTGAAGGTATACCAAGCTCTTCTATAAAAGCTACCGTTCCAAAATACATATCCATAGTAACATACTGGCGGAATAGTAGAGAATTGATATTATCCACTCCCAGACCTGAAAAATAATCCATAATAAAGTGCCTTACTTCTTGTGTTGAACCACTTTTTAAAAAATTTTCCAGTATTTTTCGGTCAATTTTTCCAATATCTAAGGTACTTAAATCAATATTGTCATCCAGAAGTAAATTCATTTGTCCCAGATTCTCGTAATATATTATCTGATCTGGTTTCCCCATATATCGATAGGAAAATGCTCTGTTGGCCTGATCAAATGACTTTGGCAACTCACGCAATCTTTGAACGGTCTTTCCAACACCGCCAAAATATTCCAGATTATCATATTTCTTAATTTCACATATCATAGGTTTCAAGATTTTTAATTGAAAGATATCTGGATTGACTGCCATTTCATCCAACACTAAAAACCCCCATCCTTCCGCTGCTCTGTCAAACATATAAATATAATCATAGCCAGAAACCAACTCATCGATCTTATCTGTAATTGTAACAATCTCATTGGAATAAGAAGTAGATGTATCATTTTTTATCATAACTTTAAAGAGAATGACATTAAATGCCTGCGCTACTAAATCAATATCAAGTACTTTTGCCTTTTCAAGCATTTCTACCATTGCTATTTCCCGAAATACTAAATCATTGAAGAATTTTTGTTTTTCTATCTGTTTATTCTCAATCATTTCTTTTTTGAACTGTTTTACATATTCTTCTTGTTCCTTTTCTTTCTCTATTTTTTCAGCTACCTCTTTTACTGCCTGTAAGAGTTTGGCGGGAGATATCGGCTTTAATAAATACTCTGTAATTCCTATATTAATTGCCTGTTTTGCATACTCAAATTCATTATATCCACTTAATACAATGATCTTCACCATAGGTAATTCTTTTTTGACCAGACGGCTCAATTCCAGACCATCCATAAATGGCATTTTAATATCCGTAATAATAATATCTGGCTTTAAGTTCTGAATCATTGGCAATGCAAGTTCTCCATCACTTGCTTCTCCAATAAATTGAAAGCCTTCGTTTTCCCATTTTATATTATTTTTAATTCCCTCACGCACAACGATTTCATCTTCCACCAAAAATACTTTTAGCATGGTTCCCTCTCCTTTATTCACCTTAGTATGTTGTACATTGTAATATCTTTAACTGGAAAATTCAACCAGCAGAAATCGTAAAAGATATGAATGATAAAAGGAGCATATCACAAATTTCATTTGTGTATGCCCCTTGTTCTATCGGGTATCTATTTATCGTTACGAAAAAAGTTCTTCTAATCCTTTTTCTACTTTTTCAAGCCGCACTAGATCAATTTCCACGTCGGACGCATTTCTCACCTTCTTAACATAGATCATACCTTTGCATAGCTCTCCTGATGTCAGCATATATCCGTTTTTAAAACCAGATAATGGCGTGTTTCGATATTGCTTTTCTTCTAATGGAATCAACTCAATCGGCAGTTCAAATGCATCTTTTATCTTTTTAGCCATTTGCTCCATTCCTATCCGATAGGCTAAACACATATGCTCTCCTTTTGCAATACAGTCCAATACAATTACATGTTGATCCTGAATTTCTTTTGAAAACTCATGATATCCCTGATCGCTCTTTACCGCGTTGTCTAAAAAGACATAACAACCTTTTTTTATCCTTTCGATACTTTCATACATAACAGAAACAGCAGCACTGTTCCTGTTCATATTAAATTTGTTATCTGGCTTTTTTACCCAGCGAAATACTAGAATTGTGGCTGATAAGTTGAATATTATTACTGCTGCTTTCTGCAGCATATCTCCCCTAAATCCCCACTTGGTAAAAAGTATAGCGAAAGATATCACTATAATAGTCAATATTGAATATCCCATGATATTCCTCATTTCTTCCTTGTAATTATGCCCGGAATTCAGAGGTTGATAGGTATAAAAAGGGTTTAGGTGCTTACTTCCTGTATCATAAGCAGCCACAATGACTATCTTACTTTTCTTTAAATTTCCTACCACAAGATGGTTACTTCTATCTGTTTTGGAGTTTTTTTCTATCATATTCATTTCGCATCCAACACTACTGAGCTGAGTTATCAATCGATTTAAAAAAAAATGTTTTTGACGGTAGGTTCTTCTCTTTGAAAAATGTATTCCTACTTCTTCTATTTTTCTTTTCATAAAATCCCTTTTATTGTATTGTGATTTGTTGGGAAACTATCAAAGATGATAATATTGTAACATCTTTTTGATCTTTTCGTCCGTCTCAGGTGTTGTATCCATTAGCGGTTTTCTGGCGGGTCCTGCTTCGGCAATTCCGGCTAACTCCATCGCCCGTTTAATGATAGAAGGCACTGTCCCAAATTTCAACACATCACGCAAAACATCAATATCCTGTTGTAACTTTGCCGCCTTTTCTTTTTCCCCATTTCGCAATGCATGATCGAGTTCTACCAAGACATCTATAATAACATTACTCGTCCCTGCAATGGCTCCGCTTGCACCCATTTCATAGGCGATCGAGATCTTGGAGTCAGATCCCACTAACAGTTCCATTCCTTTTCCCTTCGTGACTTCAAGATAGGCCTTCATATTCTCAACATCTCCGCTGCTATCTTTGATGCCTTTGATATTATCAATTTCTGCCAATCTGGAGACAACTGCCGGTGAAAGATTATAACCCATTAACTTTGGTATGTTATATAAAATGACCGGGATGGAAACGCTCTTGGCAATTTCCCTGAAATGTTGATATAATTCTTCTTCGGAAGGCTTTATGTAATATGGTGCTATCACAGACAAAGCGTCTGCCCCTAGCTCTTCTATTTTTTTTGACATTCGAACAGCCTCTTTTGTTGCACAAGCTCCAGTCCCGACATAGACCGGGACTCTGCCGGCTACAAACTGAATTACTTTTTCTGTCAGTTCATATTTCTCCTGCTCTTCTATTACATGAAATTCCCCGTTACTTCCAAGTATAAAAATTCCATTTACGCCTTTTTTAATCAAATGTTCCACTAGTTGTTTTGTTGCATCATAATTAATCGATTGTTGTTCATCCCTATGAAAAGGGGTGATAATTGGTGTTATAATTCCATTAAACATGTATATCGTTCCTCTCTATTTATGAAAACTTCCATAATCTTTTACGTCAAATGGTGTTGTCTGAAAAAATAATTTGATATTTTGTTTTTGGATGAAATGAATTCGTTCAATATCATCCTTACTAAAGTAATCAGAAAGTGTGCGAATGACTAATCGACTTGCTGGATAAGGAAGTTGAATCTCTTTTACGTAAAATCCACGTTTCACGCATTCACACGCAGTGGTCAAATTAGAAAAAAGCACCATAACTTTCCTTTTACTTAGTACTTCTGTTTCCTCTTCCTTCATAAATTTCTGAAAAGTATCAGGCGAAAGCATTTTTACCTTCATGGATTTGGGCAGGCAAAGCTGCATGACACTCTCAATAAAAGGATCATTATTATATTCTGCATTCACTACTGCAACAATATCCACACTGATAAACTGGTTCCAATTCAGGGCTACTGTTGCATGCAGCAAACGTTTATCTATACGTGCAAGCACTATTTTTGTACTCATAATTCTTCACCTACTTGTTTTCTTTTCCTATATTCCTTCATCCATGACGCTATTAGAACAAATATCAGCCTTCCCTTAAAATCTCCACGGATATCAATTTGAAAGGTCTCTTCATACTTTTTTAGCTTATAAACCAAAGTGTTTTTGTGCAGATAAAGTTCCTCCGCAGTCTGTGATATGTTAAAATTATTCATAAGAAGAGGGTCTGCAATATGAATCAGCTCATCCATATCAATTCCGCGGCTGTTTTCTTTATAATAATCAAACACTTCACTCACGTCAGACAACTGGATTTTCGTTAGGTAAAAATCATATAGATAATCTGTAAAATATAAAATTTTCTCATGTTTCATTGAGATGTGTTCTTTTAACCACTTACAGTGTTTAAAACTAATCTTGTAATTTCTCAATTTTTTCTGCATGGAACCCACATAATAAACGGTTCCAGGAGTAACGACCAGATTTCTTAAAGTCAACAAAAAATTGCTGATATAATCTTTGCGGATTTCTGGCTCCATTTCATCTGGAATATCTTTATATATTAAAATTTCTGTACTGCTAAGCATAGAAAATATCGTTTTCTGTCCATTAGGTAGTAGTTTCAACTTCAGAACATTTTTATCATCAAATCCATTATCATTTATAAGATAGATTGCCACACGAGTCTGATGTTGATCAATTCCCATTTCATCTGCCAGATCAAGAATTTGATTTCTGTCAAATTCCTGATCATCAAGCAAAAGCTTTATCAATCTATCATCATTGGTGGCATCCTGGGTCAAAATACGCTGCGTCATCTCATAAGTAAAACGGATAATCAAAGATTCTCTGATCAGATTGCTCATCATGACCAAATTCTCATCATTTCCGTTTACCCATAAAAATCCGAAATTTTGATTTTTTACACAAATAGGATAAAAAATATTATTTTTATCCTGCTTCTGAACATCCAATGCTTCTCCAACCTTTTCTTCCACACTGCAAGCTGTAATAAACCCATCTTTTGATACCATTCCAATGGTATATTTCTTATTTTCCTGAATAACATTAATAAATTCATTAAAAATAACATTAATAAACATAATATTCCTCTTAATTCTGTTATTCCTAAGCATTTAATTGTTTGTTCGTATGAACTCCACATTCTTTTAAAGTCTCAATACACTGAAGTGCCAAATTTTCGGTATTTATGTTCTCTGTATCAAATGTTTCAGCGCACAGATTGATCAGCATTGGAAGGTTTACTCCTGTTACAACATCATGGTGGTACTTTTTACTTAGAACCGTCATAACATTACAAGGTGTTCCTCCATAAAGATCAACCAAAACAATTACCGGCTTTTCTGTTTTTGCCAACAGCTCATCTGCCTGTCTCATAAAATCTTCGAATGACAATTCCGGTAACAAGGAAAGGGTTCTTACATTTTCCATTTTACCAACTATCATTTCTGCCGATTTTAGCAGTTCTTCGCCAAAATGTCCATGCGTTGCTACAATAATATTTATTTCAGACATTTGTTACTTCCTTTCTGTTATTCAAAATACCTTTTCCAAGACTTCCTCCTGGATGCCATTTTACATATTGATCTAAATCCAGCTTTTTTCTTTCCTGTAATAAAACGCTAAGACTCTGAAGAATAAAAATTTCAGACAAAATAGATGCTCTCGGCGGTTTGTTTAAAACATCTCCTTCTTCATCCACATGTGCCACCAGACAAACATTCGAATGTCTGGCAAGCCATGATTCTTTGTCTCTGGTACAACTGATGATAGAAGCTCCATTTGCAATCAGGGTCTCTACCGTAGCTTTTAATTCCATTGTCTCTCCGCTATTTGATATGGCAATTACTACATCACCCGCTTTTACCTGTCCACTGGAACCATGGACAGCCTCTGTTCCATGCAGTTCATACGCACTGGTACCTGTGCTGGAGAGCAGGGAAGCGATATATCCAGCCACATGACCGGGCTTTCCGATTCCAGTTACATGTACTCTTCTATCCTTCGCTTCACTCTCCATTATAAGATCTGCTGCCTTTTCAATCGCTTCATAATCAATCTGTCTACAGTTTTTTTCGAATTCTTCTCTGCTGCTGTCAACAAATGATTCCAAATACTGATTCATATTATTCTCCTAACAGTTGTTGTACAATTATTTCACTGGATATTTCGCAGGTCCTTCTTTCTGATTCTCTGGTCCTGGCTGCTGTGTGTGGCGTCAATAAGAAATTATCAAGAGCTAGTAACTTATCTTCATTTGTTGGAGGCTCTGAACTATAAACATCAAAGCAGGCAGAACGAATTTCTTTTGTTACCAAAGCATCATACAGTGCTTTCTCATCGACTATTCCACCTCTTGCCGCATTTACCAGACAAGCGCTGTTTTTCATGTTTTTAAATTCTTCTGTGGAAATCATATTTTTTGTAGATTCCAAAAGAGGAACGTGCAAGGAAATGTAATCGCATGTTTTTATAATTTTTTCAAAAGATGCCGTAGTAACCTGATATTCTTTTGCCACCTCTTCTTTTATAGTAAACACATCATAAGCTAATACATGCATGCCCAGACCATTTGCATAGGAAGCAAGATGCTTTCCTATTTGACCGAATCCAACAATACCCAGTGTTTTTTCATTTATTTCTGATCCGGTAGGCTTATTCCACAGATGATTTTTCACATCTCTTACGGATGAATAAATATGTTTCGATTCCGCAAAAATCATAGCAATTACATGCTCAGCCACTGCCCGTGCATTGGAACCAACGGTCCTACCAACATAGATGCCTCTTTCTTTTGCATAATCCAGGTCAATATTATCCGTGCCTACTCCAAATTTACAAATTGCCTTCAACTGATTACAGCCTTCCATCATTTCACGGCTCATATCATCTACTCCTACGATAATAGCATCTGCATCTTTTGCAAGTGCACGGAATTCATCCCTTGTATATGCTTGTCCGGTTTTATTATAATGGACAAGTAATCCTCTTTTTTCCATTTTTTCAATTATATCTACTCCATAATTTGCGAATCCACGCGGAGTAATTAATACTTTCATAAATCCATCTCCTTAAATGATTCCAACGAAAGTTAATGCAATTGCAATCACCATGGTATAACATATCAGTCTTAAATACTTTGGTCCACGTTTTGTTATGTAAAGATACATACCCATTACGACACAAAACGGTAAAAGCCTTGGTAAAATACCGTCTAAAGTATCCTGAAGTGCTACCGTAGTGGTTGCATTCGCATAGGTAAGAATCGTTGATACTTTAACATAGGACGCAGACAGACAGCCAATCATAAATAAGCCCACAATGCTGGCAATATCAATCACTTTTTTTATTTTTCCGGAATGAAGAATTTCTAAAACTGCATTTTTCCCAAGGGAATAGCCTTTGGTAAACAGAAACCAGGACCATCCATACGACCATGCCAGATAAATGAGGGCTGGTATAAATGCTGCGATCACAGAACCCTCCAATGCCATAGGTACAAAAATAGCCAGGGGAATCGTAGCAACAATACCCTGATCCACGCTATCACCGATACCTGCCAGCGGCCCCATAAGACCAAGTTTCAAAGACTGGATCACTTCTGGTGATATATCGTTTCCTAGAGATCTTTGTTCCTCCAGAGAGATCGTAATGCCATGGATGATGCTGCCCCAGTCACAATTGGTATTAAACATCGAAGTATGCCTTGTCATAGCTGCTTTTAATTCTTCCGGGTCATTTTTATATAACTTTCTCAAAACTTTATTCATGGAATAACCAAAAGCCAAAGCTTGCATTCTATCGAAACTAACAGGTACCTCCACCGCAAGACACCATTTGAACCACGCTTTTAGCATATCCCATTTCGTAATTACTGATTTTTTTTCTTCTGTTACCACTACATCACTCATGCATTAACCTCCCTTGTATCTTCCTGAACAAATATGGAAACTATCAATGCCAGACAAATTGCAAGCACTGCCCCAGTTAACATAGAGAATCCTAATATTGCATATAAGAAAAATCCCAATACAAAAAATGGTAAATATTTCTTTTTGCCCATTACTACAAGAGTTAAGGCAAATCCAAGCGCCGGAAGCATATTACCTGCGTTAGACAGACCGTTCATCAGCCATGTAGGAATGATATTGATAAATGCCTGTACCACTCCAGTGCCAAGCCATGTGGTAATGAAAACCGGAGTAAAATATAGCACGCCATTTGTCAGCCAAGGCAATACAAAAGAAAAGATAGATAATTTATCATATTCTTCCCTCTCTATGAACTGATCTGCTTTTGTGTTATAGAAGGAATTGATCGTACGTCTTACGTTATTGATCAAAACACCTAAAACACCAAATGGTACTGCAAGAGCTACTGCTGCTCCTGCATCCAGACCTCCCGCAATGGCAGCTGGAATTGCGATACATGCTGCAAGTCCCTGATCACTCGGAATATTACCTCCTGCTTCAATTCCGCCCATATACATAAGTTGAATTGTTGCTCCATAAAGTAGTCCTGCCTGTACATTTCCAAAGATCAAACCGATAAATACTCCAAGTACTACTGGTTTACGTAATGCAAAGGAAAAATAGTAGTTGGCTCTTCCCATTGCGAACCAATAAAGTAAGCCAACCAATGCTGCTTTTATAATCATTTTGGAACCCCCTTTGAGTTATAATTTTGCTACTGCTTTTTGTAGTGATTCTGACGGATAATCCGGTGTAGTCTGAAAATAAATCTTTATTCCGTCTTTTTCTAAATCAAGAAGTATATCTGCGTCTGTCCGGTCAAGTGTAATTGCATTATTAACTGCTTTTCTGCCTGGCCCGCCTCCAAGCCCGCCAATCTGGATCTCTTCCAATTTCAAACCTGCTTTGCAAGCATTTTTTAATTCGGCGACACCTTTGAATAAAATCATGACCCTGTTCTGATCAAAGGCCCCCTCTTGTTGCTGTTTTACTGCTGTCTCCACATCTAGAATTTTAATTTTAACACCCTTTGGCGCTGCCATTTTAAAAACTTCCTGCATAAACTCATCTTTACTTAAAACACTGTCAATCGTTACGATTTCATTAATTTGGCACTGAGTAAGCCATCTGGTAATTACCTGTCCATGAATTAACCTAAAATCGACTCTCGTTAACACAATACTCATCTCTTTCACCTCCTGCTCTATCATAACGAATAATGATTTGATTTGCTATGTACGTTTGGCTGAAAAAAAAAGAGTTTTTTGTGTCGTTGTACAATCTGCTGTTTTTTTATATAGGTTTCTAATATATTTTGCCAATTTGATACATCGTTAACCGTTTCAATTGTCTCTATTCATAAATTTAGACAAACAAAAACAGACAGCTTACCCGACTGCCTGCCTGTTTTTTAGAGGATAAAAATCGCTTACGATTTTCTTTTTTTTACAATCAAGTCGTGTATTCTGGAAGCATTTTCTGCGATTTCTTCACGGCTTCCTTTTGTCAATAACCCTCCGAAACCACAAACATCAACTCCATTTTCAAGCCATGTCTCTAAATTATCTAAATCAATACCACCACTTGCCAGAATAGGCATGTCCGGGATAGGTGTCTTGAAAACTTTTGCCAGCTTAGGACCATAGAAATCAGAAACAGGAAACGCTTTAATAAAAGCAGCTCCTATACTTAAAGCATCCACTGCTTCTGTCAAACTGGTACAACCTGGTGCATACGGTATTTGATAGCGGTTGCAAACCCTGGCGACCTCTTCGTTAAAGGTAGGTGCAATAATAAATTGTGCACCATGTAGAACCGCATGTCTTGCTGTTTCTGCATCTAATACAGTACCCGCACCTACACAAAGGGAATTGCCATATTTCTCAGATAACCCTTTAATGATATCACCTGCATTGTTTAACGTATAACTCATTTCCATAACAGGAATTCCGCCTTTGATACAGCCTTCTGCAATTTCAATAGCGCGTTCCAGAGTTTCTGCTCTGACAATTGCCAATGCACCGACTTCATACATTCTTCTTGTAATATCCATTTTTTTCATTTTCATAACCATTTTCCTCCAAAAGTAAATTTATATTAACTCTATCAATTATACCTTGTCCTGCTTTTGGGGCAATTGGTCATGCACACATAAAAAATAGCTTTTTTCGGTACAAAGAACAAAAAGCTTTGAAAACAGACACTTTTCAAAGCTTTTTGTTTCCCGCTATTTGATTTTTAAATATTTCTTCTGCGCACGTACATCCACATATCCGTATGCTATCAGAAAGACAAAAGAAATAATTAGAAAAATGAATTGTAAGGTATCAAGACCAGATACATATTTGGAGGAAATCCCAAGTCCGCCTGATAGTAACGCACATATCCCCATTCCAATTGTCGGAATCGTCATTGCTTTTACAAATCCAGGTACATCTGCTTCTTTCGTTACTTCCATTCCTTTACTTAATAAAATACCTGGAATAGTACCTTTTGTAACCATTCCAATGGACGAATACAAAAGATAAATGCCCCCTAGTAAAATAATGATATCAAAAATTGGAAACGACTCTGACATGTTTTATGTATCCTTTCTCTCATGCACTTTTAATCATCTATAATCCTAAAAAATCCGTTACTGTTTCCTTCATTTGATCCTTATCACAGATATGATTATGTAGGATCGGTGCTGTTCTGATCTCCTCAATTGCATTTGGAATTTTTACTTTTGAAATCTTCTCAAGTTCCCCAATCAGTTCAAAATCAGATAAGGAACCATATTTATCATCTATGGACGACATTACGCTTCTGCCAAATTTATAAGGACTTGCTGTAGAAACAATCACTGTCTTTTTCCTATCGCCCGTTTCATTTACATATTTTTCATAAACTGCTGCAGCAACTGCTGTATGTGTGTCAATTACATATCCCTCTTTTTCATACAGTTTACGGATCATCAAACTTGTCTCTTCCTCTGATGCATAATTACCATAGAAATCTTTGAGCTCTTCCTGCATATCATTTGTAATATCATATTTACCTGATTTCGCAAGTGAATCCATCAATGAAGCATTTTTTTCTGCATCATTTCCAGCAATACGATAAAGTAAGCGTTCGAGATTACTGGATATCAAGATATCCATAGATGGAGAAGATGTTAGTATAAAATCTCTGTTTCTATCATAACTGCCTGTCGTAAAGAAGTCATAAAGCACCTTATTATCATTGGATGCACAAATCAGTCTATCAATTGGAACTCCTATTAGCTTCGCATAGTATCCAGCAAGAATATTACCAAAATTACCCGTTGGAACAACCACATTAATTTTTTCGCCATTTTTTATCTCACCCTTTTGTAAGAGTTGTACATATGCATAAACATAATATACCATTTGTGGTACCAGTCTTCCAATATTAATCGAATTAGCAGAAGAGAACTGGTAGCCTTTTTGGCTCATTTTTGCAGAAAGTTCCTTGTCTTTGAACAAATTTTTAACGCCGGTTTGAGCATCATCAAAGTTTCCATTTATTCCTACTACAAAAGTATTCTTTCCTTTTTGTGTCACCATTTGTTTTTCTTGAATCATACTGACACCATTTTTCGGATAAAATACAATAATCTTTGTTCCTTCTACGTCCGAAAAGCCAGCAAGTGCTGCTTTTCCAGTATCCCCGGAGGTTGCTGTCAAAATAATAATATCGTTATTAACTTGGTTCTTTTTGGCAGAAGCTATCATGAGATGAGGTAAAATAGATAATGCCATGTCTTTAAATGCAATAGTCGCTCCATGAAACAATTCTAAATAATAAGGGGACTTATTGCCGACAATCGGTGCGACTTTTAGGGTATCAAATTTTGAATCATATGCTTTATGAATACAGTCCTTTAATTCTTGTTCCGTAAAATCAGTCAAGAATAATTTCATGACTTCATAGGCAACTTCCGGATAAGACATAGAAGACAATTCCTCCAATGTCTTGTCCAGTGCCGGAATCGATTCCGGAACAAATAGCCCTCCATCATCTGCCAGCCCTTTTAAGATTGCTTCTGATGCCTTTACTTTTCTATTTTCACCTCTCGTACTTTTATATGAAATATCCATCTTATACTTCCTCTCCTACTGTTTTGAAAAACTATCCATTATTATTCTATAAGAAGTATGTATTGCAAATTGTAACAATCTCCCTATTCAGTAAAAAAGTATATCATATTCTCTGTTGATACGCAAATAAAAAGGGTTGATTTTTAACGGAAGAATTCATGTCCTCCATACGAAAACAGAAAATTTAAATGGGTGTCAAACCACCGCATTTTTTCTGGATCTGCTGAGTCTCTTGCCGCAAAGTAGAGCGCACCATTTGCAATATTTTCTCCTAGTAAAGCTCTGTCCACCACATCCTTTGTCTCTTCCGTTACACGAACAAGAGAAAATCTACCATCACTTATTGGTGAAAATTGTGTAATTCCAGCTTCTCTTTGAAAAATTACTCCTGTAACCGTATTAGGAAACCGCTTGTCCATTACTCTATTGATCACTACATTGGCAACCAGCATTTTACCGGACTGATCTTCTCCACCTGCCTCTGCTTCTACAATTTTTAGCAAATTTTCATAATCGTCATTTTTAAGCTCGATCACAGTATCCTTTTCCAGTATCTGATAGGATACTACTCTTTGACCGGAAGATGCATTTGGCAAAAAACTACGTCTGCTTGTCCTCTCTTCTTTTTCTCTTAACAGCTTAATTTGAAATGCCGGTGTCGCAGCAAATCTAGTTGTTCTAATTCCTATTACACTTGCGATTGCTGTAATCAGCATACATTGGAAAATACAAAAATACAGTACAAATCTTTTATACATATTTACTCCCATCTTCATAACGTTTTTAAGCATCAGAAAATATGAAATTCTGTCTTCCCTTTTCATACTTCCACGATTCAGAATTCCCTATAAGATTATTCTATACACGAAGTGGGTAAAATATTTCTAAAATTGTTTTATTTTTGTTAAAATGTTATACTTATCCTGTTATATTTGTAAAAATTATGAAATAATTGGAGGAATACATGGAATCAACCCTGCCTGGAGTCTATGTCGCTACCAAAAAAGATCTGACTACCTATTTTAGAGCTTCTTTAACCTATAGACAAAAACACATCAGTTTAGGAAGCTACGATACCATGATAAAGGCTCATCTTGCCTATCGGGAAGCACTGGAAATTTTAAAGGACACTTCACGAAACATCGAAGATTATAAAACGGGACAACTTCTTCCCTTCGATAAATGGGTCTTACTTATTAATTATCGTGATAATAATATTTATATTTGCAATCCCATTTATACGCGAAAAAAATACTTCAATTACTATTTGTCTCCGTCCATTACACTAATTTTTGATATTGATGATTTGTTTTATTACTCTTCTCATAAGATTATGAAGAGAAAAGGACATCTATTTGTTGCTGATTATGGAATGCAGTATAATATTTTAAATCGATATGGGATCAAAAATTATGCTGTTGTGGATCGTGACTATCGTTTCATTAATGGTAATATCTATGACTTTCGCTATGAAAACATAGAAATCTTAAATAGATATCACGGCGTCCGTAAAATATTGCAAAACGGGCTTCCTGCCTATAAAGTTAGAATACATATCCGCAGTTATTACCAGGTTGGCATCTATCGAACGGAATCAGAAGCTGCCATTGCATATAATAAAGCAATTGATATCCTACGCAAAAATGGAATCATGAAAAATTACAGTCCCAATTTTTTGGAGGGTCTATCCAATGCCGACTATGCAGATATCTATACCAAACTAAAAGTTTCCAAAAAGCTTTACGCTCTAGATGCAAACGCGGCAGAGGAGCTTAAATAGTTATGAAATCAACATGTACATAAATGCGGGCAATAAATATGCAGATAAAATATCATAGGTTCCATGCGCAATGATCAGTGGGGAAATACTTTTTTTCTTAGAAAAAAATAAGAATCCGCAAAGAATGGTAGTGTTCAAAGTAATATTAAAAGCTTCTCCAAACACGAATCGAATAGGTGGCCAATGAATACTATAGAAAATTATGCTATTTAGAACAATCAGAATTATTTTACTCTTTGTAATTTCGATGGATTTATTCAAAATAAATCCCCGCATCATTAATTCTTCCGTAAATCCCACACAAAAAATACAATAAACGGACATTACAATTATGTGTCCTAAGTCAGGAGGCACTGCTAAAATTTTATAGTCCATGCCCATTAACAGCAGTGGAATCTGTTGAACCATAAACATAATCATACCCATTAGGATTCCAAATAGAATTTCTCTGATAGATATCCGCTTTAAGCCAATGCTACATAACGGTTTCTTTTCTATCCTGACAACATAGAACAAGATGGTCGAAGCAATAAAAAAATAAGTCATGATGCCAAACCATAGGTCATCTGTCTGAAAAAGTCTGCCCAGATTGCGAAACAGACTACTAAAAAAAATGCACATAAAGTAACAAGCTATTATTTCTATGACAGACTTCCTTTTTAAAGAAGTACTTAGACATGTATTTTTCATGAAAATTTCTCCTTTTATCGATTGTACCTAAACCTTATTTCATCTCATAATTAATAAAGCAAATATCTAAATTGGCATCTCCTACAATTCCATCGATCTTACCTGATTGTGTATATTGCCACATTGAAAATTTATAAGGATAATCTGGAACATTTCCATCCTGTGAAAGCCAAACATCAAATGCTCCTACGGTTGATAAGTTTATTTGCTGGATCAGCCATTCTTTATTCCCATAAAGGATTCCTTTATATCCCACTTCTTTTAATGCTTGTAAAAAAACCAGGGCAATATTACTCTTCTCCTCTTTTGTCAAAATATCTGTTCTGGCTACATCCCCGGAAATCTTTTCCATGACAAACGCAATCGGAAAGGTAATCGGATAATCTTTCACACATCCATATACTAGATTTGCTTCCTCCAAGGCTTCTTCCTTTGATATTGCCTGAGAGTAGAAATAAACACCGATATTCAACCCAGCCTCGGTCGCCCTCTGCATGTAGTCTGCAAAAGTATCATCTAATACAATCTGACCATTTCCATAACCTCTGGCACCAACTCGGATCATGACGAACTGTACACCCGCATTTTTTAATTTTGTGAAATTCACATCACCATTTTCTTTTGCTATATCTACCCCAAAATAAGTAATATTTTTACTGTTTTCATAATATTTCATAATTGGATTTTCATAAGAAAATCCCTTTAGATCATATTTGTTTTTTGTTATGTAAGGGCTGATGGAAACCCATTCTTCCGTCCCATCAGACTTTTTGATCATTGTTTGATTCACATGATCTGCTATTGCATCTGTAACGGTTTCCTTACTGCCTATTTGTTTGGAATCCTCGCCTTCCGTATTTTTATTCTTACCGCTATTATTGCTGCTATCCTCCAAAGCATTATCGGCATGCTCACCATCTGCTTTTTTATAAGCATCCCAAAACTCTAACTGATCCGAGGTAAGTCCATCATTCTCCACCAGCTTCTGCACGCTCTCATGAACTGCATTTGCCTCTTTTTTCAGAGTACTGTCCGTAGACTCTGTTTTTTTATTATTCTGAGTACTTTTAAAATTTTGAGTATTTGAGTGAATGAAAACTATGATCCCAACAATAAAAAGTATGACCACAGACAAGTAAATTGCCATTTGCATCACATTTTTGCTTTCGGATGGTTCTTCATACCCATTTTCCTCATAATTATCTTCTAAACGCATTTTCTCCCTCCCCTTTTTCGTATATCATACATTAATATTTATCTTACCGTCTATGAATATTAGTGCTTTCTTGTTTTATCGTCATTTTCATATTATACTATAAATAGTTCAAACCAACAAAAAAATATAAGGAAGATTCCATGAAACAGCGCCGATACTTATTTTTATCTATTTTTCTTCTACTCCTCATTCTTTTAGAAGGTTGTAGCAAGAAGCAGGAGCCAATAACCAAATCAGGCTTTTATTTAAACACGGTCATAACAATTACACTATATAATCATACGGATCCTTCATTAATCGACGGTGCCTTTTTGGTATGTGATAAGTATGAACATTTGTTGAGCCGTACGATACCTGGAAGCGATATTTGGAATATTAATCACAGTGATGGAAAACCTACTGAAGTTTCCGAAGAAACTTTTAGTTTATTACAAACAGCAATCGCTTACTGTAATGAAACAAATGGGGCTATTGATATTACATTAGCTCCTCTTAGTGATCTATGGGATTTTACTTCTGACAAACCCAAAAAAATACCCCATGATTCTGATATACTCAAACTGCTTTCCAACGTCGATTACCACACTATAGAATTGAATCGAAATACCGTTTTATTACATAATAAGAATACTGCTATTGATCTTGGCTTTATCGCGAAGGGATTTATTGCAGATAAAATAAAAGAATATTTGGTTCAAAATGGGGTATCAAGTGCCGTAATAAATCTTGGCGGTAATGTAGTAACCATTGGCAATAAGCCTGATGGATCTCCTTTTACAATTGGTATACAAAAACCATTTGATAGCAGAAACACTGCTATTACAACGGTATCTACAACAAACTCTTCCGTGGTATCCTCTGGTATATATGAGCGTTACTTTAAAAAAGGAGACAAAATCTATCATCATATTTTAAACCCCAGAACTGGATATCCAATGGATACAAAGCTTCTCGGTGTTACCATTTTATCAAAAACTTCCCTGCAAGGGGATGCACTTAGTACCAGTTGCTTAGTACTTGGCCTGAAGGATGGCATGCAGCTCATTGAATCGCTCCCTGATGTAGAGGCTATCTTTATTACAGACGATTACGAACTTCATTATTCATCTGGAATAGAGCCATAGCTTATACCGATCATGTCTATCGTATTATGCATAATAAATGACCATACATAGTTGAACCGTTTGATTTTCATGATTTTTATAGGCATGTTTCTGATCAGCTTTATACCGAATAGACTGACCCTTATGAATTTCATATGTAATCTCTCCTACTTGCAAAGTCAACTGCCCATCATACACAAGAATAAATTCTTCTGTACCTGCATCGTGAGGCAATGATTCTGACTCCGCACCCGGCTGCATTTCTATATGGAGTATTTCAAAGTTTCTACCTGGTTCGAACGGAAAGACCGGATACAATTGAAAGGCATCACTATCATTTGTCAGGGGTGTCACCGCAGTATTGTCAATTATTTCTACTTCCTCTTTCTCCTCTGTCATTAACAAAGTAAAGGATATCTTTAACCCTGTAGATATTTTCCACAAGGTAGCCACAGATGGTATCGATTCTCCTCTTTCTATCTGTCCAAGCATACTCTTACTTACGCCCGTTATTTCTGCTACCTCATCCAATGTCAAATCTTTATCTTTCCTCAATCGCTTTAAATTACCTGCAATAACCTCATTCAGATTTTCGATTGATCTATTTGTATTCATGTGTTATCCCCTTTATCTTTAATCTACCGATAGGATACTACTTTTACCCCCATCTCACAAGCAAGTTTCTCATAAATTTTCATCTCTTCTTTTGTTGGAGCATTAAGATTCTTGCTAGGCAATGGGATTCCAAGTTGCTTATATTTTTCTTCTCCATAGGTATGATAAGGTAAAAATTCTACCTTGGGTGCTTTTATATGTTCTTTCATAAATGTAAGTGTTTTTGTTATATTTACGATATCAGAATTGATACCAACAATAACTGGAATCCGGATAACCAGTTCTGTCTTTAGCGTAGCTACCTTTCTTATATTTTCAAGAATGGGCGAAAGTTCATACTTTGTATACTTCTTATGCTTTAGCGAGTCCATATGCTTTATATCTATAAAAATAAGGTCCATTTTACGCAGGATATCAGTTATGCTTTCGAATGAAAATACGCCACATGTCTCTAAGGAAAGAGAAACACCCGTATCATACAATTCGTTTACAAGCGCTCTTAAAAATTCTGTCTGCACAGTGGCTTCTCCCCCCGAAAATGTTACGCCGCCACCGGAATATTGATAAAATATCTTTTGTCTTTCTATTTGCCTGATGATTTCCTGCACAGTGATCTCCTGCGTCATGGAATTCTTCCTAGTCTGCCCTTCCGGATTAGAGCACCATGCGCATCGAAGGGGGCAACCAGGTAAAAAAACTGTGGTCCTTATTCCTTCTCCATCATTTACGGAAAGGTTCTGTATCTGCATCACATATCCTTTGCAATCTGTCATGATTTTCTTTTACTTCCTTTCCACTTTCCCAGAAT
Organism: Bacillota bacterium; assembly: GCA_023392535.1. Classification (GTDB taxonomy): domain Bacteria; phylum Bacillota; class Clostridia; order Lachnospirales; family Lachnospiraceae; genus SZUA-378. The sequence continues at coordinate 211,560 of JAEVYY010000009.1, forward strand.
TAAAACTCTGCATGCTCCGTTCTTGCAATGATTGCATTCTGCATAGACCTCGATAAGTTGACAAATTGGGTGCTGTACCCTGCTACACGCACTAACAAATCCTTAAATTCTTCCGGATTTTTCTGTGCTTCCCGCAATACTTTTGAAGAGATTGTATTGAATTGTACATGAAATGCCCCTAATGAAAAAAAAGCTCTCACCATTGCAGCCAAATTAGCCTGCCCTCTTTTTGTAGCAATCATTTCTTGATTTAATCTAAGATTCAATAGCGTTCCACCAGAATGAATTTCCTGATTTATTTTTGCAGCGGAACGCATTGCTGCGATCGGAGTCGATCTATCCGTTCCTACATAAGGAGATACCCCTTCACTGGAAGGTTCTTCTGCCTTTCTTCCGCATGGTGTCGCACCCAGTACCCTGCCCATCGGTATATAGTTAGAAATCCCCATAAATGCTGTATTGAAAGGAGATCCAAAGATGTCTTTATAGGCATGAATCTGTTTGTAATAATGATTGGCAATTGCAATTGCAATTTGATCGACATAGTCATCGTCGTTTCCATATTTTGGTACTTCCTGCGCGCTTTTCCTTAATTCTTCATACCCTTCCCAATTTGCATGGACTGCCTTTGCGAGCTCACCGATTGTCACTCTTTTCTCTTCAAATACAAGTTTCTTAACAACAGCAAGTGAATTGGCTACAACTGCAAGTCCGATACCTGTTATGACAGGCCCTACATTATATTTCGCACCACCATCGCTAAGATCCCTTCCATTTTCTATGCAGGCTTCTATACAAGAAGACAAAAAAGGTCTTGGAACCTGCTCTTGATGAATTCTCTGCGCTGTCAATGTGCCTATAATAGAGTGCTTACATAAATTATCAAATTGTCTATAAAAAGCCGATTCCACTTCTTCAAAGGAGGTAAACTCACATGCAGGCTTTTCCTTTAACCCCATACGTCTTCCTGTTTTCTGACTCTTACCTTCGTTCAACGCATATTCCATTGCACAGCCAAAATTTACATTCACAGCCGCCGTCCACTCTCCTGTCTTTCGATAATGTGGTACCACACACCCGCAATTATTCCAATCTCTTGCATCCTCTGGCTCATATCCGGCATGAATCAACATCTGATAGCCTGCATTATCATTATGGATTGCTGGAAAGCCGGTTCCGGTACTTACAAGATCCGTCACAGCCCCCATAAATTCTGTCGGACAATCTGCATGCACTCTGACACTCACCCCCGGCTGGTGGGTCTTCACTTCCTTCGTCGCCTTTAAACACATATAGGTAATCTCATTCGTCGCATCCAATCCTTCTCTCGTACGACCACCCACTGTAAGATTTTGAAATTGATTGTATCCCGCAAAATAATCTGCCGTATTTGCTGAAATTGTCCATACCCACTCTGAATACTTTAACCATAGAGCCTCAATTAGTTCCTGTGCATCTTCACTGCTAATTTCACCACTTTCTAAATCTGTCTTATAATAGGGATACATATATTGATCAAATCTTCCCGGATTCAAAGAAAGCGGATTTTCTGATAATATTCCCCCCACCTGGGTAAACCAAATAAATTGAATGGCTTCTCGAAAATTCTTTGGTGAATATTCTGGAACACGCCTGCAGATTTTAGCGATCTCCAAAAGTTCGAAACTACGTTCCTTGTTTTCCTCTTTCTTTAGAAGTTCCATTCCTAATCTCTCTGCTTCTGCCGCATATCGATTTGCCAAGCGGATAATTCCTTTAGAGGTCAGCAATATGGACTCATAAAATTCCCTTTTTTCTATGGAGCTTAAATCGGTCTCATCTAAGAGGGCTATTTTAGCTTTTACTTCTTTTATAATTCCTCCAAAACCTTTCGGAAATAAGACATCCTGATAATCAGGTGTTATTTCTCCAATTGCTTGCCTCCATTTGGAATCATTATCAATAATTCCCGTATCCACACCAATTCTTCTCGTCGCTTTAGGAAGTCTTGCTAAAAATGTCTCCTCCAGAGATTTTCCTCTCCAATACGGAAAAATCTCTTTCCTTACAAAGTCACACTGCTCTGTTGTCATCACATAAGGATCCTGTGGTCTTTCTGCAAAAGAATCCATTTCCTTGTCCACCCATTTCCATGAAAATTCAGGTGTTAATATCCCACATTTTCGGAATTCACCAACTGCTCCTACGATCAATTCTCCCTCAAAAATATGGACTGCTAATTCATTGCAGGTATCATAAAAAGCTTGCGCACTTCGGATACAAACCGCTTTCCCCTCTGTCTTTTTATAGGACTTGGTCCATATATAGGCTCTTTCCGTCGAAATCGCCGGTTTTGCGTTAACGTAATTCTGCCGGATTCTTTCAATTCTATCTGTTAACATCGTCTTCCTCCTTTTTACATAAGTGTTCTCTGCTTACTTTATCCGCTATCTTATTTTTAGTAATGTTATCACGCACTCATGTATGTGTCAACGCATTTTTCAACGATAGAGTAGGGGAGAATAAAAAAAACAAGCATATCAATCGTCATGATATACTTGTTTTTAATGAAATATTAACGTAACATCAATTTTAAATGCTCCTGTAAAATATGGATTCCTGTATGGTTCTCACCACCTCTTGGAATAATAATATCCGCGTATTTCTTTGATGGCTCAATAAATTGCTCATGCATAGGCTTTACTGTTTGCGCATATTGCGTGAGAACAGATTCCACGCTTCTGGCCCGCTCCAGCATATCCCTTTTCATTCTGCGCATCAGACGTTCATCTGCATCCGCATCTACATAGACCTTGATGTCCATAAGATCCCTTAAACCTCTATTTTCCAGGATTAAAATTCCTTCAATAATTATCACGGCTCTTGGTGTAATGCGGGTCGTCAGACTGGAACGATTATGAATCGTATAGTCATACACTGGTACATCGACACCTCTGCCATCCTTCAACTTAATTACATCTTCAATCATACGATCCGTATCAAAGGAAGACGGATGATCATAATTCAAACGGGAACGATCCTCATAGCTTAACTCATCATGTGCCCTATAATAACAATCATGACTGATTACTACAATATCATCGCCAAAATTTTCTTTAATACGATTTACAATCGTTGTTTTTCCAGAAGCGGAACCACCAGCTATGCCAACAACGCAAACTCGACTCATCTTAGTATCTCCATTTATATAATTATTTTCTTTGGACATTTCTCTTTGCATGCACCACAAGCAATACATTTATCTTGGTCGATATGCGCATGGAAATTTTCAACAACAATTGCATCACTAGGACACACCTTCACACACAGACCGCAGGCAATACATCCCGTATCACATGCTTTCATAGTGACAGGTCCTTTATCCGTTGAATTACACTGCACCATATGTTTTGCCTCATAAGGTATTAATTCAATCAGACCTTTCGGGCATTCTGCTATGCACATTCCACAAGCTTTGCATTTTTCTTTTTCTACTACTGCAATTCCATTTACGATATGAATGGCATCGAATTGGCATACTTTTACACAATTCCCATATCCCAAACACCCGGAATTGCATTGTTTCGGACCGCCATTCGGCACAAATCCCACCATTTTACAATCCTTTACACCTGCATAATCGTAATCTGCTCTTGTTTTATCACAAGTTCCATTACATTTTACAAAAGCGACTTTTTTCTTACTAGTGCCTACCGAAACACCCATAATTTTCGCGATTTTATTACCCACTGATTCGCCACCGACCGGGCAGGCGTTTGCAGGCGCCTCTCCTTTTGCTATTGCAGCCGCCAGGTTAGAACAACCCGCATAGCCACATCCCCCGCAATTATTTCCCGGAAGCTCCGCTAGCACCGCTTCCTCTTTTTCGTCCACTTCTACTTTGAACTTGATCGCCGCAATACCTAAAAACAAACCTATAAAAAGCCCTACTCCGCCGACCACAACGACAGCAATTATAATACCTGTTATATTCATTTAGCCTCTCCCCCTATAACAATCCAGAGAAACCACAGAATGCAATTGCCATAAGCCCAGCTGTAACCAATACGATTGGCATTCCCTGAAAAGCTTTAGGAACATCATTGTACTCCATTTTTTCTCTTAATCCGGCCAATATTACGATAGCAATCGTAAATCCTGCAGCGGTTGCAAATCCATTTACTACTCCGGATAAAATTCCATACGATTTTTTTACATTCGTCAATGCAACTCCAAGAACGGCACAATTGGTCGTAATCAGAGGAAGATAGACGCCAAGAGCATTATATAAAGGTTGCATAAACTTCTTTAAAAACATCTCCACAAATTGTACCAGTGCTGCTATGACCAAAATAAACACAATGGTCTGCAAATATGTGATATTCAGTGGAGTAAGTATATATTGGTATACAGTACCTGTCACGGCTGACGCTAATGTAATGACAAAAATAACGGCTGTACCCATTCCTGTCGCGGTATCTACCTTCTTAGATACGCCAAGAAACGGACATAATCCCAGGAATTGACTAAGCACTACATTATTAACAAGTGCGGACCCAATCGCAATAATCAATAATTCTTTCAATGTACTACCTCCTATTTTTCTGATTTCACTTCTGCTGTATCATAAAATTTACCGCTACATCCTTTATTCGCGCATGTGGCACAATCCGTACCACAAGCCAGTTTCTTTGCAGCATCTTTGTCACCTTTTGCCGCAGCCGCCATACGTACTTTATTCTGCAAAGCAGTAAGACAAGCTAACACAAAAAATGCACCTGGAGCTAAAATAAAAATACTGGCGGGAGTATAACCACTCAAGCCCTTACTTGCGTCAGCTAAAGGTAATAATTGATAGCCAAATATCTTACCCGCCCCAAGGAGTTCTCTTACCATACCAATGCAGGTTAATCCTAACGTAAATCCAAGCCCCATACCAAGCCCATCGAACAAGGATGGAATTACCGGATTCTTGGAGGCATATGCTTCTGCACGGCCCAATATAATACAATTCACGACGATCAAAGGAATATAAATACCAAGTGCATCGTACAGACTCGGCATAAATCCCTCTAATAATAACTCCAGTACGGTTACAAACGATGCAATAATAACAATAAAAGCTGGTATTCTAACCTTTTCCGGAATGATATTCCGTAATAATGCAATAATTGCATTGCTCATAACTAAAACAGCTGTTGTCGTAAGTCCCATGCCGCATCCATTCACCGCCGAAGTCGTAACCGCCAATGTTGGGCACATACCAAGCATAAGCACAAAGGTTGGATTTTCTTTGATTAAACCATTCAGTAAACGTTCTATTGATTTATTCATCTTGACTACCTCCCTCAATACTTCTAAAATAAGCCAATCCGGCATTTACTCCATTTGTCATTGCATTCGTTGTAATTGTTGCACCACTGATTGCATCAATTTGATTCTCAGCGGTTGCTCCCGATTTGGTATATTCAAACATATCTACTTTTTTGTTTGTCCATTGTTCTTTAAACTCTTCGGTATCTGCTTTCATACCAAGACCAGCTGTTTCGGAAATAGACAGTATGGAAATCCCATTTAATGTACCATCCTGTCGTACCCCCATAGAAAATGTGATGTCTCCTGCATATCCTTCATGTGTCGTTACATTAAATACATATCCAAGAACATTACCTTCTGCATCCAATGCATACATCACTTCATCAATATCTTCCTCTGTAAATCCAGCCTGCTCTATTACTTTCTTTGCTTCATCCGTATCGAACTTTTTATATGTTTCAAATGAAGCTGCATCACAAAATACATTTGCACAAGCTTCATTTTTCTTCTTTTCTTTCTGATTAGCGATCGGTGTTTTCGTTACCTCGTAAACATAACCCAAAGCCAATCCTGCAATTAGTGTAATGATAAACAAAACCAACGCATCCTTTAACATGCCTTTTATCTGATTATTTCCCTTCATGCTTTTTCCCCTCCTTTACCAAAAGGTTTTGGATAGGTAACCTTTTCAATTAAAGGTACTAATAAGTTACCGATGATAATCGCATAGGATACGCCTTCAGCTGATGCCCCAAAAATACGAAATGTGCCTGTCAAGATTCCCAAAATAATGCCGAATATGTACTGTCCATTCTTAGTAATCGGTCGTGTAACATAGTCCGTTGCCATAAAAAATGCGCCGAGCATGAGTCCACCACCAGCAAGTTCTGCCGACAAATAGGTCATATCTAATCCGCGTCCACTAAATAATATTAAAAATATTACAAAAGAAATAATATAACTTCCCGGTATATTTAAATCAATTGCCCCTGACAATATTAAAATGCAAGCTCCCAGAATAATCGCGATCATGGATGTCTCCCCAATGGTTCCGGACGTTCTACCGATAATCATATTTAAAACAGGAACCGATTCTCCTGACTTGATTAACGCAAGCGGAGTTGCTCCCGTATACGCATCACAATCGAAATTAGTCATAATTGAAGTAAATGAAATCAATAAAAAGCATCTGGCAGCAAGTGCAGGATTCATAAAATTTTGTCCAATGCCACCAAATACCATTTTTACAACTATAATAGCGAACATACCACCAACTATGCCGATCCAAAGAGGTGCCTTTGGTGGTAAATTCAAAGCCAATAATAGTCCTGTAACAACAGCCGAGAAATCTCCTATGGTAACCTTCTGTTTCATTGCTTTCTCATAGATCAATTCTGATAATACGGTTGTTGCTATCGTCACTAAAATCAATAATAGCGCATGGTATCCAAAGTTATAAATACCGAAACCAGTTGCCGGCAGTAATGCTATTACAACCATAAACATAATATTGCTGGTCGTAATTTTTGACCTAACATGTGGATTTGAAGATATTTTCATCAAGCTATCCAATTTATTTACCTCCTATTTCTTTTTCCTATTTGCTAAGACCATTTTCCTCATGGACTTGATTGATTGTGTCAATTGTCTCTTAGCCGGGCACACATAGCTGCAGCAGCCGCATTCACAGCACTCCATACCCTCATGTGCTTCAAATTTGTCTATATCACCATGGTCTGCATAATCAGCAAGACGACTCGGTACTATTCTTCCCGGACATACTTCGACACATTTCCCACAATTTATGCAAGCACTTGGTTCATAGATAGACACTTCATCTTTTGTCAAACATAATAAGGCTGATGTCGTTTTTGTTACAGGCACATTGATATCAAATAAGGCGACTCCCATCATCGGTCCACCAGATATGATCTTCTCAGGTTCCGTTTTTAATCCACCAGCTTCCTCAATCAACTCTGCGTATAACATCCCAACACGTACTGCGAAATTTCTCGGATCATTGATGGCATCTCCTGTCACAGTGACAATACGCTGCATCAAAGGGCGACCAATCATAACCGCATTATAGATAGCAACAACAGAGTCTACGTTATTTACAACACAACCTGCGTCCGCAGGAAGCATGGATGAATTGATCGCTCGTCCTGTGACTGCATAGATAAGTTGCCGTTCTGCACCCTGTGGATACTTTGTTTTAAGAACTTTAACGGAAATATTCTTTTCTTGCTTGGTCAATTTTTGCAACATATCCACACATTCTGGCTTGTTATCCTCCACTGCAAAGATTCCCTGCGCATGATCAAACAACTTAAGTGAAACCTTCAGACCTTGTATCAATTTTTCTGGTTCTTCTAAAATTCTTCGATAGTCAGAAGTCAAATAAGGTTCACACTCCGCACAGTTAACAATCACATATTGTATTTTATCCGGTTCTTTCGGTGATAATTTCACATGAGTGGGAAAGCCAGCCCCTCCCATACCGACTACACCTGCTTCTTTAATTCGATTCAGAATCTCTTCTTTTGAAATGGTATCTAATGAATCAATGGCATCATATGTAACTTCTTGATACCGTCCATCATTTTCAATTTGAATACAAGTTACATATTCTCCTGATACTACACGGTGCGGTCCGATAGCTTTAACCGTTCCTGAAACCGTTGCATAAATTGGCGCAGAAACAAACCCACCTGACTCAGCTATCTTTTGCCCAGTTAACACATGATCACCTTTTTCAACAATTGGTACCGCCGGTGCCCCAATATGCTGCGAAAGCGGATAAAACAAATCGCCTTTAGGCAGGATCTCTTTAATCGGTTTATCTTTTGATAAGTCTTTTCCATCATAAGGATGGATTCCACCTGCAAATGTAAATTTTGCCATTTCTAAACCTTCTTCCTTCTTTTATTGAATCAATTTTCAATTTCTTTATTGATTTATTTTTTCACTATGTACCTAATATAAATATACTATTTTTCGATAAAAAATACTACTCCAAATTAGAAAAATATGCTATTATCTAATAGTAAATATTGTACTGTTTTTGCCGTATTGTACGGTTTTGGAGTAAATATGAAAACCATAAAAACTGAACTTCCCAAATTAAAATTGCTTTATCCACTTTCACAATTAGCGGATATTTCAAAGACTTTATTTTTAGATATTGAGACCACAGGTTTTACTGCCAGAGGTTCTTCTCTTTATTTGATTGGATGTATTTATCATAAAAATGATTCTTTCCACTTGATTCAATGGTTTGCTGATAATTATGATGATGAATTAAATGTATTGACAAGCTTTTTTTCTTTTTCAAAAAATTACTCTTTTTTGATCCATTTTAATGGAAATAATTTTGATATCCCTTATCTTCAACAAAAAGCAGATCAGTACCATCTTACAGACACGTTTGACCATTTTAATGCAATTGACTTATACCGCCGCATATCTCCTTACAAAGAGTTTTTAAAGTTACCTAATTGTAAGCAAAAAACAATTGAAACTTTTTTACACATTGATAGAAAAGATACCTACCATGGTGGCGAGTTGATCCGTGTATATCATACCTATGTACAATCTCCTGATAGTCGTAACCTGCAGTTACTTCTTCTTCATAATAGGGAAGATATACAAGGTCTTATTGCTTTGCTTCCAGTTCTTGCTTATTGTGATCTTTTTCATAATACTATTAGGGTCATTAAAGTACAGGCTAATTACTACACAGATTATAACGGCCAAAAAAAACAGGAGATTTTAATGAAATTGCGTTTCCTTAATCCGCTTCCTGTGGCCATTTCTCAGAGTATTAATCATTGCTATTTTACTGGATATGATAGAGAAGGCACTTTAAAAGTACCTCTCTATGAAGAAGAACTAAAATATTTCTATTCTAATTATAAGGACTACTATTATCTTCCTATCGAAGACAATGCGGTTCATCGCTCCGTAGCTCACTTCGTGGATAAAGATCATCGTTTAAAGGCTACTGCAGCGACCTGTTATACCAGAAAACAAGCTTCTTACCTTCCACAATGGGATATTCTATTTGAACCGTTTTTTAAAAAAGAATACCGTAGTAAAGAACTTTTTTTTGAGCTGACAGATGCTTTTAAAAGACAACGGGGTGATTTTTCTAACTATGCCAATCATGTACTTCAAATGATGGTAAAATCTGTAAATAAACCTTTGCTGGACTAAATACGTTTGAATCGATACTGTTGCTCACAGAGCTATGTTATGCATGAAGTATAGAAATATATACAAAAACTCAGGAAAATATTTCCTGAGTTTTATTTAATCACTATGGTCTTTCATAAAAGAATGAATTTTTTCTCTTATATCCTAATTCCCTATAATTTACAATTTGTTCTGTACTCCCGATAAAAAGAATTCCACCCTGTCTCAATGATTTTAAAAACTTTACAAATACTTCGTCTTTGGCCTCTTCCGTAAAATATATTAGAACATTACGACATACAATCAAATCACAGTTTGTTGGATATGTATCTTTTAGCAAATTATGTTCCTTAAATTCAACACATGCCTTCACATCATCAGAAATTTTAAAAGATGGTCCAATTTGCGTAAAGAACTTTTTTTTAAGATCTGCTGGGACACAAGCTAAACTTCTTTCATTATATAGACCCGTTCTTGCCTTTTCTATGGCCACCTTATCTAAATCAGTCGCATAGATACGAATCTTATTAAGGGGTAAATGCCTTGATAATGCCATTACCAAAGAATATGGCTCATCTCCTGTTGAACAAGCAGCACTCCAAATTTTAAGTTCCGTACCAAATTTACGGATCAATTCAGGGAAAACATCTTTATCAAGTAACTCCCATTGCTCCGAATTTCTATAAAATTCAGAAACATTAATGGTTAAATAGGTTACAAATTCTTCAAATAATTTTCTATTAGCTTTAATTGATATCACAAAGTTCTCATAACCATCTATCTTATTTTTCGCAATAAGGGTATCAATTCTTCGCTTCATCTGTTTTTCTTTATAAGCGTTTAAATCAATCTTTGTTAAGTCAAGTACAGCTTTTTTGAAATGCTCGTAATCATATGCCATACATATTCACCTTTTACAGTTATCTCATTTATCTTCAGAAATGACAGCCTCGATATCCACAGATACAACATCTGCTTCTACAGCTTCTTCTGGTTCCGGAGCCAGCAATGCCTTCATACTTAAACTGATTTTTCTATCTGCCTCATTGAAATCAACGACTTTCGCTGTAATGGTATCCCCCGTTGACAATGCATCAGAAGGCTTTTCAATATGTTCTTTTGATATCTGTGATACATGCAAAAGAGCATCCACACCAGGTTCCAATTCAACAAATGCACCAAAATCTGTCATTCTTGCTACGGTTCCTGTGACTACATTCCCTACTGCATATTTTGTTGTTGCATCTTTCCAAGGGTTTGCATCGTCAAATTTTAAACTAAGTGCAATCTTAGTTCCTTGTATTTCTTTAATAAGAACATTGACTTTATCGCCAATTTTGAATACTTTCTTTGGATTTTCAACTCTTCCCCAAGACATTTCGGAAATATGAAGTAATCCATCTGCTCCACCCAAATCTATAAAAGCACCAAAATCAGTTACATTTTTAACAGTGCCTTCTTCCATATCGCCTTCTTTGATTCTAGCGAATAATTCTTTTTGCATAACTGCTTTCTGCGCTACAATCAACTGTTTACGATCGCCGATATATCTTCTTCTTTTTGGATTATACTCGCTGATCACAAAACTGATCTCTTGTCCCGCATATTTAGTAAGATCCTTTTCATAGGAATCAGACACTAAGCTGGCCGGGATAAAGATTCTGATTTCTTCAATTACAACGCACAGACCACCGTCTAATACCTGTGTAACCTTAGCCGTAAGCACTTCCTGATTGTTAAATGCCTCTTCTATTCTCTTGTTTCCTCTGTCAGCTGTAAGTCTCTTATAGGTCAATAAGACTTGTCCTTCACCGTCGTTCACTTTTAAGACTTTCACTTCCATCTTATCACCAACAGTCAAGACACTTGTTAAATCTACATTTGGTTCATTTGTGTATTCATTTTTTGTTAAAATACCATCTGACTTATATCCAATGTTTAATACCGCTTCATCTGACTTGACATCAATAATTGTACCTTCAATAACCTCTCCTGTGTGTATTGTCTTAAATGATTCTTCTAACATTTGTTCAAAAGTTAATTCTGACATAATTTTGAACCTCCTCAATTATATTATTTGGGGTAGAAGCCCCTGCCGTAATACCCACCAGTCGAACAGATTTAGGTAAATCTAAATTCAAGTCATCCAGTGTCTGTATAAAATAAGTGTTGTCACACTCCTTATTACATATCTCAAACAATTTACGTGTATTGGAACTATGAGTGTCACCTATTACTATCATTGCATCGACCTGACCTGCAATCTTACTTGCCTCGGCTTGTCGTTCTTCAGTCGCGCTACATATCGTATTCACAACAATTATATCATAACCTTTTTTTTGGAAAATTTCAACTAATTCTTGAAATTTCTTGTAGTTAAATGTCGTCTGTGATACAATGCATATCTTTTGATTTGTTTTGTTTTCAAATTTTTCTGCCTCTTCTTCGGATTCAATTACAATTGCTTTTGTTTTGGACCAACCTTTAATCCCCTCTACTTCTGGATGTCCATCATTTCCAATAATTACGATCTGACAATCATTTTGGCTTTCCTTTTCCACGATTCTATGAATCCTTTTTACAAAAGGGCAGGTCGCATCAATACATTCCACATTCGCATCCTGTATCATCTGATAAATATCCTTTGACACCCCATGCGAACGTATTATGACTTTTCCATCTTTTACCCTGGTCAGCCCTTCTATATCTTCGATTACCTGCACACCCTTTTTTTCAAGGTCCTTCACAACTTCTTTGTTATGGATAATCGGACCATACGTATATATTTTTTTCTTACATCCTGTCTGCTCATATACTTGTTCTACAGCCCTTTTTACTCCAAAGCAGAATCCAGCTGTCTTTGCTAAGATTACTTCCATTCGTTACCTCTTAATCACTTGTAGTTAAATTTATGGAATCAATTGGATAATGGTTTCTATTGCTTCATTTAATGTCATATTAGAAGAATCAACAAGAATAGCATCCTCTGCTTGTCTTAACGGAGATATTTCTCTAGTCATATCTCGATGATCCCTATCTGTAATGTCTTTTTCAATGGCATCTAAATCTACTGTTTCGCCTCTTGACGTTAGTTGATCAAACCTTCTTTTTGCCCGAACACGGCTACTTGCTGTCAGATAAATTTTAACATCTGCATTTGGTAAAACACAAGTCCCAATATCTCTGCCGTCCATGATTACATTTGCAGATTTGGCAAGCTCTCTTTGCAAATCCACCAATTTCACTCTGACATCTTTATTAACAGAACTGGCTGAAGCCATATTTCCAACTTCTTCCGTCCGGATCAACCCATTTACATTTTCATTGTTTAATAATACAATCTGTTCTCCATTATGATAACGAATAGTTATATTAGCTTCTTTACATTTGGTACTTATTCTATCCGTTTCTTCTGCCTTAATACCATTTCTAATCAAAAAAAGTGCCATAGCACGATACATGGCACCTGTATCGACATAAATATACTTCTTTCTCCTCGCAATCCTTTTTGCAATTGTGCTTTTACCCGCACCTGCTGGACCATCTATCGCAACACTTACGCTCATTATTTTTTATCCTCTCCATTTTAGAAGTATATAAAACCTTCCATCCATACGATTTTATTTCGAATGAAAATCAGCTTCCTAAGACTCAATTGCACTCCCAGCCAAAAAGCCCGTTGACCAGGCGATCTGTAAATTAAATCCACCTGTTAGTGCATCCACATCAATTACTTCACCCGCAAAAAAAAGATTCTTTACATTTTTTGACTCCATTGTAGATGGATTAATCTCTTTTACTGATACGCCTCCCTGCGTTATGATTGCTTCATTAAAATCACGAGTACCAAGAATTGACATGTTCCAGTTCTTAATAAAATGAACAAATTTCTTTCTTTCTTCCCGTCCAATCTCATTGACTGGTCTTTCCGGATCAATCCCAGACAGTTCAATCATAACAGGAATCAATCTTGTTGGGAACAATCCAGTTATCGCATTTTTAAACTGTTTTTTCTTATTATCTTCAAAATCACGCAATACTCTCTTATCTAACTGTTCTTCCGTCAATGCTGGTTTTAAATCTAATACTAATATGGAATTCTTATGTTTATCGATATTATTCTTTGCATAGAAACTACTTGCACTCAGGATCAGTGGTCCACTTACTCCAAAATGAGTAAACAACATCTCTCCAAAACCTGTATACACCATCTTTTCTTTCATCATTACAGTTGCCTGTATATTCTTAAGTGCTAATCCCTGCAGCTCTTTACAAAAAGACTCTTTTATTACAAACGGCACTAATGCCGGCGCTAATTTAGTGATGGTATGTCCTGCCCTTTCCGCAAATAAATGACCATCTCCAGTAGAACCTGTTAATGGATAAGACTTACCTCCTGTTGCTACAATGACAGCATCACCTTTTATATTTGTTCCATCTTTTAATGTAACTCCTTCTATCACGGATTTTCGCATTATAAGATCTTTTACTGTGGTATTCAAATGAATCGTTACGCCACCACGCCGTAGCTGCTCCTGGAACGTCTGTATAATATCTGAGGAGTGATCGGATATTGGAAATACTCTTTCGCCACGTTCCACCTTTAATTTACAGCCTCCCTCTTCAAAAAAGTGCATAACAGAAGAACTATCAAATCCATAAAAAGCACTGTACAGAAATTTGGGATTATGAATCACATTTTGAAATAATTCTTCCACATCACAGGCATTCGTTACATTGCATCTTCCTTTCCCAGTAATAAATATTTTTTTTCCTAATTTTTCATTTTTTTCATATAAATCGACTGTATGACCACATTTAGAAGCTTGAACTGCAGCCATCATGCCCGCAGCACCACCACCCACTATAATTACTTTGCTCATAAAACTCCTATCTTAGTTTTTCTTCAATGGATAATTCAGCATAGGCTCTTCATCAATAAAATTAATTTCGTCATTCAAATATACTTGATAATTATTCCATACTTCCTCTAATGTTTCCAAATTATTTTTTACTTCCTCTGGTCTCTTCAAGCATAGTGCCACAACTAATGCATTGATTACACTAAGTGGAGCCACCAAGGAGTCTACAATAGATACCATGTCACTTCTGGCAAGTAGATTACAGGAAGAATATAAATTCATTGGAGAATGAACAGAATCTGTAATCGTAATCACTTTCGCATTTCTATCATTGGCAAACTCCATTACTTTTAATGTTCGCATGGAATATCTTGGAAAACTGATTCCTATGACTGCATCTTTTTCATCAATACGTATCATCTGTTCAAACATTTCACTTACACTGGTAGTTCTTAAAGACTGCACATTACCACGAATCATATTTAAATAGAAACTCAAAAAATCAGCTAAGGGTTCACAACTTCTTATCCCTACTATGTATATATTCTTTGCTTTTAATATGATATCAACTGCTGTTTCAAATGCCACCGGATCCAAATTCTGCATCGTATCATTTATCTTCTCCATGTCAGCAGTCAACACATCTGTTAATATTTCGGATTGCGTACTGTTTCCGTACTTGGCACCTATTTTCTGTACCGTATTTAATTTATTCTGTACCCACTCTTCTAATGCTTTTTGAAATTCAGGATATCCTTCATAACCAATACCCGATGCAAATCTTACAACCGTTGATTCGCTTACGCCAACAGTTTCTCCCAATTTTGCTGCTGTCATAAATACGGCCTGTTCATAATGATCCGAAATAAAAGCTGCAATTGCTTTATGACTTTTACTCATATGGGAAAAACCATCATTCATTTTTGTTATAATATCATTCATTCTATCACTGCTCCTATACTGCCTCTAATGATTCTTATCATGATCTTCTTTCATAAGCAGAATAGGAATCTTTTAATAGCGAAATGGTCTCTTTATCCGACAAATCATAATCACCCGTTATCACCATACAAGCAGCTCCATGAATAAAGATCCACATTTTCATAAATAATTCGCTTGCATTTGTTGCGCCATTATTTTTAGCTCTGTTTATTTGTGTCATTACTGCACCCTTATTCCCATTCAACAACTCATATAAACTTTTTCCATTCCTGTGTTCCGATAAAAATAACGCTCGAAACAGATGCTTTTCTCTTTCTGCAAATTTAATATAAGCAAGTCCCAGATTCACAAAAGGTGTCTCTTCTTTCTCTGGAAAAGAGGCATAGAACGTTTCGAAAAATGAACTGATTTTATGATATAAATCCTCTTGTAATTCTTCCATACTCTTATAAATACGGAATATCGGCTGTGTAGAGCAATTTGCCTTTGCAGCAAGCTTTCTGGCTGTTACATGCTCTATTCCCTCTTCACAAGTCATAAGAAACGCTGTATCTAGTATCATTTCTTTGGTTATGGTTTCTTTTCTCGCCATTCAGACCCTCCTGCGTTTTTCTCTATACACTATAAACAACAGTCTAATAACACATGTTATTCTAATACGTTTTTGCCACTCTGTCAAGTGTTTTAAATCTTAAGAACGGTAATTGAAGAAAGCACAAGAGGGGATTTATAAATCCTCTCTTGTGCCATAAACCTTAAAGCTATTGTAAACAGATTTTACATTAAACTGGATAGGCTCCGTTTTTTGTATCTGCCTGAGTCATATCAACTTTTTCTTGCTGCGCCTGACGATATTTGAAAAAATCTGTTGCAACTTGCGGGAACAATGCGTAAGATAAAATATCTTCATCCTGTTGTTTCCATTCTTTCATTTCTGATTCGATCTTAGCCAATTCGTTTGGAATGTTATCTGCAGGACGGCATGTAATCACTTCTGCATCGCCAATTACCTTTTTCTGAACTTCCGGATTGAATGGTTTTACCGTTACACCATACTTTCCACTTAATAAGTCTTTTGTCTCACCTGTTGCCATTTTGTATCTTTCACCCATTAATACATTGAATACAGCCTGTGTACCAACAATTTGTGAAGATGGTGTAACAAGTGGTGGCTCACCAAAATCTTTACGTACGCGTGGTATCTCATTTAATACTTCATCATATTTATCTTCTGCATGCTGTTCTTTCAACTGGCTTACCATGTTTGACAACATACCTCCTGGAACCTGATACAATAATGTCTTAATATCCACACCAAGTACCTTAGGGGAAAGTAATCCGCTCTTAAGGCATTCTTCTCTGTATGGCCTGAAATGCTCTGCAATCTCTGCCAGTAATTTCTGGTCAAATCCTGTGTCATAAGAAGTTCCCTTAAATGTTTCGACCATAACCTCTGTTGCTGGCTGTGATGTTCCCATGGAGAATGGAGACATCGCTGTATCAATCACATCAACTCCTGCCTCTACCGCCTTCATATATGTCATACTAGCTACACCTGATGTATAGTGAGTATGTAACTGAATCGGAATCTTTGTAGCAGATTTCATAGCTGTAATCAATTCCGTTGCATTATACGGAAGAAGTAGTCCAGCCATGTCTTTAATACAGATGGAACTAGCGCCCATTTCTTCAATACGTTTTGCCATATCCATCCAGTATTCCATGGTATAGGCATCACCCAACGTATACGAAAGTGCAACTTGCGCATGTCCATTTTCTTTGTTGCAAGCTTTAACGGCACATTCCACATTACGAAGGTCATTCAGGCAGTCAAAGATTCTGATAATATCAATACCGTTTGCAAATGATTTCTGAACAAAATATTCCACCACGTCATCTGCATAATGACGATATCCTAAAATATTCTGACCTCTTAATAACATTTGCAATTTTGTATTCTTAAATCCTGCTCTTAATTTTCTAAGTCTATCCCATGGATCTTCTTTCAGGAAACGAAGAGAAGCATCAAAGGTCGCGCCACCCCAGCATTCCACTGAGTGATATCCAACTTTATCCATCTTGTCAATAATTGGAAGCATCAATTCCGTAGGCATTCTCGTAGCAATCAATGATTGATGTGCATCACGTAAGATTGTCTCTGTAATTCCAATTGGTTTTTTTATTTGTTCTGACATTTACAATTTCCTCCTATTTAATTTACATTATGCCAAAGATAGCCATAAATGTTCCGGCTGCTACAGCAGTACCAATTACACCAGCAACGTTAGGTCCCATTGCATGCATGAGCAAAAAGTTGGTAGGGTCTGATTCCGCACCGACCTTTTGTGAAACTCTGGCAGCCATAGGAACCGCAGACACACCTGCCGAACCAATCAATGGATTAACGCCACCATGTGTAACTTTACACATCAACTTACCAAACAACACTCCGGCTGCAGTACCAAAAGCAAATGCAATCAAACCAAGAACTACGATTTTTATCGTGACCATATTTAAAAATGCTTCTGCACTGGTCGTTGCTCCAACAGAGGTACCCAGTAAGATAACAACAATATACATAAGTGCATTGGATGCCGTATCCGTAAGCTGTCTTACTACTCCTGATTCCCTGAATAAGTTACCAAGCATCAGCATACCTACTAACGGAGCTGTTGTAGGCAGTATCAGACACACAACAATGGTAACAATGATCGGGAATAAAATTTTCTCAAGCTTAGAAACCGGACGTAACTGAGCCATTTTAACTTTTCGTTCTTTTTCTGTTGTAAATAATTTCATAATAGGCGGTTGAATAATTGGAACTAATGACATATAGGAATACGCCGCTACTGCGATCGGTCCAAGAATCGCTGTCTGTCCCAACTTACCAGCCAGGAAAATAGAAGTAGGACCATCGGCACCACCAATAATTGAAACTGCCGCTGCTGCTTTGTCATTGAATCCAAGAGCGATCGCTCCAAAGTAAGCTGCAAAAATACCAAATTGTGCGGCTGCACCCAATAAGAAACTCTTTGGATTGGCAATCAATGGACCGAAATCTGTCATAGCTCCAACACCCAAGAAAATAAGTGATGGTAAAATAGCCCATTCATCCAATACATAGAAATAATATAGTAAACCACCAACACCGTTTGCGGATTTATCAGCATGAAGCATAATATCCGGATAGATGTTTACAAGCAGCATACCAAATGCGATTGGAACTAACAGTAATGGTTCATAGTCTTTGGCAATCGCTAAATAAAGAAATACGCAAGCTACTGCTATCATAACATAATTTCCCCAAGTCAGATTGAAGAATGCGGTCTGATGCAATAGATTACCTAATGTATTTGCTACATAAGACATTTTGTTGACCTCCCATGATTATTGTTTTGGGATTTGTTCTCCCTGAGTACAATATCTTAATCTACCCTAGTTTAAAGTTGCAAGTAATGCGCCTGCTTCAACAGCGTCGCCTACAGCTGCATTAATACTTGCTACGGTACCATCTTGAGGTGCAACAATCGGGATTTCCATTTTCATTGCTTCGATAACAACGACCGGATCTCCAGCCTTAACAGCCTGTCCAACATTAGCTTCAATTTTAAATACTTTTCCTGCTGCGCCTGCTTCGATTTTAATGCTTCCTGCTGCACCAGATGCTTTTGCTGCCGGAGCTACTGCTGGAGCTGCTGCTTTCGGCGCCGCTTTCGGTGCTGCTTTCGGTGCTGACACTGCACCTGTTGATGCGCCTTCTTCTACTACTACATCATATACGTTGCCATTAACGGTAATTGTATAATTTTTCATTTCAAATCCTCCTAGAATTATTTATTAAATATACCATTTAAGTGTTTCCTATACATGCTTTACGCATTTTTCCATTTCCCTGCATTTGCTCTTCTAATAGAGCGAACAATAAAGCCATCCGCCGAACCAGCTCCTTCACTTGCTGCAATTGCTGCTGCAATGACCGCTACCAGCTCCGAATCCTCAGATAATTCTTCATTCTCTATAATCTGCGCAATTGTATTATCAACTGCAACTTTTTTCACTTCATCCGTCTTTTCTTTCTTGGAAAAGGCTTCCTTGATCTTTGGAATATAAGAGAAAAATGAAATAATAAAAATAATCAAAGTCAGTACTGCAAATACAGTTCCCATCCCCATGATTGTATTTAAGAACGCTTTTTCCATCTTTTCAGCAAATGAATACTGCGCATTAATAACCACATTGGTCACATTCATTTTTTGATCGAATGTAATCTGAAGTTCTGCATTGCGTTTTTCACCTTTTACCATCATCTTAACATCGAGCGAATCTTTATTTGCTTCATAAGTAAAGCCTTCCACTTCTGTTAAAGCTCCTGCTTCCTCTTTTACAGAAATATAAGATTTTAATGCGGATGCCAAAACATCACCTTTGATCTTAATATTATATTGTTTGAATAAAGACTCAACACTTGCTAGTTCATCTTCATCCATTGTATCCAGTTGTGCAGCCGCTTCTGCTGCATTTTCCATACATATATTCTGATATAACATTGTGCAGGTGGATTCCACAGCGTCTTTTTCATAAGTCATGACTTCTTTTTTGGTTCCACATGCTGTCAGTCCAAAGATACAGGTAATCATACATAAAACTGTTAAAAATTTTTTCATATTAAAATCACCCTTTCTAAACCGTGCCATGTTTTTTGCCTGGACGATCTTCTCTCTTTGTGAACAACATTTCAAAAGCACCGATCACATACTTTCTCGTATCCGCTGCTTCTATCATCTGATCTACATATCCTCTCTTAGCTGCACTTGCTGCACTTGTTTGAAGCGCTGCATATTCAGCTGCTTTTTCAGCAATCACATCAGAACCTTGTCCTGCATACATAATCTTCGCTGCGAACTGTGCATCCATTGTACCGACTTCTGCTGTTGGCCATGCCATTGTAATATCTGCGCCGATTGCCTTCGAATTCATGGCAATATATGCACTTCCATAAGCTTTACCAATAATAACATTTACTTTTGGCACTGTGGCATTTGCAAAAGCATATGTAAGTTTTGCTACCGCCTCAGCGATTCCTTTTTCTGAAGATTTTGTTGCTTCAAATCCTTTTACATTCGTCAATGACAATACCGGAATCTCAAACGCATCGCAAAAGGTAATGAAATCCGTTGCCTTCTTACATCCGTTAACGGATAAAACGGCATCAAACTTATCTGACACTTCACCTTCGGTATCATATACTTCTGTACGGTTGGCAACAGCACCAACAGTCATACCATTCAATTTAATGAATCCAGTCACCATATCTTTTGCATAATTCTCTTTTACTTCGAAAAATACACTGTCATCCGAAATGGTAGAAAGAGCAATTGCGGTATCACCCACACAATTTACAAGTTCTTCACTTGTTCTATTGAGATCATCGGTACATTCTTCAAAGGAAGCGTCATCTTCATTATTAGCTGGAAGTAAAGTAATTAATTGTCTGATTTTTGTAAAGATAGTTGCTTCATCAGCTACCACATCCACTATACCGCTTTCTTCACTCTGAAAAGCAGCAGATGAGGTATCACATTTGGAAATTTCATTCCCATCTAATGCATTAGGAGCATTCACAAACAATTTTGCTTTGCTGTCTTCCATAAAGGTGAAATCTGTTAAAGTAGGAATCACAGCAAGTCCACCACCACAGGTACCAAAAATTGCTGTAATCTGTGGAATCACTCCAGATGCCATCGTCTGTTTTAAGTAAATCTCTCCGAAACCGTTTAAAGCATCTGTTGCTTCTTGTAATCTCATACCTGCAGAATCAATAAGACCAATTACAGGTGCACCAGTCTTAAGTGCAAGTTCATAGAGCTTCACAATTTTTTTCGCATGCATTTCACCAATCGAACCGTTCAAAACACCAACGTCCTGGCTATACACATAAACGAGATTGCCATCGATCACTCCGTATCCGGTAACAACACCATCAGCCGGAGTTTCATTTTGTTTCAAATTAAAATCAGTTGCTCTTGCAGTAACAAGTGCCCCAATCTCAACGAAACTGTTTTCATCGAGTAAAGATGCTATTCTTTGACTCGCCAAGCTTGTTGAAGTAGTACTCATTTTTAACCCTCCATTTTATATAAAATTAAAAAATAACATATTAACGAAAACTTCATTAATTGTGTTTTCGCGTACCTAAAAGAGTATAACATGGTTTTCTTAAAATTCCTAGCCAATTTACAAATTTTACAATCTTTTTTCCAGTAAATTGTAGTCTTTGGCGTATTGTAGCAAGGTATCTACCGTCGTAAATGAAAGCCCGGTTACGCTATCTGCGCATCCATAGTAGATAGCGATTCTACCTGTCTTGGCATCCGCTAAAGCAGCACATGGAAAGACTACATTTGGAACATCTCCCACACATTCATAAGATTCCTGCGGTGCTAAAATATAGTTTTGGGAGCGGGCGATTACTTTAGAAGGATCTTCGCTATCTAAAAGCGCACATCCCATCCTATAGACAAATCCATTACAGGTATTTAATACACCGTGGTAGAGTAGCAGCCAACCTTCATCCGTTTCGATCGGTACCGGTCCAGGCCCGATTTTAGTACACTGCCAAGCCGATTGGTCTCCTGGTACCGTTCCCATTACAAATCTATGATGTCCCCAGTACTCCAGATCATTACTATAACTTAAAAAAATATCGCCAAAAGGAGTATGCCCCGTATCACTCGGCCTGCTTAACATGGCATATCTTCCATTTATTTTTCTAGGGAACAGAACACCATTTCTATTATATGGAAGGAATGCATTTTCCAATTGTACAAAGGACTTAAAATCATACGTATATGCCATTCCAATCGTGGGACCATGATACCCATTACACCATGTAATATAGTATCTGTCTTCCAAAAAGCAGACACGCGGATCGTACCGATATTCCCTTTTCCGTATTTCCTCTTCTGCCCCTTCAAATTGTATCGGTGTATGTTCGATATTCCAATGAATTCCATCCTTACTGAATCCTGCAAAAATATCCATACTAATGCTCAGACTATCACACCGGAATACTCCAGCAAATCCTCCTTTAAAAGGTACAACCGCACTGTTGAACACACTATTGGACGACGGTATTGCATCTCTGTCAATAATAGGGTTCTCGTGATACCTCCACACTGGTCTTTGATATCCAGATGGCTTTTCCTGCCATGGAATGTTTTCTACTATACTACCTATTATTTTACTCATTTAATTCCTCCATTCATTTACCTTTCACAAACTATATATTGACATCTTTTTGTTTGCTTATTCTATTCTTTTATTTTATACTGATTACGGTTACTACTAACATATCACAGAAAGCGATTCCCATGAAAAAATTGATACTGGCGTCTGGATCACCCAGAAGAAAAGAATTATTAAAACAAATTGGACTTGAATTCGAAATCATAGTGGCAAAGGGAGAAGAAGTCATTTCCAGTCATTTCCCTGATAAAGTAGTCGAAGAATTGTCCTTACAAAAAGCCTCAGAAATTGCATCTTTAGCCAGATTTGAAAATTCCGGCGACATCATCTTAGGTTCCGATACCGTAGTGGCAATTCAGGACCGGATTATGGGAAAACCTAAAAATACGGAAGATGCCTTTGCCATGTTAAATGATTTGCAGGGAAAGACCCATACGGTTTATACTGGAGTTACTTTCATAATCACTGACCCAACCCCGAAAATCATCACCTTTTCCGAAGCGACTCACGTGTCTATGTATCCTATGAGTCATTCTGAAATCAAATCCTATATCGCGACTGGTGAACCGATGGACAAAGCAGGTGCTTATGCCATACAAGGAAGATGTGCCGCCTTTATTTCCAAAATTGACGGGGAATATAACACTGTCGTTGGACTACCTATTGCACGCGTCTATCAGGAATTAAAACCTTACCTATCATTATCAATCATATAGAGTAATGCATTGCAGATGGCAGCGGCAACGTTACTACCTCCCTTTCTGCCCCTTGCAACAATTACTGGAATCTGCGTCTGCATAATCAGTTCTTTCGATTGTATTACATTGACAAACCCCACTGGTACTCCTATGATTAGTTCTGGCCGGATCCTTTCTTCTTGAATCATTTGATACAGTTGTATCAGCGCGGTCGGCGCATTCCCAATTGCAAATATTATTGGTCTATTCAGCCTTGCCGCTTTTTCCATACTGACAACAGATCTCGTAACGCCTCTTTTTTCTGCCTCAATAGCCACTTCTTCTTCCCCGATAAAGCATATAGCTTCTCCGCCCAGCCTATGCAAGGTCTTTTTATGGATTCCCGCTTGTACCATTGTAGTATCCGATACGATACAAGCACCTCTTTTTAATGCAGCTAGCGCTTTTTCCACCGCATGCTCTGAGAAATACATCGACTTTGCATATTCAAAATCGGCGGTTGTATGAATCACTCTTTTTATAATCGGTTCCTGCTCCTTCATAAAGGTATGTCCCGCCAATTCTTCTGTAATCATAGCAAAACTTCTTTTCTCGATTTCAGTGGGAAGAATCTGCTCCAGTTGAATTTTTCCATTTTTCATTTTTCATCCCATCCTTTCATCCCCATAATGGAATATACCATTTTCATATTCATATATTGACGCAGATTATCCGCTAATAAGTCATATTGCTTCTCTTTATACTCTTTCATAGGAACGAATGGCTTATCTGTTTCTTTTATGCCCTTTCTTTCCGCTATCAAATGATAAATTGCCTGGCGAATAGAAATGCTGTCAAAAATACCGTGTATATAGGTGCCAAAGACATTATCACAATAGGCATACAGTAAATGTTCCGTCTTATCACTTTGTGTTGTAATTCCCATATGAATCTCATACCCCTCGTAAGCACCGTTCGATAACTTCTCATAAGCACCCGAAATATCCGAAAAAACACCTGAGATTCTAGTTCTAATCTTTTCGGACTGTATCCTTGTTTTTATCTGCAGCAGGCCCATACCATCAGCCGTTTTTTTACCCTCTATTTCCTCTTCATCAGTAAGGTACTGTCCCAGCATCTGAAATCCACCACAAATACCAAAAATAAGAGTGCCCATGGCTGCTAACTTCCGAACGGCTGCTTCCAGACCATTTTGTCTCATCCACAAAAGATCCTGGATGGTACTTTTACTTCCCGGCAATAGGATCATGTCTGGATTACCAAGATCCTTTACCTTTTCTATATAACGTACCGTCGTTCCTTCTAATGTGGATAACGCGTTAAAATCGGTAAAATTAGCTATTCTCGGAAAGTTGATCACCACTATATCAATAAGTCCTATTTCACGTTGTAAAAGGCGTTCTGACAGGCTATCTTCATCATCCAAATCAATTCTCTGATATGGAATTACCCCTGCCATAGGGATTCCGCATTTATCTTCTATCATCTTAAGTCCAGGTTCTAAAATAGAGACATCTCCCCGAAATTTATTGATTACCAGACCCTTGATTCTTTTCCGCTCTTCTTCCTCTAATAGCGCTACCGTTCCATAGAGCTGCGCAAACACCCCGCCTCTATCAATATCTCCTACCAGAAGTACCTTCGCATCTGCCATCTTTGCCATTCCCATATTTACGATATCATCCTGCTTTAAATTGATTTCGGCAGGACTTCCGGCTCCCTCTATGACAATGATGTCATATTGATCCGATAGTTTTTGAAACGCTTTCTTTATTTCCGGTACCAATTGCATTTTATAGGAAAAATAATCTTTTGCCTGCATATTTCCTAGTACTTTTCCATTCACGATTACCTGAGATCCCATATCCGTGGTTGGCTTTAATAAAATCGGATTCATACTTACATCCGGCTCTATTCCGGCGGCCTCTGCTTGCATGACCTGCGCACGACCCATTTCAAGACCATCTGCTGTAATAAAAGAATTCAATGCCATATTTTGTGATTTGAAAGGGGCTACTGAAAAGCCATCCTGCTTAAAAATTCTACATAATCCTGCGCATAAAAAAGTCTTTCCTGCATTTGACATGGTTCCCTGAACCATGATTACTTTTGCCATTCCTGTACACACTCCTTCCACGCCTTGATCAATAGCATGTTTTCTTCGTGAAGTCTAATTGCCATACGATAATGTCCTTTATTAAGATTCCTATAATTGCTGCAATCTCGAAGTATGATACCTTTTTTTAATAATGCTTTCCCCAGTCGTTCCTCTGCTTTAAAAAAAATATAATTTGCCGTTGGTGGAACCACATGTTCTACCAGTTGATTGCTCCTTATTTCCTGTAATAAATACATTCTTTCACTAGCAATGCCGATTATACTTTTTTTTACATAAGTCTCTTGGCTAAGAGCTGCTATTCCAGCATATTGCGCAGGGGTCGATATATTCCAAGGCTGACTGTTTTCGGTGATCGTCTGTAATAATTTTCTATTACTGCTTACGCCATACCCCAATCGCAAGCCTGGCATCGCATATAATTTTGTAAATGCCTTAATTATAAAAAGTTGTTGATACCTCGCGATTTTATCTATCAGGCTCAATCTATCTATGCAAAAATCCATAAAACACTCATCCATTACAAGTAAAATCTGATTTTTTTCACAGTACTCCAATATTCTTAAGAGGATATCCTTCTTGATCAACTGCCCCGTCGGATTATTAGGATTACAAAGGAATATCACATCCATGTTGTTATCCAGACAATTAAGAAATGACTCATTGACTTGATAATTATCTGCTTCTTTCAGTTCATAATAATTTACTTCACACTGTTCACTTACTAATGCCTGTTCATATTCCTGAAAAGTAGGGACTGCCAATAGTGCCCTTAATGGCTTTATTGCATGACAGATCTGATAGATCAAATCTGCAGCTCCATTTCCCAATAGGATATTCTTATAATTGATATCTGATATTCCTGCTTCTCTATTTTCATATTCTGCAATTTTTTGACGTAGCAGTTCGCATTTAGTATCTGGATAATATATCGCATCTGCAATTCCCTGATACGCTGCCCTCTTAACCGCTTCCGGCATTCCAAAAGGATTCAGATTCGCAGAAAAATCAATTGCTTCCGGATACTGATAATGCATTCCTCCATGTTGATATCCCATCTCATTTGCTCCAGTCCGCCATTTTTTTGGCATAGTTCATTCACAACACGCTCCCGCTTGGATTCGGTACGCAATAGTAAATAAGAGCACACCGTTTTTTATAGCATAAGAAGAATACTTCCTTCGATTCCAACAAATGCCATCATGATAAAACCTGTCCTATATAACAACTGATTCGCTACTTTAATATCTTGATTCCGAATAATCCGTGTAGAATCACCTATCGTTTGCTTTGGATAAAGTTTCCCAAAATAATAGGCATCCCCCGCCAGCTGCACTTGCAAAGCACCGGCCATAACAGCTTCTGTCTGCGCAGAATTAGGGCTCGCATGACAATGTCTGTCCCTTCGAAATATCCGTATTGCATCCCTTACAGACAAAGAAAGGGTAGCACTTGCCAATATCATACAGATTGCTGCGATTCTTGCCGGTATGATATTCACGATATCATCCAGTTTTGCTGCCGTTCTTCCAAAATTTATATATTTCTCATTTTTATATCCTACCATGGAATCCATGGTATTGATGGTTTTATACAAGACCCCCAAAATCGGACCGCCGATTGCCAGATAGAAAATAGGAGCAATCTCACCATCCGAGGTGTTTTCCGCCACGGTTTCTATCGTAGCTTTTATGATACCCGTCTCATCCAGCACGAACGTATCTCTTCCAACAATTCTGGCTACTGCCTTTCTTGCAGCCTCTAACTGTTTTTGTTCCAACGCCTTATATACCAGCATACTCTCCTTCTTCAAATCCCTCATTGCCAGCATCTGATAACAGATAAAGGAAGCAACTGCAAGATATAAATCAGGATGTATTATATACAGTATATAGGAAAGTATCGTGGTACTACCGCCAAAGATTAGTAACATGCAAACAACCAGTATTTTACCACCTGCCAGTTCTCCGCTTTGTGTTTTAGGCATACGATTTCGTATGCGATTCTGTAATCGGATGATTACTTTCCCCATTAGCCGGATCAGATGAGGCATCCACTCTGGATCGCCAAATATAAGATCCAGTAAAAATCCAATTACCAGTGCATAAACATGTAATTGTAATATTTGTAACATGAGTTTCTCCTGCTTATTCCCTTTCTATTTTCTGATAGGAAGCCATCACCACTTTTTCTTTTCCGTGATTGCTATAAACTTCTGTGCGATAGCCGCACAAATTATCTACCTGCCAATCGAAATAGGATTTATTTGAACCAGCAAAAGCCTCCATAATCGCCATGATCGTTCCTCCGTGTACCACACACGCCACAGAAGTATAATGCATCTTTGACGCATCTGCCAATATATGTTCGAATTCCTTGATACAGCGCTTCTTAAAAGACGCTACACGTTCTCCCTCTGGAAACGCAAGTGTTCCGTTGCTGTCAATCCATGTCTGATAGGCCACATTTCCTTCTAGATCCATATAATTAAGATATTCAAATTTTCCAAAATCACATTCCCGAAGATCCTGACATATCGTATGTGCGATTTGCGGATACATAAGAGATGAAGTTTCCATGCAGCGTTTCATAGGACTGCAGTATACATGCATAACTGTTTTTTCTAATTCTAATTTACGACTTTTTATATAATTGATCTCTTCTTCCAGTATGCCTTCCTCTGTGGTTCCTACATATCTATTTTCCAAATTTCCTTTTGTCTTTCCATGTCTTATCAATGTTACTAGCATTCCTTAATCACCATTCCGATTCCACAGACCACACGTGTCACGCTTTCTGCCTGTTCTGCCAGCTTACAACAGATTCTTCCGGTTTCTTCCCGATAGAGTCTTTCAAATGCTTCCACCGGCACGATCCCATAGCCGATTTCATCACTGATAAAAATGACCTCTGGATTATTTTTTATTACCATCTGCAAATTTCTATCAATTCGCTCCCGTATGTCAGACAAATTCTGCTCTTTCTCCATTCCATTCAGGAACATCCTTCTGATATACATGTGCAAATGATTAAAAAGAGACACGTTTTCCGGTAACGATAAATCACATATCTCCCCATCAAGCAGATTGGTCGTTATCTCACTCCCACAAAACTTCTGTACATATTCCAATTTTCCCTGATATGCGCCACCAATCACAAAATTCATCCAAACACCTTCTCTACCAATACGATACTAATTAAAAATGTCAATTCTATCATTTGCAAGAAATATCCTGCCAAATCACCAGTGATACCACCAAATTCCCGATAGGAAAAATAACGATAATAAACAAATACTACTACGCATACTGTCAATATGACAAATACGATCATTCCAGCCATTAGGGTACCTGCCTTACTTACATACCAAATAGCCAAAGCAGTCACCGCTATCACATATGCTATCATGAAAAATCGTACGATTTTCTTATCTGCCCCTTTGGAAAAAGACGCCAATAATCCTGTTTCTTTTGCACTTTTCCAGGTAGCAAGAGCAAATCCACTCAAGGCACGTGAGATCACAAATCCTGCTGCCAGTATCTGTATTCCATGCTTTGAAATCTCACTAAAAAAACCAATCTGCAAAATAAAATAGAGAATTCCTTTGATGATCGCAAACGCACCCGCATGCGGATCTTCTAAGATCTTCAATTTTTCCACGCGATTCCCATAAGAACTTCTTGCATCTACGGTATCCAGGAAACCATCCATATGAATCCCCCCTGTTACCATTATCGGTATTGCGGTCAACAAGATACTTCGTAATAAAGTATCTATTTTGAGATCATCACAGAGCAAAAAACAACCTATTTCCAAGATGCCAATGACAGCGCCAACCAACGGAAAATAGCAAATTGCATATTTCATATTTTTCTCATTCCAATCGACCTTCGGCATTGGGATCTTAGAATACAGAGCAAATGCTATGATAAAAGAAGACATCTTTACTACCTCGCTTTCTTAGGAAACAAAGGGATCCCATACACCACTTCCACCACTTCGTCTGCTATCTGTGTCAGCATTCTGTTTATTTTACCTAATAAATGAATATATTGCATCGTTTCAGGGTCATAACAAATACCGTCACTGCTTACTTCATTCGTTACAATAATGAGGTCCTCTGCCTGTTCTGCGCAGTGCATAATTCCTTTTCTGATAACATCTACACATTGCTCCGGTCTGCCTTCCGGCCGATATCGTTCATTTGCAAGCAGATTTGACATGCATTCCAATAGCAGAATAGACGGAGAAGGTATCCGCAACTCCTCTAAATGTGTATAACATTCCACTGTTTCAAATTGTTTCTTTGCACGCATCGAGCGATGTCTGGCTATTTTTTTATCACTTTCTTCTTCATATGGATACATGGTCGCTACATAGATTGTATGTACTTCCTCATTGCATGGTAGATGAGAAAAATGCTTCTGCTTCCAAAATTCTGCGCATGCAAGTACACGATTCTCCGCATATTCCGATTTTCCACTTCCACTTCCGCCCGTCACCAAAATAACCATATATTATACCCCTTCTATCGTAACTTAGGATCATATTCTTTTATTTCTATTTCCTCAAAAGTACTCATTTCTTCATATACTGCTGTAGCCATGCGTAGAATAGGGATTGCCATAAGGGCACCGGTTCCTTCCCCCAGACACATCCCACACTTGAGAAACGGTACGACATTCAATGCTTTTAATACTAACATACCTGCTGGTTCATTGGAAGCATGAGAAGCCAATAGATATGATTGTACAAGTGGATTGGCACGTATTGCGCATAGTGCGGATACGGCTGATATGAATCCATCGATCAAGACTGGCACCCGATAGATCGCTCCCCCTAAGAACAATCCCATCATGCCTGCAAGTTCCAGTCCACCCAGTTCCGCCATTAAACAGACGATCTGTTTCCTATTCTCTTCCGCATTCGGGCTAGCATCTTTCCCACAGGTCTCCTGTTGGTACTTCTTCTGATACCGATCAATGGCTCTCTTTATCACCTTATATTTTTGCTCCAAACCAAACTGTGTCAATCCGGCGCCTTTGCCAGTCACTACTTCCACCGGCTGTTCTAATAATACGGATGCCAGAGCACTGCTGGGAGTTGTATTCCCTATTCCCATTTCACCTGTTGCAATCAGCCGGTAACCTCTTTCTTTTAACTGCTTCACGATATCAATTCCAATTTGTATCGCTTGTTCGCATTCCTTGATTGTCATTGCCGGTTCCACTACAATATTTCCGGTTCCTTTTCGCACACGTCTGTCTATAAGCGAACCAATTTTTAATTCCTGGCTTTCCTCGATGCCATCGCTTGCAATTCCAATATCAATCGGAAAAATAGAAACATTTGCAGTCTTTGCCATGACTGCTGCGCTCGTATTTCCTGTCGCAAAGTTTTCCGATACCACCCGTGTTACTTCCGCTCCTGTTTGCGTCACATGTTCTGCGACGACGCCATGATCTCCGCACATAATCACAAGTGCAGGTTTCTCTATATTCACATGTTCAGCCTGTTGTTGTATTCCTGCTATTTTGACGATTGCATCTTCTAATAGCCCCAAACTGTGAATCGGCTTTGCTATGCGATTCCACCGTGCAACGGCCTGTTCACAAATTCGGGGATCCATTTCCTGTATTTCGTTACACTGTGTCAACATCACCAGTTCCTTCTTTCTCTTGTCACTTATTCTATGTGATTGCATGAACGGTTCTTCTGTGCAATTCCATATTGTACACACTGCTCCACAAAAAAGGCGGCTGCCTTAGGATTCCCTTCCAGGTAAAAGTGAGGAAACCCTGCAATCGTCTTATTTTGAATTTGGATGCAATCCCATTTTCTGACTCCATCCGGCTTTACCGCTACCGCCTGTATTCCAGGATCGCTGCTCTCCCAATAGTGGAATTCATGCGCAGGAATCCGTACCCCGGGTACTCCAAGTACGGATTCCTGCCTTATCGTAACATTAACATATCCGAATCCTGGTCTCTTTGCCGCCCGTTGTGACTCTCCACTCATAAATCCCACCATCGGATAGCTATTTTTCTTATCATCTACCAATGTTTTTTGCAAATATAAAAATCCACCACACTCTGCAATACAGGGCATATCTGATGATAATGCTTTTATGATTGACTTTTTCATGGACACATTATTGGCCAATCTCTTCGCATGTAATTCCGGATATCCCCCTCCCAATAACAATCCTTGGATATCCTGCGGCAGTATTTCCTCTCTAAGAGGCGAAAACGGGACTAGTGTAACTCCTAATTTTTCAAATAGCTGCATACTTTCCTGATAATAAAAGCAAAATGCCGAATCTCTTGCAACAGCAATTCTAATCTTTTGCTTCCTTACATTTTGTAAATACTCCGGTTTTTCATATATTAATTCAGGTGCCTCATTAGCGATACGAATGATTTTAGAGATATCTATTGTTTTCTCCATCTTAGCTGCAATTTCCTGCAGCTGTCTTTGCAGATTACCAAGTTCTTCCGGCATTACCAGCCCAAGATGACGGCTTTGTAATCCCATACTTTTATCAAATGGTAAATATCCTAGGACCGGAATCTGTAATTCCTGTTCTATTTTTTCTTTTAACTGTGGATAAATTGCTTCCGATACCTGATTTAAAATAACTCCCTTTATCATACTTGGTATCCGAAATTGCAGAAATCCCTGAATCAGTGGCACAATGGATAGACTTGCTCCTTTGCCGTTCACAACTAGAATTACCGGGGTCTGCAATTGCTTTGCGATATCATAGGAACTAGCATCTGTGCTGGAAACTGTTTGTCCGTCATAGTATCCCATAACGCCTTCCAACACCGCTATTTCAGTCTGTTTCGAGGCAGTCGCAAATAAATAGCGCATATGACTATATGAGGTAAAGAACGTGTCCAGATTGCCTGTTGGCACACCAATGACACTTCTATGAAACATTGGATCAATATAATCTGGTCCACACTTAAAAGAAACAGACCGCACTCGGCGATTGACAAGTGCCTGTAAAAGACCACAGGTAATAGTCGTCTTGCCGCATCCGCTGGATGGTGCCGCAATCATGATCCTGTTGATTTTTACATGTTTCATAATATATGCCACTCCTTTTTTGCTATTTTATCCGTTACACAAATAAAAATCTTAATTACTAAATCTCACACTGCAATGTGATTATATATACGGGATTCTGCGCTATCATCATCTGATAACTTCCTGTTTCCTTGCTTTTGGCTATGGATACCTGTACATATTCCACGTTTGGAATCTGTAGGGTCTTAGCAGCCTCCAGAACACAGGATAAGGTATTCAGCGCAATCACATTGATTACGATTCTGATCTTCGGATTTTTTTGTAGCAGAAGCGTCAGAATCTCCTCCATTCCTCCCCCACTACCACCGATAAATGCATGCGTTGGCATTGGCAGTTCTATCAAACATGCAGGTGCTTTTCCTGCAATTACGGTCACATTGGTCACACCCGATAGATGTTGATTTTTCCGAATCAATTCTCTTGCATCCTGCTCTTTTTCGATTGCGTAGACCATGCCGTCCATCGCCTGTCTTGCTGCCTCAATGGTGATACTGCCAGTTCCCGCCCCAATATCATAGATTACCGCATCTTTTGTCAGTTGTAATTTTGACAATGAAATACTACGAATCTCCATCTTCGTCATCGGTACCTTCTCACGAATAAACTTCGTATCCGGCATTCCATGTGTAACAATATAGGAGTTCGCCTTTTCGTTTTCAAGCAAGGCAATCGCAAGGCTTTCACAAGTCTTTCCAATCCATTCTTCTGGCTTACCGGATCGGATTCGCTCCTCTGGATATGACAATTTTTCTCCTATAGTCATTCTGACATGCGATAAATCATTTTCGAGAAATTGCTCTGCAAGACTCGATACATTGTCTATCCCTCCTAACAACACCACTACGTTTTGATTCCTTTGCACATGCGCTACCACGTTTTCTGCTTTGCCATGCATACTAATCATTTTAACATCATCCCATGCCTTTCCAAGTCTTGATAAAAAGTAAATTGGAGATGAGATACCGCTGATTCTTTCATATTGATATTCTGCTAATCCCGCCAAACTTTGTTCCAATTGTCTGCAACCACTGTAAAATCCAACATCACCAGAATATAAGACTACAATATTATTATAATATGGATGTTCTTTTATATAATCAAGTATTTCAGACGGTCTATATTCCGTCACTTTGGTTACCGAAGAACGGGCGAGTTGACTTACAGCCTCTACCATACGGCCCGCACCAAACAATAAATCGGCACTTTCAATACATTTTTGCGCCTGTGTTGTCAGCAATTCATAATTTCCCGGCCCAATTCCAACCAATCGAATGCATCTGGCCTTCTTTTCTTTGTCTACATTTTCTGCTATCAGATCGATTACTTCCTCATAAGAGTATCCATCTTTTTCTATCGGTCTTCTTATTATAACAGGCGTCACACCCGCACGCTTAGCGGCTGCTATTTTTTCTTGAAATCCGCCCGCCTTCCCTGAATCCTTGGTGACTAAATAAGCGGCCTGTATTTCCAGAAGCATGGCATAATTCATCGCTTCCGAAAACGGACCCTGCATGGCAAACAGGTGCCTTCCCTCTATCTGCAATTCTTTGCAACGTGTTACTGCTTCTGTAGTCGATAGTACACGATAATACATTCTTTCCCTGGCATTTTTAATCGTTTGATAAGCCTCCATCTCTTTGCTACCGGTTGTGACCAGTACATTGCCTTTGGTATCAGACAAAAAAGCGGCGGCCATCTTCACCGAGTCCACATAGACTCCCTCGTCATCTTCTTCCAAAATATTTTCTTCCTGGTAATTTTCAGCTTCCCTTAGCATTCGGACATAAGGCATTCTTGTATGCTCACATGCCGTTTTGATATTCTTGGATACCTCTATCGCATAGGGATGTGTAGCATCTATGACCAGCGTATACTTCTGTCCTTGCAACATCTTCTCCATCTGCGTTTCCGCCAACCGGACAGATGATATCGTAATACATTCATTTTCCGGTAACAATTCCTCTCCATATTCCGTTGCTACACAGACATGTGCTGGTATTCGTTGCTCGGACAAATACTCTGCGATTTTTCTTCCTTCACTGGTTCCTGCAAACACTAGTATAGATTTCACTTGGTACGATACCCCCTCGGCGTTACCATATATTCTTCCGTCATTCTTGTAGTAGAGTTTCCGATAAATACCGTCGCAAACATATCGACCTTGGCATCTCTTAGCTCTTTTAATGACACTCTTGTCACACTCTGTCCTTCTCTTCCGATCTGCCAAGCGATTCCACATACAGTGTCCTGATTTCTATGCTGCATAACAATGTCACATGCTTTCATCAGGTAATCAGCCCTCTTTTTACTGGAAGGATTATAAAGGCAAATTGTAAAATCTCCTTTTGCCGCCATTGCAAGACGATTCTCAA
Source organism: Bacillota bacterium (assembly GCA_023392535.1). Lineage (GTDB taxonomy): Bacteria > Bacillota > Clostridia > Lachnospirales > Lachnospiraceae > SZUA-378. The sequence continues at coordinate 246,376 of JAEVYY010000009.1, forward strand.
TGGTTTGCCATGGCGTCAGCAAGTCGCTCAGACTAATTACTGCAAAATCATGCGTCAACGGAGCCCCCAACAAGGCCCCTCCACTTAAAGCAGCCGTTACCCCTGGGACCACTTCCACTTGTACGTCCGGATACTGTTCTTTTAACTCCAGGATCGGGCCTGCCATGCCATAAACACCTGCATCTCCACTGCATATCATAGCCACTATTTCCCCTTTTTGGGCTTCTTGAAAAGCCATATGACAACGCTCGATCTCCTTCTTCATCGATGTCGTTAAAAACTTCTTCTCTGGAAAATGTGGCGAGATCAATTCTACATACACGGTGTATCCAACAATTACCGTGCATATTTCCAGACATCTGCATGCCCGTATCGTCATATCTTCATAAGCTCCTGGTCCGATTCCTACTACAAATAATTTATGCAAAATCCACACTCCAATCTGCCATAGCAAGAGCTACCGTTACTCCATTGCAGGCCCTCTTTTTCATCATTAATCTTCCGTTACCACTTGCTGCTACTGCAGCCCGTTCACATACATTGTCCACACCGACTTTGCTCTCCACAAAGGAAGAACCAGTAAAAGTACCTTCCACTTGTATCAACGCCTCCTTAGAAAAGGTAAGAAAAGGAATCTGGTAACGTGTTGCAAAATTCTGTATTCCCATTTCTTCTTTCTTTATATCAATGCTTGCAACCTGGCAGATTGCCTTCATCCATACCTCAAATACAGGTTTTATATCAGCGCCTACCGATTCGCATCCTGTCATTTCTTTTATACTTTGAAATACGGCATCCTCAATCTGCTCTTCTGTTATATTCTTTTTACATCCAATACCCAAACTTACGATCTTTGGTATCAGATATAACGTATGGGTAAAACAGTCCTTTTGTCCTGGAAACAAACGGATATGTATGCCAATGGAACCTTTATCGCCCAAAAGCAATTGGTCAGGTAATGCTCCCGTTATCTGGAAATCACTTTTTACATAAATATTCTCTCCCCTGACCAAAGCGGCTGAAATCTCTTTGCATCCTACTTTCGGATATGGATATAATCCTTTCTTCTTTGCAAATACATCCACTGCAAAGCAGTGCCTTAAATCGGTTGCGGTTGTAATCACAGGTACGGCACCAATTGCCTTCGCCATGATGTCAGTCCAATCATTTGCACCGCCAACATGTCCAGATAATAAAGAGATGCAGAACTTCCCTGCTTCATCCATTACAATGACCGCAGGATCTACGTATTTATCTTGTAAAAAGGGAGCAATACTGCGAACTGCAATGCCACATGCACCGATAAAAACAATCACTTGGGCATATTGAAACGCATTCCCTGTCCATTCCTGTAGGGAACACGGAAACGGTTTTCCGGTCAAGAAAATACTACTTTTTTCTGTTTCACCACATACTTTTTGCTGGTATAATTTTTCCCTGATCTTCTCACCAAGCAGATATCCGTTTTCTGTAAAACTAATCATATGAATTTCCATACTCTCATTTTTTTCCTTTACGATACTCTGTCGTGAATTCTGGATGATATAAATCCGATCGCCTATAATCTCCTTGTAAAACACGGCCTACAATGATTAAAGCTGTCTTTTTAATCTGATGTTCCTGCGCTGTCTTTGAAAGAGTCGCCACCGTACAAAAATACGTTTCTTCTTCCGGCCAGCTTGCTTTGTAACAGATTGCAGCAGGCGTATCTTCTGCATAGCCACCCTCTATCAGCCGTCCGGATAATGTTTCCAGCATACCGGTACTTAAAAAAATAACCATCGTAGCACCATGAGCTGCAAAGCTTTGAATACTTTCCGTTGACGGCACCGGCGTCCTGCCTTCCATGCGGGTTATAATCACAGATTGTGAAACATCCGGTAGGGTATATTCCACCTGTAGACTGGCTGCTGCCCCACAGAACGAACTGACTCCCGGACAAATATCGTATTTGATATTTCGCTTCTTCAATTCATCCATCTGTTCTTTTATGGCTCCGTAAAGACAGGGATCTCCTGTGTGCAAACGGACTGTAACATATCCCTTTTGCTCATTTTCTACCATAACTGTAATGACTTCTTCCAGTGTCATATACGCGCTGTTATATACAACACAAGATTTCTTTTTTACTTCCAGCAGCTTTGGATTGACCAAGGACCCCGCGTAGATAATAGCATCTGCTTCTCTGAGCAGTCGATCTGCGCGAAGTGTAATCAGATCTTCTGCGCCAGGACCTGCTCCCACAAAATGAACCATATTTATTTCCTCTATTTTCTTGTTGCTAATTTTTTTGTAGTTGTAATAGGGTTTCCGCTTTACTGGTACATCCCAAGATTCCATATTGATTGGAAAATGTAATCGCCGCTATCGTCATTCCTTCATACGCGCGATGCTTAAGATAGAACTCAATACGTTCCATTAAGATTGCCATCGTATCTTCCAATATCTGTGCATCCAGCAAAATTGCAATTGCCTCGTCTGTTGTAATGCAAGTAAGAATCCGTTTCGCCGTTTCCCCCTCTGCGCCAGCACGAATCGCACAGCTACTTAAAATTTCCATTCTGCCATCCGCCATTTTGGAATGTGTATTCATAATACCAGCTCCCAACTTGACTAGTTTCCCAATGTGCCCTACAAGCAACAGACTTTTTATTTGATATTCGTAAGCCATATCAATGGTATCTCCAATAAAATTACTACATTTCATAGCTTTTTCTATATCAATGCGCAACACATCTTTGAGAAAATCAGCACCATAATTTCCAGGTGTGACCAACAGATTATAATTGCCATTCGCGCTTTGCATTTTAATTTCGGTTCGTATCGTATCCACCAATGCCTGTTCGCTCATGGGTTCTACAATTCCAGATGTACCAAGAACCGATATACCGCCCTCTATCCCTAATCGCGGATTGAAGGTCCGTTTAGCAATCTCAATGCCTTCTGGTATCGAAATGATAACTTGAATACCACCCTCGTAACCATGTGCATCCATTTCCTCCAAGACTGCTTCTTGAATCATTTTTCTCGGAACAGAGTTGATAGCCGCCTGTCCGACTGGTTGATCCAGCCCTGACTTTGTCACTCTTCCAACCCCTGCTCCTCCCTCTATGGTGATTCCATCCTGCCGATACATTACACTTGCATAAATGAAGATTCCATTCGTTACATCCGCATCATCTCCGCTGTCTTTTTGAATGGCACAGGTTACCTGCTCTCCTGTTCTTTGAATATCCAAGACCTGTAAATCCAATGTAGTCCCTTTTGGAGTAAGCAAAGACACGTTACTCACATGCTCTTCTGATAACAGCATTGCCGTCGCTGCTTTAGCCGCCGCCGCTGCACACGAACCCGTAGTATACCCACATCTTAACTTTTTCTGATCTTTATACACATATTGTTCCAACATTTAAAATCCCTCAGTTTTCTGTAACATCTCACATTTTCCGGAATCTGTACTATTTAAATTTAAAGAATTATGTTACACTATAAAAGCTTATAGCGAATACATTTAATTGAAATGAAAAGAGGATGATTCAAATGAACCCAGGTACTCTTTATGGTGTCGGTGTCGGACCCGGCGATCCGGAATTAATCACATTAAAAGCAATGAGAGTAATGAAAGAATGTCATTATATTGCAATACCATCTGCTACAAAAGAAGAATGCACGGCTTATGCAATTGTAAAAGCCGCTCTCCCTGACATAGACCAAAAAAAATGTCTTTGCATTCCTATGCCTATGACTAAAGATAAAGCACGCCTACTAGAAAGTCATCAGCAAGGTAGCAAACAACTGATAACCTATCTGCAACAAGGATTCTCCATTGCTTTTTTGACTTTGGGAGATCCTACCATCTACTCTACCTATCTTTACCTGCATCGTCTGATAGCAAAAGAGAACTACCCGACCAGAATCATCAGTGGAATTCCTTCTTTTTGTGCAGCTGCTGCAGCTTTAAATATCGGATTGGCAGAAATGTCAGAGCCATTACATATCTATCCTGGTTCTTATCCAATTGCTGAGTCTTTCTCTTTATTAGGTACGAATATATATATGAAATCTGGGAAAAAAATAGGTCAGGTTCGTGATATCCTTGCTGAGAATGCGCGTATTGCCTCTATGGTAGAGAACTGCGGAATGGAAAATGAACGCATCTATGAAACCTTGCAGGACATCCCGGATAAGTCCAGTTATTTTTCTCTCATCATATCCAAATCGAAATGAAATCACCAGTCAATTACTTACTATGCACTGCTCATCCTTCTTTTCGAATGGCATTCACAACATGAGCTATGAACATACTGCGAATGCCCTTGTATTCTCCCAATCCCTTCAAAACAGTGGTCACTTCCATATCCTTTTCCAGGATACTTGTCCAGGAATCTTCCTCCTCACCCGCCATGTCATTATGTGCATGATCCCCTGCGACAATCATAAGCGGATATAGCACTGCCTTTTTAGCCCCGTATGCAATCAAATCCTCTCTTACTGTTAGAATATCCGGGTAACTCTCCACCGTACCAACAAATGCATTGCGGTGACCTTTGTGTTTCATATGATAATCCAAAGCGGCATATGCAGCATTCGCAAAATGAGTGGATCCATGCCCCATGAAGACAATTGCCGTATTTGCATCTCCTCTTTCCGGTATTTCAGATAATACCGCCTCTATGAAATCCTCATAATCGGAAACTGTTGTCAGCAGTGGGGCTCCAATTCGCATCTTATTGAACAGCCCATTAAAAGCTACAGCATCGGCAACCATCTCATCATATTCTATTCCATTCATAAGATGGGTCGGCTGAATGATCAGTTCCTGATAACCTTCTTCCACCAGCTGTTGCAATGCCTGCGTTACCGAATCCATATGAATATTATCTCTTGTTTTTAATATTTGAATGATAATCTTGCTCGTAAAAGCCTGCCGCACTGTATATTGTGGAAAAGCATGTGCGATTTCATTTGCAATTGCATCAATATTTTTCTTTCTGCTTTCACTATAACTCGTCCCAAAACTAACCACTAAAATTGCTTTCTTTGTATGCATGCTGATTTAACTCCTTAATACATGTTTTCTATTCTAATACCTATCACTAAACATACACTAACATTTCCAAACCAGTGCTTCGTCCCAACGGGATTTTTGCAATAGATATTGCTCATTTAACCACTCCACTACCTGAACTCTTCCCTTTTCACTAAATGGAAACTCCTTTTTTTCTTTCTTATCGTCTTCCGTTTTTTCAAAATTATATGGCTGTGGCCAGATGGTTACTTCCATACAAGTGTCTTTCGGTATTTCCCCTTTTTTCAAAGATAGACGGTACCGCATACCCTTCAGACTACCTGTAAAATCTTCTTTTTTAATAATATTCAATACTATAAATGTTTCTTTTTCTATCATATCGCACCGTAAATAATCTGTCTCATTTTTCTTCGTAAAGACTGATCTGCTCCTTCTGTGATCTGCTGCATATAGATTACGGCAAGTTCTTCTTCCGGATCTACTAAGAAGTAATTTCCCAGTAGCCCATCCCAACCAAATTCACCAATACTGCCATTGCTGGATGCTGCCCTCTTATCTACCATTACACGCATATAGTTACCATAGGAATAGCCAAACAGACTATCAAAATAAATCGTCTTTTCTTGCTCTCGTGTTAATTGATTCATTTGTAAAAAATCAACGGTTTTTCTTCCTATAATCTCAGTTCCAAAATAAGTTCCATTACCCAAAAGCATCATTGCAAAATGACTATAGTCCTCTATTGTTGAATACAGACCAGCTCCTGCGGATTCAACAACAGGTCTTTTACAAGGTTCTGTCATATCCAAGGTCTTAAGTTTCTCTACTCCTGTTTCTTCCAGATGTCCCTCCTCATCAATTCTGGAATATACTTTTGCGATACGGCTTTTCCTACTTTCATCCACATAGAAATCGGTATCCTTCATTTGTAACGGATCAAAAATTTCTTTTTTTAGAAAAGTACTATAGGTCTCTCCCGAAATCACCTCAATTACTGCGCCCATGACGTCTGCGGATGTCCCATATGCCCATCTATTCCCTGGTTCAAATTTCAATGGTGCTTTGGCAAATAAGCTGCATATCTCTACATTGCTTAGTTTTTCCCCCTTTTGCAATCTTTCATTTATCTCATTACTGATTTGCATCATGCACAGCTCTGACATTCCTATGGTACCTGGATACATTAATCCAGATGTCATATTCATAAGATCTTTGATTCGTATCGGTTGCTTACAATCCTCCAATCCATTTTCACCCACTACCTTCATATCTTTAAACGCAGGTAAGTATTTTGATAGTGGATCTAATAAATCCACCATACCTCTTTCATATAAAATCATAGCTGCCACCGCAGTGATCGGTTTTGACATCGAAAAGATCTTATAGATCGTATTCCTCTCATCCGTTCCGTAAATCTGATCGAACACGATACTTCCTTCGGAAAACACCCTGATTGCGGCACCCTTGATTCTATTTTCCTGCATTTCTTTTTCGAATAAAAGATTCAAATACTCTAATTTTTGATTTGTCATAAATCATCCCCCAATTCTCTGACTCCTTTTTTATTAATTACTACACTTGAAAACACACAACTATAAGATAACTTTTATTATCTCATAATTGTGTGTTTTTTTAAATATCTACTTTCTTAACATAAGAACTTACTGATACTGACAGCTAAAATCAACAAACTTAGAATACGGAATGGTGATTTCCGTGAGTTCTGCGTAAGGACTTATGACAGATTCATTACAGATAACGACAACGCCTCCTTTTGAAAGATACCAAGTATTACCATCCAATAGAGCCTCTATCTCTTTTTCATAATCCTCTGACAGAAGGTGTTTATATTTCTTTCTCAGTATTTTTGATAAATAATCCGTAATAAAAGCTTTTGCCTTATCCTCGTCTTCAAAAATACGTTCAAATTCCAACCGTTCTCCAGTCGATGCATCAAATACCGTAGCTTCTCTGAACGAATATGGATATTCGCTTGTAATCTCATAACTATCCGTTACCACACTGATACATTTCATATCAGCTCTTTTCAGATTATAGGTCAATTTAATATCTGCTTCTATTTTTCCATCTTTTTCAAGTTCCGTTAGGTATTCTTGATAATTTTTTTTATCTTCTGGAGAAAGTTTTTTATAGTCAGCTCTTGCTAATTTTGCATATGTTTCTACTTTTGCATCAAAAACTTCTTTTTCTTTTTGATAAAAATCATTGATCTGATCTGCCACATCTGATAAACCATCTATGGTAACGTTCGGGCAATTCTGCGACACTCTAAATAATAATGTTCCATCCTCAGCCTTTACATCCAGGGGATACTCTTCCATAGCAACTAAGACTTGGTTTTCCGCAGCTTGCCCTTCCTTCTCCTGAACGTTTGAAGTTTCTTCTTGCGTGGTCTTTGTAACTTCTGTTATTACCTCGTCTATTACTTCTTCTACTTCTTTTTCTTTATGCGTTGTATCGGCTTTCGTATCTACCTTAGCGTTGGATCCACATCCTACTATTCCAACACAAATACAAGCCGCCACTATCACTACGCTCTTTTTCATAAATTTACCCTCCTACTATATAATACTTATATCATACCATAAATACTATAATAAGGTAAATTATGACATTTTACACTACATTAGTTCTTTGTATGTGGTTTATAGATATCTTTCAAATTTTCGAATTTATCATATGGAATCGTAAACTCTAAAATACCAGTGGAATGTGGAGATATAATATACTCATTACTAATAATTACAAACCCTTCCTCTGAAAGATACCAGGTATTCTCATCCAAAATGCTTGGTATATCTTTTTCATAATCTTCAAATAACGCATCTTTATATTGATCACTTTTTAATTCTTTTTTCAAGTAATCGGTAATAAAAGACTTCGCTTCCTCCACATTGTTAAAAATCTTATCCAATGTCAATTGCTCTCCTGATGCGGTATCAAAAGTCGCCGCCTGCCTATAGGCATTTGGATGAGCACCGCCTGCGTATTCGTATCCATCCTCTACTATACTTATTATTTGATCGTCGGCTCTTTTCAGGCTATATTGCAATCCCAATTCATAGCTGTGGAAATCAGAACGTTCTTCTTTTGAAAGACTCGCATAATACTCTTTTGCATCCTTTGCATATTTCTCTGCTGTGGTAGCAAAGCTATTCTTTTTATCCAGATAAAAATCATTGATATTATCTGCTGCTGCAGCCGAACCATCAATCGTAACATCCGGAGTATTTTGTGTGATCTTTAACATAAGTATATCATTCTCATCCTTTACCTCGCGAGAATCGTCTACCATATTAACCGTTACTACATATTCCGCTGTATTTCCCAAATCTTCTTGCATACTGGAAGCTTCTTCTGTCCCTGTATTCAATTCTTGTGTTTCTGACTGTTCCATAGTGGATGGCGTGTTTTCTTTTTCTGTTGTAGCATTCTTACCACATCCCATTGTTACCATGCAGATACAAACAATCAATAGCATTACAATTCTTTTCATAATGTCTTCCTCCTTGCATAACTACTTACTATTTTACTATTTATTATATATGGTTATGTTAGATTTTTCATTAGTGATATGTTACAATTTTTTATAAGACAGAAATAATCCGACCAGTGTAAGTAAGATACCGCAAACGGAAATCAAATTAATTTTTTCTGATAATATAAGGACGGATGTTGTAACCGTAATAACGGGGACCATATAAATATAGACGCTTGTCTTTACTGCTCCGAGCAATCTTACCGCCAAGTTCCAAGTAACAAAACAAAGTGCCGATGCTCCTAATCCTAAGAACAAAATATTCCAAAGAACAATTGGCCTGTATAATTTATTGTAATCCGGATGATAACCCAATAGATAGAGGGCAGGAAGCATAAAAATCAAACCGTATAGAAAAGTTTTTCTTGTGCTTTGTACCGTGGGATAACCAAATTCTGATAGTTTTCTAGTTATAATAGAATAGAGTGCCCAAATAAAAGCTGCTAATACAGCGAGTATATCGCCAAACGGATTCAAACGAAAAGAAGTGCTTCCGTTATAACTTATCAAACAGATTCCCATGATAGCTGTTAAGAATCCAATAAAGAAATATCGATTTAGTTTTTCCCCACAAAAAAAGTGGGAAAGGATAGCTGTAAAAAAAGGGGCTATGGAAATAATAACACCCACATTAGTTGCCTGTGTATAAACCAATGCTATATTTTCTAATAAATAATAAAAAGTAATTCCGGTGATCCCCGCAAACATAAAATAGATTTCATGCTCTTTCTTACTTTTCATCAATTTCGGACAAACTAGCCATAAGGTAAGATAGCCCATTATAAAACGAATGAATAGTATTTCCACCGGTTCAAAGTATTGTAAAAGTACCTTTGTTGATATGTAAGTAGTTCCCCATATAAATATCGTAATAAATGCTGTCAAATGTCCCTTGATTTTTTTCTTGTCTTCCATTTTATCATCCTTTGCCTCTTATTGCTTTGTACTGTCCCGGAGTCACTCCGATCATTTTTTTAAAAACATTTGTAAAATGGCTTTGATCGGAAAATCCGGAATATATTGCAACGTCAATGGGATCTAATCCTTTTTCTAACAATGTTCTGGCCTTATTAATTCTGGTTGTCAGCAGATATTGATAAGGCGTGATCCCCTTTTCTTTTGTAAATGTCCGAAGAAGTACATATTTATTCATTTGTGCTAGATTACTTAATTCTTCTAATGTAATAGCCATTTCATAGTTTTCTTCCATAAAGCGGCATACTTTTTCCAGTTCAACTCTATTTTCTTCCACTTCTTTACTTGATTCTGTATATAAAAAAAGCAGTTGTTCCATAAAAAACAAATATAATTCTTCTTTTCGGAATTCCTGGCTACCCTGCATGATCATTTCATGCAATTCCTGCAACATCTGAATTTGTTCCGCTCCTACTATCACCTGTGCCTTAAATCTTACCAATTCTCTTTTTCCAGTAATTTCAAACAACGTATTCTGCATGACATCCTCTGGAATATTCAAGCAACGGTAATCCAAAAGTGAATGATCCATTTGTTCACAGATATGATTATCCCTCGGATTGAATAATGTCAAATCACCGCACCGAATGATATATTCCTTATTAAGACAGGTGAGCTTTCTTGTACCCCTTTCAATAAAACCAATTACATAATGTTCATGAAAATGATTTGGAAACTTTTGCATAATTCCCATAAACTGATATGCCTCAATTTTTAATTTTTCATCATACACACATCTTCGTTCTTCCATATTTTGCTCCCAACATTTTTATCTTCCTCAACTAGTACCATAGCATGCTCTATTTTATCTGTCTTGTATCATATTGACTTTTTAATGAAAAAAACACCATTCCCGATTCAGAAAAGGTGTTTTCTTATTATTAGAGATTTAAATTTCAACATCCTGCGAATAGTCTACCGTATCAAACCGGAATCCGAACATATGATAAAAATCCTCCCAATACCCCTCCACATCCGCTATTTCTAAAATATTGTCTGAATTGACCTTGTCCCAAACTTCCATTGTTTCCTGTTGTACATCATCCCGCATCTCCCAGTCATCCATACGAATCCTGCCCTCATTATCTGTCTTAGCAGCGTCCTGATCGCACACCCCGTACAGTTTATCCTGAAAGAGCCTGCCTATTTGCTCAATACATCCTTCATGCAGATTCTTTTGCTTCATAATCTTATATAAGATCGCAAAATACAATGGTACGATAGGAATTGCACTGCTTGCCTGTGTTACCAATGCCTTATTGACCGAAATACATGCATGCAATCTCTTATTCGAAAATTTTTTGTTGATTTCTTGTGCGGAATCCTGCAAATGTTTCTTTGCTCTGCCAATTGTGCCATTTTTATACACTGGATAGGTAAGTTCTGGACCAATATAGGAATACGCGACGGTTACTGTACCTTGCTCTAATACTTCTGCTTCATTAAGTGCAGAAATCCAGTCTATCCAGTCTTCTCCTCCCATGACTTTTATCGTTGCGTCTATCTCCTCTTGATTTGCCGGTGTTATGGTCGCTTCGGATATTGTATTATTTGAAAGATTCCAAGATTTATTAGTAAAATCATGATCTGTTGTCTTTAAGATAGAGTGATACGTGGTACCATCTGCAACTGTTCTCCTGGGTGAAGCAAGACTGTAGATGACCATATCTATGCTACCAAGATCCTTCTTAATCATCGCAATTACCTGTTCTTTTATTTCTTTGGAAAATGCATCTCCATTCACAGATTTTGCATACAGACCTTCTGCAGCTGCAAACTCTTCAAAAGATTTTGTATTATACCACCCCGGTGTTGCCGTTCTTTTTCCGTTACTTTCTTTCTCGAACATCACACCGATCGTTGCTGCTTTGCATCCAAATGCGGCAGTTATTCTGGAAGCCAATCCATAACCGGTCGATGCTCCAATCACAAGTACTTTTTTCGGTCCTTTGATTGCACCCTGTTTTTTTATGTACGCTATCTGCCTAGATACATTCTCTCTGCATCCTATCGGATGCGCTGTAGTGCATATAAATCCTTTTACTTTTGGCTCTACTATCATGATGGCACCTTCCTGTTTTTCATATAGTTTGATAATCAAACTATATACTACCATAGAAATCAATAGGAAGCAATAAAGTTCTTATCTATCCTTCCCTATGCATTTGAAATAATTTGTACTATAATTAATATCATTATAACATTTTTAGCATCGTTAGAAAGGTTTCCCATGAAAAAAATCAAATACACTATTGTACTAATACTTTTAATTCTCACATCTTTTATTATAAGTTCCTGTACTTTTCAGGATAGTAGCTTAACAGATTCTTCCTCTTTTCGCGTCATATGTCTAAATGCGGGAAAAGCAGATGCCATGTTATTGCTCTCTGACAATGCTTCGATTGTACTCGATACGGGTAACACCGGAGAAGGAAAAGTGATCGTAAATACCTTAAAACGTTTGGGCGTGACAAGTATTGATTATCTTATACTGACACATTTTGATAAAGATCATGCTGGAGGAGCTGCATATCTGATTGAAGAAATGGATATTTCACATATTCTGCAAACTTATCCAGTCAAAGATAATGATGCTTATCATAATTATTTGAAAGCGGTCGCAGATACCTCCCTATCACCAGAAATCGTAACTTCCAATTATGATTTTACCTTAGATTCTATTGCATACCATGTGATACCTCCTAAATATTCGTCTTATACAGAAAAGAAAAGTAATAATTCTTCTCTTGTCATGCAAGTAATCCATGGAGAAAATACGTTTCTTTTTACTGGAGATATTGAAAACGAAAGACTTGAGGAGCTTTTGCAAGATACCTCCTTTGATCTGAACAGTACCTTTTTAAAAGTTCCTCATCATGGTCTATATCAACCTTTATTTCCAGAATTTTTTAGAAAAATAGCACCCTCTTATGCAGTCATAACATCTTCTGAGGATATGCCGGAAGATGAGGGAACACTTGCATTATTGGATGCGATTGATTGTCATACCTATCTGACAAAAAAAGGCTCTATACTCTTTATCAGTGACGGAAAGACTATTGAAGCAGATCAATGAGACTGATAAAATTCTTTTAATTCTTTTCTAATTTCATCAGACAACTCCGTTTTTTTCACCCCTTGAATTGCTCCCTCCAGAGCGTACAAGCGGTGAATACATGCCGAATCATCAAACGACTTAATCATTAGCCATGCCTGCTTACTTCCTGCTTGCCTGAGTTGCTCGCAGGTCTTTATTCCCACTTTATTCAATTGTTCTTCCACCACACTTCCAATATTAGGCAATTTTGATAATTCTCCCATGATTCCTCCTGAATTTCCTTTTATACGTATGCCATATTTTATCATTCCAATTCGTTCTATGCAACTTTAAATCTTCGATATATCTGATTGATTGGGCATTTCATGAGGTCCAGGACCGTTCCAAATACAATAGCGTTCATGATAGTACCCTCTCTGATGGTGCTTTTAAAACCTGCAATCATACAAATTGCTATATTCAATATTATCAAAAAAATGTCAAACGCTTTCCGGTATTTTCCCAACGTTTCATTCCTAGCTTCTGCAATAAGCTGTAAAAATCCTTCTAATGGAATACGAATAAAATCCGCCTCCAATACCATAATGACACCAATCGCATTACATGCAAAGGATAAGTTACCAAGTAATACTCTTAAAAAATAGGATGTAATCGTGATAGACTGAAACACATGGTATAAAAAGAAATTAAGAACTCCCCCTCCAAATACCACAATTAATATTTGTAATAATTGTATGGGCTTAAATTCCCCTTTTTGAATAAATAACTGTCCCGCTAAAAATATTATCTGGAAAAGTATTAATAGGGTTCCCATTTTTATCCCTGTTAAATAAGAACTCATAAGGCAGAACGCGGTGAACGGTCCCTGACCAATATTGGCAAATGCACTCAATGCCGCTGCAAAATGTGAGATGGATATACCAAGAAGTGTAACAAATATCTTTTTCATATTCTTTATGACTATTTGCTTTATTTTTTTATTCATCCTGTATCATCTCCATTATAATTTTGCTTCTATTATTTTCTTTGCATGAATGTTGCTTTTTAGTTTTTCACTAATCGGATTTGTAACTAAAAGATCGATATCTTGAAATTCACAGAATTGATAAGTGGCCTCCTTTTCGAACTTCGTGTAATCCGCTAAAATCTGTATCTGTTTACTGTGTGCAATCACATATTTGTTTACTGTGAAAGTATCTAGCACATTGATACCAGGCCCTTTTAATCCTTTACTCCCTTCCATTCCCAGTATCACCATATCAAAATAAATGCCTCTTAGCATATCTATCACATAGCTACCTACTGTTCTTTTTCCCAAGCTCCAGTATTCACCACCCACTAATATAACCTTATTCTTTGTACCCGCAAGATAAGGGACCAGCTCATAAGAATTCGTAAATATGGTACAATTCTTCCGCATCCTAAGCAATCTGCCCAGTGGCAAAGCCGTACTACTTGGATCCATAAATAATACCATATCATCTTTAATATAATTAATCGCCTCATAAGCGATCTGCCTTTTCGCAGCACCTTGCTCCTGTCGTCTTAAATCCATAGGAACTTCCGTAATTGCATTCCTAATCACAGCACCACCATGCGTTCTATATACCAGACCTTTTAACTCCAAAAAATTCAGATCAGAGCGTATGGTTTCTTTGGTTACCTGATATTTTTGAGCTAACTCATCCACCGTTCCCTTCTCATTCGCAAGAATATACTTGGTAATTTCCTCTCTCCTGCACTCACTATTCCCTCTCATATTTCACCTCTTTTTGTTTATCATAACAAAGCAGTAATATAAGTCAATATTTAATGATTATATTTGTGAAACAAAAGAAAATTTATTTTTGTTTTTATTATAATCGTTTGTTTTATCAATGTTTCAAAAATAACAACAAAAAAAGAGGAAGCAAATCTTGCTCCTCTCCTATTCTTTATCTAAATTACTCACACATTTTTATGCCAATCTGATGTAATTTTTCTTGCGCCTCGCTGTTAGGTGCATTCATACAAGTAATTCCTTCTCCGCCTATTAAAGTAGCTCCAGCTGCTCTTATTCTTTCTTCCCAATCTCGCATCCATTCCTCATTACCCCAACCATAAGACCCAAATAGCACGATTTTTTTGCCTGCAATCTTTCCTTCCAATTCCTCCATAAAAGGCTCCATGGTCGATTCCTCCAATTGTTCTACTCCCATAGAAGGGCAACCCAGTGCAAAGACGGTATCTTGTTCCAGGTCTTCTGCCACAACAGATGTAACATCTAAAATTTCGCACTCTTTTCCACCTTCCTCGATCCCTTTACTAATTTCTACTGCCATTTCTGCAGTATTACCAGTTCCACTCCAATATATAATTTTCATTTTATTCTTCCTCTCTTCTCATTTAAGATGCGATTTCACAAATTGACTTTCCCTGTAAAAATTCACTTTCACAGATATTCCGTAACTCATCAAACAGCTGAAATAATTTCTTTTTCTTTTCTTCATTCCTATAAACCTTCCAATATCCCGTGCATAGAAAATTTTTCCCTTTATGGTTCGTAAATCCCTTTACATCTTCTAGCGGATATCCTAATAAAACTCCAATTTCATGGGGAAATTCATCTCTATCCATGATACTTCTGGCAATACGGATATTCAGGTAAGCAAGATAGGTAAGCGTTCCTTTTCCCTGATATCCATACCGTTTTAAAAATGATTTAATAGTTCCATTTGATAAATAGGCATGGTATTCCTTTTCTCTATATAAAAAATATAGGTTTTCTTTTCCTCTTCCCTGCATTTTAAATATTTGAATATCCGTACCACATAATTGCTCATACAAAGAATTTTCTTCCTCTTCCGTTAAAGCAACTACCGTTGCTACTCTTTTTCCCTTTAAAAAAGGGGCGCAATGGTAAACAAGCTGCATTGCTACTTTTTCTTTTTCATTCTGTGATGCGATATATTTTGTTAATTCTTCAATCGGCATAACTCATCTCCTCCCTTTCGAGTTAGCTATAACTAACCTATATGTAGATTACCAGTGCTAAAGCAAAAATGCAAGAAGAATAGAGTCAGGTGAAAAAAAATATCAGTTCATGCAGCGCTTATGCATTCCCACAAGCACTGCAGAACCAAATTAAAGTTTTATGTCAGACAAAATTTTTGAAGAATCCTTTCAAAGCACCATGGGAGATCTATTTTATCAATATCTTCCGTAATAATTAAAGTATCCACTTTCCATTTTTCTCCATCCACCGAATAGGTAATTGTTCCCACTTGCTCCCCTTTTTTTACAGGCGCTTCCAATACATCCTTTATGTCATATTTGACATTCATATTCTCGTCATTTTTCATGAGAATTCCCTGTATTGGAGGTGAGCTTTTTTCATAGTCATCTATTTTTACTCCAACTGTTGCGATATCCCCTATCACTTTTGTCTGACCATGCATTACCGGAATTGGATCAAGCGCTTTTTGATCTATCTTCACTTCATCAAAACCATGATATTGGAAATTATCAATTCCATATGCCATTAATTTTTTCGTGTCGCTCCATTTATACCCCTTGTTATTTGGCCATCCGCAGGCAAGCAGGGCAACACTATAAGTCCTACCATCCCTCCGAAGCGCGCCAACATAACAATATCCTGCTTTTGTGCTAGAAGAACCAAAAAAATAGTGCCAAACAAAATGCGTACTTCTTTATAAGAATTCATCTTTGAAATTCCATTTAATTTCCAAAGAATCCGATCCATAATAAACGATTTCCTTTACAAGAGATCTGGCAATTTTTAAAAAAATAGTATTTTGCGTTACGAATTCCGGGACCCCCATTTTTGTAATCGATTGATATTTCTTCCATATTTCCGCACTGTTTTCATGTATCTTTATTTCGTCTAATACAGCCATTTCTTTCCCATTTTGCAATTGTTTCTTTTCTGTCAGAAATGTATACCCATCTATATTTCCATCCACATAGTCTTCATATAATGGTTGAACGCTTTCTTTGTATTTTAACTGTTTCCCTTTTATGATTCTAAGCTTTCGATTTAATTCCTTTTGCTGTTCCAAATAACTGTTCTTTAATTTCTTTATTATTTCTTTACAGTCAATCCGTAATGCAATTTGTAATTTGAGTTCATCCATTATTATTTTATCAATATCTTGTTCTGAAATTTTAATATAAGCACAATTGTGCTTCGCAAAATTATAATGTCTGCAATAATAAATTTCCTGCTCTTTTTTACCCATTCTAAAAGTCAGATTATGATTACAATATCCACATTTTATTATCCCTACATATTTTTTGGGATAGTCCGGTAAATTTTTATTTTTACTTCTCGTTCTAATTCTGGATGAAGCTATTTCAAATTCTTCTTCTGGTATTATGACTGGTAACTTTCCTTCCATGCGCAACCACTCATTTTTATCATACTTTTTGATGCTGTCCATAGTAACTTCATTCCTTTCTGTCTTTCGATATAGCAATACACCAGTATAAGATTCGTTTCTGAGTATTCTTAGGACAGAACTTCCATTCCACTGTTTATAGACATTTTTCGCAGAAGGTATTTTTATTTTATATTGCTCTAGATAGAAAGAGGGACTATCTATTTTTTCAGCATTTAATTCTTTTGCAATGTCAGCCGCCGACTTTCCAGAATGATAGCTTTGAAATATTCTGACTACAATATCTGCTGCTGGCTGATCTATTATAATTTTATCCTGCTCCTTACGATATCCATAGGGAAGAATACCTCCCGTAAATTCTCCATTCTCTTTTTTTAATTTAACAGTTGACCTGATTTTTTTTGATAAATCCTTACAATAAAAATCATTTACCATATTTTTAAATTGCATATTCAAGTCCGTATGGATTCCTCTATGCATACCGGAATCATAATAATCATTAATTGCAATAAATCTGATTCCCATCATTGGGAACAATTCTTCCAAATAATATCCTATTTCAATATAATTCCTTCCTAATCTCGATAAATCCTTCACAATGATACAGAGAATTCTCTTTCTCCTTATGTCTGCTAACATGCTTTGAAACGCAGGACGATCAAATGTTGTACCGGAGTATCCATCATCCACATAGGAAACAATTTTGTTAGGACATATCGTTGAATGCTGTAATGCATAATCATAAATTAATTTCTTCTGATTTATAATACTATTACTTTCTTTTTCTAGTAAGGAATCTTCTTTCGATAACCTCATATACGCTGCAGTGCATGAATTGTCTATCTCTTCTCTATCTCCTTCTTTTTGTTTCCTTCTTTATTTTAACCTTTTCATAGACATCCGGATGAATGATTGCCTCCTGCGCATGAGGTATTATCTCCCATTCTTCCGGCGCATTACGAATCGTTTGTAGATTTTCATATTTTGATGTTTTTGTTTTATTTCTTACGATAACACCAGTATAAACAGGATTTGAAAGTATATTTGAAATTGTTGCAGACCTCCAAAGAGCACCATTTTGATAAGTTTTTCCCATCCTTTGCATATAGTATCGATAGGGAGGCGTAATATCCTCTTCGTTTAGCAGTTTCGCAATTGTATGACAAGACATCCCCTGTAGATATAGATCATATATTTTCTGAACGATGGGAGCTGTTTCTGGATCCAAACGGAAACCTTCTTTACGGTTTTCCTTAATTATATAACCATAGGGAGGCATTGCACCAAATATTGTCTTCTCTTTCCTGGCAAGGTGATAAGAGGTGCTTCTTTTCAATGAAATATCTTTGGCATACATCTCATTGATCAGATTTTTAAGGCCGAGGAGTAGAAAATCCTGTGAAGCTTCTTGGGAATCACTGTCATATTGATCGTTAATAGCGATAAACCTAATATT
This sequence comes from Bacillota bacterium, assembly GCA_023392535.1. Classification (GTDB taxonomy): domain Bacteria; phylum Bacillota; class Clostridia; order Lachnospirales; family Lachnospiraceae; genus SZUA-378. The sequence continues at coordinate 264,850 of JAEVYY010000009.1, forward strand.
CATTTCTGGAAAAATCGTTTCAAGAAAATAACCAGTTTCGATATAATTTCTGCCAAGTCTAGAAAGATCTTTTACGATAATACAATTCAGACAGCCTTTTCTGGCATCTGTAAGCATTTCTGTAAAGGCAGGCCTGTTGAAGTTTGTTCCGCTATAACCTTCCTCAGAATATTCTCTGTAGATACTCATCGTATTTTCTTTCGATACATAATTACGAATATAATTTATCTGATTCTTAATAGAATCACTTTCTCTGTGCATACTTCCAGATAGCCTCGCATAAATAGCTACTCTATATTGTGGTTTGTCGAATGCACCTGACTTGCTTTCCGCATTTATCCGTCTGCTACGTCTTGCCATTTAGAACGCACCTTCTCATTTCATCTTTTACATTAAAGCAGATTTCTACTGTTTCTTTGTCATAAATAATTATTTTATTAATTAACAGCACCACTATAAATCGTTTTAATTCACCTATGGTTCCAGTCGTCACAAAGTTTTTTACAAACTCAGATCTGTTGTCGGTTCCACTTTTTATTTGATTCAATAATTTTTCCTGTTGGTTAGTTGCACTTTTAATTTTTTCTATCTTATTATTATAATTATCTAGTAATAATTTATATTCTTCTTGATCTATCATACCCTTTTGGTAACTTTCTTTCAGTCTATTAGCCATATATTGCATTCTATTTCTCTCATCATCCGCTTCTTGAATCCGTTCTCTAATTGAATCCATTCTTCCTTCCGCTGCTTCTAACTGTAATAAGTCATCGATACTTTCTGTACCAATAACCGTACGTAATAACTTATTAATGGCATTTCTAACTACTTTTTCTAATTTTTTCTCGCTGATACCGGTGTTAGAACAAATTTTATCATGCTTTCCTGAGGCACAAATATAGTAAGCATACTGTTTTCCCTTTGCATTTGTTATCTTTCGAATCATATTTTCATCACATAGCCCACATTTGACCAGTCCTGAAAAAGTATGTAAATATTCACGTCTGGGAGCCGTTCTTGTATCATTTTCCATAATTCTAGCAACTGCATAAAATATATCTTCTGATATGATAGGAGGATGATTCCCTTTGATACAGATCCATTCCTCTTTTGATCTTGCTATTCTTTTTTTAATTTTATAAGTTTGAGTGGTTGTTTTTCCTTGTTCTAATACCCCTATATAAATCGGATTTGTTAAAACTCTGCCTACCGCAACTGGTGACCACTTTGCTTTGGAATAAATCTTAAAGTTCGTATTGATTTTTATCCCATTGCTTCTCTTGTATTCCATTGGAGATAATATTCCATGGTCATTTAAATAGTCTGCTATTTTCTGTTGACTCATTCCCATAATCTTCCGATTAAAAATTTCTTTTACGACTGACGCAGCTATGGTATCAATTTCAATTTTATTATGATTATCTTCTCTTTTTTTATATCCATAAGAAACAAAATTTCCTGTGAAATCTCCTTGTTTACGTTTTACCTCTAGGTGACTTCTTATTTTTAAGGAGGTATCCCTCAGATAAGAATCATTTACAAGGTTGTGAAAAGGAATTAAAAGATAATCTGCATTTGTCCTTTTTATACTATCAAACGAATCATTTACCGACAGAAATCTTACACCAAATGCTGGAAATACGCGTTCCACATATCTCCCCGTTTCTATATAATTACGTCCCAATCTTGACAGATCTTTTACGATAACGCAATTGATTCTTCCCGCATATATTTGTTCAAGCATATTCATAAATCCCGGACGATTAAAATCCGATCCACTGTATCCATCATCCACAAAAACAGCACTGATACGAATATCCGGTTTATCTTTGAGGAACTCCATTATAAACGCTTTCTGATTTGTAATGCTGTCACTTACATTTTTTGATACATTATGGGATAGATCAGCATCATCTTTGGATAATCTGACATAGATAGCGGCATCGTAAATAGGGGGGCTTTCCTGCTCCATAACAAGTCTCCTTTCTGGTATAAATTTAATTCAAACAGTGTTTAAAATGGTTTCTAACTGTTCCCACAAAGTACTCCCATCTTCTGTAAAGCTACTTTTAACTTTAATAGTATCATCTCTATGAATATAAGGATTCCCATATCTTAGCAGCATTTCCATGCGTTCATAACACGAATAAGATTCCTCGATTTTTATTTCTTTTACATCATAAAGCATTTCAATAGTTACATCTTTTACACATACTTTTTCAAACTCTTTCAGTTCATAAGCTGTGATCATTTAGCTCCTTTTGCACATCTATGCCTTCCCTTGTCATGAACAATATATTCATTCCTTGTTTGTCCTATCACAAACGGTAGCACACACAGCAAAGAGGAGCTGAACAATCAGCTCCTCCTTTTAATAACAAATCAAATCTTCAATTAATTATCATTTGAAATCATTTTAATTCCCTTTAAAAAAGTCTCTTCTTCCAATGTTCCCTTTGAATATGCTACCACAAATCCTTCGCTGTCAATAAAATAAGTGGTAGGGATCGAAGATACCGAATACGCATAAGCTGCACTTTGGTCTACATCATAATACACTGGAAACGTATAGTTATTTTTAGAAATAAAATCCATTGCACTTTCTTTTGTCTCTTTGGATCCATCTGTCAGATTAACAATTACAAATTCTACCTTATCTCCATAGGACTCATATATTTTCTGAAATGTCGGCATTTCACTTTTACAAGGAGAACACCAGCTTGCCCAAAAATTTAATACAATAGGCTTTCCTACAAGCTCTGATAACAGGACTTCTTCGTCCTTTCCATTTACAACTGTAAAGTCAGGTGCCTTTGACTTTTCATCTTTATTTTCATCTTTATTTTCATTTGTAGCTGCCTGTGTATTCTCTTTTGTCTGTTCCTGCAACCGATTGGTATCATATTTTTTTGCCAGATTCTGATATGCTACATAGCTTATGACAATGAGAAGAATAAATGCTAGCACCGCGGCAGCCATCTTAATATATTGTTTCATACGATTCTCCTATCTACTTTATCAATAAAATTTACCCATTAGAAACTTAGAAATGCTAGAAAATAGCCCATCATTCCAGTCATCATTAACACTCCAATTAGAATAAGAAAAATTCCTGATATTTTATTGATAACGATATAATGTTTTTTAATGAACTCGAAGGTCGTCTTTAATTTATCAATTAATAATGCACTGATTATAAAAGGAACTCCCAAACCGGAAGAGTATACAAATAACATTAGGATTCCTTCAACAGAAGACCCCCTTTCTGAAGCCAGCATCAGGGCCGAGCCTAGAAAAGCACCAACACATGGTGTCCAGCCAATGGAGAATACAACTCCAAAAATGAATGATGTGAACATATTATTTTTCTCAGAACTATAATTCATTTTCTTTGTTTTATTAAGAAAGTCTATTGTTAGAATACCCATAAAATTAAATCCTAATAAAACCACTATACTTCCTGTAATTATATTCACAATTACTTTATGATGCTGTAGCACACTTCCAATTGTTCCTGCAAAAGCACCTAATACAATAAATACAAGAGAAAAACCTGCAACGAAACCGATTGCATTTTTCAAAGTTCTGAATCTATTGTTTTCTCCATTGGCAAAATAAGAAATATAGATCGGTAACATTGGTAATAAGCATGGAGATACAAAGGTAATGATCCCCTCTAAAAAAGCAATGATATATTGCATACTGTTTTCTCCTATTTTCTATGAAATAATAAAGGACAGAAATATCTGCCCCTTATTCTTGTCTTATGTTTATTTGCCATAAAAAGCAACTAGTTTTTCCAGATATTCATATCTTCTTTTCGCATTTTTCTCAGCAATGTCAAATAGAATTTCAGCTTTCTCAGGGTTTGATCGTGTTAACGCATTATATCTGACTTCGCCATTCAAGAACTCTTTATAATCTTCTGTCGGCATCTTGCTATCCAATATGAATTCTGCTTTTCCTTCCTCTCTAAGCTGTGGATTAAATCTAAAGCAATGCCAGTATCCTGCTTTTACAGCCTTTTCTTCCTCTGCCTGTGCACTGCTCATACCCGTCTTGATACCATGACTGATACATGGGGCATAGGCAATAATCAGAGATGGACCAGGATATGCTTCTGCCTCTGCGATTGCCTTTACCGTCTGATTAAAATCAGAGCCCATGGCAATCTGTGCCACATATACATAACCATAACTCATTGCGATACTAGCCAAATCTTTTTTCTTCACTTCTTTACCGCCAGCTGCAAATTGAGCGATGGCACCCGTTTGTGTTGCTTTTGACGATTGACCGCCTGTATTGGAATATACCTCTGTATCAAATACCATGATGTTCACATCCTGACCACTGGCCAATACATGATCCAATCCACCAAAGCCGATATCATAAGCCCAGCCATCACCTCCAAATATCCATTGGGATTTTTTAGCTAAGAAATCTTTATCTTTTAGGATTTCCTTACACAGATCACTCCCACATTCTTCCAAAGCCTGAACCAGATTATCTGTTGCAGTGCCATTCAGCGTACCAAACGCAAACGTATCCAGCCATTCTTTCGCTGCAATCCCAAGATCTACAAGATTAGATTCCTCCATAATCTTCTGCACTTTTTCTTTCAGTGAGGAACGCAATGCTTTCTGCGCCAGATTCATACCGAATCCAAACTCTGCCGCATCTTCAAATAAAGAATTAGACCATGCTGGTCCTTTTCCCTCGGCATTTATGGTATATGGAGTGGATGGTGAAGAATTTCCCCATATGGAAGTACATCCTGTTGCATTTGCTATGTACATTCGATCTCCAAACAATTGCGTGATCAATTTTGCATACGGTGTCTCTCCGCAACCAGCGCATGCACCGGAAAATTCCAATAGGGGTTTTTTGAATTGACTTCCCTTTACCGTAGTTTCCTTGTATTTTTCAATCACTTCCTTCTTTTCTGGTAACTTTTTACCAAAATCAAAGTATACCTGCTGGCCTGAATTTTCTATCATATTTTTCATATTCAATGCTTTTACGCTTTTTTTGCCAGGGCAGACAGATGCACACGAACCACATCCGGTACAATCCATCGAAGAAATTGTAATACTAAATTTATAATCTGGCATTCCGATCATCGGTAATGTTGTCATACCCTCCGGTGTCTTTTCTGCTTCCTCTAGCGTCAATGCAACTGGTCTGATGACACCATGCGGGCAAACATAAGAACATCTGTTGCATTGAATGCAGTTTTCGGATTCCCATACTGGACTGTTGACAGCAATTCCTCTTTTCTCATACGCTGATGTACCAGAAGGAGTAGAACCATCCACATATTTCTTGAAGGCGGATACTGGCAACTCATTACCCTTCTGCGAATTTATTTGGCTTTGTATCTCATTTACAAATTCTACGGTATCTTTCTGTCCCATGGATACTCTACTTGTCAGTTCTTCATCCCGCGCATTTTTCCAGGTCTCAGGAACCTTGACCTGAATAAGTCCATCTGCTCCTCTATCTATGGCCTCATAGTTCATTCGAACAATGGTTTCACCTTTTTTGCCATATGTCGCTTTGGCCGCTGCTTTCATCAAATCGATTGCTTGCTCCTCGGGAATGACACGAGCCAGTTTAAAAAAGGCAGATTGCAGAATCGTATTGATTCTTCCTCCCAAACCGATTTCTTTGCCGATTCGGACACCATCAATCGTATAAAATTTAATATTATGTTCTGCTATATATCTCTTTACCTGCCCAGGCAGGTTCTTTTCTAACCCCTCATTGTCAAAACTACAGTTCAGCAAAAAGGTTCCGCCCTCTTTCAATTCCTGAACCATATCATATTTTGTTATGTATGCTGGATTATGACAAGCAACAAAATCTGCTTTGCTTATTAAATAGGTAGATTTAATCGGAGTATTTCCAAATCGTAAATGAGATACCGTAATACCACCTGATTTTTTTGAATCATAATCAAAATACGCCTGTACATACATATCTGTATGGTCTCCAATGATCTTAACGGAATTCTTATTGGCTCCTACCGTTCCATCTGCGCCCAGCCCCCAAAATTTACAGCTGACCACATCCTTCGGAGAAGTATGTAATTCACCTGCTTCAATAGAAAGATGTGTTACATCATCCTTTATTCCAATCGTAAATAATTTTTTTTCTTTATTGGCATATACCGAGGCAATTTGTGCCGGTGTTGTATCTTTTGAACTTAACCCATATCTTCCTGAATAAACAGGAATACTACTGAATTTTGTATCTCTTAAAGCGGCAATAATATCAAGATATAAAGGTTCTCCGGTCGCTCCTGGCTCCTTTGTTCTTGATAACACACTGATTTGCTTTACCGTATCCGGAATCGCATTCAAAAATGCTTTTGTATCAAAAGGACGATACAAATGAACATTAATCAGACCAGTCTTCTGCCCATTTGCATTCAGATAATCAATAGTTTCCTCTATTGTTTGACATACTGCACCCATAGCAATAATAATATGCTCCGCATCTTTTGCTCCATAATAATTGAACAATTTATAATTTGTACCAATTTTTTTATTGATCTTATCAAAATTTTTCTGCACAATATCTGGCAATGCATCGTAGAATTCATTGCTGGCCTCTCTTGCCTGAAAGAAGATATCTGGATTTTGTGCCGAACCCATCTGCCTTGGATGATTCGGATTCAATGCATTTTTTCGAAATTGATCTACTGCATTCATATCAAGCATGTCTTTTAAATCTTCATAATCCCATACTTCTATTTTTTGCATTTCATGAGATGTTCGGAATCCATCAAAAAAATTGATAAATGGTATTTTACCTTCAATCGCAGAACAATGTGCTGCGGGGGTCAGATCCATAACTTCCTGCACACTTGCACATGACAACATTGCAGCTCCTGTTTGTCTGCAAGCATAGACATCGGAATGATCTCCAAAAATAGATAGCGCATGAGTAGCTATTGTTCTTGCCGCAACATGAAATACCCCAGGCAACTGTTCCCCTGCAATTTTGTAAAGATTGGGAATCATTAAAAGTAGACCCTGTGAAGCTGTAAACGTTGTTGTTAGTGCTCCTGCTGCCAGAGAACCGTGTACCGTTCCTGCTGCACCTGCCTCCGATTGCATCTCCGTAACCTGAACGGTCTGCCCAAATATATTCTTAACTCCTTTTACAGACAATTCATCGGTACTTTCCGCCATCGGTGTAGACGGTGTGATCGGATAGATTGCTGCTACATCGGTATAGGCATAAGATGCATAGGCTGCAGCATGGTTTCCATCCATAGTTTTCATTGATCGTTTCATATAACCCTCTCCTTTCAAAAATCAACCTATATACTGACAAGCTGCTAATCCTGCTATGGCACCATCAGAAGCTGCTGTTGCAAGCTGTCTGACCGTTTTTGTCCTACAATCACCCGCAGTAAAAATCCCGGATACATTTGTTTTGCATTCTTCTGCAGCTACAATATAACCTTTTGTATCTATTTCTATTAATTCTGCGAAAATATCATTTTTAGGCATCTGCCCGATTGCAACGAAAACTCCATCCACATGGATCTTCTTCTCTTCTTCGGTAATCTTATTTTTTACTACGATGGAATCCACACGATCAGATCCATTCAGCTGTACCACTGTACTATTTAAGATAAATTCAATATTTCCTTTCTCTTTTAATATCTCCAGTTGCTTTTCTTCGCCACGGAAGGAATCTCTTCTATGGATCAGATACACCTTATTACAATAGTTTGATAAGAACAGGGCATCCTCCAAGGCTGTATTTCCACCGCCTATCACCGCTACATCCTTTCCCCTATAGAAAGCACCATCACAAGTAGCACAGTAAGATAGACCAGCACCTATCATCTCTTCTTCCCGCTCCACACCCAAGGGCCTGTTCTCTGCGCCAGTTGCCAGAATTACTGCCCGGCTTTCATATTTATTATTTTCAGTGACCACTGTCTTAAATTCATTATGATCGATCACTTCAACTACCTTCTCATATAGAACTTCTGCACCCAATTCTTTCACCTGTTCGTATAGGTTCGTTGCAAATTCAAATCCTGATATATGTTTGATACCTGGATAATTTTCCACTTCCGGTGAATTGATAATCTGCCCCCCATAATTTTTAGCTTCCAATACCAATACTTGTTTGCCTGCCCTTACGCCATAGATTGCTGCCGACAAGCCTGCTGTTCCCGCCCCAACTATTATAATATCATACATCAATTAGACCTCCACTCTATATATTCACCATTTCCAAAATCGTTGCTTTCGGTTTTACACCTACAGAAGTCTTAACTACCCTGCCTTCTTTTATCACAACCAATGTTGGTATCGTCATTACTTTAAATTGCGCTGCCAGTTCCGATTGTTCGTCTACATTTACCTTGCAAATTTTAGCATTCGTAACTTCATTGGAAAGTTCTTCAATAATTGGTAATAACATCTGGCATGGCCCACACCAGCTAGCCCAAAAATCAATTAATACCGGTCTGTCTGATTTAATGACCTCACTTTCAAAATTTTCTTTTGTTATATTTAATGCTGCCATAATCATTTCTCCTTTTCATTTATATTATGTATCATCCACTTGTTATACCTGTATTCTTTATTATATCCAAATTCATATATTTTTCTGTGAGAAAGTCACATAGCATACTGTCTATATTTTTATAACTTAAAAAATTCTACCATTTCATTTAGTTTTTTTGCACTTTCCCGATTTTCCTGTACCTGATTTAATACATCGTTCGTCTTTTTTGCAATCCCACTTATTTTATCCGCTATATCTGCCGTTCCTTCTGCTCCTTCTCCAGTAGCTGTAGCAACTTCATCAATTGCCTGACGGATAAACCGCGTTTTTTCATAAAGTTGTTCTGCTATGTCATTTATTTCCGTAACTACATTCTGAAACATATCTGCATCCTCATGATATTGGATACTTGTATCTACAAACATTTCGTAATCTTTCAGTACCTGATTATCCACAAATTCCAATAACATTCTGGAATCCTGTACCACACTTTCAACGGCATCGGAAACATTATATGTAATATCATTTATTTGAGATACTGCATTTTTAGAGTTTTCTGCAAGAACACGGATCTCATCGGCAACTACTGCAAATCCTTTTCCGGATTCCCCCGCTCTCGCAGCTTCAATTGCCGCATTAAGAGCCAATAAGTTTGTTTGAGATGTAATCTGTAAAATCGTCTGCGACAGATCCTTTATTTCTTCAATTGCCGCAGTCTTATTGATGGATTCCCTTAATTGCTTGTTCGTCCTATCATATATTTCATTCGCTTTTTTATGGGATATTCCTGTTTCTTGCTTTAACTTACCAGCTCTTAGTTTTATTTCTTTTGCGAGATTTTCACCGCGCAAGGTTTTTTCTTTCATTCCGGATACTTCCGACTCTATTTGTGTGGTAGAAGCCTCCATTTCTTCCGTCGCTGCAGAAGTTTCTTCCATCCCCGTTGACAATTCATCTGTAGTACCCGAAATGTCTTTAATATCAGCATGCACTTTTTCCATGCTATTAGCCGAATGTATGGTAGTTTCATTTACTCTTTCTGTCTCATTCTGTATTGCATGAATAATTTGCGAAATCTTAGTCTGCATATTTTGTGACGATTTTGCGATTTCACCAATCTCGTCTTTCCTTTTTAGCATAACTTCTTCAAACTGATAGCTGAAATTTCCGCCTTCCATCTGTTTTAGTCTTTCTTTTACCATTGCAATCCCTTTTGCAATCATACTTCCAAGAAAGTAAGAAATACCACTCCCAATCAGAAGAAGAACGATAGCCAGTCCTATAATTATAAACATGCCCCCTGAAATATGTTCCCTGACCACATCCGTGTAGATACCAACAAACCACATACCAATCACATTTCCACTCTGATCTGTAATAGGTATATAATAGGTCTGTGCCGATCTACCAAGGATATCCGCTGTACCTGCATACTCTTTCTTCTCATTGATTACCGTTTTTACTACTGCGTCTGAAGCTTTGGTATTGATCTGCCTGGTTCCTTTTGCGTCAACAACATTCGTCGTAATCCTTGTATCATTCACAAAAATAGTCGCAAGCACCTGCGTATCTCTTGTAAAGTCATCAATTATTTCATAATTTCCATTGATCAAAGTGTCACCCTTATACAATTGACCGTCTTCCAAATGCCATTCACCCGAATACGACTTTTCTATGATCTGCATTCCCATATGGGAGTAATTCTTTAATTCTTTATTACTTTCTTCTTTCATCAGTGAATTGATTTCAAAATAGGTAAAACTCACCACTGCAGCTGTTAATGTCAAAATAATGCCAATCGACGATAAGACAATTTTCCATTTCAGTTTCATGAACTTTCTCCTCAGTATCTCTGTATTTATCCTTTTTTCAATTCTATTTTAATCCTTATGTTTGTGGCTCTATTCTTTCAAAATCCGATACTGGATGTTTACAGATAGGGCAGATAAAGTCTTCTGGAATATCATCTCCTACATATTCATAGCCACATACGATACAACGCCATACGACCTTTCCTTCTGAGGCAGCGCTATTTAAATTTGCCTGTGGCTTAATATTTTTTTGATAATAGCTATAGGAAACTGAGTTGGAATCATTTAATATCTGCATATCCGTAATAGATGCTATGAATAATGTATGTGTATCCATATCTATCATACTTTCTACTTCTGCCGATAAATAACTGTTTGCTTCCTCTGTCACATATAAAATTCCATTTTTACTACGAACGACGGGTGAAAAGCCGTCCAATTTATCAACTGTCCTTCCCGACTGAAAACCAAATCTTTCAAATGTTGGCATCCCGGTCTGTTCGTTTAAAATAGATAGATTAAACTTTTGAGTCATCTTAATCATATCATGCGTTAGATTGCTCTTATTGACTGCTATCGCAATACGATTCGGACTTTCTGTTACCTGCATTACGGTATTGATGATGCATCCATTATCCTTTCCTTCCTGATGCGCCATTAATATAAATAGTCCATAAGTTAAATTATACATAGTTTTTGGGTTCATTCTTTAAATACCTCGACTTTCCGTATCCTATATGTCCTTCTATCTTTTCATCGATTGTATGTACACCCCTCACTATACATTGCTTCTTTTAGATAGATAGCCTGAATTATTATTATTTATTTTATCAAAACACTTGTTAAATAGCAATTAAATATCTATGAAATAACGTATAAAAACAGATACGATATGGGCTTAAAAAAACTGAAATAGCAGCAAATGGTCTTCCTCCTAACGTATCTAAGTCTCTACGTTTTAAAACCATTTGCTGCTATTCTTAAGAAAATCTCCTTCTAAACTTATTAGAAAGACTACGTTAGATAAACAAATTTACATTTGATTCCTCCGCTTCACCAAGATAAGAAGCTACCCCAGCAAATGTAACACCATCAATCAGTTCTTCCTTTTTGATTCCCATAACATCCATAGACATCGTGCAGGCAATCAACTTGACTCCATTGTCCATTGCTTTTTTCATGAGCTCGTCAAGGGAATCTACATTTTTATCATTCATTACTTTCTTCATCATTGCTGTCCCCATACCCGCCATATGCATTTTAGATAATTTCAATTTTTTAGTTCCCCTTGGCATCATTTTTCCAAACATAGTGTCGATAAAACTTTTCTTAACGGTTGTCTTTTGGGTTTTCCTAAGTGCATTTAATCCCCAGAAAGTAAAGAACATAGTAACCGGACGCCCCATGGCTGCTGCGCCATTTGCAATAATAAAGGAAGCCAGAACTTTATCCAGATCTCCACTAAAAACAATTAACGTCTTTCCCTGCGGAAAATCTATCTTTTCATGTTTCCTCTCTGTCATACATACCTCAGCTCCTTTTTTGATATAAACTACATTTTCATTCTTGTTCCGCTCTGTTTTCAGTAATGTATTACCCGTTTGTTTACACCAGGCTCCTACATCATTTGCAAATCCCATATCCGTAGCTGCTACTTGCAATATTTCTGATTCTTTCATCTCGCAGATTGCTTCATGAACCTTCATAATCGGTCCCGGACATTGTAATCCCGAGCAGTCTAAAACTCTTATTGCTTTATCCGATACAATAGTTACATTTGGTTCTGGAGTTTCATTTATTTTTACTATGTCAGTTTTTATTTTCTCATTCATACGCTCTTTAAAATGCATGGATTTATAAAACGATGTTCCTCCTGATAATATTGCCACGTTTTGAAATCCATTCTGCATTAACAATCTTGCTGCATGATAGGAACGGACTCCTATAGCGCAATATGGAATAATTAATTTCTCTTTATCCAATTCTTCCATACGTTTCTGGAGCTGTCCCAGAGGGATATGGTAAGATCCTGGTATCGCAAATACCATTCTTTCCATTTCTTCGGTCACATCCAAAACAAGAAACTCATTTTTTCTTGTTTTGTCAGACATTAATTGGTCTAATTCATCCCACTCGATAAAAGAAGCCAATCCGCGAATTATATTTTCTGCTACAAATCCAAGCATATTCACAGGATCTTTTGCGGATGAAAATGGGGGTGCATATGCCAGCTCCAATTCTTCTAAATCGTAAATCGTTCCATTTAGCCTCATAGTGGTAGCAAGTGTATCTATTCTCTTATCAACCCCATCCTGACCAACTATTTGTCCTCCAAATAGTTTTCCTTCTTTATCAAAAATCATTTTAAGAGTAACCGGAGTTGCTCCCGGATAATATCCAGCATGAGATTTCTGATTGATTAAAACGGTATAATAATCCTGATTTTTTATTTTACCCAGTGCCTTTAGTTGTTTTTCGTTCATACCTACAGAGGCAACATGCAGATCAAATACTTTTGCTACCGCTGTTCCAAGTGTCCCCATATATTTTTTTTGATCACCGGCAAGGTTATCTGCTAAAATTCTTGCCTGCTTATTTGCCGGCCCTGCAAGTGGAATCATAGTCTGATCTTTTGATACATAGTTAACTACTTCTATGACATCCCCAACTGCATAAATGTCTTTGGCAGAAGTCCGTAAATAGGGATCAACTACTACTCCCCCTCTGACATTGGTCTTTATTCCTGCGGCCTTTGCTAGCTCACTGTTAGGTCTGACACCAATCGACAAGATAACCATGTCTGTTTCTATCATATTTCCACTTGTTAATTCTATCTTTGTACCTGTGCTGTCATTATGGAACGCCTTCACACCATCTCCCAAAATAAGATCAATTTGATTCCTGATCATATTTTCATGTAGCAAAGTAGCCATTTCAGGATCCACGGGAGCCATGACCTGATTTTGCATCTCTATCAGAGACACTTCCATTCCTGTCTCTTTCAAATTTTCTGCCATTTCAAGTCCTATAAATCCTCCACCTATAATAGTTGCCTTACGCGGTTTCTTTTCCTGCAAGAAGGCTTTTATTGCATCCGTATCGTTAACCGTCCATAGCTTAAAAATATGATCACTGTCAATTCCAGGTATATTTGGTTTTATTGGTGACGACCCAGTTGCAAGAACCAAATTATCATAAGATTCCTCATAGATTTTTCCTGCTATTAAATCTTTTACTTTTACTGCTTTTTTATCGGGTATAATTTCTATCACTTCATTGTTTACCCTTACATCGATTTGATATTTATTTTTCATTGCCTCAGGCGTCTGTAACAATAATGCATCTCGACTCTTTATGACGTCACCGATATAATAGGGAAGACCACAATTTGCATAGGAGATATAATCTCCCCGTTCAAACATAATAATCTCCATCGATTCATCTCTTCTGCGTAATCTTGCAGCTGTTGTAGCTCCACCGGCTACCCCTCCAATAATAAGTGTTCTATTTGCCATAAGAATTCTCCTTCCATTGTTATAAAATTAACAAAAAACGTTTTGTTTGAATTCATTATAAAATTCAGAAATAACTTTTTCTGTAACTTTGTCACATAACAGAATACAAAAAAGCTCTGTATCAGTAACAGGTCAATTCCCATACCGATACAGAGCTTATTCCATCTTTTTCTATCCTGTCTATTGTTGTGAAAACTGGTCTTTTCCGGCTCCACAAAGCGGACATACAAAATCTTCTGGCAAATCTTCAAATTTTGTGCCAGGTGCTATCCCATTATCAGGATCACCTTTCTCTTCCTCATACTCCCATCCGCAAATATCACATACATATTTCATTTTTAAAAATCCTCCTTATTTACTTTTTACTATATAGATTGCAATCCAATAAACTGCAAATCCCAACAATTATTATAAAACCAATTATTAGATAACGCTAAGGCATACTTGCCGCAATGGCAGCAACAAGCTCTTCAATCTCCTTTGATTGCGGTTCCTTCAGAGAAGATTTTATACTTACCTTTTCTTCAATAATTGTCATATTTTTCATAGTTGAAATAATTTCCTTCATCAATTTTCCACTCGCAGGAGCCCATGAACCATTTTCCATAAATGCTACTGTTCTATTTTGCAGATTATGATTGGAAATATCTCTCAATAATTCATCCATACTAATAAAAATACCTGCATTATATGTGGTCGAAGCAAAAACCAAATGACTATAACGAAACGATGCTGCAACAATTTCTGATGCCGGAGTGACCGATACATCAAACATCACCGTCTTAATACCGATATCACGCAATCTGCAGGAAAGAATATTGGCTGCGTTTTCTGTATTCCCATATACAGAAGCATATGCAATCATAACTCCTGTTTCTTCCGGAGTGTAAGTACTCCATCTTTGATACTTTTCTACATATTTATCTATATCCTGTCGCCATACAAATCCGTGCAGAGGACATATCATATTAATTTCAACGGATGCCATTTTTTTTAAAAGGGCATGTACCTGTAATCCGTACTTACCAACGATATTCGTATAGTATCTTCGGGATTCGTCCATATAATCCCTCTCAAAATCAACCTCATCCGCAAAAATAGCGCCATTTAATGCACCAAATATACCAAAAGCATCTGCTGAAAATAAGATTTTATCCGTTTTATCATAAGAAACCATGACCTCCGGCCAATGAACCATAGGTGCCGACATAAAAGTAATCTCATGTATTCCTGTCTGAATGCATTCACCTTCACTAACAACCATAATACGATCATCAATATCAATATCAAAAAATTGATGAATCATAGTATGTATTTTCGCATTACAGATAACAGTCGTTTCAGGATATCTGAGTAATAATTCTTCCATCGTTGCAGAATGATCCGGTTCCATATGATGAACTACAAGGTAGTCCAATTTTCGCCCATTCAAAATGAATTTTATATTTTCAAAAAAAACTTTTCCAACAGCTTTGTCTACTGTATCAAATAATACTGTTTTACCATCCATAAGAAGATAGGAATTATAGGAGACACCCGCCGGAACGGAATAAACACCTTCAAACATGGCAAGTCTTCTATCATCACATCCTACCCAAAATAAGTCACTTGAAATTTGTTTTGTACAATACATAGGCTTCTGTCCATTCTTTAATCGTAAAATAATATAGTCACAGTTCTCTTCATACATTTTATTATATGAAAATATAATAATTATTATAGCAGACTATCTAATAAATTCAAGTAAAACAGTTTATATTTATATGTTTACAATGACTTAGTATTTACTTTATCTCTGCTTTTAGTGTAATTAAAAACTCGCAACCGCAATGCTCATTCTGATTTGATTCTTCTTTACTACATGATTTAAGCTGTATTGCAAATCCATGTGCCACTACTATATTCTTTACAATCGTAAGTCCAAGCCCACTTCCTCCTGTTTTTGAATTTCTTGCCTCATCTACTCTTACAAACGGTTCAAAAATGGTGTTTTTCAATCGTTTTGGTATCCCAATTCCATTATCTCCAATTATGATTCTCCATGTTTTATCCTCTGATGATTCTTCTGCCTTTACATAAATTGTTGTTCCTGCAAAATTATATTTTATCGCATTTTCAATCAAATTGGAGAATACCCTTTCCATCTGCTGTTCATCCATATTGCAAAAAATAATATTGTTCTCCTGCGGTAAAAAAAAGTCAAAATTCATTCCTTCTTTTTCTATTTCGGGTTGATAAAAAAGTATCTGCCTTGTTATAAACTCACACAAATCAACCTTTTTCTTTTGTAACGTCAAATGTTTGTTTTCTGTTCTTACGTATGTAAATAAATCTGTAATTAACTGATTTGCACGAACGCTATTCTGGTACAGGACTCTATAATAC
Organism: Bacillota bacterium; assembly: GCA_023392535.1. Taxonomy (GTDB): domain Bacteria; phylum Bacillota; class Clostridia; order Lachnospirales; family Lachnospiraceae; genus SZUA-378. Next base: position 281,096 of record JAEVYY010000009.1, read on the forward strand.
TGTTCTCTTTTTTCTTCCTTTAAGCTTTCATTTTCCAGCAATACTTCACTATATCCTTGTATCGACGCCAGCGGATTCTTAAGATCATGGGAAAGTTCCATTAATATCTTCTGCCTGTCCCGTTCCAGTTCTTTTCGTTTTTCCCTTTCTGCTTTGAGAGCGGCAGAAAGTTTATCAAATTCTTCTTTTAACTCTTTAAATTCACCTTCCATTACCGTATTGTTTGTGTCATCATATTGGTTATGGGATAATCTTTTGGTATAAACGCTAAGTTCCTTTAATGGTCTCGTAAATTGACGTGCCGTTATTTTGGCACTGATAAAAGAAACCCCAAATACCATTAACAGATATACTAGAATAACAATACATAACAGCATAATAGCAGATTCTGTATTTTCTGCCTCTGGATTCAGTCCTACCGTAAATAAGACTCTGAGTTCACTTGGAAATGATACGATTACCCAGTACTTTCCCATTTCGCTATATGCAACATTACATTTGTAATCAGAATCGGCTTTATCTGAATCACCGATTTCCAATATTATATTCGTATGTTCCTCTTTACTCAAAAAACCTTCCTTCCAAAGTTTTTTTCCACATAAATGAATGCTCTGAAAATCATCCGTTATAATATCTACTGAGCCGCCATTATCTTCAATTTCTCCAATATTAATTTCCGAATAACTCTCATATAATAAACTTTCTGGTTTAAACTTTTCATTCATGAAATTATGTTGGGTGAAATTGCTCAGAACTTCTAATATAAATAATGGTAACAAAGAAACAAAAAAATACAAAATAAAAAGATATCTATTACTCTTTCTAATTATTCCAGCTATTGTCTTTTCCCGCATGTGTTGTCCTCTTAAACCCAATCTGTCTTTTGGGCTAATTTATATCCGATACCACGAAAGGTAGTAAGATATTCAGGCTCTTTTGGATTATCCTCTATTTTATTTCTCAGATGATTGATATGTACCATAACTGTATTATCATCATAAAAATATTCTTCCCCCCATACCGCGTGATATAACTGTTTTTTTGTAAGGAGCCGGTTCTGATTTTTCATAAAGAATACTAACAATTTGTATTCTTTGGCGTTCAATGATAACACCTTTTGTTCTTTATAAACACTCGCACTTAATATGTCTACTCGTATCTTACCGCATTCCAGTAAGTTTTCAGTTGATTTACTATTTCCGTTGATGCACATGCGGCGATGCCATACGCTAATTCTCGCTTTCAATTCGGCCATGCTGAAGGGTTTTACCAGATAATCATCTGCACCGAGCGATAGCCCTAAGATTTTATCTATTTCTTCCCCCCTTGCAGTCAAGAAAAGGATTGGTACATTGCTTATTTCCCTGATTTTTCTCATAACACTGATTCCATCCAAATGTGGCATCATAATATCTAAAAGACACATATCTATTGCTTTTTTTTCAAAGATAGCAATCGCCTCTGCTCCATCCCGTGCCGGGTACACCTGATACCCCTCCCCCATAAGCTGCTCTGTTAAAAGTGAAAGAAAATCCTGTTCATCCTCAGCAATCAATATTTTCATAAAAGCTTCCCTAACCTTTCGTTCATCCTTTCTATTATACACAAAATACGGAAGATTTTGAAACTGTCATCAAATTATAAGAAAGGATTATACATGCCCCAAAAATCCATAATTACAAAAAACACAATGCAACTAGATGAAAATATAATATTTAGAATCTTACTGATTCTATTTGGTATTTTTTGAATAACTATATTTTTTATATTAAAAACAGATAATACAATACCAATAAGACAAATTCCCATGTTAATAAATACATGGTATCTCAGCTGCGAATAATAGTAACCGGAATCCATCTCAATTAAGCAAATGAATAGATTTAAAACAAAACTCATAATTAAAACAATAGTTAAATAAGCTATCCCATATATCTTCTTCCACGAAGCTCCACTCAAATGACTTGTACTCCCAGTCATTCTCATTATGGAATGGAAAATACTATAAATCACAAGTAAGGTCATACTCAGCAACAATACTGACAGTACTAATATAGTAATATAGACTATTCGCTTTTTCTCCCATGATACCCTGAAATAATCCTGGATATTTGTAAACTTTATTTCTCCATTTTCCATCTTATGAAAAGCGACGTGCGTACCATCTTCACAATTGACAAATACGCCCTCTTCTATCTGCTGATATCGCTTATCATTAATATATAATGTATGTTCGTCTGCTTTTTTAACTACGAAATCATAAAGGGGAAACGCGTATAATATCTTTGACATGCCACTGTGACATATTCTGGCTGACTGATAGGATCCCGTAAATCCGTCCACATCCGGAAGGTCTTTTTTCAATGCTGCTTCGCATTCTGCAGCGATCAGTGCTTTCATCATATCCTTTGGCTTACAAACCAAATTCCAGCCAATCTGATGAACAATTTCACCTCCTGCATCTGTATTTGCTACTGCAACTACTACAAATTCCTGCTCCGGAACAATCGCAAGAAATGTATGAAAATTGGTCGTCCCTCCATTGTGCCAATAGGTCTGACTTGCTCCTTCATATTGGAAAAATCCATGGCTCACACCTGCAATTGTCTTATCTGATTGATAAGTAGTCTGGAATAATTGCTCTCTTGTAGTTTTATTTTTAAATAGAATATTCTCATCTTTATCAGAAAGCTGCATTCCAAACCTTAATAAATCATTCGCAGTGCCATTTGCTGAACCTGCCGGATACATACTTACATAAGTATGTTTGGCTTTTACAAGTTTTTCGTCCTCATAAGAATACGCATTACTTCTATTATTTAAAGTCAATTCGTTATCATAAAGTTTTGGATGCATGCTTGTGTGACTCATACCTGCCGGTTCAAATATATTCTTCCTTACATATTCGTATAAATTCATACCAACTATACACTCAATAACATATCCAGCCAGACCGGCTCCATAATTGGAATAAGTACATACACGTCCCGGATCATAATACTGCTCTGCTTCTTCTTCCAATAGGGACTCCCTTAAATCAAGCATATTGTCTGTATTATTAAATAAACCGATTACATATTCATCATATCCAGCTGTATGGTTCATAAGATTTAACATCGTTATTTTTTTCTTTGCTTTCATCTGTGCGACGAACTCTTCCGGTAAATACTTTCTGATGTCTGCATTCAGGTCAAGTTTTCCTTCTTCATATAACTTCATGGCTGCAACCCACACCATTGTTTTTGTGGTTGAACCCAATTCAAACACAGTGCGCTCCGGATCAACAGCTATCTGACTTTCTATATCACTGCATCCATACCCTTTTTCAAATACTATTTTTCCATCTTTTGCTACTGCAACAGCCATTCCTGCCACTTTTTCCCCGACAATACCTACTATCATATCATCAATTATTACGTCCAGTTCATCAATCGGGATCCCCGATGGCGTTTTATTTTCTTCCTCTGCATATACTTTATTTGCTCCGTTCACGGCAAATATATCAATTAAATCTATTGGAGCTGAAACCAATCCTATTATTACTGCCAGCATCAATGCTATTCTCTTTATACCATATTTTTTCATTATCTAATATTCCTGCCTTTTTGTTTTTACAACTATTATAATGTACCTACATAAAAGGCATCTAATATTAGTCTTAAACTAACCTTAAAAAAACCCAGTTTTTCACCTGGAAAATTTGGTTCTATTATATCAAAATCACCTGCATTACCAGTAAACCCTGTTTTTCCACTTAAGGCCCCTTCCATCATAGTGAGAAAAGCATTGTGATTATTGCAGGAAAATGATCTGCTTCCATTGGTAATGTCACCAGCCTCATCTACTAATTTATTTGTAAATTGAAAAGTAGCCGTCTGGGTGATTTCTAAAAATTCGTTTTTTTTAGGTGACTTCGTAATACAGTAAGACATGATACGTGCCAGATCTTCTGCTGTTGTCGAATGAATTTTATCCCCCTTGGCAGCATCCAACCCATTCGGTGTAATAAAATATGTATTATAGCAGCCGATATCTCTGGCCTTCTGATTCATTAATTTTGCAAATCCTTCAACACTTCCACCAATATGTTCCGCTATCACAACAGCACTATCGTTATGCGATTCTAACATCAAAGAATAGAGCAAGTCACCTAATCTATAATTTTCTCCTTCCCTTACATTTAATTTCACTTTTGGCATTTTGGATGCATAATTACTTACTTTAACAATATCATCCGGATTTCCGTTTTCTAATGCCACAATGCAAGTCATAATCTTTGTTGTACTCGCCATTGGCATAATCTCTTTTTCATTTTTTCCGTATAAAATACGCCCAGATTCCGCATCCATTAAAACTGCAGCCCGGGCGTATAATGTCTCTTCAAAACCATTATTCTCTTCAGCTTGTACGGTATTCCCAATGCTTCCGTAAAGGAAAGCAGCCATAATAACAAATGCACTTAACAGATAATAACCGAGTGTGTGTCTTTTCTTATATTTGATGCATCTATTCATGTTACAGCCTAACAATTCTTTTCTTAAAACATATTCAAGTTGCTCTTTTTTTATGCTTTAAAAACCACTGCACTTGCTTACTCATAAAAGTCCTATTAATCAAACATCTAATTTCATTTGTATCTCTTCTTCTGCCTGCTCTTTAAAATCTTCAATCTGATCTGCATTTAACTCTGGAAGATCTTCCAAGGATCTTACTCCAAAGCTTCTTAAAAATTGCTCCGTTGTACCAAAAAGAAGCGGTCTCCCTGGTGCATCCATGCGCCCTAATTCCTTAACCAGATCTAATTCTATCAGTCGATTCACTGCGTGATCACAACTGACCCCACGAATTTTCTCGATCTCTAACTTGGTAACAGGCTGTTTATAAGCAATGATCGATAAGGTCTCAAGAACAGTATCTGTCAAAACATATTTTCTGGGGGTTGAAGCAACCTTTATCAGGTATTCATACAAATCCATCTTGGTACACATTTGATAGGCACCATCCAATTCAATAATAGAAATGCCTCTATTATCGGATTGATATTTTCCCATCATCTCTTCCACAATTTGTTTTGTTTTTTTAGTATCTTCCCCTATTACATCTGCAAGTTTAGAGACTTCAACCGATTCCCCCATTGTAAATAGTACTGCCTCTATAATTGCTTCCTGTTTTTCTCTCTCCACGAATATCTCTACCCTTCCAATTCCTAAGTACTTATCCTTGCCTTCTTGTGCTCTTTCTTACATATTTGACGATATGATAATATCATCAAATATTTCTTCTTGTAAAATATTAATTTTACCAATCTTCATAAGCTCTAAAATAACAAGAAATGAAACAATAATTTCCATTTTTGATACCTGCGATTCCAGTAAAGCCCGAAAACTAAATTTTTTATATTCCTTCGCATAGGCTTCTATATATAGAAATTTATCATCCATATTTACTTCATCTTTTTCGAGACGGCCAAACGTACTTCTGATGGGATCGATCTTATCCACTTGTTTTTTAATAACTGATTTAAATATGATATGTAACTTACTAAGATTCAGATCCCCTATTAATTCCTGATAATCTACCGGTGGTCTGTAATTTGCTATTTCAACCGGTAATGTCTGGCTTTTATACCATGTCTTTCCTGCCGATAACTGCTTGTCCTTTAATTCATAAGACATATACTTATACATCTTATATTCCAATAATTTCTGAACCAGTTCTGCACGCGGATCTTCCTCTTCCCCCTCATCGTTTATTTCTTTTGGTAGTAACATTTTACATTTTATTTCTAATAAGGTTGCGGCCATGACTAAAAATTCGCTCATTATATTCATATCTGTTGACTGCATCTGTTTAATATAATACATGTATTGCTCTGTTATCATCACGATTGGTATATCGTAAATATCTATTTTATTTTTATCTATTAAATGCAATAAGAGATCCAGTGGTCCCTCAAATACTTGCAATTTTACTGGTATTGCCATCCGTGTGTCCTTCCCCTTTTATAGCATAAGTTATATATAGTTCTATTTTACTAACATTTTCCTGTTTAAGCAAGTATTTCATTTCCCCTATAATTTAGCTTACCCTTTTCGAAGATGCACCATAATCAGCTCACCGGGATTAAAAATTCGAATGGGTATTGTATGCATACCTAGCCCTCTGCTTAAAATCATCGTACTGTTTCCTTTCCTAAACAGGCCTCCGTCATATTTGGGAAACAATCGAAAAGACGGAGAAATCACACCTCCTAAAAAAGGACAGTTCATGACTCCCCCATGCACATGACCGGATACAACCAGATCTGCTCCCCATTTGGCATAGCAATCAAAATACTCTGGATTATGTGCTATCATAAGCTGAAATACTTCTTTTTTGGCTTTTCCCAATTTAGATTCAATATATGAGGGATCCATCTTTGGTTTATGGCTTTTCTTATAGTAGTCTCGGTCAATCTCTAATCCACATATTTCTATATTAGATTTCACTAATAAAGTCCGTGCATTGATTAAAAAAGAAACCCCTGATGCATAGATTGCGCTTTCATATCTTTGATACATATCACCATACTTATCCGTATCTAATCGTAAACGATATTCATGGTTCCCCATCCCATAATAGATAGGATACTTTTCTGCCAGTTCCTGAATTATATGAATAGCAGGCTCCATTGATTGTCCCGCTTTCGCTGTCAGTATATCGCCTGCAACCAGTATCCCATCTGGTTGCAGGTGATTGATGGATGACAATAGATCTTTATTTTCATTTCCGTAAGTTTTATTGTGAAGGTCTGAAAGTATAATCATGTTTCTATCTTCTTTTATTTTATCTGATATAACCGTGTACTCAATGACCCGGAAGCGATTTGCATCCCGAATTATAATCAGTAAAAAAAATAATATTATTATGATTAGTGCTATTTTTAAGCCTAAAAACATATATTCACCTTTTCTAACATATCTATATGCAGATTCTCTATTGTTTTCTTAATTCTCTGATTCTTCTATCCCTTATCGATAAAATTCTCCTAAAGTATACCATAATTCTTATAGCAAGAAAATGTTAAATACCTTTTGTACATAATCTTTATAATCTGCTTTTTCTACATTTTCCCCAAATAAAATCGGTACACTTCCTATTTTCTTTCCATTTATACGATAGACAGCTTCTCCTACCACATCTCCTTTTTTTGCCGGAGCTTCTATCACGTCTTTTAATTCAATCTCCTTTTGAATATTACTCAGGTCATTTCCTTCTACATCCAAATAGCGAAAGACTCCTTCGTATTCAATCGGTACATTATCTACGATGGCGCCACTGATTTCAACCGGCTGTAAGGTATCCTCATTTTTATCTTCATAAAGATTACTGACGCTGAATCCATAATTAAGCAATGTAATTGCATCCTGAAATCGAATCTTATAATCAGGGGCTGCCATAACTACTGCTATCATGTCAATATTATCTTTCCTCGCTGTTGCCGACAAACAATATTTCGCTGTATTGGTCGATCCTGTCTTTAGACCTGTTGCCCATTGATATTGCTTTATCAGCTTATTCGTACTGGAAAGCGTGAAATTACTGCTTCCCTTCGCTGTATTATGTGTGATATCCTCCATCCAGATCTTGGTATAGTTATAAATATCAGGATGTTTTGTAATCAATTCGCGCGACATAATAGCCACATCTTTGGCCGTCGTATAATGATTGGTGGAACTCGTAAGACCACAACAATCTTCAAAATGTGTATCGTCCATATGTAAATCCATAGCTTTTTGATTCATCAATTTTACAAATTCTTCTTCGCTGCCCGCAATGTGTTCTGCCATTGCCACAGAAGCGTCGTTGCCACTGGCTACCGCAATACATTTTAACAGGGTATCCACTGTCTGTATTTCTCCTGTCTCCAAAAACACCTGGGAACCTCCCATTGATTTCGCATACTCACTTGTAATTACTTCATCGGTTAATTTAATTTTCCCTTTTTCAAGTGCTTCAAATGTTAGGAGTAACGTCATAATCTTTGTAATGCTGGCTGGACTCCTTCTTTCTGTCGCATCTTTTTCATAGATCACCTTACCAGTTGAGGCCTCCATCAATAACACAGAAGGAGCTGCAACGGAAAGTGATACATTGGATCCATCGGTACTTTTTTGATTCGCTTCTTCCTGATCTGTCTCAGTTTGATTTTCCTCTACCTGAGTCTGCTTCGTATATAATATCTGATTTACATTTGTAGCTGCATAAATATTTTCTCCAAGCAAAAAACATAGTAATAATGACATTAGTAAGCAATTTATTGTTTTTCTCATAATGCATACCCCTACCGCATCTTCTATTACTAAACTTATTAATAATAGAACAAATATATACCTTTATCAGGTGAATGAGGAAAAAAAGAAGCAGATTACTCTGCCTCTCCTTTTATCATCAATACCATCGTGCTTTAATTTCCTGATATTTATCTATGATTCTTTCTCTATATTCACGAATATTAATTCCTAATGCAACGATCAAGTGATAGATAAAATCAACTAAAACAATAGCCATAATACCTCTGCCTATATGAATCCCCAAATCCATCGGATATTTGTCAACCTGTATCATAATAAAGCCATTTAAGAATTTAACGATTCCAATCGCATAAAAGCCCCATGCTACCGTACTCTCAAGACAAACTATACCCTGATAATTAAATGGTTTTTCATTATAATCCCACCAGACCTCCCCAAACATACGAAGCATAAGTTTTGCCACACAATATTCAAATAATGTTGCAGATACAGCTCCTGCTATGTAAAGTTGAACAATATTGTCACTTAATGGTGTCAAAAAAATATAACACCCTAATCCACCAAAACCATATATCGGACAAAATGGTGAGGTCGTAAACCCTCTATTCGTCAACTTTTTATTACAGAACGACATATAAATAGATTCAACCAGCCAGCCTAACATACTATATATGACAAAATAGGCAAAAAGATGAAAAACATCCGTGCCAAATAATTCTCTTGTCCACATACAAATTCCCTCATTGTTGTTTATTTGTTTAAACAATTATATACATATCTTCTATAAATTGCAATATATTATAGCGAATAAGCCATAAAAGAAAACCCTGGCCTACAGATAGAATGTATGTTTATATTGTTCAACTATCCAAATAAATAGAAAGTCCCCGGTCATAAGGCCAAGGACTCGTCTTTTAGTTATATTTACGTTTTCTAGCTGCTTCAGATTTTTTCTTACGTCTTACACTTGGTTTTTCGTAATGCTCTCTTTTACGGATTTCTTGCTGAATTCCTGCTTTAGCACAACTTCTTTTGAAACGACGTAATGCACTATCCAAAGTTTCGTTTTCTTTAACGATTACATTTGACATAATATCACACCTACCTCTCTCCAGCCCTATATTGTGCACCATACGACTGTTCGAGTATTTACAAAGTCCGTGTTATCTATAGTGGAAACAAAGACTATTGATTGCACAAATAATATTATATACATAATAAAACTATTCGTCAATACTTTTTTTGTTTTTATACATGCTTTATCATATTATTTTATTTGATTCTCTAAAACCTTATAGGATTCTTTCAATGCCTTTTGGATACCAGCCGGATTTTTACCACCTGCCTGTGCTATATTCGGACGTCCACCACCACCGCCTCCAACCAATGCCGCGATTCCTTTAATCAGATTACCGGCATGTGCTCCAGCAGTCATAGCGCCTTCGGTAGCCATAGCAACTAAATTCACTTTTTCTTCTTTATGTGAAATAAGAACGATTACGCCTTCTCCTATTTTCACTTTAAGCTGATCTCCCAGGTCCCTTAATCCATTCATATCTACACCATCGACTTCTGTAGCAAGAAAATTTAAACCTTTTATTTCTACTACTCTATCCATGACATCCCCCAAAGCTTCCTTGGCTGCCTTACTCTTTAAAGATTCATTTTCGTTTTGCAGCGTCTTTAATTCTATCATGAGATGCTCTAATTTTTCTATTAAATTAGACGGTGTTGCCTTAACCGTTTTAGCTATTCTTTCAATTTTATTTTCTAATTGACGATAATACGTAAACACGCCATTTCCAGTTAACGCTTCTATCCTACGGACTCCTGCAGCGACACCACTTTCCGTTAAAATCTTAAAAGCCTTGATGGCACCAGTATTTGAAACATGAGTACCACCACATAACTCGGTCGAAAAATCACCTATTCTCACAACACGTACAGACTCTCCGTATTTTTCTCCAAATAGCGCCATTGCTCCTGTTTTTTTAGCTTCTTCTGCATTCATTACCTCAGTCTGTATCTGGAGTGATTCTCCGATTTTTTCATTTACTATATTTTCAACTTGCTCAATTTCTTCCGTTGTCATAGCGGAAAAATGGCTAAAGTCAAAACGCAGCCTGTCTCCATCAACATAAGAACCTGCCTGTTCCACATGAGTACCAAGCACAATTCTAAGAGCCTTTTGTAATAGATGTGTCGCACTATGATTTTTACAGGTATCCGCACGCAATGTCTCATTGACCTTCAGAGTCGCGATATCATTTGTTTTTAACATACCTTTTGTAACTTTACCAATATGTCCTACTTTACCGCCTAATAATTTGACGGTATCTTCTACCACAAATTCACCTTCTTTGGTCGTAATGGTACCACGATCTGCACACTGCCCTCCCATAGTTGCATAAAATGGAGTCTCTTCAACTATAACAGTACCCATTTCGCCCTCTGTCAGAGCATCCGTAATTTCGGTATCTGTCGTTAGTACAATAATTTTGGAATCATGGGAAAGCGTATCATACCCTACGAACGTAGAAGTAATACCAGGATCAATGGATTCATAGACCGTCACATCCGCTCCCATATAATTCGTTGCTTTACGCGCATTTCTGGCCTTTATTTTTTGCTCTTCCATTGATTTTAAAAAGCCTTCTTCATCGACTGAAAAACCTTTTTCTTCCAATATCTCCCTTGTTAAATCAATTGGAAATCCATATGTGTCATATAACTTAAAAACATCAGCTCCGTTAAGCTCCGTCTTATTTTCCCTTACCATGGTCTCTTCCAGCTCTGTTAAAATACTAAGACCCTGGTCTATTGTCTTATTAAATTTATCTTCTTCCTGTGTTATAACATTCAGAATAAAGTCCTTTTTTTCTTCCAGCTCCGGATACCCGTCTTTGGATCCTTCGATAACAGTCGTACTTAGTTTCGCTAAAAACATATCTTTCACACTGAGTAATCTGCCATGACGCGCGGCACGCCTAATAATTCTTCGAAGTACATAACCACGCCCTTCATTGGTCGGCATAATACCATCTGATATCATAAATGTGGCAGAACGAATATGATCGGTAATGAGACGGATAGATACATCCGTAGTTTCGTTTTCCTTATAAGTCACGCCAGCTATCTCACATACTTTATCACGAAGCGCACGTACCGTATCGACATCAAAGATGGACTCTACATCCTGAACAACCGCTGCAAGTCTTTCAAGTCCCATTCCTGTATCAATATTCTTCTGTTCCAGTTCCGTATAATTTCCTTTTCCATCGCTAGAGAATTGCGTAAATACGTTATTCCACACTTCCATATAACGGTCACAATCACAACCTACCGTACAACCAGGTTTTCCGCATCCATATTTTTCTCCACGGTCATAGTAAACTTCGGAACAAGGACCGCAAGGACCAGAACCGTGCTCCCAAAAATTATCTTCTTTTCCAAAGTGAAAAATACGGTCTTCGGAAATGCCTATCTGTTTATTCCATATTTCAAAAGCTTCCTCATCATTCTCATAAACGGATGGATATAACCTGTCAGCATCTAGTCCTACCACTTCCGTCAGAAATTCCCATGTCCATGCAATTGCTTCTTGTTTAAAATAATCTCCAAAAGAAAAATTACCCAACATTTCAAAAAAAGTACCATGACGTGCTGTTTTTCCAACATTTTCTATATCACCTGTACGGATGCATTTCTGGCATGTCGTCACTCTTTTTCTAGGTGGAATCTCCTGACCAGTAAAATAAGGTTTTAATGGTGCCATACCCGAATTAATTAACAGTAAACTTTTATCATTATGTGGCACAAGAGAGAAGCTCTTCATTGCCAAATGCCCTTTACTTTCAAAAAATTCCAAAAACATCTTACGTAATTCATTCACACCATATGCTTTCACACTGTTTCCTCCAACTTCATATATAGTAAAAATCTTTATTTATTACCTGATTTTAACGAAAAACTGCATTTCATATTATAGAATGAAATGCAGTCCGTGTCAAACATTTACTATTCCGCCTTACGACTTCATGGTTGAACTATTACCTTATTGGAGCTAAGCTTACTTTTCATAAAGAAAATAACCGCTATCCATATGAACGCAAATGTAATGCCCTGTGTTTTCGTAAAAACTTCTCCATACAGAAACACGCCGATCAACAACTGCATCGTAGGATTTATATATTGGAGGATACCCACCATAGAATAAGGTATCATGCGTACTCCATAACCAAATAATAATAATGGTACACTTGTAATAACTCCTGCTAAAGGTAATAAAGCAAATTGCCATCCATGTAAGGATCCGATTGCACCTGTCCCATTCATCTCTGAGACCAAAATAAATACAAATGCAAAAGGAAACGCGGTTGCTGTTTCGATTGCAAGTGAAACTTCTGAATCTATATTGGCACTCTTTTTAATAGCTCCATAAATAGCAAAAGAACCTCCAATCATCAATGCTAAATACGGCACTTCTCCACTTGCAACTACCAAAATAGCTACGCCTATAGCTGCCATTAAAAGGGACAACCATTCCAATCGATGTAATTTTTCATGAAAAAAGATCGTACTTAATACGATCACGAGCAATGGATTAATATAGTATCCAAGACTGCTCTGGACAATATGCCCTGTCTGCACTGCAAAAATATAGGATCCCCAATTGATACAGACCACTATTCCCGCCAACATGGTGAGAAGCAGAGGTTTATGGTTCTTATCGCAGAGAACCTTTTTCACATCCTTCAGTTTTTCCATACGCCAAAGAATCAACAGACAAAACGCAAACGACCATACAATTCTGCTTGCCAGAATATAATTACTGTTTACAGTTCCAAGTAATTTCCAATAAATTGTTAACACGCCCCATGCAAGATAGCATGCAGTCACTGTAAACATCCCTTTTCTCATACCTAAATTCCTTTCGCTCCTTTTGAAATGTCTATTCCGTCAGAGCCGCTGCCCCTATTATTCCCGCATCATTTCCAAGAGTCGCGATCACAACTTCTGGTATCGTTCCACGCTCCCCAGCAAAACAGTATTTTTTGATATATGCATTCAGCGGATCAGTAAGAACCGCACCCTGATTACATACGCCACCACTTAATAGTACTTTATCCGGTCTGAAAATATTTACGAAGTCCACGATTCCATCTCCTAGATAGGAAATATAATCAGCAACTACTTTACTTGCAGCGGTATCTTTATCTGCTGCCGCATCAAATACCGTCTTACCAGTAATCTTCGTAATATCATTATCACAATACGCATAAATCTTAGATTCTTTATGTTCCATAGCCGCCTGTTTTGTTTGCCTGATCAATGCGGTTGCAGAAGCATAGGATTCCAGACACCCTCTCCTGCCACAAGTACAAAGAACTCCATCACGAACTAAAATAGTATGTCCTAATTCCGCACCACCAGCATGTCCTCCTTCAAATATCTTACCATCTACGACTACGCCGCCGCCAACTCCTGTTCCAAGAGTCAACAATACAACGTTTGAAGAATTCTTTGCGGCACCGGCCTTCACTTCTCCTAGTGCTGCACAATTTGCATCATTCGATATTGCAATTTTATAATTTAGATATTTATGCAACTCCTCGACCAACGGCACATTTTCCCACTCAAAATTATTCGAATAAATAACGGTGCCTGTTTTTGCATCAATCGTACCCGGGCTTCCAACCCCAATTCCCAATATATCATCCGCCTTCAATCCAGACTGTTGGAATAAGCGTTGCACTAGTTCTGCCATATCCTTTATAACATCCTGATAGGAACGCTGCACGTTAGTCGGAATCGATCCTTTGGCAATAATCTCCTGCATATCATTCACAATTCCTGCTTTTATATTGGTACCACCTAAATCAATTCCCACTCTGTACATGATTTTTCTCTCCTTAAAGAACATTTTATTTTATCTAGTCACTCTTTGAACAAATTCTGTGGCATGCTGCAAATCATTATTATCTGGATGCGTAAGGGCTGAATCAAAATTCTGTATCATCTTTCGAATCATTTTATCATTACCCTGACCAATCATTTCTTCATATCGGTTACGAACACTCATCGGCATTTTCCCCTGACAAAAAAAAGTCCCGAGACATTCACTATCATCTGCTATCCATGCTTCCACATCCTCCGCCAGCCTTTTATAATAATTCAAATCTGCACCCATTCCACATGTTCCAAATAATGCAATTTTCTTTTCATGCAATTCCGAAATAAATTCTAATAGATTCATGCTACATGTACCTTTATGAATCCAAAATCCCACAAAATAAACATCAGCTTCAGGAATACTCGCGTTTGGTTCATATCTCACGATGTCTTTATCCTGTCCCGGCAAATCAGCAAATATTTTTTTTGCGATCATCTCTGTATTGCCTGTATTACTCATATATACTACCTGATACTTCATGCCGCCACACTCCTACTAATAAAAACTTAACAATACTTATATCTTGATTATACCGTTTCTATTGCTAGAAACAATATACTAAGTATTACTTTAACATTAAGTTTTTCTAAAGTATCAGCTACGCTTCATTGCTTTTATTATCGCTTTAGCCTCTTTCGGGACTTGCAAAGATTCACAGATCTTTTGTAGTGTCTTATGATAGGTAAAGTCATCCAGATGATTATTTTTTAAATATGGAATTACCATACCAGGATAATGGACAAAACACATAGATAATGCCCAAGCAACAGCCATTCGTACATAATATGCCTGACTATCTATCTGATCCAGCCTTTCAATAACGCTTTCTATATAGGTATCATTGATGTAATAATCCAGTAATATCACAACCGCAAATCGGATAGCGAATTCTTCCTGACTCTCTAAATATGGCTGCAAAAATCCCCAGACAAGCTGCTGGTTTTCTTTTATAAATTTCAAACTGATACAAAAGCTGTCACATACCGACCAATTATCGATCAAGGGAATAAATTCTCCGATGTACTGCAGCCTTTCCTCAATATCAATGTCTTTTGCATATCCGATTATCATACCTCTAAGCATCGTTTCTTCAAAACTTTGCGGGGTGAACTGTTTGATATAACCTCTCCAATTCTTCTTACATAATTGCCTCGCATACTTGCGCAAGATTGGTAATCGCACTCCTAAAATAGCTTTTGTATCTGGTAATAACCCAGATGAAAATTTTTTATAAGATTCTTTTGCATTGTCATTTAAAAAAGCGTTTACTTCTTCAAATGATATTTTATTTGTTAAATGGTCCTTTTCCCACATTTGGTTCGCACTCCAATTTCAGCAAATACTCTTTTACCGATATACCTGCTCCATAACCGACCATAGATCCATTACTACCAATCACTCTGTGGCAAGGAATCAGAATCATAATCGGATTTCTATTGTTGGCCATTCCCACAGCTCTGGAAGCTTGTTCATTTCCGACCTCAATTGCGATCTCCTTATAGGATTTAGTCTCGCCATAAGGAATGTCCAGCAACGCATTCCACACATTTTCCTGAAACTTTGTACCTTTCGGTTTTAGTGGTAATGTGAATACCCTTCTTTTACCAGCAAAGTATTCTTCCAATTGTTTTTGTGCCGTTATAAGCAGTTCTATTGCCCCACTACTATCATCTGGATCCACAAATTTTGAGATAACGTCTGCATCTTGTAAATTATTTATTTCAAGCATTGTTAAACCAGTAATAAAATTATTTTCTTCCACTACTTTTAACTTACCAACCGGGGTAGTCATAACCATTTCATGTATCATGATTTTTCTCCTCTCTAAGTACCGCATGGGAACCAAAGTGAATGATGGGTCCATCGAATAAAAAGACGTAGAAACACGCAGTCTCTACGTCCATGTACTTTTTGTTGTTATCTAGAAAGTAAATTTATCTGCAAAATAAGCATCTAAGTCTGCAATTTTAATTCTTTCCTGTTCCATAGAATCACGGAAACGCACTGTGACAGCTTGGTCCTCCTCTGATTCAAAATCATATGTAATACAGAATGGTGTCCCAATTTCATCTTGTCTTCTATAACGTTTTCCAATATTTCCTCTATCGTCATACTCACAATTATATTTTTTAGACAGCAAAGAAAAAATCTTTTCTGCACCTTCCCCTAATTTTTTTGATAGCGGTAACACACCAATTTTAACAGGAGCCAATGCCGGATGAAAATGAAGAACCGTACGCATATCTCCCTCTCCAATTTCTTCTTCCTCATAAGCAGCACAAAGAAAAGCCAAAACCACACGATCTGCTCCTAAAGAAGGTTCAATTACATAAGGAACATATTTTTCTTTTTTCTCATCATCAAAATATGTTAGATCTTGTCCCGAAACATTTTGATGCTGTGTCAGATCATAGTCAGTCCTGTCAGCAATACCCCACAGTTCACCCCAACCAAACGGAAATAAATATTCAATATCCGTTGTCGCTTTTGAATAAAAAGAAAGTTCTTCTGAATCATGGTCTCTGACGCGCATCTCATCATCCTGAATGCCAAGTGTCTTTAACCAATCAATACAAAATTGTTTCCAAAATGCGAACCATTCAAGGTCTGTATCTGGCTCACAAAAAAATTCCAATTCCATTTGTTCGAATTCTCTGGTGCGGAATGTGAAATTTCCAGGAGTAATTTCATTACGAAAAGATTTTCCTATTTGTCCGATACCAAATGGAATTTTTTTTCTGGATGTACGTTGCACATTTTTGAAATTGACAAAAATACCTTGTGCCGTTTCAGGTCTTAAGTATACGGTATTCTTAGCATCCTCGGTAACTCCCTGAAAAGTTTTGAACATGAGATTGAATTGACGAATATCTGTAAAATTATGTTTTCCACAGGTTGGACAAGAAATATTATGTTCTTCTATAAAATTTTTCATTTTTTCCTGTGACCATGCATCAACCGCTTCTTCCAGCGCGATTCCATTCTCAGCACAAAAATCCTCAATGATCTTATCTGCACGAAAACGCTCATGGCATTCTTTGCAGTCCATAAGAGGATCTGAAAAACCACCTAAATGCCCAGAAGCTACCCACGTCTGAGGATTCATTAAGATCGCACAATCTACCCCTACATTATATTGATTTTCCATGATGAACTTCTGCCACCATGCTTTTTTCACATTATTCTTTAATTCAACACCAAGATTCCCATAATCCCAAGTATTCGCAAGTCCACCA
Organism: Bacillota bacterium; assembly: GCA_023392535.1. Lineage (GTDB taxonomy): Bacteria > Bacillota > Clostridia > Lachnospirales > Lachnospiraceae > SZUA-378. The sequence continues at coordinate 298,579 of JAEVYY010000009.1, forward strand.
TATATATCAGACCCTGGATATACAAATCCCCTGGCTTTTGCCAGCGCTACTATTTTCTCCATTGATTTTTCCATTTTTCCTCCTGTCTCCCTGTATATACAGGTCGCCCCTCTTATTTAAAAAGAATATAGGTCACTGGCTCTTCTGTCTCAGAAACCACAGCTTCTTTTTTGCCTCGTAGTGTTACATTGCCACTCATGTAAGCAATATCTTTAAAGGTTCTAATCGTAATATTTTCGTCTGTAATAACGATATGCATATTACCCTTTGCTAATATTCCGCTTTTATCCAAACTAACACCATCCTCAACTACGCTTTGTAGAGTGATGTCATCAAAGGAATAGCCAGCATTATAGGCATCCGCAACAGTACCTGCAAAAAAAGTAACACCATTAAATCCAGCATAACTTTCATAATCTTTGTGAAGCAATGTCGTTCTGGCGATATCATCTGAAACAGATATTTTATCCAATTCTACACTTTTATCACCATAAGATGCATTATATTCTGCAATATCACCTGCAATCATTTCTTTTAGTTCATCTTCCATGTAATAATTTTTATCAAATTTTTCAACAATAGAAGATACCACTTTTCCATTCTTTTCGATGGTCAAAGTAGTTGTCTCATCTGACTTTTCTTGTTCACACCCAAAAAGAGCCATACTAATTAAAATACTTAATAGCATTAACCCAATTTTTTTCATATAAAGACTCCTCGTTGTGTTATCACACATGCATATTATTATAGCGGACTTATTTCATATTTTCAACCTTAAATTTTACATATTTAGTTTCTATTCCGCTTGATATTCCTACAAATGTTCTATTATTTCTAGACTCTTAAAATTCTTATCCCAAATTTTCCTGCGATATACGTTTGCAATGTAGCGTAGCTCCTGTAACACTTCATCTGTCACAGTAAACGTATATAAGTGCTCTATGTTGGTATTTATTATAAAACTGACTGCATATTCTGTTGATTCTAAAAAATGTTCTTCTTTTGGAATTCCTGGGAATTCTCCATTTGCGACCATCGCCCTAATTTCAAATATGTATCGCACCAACTGTTTGGACAAACTTGGAACTGATAACGCTCTTAGAGACTGGTACATCAACTTTAAAAGCTCTCTTTCATCATTATTCTCTCGTGCATAGTAATCTGCAACTTCCAAAAAATACATCCCATAATATGCTCCTTCAAAATCTCTCCTAAGCTGGGCAAAATAATTGGATATATCTGCCTCCATAATATGATAGGATGTTTTTCCCTGATATAATTTAAATTCACCAAAAGAAAAAGGATTGGTTGCTGCTACTAAACTGCTGTTTGGCCTGCGTGAGCCTTTTGCAAATGCAGAAATCTTTCCTCTTTCTCTAGTCAATATTACAACTCTTCTATCAAATTCACCGATAGGCACTGTCTTCACTACTATTCCCGTTATGATTAGAAATTCTTGCATAAGGGTTATCTCCCGTCATATTGCTCTCATCTTCCTTCTTTTGTAGGTCTGTATCTTCATAGAAGGATCTGAATTGTAAGTAATCTTTTATAGATCCTGTTTTGTAAAAATCATCCCAGTAATTTATCAATTTCATCATATGCCCCCTAATTGTATTGTATGCTATTAGGGTGCGCTCTTTGGGTCAATTCTATTCGGCTTCGTTCTTATTATATCCAAAATTTTTTAGTAAGAAATCGCTATCACGCCAATCCTTTTTCACTTTGACCCAAAGCTGAAGATTCACCTTACTTTCCAACATTTCCTCTATTTCTTTCCTTGCCTGTGTTCCAATCCGCTTTAACATAGCACCGCCCTTACCAATGATGATTCCCTTATGAGTTGCTCTTTCACAGATAATCGTTGCATCTATATCTATTCTATTTTTACTGTTTCTCATGCGCTCTATCGTAACTGCTATTCCATGAGGTATCTCTTCATCCAAAGACCGAAGTGCCTTCTCTCTGATCAACTCAGCTACAATTTGTCTTTCTGGCTGATCGGTAATGGTATCTTCATCGTAAAAGAACGGACCATTTGGTAAGTAATCAAAAATACAATGGATTAATTCCTGTATATTATCAGACTTCAAAGCAGAAACAGGTACGATCTCTGCAAAATCCAATTCTTTACGATAACGGTCAATATATGCCAATAAATCATCTTTTTTTACGGTATCTATCTTATTTATTACTAGAATAACTGGTTTTGTCACCTTTTTCAGTTGATCCAAAATATGCCTTTCCCCTGCACCAATAAAAGTGCTTGGTTCAACCAACCATAGAATAACATCTACTTCACTTATCGTACGTTCCGCAGTACTTACCATATATTCTCCCAATCTATTTTTAGATTTGTGTATACCGGGAGTATCCAAAAAAACGATTTGGCCTTCTTCACAGGTATATACGGTTTGAATCTTATTTCTGGTTGTCTGCGGTTTATTGGAAGTAATTGCAATTTTCTGTCCAATTATATCATTCATTAAAGTAGATTTCCCTACATTTGGTCTTCCTATTAATGTCACAAATCCTGACTTAATGTTATTTTCTCTCATTAAAAATTGCCCTTCTTTATTTTTTATCCTCTGTTGCGTCCTTTGTAACTTCTTCTTGGATCGTTCTGGCTTCTTTCGATATATGTCCATTCTCCTTTTTGCCTCTTCTTATCCAAAGCTTACTTTTCACTCGTATCATACGAATGAAGAAGAACAATAGGATACAAACAGTAGCAAATACAACTATAATCGGTAAGTTTATCAGAATGGCAATTACAAAGTCTTTGCATCCTTTTCCTACCAAGTATACATTTTCCTTGAACCCAGTCGTGATTTTTTCCCAAGTTCCTTTTCCCTCCGCCGGAGTCAATCTATTTACTTCTGTTATGTAAATATAGACAGTGCTGTAGTTAATTTGATTATCGAATATTCTTAATTGGGATTCCATACTGTCTATTTGGTATCTCACTTCAGACAAACGCGTTTCAATTGAGATAATATCTTCTACATTCCCTGCACTCTCGAGTAACTCCATTAGTCGATTTTCTTCGGTAAGGAGCGCTTTTTTATGGCTTTCCAGATCTACATATTGTAATGTGATATCATTGATGGTCTCATTTTTCCTGATAACATTTGATATTTCTGATAAATTGGTTACAAATTGATCGACCTTATCCGATGGTACTCTTGCTGTTATCGATGCATATCTGTTGCCATTCTCTTGTCCTCTAATAGAAGTATCTTCTCCCGTACTCATATTTTCTACATATCCGCTCAATGCTTCTATTTTGGCTCTGATATTCAACAGTAATTTATCATATTCTTCTGTTTCCACATCCATATCCACATTTTTAATCAACTTACGCTCACTCTGACTAGCCACTTCTGATATATTAGATTCCATCGGAGCACTCATACCTTCACGGTCTTCTGTCATAGATGATGCCTCTGCATTTTGAGAACCTGTTTCATAAATTTGATCCGTTTTTGCATATCCCATTGATGGTTCTTCTTGGAACGCTTTATCCGAACCGCCACCAGAACATGCCGTAAGAATCATAGCTGCTGCAAAAACTGCAGCTATGATTCTTGTATTATGACGTTCAAACTGATTTTTTTTAGTATCTTTTAATTTTCCCTTAATCATAAATGCTCCTCCTCGTTCACTAATGAAACAAACTTTCGATGCTTTGGAATAATGCCTTTGATTCTGTTATCTTCACTTCATTTCCGACAACACAAATACAATCATCTTCGATAAATGCTTTCACATGCTCTGATAATTTTCGGATAGCATCCACTGTTGTATGCAACACTTCATCTCTTTCCTTCTGTACTTCTTCAAATTTTAGATGGGATAAATAAGCACTTAATGATCGACTTCCTTCTGCTGATGGATTTAGTGGCGTATCCATATCACTTATTGTCCCTATGATGAACTTCGTCATTTTTTTATCATCAGCTTCAAATTCTGTGATGTATTTTGCTGCAGCCTCATACGTATCTACCGTTTTTTGTAAATTTGGATCCCGATAAGATACAAAGTAACTATCGCCTGTTCTTCCAAAACTGCACATGCAGCCATACGCGCCTCCCTTAACTCTTACATTACTCCATAAATAATCGTATCCCAATATTACTTTTAATACTTTCAGGGCACCCGTATAATTCAGTCCATGGTTCTTAAAATTACCTGCGCGACATACATATTGAACTTGAGAGGACGTCGTGAATCCTTCATTCTTCTTAATTGTCTTTATTTCCAACAACTGTTTTTGCGCTGGAGCCGTATATAATTTGTCTTTTAATTCTTGCACTTTTTTAACAAGTGATTTTCCCTCATCTTCCGATGCAGTATAGTCTACCATCAGATTCTCAGGTCTGAATATTGCATTCATTAACATGCGTAATTTCATAATTAGTTCTTGCTTTTTGTTGTTAAAATCTTTTTCTAAATCTTCTAGCATACGGTAATATGGAATTCCACTCATTAATTCTGTAAATGCCGCCGTTTCGGAAAAATAAGACATTGCCCTAATTGCAGCAAGGGAATGACCAGACGAGGACATACTTGCCTGTACTCTGGATTTCTGTTCCGAAATGATTTCTAACAGGCGCTTTTCATCTTCCAGCTTGGAGGATAACAGGATTTCTTCCATTAAGCCTAAGGCCAACTCTATGTTTTCAAATAAAACACTTAATTTCCACTCAAAAGTAACCTTATACCTGCTTAGATCCAAAGCATCAACATAGGTTGCTACCTGTGATGAAATACCTCCTGTACGAATATTTATTTCATTATACAAATCACCGTATTTGTATGATTTTGTATCTACATATCCCAATACGCTCTTCAATATACCAACATATGGTAAAAGCTCCTGACTTACATGACTCATATCAAATAATAATCTGATATAACCAATGCCATTCGTGAAAATATCATGCCTTAAAAAAATGGTATTACCAATCCATTCTTCCCTGTTCTTAAATTTCTTTGCCTTTGGTTCAATATCTTCTATCTTCAATACCGGTATTTTTTCTAATATTTCAGGACTGGTAGGTTCTTCCTGAAATGCGATCAATGCTTTTGTATCTAAAACGATCTGATTAATTTCCTCTGCACTAAGACTTGCCTTATAGGCACACAATTTTTCTTCCAACTTTTGATCTTTCTTGCTTGTCAATCCCTTTACCGGTTCTACCACAAGGACTGCTTTATGAGGATTGTTTAATAAATACGTTTCAATCAATGTTTCAAAATAATTCGTATTTATTTTCTTTTTAATGGAAGCGAACGTCTCTATTGCCTCAATATGCATAAATGGTCTTTCATCATCATACAACCAGCTGTCAAAAGCTTGCAGCCCATACATTAATCCTTTTGGGTAGGAACCAAAATCCGCTTCTCTATATTTGAATTCATAATAGTTCTCTCCCGCCTGTAAGGCTCTTTTATCAATACCCTTTTTGACCTGCTCTTTTAGAACCGTTTCAATAGTAGCGATAAATAATTCTTTATCTGTTCCATTTGCACTCTTTGCAACAATTGAAAAATAAGGCTGGTATATCCCATTTTCGTACACACTATAAATTTCTTTTCCAATCCCTTTGTTGATGAGTGCCTGTTTTAAAGGAGCACCTGGTGCAGAACAAAGGGCATAATCCAATATTTGAAAAGCCAGATACAATTCCTGCTCCAAACTCGTGCCTACCACTGCATTATATGCAAGATATGTGCTATCTTTTTCACACTCCGACTCAGTAATAGAATATTCCCTGTGTACTTCTACTGGTGTTTTAAAAGGCTCTTGTAACATAATACTGGAATCAATCGAAAGCGCATCAAAATTACTTAAGTAATTTTGATCAATCCAATCCAATTTTTCTGCAATATTCATATCTCCATATAAATAAATATAACTATTAGACGGATGGTAATATCTCCTATGAAAATCAAGAAACGCTTCGTATGTCAATTCGGGAATTACCTCCGGATCTCCCCCCGACTCTACACCATAGGTCGTATCCGGAAACAATGAATTAAATACTTCCCGATCCAGTACGTCATCTGGAGCTGAAAAAGCACCTTTCATTTCATTATAAACAACACCATTTAAGTGTAATTCATCTTGTGCATCTTCTAATTCATAGTGCCATCCCTCTTGCATAAATATCTTCTTTTCCTGATAGATGTTTGGATAAAAGACCGCATCCAGATATACGTGCATCAAATTCTGAAAATCTTTATCATTACAGCTTGCGACCGGATATACCGTTTTATCCGGATACGTCATAGCATTTAAGAATGTATTTAGAGAACCTTTGACTAATTCTACAAAAGGATCTTTCGCCGGAAAATTCTTTGAACCACATAATACAGAGTGTTCAATAATATGAGCGACCCCCGTACTGTTTTCAGGTGGGGTTCTAAATCCGATGCAGAACACTTTGTTTTTATCATCATTGGATAAAACGACTATTCTAGCCCCGGTTTTTTTGTGTCTGCACAAATATCCTCTAGAATTTAGATCCTTCACATCTCTATTTTCTATTATCTCATATGCTTGTAATTCATTTAACTTCATACTTTAATATATTCCTCCCTTATTTTCCTATATTTTTTTTATTATCTCCATTATATCATAAACTTAAAACGGGTTTCTGATTGATTTTATTATCACTTGTTCCCATACAGTCCTACAACAATTCCTTGATTCGAAAAGCCAACAGCAGTTGAAACTTTTCCTCTAGCGTATTTAGATTATTTCCTATGATTTTTTTGATTTTATTCAGCTGATAATTGACTGTGTTTCTATGCAGATATGTGATATCTGCTACTTGCTGAATACTTCCGTCATGTTTTAAATAGAGTTTAAGAAGCTTTACATACTCTGCATCATTCTCCTTATCATATTCCTCTAATTTTCCAAGGACTTCTTTATAATAATTCTGCAAAACGCTACTATCATCTACTTCAAGAAGCACTTTCTGAAGCCCCAGCTGCTGATAATAATAGACCTCTTGCTTTAATTTTCTCCCCAAGTGGAGCACTTTATAAGCTCTCTTGTAATTCTGAGGAAGATTTTGAATATCCTCTTCATTCGAAGAAACACCGATACATAATTTACGATCACTTTCTTTTCCATAATTAAGTGTCTGCATCTTACTTACTATTTGGTCAATTCTGGCATCTTCAAACCCCGTAAGTACATAGATGATATTCTCTTCTTGTATAAAAGAACCAAAGATCCCTCCCGTCCTTACAATAATTCGTTCCAGTTGAAAACACATATAGTTACGGTAATTACTGTCGTCGCTGCTTAACGTAATTGCAATCACACAATACTTGCTCTTCCGCTTAAAATTCTGTCTCTCTAATAATGGGATATACTGCTCACATTCTTCTGGGTATCGAATATATTTCTGTAATGTTTCTCCGATTGTCTCTTCCACTTTTTCATGTCTAATAATTTGGTTACAAAAGTCCCTTGTAATATCCACCAGCCGCGTTTTCCAGGGAACTACCAAAAGCGGAAATGAGACCTCATTGCAATATTCCATAACTTCTTTTGGCACTTTTTCAATATAGGGACCATAATTTACAACCAGACCGCTTGCCTCTGCGCAATAAAGATTTTTTGTAAAACTGAGAAGCCATTTGGTATCACGGTGTCCAATTCCGGTCGTGAACACCAGTTCTCCACCATGTAAAAATGCACTGACCTCTTCATCTTCCAATGTATGAACCCATTGCACACTATTCCTCATTCCCCCATTGCCTGCCAAAACATGCATTCCATATAATTTATTTGCATTTTCACAAAGTCTTGCCAATGTAACCGCCATATTTATTACCACCTTTGCGCTTGATTATAAAGTTTTTTTATGAATATTGCAATGCCATTATATTTTCTATAAAGAAAAGAAGCTAATGACGACCGTCACCAGCTTCTTTTCTGAAATTCTTCCTGACATTTCGGACAGGTAATTGCAATTTTTCCTTTTCCACGTGGTATTCTGATTTTTTGTTGACATTTAGGGCATTTGTAAATATGGTAATGCTTTCTTTGCACAATTTTTACTTTTGTTCGACTCCATAATCCAGTCAACCTATTGGCATACTTTAAATAGCATTGGTTCTCCTTATATCTTTTGTTAAAATTTTTAGAAAATATTCTAAAATAGGAATATAGTAATAACCCAATCGCCAAAGCATAAAAGAAATGCTTTCCAATAAATAAGGATAAAACTGTGGATGCGATTGCTGCCATCATGATAAATTTGGTAAACGAATCAGCACCATAACGCCCCTGCATAAAACGAATCACTTTTTCTTTCATCACAATCTCCGTACTTCGCTATATTTATTTTGATCGTATTATAAATTATATTACACGATAAAATAGAAAATACAAGGAACTGTACCGAAACCTTTCCTAAAATTTTTATAAAATTATAGTGCAAAGCAATTCTTATAGAGTCCTATGATATCCTCTTTTGTAATCTGCTTTCTGGTATTCGCAGGACTGCCGCTGGCAATTGCATCACTTGCCATTTTGTCAATTTTGTTATAAAAATCTTCTCTTTCTATTCCATACGATGAAAATGTAGGCACTTCACATACTTGGCAGAGTTTGTCGATTGCTTCCAAAAAATTCTTAGCAGCTGTTTCATCTGTATCTTCCATATCTGACACTCCTATTTCCCTTCCAAGAGTTGCAAATCTATCATAGGCACCGTCTAGTGCAAATGTCAGGCAATCCTTCAATAACATAGCATTGGATAATCCATGCGGAATATGAAATAAAGCTCCTATCGGACGGCTCATGCCATGTACAAGCGTCACACTTGAATTATTAATACAGATACCAGCTTCTAACGACGCAATAGCCATTTGCTCTCTTGCAACCGTATTTTTGCTATTTTGATACGCAAGGGGCAAGTATTTCATAATCCTCTTTACAGATGCTATCGCAAGTGTATCTGTCATACAAAAGGCTCTCTTGGATGTATAGGATTCAATTGCATGTGTCAAGGCATCCAATCCAGTTGCTGCCGTAATGGACTTAGACATCGACAGCGTGAATGTGGGGTCTATGATAGCCAGATTTGGTATCAACACATCCCCTTTTAGCAGCATCTTAATATTCCTTTTTGTATCTGTTACAATTGTCATTTTCGTTGCTTCCGAACCGGTTCCTGCTGTTGTTGGTATCGCCACGATCGGCGGAACCTTCTTCGTGATCATGCTTCCCATATAATCTGAAATACTTCCTTCATTCGTAATCATTGCCGCAATTGCTTTTGCAGAATCCAGTGGGCTTCCCCCGCCGATACCAATGCAAAAATCACATGCATTCTCTTGATATATCCGTATGCCCTGCTCAATCATAACGTCTGTTGGTTCCCCTGTAATACCGTCGAACACCACATAGGAAATATTACATGCTTCCAATGCTTCTAAAAGCTTTCGCATCATATCTGACTTTACTACATGCTTTCCAGTAACAATACATGCCTTTTTTCCGCAATCATTCAAATATACCTTTGCATCTTCCAACGCATTCTCGCCTATCACAATATGATCCGGCATTCCAAAATGATTTGCCATTTTATCCTCATTTCTGCTGTGTGAACAGCACTAAATTTTTTCATATCCTTACAAATAGGTTTGATCAACGATACTGAGAACTTCATCTAATTTAACCAGCTCTTCTTCTATCTGTTCTTTGGTAATAATCAATGGCGGACAGATAAAAACCATATTTTCATGTGCGTATGTCATGAACTTTCTCTTTTTCAACTCTCCGACCACTTTTCCCATGATACCTTCCGGATCTCTTCCATAAGGTACCAACGGTTCTTTTGTTTTCTTATCTTTCACCAATTCCACACAGGCAAATAAACCGATATGTCTTGTATCACCTACACATTTATGTACTTCTTTAAATGTATCAAGAATATCCGCAAGCACCTTACCTACTGTTTTTACATGTTCTAGCATGTTTGATTTTTTATAATATTCCACACAGGCAACACCAGCAGCACATGCCAAAGGATGACCGGAATAGGTTAATCCACAGGATAACAAATGATCATCAAAATAAGATGCAATTTCACTGCTGACGGCGACGCCTCCTAACTGGACATATCCACAGGTAACACCTTTTGCAAAAGTTACAAGATCCGGGTTTATATCGAAATTTTCAAAAGCGAACATCGTACCGGTCCTTCCCCATCCTGCCATAACTTCATCACATATCATAACAATCCCGAATTCATCGCAAATCTGGCGAACGCCTTGTAAATATCCCATTGGCGGGATAATAATACCGTTTGATCCCGTAATGGTCTCCATGACAATTGCTGCTACGCTCTCCGGCCCTTCATATACGATCTGTTCCCTTAATTTAGCAACATAATATTCAGCCGCTTTCTCTTCCGATGCAAAGTCTATTTTTTCCCTGTATAGATAGGGATCAAAAAATTTTATGAACCCTGGAATACCAGGTTCTAATGGGTATCTTCTTGGTTCTCCTGTTAAATTACCAGCCCCAAAGGAAGACCCATGATAGCTTCTGTATCGACTGAACACTTTATGCCTTCCTGTATACATCTTAGCTATTTTAATCGCGTTCTCATTGGCATCTGCGCCAGCATTTGTAAAAAATATTTTTCCAAAGTTCTCTGGTAGCAAATCAATGATCATCTCGGCCAATACCGCTCTTGGCTCAGAAGCATACGCAGGACTAACAAAACAATATTTATCAACCTGTGCTTTAATCGCATCTGCAATCTCCTGATTTCCATACCCAACATTTAAATTCACAAGTTGGGATGACATATCTGTGTATCTGACTCCATCATAATCATAAAAATAGATACCTTCCGCCTTTTCCACCGAAATCGGATTTAAATCCTTTTGTTTACTCCATGATTGTAAAACATAGTTTATAGATTTTTCTTTGATTTGTTCACCTGTCATAATCGTATCCTCTTTTCCCAGTATCGCAGATCGATCCGCTTTTTAATTTGTTTCTGCTTCCAGAAAATAGTTTACCAGTTTCATTTTGTTTTTTCCTCTATCCCAGCAACAAACTACCTTGTGCTAAAGCACAAGGTAGTTTGTTGCTGGTTCTTTATACTGCTGAGCCAAATAAATGTAATTTCTTTATTACAACTTCTTCTATAAAGCATTCTCCATGAACCGTCTTCTTCTGATACTGTTTCATGAATCTATCCAATTCACAATGCTTACTTTCGTATCCAAGCTGTGATTTCTTTAATTGAGTGACTTTTATTTTAATTTTAAATTGATGATATAATAAATATGATCTTTGATGCTCTGTCATATTTGACAAACTTTCCGCTATTGTCGTCTTCTCATCAAATTCTTTCAAAAAAATACGTACAATAGCTTCCTTGAATTTCATTGGAGCAGCATCATGGTTCATAATCTCTTCAAACGTATAATTTGCTCCTATATACACCGTTGAAAAATCTTCTAGTACATATTTATAGTCATTTTCATGATTCCATTGCATTTTCTTCATCCTCAATGTATTCCATGCCGTGTGCCGTTATTTTTATAGCTTCTAACACTTCTTGTACGGTATAGTCTGATTCCTGAACAAATTCTTCTATAGTAATCTTTCTACCGATATTTTCAGCCATTTCTTTCGACAAATCTGCAATCTTGTTAATTTTTCCTACCATTTTTTTATCTTCGTCATCCGATTCCTGATACTCATTTATATGCTTTTCCATAGCATCCATTACTATTTTTATTAAGATTCCTTCTGCTTCTTTTACATCTTCTGCACATTCCAGCATCTTAACACCCAACGTAAGCGCAACATTTCCCTCACCGATCAAGTCCTCCACCAAGACTCCCTGTCCTGCATATAATTTTGATATTTCCACTACTTCCGGTAAATAAGCTACTATTAATTTCTCTTGTGCCTGTACATTACCCTTCATAGCAAGCTTCATAATATCTTCTCTCTGTTCCTTAGTACACTGTTCCAGTAACTTCAATTCCAAAAGATAGATGTCCAAATAATGAACATCCTCTTCCGTCAGATATTCTTCCGGATCCACAAGATGATTAATGCCTATTTTGTTTTGTTTTAGATACTCCTTGATTAGATCCAATTGTCCATTATCCAGTAGTATGTCATTAAAAAATTCCTTGATCTGATCTTCTGATACAACATTGCCCTGTGATCTTGCAAGTTTAACTAAGTCATGTAACGCCGCTGCAAATGCTTTTTCTTTTTCCACTATTACTGTCTCCTAACATGTTCGTGTGTGAATAAATGATCCTGACAATATTCATAATTCCCATCACATTTAGAACAGAACCGGAATTCCAGATCCGGATGATCGAGCTCAGTGCGTCCACAAATCGCACACTTATGCTTCGTAATTCCCGTTGCTTTACGTACCTGCTTTTTATATACCGTTCTTCTGTGTATTTGTTTAGGCGACAAATGGTTTAAATTTCTGGTCAGTAAGAAAAATACCACAAAACTCAATAGAGAAGCACCGATTACAAATTTCGTGATAAAACCACCGAAAACAAAACTATAAGCCAGCAGCACACCATCAATGATACCCAACCATTTTACTTTGATCGGGATGATAAACATAAGTAAGACCTGTACCTCTGGAAAGGTTGCTGCAAATGCTAAAAAGATAGACATATTAATATAATACGTACTGAACATCCTTCCCACAGAATAATAAATATCCGTTCCATAAGCCGACATATATTCTGCTCCTAATATACCTGTCTGCATACATAGATATAATAAAAAACAACCCAACACGGTAAAAAGCATACCGGAAAAAATGTAAAGATTATAATAGAAAGTTCCCCATGTTCTCTCCAGACTGGTTCCGATCGAATAATAAAAGTACAGCATAATAAGCGTAAATATATCAAAACTATCCGGCGGTACAAGAATCCATGTTACCACTCTCCAAATCTCACCATGTAAAATCCGATAGGGATTTAAAGATAGATAATTTATAAAGTCTGCATTGACAAAATTAATTGCATATCCAAAACCGTAGCAGATAATCAAACATAAAGACAGGTTCTGTATTGCATACCTGCCAAAATTTTTTTCAAATTTGTTCATGAAATTCATATTTGTCCTCCAAATGTAATATCTAATAGCTAAATAATACCATTCCTTATTTTAAAAGTAAACTGAAGTGAATAGAATTAAGTAAAAGTTTTTCTTCATTTCATATTTATTTAATACATCATTTATAACTTGTTCGTTGCACTTTAGCGAACAGTGTCGTATAATGTGTAAAGATTTCGAAAAACATATTAATAAGAAGAAAGGGCGAAATATGAGTACAAAAAACTATACTCTAGGGATTGATATTGGTTCTACTACAGTAAAAATTGCAATTTTAGATGATGCCCATCAATTACTATTTTCTGATTATAGAAGACATTTTGCAAATATAAGAGAAACTTTAGCTGATTTATTACAAGAGGCTTTCTCAAAATTAGGTAATATTACTTTACATCCAATGATTACCGGTTCCGGTGGCCTGACTCTTGCCAATCATTTAGGAATCCCTTTTGTTCAGGAAGTGATTGCTGTCTCCACTGCTCTTCAAGAGGCAGCTCCCAAAACGGATGTTGCCATTGAATTAGGTGGTGAAGATGCAAAGATCATTTATTTTGAAGGTGGCAATGTGGAGCAGCGTATGAATGGTATCTGTGCAGGTGGTACCGGATCCTTTATCGATCAAATGGCTTCCTTATTGCAAACGGATGCTCCAGGACTAAATGAATATGCAAAAAATTATAATTCCCTCTATACAATTGCTGCCCGCTGCGGTGTATTTGCCAAATCAGATATTCAACCATTAATCAATGAAGGGGCTACTAAGGAAGATCTGTCAGCTTCTATTTTCCAGGCAGTTGTCAATCAGACCATCAGTGGTCTTGCATGTGGGAAACCAATTCGTGGACACGTAGCCTTTCTGGGTGGACCACTTCATTTTTTATCAGAACTCAAAGAAGCATTTATCCGAACTTTAGATTTAGATGAAGAACATACGATTGAAATTGGTCATTCCCATCTGTTTGCCGCTATTGGTTCTGCTCTTAGTTTCAAACCGGAGGTTTCATTTCGCTTATCGGAACTGCTTGCTAAATTGAATTCCAATATCAAAATGGAATTTGAGGTAGATCGTATGGAGCCACTTTTTGCTTCTACAGAAGAGTATCATGCTTTTCGGACAAGACATGAAGGTCATAAAATTGCAAAAAGTGAATTAACAGACTACAAGGGCAATTGTTACCTCGGAATAGATGCTGGGAGTACCACTACGAAGGTCGCTTTAGTAGGGGAAGACGGTACACTTCTCTATTCCTTTTATAGCAGTAACAATGGTAGTCCGCTTCGTACTGCTATCTCTGCCATACAGGAGATATATACGTTACTTCCAAAAGATGCTATCATTGTCCGTTCCTGCTCAACCGGTTACGGTGAGGCACTTATGAAAGCTGCATTCCTTCTTGACGACGGTGAGGTCGAAACAGTAGCTCATTATTATGCAGCTGCTTTCTTTGATCCAAACGTTGACTGTATTCTGGATATTGGCGGACAGGATATGAAATGTATTAAAATTAAGAATCAAACAGTAGATAGTGTTCTGTTAAATGAGGCATGTTCTTCTGGTTGTGGTTCTTTCATTGAAACATTTGCAAAGTCTTTGAATTATAGCGTTCAAGATTTTGCAAAAGCAGCACTATTTGCTAAAAATCCTGTCGATTTAGGAACACGTTGTACCGTTTTTATGAATTCCAAAGTAAAACAGGCACAGAAAGAAGGGGCAGATGTATCCGATATTTCTGCTGGTCTTGCTTATTCAGTAATTAAGAATGCTATTTATAAAGTTATTAAAGTATCAGATGCCTCCGAGCTTGGTACCAGGATCGTAGTGCAAGGTGGTACCTTTTACAATGATGCTGTTCTTCGCAGTTTTGAAAAGATAGCCAATTGCGAAGCGATCAGACCTGATATCGCAGGTATTATGGGGGCGTTCGGAGCCGCATTAATTGCCAGAGAGCGTTATCAGGCAGAAGATCAATATACGACAACTATGCTTTCTATTGACCGAATTAATACGCTTGAATTTTCTACTAATATGGCAAAATGCAAAGGCTGTACGAACAGTTGTCGTCTTACGATCAATAAATTTACTGGCGGTCGGCAGTATATTTCCGGAAACCGCTGTGAAAGAGGTCTTGGGAAACAGAAAAATGCAAATAATGTACCAAATTTATATGATTACAAATTGCAACGTCTCTTTACGTATGAACCGCTTCCACTTAATGAAGCCATCAGAGGACGTGTTGGAATTCCACGCGTATTGAACATGTATGAAAATTATCCGTTCTGGTATACTTTTTTTACAGAATTGAAGTACCAGGTAGTGCTCTCTCCAAGTTCAACGCATAAAATTTATGAATTGGGAATCGAGTCTATCCCAAGCGAATCGGAATGTTATCCTGCAAAGCTAGCACACGGCCATGTAACTTGGTTGATCAAACAAGGCCTCGATTTTATATTCTATCCTTCTCTTTTCTATGAAAGGAATGAATTTGATGAGGCAAGCAATCACTACAACTGTCCTATTGTTACTTCCTATTCCGAAAATATAAAGAATAATATTGATGAAATTGGACAAGGGAATATCAATTTTATGAATCCCTTTATGGCATTCACAAATCTTACTACCGTAACCAATGCACTGTTAAAAGCATTCCCTGAAATTGAATCTTCCGAGATCAGAATGGCCACAAGAAAGGCATGGGATGAATTGGATTATGCACATAAAGACATACAAAAAAAAGGCGAAGAAGTCATAAATTATCTGAACGAGACTGGAAAGCGTGGAATCGTTCTTGCCGGCAGACCATACCATATTGATCCTGAAATCAATCACGGAATACCAGAATTAATAAACTCTTATGATATTGCAGTATTGACAGAAGATTCTGTGTCACATTTAGCCAAACCAGAACGTCCTCTTATCGTTTCTGATCAATGGATGTATCATTCCAGGCTATATGCCGCTGCAAGTTATGTAAAGGCTACCGACAATATTGATCTGATACAACTGAATTCCTTTGGGTGCGGACTTGACGCAGTGACCACAGATCAGGTAAATGATATCTTATCCCATTCCGATAAGATTTACACTTGCTTGAAAATTGATGAAGTGAATAATTTAGGTGCTGCAAGAATCCGCATACGTTCCTTATTGTCTGCTATAAAAGTACGTGAACGTAAGCACCAAACACGCAAAGTGCAGTCTTCTGCCATGAAACGCGCTCTTTTTACAGAGGAAATGCGTAAAAATTATACTATTTTATGCCCTCAAATGTCTCCGATTCATTTTGATATCCTTCAATCCGCATTCCGTGCCTCTGGATATAACCTGGAAGTTTTGTCTAACGACAATAAAGGGGCTGTAGATGTTGGATTAAAATATGTAAATAACGATGCTTGCTATCCTTCTCTGATCGTTGTCGGGCAGATTATGGAGGCCGTATTATCCGGTAAGTATGATACAGACCGTTTGGCAATCATTATGTCACAAACCGGTGGAGGCTGTCGTGCTACAAATTATATAGGTTTTATCCGCAGGGCTCTGGAAAAAGCTGGTTATCCTGATATTCCTGTTATCTCCATTTCTTTATCTAAATTAGAAATGAATCCCGGATTTCACTTGTCACCTGATCTTCTTCTGCGTCTTGTGTATGGTGCAATCTTCGGAGATATTTTTATGCGCTGTGTTTACCGCATGCGCCCGTATGAAGCGGTTCCTGGTTCCGTTGACAAAGTGCACGATAAATGGAAACAAAGATGTATGGAATTTATATCCAGAAAGTATTTGAGCTACCATACTTTTAATCGCATCTGTCGTGATATCATAGCGGAATTTGACCAAATTGAAATTACAGACGAGAAAAAACCTCGTGTTGGTATTGTTGGAGAGATTCTTGTGAAATTCTCTCCTGTTGCAAACAATGAGCTGGTAAAATTATTAGAAGCGGAAGGTGTTGAAGCCGTCGTTCCAGATCTACTTGATTTCATGCTATATTGTTTTTACAATCAAATCTATAAAGCAGAAGAATTAGGTACTAGTAAAAAGGCTGCCTTTGTTGCAAAGCTTGGAATCAAAGCAATTGAATTTTTCCGTGGAACAGCAAACCGCTCTTTTCAGAAAAGTAAACATTTTACTCCATCTGCACACATTACAGAGTTGGCCGATTATGCAAGACCTATTGTTTCCATCGGTAATCAGACCGGTGAAGGTTGGTTCTTAACCGGTGAAATGTTAGAACTAATACATGATGGAGTTAACAATATTGTCTGTACACAACCTTTTGGTTGCCTTCCAAACCATGTGGTAGGTAAGGGTGTGATTAAAGAACTGCGTCGCAGACATCCTCTTTCCAATATAGTAGCCATCGATTTTGATCCTGGTGCCAGTGAAGTAAATCAATTAAATCGTATAAAACTAATGCTATCAACGGCAAATAAGAATCTTCATAATTAGACAATTTACATCTTACTACAAAATGATGCACAACATAGTTTATGCAGAAGTGCTCTGCGAACAAACTATGTTGTGCATCATTTTTTATATAGAGGTGATCTAACTATTTTTATTTATTACTGTGTTTTAGTATTAACTTTTCTACTTCTTCCCGTTCCGGCATCACACGCAACGCTCCCTTTCTGGTCGTTATGATAGATGCTGCCGCATTCGCAAATGTCAGCATTTGACGTAAATCATCTTCATTCAGGTTTTCCAGTCCGTATTCCAATACAAAGTGAAGAATACAACCTCCAAAAGTGTCACCTGCACCCGTTGTCTCAATGGTATTTTCCTGTAAGAATGGTTTCACTTCTACATGAAAATCCTTGTAATAGGCACGACTTCCATCTTTTCCCATGGATACTAAAATTAATGGAATAGTATTTATTTCACGGATTTTTTCAACTCCTTTGGTAAAATCTGTTTCACCAGTCAGCCATTGAATCTCATTATCAGAAATTTTCAGAATATCACACTGTCCGATTCCATATAGTACTTGTTCCTTCGCCTCCTCCAGTGAATTCCATAATGGTTCTCTTAAATTAGGATCAAATGATATCAGTGCTCCACTCTCTTTCGCAATTTGGATTGCTTTCTTAGTCGCGATTCTTACTGCATCATGTGTCATTGATAAGGTTCCAAAATGAAATATTCTCGTATTTCGGAGCATAGACTCATCCAATTCATCTTCCCTTAACAGCATATCAGCCCCTGGATTTCGGTAAAAAGAAAAGTCCCTGTCACCGTCTGCAAAGGTCTGTACAAAAGCTAGTGTTGTTCTTGCATTATGATCTACCAAAAGATTACTTGTATCAATATGGATTGCTTCTAATGTCTTCTTTAACCTCTCTCCAAAAATATCTTTTCCTACTTTTCCAATAAAAGCTGTCTTATGATTCAGGCGGTTCAACATGGCAAGCACATTACATGGTGCTCCTCCCGGATTTGCCTCAAAAATCGTGTTTCCCTGCTCACTTAATCCATTATCGGTAAAATCAATCAATAACTCACCCAGAGCTATCACATCGTACTTTTTATTCATATCTTTTCCTCACTATTCTAGTATTTTTTATTTAAGTTGAATCCCTTTTAACAAGAGTGACCGGAAGCCTAATCCTTTCCGGAACCGTTTCCTGTCTCAAAATTTTTTCTATATAAATCACTGCCCATTCTGCCATTTCATCTATTGGCTGTCGTATGGTTGTAATGGTAGGGGTAGTAAGCTTTGCAATATTTACATCATCAAAACCCACTAATTTAATCTGATCTGGTATCTTGATATTCATTTCTGAACATACCTGAATTGTTTGTGCCGCTATCAAATCGCTACTTGCAAAAATACCGTCTACATCTGGAGTTTTTTTTAATGCTTGCCTGATATATTCATAATAATCAAGTGTATGATAGATCATTTTCGTATTCTGGACTTCCGTATGTGTGACCCCATATTCTTCACAAACCCTTATAAATCCCTCTGCTCTTGCATCTGCCGGCATATTTTCATTCTTTATGCCACTTAAGTGAAGCAATTTTCTACAACCACAAGAAACCAGGTGCTCTGTCGCCAATCTCCCTCCCTGATAATTATCACATTCAATTCCTAAAATTCCAGCCTCCAGATTCTGTTCTATGGTGATGACCGGAATATCCTGATATAGCAAGCTAGTGAAATCTACAAGACGACTACAAAATATAATTCCAGTGACACAGTTGCTCTTACACATCTCAATATATTGTAACTCTTTTTCATTTTTCCCTTTCGTATTACATAGCAATATTTTATATCCCCTATTTGCTGCCACAGTTTCTAAATTGCTAATTAACTTGGCAAAATAAGGATGTTCAATATGTGGAACGATAACTCCTATTGTATTAGTTCTATGTTTTATAAGAGACCTCGCCAATTCGTTTGGCTGATATTTTAACTCTTTCATTACATCAAATATTTTTTCTCTCGTCTTTTCGCTAATGTATCCCCGATTATTGATGCCCTGGATACCGTTGTGACTGTGACCCCTGCCCGTTCTGCCACATCCTTAAGCGTTACCATTTATTACCTCCTCTCACTATAAAATATCAAATTTTCTATTTTGTTATCTATTATCCTAAAGCTACATCTAAAATCATCATCACAATAAATCCAATTGCAAAACCAATAGTTCCGATATTTGAGTGCTCTCCCTGGGAGGCTTCTGGAAGTAACTCTTCAATCACTACATAAAGCATGGCTCCGGCAGCAAAGGATAGTAAATAAGGTAGTATTGGCACTACATAAGAAGTCAATAAGACGGTAAGCAAGGCTGCGATCGGTTCCACGATACCAGATAAAGTTCCATAGGAAAAAGCTTTTCTTCTGCTATTCCCTTCACTTCGCAAAGGCAAAGATATGATAGCACCTTCCGGAAAATTCTGTATGGCTATCCCGATTGCCAAAGCAAAGGCACCTGCAAGTGTAATTCCCGATTCCCCGCTCAATAGTCCTGCAAAAACAACACCAACAGCCATTCCTTCTGGAATATTATGTAAAGTCACTGCTAGAACCAGCATTGTTGTTTTTTTTAGTCCAGTATGCGGTCCTTCTGGCGTATTGCTATTTAAATGTAGATGGGGGATCAATTTATCCATTGCATATAAAAATGCCATTCCAACAGCCAGACCCACTGCCGCCGGAATAAATGCCAGTCTTCCCATGTGTTCTGACATATCGATTGCCGGTAGAAGTAATGACCATACAGAGGCTGCTACCATAACTCCTGATGCAAATCCCAGTAACGATTTCTGTATCAAAGGATTTATTTCATTTTTTAAGAAGAACACACATGAAGCACCTAGTGTAGTACCAATAAATGGAACCATTATTCCTAGTACGATATTCATTTTTGTCACCTTCTCTTTCCAATTTTTGTACTTTTATTCCTTTACTATTCTATTTCACTTTGCTCAATTACTTCACCAGTCTCACAATTCACGTGATACCATCCCATTGTCTGTGTTGCAAATACCGTCTTTTGATCTTGCTCATAATATATTCTATAACAGCCAAACAAATATTCTGCGTCCGTAACAGAATCATAAAATAATTTCGTTTCTCCATATCTGTTATTTACTTCATCCCCCCATGGACGTTCCCACCTTGATAGCACCACTGATAGTTTTCCGTCATCATAGTTTTTTTCCTGTAAATCATTTGAAAAATATTTGTTTAGTACTATTTGGCATGCTTCTTCCATTGTAATTGTTTTTGATTCAATCCCCTGGTTTTGTGAAGTAGGAAGGTATTCCATTACTTCTGCCATGCTATTCGTTATATGATTGCTATTCAGAAAATCACAGGCATCCCAATCTAGAATAAATTTTTGTTCTTTATTTTTATAACGATACACCCTGACTTCTTCATACATCTGATCTGAGCTTGTTCCTACACTACTTAGATATTGATTAATAATGATAACATCTTTTAAACCATCACCATCGTAGTCTTTGAATCCAACTGCCTTTACTTTCTGAAAAAAAATCTTCTCCCTAATATTATTTTCTTCCATGCTGGGGAACTCAAAGATTGTTTTACCCTCTTTTACCAATGCAAAAGTCACATCAGCAAACATACTCACACTAATATCTGGCTTATAAGTTGTAAAAGTAACATCCCCACATTCCTCCAAATGGAACGGGAACGTCTGATCTTCCATCACCCAAATATCTTTTGTATACGGGACATCTTTCCATTTATTGGAAATAAACCGATAATTATCTCCGTTTTTATTTATCTGCACTTCACATCCGGATACCAGTCCTTCTTTTGCTGCAACTTCCAATTGATACTTATTTTCCCCTACTTGCCTTCCATTTACACAGGTAAATACTGTTCTATTTGTATCTCCATTTTCCTTAATATAACAGTCATATTCGGATAAATATACCCATGAAAAGCTTTTCGTAACATCATCCATTTCAATTCCCATTTTTTTTTGCAAGAATTCATCAATCTGTCGCTTCGTTAGTCTGATACAATCTGTTGTGATTTCTGAATTCCCAGTAGCCTTTAAATAAGCATTTGTTTCCATTTGAGTCATAGACTCCCTTTGGATACCTGCTCCATTATATAATACTTGCTCCAAATCGACATTTTTGGGATCTGTATACTCTGATAATAAGAAACCATTATTATCGACCTGATTGATTAGGTAGGTAAACTCCTGCAATTCTTCATTCGTAAGTTGTCTGCCGGCCTCTTCATTACCTTCTTGATCTAAGTTTACAGAATCGATTGACTGTCCAACTGATTCCATGTCTAAATACGTATCTACTTCCGCTTTTTTCAAACTATTCTGTTCATTTATGCTTGTGCAGGCAGATAATATTCCCGCTGACATAAAGAAACCAATCATTATTTTTAGTTTTTTCATATTTATTTTGCATATTCTCCCAACAATTTTCTTTTCAAATCATATCATCTTAATAACAAAAAATCAATTTTTGTTTTTCCCTTATAAACTCATATTTTACGATTAAATGGGCACTCTATAAATGGAGGTGATTAGATGATAGTAAAGGATATTATGTCTACAGATGTTGCTTGGGTCTGTTCGGAAGATTCGGTTAAAAAAGCGGCTCAATTGATGAAACAGCATGATGTTGGTTCTATACCGGTTTGTAAGCAGGATTCCGTAATTGGTATTGTCACAGACAGGGATATTGTATTACGATGTGTGGCAAGCGGACAGAATACAAACGAAGAACAAGTAAGTTCCATCATGTCTACCGATTGTACGTTTGGCACACCAGATATGAATGTTCGTGATGCAGCTCGAATTATGAGCGAAAAACAAATTCGCAGACTTCCCGTTGTAGAAAATAATAATTTGGTCGGTATGGTAGCCCTTGGGGATATTTCACAAGAATCTTCTACTCAGGATAATGCCGAAAAAGCACTAAAGAACATTTCGAAGCCATGTTCTTGTTCCTGTAAAAGTAATTCTCATACCAATCAATAAAATTAAAATGAGCATAAAAGACAAATATCTCCTATGCTCATTTTATGATTATTCATTTTGTTATTTTAACATATCCAATATCTCATTTTTAGACTTTACACCAACTGCTTTATGAGCTACTTCTCCATCCTTAAATACCATTAATGTAGGTATCGTCATAATCCCATATTTTGCCGCTAATGCATTTTGCTCATCTACATTTACTTTACAGATTTTGGCATTTGTCACTTCATCTGCCAAAGCTTCTACCGTTGGGAGTAACATTTTACATGGACCACACCAAGCTGCCCAAAAATCAACGAGTACCGGTTTATCGGATTGTAATACCTCTTTTTCAAAATCATCTACTGTTATGTGTAATGCTGCCATATTGCATCCTCCTATCTATCCTCTTCTTTTTCATTACTATGCACAAAATTCCTATTCTTATAACTAATTTTGAAAAAAAAATACATTTTTCGCCATTATATTGTGTGCAATTTTTTTATATATTCATCTTACCAAATAGATTTTTGGATGTCAAGAAGTTTTATATTTGAATATTAAAATGCAATTTGCGTATCTTTTAGCAATGTATCCCTTCGCACTCACATTGTTTCACTACTACCTTAAAAATATTTTGGTTCTTCAAATAACCACAAGCTGATAAGCCAGCTTTAATAACAGCATTCCAATTCTTTGCCGACAGATTATAGGTAGTATCATCATCCAGAACAACCGTACATGCATTTTTCATATTGCACTCTTCTGAAAAAGCTACTTTATACATATTCTTACGGCTGATCGCCCCTATTTCTTCTAGTGTGTTTACTAACCGATAAACGGTCGCGATTCCTATCGTATGATCGATTTGAGAGGCTTTATAGTAAATTTCTTTACAACAGGAACATTCATTTTCCAGAATTACATCTATAATGAGCATTCTTTGCTTTGTTATCCTGCTTCCTCTTTCTTTCAAGATCTCTATTATTCTATCCTTTGTCATATCCGCCTCGCAATCTAGTGGCATCTTCCGCCGCAATGTTTACAATCATCACCGCAATGAATAGACTTTCCATTTTTCTTATCTCTTACCATGCTTGCTATGACCAATGCGATAATCAAGCATAAAATAATTCCTACAACAATAGTACCCATAAACATCCTCCCTTTCTGATAGATCACTTACAACTTTACTGTTTTCAAGTCTTTGACCTGTAATTTTTGACTTATTTTATAAGGCCTGAATAATAAATAAATGAGAGCAATTATACATGCAAAGGCTGCTACTGTTCCAACCCCAAATGCACCTGTGGTAAATAAGTTCCCGATTTGATAAATACACAAGGAAGCCACATATGCCAAACCTGTCTGATATCCGATTGCTGTCCAGAACCATTTTGCATTATTCATTTCTCTTTTTATCGCTCCCATTGCTGCAAAGCAAGGGGCACAAAGAAGATTAAATACTAGGAACGAATAGGCGGCAACCGCAGTCATGCTGGAAGCAAGTGTTCCCCAAATTTCTGTACCATCTTCTGCTACTTCTGCAAATCCATATAAGATTCCAAACGTACCAACCACGTTTTCTTTCGCCACAAGTCCTGTGATTGCTGCCACTGCAGACTTCCAGTCCCCCCATCCTAAAGGAGCAAATATGGGTGCCATGATTCCTCCGATAGCTGCAAGAATACTTTCATTCATATCCTCAACCATGCCAAAGCTACCCTCTGTCCAGCCAAATCCTTGGGTAAACCATATAAAAATAGTAGAAAGCAATATGATTGTTCCTGCTTTTTTGATAAAGGAAAAACCGCGTTCCCACATACTTCTCATGACATTTCCAAAAGTCGGCCAATGATATGCCGGAAGTTCCATTACAAATGGTGCTGGATCACCTGCAAACATTCTCGTTTTCTTTAATATAATACCAGATATGATAATTGCACCGATTCCAACAAAATAAGCACTTGGTGCGACCCACCACGCTCCATGAAACAGCGCACCTGCAATTAATGCTATAATTGGTAGTTTTGCTCCACATGGAACAAATGTCGTTGTCATAATGGTCATTTTTCTATCACGATCGTTTTCAATCGTACGAGAAGCCATGATTCCAGGAACACCGCAGCCACTTCCAATCAGCATCGGTATAAATGATTTTCCCGATAGACCAAATTTGCGAAAAATCCGATCCATGATAAATGCGACTCTGGCCATATAACCACATGCTTCTAAAAAAGCTAAAAAGATAAACAAAATTAACATTTGTGGCACAAATCCAAGTACAGCGCCAACACCGGCTACAATACCATCCAAAATCAGGCTCTGTAGCCATTCTGCACAACCAATACTGGTTAGAATTGATTCGATCATGACAGGGATACCCGGAATATCTAATCCAAATAAGCTCCATCCTTCGCCGAACACTCCATCATTAGCCCAATCAGTAGCCCAACCTCCTATTGTGGTCACAGAAACATAATATACAAGGAACATGATGGCTGCAAAGATAGGTAATGCCAACCACCTATTTGTCACAATCTTATCAATTTTGTCCGATACGCTTAACTGTCCTTTGTTCTTCTTAGTATAGCATTCTTTCATAATCGATGATATATATGTATATCTTTCATTTGTAATGATACTCTCTGTATCATCATCCATTTCTTTTTCGATTTGCATGATTTCTTCCGATACATCCGGAACCCGCTGTAGCTTGCCTTGAATTTTATCGTCACGTTCTAACAATTTTATTGCAAAGAATCTTTTTTGTTCTATCGGAACAGATGTGTCCAATTTTTCTTCAATAGAAGTCAACACTTCTTCGACCGCAAGTGAAAATTGATGAACTGGTGGTGTTTGCGCTTTTGCTTTTGCCAATAAGATCGCCTTTTGGATCGCTTCCTTAATGCCAGTTTCTTTCAGTGCTGAAATACGCACCACTTCACATCCCAAGTTCTTGCTTAGCTTCTCAATACGAATTTCATCGCCATTTTTCTCAACAACATCCATCATATTTATCGCCATAATGACTGGTATGCCAAGCTCCATCAATTGCGTTGAAAGATATAGATTTCTTTCTATATTAGTCCCATCCACAATATTCAGAATTACATCCGGACGTTCCCCAATCAGATAATTTCTAGCCACAACTTCTTCTAATGTATAAGGAGACAGAGAATAAATACCCGGTAAATCCATGATAGAGACCGCTGTACTATCACCCATACCAAATTTTGTTCTTAATTTACCTTCCTTTTTTTCAACGGTAACGCCCGGCCAGTTTCCCACAAACTGATTCGATCCTGTCAAGGCATTAAATAATGTAGTTTTCCCACAGTTCGGATTTCCTGCTAGTGCAATTTTAAATGACATTTTTCGCTCCTCTTTTCTATATTTCTTTATCGTTATATACCAACACTTTATTGTTTTACTAATCTAATGTTTGTTAGTCAAACCTAACTTATAGTCAAAAAAATTATTCCACTTCAATCATCTCCGCATCCGCTTTACGAAGTGATAGCTCATACCCTCTTACTGTAATTTCCACAGGATCTCCCAAAGGTGCCACTTTTCTCACAAAAATATCCGTTCCTTTTGTAATTCCCATATCCATAATTCTTCTCTTGATCGCACCTGTCCCGTTTAATTTCGTAACTTTAACCTGGACTCCACATTTGATTTCTCTTAAAGTCTTCATCTCATTTCTCTCCTACTTTTATTTTTAGACCATAATCTTATTTGCCATATCCTTATTGATAGCCACTCTGGATTCTTTTACATTAACAATCATATTCCCACCAATCTCTGATATGACTGTCACACAGCCTCCTACCACAAAGCCGAGATTTTCTAAAAATTTTCTAGTTTCTTCCTTACCGCCAATTTTTTTAATTTGACCAGTTTCTCCTGTGTTAACCATTGTCAAAGGCATTATGCTCATCTTCTTTCTTTTTTATTTTAAGATTAAATGATAATGACTTTCATTTACCTTTCATAGTTAGTATATTCTAACTAAAGTATAATGTCAATAACCTTTTCTCATTAAATATCAAAAAACGACTCCTTTTTTTATATGATCTCAATTGCATGTTGAAGGACATTATAGATTCCCCTAGGAGTGATTCTGATCTCTGGTATCACTGGCAGGGCCATAAAGGAAAGTGTAATAAAAGGATCCATATGTTCTGATATTCCCATTTCATGAGCCTTTTTTATTAAATTAGAAAGTACATGTTCCACATAGGTATGACCACGATCCGATATTAATCCCATTATCGGCAATTCTAACGTTCCTACTATCTTTCCATGTTCCACAAGCGTATAACCACCTTGTGTACGGACTAACTCCCGTACTGCTATTTCCATATCTGCATCGTTGTCGCCAATCACAATAATATTATGAGAGTCATGAGATACACTGGAAGCAATCGCTCCGTTCCTGATAGCAAATCCCTTCACAACTCCAACTCCAATTTTTCCCGTTTTTTTATGCCTTTCAATAACCGCAATTTTTTTATAGATTTCATCTGCTACAAAAAAGTCATTTCCTGGTATTCTCACTCTGTGTTCTTTTGTTGTGATCTGCCCTTCTATCATCTGAATAACCGGAAATAAATCTTCGTTTCTTCTTAATGCAAAATCTTTTCTATTAAATTCCTTTATATGCACCGTATTTTTCAATGTGGCAGGACAAGGCTTTCTTTTCATGCTGTCTTTTGTAATTAAAATACCTTTATGATATACTTCTTTTATTACAAATTCTTTCAGATTTTCACAAACAAGTAAATCGGCCTGATATCCCGGAGCAATTGCTCCTATATTCGTAAGACCGTAACATTGTGCTGCCTGAATGGTTGCCATCTGAATGGCTTTGATCGGTGCCATTCCCAATGCGACAGCTTTCCTTACATTATAATTAATATGACCTTCCTTCTTTATATCTTCTATATGTTTATCATCCGTACAAAAACAGAAGCCATTTGTACCAATACCGGTTCGTACAATTCCGCTTACAATGGCCTCCAAATTCTTAGCCGCACTTCCCTCCCGGATCAGAACTGTCATGCCCCTTCTTCTTTCCTGCATAGCGTAATCAAAGTCAATGCATTCATGGTCTGTTGAGATTCCCGCCAATACATATGCATTTAAATCAGCATCATTTAGAAATGGTGCATGCCCATCCAGTACTTTATTTTGAAACATACGTAATTTAGCATGCATGTTTGCTTTTCCCGTGGTAACAGCTTTATAATCCATTACCTCGCCAAGGCCTAAAACCCTTCTATTTTTTAAATAGGGAGCCAGCTTTTCTGCTGTCAGCAGGCAACCATTATCGTCAATCTCTGTAGCAGGCACACAGGATGGTACCATTACAAAGACATTTGCGGGCACATCTTCCGTCTGTTCTAATATGTAATCGATTCCATCTTTCCCCGATACATTCGCCGATTCATGTGGATCCACAATAAAGGTAGTGGTTCCGCACATTGCCGCGTTACCGATCAACTCAGGTGGTGTCACTAACGTGGATTCCAAATGCAGATGACTGTCTATAAATCCGGGACATACATAGTTACCCTTCACGTCGTGTTCGACCTTTCCCTTATAATTGCCGATTCCTACTATAATGCCCTCCACGATTGCAATATCTGCTTTTTGTATTTCTTCCGTAAAAACGTTAACCACATTTGCATTTTTTAATACTAAATCTGCTTTTTGTAATCCTCGTATCACATTTGCGCATTTTCTATACTGACTTAATTCCATGTGCCAACTCCTCTATTTCGCAAAGCCAAAACTTATGAATTTTTATCCTGTTTTTAATTATTTGCAGTTTATCACTTGTATGAACAGGAGTCAATATTGTAATTAATTGTGTTCCCTAATGTTGTATGCTATACTAGTATTATTATTAATCAAAAAAGGGGCGTTTGTTATGATCGTAAATGAATCCGCTGAAAATTACTTAGAAACAATTTTGGTTCTAAGTCATAGGCTTCCCGTTGTACGTTCCATCGATGTGGCGGTAGAACTGGATTTCAAAAAATCCAGCGTTAGTGTTGCAATGAAGCATTTGCGCGAAAATAATTACATCGTTGTATCGGATTCAGGATTTATCACCCTTACAGAAACTGGTAAGAAAATTGCAGAGAGTGTTTATGAAAGACATACGCTATTTTCTTCTTGGTTGATACAATTAGGTGTGGATCCAAAAATTGCAGCTGAGGATGCCTGTCGTATTGAACATGTCCTAAGTAGTGAAAGTTTTGAAGCCATCAAAACATACATTAGGAACAATTGATTCAAGGGTACAAAGCAAAAGGAACAGGATGATTACTATCATGTTTCTTTTGCCTTACCTATTTCATTGAGAAACTTTTCAATATTATTTACCGTTGTCTCATTTATGAAATGTTCCATCTTTTCCACTTGATTCAATTCGTTATCAGTTTGATTAATCATACATAATAAATTGTGAAGTACATCATGTCTGTGTAATAGATATTCTCCTGTTTCAATTCCCTTTTTTGTGACTGCAATATAGCCGTATTTTTGAAATTTTATATATCCTGCTTCTTTTAAATTATGAACCATCTTTGATGCCGAAGAGGGTTTTACATGTAATTTATTGGCAAGCTCATTTATCCTTACAACTTCTGTTTTTCTTAAAATTCTACAGATCATTTCCAGATAATCTTCCATAGATGCTGTCAAATCATTTATCTCATTTCTTTGATAACCTTTTAACGTATAAAAGCCCTTCTCATTATTCATGGTATATCGCTCCCATTAATTCCAGAAATCAGTAACCAATCTTTTAAATTTTAATATAATGTTTAAGAAACAATGTTTCCCTATCCTAATATATCTTATGAGGTAACTATTTATGAATAAAAAAAATTGTTTAAATGACGTAAAACCAGGTCAGACAGCCATGGTGAAAGAACTCTTATCCACAGGCAGCATACGCAGAAGACTTTTAGATATCGGTCTGATAGAAAATACGATTGTTACATGTCTTGGCAGAAGCCCCGGCGGTGATCCTACCGCATATTTAATCCGTGGTGCTGTCATTGCGATCCGCTCAGAAGATTGCCGCAATATTCTAGTAGAAAAAATTAAGGAGGGAACAATTGCGTGGGATTAACTAAAAATACTGTAGGAATAAATGCAGTTGATTCTGGTCTTAAAATAATAAAACAAACACCTGACGATATTGTTGTTGCTATCGCCGGTAATCCAAACGTAGGAAAAAGTACACTTTTTAATAGTCTAACAGGTCTTAATCAACATACTGGAAATTGGCCTGGTAAAACGGTTATAAATGCACAAGGCTATTGCAGCACCAAAGATAATTCGTATGTCTTAATCGATATTCCAGGTACTTATTCTTTAATGGCACATTCTGCCGAAGAAGAAGTCGCTCGTAACTTTATTTGTTTTGGAGAACCAGATGCTGTTATCGTTGTATGTGATGCCACATGCCTTGAGCGTAATCTTAATCTTGTACTACAGACCATCGAGATATCCGACCATGTTCTTGTTTGTATCAATCTGATGGATGAGGCAAAACGTAAAAATATTCATATTGATAGTAAGAAATTATCCAAAATATTGGGAGTCCCGGTTGTAGAGACGATTGCGCGGAACAAGAATAGTCTTGCCGCTTTGAAGAATGAGCTCGACCTTATGATTGACCATGAAAAGACTATAGATCCACTGCAAATAACCTACATAAGACCCATTGAAGATGCCATTGCTATGGTAGAACCCGAAATTAAACATGCGCTTTCTGGCAACATAAATTCTCGTTGGCTAAGTTTGAAGCTGCTTGATTATGACGAATCATTAATTCAGGAACTAACCCATTACCTTACTGTTGATATCCTGAAAGACGAAATGATAGCATCCGCCTTAGAAAAAGCACAGAAATTACTCCAAAATAATCATATAGATCCTAACCGTTTAAAAGATAATATCGTCTCTTCTCTCATTCTGACAGCTGAGAAAATATGTGCTGAAACAGTCTCATATGATACCTGCACCTACAATGCAACAGATCGAAAAATTGATAAGATCCTTACTAGTAAGTGGACCGGTTATCCTATCATGCTCGCACTTCTGGCGATGGTCTTTTGGCTGACCATTACTGGAGCAAATTATCCTTCACAGCTGCTGGCAGACGGTTTGTTCTTCATACAAGATAAATTAACAGATATCTTCTATTCTTTTCATATCCCTGATTGGATCCACGGAATGTTAGTACTTGGCGTCTATCGAGTCTTAGCATGGGTCATATCTGTTATGTTACCTCCGATGGCAATATTTTTTCCATTATTTACGCTATTGGAAGACGCCGGATACCTTCCTCGCGTCGCATATAATCTGGATAAATCTTTCAAACGATGCGCAGCCTGCGGTAAACAGGCGCTCACCATGTGTATGGGATTTGGCTGTAATGCGGCTGGAATCGTGGGTTGCAGGATCATTGATTCTCCACGTGAACGTTTGATTGCCATTATCACAAATAATTTTGTACCATGCAATGGAAGATTTCCTACACTGATAGCTATTATTTCCATGTTTTTTGTCGGTGCTTCCAGAGGTGCCGCCCTATCCTTGCTATCCGCAATTTTATTGACAGCAGTTATTGTTCTTGGCGTCTTTACTACTTTAATAGTATCTGCCTTATTGTCAAAAACCATTTTAAAAGGGGTTCCTTCCTCTTTCACTTTAGAACTGCCACCTTACCGCAGGCCACAAATTGGAAAGGTTATCATACATTCTATCTTTGACAGAAGTCTATTTGTATTGGGGCGTGCAGTAGTTGTTGCCGCACCTGCTGGATTGCTCATTTGGATCATGGCCAATGTTACGATAGCAAATACCAGCTTATTAAATTATTGTGCGGAATTTTTAGATCCATTTGCCAGACTATTAGGGTTGGATGGAATTATTCTTATGGCATTTATACTTGGACTGCCTGCAAATGAAATTGTGATTCCGATTATTATAATGGCTTATATGGCAAAAGGAAGTATATTGGAACTGGAGAGCCTTGTTGAACTAAAACAGTTGTTGGTCGATAATGGATGGACCTATGTGACTGCAATCAGTACTATGCTATTTTCTTTGATGCACTGGCCTTGCTCCACAACATTAATAACCATAAAGAAAGAAACAGGAAGCTATAAATGGACTTTTTTATCCTTACTAATTCCCACTTTAATGGGATTTATTACCTGCTTTCTATTTACCTTCACGGTAAGATTGTTCGTTTAGTCTTGTTTCTATTTCATTTTATCTTGAAACTCGGAAGGGGATACGCCCATTAGCTTTTTAAAAAGTGTACTAAAATAAGCAGTATCCCTATAACCCACTTTATCTGTTACCTCGTATACTTTTAGACGACAGTCTCTTAATAAGGAACAAGCAATTGAGATACGGTAAAAACTCAAATAATTGGTGAACGTATAAGTAGTCTCTTTCTTAAAAACACGGCTTAAGTATCCCTCACTTATTTTCAAATACTCTGCAATTGTACTAATAGAAATATCTTCACTAAAGTGAGTCTTTATAAAAAGAATGGCCTGATTCACATATTTATTTTTAATATCCTCATTCGGATGAAATTGTAGCTGCATTGGAACTTCTTCCATTTTCTTTTTATCCTGTTTTTCCGGATAAAAAGCTCTTTGGATCGTTTGTTTCAATTCCTCATGTTTCAATGGCTTCAATAAATAATCAATCGCACCTGTCCGGATCGCATTTTGTACATAGCTAAAATCACTATGTGCGGACAAAAGGATGAAAAAACATTCACTTCCTTCTTCCCGCAATCGCTTTATCATGGTAATTCCGTCCATATAAGGCATACGCACATCCGTAATCACTAAATCTGGTTTCAATTCTCTTACTAAATCAATTCCCTGCTTTCCATTGGATGCTTCTGCAATTACGCTACATTGCATCGCTCTCCAATCCAGAGTCTCAACGATTCCCTTACGGGCCATGGCTTCATCTTCAACCACAATCACTTTAATCATCTGGATTTCCTCCCCTCTTGATTGGTAGGACAATGGTAATTGTTGTTCCAATTCCTTCTTCTACGGTAGCGGTCAAACCATATTCCATACCAAAATATAATTTAATGATCTTATTTACATTATATAGACCTAAATGGCCTTGATTTTCAATAAAGGTTTCAGTATGTAACCATTCAATGATTTCCTGACTGATACCCGAACCATTATCAGTCACTGATATGTGGATATTTTTTCCTATCTCGTCCGCATAAATAGAGATATTTCCATCTGATTTTTCTGAAAGTCCATGTATAATCGAGTTCTCAACAATCGGCTGCAGCATTAATTTTGGCACGATACAATCTGCTAGCTTATCAGGGATTTCTTCTTCATAAGTGAATTTACCCTCAAATCTGATCTGCTGAATCTTAATATAATAATCTATTATTTCTAATTCTTTTTTCAGTGGTATGAACTGTTCATTCCGAATACTATTTTGTAAAATATAAGCAAGGTTCTCTGCCATAGATGAAATATCATCTAAATGATGAATTCTTGCGCTCCACTTTATACTATCCAAAGTATTATACAAAAAATGGGGATTTAATTGTGTCTGAAATAACTGAATCTGCATATCTTTTATATCTTTTTGTCTTTGTAATAAATTTTCTACATGTGTATTCAATTCTTTTGTCATACGATTAAAGTTATTCGTCAATTCTCCTAATTCATTGGTTTGTTTTGTATGCACATGAATTGATAAACTGCCTTTTTTGACCAAATCCATTGCCTTGTTCAGCTTATTAATCGGCTCTGATAACTGTTTTCCCAAAATCATGGATAAAATAACACACAAAATCATACAGAAGAATGACATAACAAGGCTGATATGAAACATAGTCTGTATTGCAGAATTCGACATGGCACTGGGCTTCTGCAGAAAGATGTAATATCCTGTACTCTCATCCACTGCCCATGTATACCAAAAATTGTACGGTGAATCCTGTTTTTTTATCACATCAATGGTTCTCTGACCATATTTTTGGTTGGATGAATAAATCAAATTCAGATGCGAATCTGTTATAAAGACGACATCATTTGAATTATAGCAACCACTAAAGAGCGTATTTAAATTATCCTCTGTCAATCCTATTGTAATATAGCCTAATCTGGCGCCATAACTACTCTCTACTACATATGCTGTCTTTAATAAAATATTAGACTCTGCATTGGTTATACTATTTGATACATAAAAGTTCTGCCCTCTTTGCCTACGTGCTTCTGCTAATATCCCCCAATACAATGGCAATATTTTCTCTACGCTCTCCGATCTTGTCGAAAAACGCAGATATCCACCCGCATCATAAATACTAACCAATACTTCCATGGGAATTGATGTACTTTCCTGATATAACGTTAAGTATAATTCTTTTTGATATTCAACATTCACTTTATCGACTAACGCATGTACCGTCAAATCATCTTTACAAAGTGAATTACATACTTTTTTGGAAGAATTCAAAAATTCATTGAATCTCGCAGTCAAATCAGCTATCTGCTCGTTTCCTTCCATTTGCATTTCATGTTGAAACGTCAGGGCATAAACTTTCGTAACTAAAAAAAACGAAATCAGTAAAGGAATAAATGCCACTACCAAAAAACCCAAAAAAATCTGATTCTTATAGGAAAGAGATTTTAACAAATTCACTGGTCATCTCTCCCCTCCCCAAACTTCTTTACCGGTTGATAATCCAAGTAATTGGTAAGATATTTTTGAACATCATCACTCACAGAAAAAGATAAGAACATCATGGCAGCTTCCCTATGCGCACTATTTAACGTGGTAGCTGTTACATCCGTATAAATATACTTCTTTTCACACAAATTGACATAGGCGATATCCTCTCCATGGCTCACAAGCGATTTTGCCTTTTTATCCGTTATAATACCCACAGAATATTGTCCGTCACAAACTCCCTTAACGATACTTTCCATAGAATCTGCATATTGAGTTCCGATATTTTGATAAAACAAATCCAGGTATTTATCCGTTTGCATTTGTGATGATTTTTCCAAGAACTGCAAAACTTCTTGGTAGCGCATTGATATGATCGGATCCATAAAGCCGATCCTGTTCTTCCATTTTTCTTCTAACAAACTGTTAAAATTCTCAGGAATTTCCTTATAGGTAACAATATTGGTATTATAAATAATTACGAGCGAAGAGGAAGAAAAAAAACGTGTTTCATGAAAAAGCTTCTTATTGGCATCTACGGTAGCTTTTGAAAGTCCAAATACAATATCTCCCTGAAATTTGTCCTTCTCCATTCGCAACTGCGCAATAATATCTTCTTCTGATTCTTCATGAATTTCTATGTATATATCATATCTATTCTCAAACTCCCTGAGAATTGGTATATAGATTTCTTCTCCCAGAGGTGTATAGATAATAAGATCTGGTTCAAGGGGAAATTCCTCCTGCATGCTCCTCTTGCATGAAGTCAAAATAAGCATTCCTATAATTACACAGCAAAGACTGAACAGCCTATATTTCATGAGACACTCCTCTTAGCTAATCAAGATTTAAAAATTCCTCATATAATTTACAAATAATTATAGCATCTTTTTTCTCCGGCATCTCACAAAAAATACGTAATAATGGTTCCGTTCCTGAAAATCTTGCAATAATCCAGCCACCATTTTTAAAATATACCTTACTGCCATCTAAATAAGATACTTTTTCAATCTCCAAAGGAAATTCCGGTAATTCTTTCTTCTCCTCAATTTGCTCCCAAATTTGATCTTTTTTCTCCTTTGTAAATCTATAATCACGTTCTTCCATATAACTGGTACCAAATTCATCTTCTATTTTATTCATGAGTTCTGAAAGCCGATATCCTGTGATTGCTACCATCTCGACTAAAAGTGAAGCAGCGTATACTCCATCTTTGCCTAAAATGTGGCCTCGCACCGTTAATCCGCCAGATGATTCTCCCCCCAGTACCGCATCTTTCTCTTGCATCTTTGCTGAAATATATTTGAATCCAACAGGAACTTCATAGCTGTCTTCCCCAAATTTTTTTGCTAACAGATCCAATCTATGTGTTGTAGCCACGTTCCTTACCACGGGTCCCCGCCAGCCTTTGTAATGTATTAAATAGTAATAAAGTAAAACTAAAATATCATTTGGATGTAAGAATCTTCCAGTATCATCAATGACTCCCAATCTATCTGCATCTCCATCCGTTGCCAAACCAATATCACAATGCTTATCTACTACAAAGGTCTGTAAATTTCTAACTGTCTCTTCACATGGAGCCGGTAATTGCCCACCAAATAGGGTATCATGATTGTCATGAATGGTCTCCAGTTGGCATCGTGCTGTCAAAAGTATTGTTTTTAAGGATAGTTCACTAACACCATATAAGGGATCCAGTGCAACTTTTAGTCTTGCGTCTCTAATTGCTTTCATATTAATACAGCTGATAATATTATCCAAATACTCATTTAATGGATAGATTTCTTCTATTAACCTTCTTTCTATTGCTTCTTCATATTCCATTTCCAAAACTTCTTCCTCTTGGATTTTAGAAATAATAGCTTCTATCTGTCCTGTCTGAAGTTCGTTTGCATCTCTACCACCACTTGTAAATACCTTAATTCCATTATAGATAGCAGGATTATGGCTTGCTGTTATCATCATTCCATAAGGCAATTCTTGCTTCATTACAAAAAACATGGTCACTGGTGTCGGCACAGAATAATTAATCAGTTTTGCATGAATTCCTTCCTGTGCAAATACCTGACCTGCCCAACACATTGCTTCCTTTGCCAAAAATCTTCTATCATAGCCGATTACGATCCCCTTATTTTCCACGCCTTCCTTTTTCATTTTAATACAGATTGCTTTTGACAAAAGCTGTATATTTGATTTGATGAACTCATCTCCTATAATAGATCGCCAACCACCTGTTCCAAACTTTATCATAGTATTATGCCTTCTTTCTTCATGGTATCTTTTAATGCCTGTATATTTCCTCTGTATACAAATCCCTTCATACCAGTTAGTTCTGCCGCTTCAATATTTACATTTAAATCGTCCACAAAAAAGCATTCTTCCGGATCTAACAAGAAATGATGATAAAAGGTCCGAAAAATAGTTAGCTCTGGTTTTAACATTCCATAATCTGCTGAAATAAACTCTCCGTCAAAATAGTTTAATGCCGGTATATTCACTCGGAATTCGTGAAAACGAGCGCTTGTATTTGAGAGGAGGTAAATGCGATATCCGTTTACTTTCAATCTTTTTACCAAATCTTCCATTTCCGCATAGGGTGGTATCTCCGTATGCCAATTCTGAATCAATACCGGTACATAATGCTGCAATGCCCTTGGTATTCTTTCCACTATAGACGCAATGGCATCTTCTTCAGTTAGAATACCTCTATCCATCTTTATCCACTCAATCGAATGAAAAACCTCTTCACATAGAAAGTCTCCTTCGGCTTTATCCGCTACATATTTTTCTGTATATGCTCTGGCATTATATCGGATTAGTACATTTCCCATATCAAATACTATATTCTTAATCATTTTTTAAGCTCTCCTTACTTTGTTATACAACCGAAACTTTCCCCTTACTGACCTTTAGAAATAGTAATAACGAAACCACTGTACTAATCGTCAGGATAGAAGCAAGTGCCGCTGCCGTTCCATAGCTGTTACGAACAACTTCTGTGTAAATAGCTACAGAAATTGTGCTCGTCTTTCCACCATATAACATCACACTGGAGGACAACTCATTAATGCAGGTAATCCAGCTTAAAATAGCGCCAGATAATACTCCCGGAGCCATTAATCTTGCCGTTACCGTAAAAAAGGTCTTCATCGGAGATACCCCCAGATTAATGGAAGCTTCCTCCACGCTCTTATCCATCTGCTGTAAAAAAGCACTTCCTGACCGGACTGTGTACGGTAGCTTTCTTACTACATAAGCAATCATAATAATCGCTGCCGTTCCTGTTAATATCACGGGCCGCTTGTTAAATGCCACGATTAAGCTAATACCTAGAACAGCACCAGGAATCACGTAAGGAAACATAATGAGCAGATCCATTAAATTTGAAGTAAATCCTTTTTGTCTTACAATAATATAAGACATAAGCATACCAATCACAATTATAATGATAATTGCAATGACAGAATATAAAAATGTGTTCTGAATATTGGTTCCAAGCCGTTTAATGATCGTGGTATAACTGTCTAAACTAAAACCGCCAACAAATCCAGTAAAGTTCGTCTTAATAAAGCTACTGATCAAGACAACAATCTGAGGCAGAATTCCTATAAAAGTCACACAAACAACTGGTAATGTAGCTAAAAATCGTTTCCTTTTATTTAGTTTTATTTCTTTCGGCGGGCGCATGGATGTCATAACATAATTTTTTTTAGACAAATAATACTTCTGCGCGAATAACACGATCGTGGAACATAATACAACAATCACCGAAAGAGCACTTGCAAGATGTGCATTTCCACCCATTTCACTCATATATTCATTATAAACTAAAACAGGTAATACAATATATCCCTCTCCAATTAACATCGGTGTACCGAAATCTGCCAGACTCGTCATAAAAACCATGATAGCTCCAGCAGCTATCGATGGCATGATGACTGGGAGTGTAACTGTAAAAAGTCTTCTGATCTTACTGCTCCCCAGATTTTCTGCTGCTTCCTCAAGACTGGAATCAATACTCCCCATCGCTCCTTGCGTATATAAATAAACATACGGAAATAGTTTAAATGTAAATACTAGTATGATTCCTAATTTTCCATAAATGCTAGGTAATGTAATTCCGCATATATTTATAAAAAATTTAGTCACTAATCCAGCACGCCCAAATAACATGATCCAACTATAAGCACCGATAAAGGGTGGACTCATCAAACTCATTATGATAAGAATATGTAAATATTTTTTACCAAAAACATTATACCTTGACATCAAATATGCCATTGGTACACCAATCAGCAATGTCGTTATGGTAGCAATACAGGAAACAAACAGACTATGCCCTAATGTCGAATAATAATACTTCTTTTGAAAAAACCTGATATAATTTTCTAAGGTAAAACCCGCTACCTTTTCAGAAAAAAAACTTCTTGTTATCAATGTTCCAAAAGGGTAAATTAGAAATAACAACATGACCACGACTATTAATATTTTTATAAAAAACCAAAAATCTATTTTGATACGTTTATTCCACATGAAATCGCCTCCCCCGAAGCTTCCTGATAAACACTGACAGAAGCACTTTTAAAATTACATAATACCCTTTCGCCGTCTGCTCTTACTGCACTGACATCTTTCGAATACTCATTTAATTGTACTGTTTGTCCACTGTCTAATAAAATTTCGTACTCTATATAATCACCTAAAAATGTAGAGATTTCTATGTTTCCAGGGATTCCCTCTGTATCCGAGAAAAATAATTGTTCTGGTCTTATTGATATCGTTCCTCTTCCACTATAAGGATTAGCTAACTCTTTTATTAGCTTAAAATCACCATCTACCATTATTTCTGCTACTTTTTTGTCTATTTGCTTAACTTGGCACGGAATAAAATTAGAGACACCGATAAATCCAGCTACAAAGTTATTTTCAGGGTTTTTATAAATTTGTTCTGGGGAGCCGACTTGCATAATATTTCCATCTTTCATAACTGCTATACGATCCGATATCGCCAATGCCTCTTCCTGATCATGTGTTACATAAATTGTTGTGATTCCCAGTCGCCTTTGCAACTTCTTTATAATGGTTCTCATCTGCACTCTCAATTTTGCATCCAGATTCGACAGGGGTTCATCCATCAATAATACACTTGGTTCGATTACAAATGCTCTTGCTAACGCAACTCGCTGTTGTTGTCCTCCTGATAATTCATTTGGCTTTCTGTCTTTTAGCTTCTTTATCTGCACTAATTCCAAAGCCTCTTCTACCCTTTTTTTAATTTCATCCTTTGGTACCTTCTTTGCCTTTAACCCATATGCCACATTTTCCTCTACTGTTAAATGTGGAAATATGGCATAATTTTGAAATACCATCCCAATATCCCTTTTATGTGCTTCCACATGATTAATTATAGTATTATCGAAATAAATAGCACCTCCATCTATACTATTGAAACCTGCTATCATGCGGAGTAATGTAGTCTTGCCACATCCCGATGGTCCTAATAGTGTAAAAAATTCGCCGGGCTGAATTTGTAGATTAACTTCGTTTAATGCTATAAAATCCCCATATTTTTTTACTGCGTCCTTAATAATTACTGAATGACTCATTGTCTTTCTACCTCCTGATTTAGAAAAGGGGCATTTCATTTGATTGAAATGCCCCTTCTGCGGGTTGTCTATTAGATTTGCCTAATCAACCATAATATCATTAAATTTTTCAATATTCGCTTCTTTTTCCGTTGCTGCCCAATCAAAGTCATAATCCACAAGTTTAATTTCAGAAAGAGAAGGCATACCCTCAATTACCAGATCATTACGAACAGGTCTCCTGCCCCAATCTTTGGATTCTACCTCCTGACATTCTTTTGATGTTATAAAGTCGATAAATAATTTAGCATTTTCTTCATTTGGAGCACCCTTTACCAAGGCAATCCCATCTGGTACTGCTGAGGTTCCATCAGAAGGATAGCAATATCCTACCGTGCTATCTTCCGCGTATTGAACCGCTGATTTTTCTAGGGTAAGTCCAACATAGAACTCTCCATCTTTTACCATCTTATGGCACTTACCAGAGGAATCCACCATTTTACCATCTAAGTTATCATACAGCTTCTTGATGAAATCCCATCCAGCCTCTTCCCCTCCATTTGCAAAAATCATAGTGCAAAGTTGTGTATAAGCAGAGCCTGACTTGGAAGGCAAACAATATGCGATTTTACCCTTCCACTTCGGATCGGTCAGATCTTCCCAGGATGCAGGTGCTTCTAATCCTTCTTTTTCTAATAATTCTTTGTTATAAAAAAGAACCATTGGAAGTGGACTTTCACCAATCCACAAATCATCTGCATCTTTATATTCTTCCGCGATTACATCATCATTGGCACATACATATGGCTGAAAATATTCTTTAAATGCTGCTAGTGAATCTGCTCCGCCGCCCCAAAGAACGTCTGCAATAGGATTGTCCTTTTCTGCCGCTATTCGATTACAGAGTTCTCCTGTACCAGCGGCTACGATTTCAACCTGAATATCCGGATATTTCTCCATAAACATATTCACCCCAGCATTTAGCGGATCCGCGTCATGCGGTGAATAAACAACAACACTTCCTGATGCCTCTGTTGTTGCGGCAGATTCCTCAGCAGTCTTGGTTGTTACTGTTTCCGAAACCGGCTTTTCATCCTCCGTTGTGCTCTTTGTCTCTTTACTTCCACAAGCGGTTAGTCCAAGTACCAATACTCCCGCGAGTACGATTGATAACACATTTCTTTTCATATAACCTCTCCTTTTCCCTAAAAGATTACAAATACCTACTACATTTTAAGTATACTTTCAATGTTCTTTCATCACTATATGTGTATTCTGACTTTTCTTTTGTTATTATGTACTTTTTAATTTATTTTTCTATAATTATATTGGTTTCTGCAACTTCTGTCATTAATTTGACATTAATAGGCAATAAAAAACACCTTTATAGAATTTTTCCAAAAGGTGTTTGCAAAACTATTCTTCTAAATAAGTTTTTAACTTCTTTGATTCTCCTTTCATTCGTATTCGTAATAGAGATTTTGCTTCTATCTGACGTACTCGTTCCCTTGTTACATGATATTCTTTTCCTACTTCTTCCAAGGTCCACATTCTTCCGTCTTCAAACCCAAATCGTAATCTGAGAATTCTTTCCTCTCTTTCTGTCAGCGAAGATAAAATCGCTTCAATTTCCTTACTTAGGAAAACTTGTTCGACTGTAGAAAACTGCTCTGGCATACTTCCATCTGGAATGAAATCTTTTAATAATCCGTCCTCTTTATCCCCAATCGGTGTATCCAAAGATATGGTGTCTGTATATAATTTTACGATTTCTTCTACTTTATTTTCCGATATATTGAGTAGCTCGGCCAATTCTGCATTTGTGGGTTCTTTCCCATTATCAATGAGAAAATGTCTTGTGACCTTGCTGATCTTATGCATTTGTTCTTTCATATGAACTGGGATACGGATTGTCCTATCCTGATCCGCTATCGCTCTGGTAATTGATTGTCTGATCCACCACATTGCATAGGTACTGAATTTATACCCCTTGTGATAGTCAAATTTTTCAACTGCTTTCAGCAATCCAATATTCCCTTCTTGTATAAGATCCAGTAATGTCATATTGCTTCCGCCCAAATATCTTTTGGCGACACTGACCACTAAACGGAGGTTTGACTTTATCATAAGTTCTTTCGCCGATACTTCTCCATCTTCCATTTTTTTAGCTGTTTCAATTTCTTGTTCTGCCGTTAATAGTGGTATACTCCCTATTTCCTTTAAATATGTTTTTACGGAGTCTTCGATGATACTATCATCTTCCTGCCCAATATCTTCTTTCATAATTATTTCTTTATCAGAATCAACATCTTCCTTTCTAATAATTATGTTTCCCGTATTGGAATTAACCAGACCACTTTTCTTTTTTACTTTCATTTTATTATTTTTCTCTTTCACCGCGCCATTTTCCTGTAAGTATCTTTCAGGTAACTCTTTTTCATTATATAACCATTCTTGTCTACTTTTATACATTTAATAACTGAAAAAATCCCACAAGCATATAATATGTGGGATTTTCGCTGTATTTTTTTATTGTAAAAGTGTGATATAAATACCAGTCAGGATGGCAGTCGTTATAACTCCACAGATATTTGCACCTAGCGCATACTCTAATATGAAAGAAGCCATATTTACCTTCTGCACTTCCTTTTGTGCTACTTTAGCAGTAGACGGAACACAGGAAACTCCTGCAATCCCAATGACAGGATTAAAGTTTTTCCCTCTCAAAAAGTAAATCACATAACCACCTAAGAGTCCTCCTATACCAGAGAGCAACAACGCAAGCATCCCAAGTACTAAAAGTTTAAGAACAACTGGATTTAATAAGGTACTGGCATCACATAAAACACCAAGCATCAATCCCAAGAAAAATGTTGCAAAATATAAAAAACCATCTTCTATTAATCTCACATATTTCGTGATCCCCGCTTCTCTTACTGCAATTCCTAAGAAAAAGCTTAAGAACAATGGAGCAGCAACTGGGAATAACAGACATAATATAGCATTCGCAATAACGGCAAAGATCAGCTTTTCATTGGATGTTATCGTAGTTTTATGTTTTTTATCAATAACTACTTTTCCTCTTAATTCCTTCGGTACCATAAACTTTATCAAATATGGATATCCACCATACGTTAAGCTTAAGTATAAATAAGCGACGATAGAAATTGGAACAAAATATTCTGGTGCTAATTTTAAAGATGCAAACAATACCATAGGCCCATCCGCGCCACCAATGATAGATACTGCTGCCGCCGCACCATCTGACAATCCCATGAGCTTTGCGATCGGATATGTGGCGATCGTTCCTAGTTCGGCAAATAACGCTATTGTCATACTAATAAATGGATGTGCCAAGACATAACCAATATCACATAAAATTCCAATCCCCATAAATACTAAGCACGCTATCAGACCGTTACTGAATGTCAGAGTGTAGATCGGCTGTAAAAAATCTATTTGCATATATTTCATCAATTCATCTGTTTTTGTCAATAATGGATTTATAATTAAATTACCTATTTCATTATTTTCCATGAAAAGAACACCTGTATTAATCGCAGACATTCCAAATCCCATCGGGATCATAATCAGTGGTTCCAATGTCCCTTTTTTTCCCAAATAGACCAGTAAAAATCCCAAAAATATTAAAACGAACCGAAAGACAACAATATTTGGTTCTTGTACAAACATGGTACTAATCCCTTGAAACAAATCTAAAATTCTCATATAATACCTCTAACCCTTTCGCTGAATTTATAGTATAATACAAACAGGCTTCTATTGTTTGTTCTTTGTAAATACACGAATAGCGGCTAACAATACTTTCATCAAAAATGCAATCCCAAATGAAATTGTGGTACCTAATAACATGACTTGAAGCGGTATGCTAAAAATTTCTGACATGATTTATCTCCTTTACATAATAATTATAAAACACACACTTAGATACTATCACTTTATATTTTTTATTCAAATACATATTATCAATCCATAACATATACAAAAGTTATGCAGATAATATTAGACAGGAGTCATTCATGGATTTACATTATCTTGAGATTTTTAACACAGTAGCGCATTATGAAAGTTATAAAAAGGCAGCCAGTATTCTTCATATCAGCCAGCCAGCTCTCTCCGTTCAAATTAAAAAGTTGGAAAGCCAAATAGGACTAAAATTATTTGACAAGATTGGAAATAGAATACGTTTAAATGAAAATGGGATCATGCTTCAGGATTATACCAGAAGGATATTTAGCATTGTTGATGAACTGGAAAATACAATTTCTGATTCACAGAACTTTATTGGAGGAACGCT
Source organism: Bacillota bacterium (assembly GCA_023392535.1). Taxonomy (GTDB): domain Bacteria; phylum Bacillota; class Clostridia; order Lachnospirales; family Lachnospiraceae; genus SZUA-378. The sequence goes on from JAEVYY010000009.1 coordinate 342,869, forward strand.
CAATATCGGTGGGAGCAATACACCTGGCACCTATATTTTACCAGAACTAATCGGTGCATTTAAAAAACTATATCCGGCAGTGAAATTTAACCTTCACATTGGTAATACAGCAGAAATTAGTCATTTGATCAGCAATGGAACTCTGGATATCGCAATTAACGGGGGAAGCTGTTACTACAACGACTATATTTATGTAGAAGAACTACTCTGTGATAAATTAGTCATTGTTGCCTCACCACAGAATCCCTATTGTAACTACAAAAACATTAGTAAAAAGGACATTAAAAATATGGACTTTGTAGTTCATAAAACGGATTCACAATTATATACCTACTATAAGAACTATATCAGTGAAATGAATATTCCCGAACGTATTAACATGTATTTAGGAAATATAGATGCAATAAAAAGAGCCGTAGGTTCTAACTTGGGGGTTTCTCTGATTCCTTATGTAGCAGTCAAATTTGAGCTGCAATTTGGGATTTTAAAATTGGTCAATACTACTGGTATCAGACCCAATTATCCCTACAGTCTAATTTATAATAAAAACAAAGCTCTTTCTAAGACTTCTAAAAAGTTTGTCGAGTTCGTCCGTCACAGTATGCAAGATGGCAATACTAATGGGAAAAAAGAATTGGATAAAGAAGAGGATGATTTTTTAAGTAGTTAACACTTAAAAATCATCCCCCTTTTGGTATTGATATAAGGTATTATTTTATGCCATCATAGATTGTTTTAAGAAGTACTTCTTTCGGATCCTGACTCAATTCCCAAACCATAGCTCCACCTAAATTCTTGGATTTGATATAATCCGTTTTATAGGTAATCGATTGCGGGTCTTCGTAGGTAATAAAAATAGAACCATCAAATAACCAAGGTACCTTGGATTGCGAATGAAACTGTCTTTTGAATGCAGGTTTTGTTAAATAATTATCCACAATCGCCTGATAGCTGATCGAATTGGCACCGGCATATCGCTGATACAACCCATTATTTGTATTCGTTACAGAAGAAAATAGATATCCGTAAAAGGGTATTCCAAGTACCAGTTTGTCGGCTGGAAAAGAAGCGTCGAGCCATCTATTTACCGCAGAATCCACACTTGCTTTATACTGTGGAGATGCATCAAGATTCTCATAAAGAGGTGCATGGAGATCCGAATAGGTATCCCACATTCCATGCAGATCATATGTCATGATCGTTGCATAATCTAGGTATTGTGACAATTTTGTCAGCTCTACGTTTTTCACATAAGAACTTCCGGCTCCCCCGGCAATCGTAAGAAGGTAATGTTTATTATCAAGTGCTCCCTGCGTATCCAGTTTTTCTCTGATTTTTTGAAGAAGCAACGTGAAATTTTGTTTATCTTCCGGACGTTTTGAATTACTATTAAGGCCTCCACTAACAGGGTATTCCCAATCAAGATCAACACCATCAAATCCATATTGTTTTATAAATGCTACACAGCTATCTGCGAAAACAGTCCTGGAAGCATCGGTAAGCGCAGCGTCAGAAAATTTACCAGACCAAGTCCAGCCTCCTACTGAAATCAGTGTTTTTAAATTTGGGTTTGTCTGCTTTAAAGAATTCAAGAGTTTAAAGTTATTTACATCAATATCAGGATATCCTAATGTAACCTTTAAATCTGGACTAATATTTGCGAAGGCATAATTGATGTGAGTCAATTTATTCGCATCAATCTGGTTCGGATAATAACCAGAGTACGCTGCCCATGCTGCGTAATACCCCACAATTTTTTTTGATGTTGTTTGGGTCGTTGGCATGGCGGCATAAACAACACTATCTGAGAAGCCACTGAAAAGGGTAAAGAAAATAATGGCTAATGCTAGTACTATTTTTGGAATTGATTTTTTCATCATTCGTACCTCCCAGTTTTTATAAAGTATAGCATGCTGTATTTTCTTTGAATAGTTCACAAAATATGGTAAACAAAGAACCGCTATGTGATTTTATATTCAAATAGCGGTTGTTTTTATTGTGTTAGTTTCCCCATAACGACTTTATGTTTAGCACCTGTTGCAGAGGGTATATTATTGGAAATACCATAGATCGTCTCATTTGCAAGAATAGCAAATGCAATTGCTTCTTTCGCATTACTATTCATTCCCAATTCTTCATTTGTCATTACCTTACAATGTGAAAGACAACTTTTAATAAACTGTAAAAGTGTCCTGTTTTGACTTCCACCACCCCCTATGATCAGGCATTCCGGCATTTCCGGCAAATGATTTATAACACTTGATTCGATTGATTTTGCAGTGAACATCGTCGTAGTTGCTATGCAATCTTCTAAAGATATGTTTCTTATTGCTATTTGCTGTAAAATTTCAGATACAAATCCTTCTCCGTAATGTTCCCGTCCCGTTGTCTTGGGTGGAGCATTATGGATATACTTATCTTGTAACAGCCATGCCAAAAGCTCCGGCTGTACCTTTCCTTTCGCCGCAATCTTTCCACCTTCATCATATGTTTTTCGATTGTTTGTATAGATAGCTGTCAACGCATCCATAATCATATTGCCCGGACCGGTATCAAATGCAAGAATTTTATCTCTATCTCCATTTGCAGGTAAATAAGTAATATTGCCGATTCCTCCTATATTCTGTAATGCAATATTTTTACCACTTTCACTATATAATAGATATTCCGTATAAGGAACCAATGGCGCTCCCAATCCTCCTGCGGCCATATCACGTACACGAAAATCCGAGATCACAGGACATTTTATTCGCTCACTGATTATGGCAGCTTCTCCTATCTGAAAAGTGGAATGAATCCGATGCCCAAAATAGATTTCCTCTTGTGGTTGATGATATATCGTATGTCCATGACTTCCTATATAATCGACCTTCTCTATTGGCATATCTCCCTTTTTGCATACTTCGGCACAAGCTTCTGCGAAAAGATGCCCCAATAAAATATTAGCTTTGGATATCTCATAACTGCCGCCATAACTCCCCGACGCGATCCGTAACAACAGGTTCCGCAGCTCCTCCTCATACGGGATGGTTAAAAAGTTCAATAAAGTTACCTTGGTATCAATTCCATATCCTTTAATCATAACCAGCGCGGCATCCACACCATCGGTGCAGGTGCCGCTCATCAACCCTATTACGACATGATTTTTCCTTTCCAATAACTGATGCCATCCATTCATTCAAGAACTCCTCTCTTTTTTAACAACGGCATATTAATGGTACGATTCCTTCAAATGATTGTTCACTATATTCAAATGCTGCTATTTTGTCAACTGCATCACTGACTTCATCCAAATCATAAGGATTTCGTAATGCTACCATAAGCATTGGGATCTTTAAACCGTCCAGTTCTTTTGCAAGCATAATTTGTCCACGGTTCAAATGCCCATTATAAGTCCCAAGTATAAGATTCGTATAATGTTTACTCGTTGCCTTCTCCATTATCCGGACGATTTCCCTGCGATCCGGATTTACTGTAAATGATACCGCTTCTCCACCAAACCGGTCCTGCATATAGGCTGAAAACAGTAATTCTTCCTCAACATCGCTGGATGCCATGGTAGATCGGTACGCACCACAGCTAAGAAACAACGGCAGCTTTCCTATTTTATGACAATATCCCTTTTCACGGTTATTATATTGTATACTCTCTTGAAACAGTACCTTTACATATTCTTTTCTATCCTGTCTTACCTTATCTTTTATTACATCTTCTATTCGTATATCCGTTTTCGGATTTGCATAAATCTCTTTATAGGTAATGATCCTTCTGACTGCATCATCAATACGTGATATTGGAATCTCACCTGATATTACTGCCTCTTCAATTTCTTTTATCGCCTCCACAACAAGGCTTGCCGTATGCGAAATAAAAATCATGTCAACACCAGCTTTAATGGCATTTTTGGCTCCAACAGCCGTTCCAAAATATTCTTTGATCGCATTCATCTCAAGACAGTCCGATATCACTAGCCCTTGAAAGCCAAACTTTTTTCTCACTATTCCCTGAATTATTTTTTCTGACATAGTCGCGGGAATTTTCTCGTTTTCAATTTTAGGAAATAAGATATGAGCCAGTGTAACTGCGGTAGCTCCACATTTCATTGCTTCTTGAAATGGCACTAATTCTTCCTGTTCCAATTCTGTATAGTCTTTTGCAATGCACGGTAAGGAAAGATGGGAATCCACTGTAGTATCTCCATGCCCAGGAAAATGCTTTAATGAACACATAATACCGGCATCCAGATACCCTCTCACCATCTTACATCCATACTCTGTTACTACTTTGCTGTCAGAACCAAAACTTCGCACTCCAATGACCGGATTATCTGGATTACTATTGATATCCAATACCGGTGCCAGATTGAAATTAATTCCTAATCTCTTTAATTCGTATCCTGTCAGTAAAGCCGCCTCATAGGCTTTTTCCTTATCCCCGATCTGCGCTAACGCCATAGCTCCTGGTATATTAACTGACTCTTTCGGTAGTCTGGTCACGACTCCCCCTTCCTGATCAATTGTAATAAATGCATATCCCCCCGTTTCTTCTTTCACCAATTTCTGAATCGAATCGCAGAGTGCTTCAACTTTCTCTTCACTTGGAGAATTATACGAAAATAAAATCGTATTGGCTATTTTATGCTCTTTTACTAATTGTACGAACTCTTCACTCATAGTTTCTGATGGAAAACCAGCTACGATCAATTGCCCTATTTTTTGCTTTAAACTCATAGTTTCAAGATTCATATCCTACCTCTTTCTCTCTACCGCTCAATGATTATGTATACATATGATAAGCTTTTTTACGTTCTGAGAATGCACACACATCTCGCTCATATTCTTCCAGTAATTCCTCTTTGGATGCTGACTTTTTTGACAATCTGTCAGAACCAAATAATAAATCGGCAAATCTCCTTGTACTTCCTTCAGGCGCCTCCAAAAAAGCAAATTTACCTTCATACAATTTTTGTATGCTATCTAAAAGTTCCAGACCGCAAAGTGCCGATTGGTACTCTTGACTATCTGTAATATGAATATGAACTCCTTCACATTCCTCTCCCTGAAATTTTGAAAAAGACGGTCTGAAATAGACTGGAGAAAATAATACACCTGGTAATCTTTTTTCTGTCATACACTTTACAAGTTCTATTGCATTTATAAATGGTGCCCCGATGATCTCAAAAGGCGCCGCTGTCCCTCTTCCTTCTGATAGATTCGTCCCTTCAAACAAGCAGGTGCCTGCATATAATAGTGCCGTATCAAATCTTGGCATTCCCAGACTTGGCATTACCCATATATTTCCGGTATCCGGATGCATGGTATTTCTCTCCCATCCTTCACAGGGTATCACTGTCAATTGACATCCCAATTTTTTCTCTGTATTCACCATCAGCGCCAGTTCGCCAACCGTTAAGCCATAGCGCATACAAAGAGGATACGCCCCAACAAAGCTTTCAAATCCAGGTTTTAAACAATTTCCTTCCACTTTATCGCCCAGCGGATTATAACGGTCCAATATCATAAATTCTTTACCGTATCTTGCACATTCTTCCAATGCATAAATCATTGTTGAAATGAACGTATAATATCTGACTCCCAGATCTTGAATATCATAGATCACTGCATCTACCTTGTCTAACATTTCTTTTGTAAGTTTCTTAGAATCTTTTCGGTATAAGCTATACACGGGAATTCCTGTATAACGATCTATATAGTCCGCAATAATTCCACCTGCGCCTACATTTCCCCGAACACCATGTTCTGGTCCGTATAGTGCCGTTAATCCATACTTCTTATGTAGTATTTCGATAGACGAATGTAATTTCCTGTCTACTCCTGAAATAGAAGTTATGAATCCTAATTTTTTGCCTCTGAATACTGCATCATATTTATCTATGCAATCGATTCCATTTTTCACCATATTGTCCTCTTATAAATCAGAAATGATTACTTTTTTCTGTTCCTTATCTATATTAAATGCTTCTGCATATTCTTTTCTTGCAAGACACCCATTGCATCGCATGAGATGTTCATAATAGTCTTTATATGGAAAACCGACGCTATGTATGGCAAACCAATGTGTATCAATTGCCCTTTTCCATAATTTAAAACCTTCTTTTGTCACTTCCAAATAAATATATTTTTCGAACCCTGCAGAATCTTCCCAGTTTTCTGCATAATAAGGCCCTTTTGCAAAATGGGCAGGATCGTTTCTTTTTAGGCCGGGTAGTCCTGCAAAAAATTGCGCATCCTTCACAATTCGGTGTGTAGCTTCATGATCTTTATGGATACTGTTTTTCCAATGTGTCAATAATGCACAAGGGCGATATTTCCTGATTACATCACAAAGTTCCAGTCTTACTTCCTCATTATCCGGTAATTCTCCATCTACATATGGAAATACAATTGCTTCTCCTCCTAACATAGCCGCAAATGCAACTGCTTCTTTTTCTTTTTGTTCTCTGTATTCTGCTACTGTCATATCCGGTGGATTTCCTCTTTCACCACCTGTTAACGCTACCGTAACGATCTGATATCCTTTTAATGCCATAGTGGCGAGGTATCCGCCACTTGTGAGTTCTGTATCCCCGATATGACCGCCGATTGCCATGATCACTTTTTTCTTCTCACACATCTGCCTTCCACTCCTTTCTCATATCAGCCCATGTCCGCACAATTTTGAATCCAGCCGCTTCATAAATATTCCTTGCCGGATTCTGTTCACCTGTAAAAAGAGTCATAAAATCTGCACCCATTTGCTGAAGACTTATACATAGCTTGCAAAATAAGACCTTAGATATTTTTTTGCCCCGATACTCACGATCCACACCAATACCAGCAAAAAAGCCTCTGCCACTCCTTTCTACATCTAATGGACCCGTGAATCCAATTATTTTTCTATGATGGCTTGCGATCAGGATGGGTCTAGCGTTTTTTCCTTTGGCTATTTCACCCAAAAAATCCCTGTCCCACATTGGATTTTCAAATCTTTTTATCGTCTCTTCCATTCCATGATAATTATCTGCTTTATAAATACCAAATGTAATGTTTTCTTTTTCAAGCTTATGAATGGTATCTTCTATAAAGCTTGGTATTTGGTATTTACTCAAATCCAAATAATAACTATTCTGCATTGCATAATCACGATACTGGCAGTTCTTAAAGAAAAGATAGGCATTGCTCCCCACATCGACCCCCGGAGCATTCGGATGATCTGCGCCATTTTCTCCCGGAAGTACCCAGGAAAGAGCCTTTGGATTGAAAAATACGATTTCTATTTTAAAAACACCGCTCTCTTTTCTAAGCCGATCTTCCAAATAGCTGAGCATTGTTCTTCCAATTCCCTGCCTTCGCCTATCTTTTCTTACAAGTATTAGTGTTATATAGGCTCTGTCTTCTCCTTCTACATAACAGCCAGAAGCAAATGCACATCCACTTTCACCGACAACGGAAACTTGGTGTATCCCACTTCCTTTATGCGTTTTAAAAAAACTGCTAAAAGCATCCAGATTTTTAAATGGCTTGAATAGTAGATCCCCTGCCTTTATACTCTCTTCAAAGATACGATTTGCGGCTGCTGCATTTTCAAAATTCAGATCTGTATATTTCATAATGTTGACTCCCATTAGTTAAAAAATTGAGGTAAATATTCCTTATGCGCTTCTAACAGTTCATCCAAAACAGCCCTGGCTTCCTTTTGGGAAGCTACCAATGGATTGATCATGAGCGCCAGTAATGCTTTATTGTAGGATCCTGTTACTGCTGCTTCACTACCTGCAATCTCAAATGACTTAATCTGCTGCATCAGTCCATTTACCGCTGAAGGCATCTCTCCAACCCGGATTGGAACCGGTCCGTCTTTTGTGATCTTACAGCTTACTTCTACGATTTCATTCTCTTTGAAATTTTCAATCGCACCTGCATTAACCGTATTAACGACCTGAATGTCCCCCAAATCATTATAAATAGAATTGATCAGATTACATGCCGAGTCACTATAATAGGCACCACCGCGTTGTGATAGCAATTCTGGTTTTTCTGCTAATTGGAGATCTTTATATTGTTCGAACAATTCTCTTTCTACTTCTTCAACAAGCTCTGCTCTGGTTTCATGTTTTTCATATTTTTCAATTGCCTCTGCCAAATATTCTTTTTCCATATAATAATATCTATGATAAGAGCAAGGTAAGACACCAAGTTCCTTTACAAAATCAGTATCCCAAACAACTGCTTTTATGTTTTTCACTACCCCGCCAGTACCCCAGCTGCTTACCACTTCTTTGGTAACATCTTTCCCATCTGTTTCCACCTTTGTCACATAGACCATGTGATTTAGCCCCCCCATGGTTACCTTTACCTCGTCCATTGATCGTTCCAGTTTATCTGCGACCGCTTTATGCATGCCATATGGAACATTACATAATCCTATGATCCTCTTGAAATTACTATAGCGTTGGATTCCTTCCAATACCATTCCAACTGGATTCGTAAAATTAATCAGCCATGCAATTGGACATAGTTCCTCCATGTCTTTACAAATATCTAAAAGAACAGGAATGGTTCGCATTCCTTTGAACAGCCCTCCGGCACCATTTGTTTCCTGACCAAGAATACCATGCTTTAACGGAATTCTTTCATCCTTTACTCTGGCCTGAAGCTGGCCTACTCTAAGTTGCGTTGTTACAAAATCTGCTCCTTCTAATGCCTTCCTGCGATCTAACGTTGCATGAATCTGCATTGGTACTCCTGCTTTTTGCACCATACGTCTTGCAAATTCTGCTACAATATGTAATTTTTCCTCCCCTTCAGGAATATCCACAAACCATAGTTCCCTCACTGGTAATGTTTCATATCTTTTTATAAATCCATCTACTAGTTCCGGTGTATAACTGGATCCTCCCCCGATCGTAACAATTTTAATGCTCTCTTTCATTTTAAACACCTGCACTTTCTTTTTGCAAAAGTAAATATAACGCTCCTATTTTCCCCGCCATGTTACCTCTTTCACTAGCTTTAATAGCGGTATATTCTTCTAAATGTGGATATAATCGATATACTTCCTTTTTCATGTCGTTGATGAAAATATTATTTTCACTTATCCCGCCTCCGATTAATAAGATCTCCGGGTCAACAGTGACCGCCAAATTGCCAATTACAATTGCCCCTTTGGAGATCCATTCACGATACACCGTTGCAATCTTCGTATTATGCATATGTGTAAAAATGTACCTTCCATCCACCTCAAAATTCAGACATTCAGAAACTTTTTTCACAAGAGCAGAAGTTGCACCTGCTGATTCCGCCCTTATATTTCCCGATTCCTCTTTTATTCTCACTTTGGTAAAACCGACTTCTCCCGCCTTATAGTTACTTCCACGATACAATTTACTATTTATGACAATAGCACCACCTATTCCTGTCCCAAAAGTAACCATGCAAAAGTTTTTGTAACCTCGTGCCGCTCCTTGTACCATTTCTCCTAATGCAGCACAGTTACTGTCATTTTCAAGTAAAACCGGAATCTGATACTTTTCGCTGAAAATAGTTTTGAGATTGTATGCTTTAAAATTGGATCCTACACTAAAGTCTGTATTTTCTCCTATAAGCGGATCAAAAAATCCGCCCATACAAATAGCGATTCCATTTATCTTTTCAAGATATGCTTCTATCAAATCTGTCAATTGTTCTAAAAACTCTGCTGGAAGCTTTTTCGTTCGTATGCTTCCTTCATCATAGCAATTGTATTCCGAATCCATTACAGAATATTTTATGAAAGTACCCCCGATATCAATTGCAAGATATTGATTTGTATTTTTATTCATCATTAACGCTCCTTCAAACATACCAGCAAAATGGTATCATTAAATCGTTATGAACATGACTCCTTAGAGGCTAGTTCCCGTAATATCATTTTAACTGCTCCTTTAGCTGCACTTCCTCTTATTCTAAAGACATTAAGTTTCGGGTATTCCTTTTTAATATGCTCACAAAACAACTGATAGATCTCTCTATTCTTCAGCAATACACTGCCACTTATCGTTAAGGATGTTGGTTCCTTGAAGTGCGCCAGTACTGCCCTGGCCATTTCCGTTAATTCATGAACACTCTGTTTCATAATTGCTATCGATACTTTATCTTCTGCTTTTATCCCTTCTTCTAACAACAAAGCAAGTGTAGCAATCTCCCCTTTACTTCTATTTGGCTGGTAAATCCAGGTTATCAATTCTTCTATTGTTTTCATCTGAAGATACGAAAATACTTTCTCTGTTAATATCGTCTGGTCTTCTCGTCCATCCGATTGTCTGACCACCGCTTTTAAGATATCCCGACCAATCGCATAGCCACTCCCTGCATCATCAATGATATGGCCATATCCACCGGCACGAAATGGTGTTCCTGAAGGATCCACTCCGTAACAAATGGAACCCGTACCAGCAATCAGAATAATGCCAGTCCCTTCATCCAATGCCCCCGCTAATGCTGCCTCATGGTCTCCAACAAGTTTAACTACCCCACCCATTCCATGCTCCTTCAAGATACGCGTAAACAAGATCAGAGTATCTTTATTACTAATGCCAGCAACTCCAATACAAAGCCCTTTGCAGTTTTCTATAGATAACTGCAGCGAGTCCAGCCCTCGTATGATTGCAGTCAATGTATCTTCCGCACTATCATGTGTTTGTCCATTTATATTTAAAGCTCCCAACTGATATTTTCCAATCACCGTTCCATCCAGTCCTGATACAATTACCGTAGTTTTTGTACCTCCACCATCCATTCCAATTACAAACTGCGTTTCCGTCCTTAATTTCCTCATATATCTAACCTTTATCCTTTCACTGCACCTACCGTCACACCCTCCAGAAAATACCTTTGTAAGGTAAAGAATAATAGAAACATTGGTAGGGCTGAAATCGTTGCACCTGCCATCATCGGAGCAAAGTATGTAGTATTTGCAAAACTGAAATTTTTAAGGCCGACTTGAATTGTCTGCATCGTTTCGTTATTGCATATCAGAAACGGCCAAAAAAATGTATTCCAATTACCCATAAAGGTCATGATGGCCATAACCGAAAGGATCGTTTTAGAAATAGGCAATACAATTTTCACTAAAACCTGAAACTGATTACATCCTTCAATTTTCGCTGCTTCTAAAATTGATGTCGGTAATGAAGTAAAGAACTGTTTCGCCATAAATACATTGTAACAGGTAACTATGGACGGTACGATCAATGCGGTATAGGTATCCGTCAATTTTAATACATTTGCCACTAATATATACAGTGGGACTTGTGTTACCTGATAAGGGACCATCATTGCGAAAAGTAATAGAAAAAATAGTACTTTACTTCCAGGAAATTTAATTTTCGCAAATGCATAGCCTGCCATCCCTGCAAAAATTACATTGCTTAGCGTAACAGTACTTGCTACAATCACAGAATTCATGATCCAACGAAGTGAGCTTTTACTAAATGCAAAAAAGAATTTATATGAATCCAGTGTCATATTTCTCGGTATTAGTGAATAACTTGCGGCTCCGGCTTCATTTGGTGCTCCAAAAGAAGAAACAACCATGTAATAAATCGGAAACAATGTCACAATTCCCAGAACAAGCAGAAATGCTGCCATGATTGTATTTCTTGCTATTAATTTATATTTCTGGTCTTTCCCATATTGTCTGAATAAACCCATGCCATCTCTCCCCTCTAGTATTCTACATCTGCAGCCATTACTTTAAATTGAAATACTGCAAAGATTGCTATGATTCCTGCTAACAATAATGCCTGTGCGCAAGCTTCCCCATAGTTAAAATATTTAAACGCATTATTGAAAATCAATAGACCGACCATGGTGGTGGCATTATCCGGCCCACCGCCTGTCATTAGGTATGCTGTTTGAAATGCCTGAAATGCATTGATTACTCCAGTAATAGCTAAAAAAACAGTAGTTGGTTTTACCATTGGCCATACAACATACTTTATTTTTTGAATAAATGTTGCACCATCAATATTTGCAGCCTCATAGTAAGTAGAATCAATTCCAAGTAGTGCAGCCACATAGATAATAACCGTAGATCCTATACCCGAGAATATTGTCATAATAATAAGAGATAACATGGCTGTTTGTGAGCTTCCCAACCAATTTTTATTTTCAATTCCAAATATTTTGATGACCGAATTCAATAAACCACTTGGAAGTGGGTCATAAATCCATTTCCATACAAAGGAAAGTGCTACTCCAGAGGCAATCGCAGGCAAATAGAATACTGCCTTGAAGAAAGATTGATTTCTTTTCTTAAAAGGAACAAGCAAAATAGAAATGATAAATGCCAGCATAATTGAAATTGGCACTGTGATAATTGTATATACAAAGGTATTGTAAATGGATTTAAAGAACAATCCGTTTTTTAATGTAGTAACATAATTCGTAATTCCTACAAATTCCGTTTTTAATGGTTTATATGATTGAAAACTTACAATCGCGGCCTGTACGACCGGATATAAAGTGAATACAATGAATGATACCATTGGAACAAGGATAAAAATATAACCCCATTTTGCATCATGATTTAAGCGTCTTCTTTTCTTTGCTTTATGCATACTCTTTTCCTTCTCTCTATTAAAATTATTATCTATTACGATTCTGGTTCAAAAGCTTATCATAGAACTTGGCTTTGTCAATTTGCACATATACTTGCAAAATAAAATTAATGCACAACCTAGTTCGGTGAGCAACGGTATGAAGCTGCTGGTACTTAGGCCATGTATTTTATGGTCTTATGTACCATTGCACGCTGAATCCAAGCGGGAGCGTGTTGCGAATGAACTAGGTTGTGCATTAATTTTGTCAACGTATAAATAGTGCAAATTGAAAAATCAGGCATTGGCACTCATTACGATTTCCAATGCCTGATTTATTTCATGCACCTAATCTATCACACAACCATCCTCACCAAATGCTTCTATTGCAGCCTTTTTAATCGCATCATACATTTCTTGCGGCGTCACTTCTCCTGCCAATAGACCTTGAAATTTAGGTAAGATAACTTCGTCCTCAATCTTGATTGCTTTGGCTCCTAACTCCGCCGGAATATCAGGCCTTGCTTTGGCAACTTGTGTTGCAAGATTTTTAACTGCCGCTGTATTTTTCTCATTTTTACCTTCTATAGGGGTAAGCTTTGAAAAGGCATCTTCTCCCGATTTACAAATTGGACTTATGTAAAGCTCCTGACATGTTTCTGCGGCTCTCTCTCCGCTCCCTAAGAAGTATGCTGCCTTTACAACATTTTTCAAATGTTCTTCTGTAGGTTCTTCTTTCCCTCTAAAACACACATACCCGTCAACAGCTCCTTGTGCCTGTTGTTTTTTACCATCAAAAGTAGGAACTGGTAATATGATATATTCTGCTTCCATACTTCCTTCTACTGCACTTCCATCATTGGCAGCTAACTTTTTATTATTATCTGTGGCTGATTTTTCAAATACGGATAGCCCTTTCCCTGTAATCATCGTTTGCCCAGTTAAAAACATGTTCCAACGCTTACCCGCATCTATGGAACTTAATTCTTTTGGCATGGAACCATCGTCAATTAAAGTTCTCACATTTTCTAAAAAAGTAATCATCTCACTACTTGTATACGCATATTTTAAATCCTCATCAAAAGCGGCAGGCATGCCTGCATTTTTTACAAAAATGGAAAAATAATCCTTTGCGGCAACTCCTGAACAGGCAAACACAAAACCATAACGGGAATAATCCTTCCCTGTTTTTACGACTCCCTTTTTGATTGCTTCTCGGAATTCATCGTAAGTCCATCCTTTTTGCTGAATGCCTTCCCAATCAATACCTGCTTCTTCCAGCATCGCTTTATTCCCACCAATGGCCTGGACTTCAACATAGGCCGGAAAACCATAGAGTCCATCCCCGTTCCTGAAATAGTTCATAATATCTTGATTATAATCAGCCATCATATCATCGGTCGCATATTTTGAAATATCTACCAGCATATCTGTATCCAGATATTTCGTTACCCCACTATATCCAATAAATGCAATATCAGGTGGAGAACCTGCGTTAACCTGAACATCCAATTTTTCTGTCATATCCTCCCAGCTTGCTGTTGTAATTTGAAGTTCCACATCCGCATTGGCTGCATTAAATTCATTGGCGTACTCCACTAATTTGTCTTGATAGGATGCTGAAACTGGTGGCAATAACGCTGTTACAATATCTTTTCCGCTGCCTGATTCCACTGCTGTACTCTTCGTTGCCGCATTTCCTGTTGATGTCTCTTTTGCGCTATTTCCACATCCAGATAATACACTTGAAATTATCGCTGTTGACAATAATACGGATAGCATTTTCTTTCTCATTTTTTTCCCTCCATCTATTTTTTTGTTGTTTGCTTTATTGCATAACGCACATGTCCACGTGCCTTTGCTAATTTTTCCCGTGCCTCTTCGGCCCTGCAATTGGATAATATTGATACAATAGCCGTCTTCGCATGACCGTCAGCATTTTTTAACGCCTCTTGTGCTTCTTTCCGATTACAACCAGTTGCTTGCATTACTATATTTTCTGCTCTTTTCATCAACTTTGTGTTAGTCTGCACGACATCTACCATGAGATTTTGATATGCCTTTCCTATCCCTACCATACTCGCAGTGGATATCATATTACATACCATTTTTTCCGCTGTACCCGCTTTTAATCTGGTGGAACCGGTTAATACCTCCGGTCCGGCTATCAGTTCAATCGTAATCTCTACTTCCTTTGCCATAGCAGAATTCTCATTGCATACGATTGCTGCTGTCTTACAACCTATTTTTCTCGCATATCGTAATCCACTGATCACATATGGCGTCCTACCGCTTGCGGCCATACCAATTACCACATCCTCCGGCATCAGATGAATATTCTTCAAGTCCTCTGCACCCAATGTTTCACTGTCTTCGGCACCTTCCACTGCTTTTACAAAAGCGTTATCTCCACCAGCAATCAATCCAATTACCTTGTCCGGTTTCACTCCAAATGTCGGCGGGCATTCCACCGCATCTAATAATCCAAGCCTTCCGCTCGTACCTGCCCCCATATAAATTAATCGACCTGTTCCGCCCAGACTTTCTGTGCACCATTCCACTACCTGTGCAATTTTAGGAAGTTCTGTTCTTACTGCTGCAATTACTTTTCCATCTTCTTCATTCATAATACGAATCAACTCGAATGGTGTCATTTCATCCAAATTCATTGTATTTCTATTTCTTGTTTCCGTAACCATCTTTGATAAATCAATCACGCGTATGCTCCTCCCAAAAGACATCCTTCTCTTTATTCATATAAGTCTTAGTGATCTGAATCAGATTTTCATCGTAATGTTTGTTGACATACAGTGAATATAGAATATCTACCATATTTAGTTGACTGATACGTGAAGCCATGGCACCACTGCGGAACATGAACTCTGTAGAAGCTACACTCAAACAGTAATCTGCCATTTTTGCCAATACGGAGGACTCAAATCTTGTAATTGCAATAATCTTTGCGTCTGCCTTTTTTACTTCTTTCGCACATTGAATCATTTCCTCTGTAATACCAGAATAGCTGATGATAATTGCCACATCTTTTTCTGACATATTTTTGGCATACAATAATTGTCCATGCCAATCATCATAGATATTACAGTTTTTATTAATTCTCATAAATTTTAAATACGCATCTTTAGCAACTAAAAGAGAAGAACCAATTCCAAATAGAAATACAGATTTACAATTAATCAGTTCATTTACTGCCTCATCCAAAACTTCATAATCAATTAATTTTCTACTTTTCTCTAAAGAAACAATATTTCTATAGGTGACCTTATCCACGATTTCTTCCAGACTGTCTTCTTTCGTTATCTTACTCATTTTCTTTAAATCCGTCTCTTTTCTAACAGCCAGTTCATAGATCAGTGCCTTATGAAATTCCTTATACCCATGAAACTCAAGCTTATTGCAAAGTCGAACAATGGTAGAGGCTGACGTAAATGCTTTTTCTGCCAACTCATGAATACTACACTTTACAACCGTATCAGGATCATCTAACACTATTTCAATTAACTTTTTTTCAGCTGCACTTGCCTGTTCTTTATATTCTTGTAATCTGATGAGAACACTTTTCATATTGTCTCCTAATTTTTTGTATGGATATATTTCTCTTATTGTTTCATTATATATTTGTGCAACTTTTTGTCAACATTTCAACTATATTATGAAATTTTGTTTCTTATTTTGAAACAAAACACCTATTCCCATTAAATGTATTGATATTTTTTATATATTTTTATGCTATATATTGATTTTTTTGTGCGTTTTTACACACCCTCATTACTCTTGCAAACATAAATAACCCCTGAATTGCAAGTCACAATTCAGAGGTTATATTATTATTGCCCAAGATTTCAATCATAGCATATTTCTATGGAACAGTTTATGCTCCTTGCCCTTAAAAAAATCATCATACATCTGTAGCAATACTGGATTTTCATCTGGATAACGGATATTTGACATGACATCCGCCTTATAGAGACCTTCCATTCTGCTTTTTTTAGTTCTTGGACCAGCAAATGCAGGCTGCCCGCCACCCATGATACAGCCTCTGCGGCATGCCATTACTTCTACAAAATCGTAGCTTACTTCTCCGCTCTTAATGCGATCCAGTAATTTGCCCGCACTCCCAAGTCCGTGTACAACAGCAATTTTTAGATCTCTGTCTCCTACCGTAACGGTTGCTTCTTTTAAAGAGTCTTCACCACGAACTCCAGTATAACTAATTTTTTTCAGATTTTCATAATTTTTATCTTTTGCCAATCTACGAAGTACCGATTCCGTTACACCGCCAGTGGTACCAAAAATAGTTCCACCGCCTGATGCAACTGAAAATGGCATATCAGGTGCTTCCATTTCCAACTGTTCAAACTGAATTCCGACTTGTTTTATCATGCGGATAATTTCCTGTGTCGTAATTACAAAATCGGTATCCTGTCTTCCATCCGTGAAATTTTCCGCTCTCAATATCTCTTCTTTTTTTGCAGTACAAGGCATAATTGATATTACTACCGTCTTTTTTCCTTCTGCCAAATCTTTTTCTTTAAAATACTCTTTGATCAAAGGAGAAAATATACCTTGTGGAGATCTACACGTAGAGATGTTGCCGACAAATTCCGGATATTTTTTTTCACAATACTTAACCCAGCCAGGGCAACATGATGTAAATAAAGGTAATTTCTCATTCTTTGCCAAGCGTTCCGTCAATTCTTTTGATTCCTCCATCACTGTGATATCCGCAGCAAAGCTGGTATCGTAAATTTCATCGAACCCCATCATGCGTAGTGCTGCAACCAGCTTTCCAAAACTGTTTTCTCCCTTTTGAATATGAAAGCTATCACCAACTGCTACTCTTACAGCTGGCGCAATCTGTGCAACGACGCGGAGATTGGGATCATCAATGGCATTCCATACCTGCGTTACATTCGTACGAATAGAAATAGCTGCCGTGGGACAAACGGTCACGCACTGGCCACATCCAACACAATCTGTTTCTGCCAATGACTTATTAAACGCTGGCATGACCTGTGTGTTCGATCCTCTATAGGCAAAATCAATTGCTCCAATTCCCTGAATTTCATCACAGGTACGCACACAGTCACCACATAGTATGCATTTATTCGGATCACGAACAATGGAAGGAGAACTCATATCCAAAGGAATACTCTTTTTTTCATTCAAGAAACGCACAGCATGTACTCCAACACGAAATGCCAGATCCTGTAAGGAGCAACTCCCATTCTTTTGACAAGTCGTACAATCCCTGCAATGAGATGAGAGCAGAAGTTCTATTATCATACGACGGTATGCCTGTATCTTTTTTGTATTTGTAAAAATGACCATCCCAGCTCTTGGATGCTCCGAGCAGGATGCAAAAATACGTCCACGATCATCTTCTACAATACACATTCTGCAAGCTCCATAGATGGAAAGCTCAGAATGATAACAAAATGTCGGCAAATCAATACCTGCTTTACGAATTAAAGAAAGAATATTTTTCTCTCCTTCAATCGGTACACTTTTGGTATCTATTGTTATATATTCCATATTTCACTTTCCTCCTAGTTCTCACTATACACAGCGCCAAATGGACAGTTCTCCAAACAGGCTCCGCACTTTATGCACTTTTCGTTGTCAATGACATATGGCTTCTTCAAAACACCAGTAATAGCGTTTACAGGACAGTTGCGGGCACATTTGGAACACCCCTTGCAAAGCTCTGATCGAATCTTATACTTTCGCATTGCCTGACAATTTCCTGTCTTACAACGTTTTTCTACTACATGCTCTACATATTCCGCTTGAAAATTTTTTAGTGTACTAAGTACTGGCAACGCAGCACTTTTTCCAAGTCCACAAAGAGCGGTAGCCGTAATGACATCTCCCAGTTCCTTTAACAGATCCAAATCTGCAAGCGTTCCGTTTCCAGCAACTATACGTTCTAATATTTCCAGCATACGCTTTGTGCCTTCTCTACATGGCACACATTTTCCGCAACTTTCATTTTGTGTAAAATTCATAAAGAAGCGTGCCACTTCAACCATACACGTATCTTCATCCATAACCACCAATCCACCAGATCCGATCATGGCTCCTAATTTCTTCAACGAATCAAAATCAAGTTTCACATCCAAATTATCTGTTATTAAACAGCCGCCCGACGGGCCGCCAATTTGAACAGCCTTAAATTCTGCATTATTTTTGATCCCACCACCAATCGTGAAAACGATCTCACGAAGAGTCGTGCCCATTGGTACTTCAATCAGACCTGTGTTTTTCACACTGCCAGTAATTGCAAATGCTTTTGTTCCAGGGCTTCCCTGTGTACCGAGTTTCTGATACCATTCCACACCATTTTTAATGATCATAGGAACATTCGCATAAGTTTCGACATTATTTAATACGGTAGGTTTACCAAATAGACCCTGCTCCACCGTTCTTGGAGGTTTTGTACGTGGCATTCCCCTTTCTCCTTCAATCGATGCCGTCAAGGCACTACCTTCTCCACAGACAAATGCACCCGCTCCACGGTTAATATGCATATGGAAGCTATAACCAGATCCAAGGATGTTATCACCCAGAATTCCATATTTTTCTGCTTCCTGAATTGCGATTCTAAGTCGTTTGATTGCGAGAGGGTATTCCGCACGCACATAGATATAGCCTTCCTTGGCCCCTACCGCATATGCTGCGATGATCATTCCCTCCAGCATTTTATGTGGATCTCCCTCCATTACACTTCGATCCATAAAAGCCCCGGGATCCCCTTCATCACCATTACATACTACATAACGAATCTCTTCCTCTTGCCTTGCGACCTGTTTCCATTTATAACCCGTTTGGAAACCACCGCCGCCTCTGCCTCGAAGATTTGAGTAAAGAATCGTATTTACCACTTCATCTGGTGACATCTCGAACAAGACTTTCTCTAGCGCTTCATAGCCACCGTAAGCTATGTATTCTTCTATATTCTCTGCATCAATATGTCCACAATTCTTTAGAACCTGACGAGTCTGTTTTGCATAAAATGGAATACTTTCCTGCTCTTTAAAAACTTTTCCATCCTGCTGATACATGAGTCTCTCTACTGGTTTTCCTTTTAAGATTGTAGTATTGAAAATTTCCTCACAATCTTCTTCTTTTACCTTAATATACAAATAATTCCAAGGTTCAATACGAACTAAAGGTCCCATCTCACAGAATCCGTGACAACCACTCTCATGTACTCCAATATGAGCTGCTTCCGGTCCGAATTCCAGTGTTACACCTTCCACATCAAAAGCCATTTTTGATAATTTCCTAAAAATCTTTTCTGATCCGCCAGCCATACATCCCGTTCCTGCACAGATTAGAATACGGCAATTTTCCGTTTTCATTTTAGTAAGAGCCCGTTTTCTGGTTGACTGCAAATCCTCCCTTGATACTAGCTGCATGTCTGTTCACCTCGCAATTCCGCTATCAGTTCTCTCACCTTTTCCAGTGTCATTGCCGGATACACCTCATCATTTACGGTAAGTACGGGTGCAAGCCCACAAGCACCTAAACAAGAAACCGTTTCTAAAGTGAACATCATATCATCTGTCGTATGCTTTTTCTTTGATAATCCCAGTTCCTTATAAAGACCTTCCAGTATCAAAGAAGATTTTCTTACATGACAAGCTGTCCCATCGCATACCCGGATAACATATCTGCCTTTTGCTTCAAAAGAAAAATTCTCATAAAATGTGGCCACGCTATAAGCCTTTGCTTCATTAATCCCCAATTTTTTTGCTACATAACTTAACAATTCAGCCGGCAGATATCGATAATAAGACTGTATATCCTGAATGATTGGAATTAAAGATTTCTGTGTCTGACCATACTCCTCCATGATTTGATCTGCCTTTTTATAAAACGATTGTTCCAGCATCTTATACCTTCCTTTCTCAAAAATATATGTATATTTTACTACATTAATGAGAATCAATAAAGATTTCTTGTTACAATACACTAAAAAAAATATTTTAATAATTAAATGAGTTCTAATGTTTGAAATGCTTTTAGAATACCATCTTCCCTGACTGAACTCGTGATCAAATCTGCCACATGTTTTACTTTTTCTGCTCCATTCCCCATTGCTATGCCTATGGATGCCATCTTTAACATTTCCATGTCATTCTCACTATCTCCAATCGCAATGACATCTGCTTCACTAAATTCGCTCTGTTGCAAGATACTTTTGATTCCTTCCGCTTTATTTACATGAATTGGCGTGATTTCTCCGCCCCACTTTGCTATATTCGGAATACTATGTGGTACCACATAGAGATATTCTTTAAACTCCTCCAGTAACCTGTCATTTGATAATTCATCACTAAAGAATAATATTTTTTCTATTCTTTTGACTTCTGTTATGGATTGAACGACTGATGGGAACAGTGTTATTTCATTCGCATCCAAACCAAGATTCTTTTTTATCTTATCCATAATCTTCGTGAACTCATTCAATTGTTCTTTCATAAGATAAATTCCTTGAAAAGACTGCATCTCAAAAATGCAGTTATTTTTTAATAAATACTCACATAATCGCGTATATATTTCAGAATCAAAAACTTCATATCTGACACGCCTTCCCTCAAATTCCACATAGCTCCCAGAACCTGACACAATACCATCAAATCCAATTTCTTTTACCCTTTTTTCTATTTGTCCATAAGTTCTTCCAGTACTAATACAAACTTTGTGCCCTTTTTTTCTTACCATTTTTATGGCTTGAATGGCTGAAGTTGGTATAAAACCATCAAAATCCCGTATTGTTCCATCGATATCTAAAAAAATAAGTTTTTTCATATGCTATCTCCTTAAACTTCATACTTTTCTATTTGTTTATTTGTTACAAAAATGTTCACTGCTTTTTGTTGATTTATTATGCTCTCTTTATAATAAGATAAAAAATCGGATATCGCAACCAATTGAGAGTGTTGAATCTTTAGGTGGAATAATCATAAAAGAAACGCAACATTTTGTATAAACTTTAATACTTAAAGGATAATAAGAATATGAAAAGCTAATATAAAAGGTATTTAAAATATACAATAAGGAGTGTTTTTATTATGGGTAAATTATTATTAACTGGAGTTGACGGAAATTTAGGCAAACAAGCGGCAAAATATTTATTAGAATTGGTGGATAAACATCAGGTTATTTTATGCGGTTATAATCCGAATTCTTTAAACGAATATAAAGAAGAAGGGATTGAAACTCATATCACAAACTTTAATAATAGAGATGGACTTGAGGAAGCATTTGCTCATGCAGATAAGGTCGCTTTGATCTCTATGCCTTTTGTTGGTGAAAAACGGCAGAATGCACACAAAAATGTTATAGATGCTGCTAAAAAGGCTGGTGTAAAGCAGGTTATCTATACTTCCCTAGTAAATGCCTCTGATGAAACCAATCCAAGTATTGAAAAAATTGATCATGCTTATACCGAAGATTATATTAAAAAGCAAGGATTAGATTATATCTTTCTTCGTAACTCTCAATATGCAGAAGCCATGATAACAAATTACTTTACTTTTGTAAAAATGGATGGCATATTAAAAAATAGCCAGGGAGATGGGAAAATGGCATATATTTCACGTAAAGATTGTGCAAAATCCGTCGCTTATGCACTCGCATCAACAAATTATCAGAAAGCAATCTTAAATATCAACGGAGCCGAATTGATGTCCATATCTGAATTTATCACATATGGCAATGAATCTACTGGTAATCATGTACGATATCAAGAAATTACGGATGAAGAAAATTATGCGATCTTTGATGCAATGGGTGTTCCCAGAACAACAGACGGAGCATTTAAAGAAGGTTCCGAGGCACCTTTTTCTTCTGAAGGAATGGTTACCTTTGCACAGGCAATTCGTCTTGGTAAAATGAATAGTTTCACGGACGATTTCAAAAAACTTACTAACCAAGACCCTATTACGGTTAAATATATGTTTGACCATGCAGATGAATTTCAAATCGGTGAACGTCACTCAAAAGATAACTAATACTTTCTATCGTTTCAATATAAAAATAAGCTTAGAGACTATTGCATATGGATCGTCTCTAAGCTTTTACTTTATTCTTGGCGTGCCATAGAATCAAGTTCATGGGTCAATGCTACGATTTCTTCAACACTGGCAGTAGTTTGCTGTATCGCTGCCGACTGTTGTTCTGTATTTTCCATGGTTGAATCAGATATCTGCAATGTCTTCTGTACAGATGCTTGAATTTCTGAAGTTAATTTCACAATCTGCATTGCAGTTTCCTTAGAATTCTGCGATAAAGACCTGATCTCACTTGCTACTACCGTAAAACCTCTGCCAGCCTCTCCTGCTCTTGCTGCTTCAATTGCAGCATTAAGTCCGAGCATTTTCGTCTCATCTGCTATATTCTTGATTGCATTTAATATTTCATTTATTTGTTCCGAAATATTTTTAACGTTATTAATTTCCTGATTCAGTGTTTCCTGATTTTCATTGATAGAAACAGAAGAAGCTGCCAGTTCTTCCATCGTAGCTGATATCTGCGTAAAATCTTCCACTAAAGTACTACTCATCTCTTTTAACTTATATTTTTGATATCCTATTTGCGATAAGGCATTGGCTACTATATATAAAACCTCGGCCGCAGCCTCTATATTTTTTTCTTCTGTCAACTTTACCTTTTTAACAGCCTCAAAATAGGTTTCTTCCTTGATTCCAATTTCTCTTGCTGTTCTTTTAAAGCTGTCCTCATCCGGTTTTGAAGTAAGAATTTGACCACCAAGTATCGTAGCTATTTGTTTTCCATCGACCAAAATTGGCGCCGCAAAATCAATAAGTCCCGCATGGCATTGATACACATATGGCCTGCCCATTTTTGTGGCTTGTTCCCCACCTGCTTTGTGGGATGCAGCACATCGGTCGTAACCTATTTTGCTTCCCTGTGTATGTTCCATACAAAAGCTCGTATAAGAACTTGGTTTTGTGATAGGAACTCCATTCATATCAACGGTAACACTTGCAATATCCATACACTCTGCAAAATTGTCCTGAAATTTTTGAAGCAGCTCCAAGTTAATTACATGTTTTAATTCAATTTCATTATGATTCATTTTATCCTCCTAAGACCAGTACCTATTCTAAACAAGTTTATCTTACGTTATTCTTTTATTATATTCGTAATTGCGAAGATATTCAAGTATGCGAATATATTTTATTATTAGAATAGGTTCATCTTGTTTGTATGCGCCAAAAAATTACAGATAGGAGCTATCGAATTGAAATGATTAATTATTCACCATTTTGGGATACCTTAAAATACTCCAAAGAAAATTGGTACACACTAACAAAGAAGCATAAGTTCTCAAATAGTACCCTTCACCGTCTTAAGCATAATAAAGATATCTCTATGAAAACAATTAATGATTTATGTCGAATCTTAAATTGTAACATTGAGGATATTGCGAAATATGTTCCTTCCAGTGAAGATCAGCCTCTTTAAAAGGATGATAGAGTCAAATAATAAGATAGGAGTAAAATAAAATGATCGATTATTCGCCATTTTGGTATACCTTAGAACATTCAGATGAAAATTGGTACACCTTGACAAAAAAATACAATATTTCAGATAGTACTTTGCACCGGCTCAAACACAATAAAAATATATCGATGAAGACGGTTAATGATTTATGTCGTATTTTAAATTGCAATATCGAAAATATTGCCCAATATATACCTTATGAAAAATAGTGTTACATCTTCCATGTAATATTTTGTAATTATTGGAAATAAAATGTAAAATATTTAGTAATAAAGTAATAATATCATAATTTATTGTAACTCTTCTTTTATTGACATATTGTTTTACTAATGATAGAGTTTTTGTATGAATTTATTGGTTATTGTCTTTAATTGTATTAATATTGTAATTAATTAATTGAATAAATTTAATTGATTAGTTCTTTTTAACAATTGCAATTTTAAAAAATAATCGGGAAAGGAGATTGTGAATTTGTAAACATTCAGTAACTGATAAGCTCTTACTTTTTATCTAATAAATTTCTTTAGGGGAGGACTTTTATATGAATAAAAATGCGATATGTACTATAGTTTCTTTAAATTACTTTGCCCAGGCGAGGGGGCTTCTGGAAAGTGTTATGAAATACAACAAAGAAATCGATCTTTATATTCTAATTGTTGATAAGATAGAGGATCCTCAAGTAAAAACAAATCTTGAAGCCTTTCATGAGTTTCCTGTTCATATAAATTATATTTCAGATCTTAAGATTGAAAATATTGAAAGTATGGCATTTAAATATGATCTGGTAGAATTTAACACCGCTTTAAAACCATTTTATCTTGAAGTTTTACTTAATAAATATGGATATGACAGTATCATCTATTTGGACTCGGATATCTTACTATTTAATAATTTACATAAAGTGTATAAACTATTAGAAGAAAATTCAATTATTATCACTCCACATTTAATTAGCGAGGAAGAGGATATCACCACTGATATATCAAAAATTGATGATTTCCTTCAATACGGGGTTTATAACTTAGGATTCATAGCCATTAAAAATGATAAAAATGGAATGGAATTGTTAAAATGGTGGAAAGAAAAATTATATAACAAATGTTTTCTTTCCTCTCAGGATTTTTTAGCATGGGATCAAAAGTGGATGGATTTTGCTCCTGCTTTGTTCGAATCTGTTTATGTCTTGAAAGATCCAGGATATAATGTAGCTTTTTGGAATATACAAAAACGCTTTATCACCAAAAAAGATGATATTTTCTATGTGAATGAAAAATATGAACTAGTTTTTTATCATTTTAGCCACTATCGGTTGAGTCGTCCCGATATCATTGCTGAGATGGAACAAGAAGAACGTTGTATTCGGATTGCTGACAGACCCGATCTGGAAGAATTGTTCCAATGCTATTATAATAATGTCATGAAGATGGATTACAATTATTACAATCGATTTACCTATGGTTTTTCTAAATTTGATAATGGTGAAAAAATAGAAAAATCATATCGCATTATATATAATAGAATCCTTCACAATACTAAAAAATTTGGAAATCCTTTCATAAGTTCAAATGAAAATTGTTTTTATAATTTTATAAAGGATATTGATTATGCCATCAATAGAGACTAACGAGGATTAAAATTTGGAGGATTCTGTGTAAAGAAGGGGCTGTTACAAGACTAACATGAATTAGTTTTGCAACAGCCCTTCTCGTCTGGATTTAATTATTTTCATACCCCAAATTGTGCCATATAGAGGTTATAATAAGCTCCCTTTTTTTCCATTAAATCCTTTGCATTACCTTGTTCAACGATTTTTCCGTTCTCAATAACGAATATACGGTCTGCTTCCTGGATAGTTGAAAGCCTATGTGCAATGACAAATGATGTTCTGCCTTTCAAAAGCTGGGCAATTCCCTTTTGTACAAGTAACTCTGTCTTCGTATCAATACTGGAGGTCGCTTCATCTAATATCAATATTTTAGGCATAGATATCATGGTTCTCGCGAATGCCAAAAGTTGCTTCTGACCAACTGATAACCCACCACCACGTTCTGCTAATTCCGTATCATATCCCTTTTCCAACATCATAATAAAATCATGTGCATTCACAAATTTAGCTGCTGCAAAAATTTCTTCGTCTGTTGCATCCAATTTACCATACCGGATATTATCTTTAATCGTGCCTGTAAATAAAAAATTATCCTGTGTCATAATTCCCATCTGTTGTCGCAGGCTCTCGATCGTGACTTTTTTTATATCATATCCATCTATGGTTATAGTCCCCTGTTGTATATCATAAAAGCGACTGATTAGATTTACGATGGTCGATTTTCCGGAACCAGTCGCACCTACTAATGCAATAGTCTCTCCATTCTTTATATCAAAACTGATGTTATCCAGCACCATCGTATCATCATCATACGAAAAAGATACCTGTTCAAATTTCACATTTCCTTCTATTTCCGGCAGTTCTTCTACATCATCTGCATCGGTAATATTAGGTTTTGTATCTAAAATTTCAAATATCCGTTCCGCACCTGCAATATTGGTGACTAATTGATTGTAGAAATTACTTAAATTGAAAATAGGCTGCCAAAACATATTGATATAAGTTCCAAATGCAAGAAATGTTCCCAATGAGACATTTTTGACCCCCAAAACTACAATTCCTACAAAATACAGACAAATAAGTCCGAGCCCCCAAGAAAAATCAATCACTGATCCAAAAGCATCACTGTATCTTACGGCCTTTAAGAAAGTTTCCCTATGTTCTGCAATTAAATCCTCAAAAATAGTTTCTGTTTCTTCTTCGGCTGTAAAACTTTTTATGATGCGCATACCAGACATGTCTTCATGAATAAACGCATTCAGATTAGAGCTTTTTTTCCTATGAATCTGCCATTTAGGATGTGCATGAAATTCAATAAAAAAAGTTCCAAATATCATAATCGGAGTACTAATCAAAGAGGCAACCGCCAAGATTGGATTTTTAGCCATCATAATACCCACAACCGCAATCACGGTAAGCATATCAGGAATCAAAGTCGTCACACTGTTAGACAATACATCTTTCAAGGAATTGATATCGCCGATAATTCGAGCTAATATTTTGCCCGTAGGCCTGGAATCAAAAAAACGAAAATCGAGTTTTTGTATATGGGTATAAAGTTGCTGACGTATTTTTAATAAGATACTATTGCATACTTTGGACATGATAAATATTCTTATTTTTACGGTACATACAACCAATACATTCAGACCAAGTGCTACAAGCATAAGGCGGAACAGACCAGGAATATCTTTTCCTTTTATATAATGATCAATTGCTTCTTCTATTAATATGGGGTTTACTAAACTAATGATTACTCCATATAACATAAAAAGAAGTACCGCGAATATTTGTAATTTATATTGGAATAAATAGGAAAACAAACGCTTTAAAGTTGCTATCTTACTCTTTTCCTTAAGTTGCTCATCTTCTTTATAAGAATTTACAGACATTCTCTATCCTCCTCTGCGTTATTTTGCAAATAAATATAATCTCCATATTGAGCCAAATAGGTCTCATAATAGAATCCCTTCTGTGCTAACAAACTTTCATGGGTACCCCGTTCTTTTATGGATCCAGCATCCAGGATAATAATTTCATCTGCATTCTTTACTGCACTGATTCGATGTGCAATAATAATTTTGGTCGTTTCAGAAAGATTCCCAAGTGTTTCTTCGATCACGCTCTCTGTTTCCATATCCAAGGCAGAAGTTGAGTCATCAAGAACGAGAATTGGATTTTTCTTGGATAGAGCCCTGGCTATGCTGATTCTCTGTTTTTGACCGCCTGAAAGTCCAACTCCACGCTCGCCGATCACGGTATCGTATTGCCTTTCCATCCGTTCGATGAACCCGTCCGCTAATGCATCCGCGGCTGCCTGCTTTACCGTTTCAAAATCAATCATATTGCGCTTTCCAAGTTTCACATTTTCAACAATACTGTCAGAAAATAAGAATACATCCTGCATAACGACCGAAATACTGCTTCTAAGCTGTTTTACGGACATATCTCTTACATCGATATCATCGATTTTTATACAACCACCTGTCACATCATAAAGACGCTGTAACAGATAAATCATGGAACTTTTTCCTGCCCCAGTCGCTCCCATGATTCCTATTGTTTTTCCTGGTTCCACCGTAAAATCAATCTCTTTTAAAATCTCAAAGCCGTCCGCTTTGTGAAAAGATACCTTTGAAAATTCAATTTTCCCTTCTATTTTTTCTTTTATAATTGGATTTCTCTTTTCAATAATGGAAGGCTTTTCCTCATATATTTTCTTTATTTTATTATTAGATGCAATGGCAGAAGAAGCATTATTAGTAAGCCATCCCAGCATCTCCATCGGCCACACAATATTCATAGAATATTCCAAAAAAGCACTCAATGCCCCAAGAGTCATTCTTCCATGAATCACAAAGTATCCTCCGAACATGATTGTAAGTAACGGGAGCAACTTTGTAATTACAGAAAAATACGGATAATACTTAACAAATACCTTAGACTGCTGCATATTTAAATCATAGTAACGTTTATTATGAGATAGAAATTTTGAAATTTCAAATTTTTCACGTGCGAAAGCTTTTACCGTCCTTACTCCCGCCAGATTTTCTTCTGCTACCGTATTCAGAGTCGCGTTTTCTTCACTGATTGCTTCGTAGACGACTCCCAGCTTACGTTCCATTTTTAATGCTATAAAACCACATATTATCATAGCAATGGTAGGTATCAGCGCCAGTTTCCAATTTAATTGATACATCGCAAATAGAATTATAATCGTATGCACGGTTATCTCAATTAATAACATACTGACATAGCTAATACCTTCCCATATCCTGTCAATATCTTCTTTTACCCGTGCCATTAATTCCCCCGTATTGGTGCGATCAAAAAAATCTGCGCTTAATCCCTGAATATATAGAAATAAATCTTTCCGCATATTCGAAGCAATGGTGGAACCCAGATAATCAAAGAGATATTCTTTGATGTATTGAAAAACACATCTTCCTACCCCAATTCCTAAAATTCCAAGTAATAAAAATTTAAGTTTTTTACTATCTCCACCTACTATAACATCATCTACAATATGTTTTGTAAACTGCGGTGCAGCAAGGTCGAGCCCCACCGCGATTAACATGGATACTATGGCCAATAAGTACTTCCACTTATTCTCCCAAATATACTTATGTAACTTTTTCAAATCAATTCCCCCTAACTTTTATTGTAAATAAAAAAGCAGAATAAAGCCCTTTGTACTAATGCACAAAATAAATCACGGTAGAAACTACCGTGATTTTATGACTTTAAACTGCTTAATTATTTACCTGATATCTTGTAAACAAATAAGATCAGAAATCTAAAACCGAGGTAATCTCTAATGCATATAACATTTCATTAAATATGCTATTTTCCATGTTATTCTGTATTTCACTATTCATAGAATCTTTCATTGTATTACCTCCTTCTTTCTCATTTATTTGTTTATTTCACTCAATTACATCCACAATACACCCGGTTCCATATTTTGTCAATATAATTTTCCAACAATTTAGTAGCTCCTATCAGCGAATATTGGCGTCTCCATAAAATCCTTAATAGACTCAAAGCTTCTACAATTAGCTAATGCCCACATTAACTTCATAGTAATTGCCTCCGTCGTCATATCTCCGGCAAAAATCAACTTTTGTTTTGCGAGCTTTTGACCAACCGCATAAATATTTAAATCAATGCCTTCATAAAGGCATTGTGTTGAAATGACAACCGCCAGACCTGCATTTACCAGTTCCTGTATCTTCGAAACAATATCATGATTTTCATTGGGAATCCCTCCAATACCAAAACTTTCAATAATAACACCTTTATATTTCACTTTTATATCATCAAAAATATCTGGTTTCATGCCTGGATATATCTTTAGAATAATGATATCTTCACAGAGATTAGTTTTTAATTGATACGTATTTGACATATGTAGATCTACATTTTCTCTATGCTCTTTATGATCCAATTCACTGTTATAAGTAATCTTACCTAATTTGATATACGCTACTGTAGGTAGATTAATGCTTTTAAAAGAATCTGTGCTCTTTGTCTTTACCTTTACCGCATGTGTCCCACTAATAACCTTACCGTCAAAAACTACCACTACGCCTGCAAAATCTTCACATGCAAACCGTATCGCATCTGATAGATTTTTCTTCGCATCCGTATAAAGTGCCTCGATTGCTATCTGCGAACCCGTTATGGCAACCGGCTTCTTGATGTACTGCAGCATATAGCTCAAGGCTGCTGCTGTATATCCCATTGTATCTGTGCCATGAGTAACAACAAATCCGTCGTAATGCTCATATTCCTCATGTATTGTCTCAGCTATTTTAATCATCCTGCTGGGATTCATATTCGTACTATCAATACTCATGACAGACACACCTGACAACTGACATACTTCTCCCACTTCTGGTATCAAAGATAAAATTTGCAATGCATCAATGGAAGGAGCCAAGCCTAGCTCAGTTTCTGTTGAAGCAATCGTCCCTCCCGTTGCTACTAAAAGTATTTTTTTCATCTTACTATCATCGCCCTTTTCTATAAAGTGTATAAATTACCATCATTATTTTATCGTATCATATCTGAAGTTAATCTACCACCTTAATCGATCACTTTTAGGGAATGCCTTATTTATAAATTTTCATCCAGTCATTATAATTCCAAGTGTCCAGAAATTTGTTTGCAGCTTTTACCCCATTCTGAAAAAGTGCTTCACTCTCCACCCTACTGATATCAAAATCAGTAGCTCCTATATTTTTGGTTTCTCCATCTATTATTATGCTTGTTGGAATTGCAACCGTTCTTTGAAAATCGCCCTTAGAATTGGATATATATTGTTTATCTTTTGCATTTAATGCAGTCGATGCTATGGACATGATATATTCAATGATATTCATGTCTGTGTCTCTTTCTTGCGTATTATCCTTTGTTGGATCCACGAATTTAAAGCCGACCGTTGCGTATTCACAATCGGCATTCTGATGATCAAAGATCCAAATAGGGTAATTACTAAGCAGCCCGCCATCTACAATATAATGCACCAAACCATTACAGTCTTTGAGTCGGTATGGTTCATAATAGATTGGTATACTCATACTCATTCTGACAGCTTTTGCAATCGGAAAGGTATCTGGATCAATACAGAACTTTGATAGATCCTCTGGTAAGATAAGAAGCCTTTGATCTGTCAGGTCAGAAGCAGTTATTTGTAGTTT
Source organism: Bacillota bacterium (assembly GCA_023392535.1). Lineage (GTDB taxonomy): Bacteria > Bacillota > Clostridia > Lachnospirales > Lachnospiraceae > SZUA-378. The sequence goes on from JAEVYY010000009.1 coordinate 374,310, forward strand.
ATATTGAGAGCCACCACAATCATCATTCTTTTTAATATCTCCAAAAGTCACTTTTCCCTTTTGAATTAATAAATTATTCAACCATTGTTCAAAAAAATCTGCGCTGTAGATTCCATAACGAAATAAAATACTTACTGCCTTACCTGCAATACCAAATCTTCCCCAAAAAGAATCTTGTCTAAATTTCATATAATCTAGCTGTTTCATTTCTTTTTTTATTTCATCACATTGATAGCCTGCCGCTAAAAGTGATGCAACAATAGCACCTGCTGAAGAACCCGCAAGATTTATAAATTCATAACCATTTTTTTCAAAGACGCAGGCTGCACCTACATGTCCAATTCCGCGTATTCCTCCACCTTCAAATACTGCATTTATTTTTTTATTCATAATTAGTCCTCCCCTTTTACTATACGTATTATAAAAAAATGTGTTCATCCTGAAAAAACGAATAGTATCTAAATATAAGGAGAAACTGATTGATAAGATAGTTGTAATTACATTAAATAGGAGGATTTTATGGGTCGAAATGCAGATATTTCTAACAAAGATACAGATAATAGTTCTATGGGCGAAATGAAATCAAAAGATGTCGGAGCCATGTCCAATGCAGGACGTTTAGGTGGTGAAATGGTGCGAAGAATGATAAAATCGCAAGAAGAACAACTCGCAGAACAATATAGAAAAGATGGAACTCTACCGTTTTAAAAAAAAGATCCCATATCAACTATCTACGGAATTGATATGGGACTTTTTTTAATTTATTTATTATTTAATGCCGCCTGTGCCGCAGCGAGCCTTGCGATCGGTACTCTGAACGGAGAACAGGATACATAATTCAGCCCTGTTTTATGACAAAATTCTATACTTGTCGGATCTCCGCCATGTTCTCCACAAATTCCTAACTTCAAATCAGATTTTGCCAAACGTCCTTTTTTTACAGCCATTTCGACCAACTGACCTACGCCGCTTTGATCAAGTCTTGCGAATGGATCTGATTCATAAATCTTTGTTTTGTAATAAGTATCTAAGAATTTTCCTGCATCATCCCTTGAAAATCCAAAAGTCATCTGGGTTAAGTCATTGGTACCAAAGGAGAAGAAATCAGCTTCTTTGGCAATTTCGTCCGCTAGTAATGCAGCTCTTGGAATTTCGATCATAGTTCCTACCTTGTAACAGATATCTGATCCCTTTTCCGCTTTTACCTGTTCTGCTGTTTCTACCACGATTTCCTTCACATATTTTAATTCTCGCTTTTCCCCTACCAATGGAATCATAATTTCTGGTATGATATCATACCCTTTTTCATTTTTGATTTCAATAGCCGCTTCCATTACTGCTCTCGTCTGCATTCTGGCTATCTCTGGATAAGTAACAGCCAATCTGCATCCTCTATGACCCATCATAGGATTAAATTCATGCAAAGAATCGCAGGTCTCCTTTACTTCCTCTACTGAAATTCCCATATCTTCTGCAAGTTTAGCGATATCTTTTTCATCTGTCGGTACGAACTCATGCAAAGGAGGATCTAAAAACCGAATTGTTACTGGTCTTCCCTCCATCACCTCATAAATTTCTTTAAAGTCTTTCTTTTGGTAAGGAATCAGTTCATTTAATGCCGCTTCTCTTGCTTCCTGCGTTGTAGAAAGAATCATCTTACGAATCTTCGGGATTCTATCTGGCTCAAAAAACATATGCTCCGTTCTGCAAAGTCCGATACCTTCTGCTCCAAGTTTCACTGCATTTCCTGCATCTTCCGGTGTATCGGCATTAGTTCTTACCTTAAGAACTCTGTATTCATCGGCCCAACTCATGATTCGGCTGAAGTTGCCTTCTATGGATGCTTCTTCTGTCTCAATATCGCCTAAGTAAATTTTTCCTGTGGAACCATCCAGAGAAATAAAATCTCCTTCTTTTATAGTTTCACCAGCCAGACTGAATACTTTTCCTGCCTCATCTATTTTGATTTCTCCGCAACCCGACACGCAGGCTGTTCCCATTCCTCTGGCTACCACCGCAGCATGAGAGGTCATTCCTCCACGTACTGTTAGAATTCCTTCTGCTGCATGCATTCCCTCAATATCTTCAGGTGAGGTCTCTGATCTGACTAAAACGACTCTTTCGCCTGCTTCATGATGATTCTTCGCTTCTTCTGCCGTAAAATATACTTTTCCAGCAGCAGCACCCGGAGACGCCGGCAATGCTTGTCCTATAAGCTTTCCTTCCTTAAGCGCATTTGGCACAAAGGTAGGATGTAGCAACTGGTCCAGAGATTTTGCCTCCACTCTCATCACTGCTTCTTCCTTTGTTATCTTTCCTTCCTCTACCAAATCACAGGCAATTTTCAACGAAGCCTGAGCCGTTCGTTTCCCACTTCTTGTTTGTAGGAAGTAAAGTTTTCCCTTTTCTATGGTAAACTCCATATCCTGCATATCCCTATAGTGGTCTTCCAGTTTATTAGCAATCTCTATAAACTGCTTATATGCTTCTGGCATCTCTTCTTCCAATTTTTTGATTGGCTGTGGCGTTCTGATACCCGCTACCACATCTTCACCCTGTGCATTAATCAGATATTCACCGTAAATACCCTTTTCCCCTGTGGATGGATTTCTAGTAAATGCCACACCTGTTCCTGATGTATTTCCCATATTTCCAAAAACCATTGCCTGTACATTTACGGCTGTACCCCAATCTCCAGGGATATCATTCATTCTTCTGTACACAATCGCTCTTTTATTGTCCCAGGAACGAAATACTGCCTTAACGGCCTCCATTAATTGTACCCTTGGATCCTGAGGAAATTCGGTCCCCATTTTTTCTTTATAAATAGCTTTATATTTTTCTATGACTTCCTTTAAATCTTCTTCTGTTAAATCTGTATCATATACGACACCCTTAGATTCCTTGATGCCATCTAGAATTCCTTCAAAAAAAGTCTTGCTCATTTCCATTACCACATCAGAGAACATCTGGATAAATCTTCGATACGAGTCATATGCAAATCTTGCATTTCCACTTTTTTTTGCAAAACCCTCTACCACATCATCATTTAACCCTAAATTCAAAATAGTATCCATCATTCCTGGCATGGATGCCCTTGACCCAGAGCGTACTGATACAAGTAATGGATTCTTTGAATCCCCGAATTTTTTCCCCTGTTCCTCTTCTAACTTAGACAATGCCTCAAATATTTGCGTTGTCATTTCCGATGTAATTGACCTTCCAATCTTGTAATATTCTGTACAAGCTTGTGTGGTCACTGTAAATCCCTGCGGAATTGGTAATCCCAGATTTGTCATCTCTGCCAGATTAGCTCCTTTTCCTCCCAGTAGATTTTTCATTCCCGCATTTCCTTCCCTGAATAGATATACCCATTTTTGCTCCATAATGGCCTCCTGTTTTTAGTATTTTAATTATGCCTTTAGTATTGACAAGAACTCATTCCACCAAACTAGTAAGATAAGAATCGTATATTCCTATCCATGGGACACAGAATATGCAGATAAGGATTTTCAGAATCAGTGCTCAAACGTTTTTGCAACTTCCTTTAACCAATCAGTAATTTTGATATGCTGAGGACAGCTTCTTTCGCATTTCTTACATCCAATACATGCAGATGCCTTTCCATACGTCTTTATATAATTGTTATAATATACACTCTGAACGGAAAATGTCTGTTTTTTTGCCTGTTGTTCGGTATTATATAATGCAAAATAATTAGGAATCATGATGTTCTTCGGACACCCGGCAACACAATAATGACATGAAGTACAAGGAATTGCAATCATTTTATTCATAATTTTTAAGACCCGATTAACAAGATCTGTTTCTTCTTGATTCAATGGCATGAAATTTTGCATATACCCAGTGTTATCAAGTATCTGTTCTGTAGAAGACATTCCGCTTAAAACCATCCTTACTTGTTCGAGACTTGCTGCGAATCGAATCGCCCACGATGCCACGGACATATCTGGATGGAAATTTTTAAATATATTTTCGGCTTCCTGCGGTATATCTGTCAGGGTACCTCCTTTTACCGGCTCCATTACAATCACTGGTTTTCCATGTTTTACCGCCACCTCATAACATTTTCTTGACTGGATACTTTCATTTTCCCAATCCATGTAATTAATCTGGAGCTGTACAAAATCAACCTCCGGATGCTCGGTCAATATTTCATCCAGCAATTCTGCTTTATCATGAAATGAAAAACCTGTCTGAATGACTTTTCCCTGTTCTTTCTTTTTCCTGAGAAAAGAAAATGCATCCATCTTTTTTGCAATTTCATAGTGCGTTACACCAAGGTTATGAAGTAGATAATAATCGAAATAAGAAACTCCAACTTTATCCAGTTGTTCACTAAAGATACGCTCCATATCCTCTTTCTTCTCTAAAAACATAGTCGGCAGTTTTGTTGCAATTGTAAAGGAATCTCTTGGATAACGTTTTACAAGTGCCTCCTTTAGCGCCGATTCGCTCTTAAAATCATGATACATATAGGCAGTGTCAAAATACGTAAATCCTCTTTCCATAAAGATATCCACCATTTTTTGAAATTGGTCGGTATCAATTTTAGTTTGATCATTTTCTTCGAGTAACGGTAAACGCATACATCCAAATCCTAATTTTTTTTGCTCCATGTAATGGCCCCCTTTGCACCAACTTTCCAATAGTATCAAAACTATTTTACTACTTAATCCTAACTATAGGTCAAGGTCTTTTTCATATCCATTCATTCATTTTTACCGCTTTTCTCGCTTAACAGTTTATTCATTTCTGCCACATTGCTTAATGTTATTTGATAAAAATAGACATGTATTCCAGACATAATAATCAGATAGATTGCAGAGTAAAATAATAGGTTGCCATAATTTATTGCAAACCAATCAAAGCAAAAAACAAAAAATAAAGTAATTGGATATATTAAAATAGTTTCCGTTATAAAATGACTAAGGTAGGTTTTAAAATCTATTTTTCCAATCCACTCATCTGCGATACATGTGATGATCAAATACGCTAGCATTTGAAATGGAAAGTAAATACCCGAACTTCTATTTTCATTTTGTAAAATATTGATGATTCCTGCCATTAAAATAATGATTGTAAACGACATTGATACTGCTGGTATATACGTTCTTAAAAATTTATGCGCCATATTCTCTCCGAATCCTTTCCCTAAAATTTTCGATATATCTTCTTGATACAATCAATTTTTCTCCATTATCCAACTCTAACAGAAGTCTGTGGTTCGGATAAGGTCTTACACTCTTTACTTTAGAAATATTAAGCAATGTCGATTTTCCAATCCGGACAATCGTCGTACTCTCCAGCGCTCCTTCCAGTGTCTGTATCGTTTTTCGACTTTCATACACCAATTTATCGATATATATATAAGTTTTTCTATCCGTTGTTTCAATATAGCAGACCTTTTCTAATGGAATCTGAAAAATTTTATTTTCATCCACACCTTCCAGAATTACATCATATTGCCTAAGATAGCTTACCATATGCGATATTTTATCTGACATTTTTTGATATTTTATTTCTATCTCTGTCTCCTGAAGTTCCTTTATATGTCGCAGAAAAATTTTCATAAAAACCACCCCCTTACACCCTCAATATAAATCATATCCTTTTCTTCCTCAAGCAAAATAGTATGAAATACCCTCACTATCGTACCAAATACCAATCTATCTGCTAAAAATAACCTTTGACAAAAAGATTAAAAATTTATAAAATATTGTTTTGGTAATACTATAACAGCAGCGTGTATGATTAGGAGAATTATGGAACATTCAAATGAAAAGGAACATTACGGATTGTTGACAGCAACCACTATGATCGTAGGGATCGTAATCGGTTCTGGAATATTTTTTAAAAGTGATGATGTGCTACTCTATACTGGTGGGAATGTGGCATTAGGTATTCTGATTTTTTGCATTGGAGCGTTAAGTATTATCTTTGGCAGTTTAACGATTATAGAACTTTCCATTCGTACGAAGAAAAACGGAGGTATTGTCGGATATTTTGAAGAATTCATCTCGTTAAAAGCCGCAAGCGCATTCGGCTGGTTTCAGACATTTGTATATTTTCCCACAATCAATGCTGTGATTTCCTGGGTGGCTGGAATCTACATTTTATCCTTATTTGACGCAAATGCAACATTGGAATCTCAGGTTTTTCTGGGATTTATTTTGTTTACCTTTATTTATGGAATCAATGTCATATCCTATCGACTTGGTGGCTTAATTCAAAATTTATCTACGTTTATGAAATTAATTCCTTTGCTTGTAATCGCTGTTGTGGGGCTTTTTTGGAATCAGCCTTCTCCTGCCGTTCCATCGTTTATCACACCGATCTTTAAAACGGATGTCGGCTTTCAATGGATAGCAGCACTTGCTCCGATCGCCTATTCCTTTGACGGCTGGATCATAGCAACTAGTATTACTAATGAAGTGAATAATCCAAAAAGGAATATGTCCCTTGCTCTCATCTTTGGTCCAATCATAGTCCTGACCGTTTATCTATTATATTTTCTTGGATTAAATCATATGTTGGGAGCTGAATTTATTATGTCAACTGGAAATTTAGGAATCAATATGGTAGGGGAATTACTCTTTGGCCGCTACGGTACCCGAATACTTATGACTTTTGTTATTATTGCTGTAGTAGGCGTCATCAATGGAATCTCCCTTGGAAGTATTCGTATGCCGCAGGCATTGGCAAGTAAAAATATGTTACCATATTCTAAAAAGATAGCTGTGATTCATCCTACTTTTCAAGTATCCTTATATTCCGCATTCATTTCCTACTTCATTACTGTTATTTGGATGGTCTTGCATTATCTCACACAAAAGAGCGGAATTTTGAAAGGAGGAGACATTAGCGAAATCTCCATTGTATTCAGCTATACTTGTTATATGATTTTGTACCTAAAAGTAATTCATATGAAAAAAGAAAAAATAATAGATGGTTATTTTAAGGGGATCATCTGCCCCATTCTGGCTCTCTGTGGCTCTATCACTATTTTACTTGGTGGTATTATTTCCAATCCATTCTATGTCATTTGTTTTATGATCTTTTGTTCTTTTGTATGTTTTGCAGGTTTCATTTACCACCAGAAAGCTTAAAGGAAAGGACTTCGCTTTCCAATACAAAAAATATTGAGTCGATGAAGTGCCCTTGTGCATGCAATATATAAGAGATTTTTGTCATTTTCCGTGTTGTAATTTGTTGCATCGGTATCACATACTAAAACAGCATCGAACTCGAGACCTTTTGACAGGTATACGGGGATTAAAAAGACGCCGTGTAAATTTGATATACTTTCACCTTTTATAAATTGGATATCCATTTTGTCTTTTAGGCATTTATACAAGGCAGCGCTGTTTTTCTCACTTTTGCAAATAAGCCCAATGGATTGATATCCAGATTCCTGACAAAATTTTACTTCCGATAAAATCTTGTCATTCAAAGAAAGCTGATTGGTGGCAATATAGATTTCTGGTTTTGCCCCTTCTCTATTAAAGCTCTTTATTTCAGGACTTCGTTCAAGGAATTTCAGACTGAACTTCAAAATCTCATTGGTACAGCGGAAACTTTTATCCATCGTAACAAGAGATGCTCTTTTTTTATTTAATATTCTTTTAATTTGTTCATAAAGGGATAAATCCTCCTGTTTATCAATGGTTTGATTCATATCCCCTAAAATCGTGAATTTAGAATTGGGAAATAACAATTTGAATATCTCGAATTGAAGAGGATAATAATCTTGCGCTTCATCTATAACGATCTGTTTGATATTTTTGTAATCATTGAAACCATATATCTTCAAAGTTAAATAAGTCAGTACAATGGCATCATCATAAAATATATGACCAGCCGTTAAGTTGCCCTTTGTGAATTCGAAGATATCCTTGATACTATTTGAATAAGGTAAGCTATTTGTTAATTTATGAAAATATTCTATATCTAAAAATAGTTTTTTATATAAATCTATTACATGAATTTGGGTAAATCTTCGCACTTCTTTCAGGATGAGATTTTCTTCAGACTTACTGATACGTCTTTTTCTTGAGACATTGATAGACTCAATGATAAATTCTTCTAATTGTTTTAGTTTTATCCCTATCGGAGTCTCTGCTCTTCCTGCTATTTTTTCCTTTAATACATCTTTTTTTAGAATACACTGTCCTTCATAGTAGATATCTTCAAGTGCTAGGAAGCTATGTGGCAAATCTGAAATAAAAATATCCATTATTTTCCGGAACTCATGTGAAGTCTTAAATTCTATGCTATTTTTTATGACATTATGGTAGGTGGGACTTATAAGTAAGTCCTCTAAGAATTGATTTCTGGACTGTATCTGCTCTTGCTGCAATATTGTAGTAAGTATATCCTCAAATATTATTGATACAACGTTACGTTCCCCTAATTCCGGTAGTACATGGGATATGTACTGTTCAAATAGTAAGTTCGGCGAAATAATAATAATATTATTTGCGGACAATTTTCCGGATAGACCCTGATACATCAGATATGCCACTCTATGCAAGGCAATAGAAGTCTTACCGCTTCCTGCCACTCCCTGCACCATCATTAAGTCATTTTTCATATCTCTTATTACAATATCCTGTTCCTTTTGTATCGTTTCCACAATTGTTTTCATCTTGGAAGAAGTGTTTTCAGATAATAATTTTCTTAAGAACTCATCTACTATTTGTACATCCGCATCAAAATAATAATCCAAAACCCCATCGTGGATTTCATACTGGCGTTTCAAATTAACCTCTCCTGTTATTCTCCCGCCAGGTGCATCATAAAAGGTAGCCCCCGTTACAAAACGATAAAAAACACTTGCGATTGGCGATCTCCAATCATACACGTCTAATTCATAGGAATTATCTTTTTTCAAAGAAGAACGGCCGATATAAATTGGCTCAAAATGATCTTCACCCTCAAATTTAAAATTAATTCTCGCAAAATAGGGGTTCTTAATAATTTTTTCAAGCTGCGCAATTGTATTTTCAATTTCTTCATAATCTGCAATTTTATCTGTGACGGGATTCACATATTGATTAAGTTCAGCAAGAGCTTCAAACTCTTCCGAATTCCAAAGATTGGAAATCGAATGGGATGTATTTTCACGTAACTCTTTCTTGGCAGAAATAATCGCCAATTTATTTTCTTCATTGAGCAGCTTCGCCTGGCTTAGTTGTTTTTTTGCTAACGATATCGTCTGCTCCAATCTTTTCTGTTCGTATGCTATTTCAGACTTATTATTTTCCATCTAAAATCCCCTCTTCTTGACCACTAAAACAGTTTATGACACATCCTTATTTAATCAATACATCAAATACTACGTTTACCTAGCAGACGTACCCCAAAATAAGCAATGATGATACCGACACCTATATTTAACATTTGCATTATACTCTGAGATAAGAAACCACTGGTCAGGGTACCTAAAAGCGCTACTAAAGTTAAAAAGCATATTGTGGATAAGACACATCCTAAACCAAAATAGCACAATTGTTTTTTATTATAGTTGTTTTCAATTACCTGCGTGGAGAATACACCGCTCCAGAAGATGATCGTCAGGGGATTGGAAGCCGTTAGTATCAATCCTTGTACAAAGATGCTTTTCCCGTTAATAACTGCAAATATAGGGATATTTGGGAGTAGACTATACTGAAAAGCATTTGTAATTGTATTTGCTCCAAAAACAATCAGCACTACGGCGCCAAATAATTTAATTCCTCTTCTGATATTTGGTTTTTCTAAAATTGCACCCACACCTACACCAGACAAGGTAATAAACAGTAAATCAATAAAACCAATTGCAAAAGTTAGGGACATACCGATCCAAAATCCATACTTAGCAGATGTATTGAAAACCAACAGACACATTGGTCCAACAGCCAATTGCAACAGCATTCCGAATTTAAAACCTTTAAAAACCATAATCATATTTCTCTTCCTCTTTTGATTATTTTATTTTAAATTGTATCATACCATCCGGAAGCATATTGGTCAATTTATCTAAATTACAGTTTCTTTCATCAAAAAACCGCATCACTTGATATTGACATAACTTAGTAGTTTTACTAATATGTTGTAATATGTACTTGCTTAAGAAAACTAAATAAAAGGAAAGGAGTTTGCTTATGAAAATAGCTTTACCTTCACGTGGTGACACCATTGATAATCACTTTGGTCATTGTGAATACTTTACTGTTTTTTCGATAAATGAATCGGAAATAGTGGGTGAGGAAATGGTTCCTTCTCCTGCCGGATGTGGTTGCAAATCGAATATTGCTTCCATACTTGCTGATAAAGGGGTAACTATGATGCTTGCAGGTAATATGGGAAACGGAGCTGTAAACGTACTAAACCAAGCTGGTATCAATGTAGTCCGCGGATGCCAGGGTAATATAAAAGAAGTGGCCTTATCTTGGCTTTCTGGTTCTATTAAAGATTCTGGTGAATCCTGCCATGAACATGAATGTCATCCTGTGTGAAAGGAATTTAAGAAAAGAATCCCCTATGCGCTTGTTAATTGCGCATAGGGGAACTTAATGTGGTTCCTACTTATTTTTTCTTTGCACTCACAATATAAAAATACTCATTAAAATCCATAATCTCTATGTCTTGAAAACCAGTTCTTGTAAGATTTCTTTTTATTTTATCCTTATCCAGTCGATGATCTGTCGGAGGGCCGTAATCACTCTCCTTTTTGATCCATTCAATAATAATGATTTTTCCATTCTGGAATAAAATACGGTTTACTTCCTTTAAAAATTTTTCACGCATTTTTACTTCATGTATAACCGTACATAACAGTGCCACTCCTATAGAACTGTCTTCCAATTTAAATTCATATTCTTTGGAAGCAACAGGAAATACATTTTTAGTAGCATATTCTTTCATCTTACGATCTATATCTTTTAACATTTCTGTTTCGATATCCAAAGCGTATACAAGTCCCTTGCTCCCCACTGCCTCTGACAATGGAAAAGTAAAATATCCGGTTCCACAACCTATATCTGCAACAATATCTGCGCGTTCAATGCCTATTGTTTTTAATATCATTGGAGCCGGGAGCACTTCTCTACGCTTGGGACTATCCAGTTTACTTTTATTTATTACCTTAAATTTATGCTCCATTCTCTTTTACTCCATTTATTTAGGATTGAAGCATTGCTAAAAGTGTCTGCTTTTGTTGAACACCCACTGCACTTTTTATTACTTTTCCATCTTTGATTACGACTAGTGTTGGAATACTCATCACCTGAAATTCCTGAGCAAGTTCCTGCTCTTCATCTACATTGACCTTACCAACTCTTGCAAGATTAATCGTTTCATTAGCGATCTCTTCTACTATTGGTCCCACCATTTTGCATGGTCCACACCATGAAGCCCAAAAATCCAGTAAAACGGGTTTGTCAGATTGTAATACTTCCTTATCAAAATTTTCTTTGGTTATTTTTAATACGTTCATCTTATATTCTCCTTTTATTATATTTTTCTTCTTAAAAAGATTATATCCATGATAGCTAGTATTATCTGTGACTATGTCACTTTAACAAGTATTAAATAAACATAATTTTAATTATTTCGTAAATACTATAAAAAAAAGATAGGAGATCATTATGGATAAAAATATTAAAAATCGTTGGTTAAATGCTTTCTTTAAAACCATACTACTACTGGTTGCAGTCCATGCTATACTATTAATTCTTGCCATGTTTATTAGTAAAAAAATAGATGTCTTCGGTATCCCTGTATTTTGGCCACACTGGACAAGCAACTGGGGAAATTCCACGCTTGCACTCATTGGTGGTGTTATTATTTATTTTGTAATTTATTATTTTTTTACAGAGAAAGAAAATAATAAGATTGAAGATTAATTTTAATAAGCTGATTCTTCCTGATTCTCAGGAAAATCAGCTTATTCAGTATTAAAATCAACTCAAACGAATCATCATGAGAGAAGCACCGACAGAGCTTCCCAACAAAGTAGCAGCACCAACTAATAGAGGTGCGAACATTTGTAAGGATATGGTGGCTCCACTTGCAAGGTCAATTTCAATTTCATTTGAAAATGTGGATAAAGAAATTGCTGGTGTAATCGTTGATGCTGCATTTGGAGAACCACTAATTGTGATTCTGGAGCCAAGTAAAAGTGCCGCTGTCGTATTAATATGATAGGAAATTCGATACCTGCCAAACGTATTAATCGTAAATACCGTATTACTCCCATTTACTGTAATGTCAGGTGACAATACCTGTACACTGGCAAGTGGAATATTGGTTCCTGCAACCAATACTGTAATTAATGTTCCAGCAGTATTTGCCGCAAATCCTGCTGTCGATGTTAAACTCGGCCCATTTGCGCCTGTGGATCCAGTAGCTCCTGTTGGACCTATTACTCCAACGGCTCCTGTAGGTCCTGTGGCACCGATTGCTCCTGTCGCTCCGGTCGCTCCGGTCGCTCCGATGGCCCCTGTTACACCTGTTATACCTGTGGATCCTGTTGGTCCAGTGATTCCGGCAACGCCTGTCGGACCCGTATTCCCAGTCGCTCCTGTCGCTCCGATAACTCCCGTATTTCCTGTTATTCCAACAATTCCTGTCGCTCCTGTTGCCCCTTGCAGTCCGACTGCTCCTGTTGCTCCTGTTGCTCCCGTTCCTCCCGTTGCTCCCGTTGCTCCTGTTGCTCCTGTTGCTCCTGTAAATGCTCCCGTTGCTCCTGTTGCTCCTGTCGCTCCTGTTACTCCCATAATTACTGGTGCATTTGACGCCTGTGACATTTTAGAGGACAATAATATTTGATTCTCCAATGCAGAATCTAATAAACCTCTGATACTGTCATTGACTTCCAGTACATCTTCTAATGTTGCATTACCTCCCACTAGTCCTGGTAAGGTACCTAAAACAAACTGTAATTTTTCGCCCTCAGAATTGATAATATGGCTCATTCCAAGCTCTTCTACTGCAATGGACGATATAATCTGATTTATGACTTCCCCTCTTGTTACTGACGGACTAATCGTAGGAAAATTAGGTAGTGACATATTTATCCCCCCCTAACTCAATCTTATGATCTGTAACGAGGCACCTGCAGAACTTCCAAGTAATACAGCCGTACCTGCAAGACCAAATAATTGGAGTGATACCGTAGTTGGCGCTGTTACATCTAATAATATTTCGCAAGAATAATTGGATAAGCTTACCACTGGTAAAATAGTCGATTGCAGCAATCCGCTTCCATTGATAACAAGACGTGAACCCATTAACAGTGCTGCGGTTGTATTAATATAATACGATAATCGGTATCTGCCTGTAATAGAAATAGTAAAGGTATCATTAGTTCCATTTACGGTAATTCCAGTAGGTAAAATCTGATTACTTGGTAATGGAATCAAGGTGCCAAGTACTGCAACTGTAATACTGGCTCCCGTGGTGTTTGCTACAAACGCTGCCGTATCCGTAGCATTGGTTCCTGTTGCCCCTGTTGGCCCTGTTACCCCTGTTGCTCCTGTGGCTCCCGTAGGCCCTGTTCCTCCAACCGCTCCCGTGGCTCCCGTAGCTCCTGCGCTACCTGTCGCTCCTGTCGCTCCTATTGAGCCCGTGGCTCCCGTAGCTCCTGCAGCCCCTACGGCTCCTGTCGCTCCTACCGCTCCTATTGAACCGGTTGGTCCTGTTGCTCCCGTAGCACCCGTTGGCCCTGTGTCACCGGTAGCTCCCGTTGCTCCTAGCGCTCCTATCGAACCGGTAGGACCCGTTGCTCCCGTAGCTCCTGTTGCTCCTGTGGCCCCCGTTGCACCCGTGTCCCCCGTCGGCCCTCCAGACGGTCCCGTAGGTCCAGTCGCTCCTGTAGGTCCGGTCGCTCCTTGCATTTCTGATGATTCCAAAGCACTCTGTAATTTGTTTCGATAGAATAATTGACTTTGCGATATTGTGTCAATCATTGATCGGACACTTTCATTTGCGGATATGACATCCTCTACCGTTGCTCCCGGACCACTGATTCCAGGTAACGTTCCAACTATATATTGTAGTTTTTCACCTTCTGCATTAATGATATGGCTTAACCCTAATTCTTCCATTGCTATTGATGAGAGAATTTGATTAATGGCATCTTCTCTGGTCAAAGATGGACTAATTGTGGGAAAATTAGGCATTGACATATAGTTTTTCCTTCCCTTCTATTCTATTAAATTCTCTAATTTTTCTATCACTTCTTCCAGTTTTGGATTTATTAACAGCGCTTTTTTATAAGTCTGAATTGCAATATCATATTGTTCCAATTGTTCGTAACAGACACCTATATATTGATATGCCCGAAAACTTCCATTTCCCGCAGTGATCAAATAATCTGGATGATCTTCTCCCAGCATAAGACAATAACGGAACGTCTTTATCGCTTCTTCATATTTTTTTTGTTTCACTAAAATAACACCTTTGTAGAACCTTAAATCCACATAATCTGGATACATTTCTATGGCTAATTCTATTCCCTTTTGCGAATTCTTCAGACTATTGGAATGAATTAAAATATCATATTTTAGTTTGTAAGCGATTGCAGGTGGCATACTTTTTTTAATCAAGAACTCCGCAATTGCCTGATTCACAAAATAATATGCCTTTTGTATATCATTTAGTCGATACAATTCAGCAGCAATATAATAACTTATCCAAGCATCTTCCTGATTTTTTTCTGCTTCAGATACTAGAATCTGTAGATTCCTGAGTGCTTTATGAATCCGTTCCTTCTGCATATATCCATAATGATTTATCTCTATATCAGCTATTTGACTTATGGGTATTTGTTCTTCATCAAAGATTAACTTTTCATGAATTGCTCCCGTAAATCGAATATTTTTATGATTTCGAAATATTCGATAACTATAAGAAAAATCACCTTCCATCGGTTTCTCTTCCTCATATATATGGCGCATTTTAATTTTAAAGATAGCTAAATTGCTTGTATCTAAAATTTTATTTATCGTATTCAAGTTTTGAGTTGTTAACCTTTCATCCGCATCTAACCATAGAATCCAATCTTTTGTTGCCTTCTCTATCCCATAATTCCGAGCTTCCGAAAAATTGTTGTTCCAATCGAACTTAAATACAGTTGCACCAAACTCTAAACAAATGGATATTGTATCATCTGTAGAGCCTGTATCCACAATGATTATTTCGTCTACAAAATTCTTGACGCTTTCCAAACATTTTTTTATATAGGCTTCTTCATCTTTTACAATCATACACAAACTCACATTATTCAATCACGTGCTTCCTTTAGAGTGGTATCATAGTATAATATGTCAAATTTTATAATTTGTTACGCACTAAACTAAATGTAAAGTCACTCCAATCTGTCTATGCATATAAATATATAGATGATAACATTAAAAATTTTAGATGAGGAATACGGAATGACAATAAGTTTATGCATGATCGTTAAAAATGAAGAAAAAACAATAGAACGCTGTTTGGTTTCTATTACTAATCTTATAGATGAAATTATTATTGTTGATACTGGTTCCACTGATCGTACAAAAGAGATTTGTGCAAAATATACGAACCTTATATACGATTTTAATTGGACTGATAATTTTTCAGAAGCAAGGAATTTTTCTTATGAAAAAGCCAGTATGGAATATATTCTCTGGTTGGATGCGGATGATATTATCTTACCGGAGGATAACCAAAAAATAGTAGAATTAAAAAATAGCTTAGATACTAGTGTTTCTGCTGTGATGTTTCGCTACAATGTAAGATTTGATCATAATGGAACTGTATTATTTTCCTATTTTCGTGAACGTTTGAGCAAACGGGAATGTAATTTTAAGTGGATAGAACCTGTCCATGAATATTTGCAAATATCTGGTAATGTCATAACCGAAGATATTTGCATAACTCACGGCAAACTTAAGAGTACTCCTAATAATAGAAATCTTATTATTTATGAGGACGTCTTAAAAAAAGGGGATTTGTTATCTCCACGAGGCATCTATTATTATGCAAGGGAACTAAAAGATCATAACAAATATACTGAATCAATCGTTCAGTTCGAAGATTTTTTAGCCACTGGGCAGGGATGGTGCGAAGATAACATCAATGCCTGTAGTGAATTAGCAAAATGCTACCATAAGATAAATAACGATTCCAAAGAATTGGAAACATTATTCCGTAGCTTTCATTTTGGAATTCCAAGAGCAGAACTTTGCTGCCAGATCGGTTATTACTATATGGATAAAAAAGAGTATAGATCTGCTATCTTTTGGTTCAAAACTATATTACTGTTAGAAAAACCAAAGAATAATTGGGGATTTATTCAGCATGATTGCTGGGATTATATTCCTCTATTAGAATGCGCCGTATGTTATGACCGATTAATGGAATATCAGCTTGCCGCTGCGTATAACGATCAGGCTCTTTTAATTAAACCTGAATCAGAGACTGCTTTAAAAAATAAACAGTATTTTATATCTAAAATAAATTAGAAAATAGGTGTTATCTTATGTCAATGCCAAATTTCCCAACATTAAGTCCCGAGATTACACGTGAAAAAGCATTTAATATGATACTGGCATCTATCGCTATGGAAGAACTTGGATTAAGTCATATCATCAATGCCGAGGGAGAAAAGATCCAATATATCCTACAAAAATGTGCTACTTCTTCCTCCAGTGATAAATGTTTGAAGGATATTTTATCCGTAAATAAAAGTGTGGAAAAACTGATGGATGTGATTATGCAAAATCAAGTATTTCTAAAAAATAAAATGGAGCTGGTTCTTGATGTCATGGAATTAGAATTAGGACCTACCGGTCCTATGGGACCGACTGGTTGCACGGGAGAAACGGGAGCAACAGGATCAACTGGTCCTACCGGGTCTACCGGAAGAATGGGGAAACGAGGACCTACTGGTTGTACAGGTGCAACAGGTCCTGTTGGGTTACAAGGTTCTGTTGGTCCTACCGGATGTACAGGAGAACGAGGACCGACAGGTTGCGCGGGTGCAACAGGTCCTGTCGGATTACAAGGTTCTATCGGTCCTACCGGATGTACAGGAGAACGAGGACCGACTGGCTGCCAAGGAAATAAAGGGGCTACCGGAGCACCTGGACCCAAAGGAGATGTAGGACCACCAGGATGTTCCAGTCAATGCCTTGCCAGCTATTCAGAACTATGTTTAGATTATCTTTGGCAATCAAATACTTTTTATCCCTGGAATTGTAATTTTATGGTAGGTGAATGTATAAAATTTGATCTCTGCTGCAATAGTTTCATTCAATTAAGTCCTGATAACTATTATAGTATTTCTTTTACCATTTCAATTACTGGACTGCCGTACCATTATAAAAATAATATTACTGTTCGAATAACGGGTTCTACCTCTTGTGAAAGCCTTGAACTTTTTCAATACCATTTTGCAGTTAATACATCAACTTTCCTTCCTATTTCCTTATCTTCTTGTAATTTTCTTGTTGACACACATAGGTATCAGGAGGATGTATCTTTGGGAATCGAATTACTCTACCCATCTACAGTCAGATGTGGAAAATCATGTCTTTCCGTGGTGAGTTATTGAAGGGCAGCTTAAAAGCTGCCCCTACCTCACTATAGAAATGCATAAATAATGGAAATTAGTCTTTGTAATCTTAACTTAATTGAAAGAAAGACATCAACTCGTTAAAATCAGACACGATTCTTTTTTCTGGAAGAATCTCAAGTAATCTTTTTCTCTTTTTTTCTGTTGGAGCCATGCCAATAAAATCACATCCCGCTTTTACGGAAGCAAGGTAATCCCGTTTTGTATCACCCACAAAAATAGTGTCTTCTGGTTTACACTTTAATTTACTTAGTACCTCTAAAATCGACCATGGATTCGGCTTCATGAAATCTGGCTTCACTCCAACACGTCCCGCCATTGGAATCCTGGTATTTAGACTACACTTATTTAGAAAAGCTTCCACACATCCAGTTGCGTTATTGGTAGCGATTCCTACGGGAATATTCTTTCTTGCAAAGATTGAAAATGCAGCTTCTACACCATTCACCGGATTCCCACTATTGACAGCCTCTATTTCCGCCGCAGTCAATATTTGATCGGCATCAAATAGTGCCTTTTCTCTCTTCGCTGATTCGGAATCTGTTTGCCTGATTATCTCTGAAAAAACATCAAATGAATCCTTTTCGATCGAAAACTCGATATCATAAAATTTCATCCTTTCATGCAATGCAAATAAAAGTTTGTTCCTATCATAATTTATAAAAAGCTGGCACAGCGTACCATCAAAATCAAAAACCAATGCTCCCTCTTTTTTTAGAGTAATTTGATCCATGCGGACTCCTCCTTTGTCTATTTCTATTTACTATATCATCTATGTTATCTCTTTTGCAACCATTGTTACTGTCCCCGCTGTTCCATCTACCGTTATCAGTTGTCCGCTTTTTATCGTTCGTGTTACCGTTTGCACGGCCATGACGGCAGGAATGCCATATTCCCGAGCTACAATACTGGAATGACTGAGAGGACCTCCGATTTCCGTTACAATTGCGCTTGCCGAAGTAAATAACGGCGTCCATGCAGGAGTCGTTGTAGCAGCGATTAATACGCTTCCAGGCACAAAAGTATCAAAATCAGCGGGGCTGTTTATTATACAAGCCGGAGCTGTTACGATCCCATTACTTGTGCCAATACCTGTCAATACCATTTTCCCATTCTTGCCTATTTGTGGTGTTAGTAATTTGGGTCTACTGCTTTTCAAAGGCAATTTAAGAGGTGACACAAAACTTCGGTATTTTTTGTCCATTGCTTTTCTAGTAGGAATTATACTACTCATGTCCGATAGCGGTATTTTGTGAGTCAGTTGGTCTATGAGTGTTTCTAATTCTATTTTCGTGAGCCAGTAAATAGCCTCTGGCTGTGAAATTGCTCCGCCACCTGCCAAGCGCTCCGAAAGTTCCCGAAACATGCTTCGAATAAGTGGATGACCCATTCCCATCAAATAAATAGCGTCTTCCCGCATAGGAGATGTTTTCTGTGCCCAATGGAGCAATTTCACAAAAATTTTTTTGCGATTTCCACGCATCTTTTGTAACATTTCTTGTTCCGCTCGTATCCTGCTCTTTTCAAATATGGCTTGTCGTAAATACGGATTTTCTCCCTTTCCTTCCACGAAAGTTTTAATAGATTCCAGGGTTGGCGTGAGTATTTCCTGCGGTGTGGGATATGCGAAATCAAATTCATAAGCGGTACGGCCAAACTCCTTAAAATACTGATGGATGCGATTCTTCCATTCTATCCATACCTCCCTCGAAATTTCAGCAGGCCGCACTTTGGATTTGAATTCCTTTGCGATCATTGTTGCCGGATTATTTTGTACATAAAAAGAGAGAGCAGTATCTTGCCTGACCCATTCAGACAATCTCCATAAGGTTTTTTCCGCTGCAAGAGCAATCGTTTCAAAACCATGTAGAAAAACAGAAATATCTGTGATTCCGGAACGCCGGGCATCTCCCTGAAATACTTTTTTTAAGACTGTTTCGCTGATAAAGGCAGCGGGTAATGTAAGCTGAATCCTTGTGAAATATATGCAAGCCGCATAAAACACTTCCTTTATACCTTTCATTATTTGATTCGCTTCCAGAGTGTGCAGGGGTATTTTTTCCCACTGATCCAACACAGCCTCAAATTCTTTTCGTGCTGTTTCAAAGCGTGTGACACTCTTTGTAAGCACCCGGCATAAAGCGCGAGGCGATAGAGATTTAAAAGCGATCAAAAGTGGTTTTGCTTTTGCAGAAAGATAAACATATCCATTTATAATGGTATACGCTCCCCGTTTCGGGAGTAGCTTCTTTGCACTTTTATCAAACATATCCATCCATAAAAGGGCGGAAGCGCGGTTAACGATCTCAAGGCCAAGTGTAGCAAACAAGGGCGTGACTGGATTTGGCAGGTGCTCTGCCAGACTTCCCTTTGTGTATACCACCCCTTTTTCCGGTAACCTCCATTCTGGCGGCAAAACAGTAATGGGTCGAGCCTGAACAATATACAACTTTTCATTATCAACTGCCCATTCTATATCCATAGGCAGTTGATAATGATTCTCAATAATCTGACCAAACTGTGTCAGCTGTATGATCTGTTTGCGGGTAAGTGCATGTTTCCTTCGAAAGCGTTCCGGGACCGGAATTTCTTCTGTCCCCTTTGAGGTGCGAACCGTCATAAGTTCTTTGTTTGCTACTTCATACGATACCATTCGTCTGGTATTTTTATCCCAGACAATGGTGTCAGGAGTGACGAAACTGGAGACCACCGCTTCTCCAAGTCCCCATGCAGCATTAATTACTATTTCGTTTCGCTTTCCACTAATAGCATTTTGCGTAAACATGATGCCGGACGCCTTGGAGAAAATAAGCTTTTGCACAACCACGGCAAGCGCGATACGCTCCTGCTTTTTATCATACTTCATGCGGTACACAATCGCACGCGCTGTCCACAAGGATGCCCAGCAACGCTTTACTGCCGCAAGTACTTCTTTCTCACCTCGTATATTAAGATAGGTATCCTGCTGACCCGCGAAAGAAGCGTCCGGCAAATCCTCGGCTGTTGCAGAGGAACGGACTGCCACAGCAATATTTCCCAATCTGGCATAAGCCGTTTTGATTGCATTTGACACACTCTTAGGCATTTCCCCGTTCTGAAAAAGTATCCCGATTTGCGACGATACCTCTTCCAGTTGTCTGGCATTTTTTAAATCAATATTAGAAAGGAGCTTATCGATAGAAGACTGTATATGGTTACTGTCAACAAACGATTGGTAAGAAACCGTTGTAATATGAAAGCCGTCAGGAACAGGAATTCCTGCAGCCATAAGCTTTGATAAAGACATGCCTTTTCCACCAACTATTTCTATTGTTGCCTGTTCGTGCGTCATAGGAAGGATATAGTTGTCCATAATCATTCACCTCCCTCTTTCAAGACTCCGTGTAAAAAAATGTGCATAGTTTCATTCAGCATTTTTTCCTGACTGGCTGACGGCCTAGACGTATAGACAATTGATAGCATAGAGTTAATTAACAACCGTGCTAAAAGATCCGTATCCGTTTTTCGAAATATGCCTGCGGTCACTCCATTTTCAATGACCGATTTTATTTTATCCTGATATGCGTAACGTGCTGCCTTCAAACGGTTTCGATAGGATTGTTCCAAGTATTCAGACTCTGTTTGTAACCACATCAGAACCGTTTTATATTGCTTTGGTACGAAAAGGTGATTTTGCATGATTTTTCTAAGGCGTTGTTCTGGCGAGGATTCGTCCGCAATTATTTTATTAACAGTTTGCATAGTTTCTTCTATTTTTTTCTCAACAGCATATACAACAATTTCATCTTTTGTTTTAAAAAAATCATAGAGACTGGATTTTCCCATGTTTGCTAGAACCGCGATTTCCCGCATGGATGTTTTTTGAAATCCCTTTTCCGCAATAAGCTCCAAAGCAGCACCCACGATTTCTTCCCTTCGTTCTTCTTGTTGATCCGGTGTTAACAAAATTCCTCTTGGCATATCCTGATACCTCCTGTATCGACCGCTAGTCGCTTCTTGTATCCTCATTATAAGCGACCAACGGTCGCTTGTCAATATATAGTAGCTGCTATTCTCCTTATTAATAGAAAAAAGACCTGTAGGTCTCCATTACGGTTACCCACAGGTCTCATACTACCCCTTCTCTTTGATTGGATGTCGGATTACTGTCTTCCATCTCGACCTCTCTACCTTTCGTGTATCCGACAAATAGATTTCATGATGAAGTCTTCCTCCTGAAAAATCATTTTTATACCCTTTTTCTTCCAGATAATCATCCATTTTTCTAACGGTACCAGGCTCATCATCAAAGGAACCAATATGCATGATCTGTACACATAATCCCTCGTCTATGGTCATAAACTCAGCCGAAGAACAATCCAGCTTTTTCTTTTTTGAAGCTGTTTCAACTGCCCAGTCAAGATCTTCTTTCTTCACAAAATCCGGGAGCCTGATCACTGAGATCCAATGAAATGTTGATTTATCAGTATAATCAACACCAACTATCCCATTTTGCCACCAAAAACCTTCCAAAGGCGGAACCACATACTCATAAAAGCCATCCATCCTATAATCAGACTTGTAACTCATTTTAATCGTATATGCTACTGTATATAAAATTCCTATTGCCTGTTGATAGGCTCCTCCCTCTTCATTGGGATTTCCTTCTCCTCTCACAGCAATATAATTCGCCAATGGAACCGTCACAATTTCCGGATTTCCCTTTGGCATGTAAAATTCCTTGTATTCCCGCTTAAAATCAAACGCCATATTTTCCACCTCTCATGTTAACTCATAGGAAGCCGTTATGCTTATCTATTGCTCCCCAAAAAATTTCCCCTGATAGAAATTTTCATTGCCTGTTTTCACGGCTGTCAACCGAAAGCACACACATCCATCCGGGCAAACAAAATCTTTCACATATTTTTCTGTACCGCCAATATAGGTCAGATCACCACCGCTTCTGACAGCTTCCATAGTGGGAAACAGGACCAGCATCAGTTTGGAGCATATTCCCTGCCCCTTTTCGTTTACTGGGCAACCATAGGTACAGGTGTATTTGTCTCCAACTTCCTCCCCATTTCTGCAGTAATGCTCCGTATGGTCGCTTCTTAGGAACCCTGTTACCTCAATTTCAAACTCATATTCTTCGTCGTACCATTTTTTCATATATTTCTCCTATTCTGTGAAGGATCCTATCTCAATCAGGTTCCCTTCCGGATCTGCAATATAGCAGGTTCTTTGTCCCCAAGGTTCTGTTGTTGGTTTCATGACACTTTTAGCACCTGCGGCTACCACTTCGTCATAGGTCTTATCCACCGCAGCATAGTTTTCAACACCAAGGGCAATCTCATAGTGTCCATTCACGCCATTGCAATAGGCAAAGCTTTTACCTGTCATCTTTTCAAAATCCGTTCTCCGGTAAAGCAAGAACAAAGTTCCGTCCTTTACCAGATAAACATTGGATGTGTTTTCCTCTTCTTTGATCTCAAATCCAAGAATATCCCTATAAAACCGGATCATGACAGACATGTCCTTGACCATAAGTCCAAAACCCTCTAATCTCATTTCGTATCCTCCTCCTCATACATTTGTACTATTTTTTTAGCTCTGGTAAGGAGCTCTTCCTGAACTTCCCGCGGCTCTATCACCAACACATTGTCTAAGAAAGTAAGAAGCCAGGACAACAGACTCTCCATATTCGTATAATCTCCATGAAACAGTAATTTCCCATCTTTCCTCTCTGTAAAGCAATCCGGACCATATTCCTCGACCAGTCTCCATTTACTATCTGACGAAAATAGTGCCGTTACAGGAATACCCCCCGGAAAAATATGTGAGATTGCTAAGTCTGGAACTGCAACTTCCCTGATTTGGAATTTTTCCTCACTCTTTTCAAGGATTGCCATACGATTTAACTTAAATAATCTAAAATCATTGCGCATATGACAAAACCCCCAAACATACCAACTTGACCATTTAAAAATCAAGTAATAGGGCTCTATCAGACGATGGCTATCACCCTCTTTGGCATAATAATCAAATGATAGAAGCATCCTTTCCTCAATGGCATCTTGAATCATTGCTATTTTGGGGGCGATCGCATCCTTAGACCACGAAGAAAGATCTATCAGAATAGAGTCACTTCCTGCAATCAGTTCGGAGGATCCAGACTTTAGTTTTTCCATAAGCTGCGCATAATAATGGCTTCCACTTATACTGTCCAGACTGCGGAGTCCCGCCATAATCATCTGCATATCCTTAGATGTCAAAAGGGTCCTGTCCATACGGTAACCATCCATGATACGGATTCCGCCACCTATGCCCTGGGTAGTTTGTATTGGTATCCCTGCCCTGCAGAGGTCTTCCACATCTCTGTTTATTGTCCTTCTCGAAACCTCGTATTTTTCTGCAAGCTCCGGTGCGGTAATGCTTTCCTTTTGCAAAAGTACGGAAAGAATTCCTATCAGTCTGTCTATCTTCATTTGAACTCCTTGTCTATATCCTAGCATACTAAACACGACATCAGTATGTCGTGTTTAGCATAACACGAATCCAAAAAATAGAAAAGGTACTGATCCTACCTCTTAAGCCACTACATCCGACTTACACATCCATTGTATTGCCCCTGTAGAAGAATTGCAAAAGCTCATAGAGGACATTTGCTTTTATCCAGTGATACAAATCGTGGATTGAAAGCAGAAATTGTATTGCCCTCTATCACACATAATTAAGGTAAATCCAATTTGTTCCATTGCCAAAACGCGTTCCAGAAACCACCTCACTTAAAAGTCTTTTTGTTTCATTTGCTGATCTTCCATTTGTCGCACCAGACTCTGAATATCCTTTTCTATAAGTGGTTGCATCGTATCTTTAAATAGGGAACAGTCTATCGAAAGGACCTTTTGCTTCATTCTCTCGTTTAAGTTTTTCTTATAGGGGACCATATACTCTAAATACTGTAAAGCTTGCCTTACCGCTGTCGGTTTTTCATCAGAAATTGCATTTAAAATTTCTTCTATTGCACGATCAATCTTATTATCCTTATCCCATTTTGCCTGTTTACAAAGTAGCCGAAATCCTCTTACCCGAATGACATATTTTTCGCTATTCAGCATAGATATAAATTCATTTATATAAGAATAGAGAAGATCCTCTTTTTCAGAAAGGGTTTCTAATTCTTGCAAAATGGCATATGCTTCCTTGGTATCCCCTTCATAGAGAAGCTCTATTTTATTACTTATATCCATTATGGAATCTCCTTTTTGTCTTTTGCTTTCAGATTGATTACTGACAAAATATTATAATATGGGAACCCAATATTCAATTCTACTGTTCCCGTTACAATCGGCAACTTCATAGCTTTTGGTGAAATCATACTTATTATTTGCATGGAATTGACAGGTAGACTGTGGAAACCACTCTTTATAAATATAGTCTGCAACGGGTTGCATGGAATCTTTTGGTCTACCATTAAAACAAAATACCACATATTTACTAACTGGGAGTTCTTTGGTTATCATTCCATTGGGGATTGCCGAAAAATCTGTCACTTCCGAAACACCATAAAAGTCAAATACAAGTTGTCTATTTTCACAATCAATATCGTGAGTATACTCATTTAAAGCAATGAAACAATCCGATTCTGAACGGTTTGCAATCATGTCTTTATGAACTTCAAGTTTCCTCATACATTTACCAATTATAGAAAATCCCTTTTTTGTGTTTCCATGATATCCAACCAATAATATTTTTTCGCTTTCTATTGTCTTAATATCCTCAATCATATCTCCTCTTAACTGTTTCTTTCCATCTACTGTAAATTTGAGTTGCAAGGGATAAAAATATTTTTTCTTTCTCATTTTTTGTGGATTCGTACCAAACATCTTTTTAAATGCTACTGAAAAAGATTGTTGTGTCTCATATCCTGCATATAAAGAAATATCCATGATAGACTTGTCCGAAAAAATCAATAATCTGGCCGCTTCAGTCAGTCTCCGCCTTTGCACATACGTATGAATGGTAAACCCAACAATACTGGTAAACATCCTGTGTAAATGGTATTTTGAATATCCCGCTTCATAAGCGATTCTTTCTAAATCCAGTTTTTCTTCTAAATGGTCTTCTATAAAGTCTACGATACCGGCTATCTTGGTTAGATTATTCTCCATATCTCTACCTCCTATCGAATACTATAACAAAAATAGAAAGAACACTTTTTTCATTTCTTGCTCTTTTTGATTACAAGTATTGATAAAACAAACCATGTAAGGTACAAAACCAAATCAACATTGCATGTCCATTTGCAGGAACTCTTACACTTAAGTTCCATTCCGGATATTGCTTTATTATTTCTATCCTGTCTCCCGTTACAAAAGCAACAAACGAAATATAATGCCCCTTTGTCATTGGATGATCGCTTGTAATATACCATTCTTTTTCAATTACTTCGACATGCAGTTTTTCGTTTTTGCTGGCTTTTACCAGTTCCTCGGCATTCAGCTTTTTCGCACAGCATGATACTTCCGCCTCACCGGTACAAAAAGTGATATTATGACAATCTGGGCATACATAGTACTTTGTATTTTTCATATTACCATTTACAAAATCATTGGGTACTAAATTTCCTTCCAATAGACTTTGCAGATCCACACCTAATAAGTCTGTCAATTCTGAAACGAGAGAAATATCTGGAAGTCCTAACCCTCTTTCCCACTTCGAAACGGCTTTGTCACTGATATTCATTTTATCTGCAAGCTGCTTTTGCGTCATGTCATGCGCAATCCGTAACTTGCGAATTAAACTTCCAACTTTATTGTTCTGCAACATCTCTTAACTCCTTACCATATTAATATTATCTAATTATACACATTTTTTACCGTTCCATCCAATCTTCTGGATAAGCCATATATTTTTGGAATTTATCTAAAAATTCGCTCACATGATAGCCATCGGCTACCGCATGGTGAACGGTAATGGACAGGGGCATGCTTTTTTTTCCTCCCTTATCAAAAAACTTTCCAGCTTGTATTACTGGAAAATAGCAATTGCTATCCGCATATGGAATGGGAGAATAATTTTTAAATTGTATCCACGGTAACATACCTATCATACAAGTATTCGGGGGAGGCATATCAGGCTTTGCTAAAATACCATGATGATTAGCGTATTGCACTTGATCACTCACATAATTATGATAGAACACTTCAAAATTTGGAGCATACTCTGTCCACATATTTGACATTGTTTTATCATCTTTATGGAAACATGCATAAGATGGATGTAGAACCTCATAATAACCTAACTGCCCATTCGCATTGGAAATTCGGAACTCGATCTGTTCTGCGATTAGTTTTGATGTTACATATAAATAAGCAGGAAAAAATTTTCTATTTTGTTTTTTTATCTTGTTATAAGTATTCGTAATATCAACTTCTACACTAATGGAAAAACCCGTTGGCAGCATTTTGGTAAAATAGTAAAAATACTGTTTTCTATCCCAATTTTCAAAATCGATGGGATGAAATCTGGTATTAAGGGTTTGTACGATGGATTTATTAGACATATTTTTTCTTCCTTTTCATTTTAGGATTTCCAGTAGCGAGAACCATCTGATTCCCGGTGCAATAACTGATAATCAATCATCTCCCGCCTAAGAATAAAAAAATCACCAAAAGTATGCCATTCTTCACATATGGAGTTTACTTCTTTCTCTGCATAGTCTCGATTTTTTTCAAATTTATCTGCTAAGTAATACAATGTCGCAAATCTTATCGTTTTCTTTTTTGAAAGAAACTTAATCCTTCCTTTCTCATCAAGAAATTTACTGATATCCATATTTTCTTTTACATCATCATTCCCAATCATATATCCTTCATCTCCCATTCCACATTTCGAATAAAGCCTCCACATCATCCGCAAATTCCCGATCTGACTGTGTTTCTTTTTTTGTTATTTCTTCCAGTATTTCAAAAACAAAAGAAGATGTCCCATAAAGATTCCAATCTTTCATCATACTTATCTCTGGGCAGGAATTTGTGCATACCGAAAAATCAAAACGATTTTTTGAACCTTTCAAATCTACTGTAGAACGCAACCATTTATTTTCGCTTTTAGTACATCTTACACAGTAGATTCCCCCAACATATTCTCTGTTTTTATATTCTTCTTTCAACCTTTTTTTTGTTGATTCATTCATCTTTTTTACTCCTTTGTCTGCATTTATTATAATCCTCTCCGATCTTACTTTTCAATAAACGCTCCGTAGAGTTGCTTGTACATTTTTTAAGTAAGTGGCATCTCTACCACCCTATTAATTTAATATTTTTTCAAAATAGGTAATAATAACTTTTTCTTCTGTCAGACTCATACCAGGATTTCCCAACTGACTTCTGGCCTCTTCCACGACCTCTCTATATGCATTCCAGTAATCCTGGACAGTTGCCACTTCATGAGGATCTTTTCTACTTTCAATCATAAAAATAGTGCTGCCATTAAGTTCCCCAATGTCTGGCCTGACATAATATCTGTCATGTACCTCCCCCGTAATGATAATACCAGTTTCTTGATACACTCTAATCGCTGCTTTATTCCATATATTACCAATCATTTCATTCGTATAATATTGAGGATCGAGCCCATAAAATGAAATGGAATAAATTTCTGTTTCCATACGCACCATTTACTATTTTTATAATAATATATGATTCTATAATAAAAAAGTTAGTGTTCTAACTTTATATTTATTTTTTTAAATTTTTGTTCTATTGCTAATAAAATGAATATTTATTTAATATTTTTTTAATCTATGTATTATTGACACAAAATTAGCAAAATGATAGCATATTAATTATAATAAATTATGGAGGTGGTTTCAGTGAATAAAATCGCAATTATTACTGGAGGATCAAGAGGTATTGGTGAAGGAATGACGCTTAAACTCGGAGAAATGGGCTACAATGTTGTTATTAATTATCGAAGCGAAAGCAGCAAAAAACTAAGTGATGACTTATCGGAAAAATTGGCAAAGGAATATGGCGTAGATTCTATTGTTGTAAAGGCTGACGTTTCTAAATATGATGACTGTGAAAAACTTGTGAAAGCTTCCATTGCTAAATTCGGTAATAGAATCGATGTGCTCATTAACAACGCAGGTATTACAAATAATAGTAATTTTATTGATTTAACGAAAGAAGCTTATACAAATGTCATTAACACGAATCTTATGAGTTTCTTACATATGTGTCATTTAGCTCTCCCTCATATGGTTGATCTTGAAGAAGGTTCCAACATCATCAACACCTCTTCCATCGGTGGATTAATGGGCGTTGCAAATCAAGGAGACTATTGCGCTGCAAAAGCAGGTGTTATTGGTCTGACTCGTGCTCTTGCATTAGAATTCGCTTCACGCAAAGTTAAAGTAAATGCCATAGCTCCTGGTATGATTATGACCGACATGCTTCGTGGTGTAAATCAGGATGAACTGAAGGCACTCGCAGGTACCATTCCTATGGGCTATATCGGTGATATTTCAGATATTGCAGGTTGCATGGAGTATATTATTAACGCTTCCTACCTTACCGGACAGGTTATTTCACCAAATGGTGGCGTTATCATGCCATAGCATTTTTTATTTTACTCTGTAGTTAAATAGAAATGCTCCTAATAAAATTATACCTCCCCCTACTATCGTTGATGGTTCTGGAATTTCATTTGCAATAAGAAAGCCTAATACACTTGTTACAAATGGTGTGATAAACATATAGTTACTAACTTGCGAAGTTTGTTTGGCTTTTGCGAAGGCCTTTGACCACGAAACATAGGCAATTGCACTTGAGAAGATACCAAGGACAGCAAGGTATAACCATTGTTTGACAGGTGCCGCTCTCACTTCTTTGACAGAAGCAGGTAGAAAAATGGAAAGTAGTATGGTACCAAAAAAAATGCTAAATGTTGAAGTCTGCAATGCTGAATAGGTTCTTGTTAATGTTCTCTGCAAGAGATTATAAAGGCTAAGTGACAGGGCTGCAAGAAACAGCCAAAATAATCCCATGTTAATAGAAAAAATACCATTCATCCATGTTAGAACCACTACCCCTGCGAATTCAATTGCGATAGCAAACCATTGATGATAACTCATTTTCTCTTTATAAATACCCCGTGCAAACAAAGCTGTAAGTATAGGAACAATAGAAATCACAATACTGCCTGTCGCAGCAGTGACTGCTTTTTGTCCTTGGTTAAATACAATCATGTAGATAAAGAAACCAAGTGCTCCCGCTAGCATGAACCACGGTAAATCTTTTTTGTCCGGCATTTTGATTTTACTTATTACCGAAACTATTATAAGAGTGCAGGAGGCAATAAAATATCTTAGAAAACCTAAAGAGAAAGCCGTAAAATATTGCAATGCTAATCTCGTTAACACATAGGCCAAAGACCAAAATAATATGGTAATTATTGCATAAATGTGGAAATTATTTTTTACTTTCAACTTCTCACCTCATTTAAATTAAATTAGTTGTTACATTTAAAACTCTTATGTATCATGTAACCACAATAATCTGGTATATAAAAGTTCCAATTCCATTGTTTTTTATGTAAGCCAGTTAGGTCAGGAGTACACTTATGCTATATTTAAATCTTGACAGAACGCATACGCGTTCCTATTCCAAACAGATATATACACAAATTAGGGAAAAAATTTTCTCTGGCATATTGAAAGCCAACGATAAACTTCCCTCAACTCGTGACTTATCAAAAAATTTATGTGTTGCTCGAAATACAGTGCTAAATGCTTATGGTATGTTGGTGTCGGAAGGGTTGCTTTATAGTTTTCCTGGTGCAGGTTTTTTCGTAGGACCTGAAATTTTCAGTGAAAATCAACCTACACCTATAACGGATTTGAGTTCTGCTTCGCTATCCGATATATCACTATCAAATGATTACATTAACTTTGATAGCGGAATACCAGCTTTGGATTTGTTTCCTAAGAGTAAGTGGAATCGGGCTACCACAATGGCATTGCATGAAGCCCCCATTTCTGCTTTGGGCTATGATGAGCCTCAGGGAAGGATAGAATTTAGAGAAGTTTTGTCCAATTATCTCAGACGTACCCGAGGAATTGAATGTATGCCGGAGCAAATCATTGTAACATCCGGAACAAAGCAGGGACTAACATTGGTTGCCAAATGCCTTCTAAATGCCCAAAGTGAAGTCTGGATAGAAAATCCCACCAACGAAAATGTTAAAAAGATTTTTTCGTATCATACAGACAATATTTACTCTCTTGAAGTTGACGAAGAAGGGATACGACCAGATTTGTTCCCCAAAGATAAAAAGCCTTCTTTCATCTTCGTTACACCTTCTCACCAATTTCCAATGGGAGGAATTCTATCTATAAAACGACGGTCCGAGCTTATACAATTTGCGCGTGAGAAAAATTGTTTTATTTTAGAAGATGATTACGATAGTGAATTTAACTATGAAGGCTTTCCAAGCAGCTCGTTGTTTGAGTTTGATGAGGAGCATGTTATATATACTGGAACATTCAGTAAGGTAATGTTCCCTTCATTGCGGCTGGGTTATCTCGTTGTTCCTTCTTCACTTGTGCCACAGCTTCGAGAGTTAAAAAGATTAGCCGATCATCACTCCAATTCGATCTACCAGATTGCACTAATGAAATTTATAGAAAATGGTGATTTTGAACGACATATTCGCCGTATGAAAAGAGCGTACAAGAAAAGGCGGGATGATCTTATTTCCATGCTTCACTTGAAATTTGGTGAAATGGTTAAAATATATGGTTCTCGTGCCGGCATGCATATCGTCGCTGAATTTGAGGGAGTCATTTTTACAAATGAGTGTGTAAATCGTCTGTTGAAATCAGGAATATATGTAATTCCAGTAGAACAGCATTCTTTTATAGGAAGTAACCACCTTCATCAAATTATCTTAGGATATGCACAATTGAATTATCAAGATATGATAAGAGGTTTGGATATACTAAAAACGGAAATAGAAACACAAAAGACCTGACAAAATAAACGAATACGCATATGCTATCGCGTATTCGTAAATTTGTCAGATCTTGCTGATGTCTCAGTTTCAACAATTACAATTCTCTGGCGAGCTCATACGAATTCCAAATAGAATACATAATGTTGTGTACCTTCTGGGAATCTCCGATATTATGGACAGGGATATCCATATCCTTCAATTTATCATACAATTCATTATTCTCGCGGTAACCAATCGCTGCAATAACGGTCTCAGCCAGGAACGTTTGTTCTCCTTCTGGAGTTTCCGCTGTCACTTTTCCCTCTTCTATACTCTTTACGGCACTGCTTTTATAGATATCCACCTTATGGAATGCCAGCAGATCCACAAGCATATCATGATTCATATGTGGTAGCACACCGTGACCGCCCAGAATATCTTTCTGCATTTCAATAACTGTAACCTTAGAACCGCTCTGTGCAAGCCATAGAGCAGTTTCGCAGCCGACCAGTCCGCCGCCGATTACAACAACCTGTTTTCCTGCTTTTGCTTTTCCAAGGAGGACTTCATCAGCGGTAGTCACATAAGTCTTAGTTCCAAACTTGCTTTGAATCGGCTTAGAACCAGTAGCTGTGATAATTTCATCTGGCTTATAATCGGATATATTATTTGCTGTGATCTCACATTCCATCTTGACTTCCACGTTCAGAAGCTCAAGCTGCCTCTGATACCATTTGACCAGAGATCTGTCATACCGCTTAAAATGAGGAACACCACCCGGAATCAGATTCCCTCCAAGGTTTCCGCTCTTTTCACATAGAGTAACCCGATGTCCCCTTTCAGCCAACACTCTTGCCGCTTCCATTCCTGCTATGCCGCCTCCAATAACAAGAACATGCTTCTTCTGATCAGCCGGTACAAGCCCATAAATTTTTTCTCTGCCGCATGCCGGATTCACGGCACAACTTACAGGGGCGTTTGAAATCCTGCCAAGACAGCCTTCATGGCAGCCAAGGCATGGTCTGATTTCATCAAGCTTTCCTGTTCTTACCTTCTCTGGATAGTACGGATCAGTCAAAAGCTGTCTTCCAAGTCCGATGATGTCACAGGAATCGCCAAGTGCTTCGATTGCCATCTCTGGGTTTTCCATTCTTCCAGCCAGAATAACAGGAATATCTACATTCTGCTTTACAATTCTACCGAATTCACGATACATTCCATCTTCAAAATACATAGGCGGATGATTCCAATACCAGGAATCGTAGGTACCCGCATCCACATTCAATGCGTCATAGCCTGCTGCCACCAGAATTTTAGCTGCTGCGATCCCTTCTTCGATATCCTTACCGGCCTCTTCATAATCTTCGCCTGGAAGTCCGCCATGACGGATTCCCTTCATGCAGCTTTTTAAGCTGTAGCGGAGGCTGACTGGGAAGTCAGGTCCACAGGCCGCTTTGATTCCTTTCACGATGTCTGTCGTGACTCTGAGCCGGTTTTCCAGCGAACCGCCATACTCGTCCTTCCTGCGATTGAAAAGAGAAATAGCAAACTGGTCCAGAAGATATCCTTCATGAACCGCATGGATTTCTACGCCGTCAAAGCCAGCTTTTTTTGCAACAACTGCGGACATAATAAATTTCTGAATCAGGTTCTTAATTTCTTCAACCGTCATTTCTCTATGCTTGATACTAGGATCAAATCTGTTTTCATTTTCCGACGGTGAAATAAACTTAGTAGCAAATCCAGGCAGAGCACTTCTCCCAAGACCTCCGGTAAGCTGAAGAAATATCTTTGTGCCGTATGCATGGATTCTTTCATTCATCTGATACGCTTCATGAATAAAAGCCAGAGGATTCTGTGAGGGACATGGGAGCCCTGGTCTGACTATACCTTCAATATCCAGATCCACACTACAAATCCCAGTAATAATCAATCCGATTCCGCCCTTTGCCCTTTCTACATAATACTCTTGCAGCCTCTGGTTCATAGCACCCAAAGCATTGGCATATCCGACAGGTCCCATCGGTGCCATGGATAATTTGTTCTTTAATTGTACTTTCCCGATATGTGCCGGCTCAAAAATCTCTTTGTATATTGTACTCATGTATTACCTCCATATTTTTCTATTAAAATAGTGTTACAGTACCATCTTCCGCTACTTCCACCATCTGCCCCTCCTGAACCGATTCCAGGAAGCGATCTCCCAATCCATCGACCGTTACAATCTTTGTATTTTCCCAAATATCTGCCAGTAGAACTCCTGAAATCGCCAGTGACTCGGCTGTCGCCGAAAACAGCATTGCTTTGGGCTGAATCCCCATGGATGCGACGGTCTGAATCAGCATCCCTGCCGTTGTGGAACCAATCACCTGAGGGATGCACAGAATTGCTCCTGAGAGATCTTTCTGGAACAGTTCCGGGTTGTTCTGGTCTGTGCACAGATGCTGTTTCCCGTTAGATACCAGCGCCCCCATATAGGAGGAAAGAACGTTAAATCCCTTCTGAGAAACCATCGCGTTTCCCCTGACCTGCCCTGGTATGACTGCTCTTCCCTGAAATCTATCCATTGCAAAGACCTCCTTTTACTACAAGATTTACAAGTTCCTTGTCGTCTACATACCGAGCTGATGAATAGGTCCTCAACTTATTGGAATTTGTAATTATCGGTTTTTTTGCACAAAGTGGATTTGACATATACATCAAGGGACAGATATGAGACACCTTCACTCCTGTTTTCAGAAGCCGGCCGTAGTACTCTGTCTCTCTGAATCTTGCGATGACGTCTGGTGCACTGGTTATAACAGTGTCCACCACTATTTTGTCCTGGCCGGTTTCACTGAGGGCCTGTTCAAAAAGTTTGGTCCATTCTGTCAACTGGTTAAAAGATGCATGAGGACATCCAATAAATGCTCTGTCAGGTCTCGCGTTTTTATCTGCCCAAAGAACCGGATAGGAGTTTACCACTCTCTCCAGCTCCGCATCATCGATTACATATACGGATGCATTTTCTCTGATCAGTTTTTCTCCGTATTTTTTTGCCTCCGGTGTCAGATTCTCTACATGGTAAAGTGCAACTGCACCGTTTGAGGCAGTTGCAGCCCCCATATCCTTTAAGTAATCCTTTGCCGTCTGCGTCATTGTATTTCCCAAAAACTGATCCAGACCTTTTATGTATGGTACCTTTTCCACTACCATCATCCCAATGGCACTTCCCAAAATCTGTGGGCGAGGAATTTTGGTTGTTTTCAGTTCTATGATCCAGTCAGCATTTCTTCCTTCATCCGTAAGGAAACCAAATTTCGGCGTCTTTCCAATAATCCCGCTAAAAAATTCCATTACACCAGAAGTCCTGTTTGTCCGGGCACCGAGCACAGAGTTGGCATAAACCACCGCCGAGGATTCCGCCCAAGCCAGATTGTCCCCGTAATTTGGAGTGTTGCCCACCTCATCTAAATAACAAGCACAAGTATAGGCATTTTGATCCTTCATTCCAAGCTTTACCAGCATGCTTTCGTATTCCTTTTGCGTACCGTATAACAGTTGGTACATCTCCTTCTCCTGCTGGTTAGCGGGTACATTCTCATAATCAAGAGGCTGCGGATCTGCCGTGAAAGGCAGCTTTGTCTTGATTCCCGCGTCAATCATCTCTTTCATAATTTTTGACAGAGGCTTTAGAGCCGGCATTCCAAAAGAGCATACAAGATGCACTGGTCCATCTAAAGATACAAAGCATTCCGCGTCATACATGTTCCCGTACCTTACAAGTGTCTCCATTGTTTTTTGCAGAATATCTCCCTGTTTTCCATTGAGTATATCCAGCTCTTCATTTGTTAACTTCATAATCTTCTCCTTTCAGTTTTTTCACAAGTATTTTGACCGAACACTGTTATGTAAATAGTAGCATTTTGATATTCTTTTGTCAATTAGATTCCGTGGGGTCTTCTTGCTTTATTTCAGTAAAAAGTTTATTATTAAGAAAAACTATACTTAATTGGAGCAAAATCATTTATGGCAAGAACGAAAAGAGACGAGCAGGCCGCCCAAACAAAAAATAACATCATACGGGTTGCCTTGCATTTAATTCAAAAAAAAGGGTATCACAACATGAGTATCCGGCAGTTATGCCAGGATGCCGGTATCTCTACTGGAGCATTTTACCATCATTTCAGTTCCAAAGAAGAGATGATTAACAAGGGGTTCGCCCTGTACGATGATGCCTTGGATCTTTTACTTCAGCATTATGAATTCCAAAATCCCGTAGAAGATATAAAATATATATTACTTCATCAGACAAAATTTGTTATGGAAGAATCGGCCAACCTTACAAAAGAGCTATATATTGCTCAGTTATCAACAGATATTAAATATTCTGTAAAGCCAGTAAGAAAATACTATCAGACTGTAGAAGATTTAACAGGAAAAGCTTTAGAGAAAGGTATCATTCATACTGATATGACGGTGCAAGAGCTATCCGCCTTTCTGATTCGAATCAATCGGGGCGTTATTATTGACTGGTGTCTCAACGATTATTCCTATGATCTTATGAAACAGGCAGAAAAGGATCTGCTATTCGTTCTGGACAAGTTGACAGCTCCTCTGCCTCATTAAAACGTATTATGAACATATCTTGAAATGATTAAAAATTTTGAGTTACTATCTAGCTGCTCTACCGTCCGATGTTTTTTCAGTCTATCCATTTAATTTTGAGTACAAAAAAACTACTAGCTCAATAGTTAGTAGTTTAATAATTTTACTTTAGCAGAAGAAGCGTCTCTGTGCCATAAATAATTAATTCCTGTTTCCTTATAAACCCATATTTCGGTTCGTACCATCGAGCCCTGACTATAAGTTTTTTCAAATCTATTCATTATAAATCTCCTTTCAAACTTCTATTTATTATTATATTCTTATTGGTATCAAAGAAGATAGAGACCCAAACCTATTGCTTCACCATCGCTATAAAAACAGCTTTCATATAAATAAAAACAACCTACGTTATAGGAATCGTAAGTACATAGCAATTTATTGCTTTTGATCTTTCGAGTATGCAATTATTAACAAGTGTCAGCAGACTCTCAACTTCAGTTTTACTTAATTTATTCGAAATTTCTATTTCAGGATTTTCACCGTTACATCCCCATATAGGCTCATTAATTTCATTAGTCAAAATATTAATTGGACTTATCTCATTACTGGTTTGCTTCACAAATGTATCAAAATGAAAAAATTTTACATAAGTTTCAAAATTAGTAAAATGTCCAAGCCAAATATTCAGATTGGAATTTCTTGTATTCTGTCTGTTCATAATCGTATTCTTGTTTATTTTTTTATACCAATTCTTTATTTCCCATAAGGTTAAATCAACTCGGTCCTGAATATAATACTTTCGGCTAGAATTTATCTTTCCACCTCTACTTTGATTATAGGTATCATAAAATGGTCTTGGCCACAGAAACGATCCCCCAATTGTTCTTGACCCAATAATCCAATCTGTCACTTGCTTTACTGCTTCATCAATGTTTATGTTTTTCTTAATATACAGGTCATATGGATGCGATTTTTCATTCGATGGAGCAGAGAAACCCAACTGATCAGATCTCAAGTAGAACAAATCAACTTCTTCTTTATTTTTATTGGTTTGACTCACCTTAATTCCTTTATCTTCTACAAATTCATAATTAAATTTTCCCTTCAATTCATTTACTAACTGTTCTTCTCTTTTTCTTAGAAACATAATTAACTGATTAAAAAAAAGATGATTATAACCTTTTTTATATGTTTGGTCTGGATCACAATAGTTTTTACGAACGTCTAAAGACTCTTCCAACGAACTGATGTATGAATCACAAAATCCTTTTATATATACCTGCTTCCAGTCATTTAGCTCATTACTTTCAATCTTAACCGCTTTATTCATTCCATCTTTATCCAAAACACAATATGTAATTATTTCTTTATCTTCCATATCTCTATTCTCCATCTATATTTACATTACACAATGATTAGTTTCATCCATCCTATCGCTTCAACCCGTCTTGAGTGTATGCGTTGGACATCAACACAACCATCTCCACATATATGTAAATTAATACGGACTATTTTTGTACATTTCTTCATCATCAGTCAGTTCATCATACGGGTAAGGAATTGGTGCATAAAAAATTCTCTGTTCTACATAATCATCGATAAGATTTCTTCCACACCCTCTACAATTATTTCCGTCTCGCTTTTCAAAATAATCTTTGATATATTGAATCTGGCTTTCATCATCCATCTCTGGTTGTTGTTTAATCGCTTCAAAACAACCACATTCACAAAACAGGAACATCGTTACATAAGGACTAAATCCACAATCGGGGCATGCTATTCCAAAAAATCCTTGTACATTCGCCATAATAGGATGTCCGCATTTTGGGCATCTTTTTGCTCCTATCAAAAGACTCAGAATGAACTCTTTTCTGTATGCTTTTCTCCATCCACTAGATATTCTTTTCTTGGCAATTTTAAATCCATGATATAATTCATCCCTTTTCTGTAATGCTTCTGGACTTTTGATATATCCATTTTCTATTCTCTTATATCCGGCTTGCAAAGATATTCCCGAAAAAGCGCTCATACAACCAATTTTTTTATTGATTATTATTTCCAAGTCTCCTTTTGAAAAAAATGACCTATTACGACGTAATTCAGCAAACTTAACTGTAAGACCATTAAATAATGCATCAACTAATATATCACCCGGATCCTTAAAAGAATAATACAAGCGCATATTTCTCGAAAAAATAGCTTTAGTATCATGTCCGTCTCTAAATAGAGGTCGTTGTACAATACGCAACCGATTGATAATTGTAGCAAATTCTTTCAAAGAATAATCATTTTCAATCTCTTGTTTTATTCGTTCCTTCTTATCTTCTGTTTCATATTCATTCAAATATACGTTTATATAATCATCTAACTGATCTCTGATATTTTTCCCATTAATCTTAAAATTCTCAAATGTGATTAGCACAAAATAGTTATTAGTCTTGCTTTCATCTTCATCTATTTTCTTAAAATCAGAAAGAATTTCATAAAAAGTTGTAGAGTTTAGTACACCGCTTTTAACTTGAATGTACACATGATTGTGCTGATTAAATATTTCCAAATCTTCATCACCCTCACATTTTATACAAAAATCTTGCAAATCACATTCTAGTTTAAAAGGGTCAACACTATTAATTTGTTCAATTGCTAAAACAGCCGCAATCGAATCTTGATTTGAAATCTTAGAATTTACCTTCCCCCCGATTTTCTTTTTCCCACTATAATCTCCCATTCTCAATTATTCTCCTTTGTCATATATAAATATTCTGATTGTATATACTTTTTCCTCTGTACAAAGGCTCTAATTTCTCTACAGTTTTTTGGTATTCTACTAAACGATCTGCTAATTCATTATTAAAAATGGTTTCAATGCTGTTTTTAAATGTTGCACCTCCAAATAAATCATAGAACTTTGTTGCATCCAAATTAACTAAATCTGTAGATCGGTTTAATGTGTAAAATTTTCCAAATATTCCATCAGTTATTGGTTGATTTTGAGTGGCACAAACCTGAATAAAAGAATTCAAAATTGGATATGTGGAAAGTGGCACTAAAGGGAAATCAATAAAATTCTGACAACGCATCTTTATTTGCCGTTCAATCTAGGCTTTTAACGCCCTTCCCTACAACTCATAAGGCGTCACCTGATATACATAATAATTCAGCCAGTTTGTATATAAATCATTACAGTGCGAGCGCCACTGTAGGATTGGCTTTTGTTCGATATCATCATTTGGGTAGTAATTCTTTGGAATGGTAATATCCAAACCTTTATTTTTATCACGGATATATTCATTGTGGAGAGAATAACGATCATATTCCGGATGCCCCATGACAAAAATCTGCTTCCCATCCTCTGCCATCGCAAGGAATACGCCTGCTTCTTCTGACTCCGCCAAGATCGAAAGCTCTTTACAATCGTGGATATCTTGGGCACGGATTTCTGTGTGCCGGCTATGTGGTGCCATGAAATAATCATCAAAGCCTCTAACCAATGGTTCCTTTCGATTGTATACGGAATGTGCATAGACTCCAAACAGCTTCTCCTCCAAAAGATGCTTTTTCAGACCAAAATGGTAATACACACCAGCTTGCGCTCCCCAGCAGATATGCAGCGTCGATGTTACATGGTTCTTTGACCATTCCATGATCTTACAAAGCTCTGACCAGTAGTCCACCTCTTCAAATTCCATTTGCTCCACAGGAGCTCCCGTAATGATCAGACCATCAAATTTTCGATTCTCAATTTCATCAAATGTATGATAGAACTTATTCAAGTGCGTTACCGATGTATGTTGCGATACATGGCTGTCTGTGTTCATAAATGTGAGATCCACCTGCAGCGGTGTATTGGAAAAAGCACGCAATAACTGTAATTCCGTATCTTCTTTTATCGGCATCAGATTCAGGATGCAAATTTGCAATGGACGGATATTCTGTGACAAAGCACGATTTTCATCCATGACAAATATATTCTCATTTTCTAATATCTCTTTTGCTGGCAAATCACTTTGAATCTTAATTGGCATATTGGTACCTCTCCTTCTTATTTTAAATGATGGAATATAGGAATCAAATCCTTCTTATGAAATAAAAAAAGCTCCCGTCCCTTCCTCACTGAAATTACATTCAGAGAAAGAAAGGACGAAAGCTAAGCTCCGTGTTACCACCCTTGTTCACCAGTACCTCACGGTACCAGTCTCCACAAGTACGGAATATAATAAAACTATTCGATACTCTGACGCTGTAACGGGCGTTCCCATCGTAGCCTATGCATTTTTACTTCTATATGCAGTCGGTACGCAGCTCCAAGACCATTTTCAATAATGTATTCTGTACTTCTTTTCACCTAACGAAGCTCTCTGTGCCATATCTCATTATCTACTTTTCTTTTCATTGCTTTTTCCTATTATGAATAAATTGTAACCTTTTAATACCTCCATGTCAACCCAGGAATTAAAATTTAAAAAATCCCATCCAAATACTGCTGTATGAACTCTTCCTCTGTCCGTATCGGGATATTCAATTCCTTTGCCTTTTTATTTTTTGAAGATGAGGATGCTGCATCATTATTAATCAGACATTCCGTCTTGGCAGTTACACTTCCTGTCACCTTTCCGCCCTTCTGCTCAATGATCTCCTTCATAGCATTTCGATTTTCGAAGTGTTCCAGACTACCAGTGATGACAAATACTTTTCCAAGAAGGGTCTGACTTGCTTCATCAATTTCCTCGTTTTCAATGATGACCTCTTCCAAAAGATGATTTACCTTTGTAATGTTTTCTTCCTTAAGAAAATAATCACGAAAAGTACTTGCAATCACTTCCCCTACACCGGGTATCCCGCTTAACTCTTCGATTTGGGCACACCGCATGGCCGTTAAGTCATTCTTAAATTCTTTACATATCATTTTTGCATTTGCCAGTCCGATATTGGCAATACCCAGACTATAAATAAGTTTCGGAAGCGTTGTATTCCTTGCAATCTGTATGCTATTCCACAGGTTCTGATACGATTTTTCTCCAAGACCCTCCATCTGAATGATTTCCTCTTTATGCTGGTCCAGATGAAAGATATCTGCATACTCATGAATAAATCCCTTGGCAATGAATTTTTCTAGGGTCGCCTCGGACAATCCTTCGATATTCATAGCATCCCTGCTTACGAACAGGGTAAAGGATTTGATCTTCTTCGCTTCGCAACCAGGATTCATGCAATATAAGGATTGCACTTCATTTACCTGTTTTAACTGTGTGTCTCCGCCACATACCGGACATGCACATGGTATCTCTACCGTATTGCTCCCTGTCAGATTTTCAGCGATCTGAGGAATGATCATATTGGCTTTATAGACTGCAATCCTATCACCAATGCCAAGGCGAAGACTACGCAGAATACTGATGTTGTGTACTGAGGCACGGCTCACCGTCGTACCTTCCAATTCAACGGGCTCAAAGATAGCGATCGGATTGATCAGTCCTGTTCTACTCGGACTCCATTCTATTTTCAATAGTGTAGTTTCCCGTAACTCATCCTGCCATTTGAACGCAATCGAATCCCTTGGGAACTTTGCTGTCATACCCAGCCGTCTACCATAATCGATATCATTATAACTTAATACCAATCCATCCGAAGGGATATCATATGTCTGAATCTTCTCTTCGTAACTTGCAACGCTCTCTAATATCGTATCCTGCGTCACCTTGTTATAAGATACCACATCAAAGCCCTGCCGTTGCAGAAAGAGAAATTGTTCTTCCCTTGAATTATGAAATTCTACTTGATCAGCTTTCACTAGTCCAAATGCAAAAAATTTCACATTTCTCCTTGCCGTAATTTCATTATTCAACTGACGGACCGATCCACTGCAAAGATTTCTTGGATTCTTATATTTCGCATCTTCCTGAATAATCAGTGCGTTAATTTTTTCAAAATCTGTATAACTAATAACAGCTTCCCCGCGTAAGATCAATTCACCCTTATATGCGATCGATAATGGAAGATTCAGAAATACGCGTGCATTATTGGTAATAACTTCTCCCACTTCTCCATTGCCACGCGTTACCGCTTTCGCAAGTCTGCCTTCCTGATAGGTCAGTACAATGGTTAGACCATCCAGTTTCCAGGATAATAGCGCCTCCTGTCCTTTCAGCCAGTCACGCAGTTCTTCTCTGCTTTTTGTCTTGCCAAGAGATAACATGGGTTGTTCATGCCTTTCTTTTGGTAACTCATCAATGGCTTCATATCCTACATTTACGGTCGGACTATTTGCCAAGACCATCCCTGTCTCCTGTTCCAGTTGCACCAGCTCATCATATCGCTTATCATATTCAAAGTTACTCATGATTTCTCTGTCTTCTGCATAGTAAGCTTTAGAAGCCTCATTCAATACGGTAATTAATTCCCTGATTCTTGCGCTCTTGTCCATCGTTAATCTCACTGTCTCTTCTTAATATTTTTACCTCGTGATTCCTGCCTGCCGGTACAATTCCAAAAGCTCCTCCCCGCATAATTCCCGGTAATCTCCGATCTTTAAATTTCCCAATTCTATATTCATGATACGAATTCTTTTTAATTGAACGACACGATACCCCAATGATTCGCACATACGCCGAATCTGCCTGTTCAACCCCTGTGTCAGGACAATACGAAACGTATAAGGTCCTATTTTATCTACGGCACATTTTCTTGTGGTTGCCTCTAATTCCTTCAAATAAATGCCATTTTTCATCTTTTCTAAAAAGGTATCTTCTATCTGTTTATTGACTTTTACAATGTATTCTTTTTCATGTCGATTGACTGATTTAGTCATTTTTTGAATCAAATCCCCATCATTACTCATGATCATAAGACCTTCGGAGTCTTTATCCAGTCTGCCTGCATACGTAACACGGATGGGATATTTGAGATATTCCGTAATCGTCACCTTAGCATGCGCATCTTTTTCCGTACAAGTAATTCCCACTGGCTTATAAAATGCCAAAACCACCTTATGAGCTCTTGGCCGTACGGGTTTTCCACTCACAGTCACCTCATTGCTCTGTGTTACGCGGCTTCCCATGGTTGCAACAGCCCCATCTACCTCCACGAGACCCAAATCAATCATTCGATCCGCTTCTCTTCTGGAACAAATGCCGCATTCTGCTAAGTATTTATTTAATCGGACCGCCTGGACTTTCTCCATCTGCTTATAATACCTTTCTTGATTTACTTCCTGTTCATTATACTTGAAACACGTTGCATCCGCAATAATTGAACCGATCCTATTCGAGCAATTCTTTTATTCTAGATTCCCCTAATATGCGTACTTCATTATCTGCCAGCAATTCTG
Source organism: Bacillota bacterium (assembly GCA_023392535.1). Classification (GTDB taxonomy): domain Bacteria; phylum Bacillota; class Clostridia; order Lachnospirales; family Lachnospiraceae; genus SZUA-378. The sequence goes on from JAEVYY010000009.1 coordinate 417,827, forward strand.
CTGCCACACCATTCCCTCGTATGAGGCTGCCGCCAAAAGTCCCATCATAAATATATCCATATCCACACGAAGGACTTCGCTCCTTTAAAATCGCTGTCTCACATGCATAGAGCTCTTTTAACCGTAAAGTCTCTTCCGCACCGCGATTAAAATAGGAAGTCACATCTTCTCCTTTTTTCGTGAGTACTTTTTCTCCGCTCCGTTCCGCCGGATCTCTCGGTGTCTGCAGACCACCATAAATTTCCGGGCATACCGGTATTAGATTATATTTATCCACACATTGTTTCAATTCCTCTTGCATCGCATCTGTTCCATCGTATTTGCAATGCATACCCAGCAAACACGCACTAACCAAAATATTCTGTTTCATGATAGACTCCCCTTTCCCATCTGATAAGATACATTTTAACTGAATTCTTATTATTTTTCCATGCTAATAATTAAAAAGGGCTTGTTACAAAAGAACAAATTGTTTTTTTGTAACAGCCCTTTCCTTAAAAGGTAACTTCGCCGTCGTGCGAAAGTAAAGACACGGATTGTACACCATTGATTGCATTGATTTTCAGAACCATATCCGCCTCTTCTTTGACACGTAATTCAATCACGATATCCAATCGATCCCCTGTCAGATTACGGGACTTTACTTTTGGAAATTTACAAAATTCTGTGACTACGTCCAAAATATTTTCTTCATTTTTAATATCAGTAGAGTTAACCACCAGAATCATGGGTGCTTTTGCAACTGGAATTTTATCTAATACAAAAATTGCAAGAGTAACCATAATAGATAATACTATTGCTACTTCATATAGTCCAGCGCCGCAGATAATTCCTATGCTGATCGACCAGAATAAAAACACAAGATCCATAGGGTCTTTAATTGCTGTTCGAAAACGTACGATGGATAATGCACCCACCATACCAAGTGAAACTACAATGCTGGATTGAATGGTAATGATAATTGCAGCTGTAATAAGTGCAAGTGCAGCAAGTGCTATATTAAAACTCTTATTATAGAACGATTTTCTTGTTATAATACGATAGATAAAAAATATATACAATGCAAGTACCGATGTTATCAGTAAAACAACTAAAATATCTGTCGCACTGATATCCGCTTTAGAAAAAGTTTCTAAAAATGATTTTTTAATTATGTCCTTTACGCTCATGAAAAAATTCCTCCTCGATATTTTCTACATAAATAATATTTTGAATATGCGGTTTGTTGCAAATTCTCTACCTGCACACTTTGGTAAACAAAATCCGGGATATAGGCATCATATTTTACTTCCAGTACATGGTATCCTGATGGCATAATCGGTCTCGCTGTAATCTGTTCCGACAAAAACTGATGCAGCAGATGACCAGAACGTATATTTTTATCAAATGTGACCCGCACATTCCCGTTCGGGTAAATATATGGTATTCTGTCATATTCTACAATCACACTTGGACGCAACAACCTTGTCTTCATCTGCAAACAAAATTTCTGATAGACCGGTTCTTTTATATGATCCATTGATAGTGGTTTTTTTTCTATGATGTCCTGACATAATTCTTTTGTGATTTTACAAGAAGTTTTCTTCGTTTTGCCATGCTCTTTGCTCTTTAATTCCAACTTAATGGTATCTGTATTATGATCATAGATACGGATCCGGAATTTCTCTCTAGGATCTGTTCCATATTCATTTTCATAGTAACATGTATCTTCATAATCATCAAAATATAAGCTACGTATTCTGTAGCTTCCTTCTGCTCCCACATTACGATCCATCTGCATGACTGGACCAATCCGATTTCTAATGCACGCAAATTGCATTTCTGTACTGATATATTTTAATTCATGTCTGAATTCACTTGCTATCAATCTATTGTCCCCTTTCTCTATAAGAAGTTTCTCAAAGGATACCGTATGATTATCTATCTTCTCCCCATTCTCTTGCTAAAAATTTATCTCTTTCATGGAGGAAATAAGTAAGTTCAGAAACTTTTTCATAGAATGTATCTGTCTTTTCCTGAATGGTCTCATCTTCATTGAAAATATCCCATCTGAATTCATCCATTAAGGCAGCATTTAGAATTCGATCTGCTCTTTCATTGATCTTCGTATTTGCTTCTTCTTTTATAATATCCCTAAATTCTTTGAAATAAATTTGAATTGCAGTCTCGCGAAATTCTTTTTGCTGGTACAAAGCATACCATATATCGGAATCCTTTGTCTTCACACAGGCATAAAAACCATTGGGATCGAATAAATCTATCCCCTCCTGCGTAATACCTGAACCTGCAATTGCTTTGTCGTAATCCCACGCTGGACCCGCAAAGAACTTTGTACTGATACTATCGTTCGGTTTATAGAAAAACTGACTGGTAAATGCTGCATCTAAGTTCTTTACGATTTCTTCCAATAAATATTTTCTGGCAAAGGAGTCTATATCAATATAATCTCCAAAATAGCGACCAGAATACGGACTATATCCATCTTCCGAAAACATGGCATCTTCAAGGTCTTGATACTGGTTCGCGATATAGGATACTTGATTGAACGAAGCATACTTAGGGCTGGTGAATACGACTGGTTGCATTCTAGAAGTTATAAATCCACTGGACTCCAGTCCATAGCGATCGCTCATCTCTATCTCTAATAGATAACCACCTGTTATATCTTCTGGCTCTGTGGGAATCTCATAACCCTTCGTACTAAAGAGCCTGCCCTGTGGCGTCATGAAAGTCTCGCAGGTACTTAAGTCGTTTATTGCTGAGTTCATCTTTTGGGTGATTTTTTCTAAATTATTCACATTAACGCGGTTTTCACCAACTTCTACTTTTGTAGCCAGCAGATAATTCCCTACATAATTTCCATTTGCATAAACATCTACATATTCCATTTTAGGAGTATAGGCAAGCCCCAATTTATGTGCCATATCAAAGGTAGTCATATTACGAATTAACGTACTGTCAAAAGCATTCGCAATCAATAGCCATTTCTTAGCAGCTCCCATTTGAAAGAGATCGATATCACTTGGCAATTTTAACTGATATGATTTCTTATCTGTATCCGTCCAGGAAGCATTCCCCCGGCAATGCATGGACTCTATCTTTCCCTCAAATTCTGTTTTACCGTCTTCTTTCAAAATTGTAAGGTTTCCGCCTTCTTCATTGGACTTATCTGTATGCAGATATTGCAGACTTCCAGAATTAGTTTCAAAGAAAAGTGTAGCGACATGAGCAGACTGCATTACTTCCAGTGGAAATACCTGATCTGTTAAAAAAGTGGTAATCTCATGTGATCCTAAAGATAAAGAACAGATATCACCATTCTTTACCATATCTCCGTCGATCATTATTTCACTTACAATTGACATCTGGAGTTTAAGGCTGTCCAAATCGGCAGAGGATGGTAAAAACAGATAATACTTTCCATCCTTCTCGTTATACCACCAATTAATCTTAACTTCGGCGCCATTCTTTACCTGTTTATTTAAACTCACACTGACCGTGAACACCTGGCTACTATCTGGTTCTGGAATCGTCTCTGCGGGCTCTGATGACATATTCTTTTGCATTTCTTCCATTCTGGCCGCATTTTGTAAATCTTTTTGAATATTACCGATATTCCTGACCTTTTCTAAAAAATATATGCTAAACGCAAATAAGCATACTATGATTGTGATCCTTAGAATCGTTTTCTTATGAAAGACAAAAAACCTCATATTAATTACTCCCATCTGCGACATAAAAGTCACATTAAACGAAACAATAATAACACAATTATGCCTGAACCGCAAGGAAAGTCATGAGCATTCGCATGTCCATGACTTAATATAGAAAAAGCACTCTCTATTCAGCACATCCGGCCAAACTTTCCTTTGCTTGCTCCAAACGCTTCTGAAATTGAGAATAGAAGTCCTCATTCTCATAGGTACGGGCAAAAAATTTTTCTAATATATACATATTTATCTGTTTTATCACCCTGGGGTCTTCTATATTCTTCACCATTTCTTGCACATCGATCAAAAAATAATGCCACTGATTTATGTATTGCTCATTCTTAATGATATCTTCCGTATCAATCCATTTACGTATTTTTACTTTTGTCTTTTTCTCACTTTTACATTCATTTATCTGCAAAAAATAACGGAAAGAACCATTTTCATAATATCTTCCCAATGGAAATAACCTGCAGATCCCAGGTCTGAAAAGATGAATCCCACACCTTCCTTTTTCATTCAGAAAAGTGCATTTTTCCAATTCACCCTTCATTTTTATATTCGGAAGGATAATACCATCTACTACATTTAAATCCACATGATGGTTCCATAATTCCTCAAAGGTCATATGCAGATTTTCAGTAAGACGAAAAATATCAAGCGGATCTAATAGAATAGAATTCCCCATGCCTTGGCAACAGGCTGAACAGCCCATGCAATCATTACATCCTGCTTTTACCATATCATTTATTCCGTATAATCTTCCGTCTGAAATATCCTTAAGACTTACATTTCTTTTCACGATTTGTGCTTTCCTTCCAACGTTGATCTATTTTAGCAAATGCGTTCATCCACTTATTATATCATAAATATCTCTTTACGGAAAAACAAAAAACTTCGGAAGGCCTTTCGCTATCCGAAGCTTCTATTTATAAATATTTTTTTAGAATTTCTATATTCTTTTCTTCAAAATCCATTAGTTCTTTTGCGATCTCCATCGATTTTCCTTTTGCCTCAGGATGTTTATTCATCGATTTCCACATGCTTGTAAGTCCTTTGTTGCTTCCTTGTATCATCATTTCTGCAATATGACTTGAACTTGTATTAAGAATGGTATTCATATGGATTCCTCCGACTAGCATAGCCTCTTCAATTGCATTCCCTGGAAGAGGCATAGCCCTTTCCTCCAAAATCCGATCGACTGCCTCATTATGAATTGCAGAGTATTTTAAAGACTGCCTGGACAATTGCAATGCCAAATCATCATCATACACTTTTGATGCTATGGTATCTATCGCTTTCATCGCCATATGTGTATTTCTTTGTATATCCTTTAATACTTCTATTTCCTCTTTTCTATTTACTATCATATAAACCCTCCTTCCTAAAAGTAAAAAAGACATAGAAATGCATTTCTGCATTCTCTATGCCTAAGTATTCCACAAAATTTAGTTTCTATTCGCACGGATATGTAATATCCCATCCACTTCTTATTTGATCCATAATCCGCATCATATCTACAATTTTATCATGAGGCATCTGTGGACACTCCAATTCTCCATTCATGACAGCTCTCATACTGGCCTCCACCTCATATTCAAATCCCGTAATTTGCTTCGGACATGGATAACATGCAATTTCATGATATTCTTCATTGTAAACAGTGATGGATTCAAAATTATTGATATTCTCAACAATTATAAATCCTTTACTTCCATGAATAATTCCCTTTCGGTCACTCAACGCCTTCATAGAACTGTTCAACACAGCCATTCTCCCATCTTTATAGGTAAGCGTAATACTATTTTGCTCATCTACTCCTGTATCCGTATAAGTACAAGTAGATGTCACATCACTGATTTCATCTCCAAATACCATAGAGGCAAAATTTAATGTATATACCCCTACATCTAATAAGGCACCACCAGCTAATTCCGGTTGCTGCATTCTTGGTACCATATCAATTTTGTACCCAAGATTTGCCGTAAGCATATGTGGAGTACCAATCACACCAGAATCAAGCACTTCCCTAATTTTATCACGCATCGGCATATATCTGGTCCACATTGCTTCTGTAATAAAAACACCTTGTTCCTTTGCATAATCAAGAATCTCTCTTGCCTGTCTGGCATTCACCATAAATGGCTTCTCACACAGAACTGGCTTTTTATGACTAATACATAACTTTGCATGCTCAAAATGAAAGGAATGAGGCGTAGCAATATAAATAAGATCGACATATGGATCATTTACTAATTCTTCATAAGACCCATATGCCTTTTGGAATTGATATTTTGCTGCAAATTGCTCTGCTTTTTTCAATTCCCTTGAAGCAACTGCATAACTTTTTACATTTCCCATCCCCATTATTGTCCGAGCCATCGTATTTGCAATATTACCTGCCCCCAGGATTGCCATATTCATAACCGCTACCTCCATTAATTTTTATAAAAAAGATGTTCACTGTCAAATGCCTATCTTAGGTTTCTTCCAGTAAACATCCTTTATTTATAGCTCTGCCTCTGTACTATTTATTCCAGAAATTCTGATTTAACAAAACCGGTCTGTCCGTTATAATTGATCTTTGACCAGCCATCCGCTTGCTTCATGATCAAGTCAAAATGATCCCCCTGATAAGCAACTCCCAGCTTGGCTGAAGATTCATTTGCTGATTTTCTAACATTCACTGTTTCTTTTACCGTAATTCTTCCTTGTGACTCCGTTACGGTATTATCCGCATTTTGAGTTTCTGCATTCACTGGCTCAGCGGTAGCATCCACCACTTTAACATATTCTGATTTGACGTAAGCCTCCCGATCCTCAAATTTAATCTTGCTCCATCCATTCTCTTTGGCTTCCAATCTGGTAAATCGTTCTCCTGATTGTGCTTTTCCAACTTTATCGGCTGTTTCACTGTCCGAACTTCGGACATTCACTGTTTCTATTGCCTCTACGGTTTCTTCCACTGGCTGTGGCGCTTCCTCTGTCGATTCTTCTTGGGCCGGCACTTCTTCTGTGGCTTGTTCTGTTACTTCTTCCGTCGTGTCCTCAGTAGATTCCAATGCTGCTAAAGCTTCACCAACCTCCGTTTTTATTTTTGTTGGTAATTCTGTCAGGAATTCATTTAATTTTTCATCTTTCTCAATTACTTCATTATAACTTACCTGCACTCTGTTAAATAGATCCAGCACATCATCCTGTGTGGAAAGAGCCTTTAGATAGGACGAAACATTATCATCGATTTCTCCTTCATAAATATATAATTTACCACTTTCATTTGGGCAAATATATAAGGTATTTAAAGCTGGTGCCAATGTATCTATGTCCTTAAATTTCACTTCGTAATACACATAAGCAAGATACGTATTCTCTAATAGACCTTTCTTGGTATAACAGATAATATTTTCATAACTGTCAATATATTCACTTTTTTTCTCTAAACGTATTCTTTCTGTATCTTCCGTATAATTTCTATTGGCAACTACGTTATCCATATCACCATCTGCAAGTGCCTTATAATAATTCTTTACCAGTTCATTTACCTCTGGATAGGCATTCTCCTCCAATGGTTCTTCTGAAACACTGCCTCCTGATACGGTGGTAACTTTTGCCTGTGTTTCTTCACTTTTTGTATTTGTTCCCCTGAGTAAAAGTGTCAGGACAACGATAAATGCCAAAACAGCCATTCCTATGAATGAAGCAACTTTTTTATTCTTCTTTGTAAGGTCTTTTCCTTTCAAAATCAGTTTTTTTGCAACCTGCAAAAATTCTTCGATTTTTGATAAAATGTCATTCATATAAAAACACCTTTCTGACTACCTTTTGTTTTATTTCTGTGATGATGCACCCGACAGGACTCGAACCTGCATCAAAGGCGTCGGAGGCCTACGTTTTATCCATTAGACTACGGGTGCTTAGTTGAAACATAACGAATAATTGTTACAAATTTGTTACATCACAGAACAATAATATCATAATTAATACGTATTGTCTAGTAAGCAAGTTAGAAGATTCTGTGAACCATTCTCTTCTAACTTGCTTTCTTTTTAGATCTGAATAATCTGCCTACTTACACGGGTATAGTAATATGCATGATCTGCCAGGACTTCTTCGTCGTCTACCTGCGTCATATTCACCTCCTGGACCATATTGTTCAATTCTAGCGAATGATCCGAATCATCTACCGGAATCAAAATAACTTCATGGATAGAGCTTGGTAATATATAGATATCTTTTTGTAGATTTTCTGCAAAATTTGAAATGACATTCGGATATAAGATACATGCTGCCCCATTTACCTTCGTATGATTGCTTAATACATACATGGGAGCCATTTTACCTTCTGAATAGCTACTTTCATAATCTGTTACGAATGCAGATGGCTCAGCAGATTCGTCATCTTCACTTATGATCTGTTGAATAATGTCTTTCATATTGCGTAATTCATCTGGCAACAGGCGTGGTGTATTCTCTTTTGCAATTGCAAATAGTTCCTCCCATGTAATATCCCACATCTTACAATGCCTGTTTTGAATGAGTATGCTTGCATTCCCGATCCGCTCATTTATGACGATACAATAAAATACAATCGCAAGATCCAAGTATTTCACATGTGGAATAAATTGCAAGAGGTCTCTATTCTTATCATAATTTATTAACTTGTATGCGATCTTTTTCCTGGCCTTACTGTAGTCTGTAAAAAAATCCATATTAACGTTTTCACTAATTTCATTTTTTTTATAAACCGTAATTATATCTTGTACGGTCTTACCAAAGGAGGTACCATTTTCATACGTTTCGTAAAAATGATTTAAATAGATGGTAGGAGAAATATTGTTATCTTTTCTTGTGATAGAAATTCCTTCCAAAATCACCCCATTATTTTTTGTTACATGGTTTAATGACACTACTGCTTCTTCCCCGACATATTGCTGTATTGCGGTTTTAATTTTAACTATAAATTGATTAAATTCCATAACTACCTCTTTCTTCAATTGTTTTCGATTGGTTTATTGTACGAATGTACTAGATCAGAACGAATAAGATTTCTTATAGAATAAAAAAAGACAACCAAAGGTACTTGCCTTTTGTTGTCTTATAAGCTATCAAAAATATGCAATCATCGATAGTAGAATTGGGTCAAACTCTTGATAAGTATTCACCGATTCTTGTATCAATTTTAATTACATCACCCTCTTCTACAAATAATGGTACATAAACAGTAGCGCCTGTTTCTACTTTAGCCGGTTTTGTTGCTCCAGTAGCTGTATCACCTTTGAATCCTGGTTCAGTGTCTGTAATTTGAAGTTCTACAAAAAGAGGAGGTTCTACTGCAAATACACTTCCGTTATGGGAACATATTTTGCACATTTCATTTTCTTTTACAAATTTAAGAGCGTCACCGATTGCGCCAGAATTAATGGCTGTCTGCTCAAAATTGTCTGTATCCATAAAATAGTATAATCCACCATCTTCATATAAATATTGCATATCTTTTCGGTCAATACGTGCTTGCGGGCATTTTTCCGTAGGTCTGAAAGTCTTTTCTACGACTCCGCCATTTATGATATTCTTTAATTTAGTTCTAACAAATGCTGCTCCTTTACCCGGCTTCACATGCTGGAACTCAATAATCTGGTATATATTATTATCATATTCGATAGTAACACCATTTCTGAAATCACCTGCTGAAATCATCCAAATATTCCTCCTAAAATTTTCTCATTACAATTCCATTATAGTTTATAATAAAAACTATCATATTTCAACTATTTTTTTAGGACATAATCGATCGCCATTAAATATCCCTGTAATCCATGTCCATAGATCTGCTTATCACACGCGTCTTTTGTAACGGATACCTTACGAAACTCTTCACGCTTGGTAATATCCGAAATATGAATCTCGACTTTTGGAATCGTGATGCTGGACAATGCATCTTTGATGGCATAACTATAATGCGTATAAGCACCAGGATTAATGATAATTCCTTCAGTCCCATCACGATACGCATCCTGAATACGATCAATAATAGCCCCCTCATGATTACTCTGGAACACTTCTATTTGACAACCTTCCCGTTCCCCTTTTTCTGCAATCATTTGTAATAAATACTCATAATCTTCTGCCCCGTAAACATCCTTTTCCCGGATTCCCAGAAAATTGATATTTGGCCCATTAATAATTAATAACTTCATAGTCTCTTAATGCCTCCTGCAATTCACTTATAATTTGATCGAAATCTTTTCCATCTGTATCTATAACGATGTCAGCCGCATGATTATAGATAACAGCTCTTTTTTTAAGCAATACCGCAATCTTCTGCTGTGGATCCGCTCCCTGTAATAAAGGTCTGGTGGTATCGTTGCACAATCTCTCATATATGGTTTCAGTCGTAGCGCGAAGAAACACGACGCATCCCAATTGCTTCAAGAGTTTTCTATTTTCTTCCCGCATTGGTAAGCCCCCACCCGTAGATATAATCTGATTCCCCCCATTTTTCAATAACGATCTTAAGCACTCTGTTTCCAAGTCCCGGAAACTTTCCTCTCCTCTTGTCTCAAAGATTTCGCTGATCGTAAGATCTTGTTCTTTCTCAATTAACCTGTCCGTATCAATTAGTGTTTTTTGTAATTTATAGGATAGTTTTCGTCCAATACTGGATTTACCACACCCCATAAAGCCAATTAGAATTACATTATCCATGGATTCCCATCTCTTTCTTAAGTAATTCATAAACCTCCAATGCCATCTTTTCCGATATTTGTGTCTGATTCCACATTTCATACGCGTCTATTCCTTGAAATAATAGCATTTTTAATCCATGATACGCTTTTCCACCTGCTGCCTCAACCTGTAACATAAATTTAGTCTTTGCTGGTCTGTAGATAAGATCATACCCTGTATGAACATGTTTATAAAATTCTTCATCTTCTATAATTACATCTTCTACATGAGGGTATAATCCAACACTTGTACCCTGAATTACCAGGTATTTTTTATTCATAAGATGTCCATAGTCAGAAAGGCGCATCGGAACCACTACCGATGTTTTCAAAACATTGTTCACCTCTTCTGCCACAAGCTTTGCTTTTTCGATCGTACGATTCAATATGTATATGTTAGCTGCACCATAGTAAGCGCACATAAAAGCGACTGCTCTGGCCGCTCCACCTGCTCCCAGGAGAAGGATATCTTCTCCTTTTACCTGAATACCCTCTGACAAAAGTGCCCGATATAATCCGCTCATATCTGTATTGTAACCTTTATATCCACCACTCACACGTACCAGTGTGTTCACAGCACCAATAGAAGATGCCAATCCATCCATTTCTTTTAGACAGTTAATCACTGTGCTCTTGTGCGGAACGGTAACATTTAACCCAAGAACATTTAATGCATAAGCACCTTGCACTGCTTCTTTCACCTGACTTTCTTCCACTTTAAACGGAACATAAATCAAGTTATGATTTAATTTTTCTGCAAGGGCATTGTGAATCATAGGCGATAACGTATGTTCTATCGGATTCCCTATAAGCCCGCATAATCTTGTCTTTCCATTTACTTCCATATAAATTCCCTCTCTGCCTTCCGTTAACACTAAGGATTTCGATGTCTTTTATAAAAAAATAATACTACTTTCTCTAAATATCTTTTAAGAACAATCTGAAACTCCTCTTTCGGATGAATCGGTTTCACCAATATGGTATAAATATTAGCTTTATTGGCTCCCCATATATCTGTAAATAGTTGATCTCCAACAAATATCGTATTTTGGCTGGTGGTTCCCATGTGCTCCATAGCTTTCCGATAATTCCTTACAGACGGCTTGTTCGCTTTAAAAATATAAGGCACCTGAACGGATTCATGAAACTGCTTCACCCTAGGCTCCTTATTATTGGATAAAAGAATCGCCTCCATCCCCAATTCCTTAAGGTATTGAAATAATGCGATTGCCTTTTCATCTGCTGGTGATCCATGTGGTACTAATGTATTATCAACATCGAATATAATTCCTCTGTATCCTGCTTTATAATAAGCAGCAAAATCTATCAGATAAGCCGAATCCATATATTTATCCGGATAAAATCTATAAAACATATCTAGTCCTCCCTATTATTATTGTTAAAGACCCTAATACAGATTCCTGTAATTACTAAAAGTCAGTATAACAAAACACCTTGCTTGTTTGCAAGGTGTTTTGTTACATTCATTCATCAATTCTAATAGTAGGATTCCCATTAACGGGATGATTTATTTTCTGCATGACAAGTCCATCTTCCGATTCCAGAATTGTATCATTACTGTTGCTTCTATAAAAATATTGATATTGTTCTAAAATTTGATCCTTCTTCATATCCGAAACTGCCTTTTGTACATCTAGAATACTGATTTCACTATCAGCTCCTATATAATCAAAGGATTCTTCCGAATTAAATGTCAATGACAGGTCTTCCAAATTTGCTATTCTTTTTTTTTCCTCTATTTTGGAGGAGGTATTAGCGCATTGATGGTCTGGTATCTCTGGTTCGGTCTCAGGCATCCTATCGTTCTGCTTTTTCGTATATTCCGTGTCAACAATTGGAATATTTTTAACACGATAGCTGTTATAAAATCCACCATATTCCTCAGGTCCTTGAACCTCCATCAACGCACCTCCTTGCATTTTATCTGATACTACTATGAGTTCTTATATTATAACCAATCATACCTCTATCCACAACAGTAAATGGATATTTACAAAAAAATACCATAGGTTATATATTAGCTGCTTCTATTAAAAGCTTTGTGTAAGAATGCTTCGGATTTCGATAGACTTCATCTATTGTTCCTCTTTCCAGTATTTTACCCTCTTTCATGACCATAACGTTATCACACATCTGATAAACAACTTTTAAATCATGTGAAATAAAAAGAATTGCAATTCCCATATCTTTCTGTACTTTTAAGAGCAAACGGATAATTTGCGCCTGAATCGTCACATCCAGCGCCGATACCGGTTCATCTGCAATTAGCAACTTAGGTTCCAGCATCAATGCTGTTGCGATGCAAACACGTTGTCTTTGCCCTCCAGATAATTGATTGGGATAGCGTATGGCAAATTTTTCATCAAGTCCCACCTTCTCTAACATTTTTACTACTTTATGCTGTCTTTCTGCTTTTGTAAATCCGCCTTTCACTCTGAGTGGCTCTTCCATGATCCAGCCTATTTTTTTTGCAGGGTTCAGCGAAGAATAAGGATCTTGAAACACCATTTGTGGATGTTCTGAAAAATGCCTGATGACTCCTGTATACTCTTTATTCAAACCAAGAATTGCCTTTACCAATGACGATTTTCCACAGCCACTTTCGCCTAATAAGCCAAGTATCTCTCCTTCTTCCATTTGGAATGAAATGTTCTTACAAATTTGCTGTCTATGATTCGATCCTATTCCAAATGGTGCCTTTTCAGAATAATAAACGCATACATCACTTATTTCTAATATTTTTCCCATACTTACCTCATACTAGTTTTACACATTTGGGGATTGCTGAAATTAATAGTTTTGTATAATTTTCAGTAGGAGTCTGATATATGGATTCTGTATCCCCTTCTTCAATAATGTGTCCATTTTGCATCACTATAACCTTAGTGCATAAGTTGCGTACGAGGCTCAAGTCATGTGAAATGAATAAAATAGAAGTATTTCTTTGTGTATTCATTTTTTTAAGCAGCTTAATGATCTGCGCTTGTATTGTCACATCCAAAGCGGTCGTTGCTTCATCCGCAATTAAAATCTTAGGATTGCATATCATCGCTGAGGCTATCATTACCCGTTGACGCATTCCTCCTGACAGCTGATGCGGATACTTGTGATAGATCTGCTCCGGATTTGGTAATTCTACATCCCTCAAAGCCTCTATAGCCTTCGTTTTTAACGCTTCTTTTCCCAAGTTGGAATGTAGCCTTAAACTCTCTTCTACTTGCCAGCCTATTTTTTTCACAGGATTTAAAGATGTCATGGGTTCTTGGAAAATCATACTGATATCTTTACCCTGGATCTGCCTTAATATGGTCCTGTCACAGGATAGTAAATCCACACCCTCATATAAAATTCGTCCATTCTTTTGCAGATCATGTCTTCGCAACAGTCCTGCAATAGCCATTGCTGTCATTGTCTTTCCAGATCCTGATTCTCCAACGATTCCTATAATTTCACCTGCAGACATGGACATGGAAAAGTCATAGACAACTGTTTCTGGAACAGAATGATCATGAAATTCAATAAATAGATTCTTAACTTCTAATAGCATCTCTTGGCTCCTCTCGACTGCATTCCCTTCTACTACAAATCCGTTAAGCCAGAATCCTTAATACCCTCTCCCAGCAAACTGAAACCTAGCACTAACAGAATCATAAATAGACCGATAAAAAAGGCATAGCTTGGTCTGCTAAATAAATAAGCCTGGGCCTCTGAAAGCATTCTGCCAAGACTGGCATCCGGAGGCTGCACGCCAATACCTAAATAGCTCATACCCGCCTCTGCCAAGACTGCATTATTAAATCCTATCATAATAGAAGAAAATAATACAGGTGCCGTATTGGGCAAAATATGTATAAACATAATTCTTAAATTACTTGCCCCCATTAATTTACCCTGTTTCACATAATCCATATTTTTACAACGAATAAATTCACTGCGGACAATACGTGCAAAGCTTGGAACAAATGCAATTCCCAGAGAAATAATTACATTTACCATACCAGGCCCCAAAAGGCTGATAAAAACAAGTGCTAACAAAATACTTGGAAAAGCAAAAATCGCATCATTTATGCGCATCAATATTTCATCAATCCAGCCACCATAGTAACCTGTAGCAGCTCCTATGATTGTTCCAACTACACTTCCAATAAAAACGGTTCCTATCGCTACAAGTAATGTAGTACCGCTTCCTTTTAATATGCGGCTAAAGATATCACGTCCAAAATTATCACATCCCAAAATATGAGAAAATGAAATCCCAGTAAGTTTTCTTGCTTCATCCATCGCTTCGGGGTCATAGGGCGTATATACAAACCCAACCAGGATTAATATACATAGCGTACCCGTCAAAATGCTACCGATTATCAAGTTGTAATTTTTATTTTTTTTCTTTTTCAATAATAACACCTTTTCTCAATCCATTCTTATTCTTGGATCAATAAAATGATATAACAGATCAACCATTAAATTAATCAGGCAGACGATAAACGCAATACATACAATAATAGCCTGAACAACGGGATAATCCCTACTCGATATGGATGCAAGTAAGATCCTTCCCAAACCTGGAATACTAAATACCTGTTCCATAATAATACTTCCAGCAATCATATCCGCCAGTGCCATTCCCAAAAAAGTGATAACTGGAATCATAGCATTTTTCAACACATGATTCCACAATAAACGATTCGTTGTATTTCCTTTGCTATATGCAGCTTTTACATAATCCAATTTTGTTTGCTCTATCAAGGAACTTCTGAGTAATTTAGCAGTCATTGCGCTCTTCGGTAAGGCAATTGCTATACTTGGAAAGATAAGATATTGAATAAAACCACCAATATCAACCTGATATGATACAAATCCACCTGGTACAAACAAGTGCAAGAGGATTCCAAACAGATAAGTCATTATAATTCCTGCAAAGAACGGAGGTATCGACATTATAATTTGATTGCATACACAAATTACACTATCTACTTTTCCACCTGCATGTCTTGCTGCATAAATACCTGCAGGTATCCCTATTATCATCATAAAGAAAAACGATAACAAAGTAAGTATCATTGTGATCGGTATTTTATCAACAATCATCTTTCCTACCGGTATATGGTAACTATAGGAACTCCCCATATCTCCTCTTATAAATGCGGTAAACCATTGTATATAGCGAGGAAGAAGCGGCTGATTCAAACCCATTTCTTCCCTCAAAGCAATCACCTTATCCGGCGTAGCCTGCGTCCCCAGCATAGAAGTCACAGGGTCGCCTGGGATCACGGTAAAAGCCCAAAATACGAGAAAGGAAACGATTATAAGGGTAATCAGTAATGTTCCTATTTTCTTCCCTATCTGTTTCATTTCCTCACCTGCTTCCCATCTGTTCTATTCTTTTCCTTCCTCTACCAGATACATTTTTGATATATCCTGTACATATAAAGGATAAAATTCATAACCTGCGAATTTTTTATTGATTGCTGTCAGCTCCGGGAGATCCTGAATATATACATTGGCAGCATCCTCAGCCAGAATTCTTGCACATTGCTTATAATACTCCGTTTGCTTTGAATCATTTATTTCATTCATTGCTTTTTCAAATGTGGCATCATACGCAGGGTTCTCGTAATTGGTAAAATTATTGTCAGCGGTTGATGTAAATCTCTCAAGCAATGCTCTTGCCGTCATACTGGAAGCATCCACGCCAATTACTGTACTCTCATAGTTTCGTTCCGTATAAACATCACTTAACCAGCTATCCCATTCAATTAATTTTATTTCTGCTGTTACACCAATTGCCTTTAATTCTTCTGCTATGACCTGTGCTGTATCCACATGCTGCTGATAATTGGAAGGGACTGTGATGGTAAAAGTGAACCCATTCGGATATCCTGCTTCTATAAGCAGTTCTTTTGCCTTTTCAATATCTTGTTTATAGAGCTCATTTAAGCTTTTATCATAATATTTCTCAAACGCAGGAATCATGCTGCTTCCAATTTGAGTTCCCTTACCATCTGAGACCATATTCATGATTTTCTGCGGATCAATGGCATAACAAAGGGCCTTACGAACCAGAACCTGATTAAAAGGCTCTACCTTATTATTTAAATACATAGCCTGTACAAGATTCATGGTACCAACTTCAATGTTAAAATCGTTACCCAGCTCTTCTGCCTGATTAGAAGTAACTCTTGCATACATATCAATCGAGCCGCCCATTAGGTTCATCGTAATTGTGTCAGCATTTGCAATCACTTTAAAAATTACATTTTCAATATGTGCCGGTTCGCCCCAATAAAGATCAAATTTTTTCATTATGATATTTTCCTGTGGCGACCGCGAAACATATTGATAAGGTCCCGTTCCAATTGGCACCGTATCCGGGGTTTTATTGGATGATGGTATAATTGCAGTTGTCATATATGCCAGAAACGAGGTGTCTTCATTCTTTAATACTATCTGAATGGTGTTATTATCTGCAATAATTACATCCTTAATATTAGAATATGCTGCTACTAGTGGTTCTCCATTACTAGTATCAGCACATCTATCTATCGAATACTTAATGTCCTCTACTGTAACTAAACTTCCATCGTGGAATTTTATACCTTCTCTCAATTTGAAAGTATACGTTTTTCCATCCTCTGATATTTCATACTCACTTGCTACAGCAGGGTTCAGATTACCTTTGCTATCTGGCTTCATCAAGCCTTCAAATACATTGAATAATACCTCTTTAGTTCCTGCCGCAACAGCTTTGTGTGGGTCAAGACTATCCTCAATATCCTGGGGTATTCCAACAGTAATCATGGAAGAAGCGTCACCTGCCTTATCACCTGAACATCCATTCAGTGCAATAGTTAGTGTAAGTAACACAACCAGTAGAAGGAGAAAATTCATTTTTTTCCTTTTCATGTGTCCTTTTCCTTTCTTCTCATCTACCTTATAGGTAGATCTATTCCTATTATTTAGTTGTATGAATGTTAATGTTTTAACATTCATACAGTATTGTATAAAATTTTTTTTAAAAACGCAAGTATTTTTTTATACAGTATTTCTTTTTTTTTCATTATTAATCATCCTATCATGATAGGCCTTTAGAAAATATTATAAGAGAAAAAACAGACTGTAAGTATCCTGAGCTCGATACTTACAGTCTGTTTTTTTGAGTGTGCTTGAACTAAAAACTATCTCCCGTACCCTTGTCATTCCGGTTGACATATATATATAGATAGTCAGCCACCCCATATATGAGCTAACCCTTCTACACAACGATATTGTAGCATAAATAATACCTTTTTTTACCATATTGTAATAATTAACCTATTTGCTCGTCATGTTAACGTTTGACATAACTAGGTATTTGTTATTTTAATAACGATATCAATTAGGAACGTATTATCATATAATTTCGATAGGCTGCATTTAGCATTGAAATATACTTTTTAGATATCGGAAGCTTATGTTCATTATTTAAAACAACAGCTTCTCCTTCAATTGTCTTCAAATACTCCATGTTAATAATAAAAGACTTATGTATTTGCACGAACATTTGAGATTCTACTTGCTCTAACGTAGTTTTCATCGTCCCATAACACTCTATTACCTGATTTTCCGTATTAATCATTATCTTTCTTCCATTACTCTCAAAATATAATATCTTATCCAAATTTTCCGTATATTTACGTTTTCCAATTTTATAGGTAAAGAACCTTTTTTTCAAATTCACATAATCGATTGCTTTTAAAATAATCCTCTTTGTATTCTTTTCATCAAATGGTTTTACAATGTAATTAAATGCCAGAACCTCAAATGCCTCCTGCATTAATTCTCTATGGCTCGTTACAAAAATTATAATTGCATTAAAGTCAGTCTGACGTATTTTCTTTGCTACTTCTAGACCACTTACTGCATTCAATTCAATATCAAGAATATAAATATGAAATATTTTCTGTTCCAAACGATTTAGTAATTCTTCACCTGACAAAAATGTTGTGATTGAATAAGAAGCACTTCTCGATAGAAAACATTCATCTACTATACTTTCCAGCTTTCCTGAAATAATAGAATTATCATCACATATAGCAATATTCATTCTCACACCTCCCAATGATATTTCAAAGAAAAAGGTTGCCTTTCGGCAACCTTGCGCAAATCTAAATACGGAACTTTTAAGCCTATCATAAAAATAGCTCTCAACAAAAGATATATTATAGAAATGCCTAATCTTTTATATCAGATTATCAACCAAGTAATTTTTAAAGATTTATCAGTATTTATAGGAAAACCAGCTAAAACCTCCATTATTTTAATACTTTTTTCAATTCATCCATGAACGTATTGATATCTTTAAATTCTCTATAAACAGAAGCGAACCTGACATATGCTACCGCTTCCAATTTTTTTAATTTATTCATGACCAATTCCCCGATGATGGTACTGGAAATTTCTTTTTCTTCCATGTTAAAAATTTCTGTCTCCACCTCATCTACCAGTTGATTGATCTGATTTGCACTAATTGGTCTCTTATGGCAAGCGCGTAATACACCTGCTTCAATTTTCGCTCTATCATAAGTCTCCCGGTTATTATCTTTTTTAATAATAATTAATGGAATAGTCTCTATCTTTTCATAGGTTGTAAAACGCTTATCACATTCGTCGCATACACGACGCCTTCTGATTGAATTATTCTCTTCCGCCGGTCTGGAATCAATGACCCTTGTATTTTCATGACCACAAAATGGGCATTTCATGATATGCACCCTCCTCCAAATATAACCTCCATATGATATATTGATTATATGCTATTCATTTTGCTTATGTCAACTAATTTTATGGAAGGCCCGTATATATGAACTATTTAGAGGTCCACCAGAATAATATCTGGACCAATCTGTTTGATATCTTTATAAAGAATTACGTATTCTGAATCACAGCAACCTAAAATATTAAAGAAGGAATACCGATCTCTTACAATAATTTTAAATATCTGTCCTGAACATTTATCAAATTCCAAATCACATACGTGACCTAGTTTTTTGCAATTTTTTATATTGATTACTTCTTTATCTCTTAACTCTGAAAATAGCATTTCAAACTCCGAACAGCCCTTTTCTATAGACTATTCGAAGTTTATATAATTATGACATATTTTAGCTAACCTGCAAGATATTTTTTCATACAATGAAGTGCATTTTTCTCTAATCTGCTGACTTGAGCCTGTGATATACCAATGATATCCGCTACCTCCATCTGTGTTTTTCCCTGAAAGAAGCGTAAGCTTATAATTTGATGCTCTCTTGCATTCAAATGTTTCATCGCCTCGCTTAAAGATAATTTCTCAACCCATGCTTCTTCTTTATTTTTTTTATCACTTATCTGATCCATTACAAAAAGGGTATCTCCCCCTTCTGTATACACTGGTTCATAGAGACTCATTGGATTTTGAATAGCATCCAGAGCATATACAATATCTTCTTTTGCAATACCGATTTCAGTTGCTAATTCTGCAATTGTAGGTTCTTTTAAATTCCTTCGTGTCATACTCTCCTTTGTATAAATTGCCTTATACGCGGTATCTTTCAGTGATCGACTGACACGAATCGCATTATTATCTCTTAAATATCTCCTTATCTCACCAATAATCATAGGTACAGCGTAAGTACTGAACTTTACATTTAGAGAGCTGTCAAAATTGTCGATTGCCTTAATGAGACCGATACACCCTATTTGGAACAAATCGTCTACATCTTCATTTCTAGATGCAAATCTTTTTATTACACTTAATACCAATCGAAGATTCCCTTCAATATACGCTTCCCTTGCCTCGTGGTCTCCCTGCTCAATTTTTGCAAATAAAGCTTCCTTCTCCTTATTTTTAAGGAGAGGAAGCTTTGCTGTATTCACACCACATATCTCAACTTTTCCCTGCACCATTTGTTTCTTCCTCCTAGTATGTTATCAACTTGCATACTAAAATAATGCTCAAATAATGCAGTTACTATTCATTGTCTATGATTCTTTTACAATTTCTTTTTTTAATTGTTTCATAATCTTTTTTTCAAGTCTGGATATATAAGATTGTGAAATTCCAAGTAACATTGCAACTTCTTTTTGTGTCATCTCTTCTCCATCTGCCGTATGTAATCCAAACCTTAGATTGACAATCATTTTCTCTCTTTCAGAAAGTTTTTCAATTGCTTTGTTAAGAAGTTTACGTTCTACTTCATCTTCTATATCTTTATAAATTACATCTTCATCCGTCCCTAATATATCCGATAAAAGAAGTTCATTCCCATCCCAATCCACATTTAGTGGTTCATCGATAGATACTTCTAATTTTGTTTTATTATTTCTTCTTAAATACATTAATATTTCATTTTCTATACAACGTGATGCATATGTTGCTAATTTTATATTTTTTTCCGGATTGAAAGTATTGATTGATTTAATTAATCCAATAGTTCCTATTGATATTAGATCTTCTACCCCCACACCAGTGTTATCAAACTTTTTTGCTATATATACAACCAATCTCAGATTATGCTCTATCAAAATTGATTTTGCTTCATCATCATATTCTGTTCCGAGATCATTGATGATCTTATTCTCTCTCTCTGATTCCAAAGGTGCTGGTAATACTTCTGCACCTCCAATATAATGAATATCCCCTTGCTTGGAAGTCAAGAAACCTGGTTCTCTTCTTGCCATTCTAAATTGTATCTTCCCCGGTATTGCCACTTTAAAAATCATGTATACTCCTCCTAATTTTCTAATAGTTTTGGATGTAAAATCATCTGATATTGATTGTCCGAACTTATCTTTCCTTCGTATACCCCTATCATAACCGATTCACGGGTAATTGCTTCCAATTTCCCACATATAGTCATTCGCTCAATACGGAATCCAGGTAGAATCCCATTTGCTTTACCAATTGAATGAAATGGTATGACGCGATATCCTGGCTGCTCCTCATATGGCTTAAAACATTGTAGCGCATCTGCTTCAATAATAGATACTGGTTGGCCACTGATAGGATCCTGCAAACCATTTCCTGTATCCAACAATGCGTGCAAATTCATCTTATTTCCAGAACTAATAATTTGTATTTGATACCTTTCGCGTTTTTTTCGACTAAATACAGTAACAAAAAACCAATTTAAGAACCAGTAAGATACATATGCGATACTTAAGAATTCCATCATTTTCATTTGATGGACCTTTATGAATTGCAATTGATTCCATACAAAATCCATTGCTCCATAAAATGTAAAAGCCATAAAAAATAACAGAACTGTGCTTCGTAAAAGTTGATTCAGTTCTGTAATACGAAGTCCTATTTTTACCATAATAGCACTCACCATGACATAGGCAAGTAGCATTTTAATCCAGATTGGACATGGTACCATTACAATAAGCATGCATTCACAAAATGCGCCCAATGCTGCTCCGGATAAGATACGTAAGTGCGTGGCAGTACACTTTAGTATTTTTCTTAACAGACTTAACAACAAAAGATTCAGGCACAAATTTGTAAAGAACAAACTATCTATGTAAACTTCGTAATACACAATTCACCTCCTTCGTTCTCTAAATAATCTAGAAAATGAATGATTCACTGTCTGTTATTTATTATAGACAACTTCACCGTATAAATTTTGTCAGATTAATGTATATAAATCTGCAAATTTATCTACAAAAAAACCTAAAAAAAGCAAACAAGTCTGATTTATAGACTAATATACCCATATAGAATACAGGTGCATATTTTCCAATGTAATTAAAAAAAGCCATTTGGTTTAATCCAAATGGCTTTTTTTTAAGTATTCAATATCTTTATTTATTTCTTTGTAAAAAATCAGGGATTTTTAATGATTTTTCTTCTACATTGCTTCTTAAATCATGCGGTTTCTGAATTCCCGTAATCGGTTTAATTGGGGTTGTCCCTATCGACGATGAAGATGGAGTCAAACTTGCTGCCGTTAATGTTGTTGACTTCGGTTTTACACTTGGAACAGCGCCTGATTTCGTGTTATAGGAGAAACTTCCAGCAAATTTATTTTGAACTGGCTGCTCTTCCAACCCTGTTGCAATTACGGTTATCGTACAGGCATCAGTCAATGATTCATCATACATGGCCCCAAAAATAATATTGACATCATCACCTGCTAAATCCTGTACATAACTTGCTGCATCAGATGCATCCGCCAACGTTATGTCACCAGATACATTTATAATTACATGCGTTGCGCCACTTATTGTTGTCTCAAGCAATGGACTCTCTACAGCCATTTTCACAGCCTCACTAGCCTTATCATCACCTTTTCCTACTCCAATACCAATATGCGCAATACCCTTGTCCTTCATAACGGTCTGTACATCTGCAAAATCAAGATTAATAATCGCTGGACGGTTAATTAAATCCGTAATTCCCTGTACCGCCTGTTGCAATACTTCATCTGCTTTTTTTAAAGCATCAGGCATGGTGGTCCTACGATCCACAATCTCTAACAATTTATCGTTTGGAATTACAATCAGTGTATCTACACTTTCTTTTAACTTTTCGATTCCTGTAATTGCATTTACCATACGAGCCTTGGCTTCAAATCGGAACGGTTTTGTAACCACGCCAACTGTTAAAATACCCATATCTTTTGCCAATTTAGCTGCCACAGGTGCCGCACCTGTACCTGTTCCGCCGCCCATTCCACACGTTACGAACACCATATCAGCGCCCTTTACAGCAGCTGCAATCTCTTCTGCACTTTCTTCTGCAGCCTTTTCTCCAATTTCAGGCTTTGCTCCTGCTCCAAGTCCCTTCGTCAATTTTTCTCCGATTTGAAGTAACTTTGGCGCCTTACACAATTGTAATGCCTGTTTATCTGTATTAAGGCCAATAAAATCAACCCCATCAATATTTTCATCAATCATTCTATTTACAGCATTATTGCCTGCACCACCAACACCAACTACGATGATTTTTGCAGCAGTTTCTGCATCATTTGTTTTAATTTCAAGCAAGGTAGTTCCTCCTTCTTATTCCCATTTAAACTCCACATATCTCATAATATAATTTTTTGGTGAATTTATCAACACATTTTTTCATTTTCTTCGCTTTTTTGTCGGGAATTTATTCCAATTGAAACGTTATATTTTTTGTGTCTTCCGAATAATTTTCCATTCTTAAGATACCCTTCTTCCCGACAAGTTCAGGCAATATGTATTTTAGCTTCAGTATCTTTTCATCCAGGTAGTCTTGTCCACCTATCATAACCTTAGCATCTCCAAAGTACAATGTCATTTTAAATGCAGCATCAAAATAAATCTTATCTGTTGAAATTCCGTATTTATTCAAGAGTTGCGTAATATTAAGTATCTGCTTAAAAATCGTTTCATCTTCTACTGGAAGTCTCTGATATAATACCACATATCCATATGTAAGTCCTGTCACCTGAGGGATACCAGATGTTTTTTGCTCTGAGCTTTCAACTATCGTTCCGTCTTTGTCAAAATACATATATCGTCCCAAAAATTCCACATATCCTGCAAGTGCCTTTTCGTAGACATTTATCTGTATGGTATCTGGAGATAAAATCGTTACATCCATTGTCTCAATAAAAGGGACATCTTTAATTTCCTTATTCCTATATAATATGGATAAATAGATGGAATTATTACTTAATTTTCCATCTATTACCATATCTTTTATTTCTTCATCTGTGTAATGCGTATTTCCCTCTACATAAATAGTCCGGATCGTATACTTTTCATAAATAAAAATACCTGCGATCAACAGAACCAATACGGTACATGCGACTATTAAGAGTCTTACTTTTTTTTCAAAGGCAGTAACTGACATATTTTGTTTTGCGCTGCTTTTTTTGTTTTTTAGTAGATACATTTTTTTGCCTCACTCAACATTTATTCTGGCGCCTAATCTGCTTAGATCTTTACAAATATCCTCATATCCTCTGTCGATAAAATATTTGTTATTGACTACCGTTATGCCATATGCCGCCATTCCTGCTATTACAAGTGCAGCACCACCTCTTAATTCTTCTGCTATCACATGTTTTCCCTGCAATTTGCTGACTCCCGTAATATATGCATTGCTGCCATCAATTTTTACCTTCGCACCCATTGTCCTTAATTCTTTAACCATTTTATAACGATTTTCAAATATAGTTTCTTCAATTCTACTTGTTCCCTCTGCCAATGCACAAGCGACCATAAGCATTGACTGTATATCTGTTGGAAATCCAGGATATACTTCAGTTTTTATGTAAGGTATCGCATGAATTTGTTCATTTCTAAGTATCCTTAAACTATTCTTCTCTATCATAATTTTACTGCCCATCCGCTCGGCACAAGAAATTATCGAGCCCATCTGTTTGGTCGGAGCTTGCAAAAGAGAGATATCGCCTCCACAAGCCACACAGGCAAATACATAAGTCCCTGCAACAATCCGGTCACTTGGCACACAAAACGTAGTGCCATGTAAGGATTCAACCCCCTCTATTATGATACACGATGTTCCAATGCCTTGAATCTTAGCACCAGTTTGAATTAAAAACTGACACAAGGCAGATATCTCTGGTTCTTTTGCCGCATTATAAATTTTTGTTTTCCCTTGCGCACAAACTGCTGCCAAAATACAGTTTTCAGTGGCCCCTACACTCGCAAAGGGAAGATGGATGTCACATCCCGTCATGTACTCTGTAAATGCTATGATACTATTTTCCTCTTCTTCTATGGTAATGCCAAGATTTTTTAAAGCCTGTAAATGGAAATCAACGGGGCGTTTGCCAATCACACATCCTCCCGGGTAATCCAGTGATACTCGCTTTAATCTTCCGAGTAAGGCTCCCATCAGCATGATAGAAGAACGCATTTTTGTAACATCCTCTTTCGGTAATCTACTTTCCTTTACGCTTGTTGCATCGACAATAATAGAATGATCCTTAAAATTTACAGTACAACCAATATTTTGCAATAGCTTAACCATTGTATTAACATCTGCAATTCTGGGGCAATTTTCAATGATACTTATTCCATGAATGAGTACTGTTGCTGCAAGAATCGGTAATGTTGCATTTTTTGAGCCCTGTACCTTTATCTGTCCCTGTAATGAAATACCGCCTTCAATTTGAATAGAATCCACGAATTGTACCCTCATGCCTTATATTTTATAAAAAATATGACCTATTCTATTATATGCCTGTATCCACTAATGGTATCTTGTACGTCGCTATGCTTCATTAAATTTTATCCCTCTTGCCACACTTAGTACCAGGCCTATTTCTATTAGCAAAAACATTACAGATGACCCTCCGTAACTAATAAATGGCAATGAAATACCTGTATTGGGTATGGTATTTGTAACAACTGCAATGTTGAGAATAACTTGTATTGCAAAGTGCCCCAGCACGCCGACTACTAATAACGCGCCAAATAGATCAGGGGCATTGTTGGCTATAATCATAAACCGCCAGATCAACAGCATGAATAACAAAATAATGGCAATCGCGCCAAAAAGCCCCAACTCTTCACAAATAATGGAAAATATCATATCATTTTGTGCTTCGGGTATAAACCCAAGTTTCTGCATACTTTGACCCAGGCCCTTACCAAAGATTCCACCAGAACCAATCGCATATAATGCCTGCAACGTCTGAAAGCCTTTACCACTGGCATAAGCTTCCGGATTCAGCCAAGCAAGGATACGCTCTCCACGAAATCCAAGTTTTCCGCTACCGGCTAATTTCGTAATCAGGAACACGCCTGCTGCTGCAGAAGCGAAACCAATCACCCCTATCAGTATAAACTGTTTATATTGAGGACTAGAAACAAATAACATCAGCATTGCGATCCCCAATATAATGATTGCGGAACTTAAATTATCGGTGATTAAATAAACCATTGCACAGATCGGCATGGGGGCGGCTAAAATAATCAAAAATCCTTTTTTCGTTCTGATTGCTTTACCCATACTGCATACCAGACTTGCAAGAAATAGTATCATGCCAAGCTTTGCTATCTCTGCTGGTTGAACGGATAGACCCAAATTGAGCCATCTCCTTGCACCATGACTTTCTCTTCCAAGTGGTGTCATGACCAACATTATCAGTACACCAGAAACTATGTATCCCAATACAGAGAATCGTTCCCAAAAATGATATGGTATTTTAGATACAATCATCATTGCTGCCAGACCTAAAGATGCTGCAAATGCCTGTTTTTTCAGATAATAGGATGGATCACTATATTCTAGGCTTGATTCATAAGAGCTTGTCGAATAAATCATAATTAATCCAAAACCCATTAAAAAGAGTACTACAAACAATAACGTATAATCAAAAAAGTATTCTGGTTTTTTCTTTCTTGCTCTGCTTCCCGCCACATGCTCACCCCTTTATATTGTTCACTAATTCTTTAAACATCTTGCCTCTTATTTCATAATTAGGAAACATACCCCAGCTCGCACATGCTGGTGAAAGCAATACCGCATCCCCGGAAACAGATTTTTCCAGACAAATTTGTATCACTTCTTCTAAATTTTCAGCAAAAATAATGTTTGTATAACCATGTTTTTTTGCACATTCAGCAATCTTATCTCTTGTCTGACCGATTAGTATCAACCATTTTACTTTACCCTCGAATGCCTCTATCCAATCATCATACTCATTTTCTTTATCATAACCGCCCCCTATTAACAGTGTTGGTCTGTTCATTGCTCGGATTCCTTTTATCGCAGCATCCGGATTGGTTCCCTTTGAATCGTTGTAGTAAGCAACTCCCCTTTTCGTGGCAACATACTCAATCCTATGTTCTACCCCCTTAAATTTCTTTACCGTAGCTATGATATCCTCTATTGGAACGCCAAAACTTACTGCCATGGCAATCGCAGCCATTACATTCTCAACATTATGCTGACCAATTAATTTCATGTCATGAATATTTATTAATTTTCTGGGTGCCATGCTGCCATCCGCAAAGTAAATATCATCTTCGTAGGTGTAAATTCCCTTCTCCAATACTCTTACGGAAGAAAAATAAATTACACGCACGCCTAACTGTGCTCCAAAAGCTCTCGTATTTTCATCCTCGTAATTCAGGACACAAGTTTCTTTCTTTGTTTGATTCTTAGCTATTGTCTCTTTTACCGCAATATAATTCTCCATCGTGTGGTGTCTGTTCAAATGATCCGGTGTAATATTCAAAATGGCAGATACCATCGGTTTAAACTCATGAATTGTTTCTAATTGAAAACTACTGATTTCTGCGACAATAACCGAATCTTCTGTTGTCTCAAGTGCAATCTTAGTAAACGGATTTCCGATATTTCCCACCACATAGACACTGTTATAGTAATCCTTCATAATTTCGCCTAATAGTGAGGTGGTGGTGGTTTTCCCATTTGTCCCTGTTACTGCCAATATTTTTCCTTTTGAAAATTGATATGCAAGTTCAATTTCTCCCCAGATTGGTATTTGTTTATTGCGGAAATTTTCTACCAAAGGACTATCAATCGGAACACCAGGACTAATCACTACAAGTTCTATTTTTTCTTCTATAGTTGAAGGAATTTCACCCAGAATAATGTCAGCCCTTACCTCCAACCCTAATTTTTTCTCAATATCGTCTCGTTTCAAGTTATCATTCGCGTCAA
The DNA here is from genome assembly GCA_023392535.1 of Bacillota bacterium. Taxonomy (GTDB): domain Bacteria; phylum Bacillota; class Clostridia; order Lachnospirales; family Lachnospiraceae; genus SZUA-378. The sequence goes on from JAEVYY010000009.1 coordinate 445,939, forward strand.
ACAATATTGGCTTTGCATTTTCTTTGCACAGCAATTCCACTGCACCAATACCACTGATTCCAGTTCCAACAACCAATACCGTCTTGTTCTTTACATCCATGTTCTTTATCTCCTTTATAATGCTAGTAATGCAATCAGACATAAAACTGCTGTAATAATTGAAAACACAGCAACGATTCTCGTCTCAGACCATCCACACAATTCGAAATGGTGATGAATCGGAGCCATCTTAAAAATCCGCTTACCGCCGCTCATTTTAAAATAGCTTATCTGTAAAGCAACGGATATAACTTCTACCAGATAAATAAATCCAACAATTAATATGAAAATAGGCATTTGAAGCATATAAGCGGTACCTGCCACAAATCCACCCAGTGCCAACGACCCCGTATCCCCCATAAAAACACTGGCCGGATATACATTAAACAATAGAAATCCCAGCAACGCTCCAACCACAGCACATGTAATTGGTTCAATTCCACTGTTCGTTCCAATTGCAACAACGGTGAAAAAAGTAGCGACCATAACCGTAACACTACTTGCAAGACCATCCAGACCATCCGTAAAATTAGTACCATTCACCGTTCCTATTACAACAACAAATAGAAAGGGAATATTTAAAATCCCTAGGTCTAAAAATTTTCCTGGGACAAAAGGAATTTTCATAGCAAGTGATACACTGGTATAATTTATTAAGTAATATGCAAAAACTCCAGTTACAATGATCTGTCCAGTCATCTTTTGAAATGGAGAAAGTCCCATAGAACGTTTTAGAACGACCTTAATATAATCATCTAAAAATCCGATCAATCCAAAACCCAACGTCAAAAATAAAATGGGTAAGATCTTAGGATACTGTTTCATATAAATAAGTGAGGTAATCACAGCACTCGTCAGAAATAGAATTCCGCCCATTGTCGGTGTCCCTGATTTCTTCAAATGCGTCTGTGGACCCTCTGTTCTTTCTGTCTGCCCTACTTTTAATTTACGTAAAAATGGAATTACAATCGGCCCTAAAAGCACACTAATTCCAAATGATATAATGACTGGAATCACCATAGTAACGTTCATAATATACTCCCTATCCTTTTATTTTTATCTTTTGAGCTCCTTAACCAAAGCCCTTGCCTTTTAGAAAGATAACCCTTTTATTGGAAAAAGTCAATTATATTCTACCGTTTCCAAATAAGGCAAAATGTTTTCATATAATTGTCTGATGACTGGCGCAGCAATCTGCCCACCATAATAGACACCGCTTGGATTATTAATAATTGCTATTGCAAGTACAGTCGGCTCATTTGCAGGTGCAAAACCAACAAAAGATGCTATATATCTTCCGCTTCCTCTGGGCAGCGTCTGACTTGTGGCTGTCTTACCGCCTACTCTTTGCCCTTCCACATAACCGTTCTTACCAGTTCCATTTTCAACGACTTGCTCAAGTATATATCTCATTTTTTCAGAAGTATCTTCTGATACAATACCTGTTTTTTCCTGATATTGAAAATTTTTAGTAACCTTTCCATCCTCTTCAAGTATACGCATTGCAAAATGTGGTGTGACACGTCTTCCTCCATTGACGATAGAAGATGCTGTTACTGCTAGTTGGATGGGTGTAATCTGAAATGACTGGCCAAAAGAAACAGTAGCCAATTCCACAAGCCCCATATCTTCCTTTTTATGCATGATGGTAGATGCCTCACCTGGTAAATCTACCTTAGTTTTATTTAATAAACCGAACTGCTGAAAATAGTGATAGAACTTATCTACTCCTAATCGTAAACCAACTGTTACAAACACCGGATTGCAAGAATTCATGGTCGCATGCACAAAATCCTGACTTCCATGACCCGTAGTCTTATGACAACGGATTCTCCTATCTTCCACCACAATAAAGCCCGGACAACTAAATTGGTCATTTAATGAAACAACTCCTGCTTCCAGACCTGCTGCTGCAGTTATGATCTTAAAAGCAGATCCTGGTTCATACGTGTCACTAATGCAGGCATTTCTCCACATTTTGTTTAGTGCGTCTTGCTTTTCTTTTTCATTCAGCTGATTCGCGCTAACAGAATCTGGTAGCGTATAGGGATCATTTAAATTAAATTCCGGTGCATTTACCATCGCATAGATCTCACCATTTTGTGGATTCATAACTAAAATTGACACACTATCTGCATTTTTATTCTCCATCACCTGATTCGCTAACTGAGTCGCATACGTTTGGATATTGATATCCATACTTATCTGGAGGTTTTTACCACTAATCGGTTCTATCCGATCTTCCCCTTTTCGTTCCACTTCTATTCCCTTTGCATCTGTTACCGTAAGGATCGTTCCATTGACTCCTTTCAAATATTCTTCGTATTTGACTTCCAATCCCACAATTCCTTGATTGTCTCCGCCTGTAAAACCCAAGACTTTTGATGCTAATGTCTCATAGGGATAGTAACGCTTGTAATCTTCATCTACTTTCACGCCTGCGTATTCATACGCCCGTATCCGGTCTCCAATCTCTTTTGAAACATTACTCTTTATCCGTTCAATCGCCGATATTTTTTCAACTCGTTTTCTTACTGCTTCTTCTTTTAGATCCAATTCTTTCACAAGCATGCCAATAACTTCTTCTGGTTGCTCTAGCTGGCTGTGAATTACAGATATGGTACAGACAGTTCTGTTCGTCGCCAGGACCTTTCCATTCATATCCAGTATTTTTCCTCTTGCGGCTTTTATGTCCCGCTCTCTTTCATGCAACGCTTCTGCCTGAAGTGTATAGTATTCGGAACATACAAGCATAAGATAACACAGCCTTCCGATTAATATTATGAAACAAATAAAACAGCAAATTAATAATGAAAAAATTTTCTTCCGATGAAATGTTTTATTTTTCAATGTCGAAACCCCATAAAAGGTAATTACTACAATCTATTACTTTTTTTATAAGGTTATTCGTATTTTGCTATTCAATATAAGAAGATGTCGGGTCTATCGGTGCTCCCGTTACAGGATCGAGAAATTCACCTGTTACAGGATCAAGTGCATATCCTGTTTCTTTATCTATTTGGATTTCCTTTTTTTCTACTGTTTCCGTATTTTTTACACCAGTATCTACAGCATCTTCTCCCTCTTTTTTAGTTACCGCATTTTCGGATACTGAATTGTTGGAAACAGATGCCGCCTCTAACTTTTCTAATTCTTTGATTTCAGCCTCTGTTAATTCTTCTGTCTGGAAGATATTTAAATATGGAAGCACTTCTGTCATAATTGATTTCGTTAAAAGTGTAGCATATCTTGCATTATCCTGCGTTGCTACGTTTGGTCGGTCAATTACCACGTAAATGAGTATCTGTGGATCCTTAGCGGGTACATAGCCTATAAAGGATACCACATAATTTCCTTGACCACGGGGGAATGTCTCTGCTGTACCTGTCTTTCCACCCATAGTATATCCAGCTGGGCGAGCAGTAGTACCCGTACCTTCCGTAACTACACCATTACAATAGTCAAGGATGATATCTGAAGTTGTTTGTGAAATTGTTTGTTTTAACACTCTGGGTTCGATGTTTTGAACGGTGGCTCCATCTGAACTTGTTATTTTACTAATTACATGGGGCTGATAATAATAACCACCATTAATGAGCGAACAAAAGGCTGCGGCTTGCTGAATCATAGTGACCTTGTATCCTTGTCCAAAAGAAGATACTGCCAAATCAGTAGGTACCATTTTTTCTTTTTCATATACAAGGGTATCTGTTCTTGCCTCGCCTGCAAGATCGATATTTGTTTTAAGTCCGAAATTAAATACCTGCTGGTATTTCATAAAATTATCTTTTCCTATCCGCTCTGCCATCTCCATCAACGCTACGTTACAGGATTTTTCGATTGCTTGCTTTACCGTAACTATACCGTCCCCCAAGCGATTGTGACATCTGATCTTTTTGTCTCCTACCTGCTTCCAACCCTCACAATAAAAACTTTCATTGCCTGTAAGAGCGCCTGTTTCAAGACCTGATGCAACGGTAAAAGGTTTTTCTGTAGATCCTGGTTCAAAAGGCTCTGTAATACAAAAATTTTTCCAGATTTTATTCAGTTCTTCTAGTTGTTCTTTTTCTTCCATTTTTTCTAATTCTTCATCTGTAAATTGCACTTTTAATACATCCAAATTTTTAGGATCATTTAGATCATAAACAGGATAGCCAGCCATTGCTTTAATGGCACCGGTATTTGGTTCCATTATGATAACTCCGGTATTGTTGCTGCCTGCCCCTTTACGTACTTCATCTTTATGTTCTTCATTGAAAGCCGCAATTTTTTCTTCAACAATGCTTTGGATATTTACATCGATTGATGTGACAATGGTATTTCCGTCTACTGCCGCTTTTGTCGTTCTTTCTAATGTGGAATCATCATTCAGATATCCATATTCTCTTCCGTTTGTGCCATTTAATACATCGTTATAGTACTCTTCCAGTCCATAGGTCCCCACATTATCTTTTCCTGTAAAACCAATAACATCGCAAGCTAACGTTTTGTAAGGATAAACACGTTTGTATTCTTCTTCGAACCAGATACCACGTATATTTGGATTTTTTACTTTATCATTTTGTAGCTCTACAAATGGTCCAATTTCTTCATAAGATAACTGTTTTGCCAAAATAAAATACTGTGAATTTGGATTTGTTGTAATATAATTTCTTAATTGTGCCTCATCTAATTTGAAATATTTCACCAATGCCTGGATCGTTGGATTTATATAGCTCTCTTTTTCTACTACGAGTTTCGTATCTAAAATAAGATTATAAACTTTCTCACTCATAGCAATTGGTGTACCTTTTGCGTCTACAATATCCCCACGCTTATAGGGTATTGTTCTACTATCGTATTGCTGTTGTGATAATACCTGTTTTTTGTAATTTTCTCCATTTTCTTTATTAATAAGAATTAATTTAACACTTAATCCTACGAAAGCTAGTAACACTAACACAAATAGTATTACCAGCTTTTTCTGCATTTTAGAAGTAAATTTATTAATTTTTCTATTGTTTTTTTTCAAGATACTTATCTCCTATTCCATTCTACTTCTTAGGCTTTGGAAGATCTGCATATTGTCGTACGTAATCGCTTTCTTCACCATCAACTATTACGATTTGCCCTTTATCCGCATATTTCATTCCTAATTCATGAATTGCGATATTTTTAATTTCTTCTAAATCAACGGATGCCAACACGCGGTTATATTCTTCATCATTGTCGAGCTTTATGCTATTTAACTGACTTTCTAATTTGGATATATTTTTCACACAGCTTGTATTCTCATATTGTAATCGAATATATCCTATCAGTATGAACCCAGCCGTTACCAAAGCCATTGATAGGAATATCACATATCCCATATTCATATAAACTGCTTTGTCTCTATTTTTTCTTGTAGCATGACTCAATCTTTTTTGTGGTGGTTCAATCGTTTCCTGTACATTCAATTTACGCACAGTATTCCCTTGTATATAGGCACTTTTTTCATATGTAGTTTTTCTTTGGTTTGTACTTTGTCTTCCCTGACTTTGTCTTCCCATATATAACTACCTTTCTGCCATTCACGCATCCTTTCGTGTGTTTGCTACTTTTTCTCAAACACTCTTAATTTAGCACTTTTTGACCGTTTGTTACTAGCTATTTCTTCGATTTGCGGTAAAATCGGTTTTTTTGTTATCACTTTTCCTTGAGATATCTTCCCACATACACACACTGGAAATTCGGGTGGGCATGTACAAGGGTTTTCATTTCTTTTAAATGACGTCTTTACAATTCTATCTTCTAGCGAATGAAAAGTAATAATGCACAATCTGCCACCAGGATTCAATAGTCCAATCAACTCGTCCAGTGAATCTTTTAACACTTCTAATTCTTTATTGCATTCAATTCGAATCGCCTGAAACGTCTTTTTGGAAGGGTGCCCCCCGTTAACTCTCATCTTGGCCGGTATTGCAGCCTTGATAATATCGTTCAATTCGCCTGTTGTCTCAATTGACCGTTCTGTTCTTGCCCTTACAATGTGCTTTGCAATATTTTTTGCAAATTGATCTTCACCATAATCTCTGATCATTCGAAAAAGATCTAATTCACTGTAAGAATTGACAATATCTCTGGCTGTTAATGTTTGACGTTTATCCATACGCATATCTAATACCGTATCATATTTATAGGAAAATCCTCGTTCAATTGTATCCAACTGATAAGAGGAGACCCCCAGATCAAGTATGATTCCATCTACACCGTGAACTGCATAAGACTGTAATGCGTTTTTTGTATTCCGATAATTATCTCGGATTATAGTAGCTTTAGTCCCAAATTTTTCCAACCTCTCAGTAGCCGCCTGTATTGCTGCTTCATCCTGATCAATTCCGTACAAATGCCCTTTATCATTTAGTTTCTCTAACACATAATAAGCATGTCCGCCTCCGCCTAATGTGCCGTCTACATAAATACCATCCGACTTTATCTCAAGTGATTCAATTGTCTCATTTAATAAAACTGATACATGATCAAATTTCATATCTCATAGCTCCCATCTGTATTCTAGATTCCAAGACCCAAATCTGCCATATGTTCTGCAATCTCATCCATATCTTCGTAATCGGCTGCCCCATCCCATCTTGCCTTGCTCCAGATCTCAATCCTGCTTGCAACGCCGACTAGAACAACTTCCTTACTGATGTCTGCAAATTCCCTTAATACAGAAGGAACTAAAATTCTTCCTTGTTTATCGACTTCGACACTTGCTGCTCCCGCTAAGAAAAATCTTGCAAATTGTCTCGCGTCCTTATTCGTAAGTGGCAGGGACTTTAATTTTTCTTCGAATACATTCCATTCATTATTATCATACACAAATAAGCATCCATCTAATCCTTTCGTTATCACAAATTCATCTCCCAGAATTTCACGAAATTTTGATGGAATAATCAATCTGCCCTTTGCATCAATTGTATGATTGTATTCTCCCATAAACATAATAATCACCCGCTTAAGTAGTCTGCCACGAAAAGATTCATCGATAAGAAAAAACCACTTCTCACCACTCTATACCACTTTTCACCACTTATGAATCAATTTTATCTCATATCTGACTATTTTACAAGTACAATATGAATATTTGTTAACTTTTTTCATTCATAAGATAGGTTGTTCTATGATTATTCTCAGCGCATACAAAAAAAGAGCTATGAGTCTCCCATTGGAAATACTCATAGCTCTTTTTATTATAAATGATTCTTTTTATACTATTTTATTTTTAATTCGCATTCTCACAATAACATCAACAACGATTGCAAAGATTACCATACAAATGGATAATACTTGAGAAACCGCAATCGTTGTCCCACCAATCCACAATTGATCTGTTCGCAAGCCCTCTATCCAAAATCTGCCGAGTCCATAGCCTGCAAGATACAATAAACATATTTCGCCCTGAAATTTTTTATGTCTTTGATAAAGCAGGATGAGTAGTAAAACCATAACATTCCATAAGCTCTCATAGAGAAATGTTGGATGTACCTGGATATAATTCACACCTTCTGCAATATGAGAAGTAATATTACTAGAAATATCATTTGCCCTTACTGCCTGTATCGGGAGGCGCATCGCAAAAATATTATTCGTATATTCTCCAAAAGCCTCACGGTTCATAAAGTTTCCATATCTACCAATGATTTGACCTACCGTTAATCCAACAACTCCTGTATCTGCCATTTGAAACATATTTTGCTTTTTTATTTTAGCATATACTACCAACGTAATAAATGCAGCTATCACTCCACCATAGATTGCTAACCCGCCACCTCTGGTATTCAATATACTGAGCAGATCATTTTTATACGTATCCCATGAAAAAGCAACAAAGTAGATTCTTGCCCCAATAATAGAACATATAATTGCGTATATCGAAAAATCCCAATATAAGTCTGGATCTTGCCCCGTTGTCTTAGCTACTTTTGCTGCGACCAGTACACCTAAGAGAATGGATATTCCTATGATAACCCCATAATATGCCACTTCAAATCCAAATATGGAAAAAGATTTTGGTACATTTTCAAGATAGATCCCCAAATGTGGAAATGCAATATCTTTCGCTCCCATTGCTTCATTCATAAATTACGCCTTCCCGTTATTATTTTATTATTTATACATTAAATCGGAATAGCATAACATCGCCATCCTTTACCACATAATCTTTTCCTTCTAATCCAACGAGTCCCTTTTCCTTTGCCGCTGATAAAGATTTTTGTTCCAGTAGATCTTTATAATTCACTACTTCGGCCCTGATAAAACCACGTTCAAAGTCGGTATGAATCTTTCCTGCAGCCTGTGGTGCCTTCGTTCCTGATATGATTGTCCATGCTCTTGTTTCGTCCTCTCCTGCTGTAAGATAGCTGATTAGACCCAGCAAATGATAGCTTGCCTTAATTAATTTATCAAGTCCGGATTCTTTTAGTCCTAAATCCTCCAAAAACATTATTTTCTCATCATCCTCTAATTCTGAAATTTCCTGTTCTATCTGTGCACAAATAATAAATACTTCGCTACTGTTAGATTCTGCGAATTCTCTGACTGTTCTAACATATGTATTGTTTTTACCATCATCAGAAAGATCTATGTCAGAAACATTAGCTGCAAAAATGACCGGCTTGTCTGTCAGCAAGTTATAAGATTTTCGTAAAAAGAGTTCTTCATCATCTAACATGTCTGTAAAAGAACTCGCAAGTTTTCCTTCCTCTAAATGTTTCTTAATTCCTTCCAATAAATTAAGTTCTTTTGCCAATGCTTTATCCATCCTGGCACCTTTACTCGTTTTTGAAATCCTTCTCTCTAAAATCTCAATATCAGAAAAAATCAATTCCAGATTAATGGTCTCTATGTCTCTGATTGGATCGACAGAACCATCTACATGAACCACATTACTATCTTCAAAGCAACGTACTACATGAACAATTGCATCCACTTCTCTAATATTACTTAGGAATTGATTTCCTAAACCTTCTCCTTTGGATGCACCTTTCACTAGACCTGCAATATCAACGAACTCAATCACTGCTGGTGTGACTTTTTTAGAATGATACATATCACCCAACAATTTTAATCTTTCGTCTGGTACCGATACGATACCGACATTCGGATCTATTGTACAGAAAGGGTAGTTTGCAGATTCTGCCCCCGCCTTTGTCAATGAATTGAATAATGTACTTTTTCCTACATTGGGTAATCCTACAATTCCTAATTTCATATTTTTTCTCCTCTATCTTAAGATTCCGACTATCTTTTATTGACGTATTTCTAACTCATGAAATAGATCCAAAAAGGCCAATGTATTTTTTCTGGTCCTATCCTCTTCAAATACTGCTGAGCCTGCTACTAATATATTCGCTCCAGCCTCTATAATCATTTTCGCATTGTCCTGCTTAATCCCTCCATCTACTTCAATATCAATAGGGTATCCTTTTTCTGTAACAATGCGGCGTATATTCCTCACCTTATCCGCGCAGGATTCAATAAATTTCTGTCCTCCGCGCCCTGGATGTACCGTCATAATCAAAATCATATCCACCATGGAAAGATATGGCATGAGTTCACTGACTTCCGTATCCGGATTAATCGCGAGTCCTCTTCTGATACCAAGATCTTCCATACGCTTCAAAGCTTCCGTAACGTGTTTCGTAGCTTCTAAATGAATCGTAATACCATCTGCCCCACATGCTACAAAATCATCGATATATTTCTCAGGATCAATAATCATTAAATGTACATCAAGAAAGCAGTTAGAGGTCTTACTGATTGCAGATAAAACAGGCATACCAAAAGAAATGGCCGGAACAAAAACACCGTCCATTACATCAAAGTGTATATATTGTGCACCTGCATCTTCTACTTCTTTTATATCATTTCCAAGATTTAGGAAGTCTGCTGCTAAAATAGACGGTGATAGAATCATCATTATTAGTATCTCCTTTTATCGTTTAGTTCTTTATATAGTATACAATAGTTGTCGTATCTGATTTGACTGATCTTTTTTTCTCTTAAGGCTTCTTTTACACCGCAGATCGGCTCATGAATATGTGCACATCCTTGAAACCTGCAGTTTTTTTCATAGTTAAAAAACTCTGGATAATAATGTGATAACTCCCTCTTTTCAATTTCATTAATATCGAGTGAACTAAATCCGGGTGTATCCATAATATAAGTATCTTTTTCAATTGCTATTAACTGAGAATGCCTTGTTGTATGCTTACCCCGGTCAATCTTACTGCTGATTGCACCAATTTCCATGCTAACTTCTAACTGAAGACAATTAATAATAGATGATTTCCCAACTCCGCTCGGGCCTGCAACTGTTGTCGTCTTACCCAACAGATATTTCTTTATTTCATCTATACCACTTTTTTCCTTCGCACTTGCAATAAACAATTGGTTGCCGCACGTACTATACGCGCGTAAGAGTTCTTCTTTTTCCTGAATCGAAGCGATATCTTCTTTATTAAAACAAATACTACAAGGTATTTGTTGTTTGTTCATCGTGATTAAAAATCGATCCAGTAAATTAAAGCTTGGTTCCGGTCTGACGATAGAAAAAATAACCAAAGCCTGATCAATATTCGCGACTGCCGGCCTAATCAAAAAATTTCTTCTGGGAATTATAAGTTCAATATTTCCAAGCATAGCCTGATCATCTAATATCTGAAGTTCTACATCATCACCTACAAAAGGTTTTTTATTGTCTTTCCGAAAAATCCCTTTCGCTTTACATTCATAAATGCCTTTTTCAGGGACATGTACATAGTAAAATCCTGCTATGCCTTTAATTATTTTTCCTCGCATAATGCCTATTCCTTTGTGAATTGTACTGTCTGTTCATTCGCTACGATCTTAGATGAAACGACACCGCCATCCGCATCTGTCTCCGGCGGATTCACTGGAATAGAATACGTAGTGGTAACGATACCTGTATCCGTTGTCTTAATTCCACTAATATTGATTGCAACTGGAAACGTAGTGGTTGTCGTATTAAATAAAATAGCTCCTGTATCTGCTGCCGACAGAACGACAGTGGCATTACCTCCCTGATAATCTGGCGGAGCAGCCACACTAATATTGCAAGAATACGTAGCACCCAGGCTGATTCGCAGATCCACAACGGTATCCGCTGGCTGTCCCTGTCCGGCTGAATAGCTTTGATAGCATACCGTTCCTACTTCGTATTCACTATTTTCAACTTCTGTTACTGACCCGGCCTTTAGACCAGATGCCTCTAATGCTGCTTTGGCTGCATCCGCAGACATCCCTCTTACCTCAGGCACCTGTACGGTATCAGGTTGCGCCTTTTGGCAGATCACAATGGTAACAGAACTATCTCTAGATATAATTTTACCAGCTTCCGGTGATTGAGAAATTATATTCCCTTCTGCAACTTCTGTGGATGTCCCTGTTTCCTTTTTAACCGAAAAACCTTCTTTTTCCAAGGATGCTGTCGCTTCTGCCTCTGATAAACCAAAAACATCTGGCACTTTAATTCCGTCTGGACCTGCACTAACGGTCAAAGTCACTTTATCACTTTTTGAAATCGGTTTGCCAGCATCAATACTGCTCTTCATCACTGTATTTTTATCATACTCAGAAGAAATATCATAAATGATTTCATATTGAATTCCTTTCGCATCCAAAGCCGCCTGTGCATCCGCAAGACTTTTTCCTAACACCGCTGGCATAACATTGCCACTGGTAGTCGTGTTCTCTTCACTGACTGTATTTTTACCTGGAAATAAACCAACTGCCCTTCCAGCTAAAAACAACAAAACACAACCAATCATAATCGCTACTATTATAGTTAATATGGTTGTGATTTTTTCCATCTTAGGACTATAATCATCCTCTTCGTCATATTCCTCATACTTTTGCATTTTCTTTTGCTTATTAGTTTGCGATTTTACTGTATTTTGTTGGGCTACACTATTTTTCTTTGGTGCACTTTTCATGCGGGCATTTTCATCTATTGCATCCCGGTTAACAGATTGTTTCTTAATCTGCACTATATCGTGATCCGTAATCATCTTCGTTTGTTCCTGGCTGTTTAAATCTACAACTTTCACAAAATTTTCGTCCGGACTGATTAAGGATTTTTTCAAATCGCCAATTAGCTGACCCATTGATTGGTATCTGCGATCCGGGCTTTTTTGTGTACATTTAAAAACAATTTGTTCTACACTAATCGGAATTTCAGGTACATAATCTCTAGGGGAAGGCATCTCTTCTTGTATATGTTTAATTGCGATTGCTACCGTAGTTTCGCCATTGAAAGGAACCCTTCCTGTAAGCATCTCAAATAGTGTAATGCCCAACGAATAGATATCACTCTTTTCATCACTGTATCCACCACGCGCTTGTTCTGGTGACGTGTAATGTACAGATCCCATGACATTAGAGGTAATTGTATTACTGGTTGCCGCTTTTGCAATTCCAAAATCCGTTACTTTTACTTTTCCCTCTTTTGAAATAATGATGTTCTGTGGTTTAATATCACGGTGTATAATGTGATTATTATGTGCTGCTTCTATACCCATGGAAACCTGAATTGCGATACTGATAGCCTCTTTTACTGACAGTCTGGCTTTTTTTTCGATATACTTTTTCAAAGTAATACCTTCAACTAATTCCATTACAATATAATAGATCACATTTTCTTCCCCTACATCGTATACATTTACGATATTAGGATGCATTAAACCTGCTGCCGCCTGTGCCTCTACACGGAATTTATATACAAAATTTGTATTTTCACTAAACTCTTGCTTCAGTACCTTGACTGCAACACAGCGATTTAATTTATGGTCTTTTGCTTTATATACATCAGACATCCCGCCCGTACCTATTTTTTCTAATATTTCATAGCGGTCACCTATCAGCATTCCTATTTTAATCATAGTTTCACCTCATCTATACACGGTTCAATAATTATTACGGCAATGTTGTCTTTACCACCATTATTATTAGCGGCTTTTATTAGTTCTTCTGCCTTTAAAACGATATCTCCTTGTGCACTCACAATCAGTCGGATTTCTTCATCTTCTAGCATATTGCTAAGACCATCCGAGCACATCAGAACAATATCATTCGGTTCTAAAACGACATCGAAAAAGTCAGCCTCAATGGTTTCTTGTGCTCCAATGGCTCTTGTTATAATATTTTTATCCGGGTGATTCCTAGCAGATGCTTTGTCAAGCCCACCCATGCGAACCATTTCCTCCACGAGTGAATGGTCCCTTGTAATTTGCACTATCTTATGATTTACGATATATAATCTACTGTCTCCTACATTTGCTACACGCAACAAATTTCCTTCACAGGTAGCGACCACAACAGTGGTCCCCATACCTTCCAGTCTTTCATCCGCACTTGCCGCATTACGTATATTTTCATTGGCTTTTTCTATTGCATTTTTTATGATATCAATTGGATTTTCTTCTTCTGAATTTTTAACTTCTTTTACGATTGTTTCCACGGTATAACGGGAAGCATAATCACCTGCTTTATGTCCTCCCATCCCATCTGCAACAATAAAAATATTCGGTAGATTTCCTAACGCTTTTTCCGATGTGAAAACAATATCCTGATTTAATTGTCTTTTCTTACCAATATCGGTTAGCGAAATTGTCCTTAACATTGTCAGTCTACCTCCTATTTTTCTTTCTTATGTCTACGCCTCAATTGTCCGCATGCGCCGTCTATATCCCGACCCATTTCCCTTCTAATAGTAACATTTATTTTGTTTTTTTCAAGTTTATTTTTAAAATCCTGGACTTCCCGTTTGCCAGACTCCACAAAATTACGTTCCGCAATTGGATTCACTGGAATTAAATTAACATGGCAATTTAATTTTTTTACCAAAGCAATCAGTTCCTCTGCATCTTCTTTTGTATCATTCACGCCGCCCACTAGACTGTATTCAAACGTAAGCCTTCTTCCAGTCTTTTCAAAATAGTATGCACAGGTCTCCATTAATTCATCCAATCGATACGTATTCGCGACAGGCATCAATTTTTTTCTCTTTTCATCCGTTGTGGCATGTAATGACAAGGCTAATGTGATTTGTAATTTCTCATCGGCCAGTCGACGCATTTGGGGAACGATACCACAAGTTGATACCGTCAAATTGCGTTGGCTTATATGTATTCCAAATTCATCCGTTAATATTCTAATGAATTTCAGAAGATTGTCATAATTATCCATTGGCTCACCAGTTCCCATAACGACCACATTGGATACCCTCTCGCCAGTGATTCTAATGATTTCATAAATTTGATCCAGCATCTCCGATGCGTAAAGAGATCTCTCTAATCCATCCAAGGTGGACGCGCAGAAACGACAACCCATCCGACATCCCACTTGAGATGAGATACAGACTGAATTTCCAAATTTGTACTTCATCCAAACACTTTCCACGACATTTCCATCGGAAAGTTCAAATAAAAATTTCTTTGTGCCATCCAATGCCGATTCCTGGATTTTAATTGGAATGAGTGTAGTGTATTGGTATTTTTCTTTTAAGTTTTCCCTAAATTTTTTCGATAGATTCGTCATTTCATCAAAACTTCTGGCAAGTTTTATATGCATCCATTCATATAACTGTTTTGCGCGAAATGATTTTTCACCAATTTTTTTTACTTCTTCCTCTAATTCTATGAGATTTAAAGATTTTATATCAATCACGAGTCCTAAGCCTCTCTTTTTTTCATTTTAGCAATAAAAAATCCATCCGTCTTATGGATACCAGGTAGTAACTGTAAATACCCCTTTGCAGTTGTATCATTTTGTAACCGTTTAGGTAGTTGGGGATTCAGACTTTCAAGTTCAAATGGATAGTTACGAACAAACCAATTCACCATCTCCTCATTTTCCATACGATTAATGGTGCAGGTACTATAAATTAAAGTTCCACCAGGTTTTACATAATTTTGGACAGTGTCCAGAATGGATTTCTGCAATGCTGCTATCTGTGATAATGAGGATTCCAAGATTCTGTACTTAATGTCACGTTTTTTCCCTATCACACCAAGCCCGGAACAAGGCAAATCAGCAAATACAACATCTGCTGTCTGGACTTTCTCTTTTTGAAAGACCAATGCGTCTGCTTCCGTTACACCGATATTGGTATATTGCATACGATTTATATTCTGTCTGATTAAGCTGACTTTATAATCGGTAAGATCTCTGGCTTCCACATATCCTGTTCCATTTAATTTGCAAGCAGCATGTAATGCCTTTCCTCCGGGAGACGCACATACATCAAGAACGAAATCTCCCTTTCGAATTCCCGCTATTTCTGAAACAAGCATAGAACTGACATCTTGAATTGTTACCATTCCTTCCTGAAATCCAGGAAGATTAGAGGTTCCTTCCATATGTTCTACTAGATAAGCATAAGAAAGATAAGGATGTGGTTGTAAGGTAATCCCTGTTTCCTTTATCTTACTTAATAATTCGTTCTTTTCTTGCTCCTGTAAATTTTCCTCTATCCGGACTGTTACCGGATGTTCCTTTAATAAACCCAGCAGGATCTGTTCCACTGTTTGTTCTTCATATTCCTGCAACCATTTTTTTACGATCCACTCTGGCATAGAATACTGTATGGAAAGATATTGTCCAATGTTATTCCCTTTTTCCGGATACTTAATTACATTTTTTTGTCTGGATATCGTTCTTAGTACTCCATTTACAAATCCCTTCAATTGATGGAATTTCTTTTTTTCTGCGAGCTTTACGGCTTCATTACAAGCCGCTGAATCTGGGACTGCATTCATAAACAGTATCTGATAAACACTCATCCGAAGTATATTCCGAATTACCGGCTTCATTTTAGTAGTTTTAATTTTTGAAAATGCATCTATTACATAATCGATTTGTATCATTCGTTCTAGTGTGCCTTCGCAGATTCTCTTTATAAAAGCTTTTTCCTCGATTTGCAAATAATTATATTTATCTAATACATTCCGTACTACCAAATGACTATATTGCTTTTCTGCAGTTATTTCTAAGAGCATTTCAAGTACTAATTCCCTTGTATTAACACTTGTCTTTACTATTTTTTTCTTATCTTTTGGACTATCCACATTCGCTCCCATCTGCATCTTCTAATCGCGGTTATTTCTTCCGCCTCCAAATAACAGTATCAATCTTAGTAACTGTAATATAGATGCTGCCGCTGCAGCGACATAAGTTAATGCCGCCGCACCAAGTACTTTTTTACAGTCACTTACTTCTCTTCCTGCCAGTATGCCCTGTTGATCCAACAATCTTACCGCACGACTGGAAGCATTGAATTCTACTGGCAACGTCACAATTTGGAATCCTACTGCGAAAGAAAATATCCAGATACCGATTTGAATCATTGCATAATTATAACTGAAAATAACTCCCAGGATTACAAGAGGCAGTCCCAATCTAGAACCAATATTGGCAACCGGAACCAGAGCTGAACGAAGTTTAAGCGGAAAATAATCTTCTTGATGCTGAATCGCATGCCCGCATTCATGTGCTGCCACACCGACAGCCGCTACTGAATTTGAACCATATGTTGCATCCGAAAGTCTAAGCACTTTGTTTCTTGGGTCGTAATGATCATTCAGATTTCCACGGATATGCTCTATCCTGACGTCCGTGATACCTGCATGATACAATAGTCTTTGTGCTGCTTCCGCCCCCGTCAATCCTGTCATACTTCTTACTCTTGCATATTTATTGAATGTAGAATTTACCTTTGCAGACGCTGCAATTGATAATACCGCACCAATAACTACTAAAATATACGTCCAATCCATATAATAACCATAACCGTAATAAGGATACATAATAATACCTCCTATTCTTCTTTGCCTAAACTGCATCCAATTTTTATTTGATTTCCTAGCAGAAAATCATGTGCCCGCATTCTTTTTTTTCCTTCCAGCTGTACATCCATAACTCTAAGCTTTCCTTCTCCGGTACTGACGGTAAAGGAATCTTTGGTTATATTGATGATCGTTCCTGCAGGTTCTTTCGTATTTTCAAAAACCACTTCCGCTTCCCATATTTTTAACGTTTTCCCGTTTAAATATGTAAATGCACTGGGCCAAGGATTTAATCCCCTGATCAACCTCTCAATGGAAATCGCAGAAGAACGCCAATCTATTGAACCTAACTGCTTATTTAACATTTTTGCATAACAGGAATCTTCTTCCGATTGCTTTACAGGTGTTATTTTACCTGCTTCGATTTTGGGCAATACTTCGACTATCAGTTCGGCACCTGCACGCATCAGCTTGCCATCAAGGCTTTCTCCGGTCTCATCATTCGCAATTGGAACAACTTTTTTCATCAACATATCACCCGTGTCAATTCCAGCATCCATCTGCATAATCGTTACACCAGTTTCTCTCTCGCCATCAATAATTGCCCATTGGATAGGAGCGGCTCCACGATACTTCGGAAGTAAGGATGCGTGAATATTAATACAACCAAAACGTGGCATTTCCAAAATTTCTTTACTCAATATCTGTCCGAATGCTGCCACCACAAAAATATCTGCCCGATAGGAACGGAGTATTTCTATCGACTCCTCATTTTTTATTTTCTTTGGTTGAAACACGAGTATATTGGCTGCTATCGCGCACTGCTTCACCGGTGTGAATTGCATTTCTTTCCCACGTCCTTTGGGCTTGTCAGGCTGTGTAACAACAGCTACGACCTCATGTCCAGCATCAATGATTGCCTGTAATGCACCGACAGCAAAATGCGGGGTACCCATAAATACAATTTTCATTTTATTCTTCCTCTTCCTCGTCGTTGAGATCCATAAGCTCACCTTCTACTTTTTCTATATAAAGGTGTCCGTCTAAGTGTTCCGTCTCATGGCAAATGGCTCGTGCCAATAGCTCCGTTCCTTCTATTTCATAAGGTTGCATATTTTCATCTAATGCCACAGCTTTCACATAATTGGGTCTTGTTACAATTCCCGTTTTACCAGGTACACTTAAACATCCCTCGTTACCTGTCTGCTCTCCGCTTGCTTCAACAATACGTGGATTGATCAGCACATGCGGGTCCTCTCCCGTAACATCTATCACAACAATTCTCTTTAATACTCCGACCTGAGATGCCGCTAATCCCACACCATAGGATTCGTACATGGTATCAAACATATCGACAATTAATTCCTGAATCCGTGGGGTCATCTCCTTTACTTCTTTACAACTTTTGGTTAATACCTCGTCACCTACGACTCTAATATTACGAATTGCCATTCTTATCTCTCCTTTATGTAAATTTCCTCAATAACTATTTATCGGATTAAAATCAAACTGCACCGATTCTGCCTTTAACTCAAGCTTTTCCACAACCACTTCTATTTTATTCCTTATTCTGACCAGATTACAATATTCTTTGCTCTTTACATATATGACAGTACGATAAATATCTTGAATTCTACCTACTGTTGCAGGTGCTGGTCCTACTATTATGACTCCCTTTTCTTGTATTTTATCAATAATAATCTGTGCGATCTCTGCCCCTCTTTCTTCTGCCTTAGAAGAAATAAGTATCACCATCATTTGCGCCACCGGCGGATACTGAAGCATCTGCCTATATAGTATTTCTTCTTCATAAAATCCAATATAATCCTGTTTCGCGGCATGCACGATACTATAATGTTCCGGTTGGTATGTCTGAATAATAGCTTCCCCCGGAATCGTACCTCTTCCCGCTCTGCCTACAGCCTGTGTCAGTAATTGAAAAGTTCTCTCGCCTGCCCTATAGTCATTTGCATGTAGGGATAAATCTGCTGCAAGGACCCCAACCAGTGTGACATTTGGAAAATCATGTCCTTTTACGATCATCTGAGTCCCGACAAGAATATCTGCCTGCTGATTACAAAAAGCCGATAATATGGTATCATAACTGTCTTTATTCTTCGTTGTATCCGCATCCATGCGCAAGACAGAAGCCTTGGGAAATTTTTTATTAATCGCTTCTACAATCTGTTGTGTGCCAGCCTTAAATCCAGTAATAAAAGGGGAGCCACAGGATGGACATTTTTTAACCATTGTTTCTTCATAACCACAATAGTGACAAATCAATCTTCCATTTTTATGCTCTGATAAAGTAACATCACAATGAGGACATTTCATAACATGACCACAAGATCTGCATGAGATAAATCCAGCATACCCTCTTCTATTTATAAATAATATTATTTGCTGCTTTTTTTCTAGCCTGTCAGATATCATATCTTGCAATTTTCGGCTAAAAATAGATCGATTCCCTCGTTTTAATTCCTCTCTTAAATCAATTATAGAAACTTGTGGCAAGGTGCCACCGGTAAGCCTTTCTGTTAATTCATACAGCTTATATTGCCTATTTTTTGCCATATAATAGGCTTCCAGAGAAGGTGTAGCGGAACCAAGTACGACACCCGCCTTATGCATCGACGCAATTTTTATTGCAACATCTCTTGCGTGATATCGAGGCATCGTCTCACTTTTATAACTGTTTTCATGTTCTTCATCTATAATGATAAGTCCAAGATTCATAAAAGGTGTGAATAAAGCAGATCTTGGACCAATAATAATATCAATTTCTCCTTTTCTTGCCTTTTCAAATTGATCATA
The DNA here is from genome assembly GCA_023392535.1 of Bacillota bacterium. GTDB lineage: Bacteria > Bacillota > Clostridia > Lachnospirales > Lachnospiraceae > SZUA-378. The sequence continues at coordinate 465,618 of JAEVYY010000009.1, forward strand.
CCGTTCACCAGGTGACAGTTTCGAATTCATGACCGATACTCTGTCTCGAAATCTTTTATAAAATCGAAGCAAAGTCTGATAAGTAAGCGCAATCTCCGGAATTAATACAATGGCCTGTTTTCCCATCTCTATATTTCTTGCAATCAATTCCATGTAAACTTCTGTTTTTCCACTTCCGGTTATTCCATGAATCAAATAAGTTCCCAAATTTTGTTCAACAGCATCTTTCATAATATCTGTAACGATAGATTGTTGACCAATGCTCAGCTGTTTTGATCTTTCTTCTACATCCCTGCATTTTACCGGATTTCGATAACTATTTTCTACTGTTATTTTCAGTATTCCCGAATTTTCTAACGTTTGTAATGTTTTAACCGGAATATTTAATTTTCCTGTTACCAATTCCTGTGACAACTGTTTTTCAGTGATTAACTGTTCCAGCAACCTTTGCCTTGCAGATTGATGTTTCCTTCTATAAAACGTAAGCGTATCAAGTGCTTCCTCTTCTGACAATAAAAGTGTAATTGTTTTCTTTTCAATTGGCTTATATTTCTGCTTTACCGGTAAAACGGTCTTTAATGCAGAAATCATGGTAGAACCATACTGCTCCTTCATCCAAAAAGCCAGCCGAATCAAGTCTGTTTCGACTGATATCCGATCATTTTGTACGCCTAAAATTTCTTTTATCCGTTTTTCATCAAAAGCAGCTTCCTCCGTAATCTCTATGATATATCCTTTTCTACTGTGATTCCCTCTCCCGAATGGGATTATGACTTCCATTCCTACTTCCAACTGTCCATGAAGGCTATAAGGAATACGATATTGGAATGGTCTGTCTACTTTTTCATGAGATATATCAACAATGATATTCGCAAATCTTCCTTCCATCTCTTCTCCTCTGTCTGCCCTCTATCCTATTTCATCTCTTTTAAAATATCTGCAATGATTTCTCTTTCATCCATAGGATAATGAACTCCTCTTATCTCCTGATAATCTTCGTGTCCTTTTCCTGCCAGTACAATAACGTCACCAATCTGTCCATTCTTAATCGCATAGGCGATAGCTTCTTTTCTATCTATAATCTCGATGTAATTTCCATTTGTTTTTGAAATTCCGGTTTTGATATCACTGATAATATCTTTTGGATCCTCGAACCTCGGATTATCCGAAGTAATAATGGTAAGATCTGCAATTCGTCCACTTACTTCTCCCATCTCAAATCTTCTTAGTTTAGATCGATTGCCGCCACATCCAAATAAACAAACCAAACGTTTTGGATGATATTCTTTTAATGTGGTCAATAGACTCTCAAGTGCCATAGCATTGTGTGCATAATCAATCATTACGGTAAAATAATTGGAAACTTTCACTAATTCAATGCGACCTTTTACGGATGCTTCCTTCAATGCCTTTTTAATATTATCTTCTGCCACCATAAAATGTCTGCAAATAGCGATTGCTGCTAAAGCATTATATACACTGAATCTTCCCGGTGTATTTATTTCCACTTTGAAATTCATAAGACCTGTAACATCAAATGCAACGCCTAGATATCCTGGTCTTGTTACTAATTCTGTATTTGCTGCTTTAAGATCAGAACCATCTTTAAATCCAAATGTCTCCAGCTCACAGGTATGTCCTTGCATGACGGTTTCGAAATGTTCATCATCACAATTTGCGATTCCCACTTTACATTGTTGAAACAACAGACCTTTACAATACATATATTCTTCAAAGCTTGCATGTTCATTTGGTCCGATGTGATCCGGTTCCATATTTGTAAAAATACCAATGTCAAATAAAAATCCCTGTGTTCTATGGAGCATCAAACCTTGAGACGATACTTCCATTACTACAATATCACATTCCGCATCTGCCATTTGTCTGAAATAGCTTTGCAGAACATAGGACTCTGGTGTGGTATTGTTCGCAGGAATCTTTTTATCACCAATAATTGTTTCTATTGTACCAACTAACCCTACCTTATATCCAGCCTTCTCTAATATGGATTTTACCAGGTATGTAGTTGTTGTTTTCCCTTTTGTACCTGTCACACCTATAATTTTCATCTGATTAGCCGGGTTTCCAAAATAGGCTGCTGAAATAAAAGCCATTGCATATCTTGTATTGTTAACTTTTATAATAGGTACATCATAACCTTCGGGCATAATCACTTCCTTGGATACAACTACTGCTCCGGCGCCTTTTTGAATTACTTCTTCCACATATTGATGGCCATCAAAATTAGCGCCTTCTATACAAATAAACAGACAATCTTTCGTGACTTTCCTCGAATCGTATATTACCTTTGATATTTCTCTGTTTGTAATACCAATAGAACATTCATATTGTAGATTTTTGAGTAAACTGCTTAACTGAATCATACCTGCTCCTATTCTGGATTTGTTTTAAACGTATCTATTAAGATAGCATAAAATAGCGTTTTTTTCAACCGCTTTTGGCTACGAACATGCTATCCCGGAAAAGAAAAACACCGATATCGCAGTTAAGCGAATCGGTGTTTTTCATCTTATGAGGGGGGGAGATAGTGAGTGTTTCTTCAACTATCTGAAATCTATTTTAAACAAAATATGTGTTCAAAGTGTGTATAAACTCTAAAAAAAAATCAAAGTTTATAAAGAAAATATAACCGTTTTCTAAATTTCTTATCTATAATCTTTTATTATGATTTGAAGATGTTTATTACCTCTAAACTCATTGATTTCTGGATAATAACATATAGAAAACTGTATCCTTGTCTTTGTCTGCTTATCCTCATATAAAAAATTTTTTTGTTCTATTCCGAAATGCTCAATCACATACTGATTCATTTTTTCTATATCTCCGAAATACACTGCATCATATCTATTTTTGTATTCATCTTCTATAATGAATTTTCCAACATTTTTATTCTGACCCAAAATTCGACCGCTTAAGAATCTAACATTTTTCTGTGCAAACAAAGGTTTTTGATTACCAACTCCAAATGGCTCCAGTAGACTTAATTCATCTGTAAACTCTTTTGTGGCAAACCGAAGTGGCATTGGGATATCTATTTGTACTTTTTCCACAAGATCCGCCTCCGTCAATAAAGAACTCAAGTTCATCAGTTGTCTGAACTTTTCCATATTTTCCTCTTTCATAGAAAGGCCTGATGCCAATTTATGTCCACCATATTTTTCAAATAGCTCTTTATGCTTTGACATTTCTTCATACATATGATAGGCCTCTATGGAACGCCCGGAGCCCTTGATACCCGCCTCTCCTTTTGTCAAAACAAAAGTTGGCTTATGATATCGTTCCCGTATTCTTCCGGCAATGATGCCTGCAAGACTCTCGTGACAATCTGGTAAATAAATGACTAGTACTTTATCCTCTTTCTGTTTTGATTTTTCAATCTGTTGAATTGCATTCTCAACACCTCTTTCCGTCATATCTTTTCTACTGTCATTCATTGCTTTTAAGTCGGAAGCAATCATAGCAGCCTCTGCCTTAGTTTCCGCTTCAAATAATTGAAGCGCTCTGGATGCTGTATCAAGACGGCCCGTAGCATTAAGGCAAGGTCCTAGCACAAATCCAATATGGTAGGGAGATAATATTTTTTCTGACAGACCATTCACCGCAATCAGTGCTTTTAATCCTTTATTTTTTGTATGTACCATAGATGCCAGTCCATACTTAACTATGATTCTATTTTCATTTAAAATAGGCATTACATCACCTATTGTAGCAATTGATGCAAATTCTAATAATTCCGCTAAAACGTTGGTTTGTAACTTCATGCTATCAAGAAGAAACTGCACGAATTTATATGCTACAACTGCGCCACATATCGATTTGTAAGGATAACTGCACATCTTCTGCTTCGGATTAATGATTGCTGCTGCCAATGGCAGTTTATATCTCTTACTGCCATCTTCCATTTCTTCATAAGGTATCTCATGATGATCTGTTATCACTACGGTCATGCCTAATGAATTGGCATATGCAATCTGTTCATATGCTGCGATACCATTATCACAGGTAATAATGGTATCGATTCCATCCTGGTATGCTTGTTTAATTAACTGCTCGTTCAAACCATATCCATCATGAATACGATGCGGTATTACGGCATCTACCAATGCACGGCATTGTACCAGACCCTTTTTTAAAATATAGGTAGCACAAACTCCATCAATATCATAATCTCCTATCACGCGGATTTTTTTATGTTCTTTTATCTTAGTTCTTATAATTTCTGTTCCAATCTCTATGTCTTTTAATAAATCAGGTCTATGTAAATCTTCCAATGTTCCGTATAGAAATTTTTCTATTTCTTCCTTTTCTATGATATTCCTGTTACGTATGATTCTTGCCAGCATCGGGCTGATGCCAAAATCATCTGCAATTTTATTAAAATCCGCCTTTTTAGCTGATACAAACCAGTTAGCCATCGTAAATTTCACCTTTTCTTCCCTCGTTTATTTCAAAAACACTTTGTGACTGACTCTATCATACCATATTTTGCTGCTATTGTTTTGATCACTTCAGTGATAAACTTAAGCATATGAAAAAGGGGCTCCCTTAAATTCGGCAGCCCCATGCAATATTTTATTTTATCTTCTTCTGATTTTTAATCTTTGTTTTAAATGTGTACCATAATCCACCCGTAATACATACCGATGAATACGTTCCGCATACAATTCCGACCATCAGCGGAAGTGCAAATTCACGAATGGATGTAACACCAAGAACATAAAGTACAGCAACCATAATAAATGTTGTTAGAGAAGTAAAAATACTTCTTGATAGAGTCTGCGTAATACTTGCATTAACTAAATTGGATAATTCTTCATTTTTCTTTATATAAGTCATATTTTCACGGATTCTGTCAAAAATTACAATGGTAGCATTAATGGAATAGCCAACAATTGTTAGCATGCAGGCAATAAACGTACTTCCCACTGATATTTTTGCAACAGCATAGAATGCTAATACCACTAATACATCATGAATCAGAGCAATAACGGCACTTGCCGCAAAGCGTAAATCCTTAAATCGAAACCAAATATATACAAGCATACAAATGGTCGCAATTGTCACTGCTATAACAGCATCCGTTTTCATTTCAGAACTTACCGTAGAACTAATCGTTTCCGCAGTAATTTTTGCCTCATCCACATCAAATTCTGCTTTTATTGCTTTATTTAAAGATTCCCTCTCACCTACAGACAAGGTTCTTGTCTTTATTATAACTTCATTTGTTCCTGTTACCTTCTGTGTTTGAATACTCTTATCTCCTGTAATATGATTCACTACAGGAACTACTTTTTGTTCTATTTCAGTAATAGATAGATCCTCATTAAAGGTAATATTTGTTGAAGTACCACCCTTGAATTCCAGGCTATAATTTAATACCTCACCGCCATTTGCTTTATTTACACCCATAAATAAAAAGCCAATAATAATTACTGCTAAGGAAGACGCAAAAAATATATTTTTCTTAGATACAAAATTGATAATCTTTAATTCTTTCGCCTTTCCATAGAACTTAACATCTTTAAATCCAATCGTATACAGAGAATTTAATATCAATTTTGTAATTAAAAGTGCCGTAAACATAGACAATATAATACCAAGTGCTAGTGTCTGTGCAAATCCTTTTACGCTGCCAGATCCTTTTAGGCCAAGCACTAATGCAGCAATCAGAGTTGTAACATTACCATCTATGATTGCTGACAATGCTTTTTGAAAACCAATCTTAATGGATGAGGTTACTGTTTTGCCTTTCCCAAGTTCTTCACGTATCCTGGCAAATATAATAACATTGGCATCTACTGCCATACCAATTGAAAGAATAATACCTGCTATACCCGGTAGTGTCAATGTAATATCAAACGCATTCAGGCAAATAATAGTCAATGCTACATAAATACTCAGAGCAAGTGCAGAGGCAAGACCTGGAATCAGGTAAACACCAATCATAAAAGCTGCAACAATTGCAAAACCTATGATACCAGCCTTAACACTTGTTGAAATTGCCGCTTCACCAAGCTGCGCTCCGACTACATTCGATCTTAATTCCTCTAATTCCAGCTTCAGCCCACCAATACGAATGGTAGAAGCTAGCTTCTCAGCTTCCTCGTAAGAGGACATATTTGTAATATTGGCTTGTCCATTAGAAATAACAGCACTTACGGTTGGCACACTTACAAATTGTCCGTCATAATAGATTGCTATTGTTTCCCCTGCAGCATATGCTTTCTCCGTTGCCTTTGCAAACTTTGCACTACCCTCTGTCGTAAATTCAAGATCGACGGCATAGTCTTTGTTTCCCATGTCATTCGTTCTTTGACCTGCCTGTGCAGCTTTTACTTCAGTCCCCGTAATTACAACAGAACCATCTGCAATTAAATCTTCCATTGTCTTATTCAATTTATAGGAATAAGTCGTTGGATCAATTTCATAATTTTTATTTCCAGAACTGTCTGTCTGGCTAATAAAATAAAGAGAACCAGGCTTTCCAAGATCTTCTAATATCGCATTCGCATCAGACACCCCTGGAATCTCAATATTAATCCTGTCACTACCTTCCTGATATACCTGTGACTCCGTACTGTATCCTTCCACACGCTTTTGTAGCTTATATATGGTATCTGCCATATCTTCTTTGGATGGATCGCGATCTCCCGCGACCTGATAGGTAATACTCACACCGCCAGCCAGGTCAAGACCTTGCTTGATTCCTGAAGCTGCACCTGCCTGCTCCGTACCTATTCCAATCACCGCAGTATAGGCAAGACCTGTCAGCATCAGTATCACAACCAATAGTGTTATGATTCCTTTACTCTTTTTCATTGCTAATTCTCCTTTTCTTCACTGGCTAACGCCGCTTTTATCATAATTGCGCATTCTATACGCTTTCTTTGCAATTCACAGCCCAGCTCATATGCCCCATTTATATTACCAGTAAAATTATAAGAGTTGGCTGCACATCCACCACTGCAGTAAAATTTAGCAAAACAATCTTTGCATTTTTCTTTGGCATATACATTGCAAGATTTAAAATGATCCCTTATCTTCGTATTCAGGATACCTTCGTTTACATTCCCCATTAAAAATTCTTCTTGTCCAACAAATTGATGACAAGGATAAAAATCGCCCCAGGGAGTCACTGCCAGGTACTCTGTTCCAGAACCACAACCCGATAGTCTTTTTGCCACGCACGGGCCACCCTCTAAATCAATCATATAATGGAAGAAATTAACGCCATTTCCCTCTTTCTGTCGCTTCAATAACTCTATTGCTAATTTGTCATACTCTTCTTTCATGATTGCTAAATCGCTTTCCTGTAGTGCATATTCTTCTTTTTCATCTGCAACGACAGGTTCTACTGAAATCTGCTGGAATCCAAGATCCGCAAGGTGTTTTACATCTTCCCCAAAATCAAGATTATGCCTTGTAAAAGTACCTCTTACATAATAATTCATCTGGTTCCTGCTCTTAGCGACCTTTTTAAATTTTGATACTATTTCGTCGTAGCTTCCCTGACCCCCTCTGTGCGGCCTCATAAAATCATGAACTTCTTTTCTGCCATCAATACTTAAGACCACATTTGCCATTTCTTTATTTACAAATTCCAGTATTTCATCATTTAAGAGTACGCCATTCGTAGTCAATGTAAATCGAAATTTTTTATTGTGTGGTTTCTCAAGACTCCTGCCATAACGCACCAGTTCTTTTACCACTTCCCAGTTCATCAGTGGTTCGCCGCCAAAAAAATCGACCTCCAGATTTATCCGATTACCTGAGTTTTCGATCAGAAAATCAAGCGCCTTTTTACCAACATCAAAGCTCATGATAGCTCGTCTGCCATGATATTCCCCTTCTTCTGCAAAACAATACTTGCAGGCAAGGTTGCAATCATGTGCAATATGTAAGCATAATGCTTTCACTACCGTAGTACGTTCTTTAAAAGTATCGATATAGCTCTCATAAATATCGTCCGTAAAGAGCATTCCCGCTTCTTCTAATTCTAAAATTTCTGAGATTGCCTCTTCTATATCCGCAAACTGATACGTACTGTCTTTTTGTAATGACTTCGCAATCGCTGATTTATCTCGTTCATTCTTTTTTATAAATGTCTCTACCTTGGGTAATAAATCATAAACGATATCGTCTACCGTGTGCACCGAACCACTATTTATATCCAATACTATATTATAACCGTTATTTTTATACTGATGAACCACTTGTTTCTATCCTTCCGTTATTTCATATTTTTCTTTATCATAAGATAAGCAGCGAAACAAATCGCTGCTTACAAAAACATCATTCCTTATTTTACTTTTTCGCAACTTTGATTGCCAACGGTACAAGATGTTTTACAAGCTGATTGACATGATGTCTGGCATTCACCACATCCGCCTTTTTTCATGGATTGCTTCAAATCCCTTGTGCTTAATGTCTTGATATGTTTCATAACACAGCCTCCTTATGTTTCATAACACGGAGTATTATATCACAGTTCCTTTTCTATTAAAAGTTTTTTTTCGCAATTCCTTAACTAAACATTCCGCCAAGCATACCACTTCCTGAACAAATAAATAAGGTCGACCAAAAATGCATGGTTACATCCCGAATGGTATGGTTAACTAATAATGAAATAATAATAAGCACAAAAAAATAGCAACTACCCATCAACAGGCCCCACAAAAATTTCTGCTTTTCTACTTTTTTCCCTGTGATGAATCCTGATAGAAAGGAAGCAACTATATAAATCGTTGTGATTCCGACCGCTACTATACTTTCTTTTAATTGAAATCGATATAATAGAACCGCTAATAATAGAAGCAATCCACCCGTTATTATGTAAGCACATAACAGACATTTCAGTATAAATATTATCTTTCCGTTCGATTGAATTGTTTTTTGCATCGTCTTTCCTCCTTTGTTCATGTATATTCTGTAGGTTCCTGGTAAATGACGATAACTTGACAACTTGTTTTGAAATATTGTATATTCCATTTATATACAAAAAGGAGCTTTTATATTTTGGACATGCATATTATTATACAAATCATAATTTTATTAATATTACTGATTCTTTCAGGTTTTTTTTCATCTGCTGAAACAGCTTTAACCACTGTTAACAGAATGCGTATACGTACCCTTGCAGAAGAGAATAACAAACAGGCACTCCGTTTGCAAAAAATTATAGAACAATATAGCAAGATGCTAAGTACCGTGCTGATTGGAAATAATATAGTGAATATCAGTGCCTCTTCCCTTGCCACAACACTAGCGATACAGTTATGGGGTAGTTTTGCTGTTGGTTTTGTCACTGGCATTCTTACCATTTTAATTCTTATTTTTGGTGAGATCGTTCCAAAGACCTGGGCCTCCCTTAATTCTGATAAATTAGCACTATTTTATAGCGGTATTATATACTTTATGATGCAGATTTTGACACCTGTCATAAAAATTATTGATACGTTATCATATATTCTCTATGGCTTGTTACACATTGATATTACATCAAGGGAAAGTTCCATAACAGAAAGTGAATTAAAAACAATTGTAGATGTAAGCCACGAAGGAGGTATTATTGAGTCCGAAGAACGTGAAATGATCTATAATGTTTTTGAATTTGGCGATTCTTTGGCAAAAGACATTATGATACCAAGAATTGATATGACTTGTATTGATGTGGATGCTTCTTATAAAGAATTATTAGAAATTTTTCAAGAATCTATGTATACACGGATACCTGTTTATGAATGTGATACCGCTAATTTAATTGGCTTAATCAATGTAAAAGACCTTTTGCTGGTTACCGATTATGAGAATTTTCATATTAAAAATATTCTTCGCGAAGCATATTATACCTATGAATACAAAAAGACCGCAGATCTATTAGTAGAAATGCGTGCTACAAATTCCAGCGCTGCATTTGTATTAAATGAGTATGGCTCTGCAGTAGGACTCATTACACTTGAAGATCTGCTAGAAGAAATCGTTGGCGAAATACGGGATGAATACGATGCAGATGAGCAAGAATCCATAAAAAAAATAAGCGAGAATGAATATTTGATTGCTGGCGGTATGAAATTAGATGATATCAATGATGTTTTAGATACCAACTTTAATTCGGATGATTTTGATTCTATTGGTGGTCTTATAATTGAATTATTAGATAAACTGCCAGAAGGCAGCGAACAGGTGACCACAATGAACCATATCACACTTATTGTGGAAAACGTGAATCAAAATCGTATTGAGTGGGTACGTGTTTTACTTCCAGATAGCTCCGAAGATACAGAATCGACTGATTCTTCCATGGATCCTTTGACTCAATCCAATGTGACTGAGTCTGTCCATTAGTAGCCATAAACAGTGCCTGCAATACCATCCGCAATTGCCATGGCAATATCATCGAACCTACTATCAAATAAATTATTATCAAACGCAGAATTTATAAAACCAACCTCCAGCAAAACTGACGGCATATTTGTACTATTTAGCACTATTAGGTTAGGTCTCTCTGTGACCCCTATATTCGTAAATCCCACTTGTTCCAATTCTCTGTTTATATTTCTTGCCAATACCCCCGCAATTCCGGAATCCTCGTACACCAATGTCTCTACACCCATATACATTTCCGGATTTATGCTAGAATTTCTATGGATAGATACGAATAAATCAGCGCCTGACTGATTTGCTTCCTGCGCTTTTTGAAAAGGAGATTCAAAAATATCGTCCGTTCTAGTATACACTACGTCAAACCCACTGTTCGTTAATATCTGTCCCAGTGCCAATGTCAGAGCCAATGTATCGTCTTTTTCCTGCCTGCCTTCATAAGTGGCACCTGGATTACTGCCCCCATGTCCTGCATCCAATACTATTTTCATAACTTTTTATCCAATACCATTTTACTTTATCATATGAATACTGTTTAGAAATTGCCACATAATTTACAATCTTTCTCTTACTAAAATAACTACATTTTATTCCGTTCATACTGTAATTGCTTTTCTCTTACCTTTTTTCTATTCCTTCTACTAATAGGTAAATTTTTTTCGTTGCATAAAATGGCTACATTTCTTGATAATACCTTGACATATTCTAAATTTACAATATAAGAGGCTCCTAATTCTACAAACATGGTAGGGTCCAATTGTCTCATCACTTCCTTTGCTGTCATATAACTGACATATATCCCTTCTTTTGTATAAATCATAACTTTTCTAAGATTCTGTTCAAAATAGAGGATATCTTTACAGGAAATTGTAAAATACTCTTTTGCAAAAGTAAAATGAAACCGACATTTTTTTTTATTTATATAGATTTCTGCTCTCTTTAATACTTCTTCCAATTTTTCAAATGAGACTGGTTTTTGAAGATAGTGAAAAGTTATAAGATCAAATACATCATATACATAGGAAGCATGCACCGTTTGAAAAATAATCAGAGCTGAGATATCAAAATTTCTAATCTGCTTTGCTAGCATAATACCATTCATATGCGGCATTTCAATATCCAATAGATAAACATCAAAACTTCCAATATTTAAATTAAGATAGTTTAACAAATCCTTTGCCCCAGTAAATATTTCATAATCAAGTGAGACACTATGTAATGATTTGAAGTGACATTCTAATTCTCTTATTGCAATCTCGGAATCATCACATACTGCAACTTTTAACATATATTATCCCTTCTTATGCCTAATCTTACAGTAAGTGCAAGTATCATCAAATTCCTAAAATCAAGGTTATTTGCAAAGATTTCTTTTCTTAGGATTGTCTGTAATATAATGATCTGAAAAAAATAAGCGTTTATAGACATGATAATAGAAATGAAATAAAAAATCAGATATGTATTCGCAGAACAAAACAGGACCAATCCCAAGAAAATCATCATGCAATTGCTATTTAAATGGTACTTTAGTATTATATATGATAAAACAGCTATTTTACTCTTCCTGTAATAATCCGACATATCCATGTAACAATCGGCTTCTATTTCTTCCTAAAGAACAACTCGAATAGGTTCTTCCACCAATTCTCTGTCCAGACTGCATACCGCTATTTGATAGTCCGCTATATTTGTATACCATCTGACCGGGATTACTATCCTATCTATTTCATCATATATAAATGCATCTTTCATATTGACCAGAAAGGAGTTCATCCTCTTACTCATACCTTCTCCCGTATATTTCATATAACTTTCTTTCGCAGTCCACAATTTGCAAAAAATTCTTGCTTGTTCCTCTTTTGATGCCCTCAAAATAGTCTCATATTCTTCAGGCATAAAAAAACGTTTTGCAATCGCCAGCTCTGCTGTTTTTTCCTTCTGAATATCAATTCCCACGATTTCTTCAGAGACTGCACATGCCACGAATTCACCCGAATGGGATAGATTAAAGTGAAATGATTCGTCGTTACTACAAACAGGCTTGCCATTATCACCAAATGAAATTTCTACCTTCTCCGTTGTTTTTCTATCAGAATTCCATGCGTATTGAAGCAATAAGCCTGCCGCAAGACTTCTCGCTTTATCCTTTTTCATTCTGCATGCTTCCATCTTTTTCTTGCGTTCTTGAGAAACTGATTTTTCTTTCAACTTAAAATAATCATCCACTAGTAGGCTATCAATGGATGCCACATATACTTTCACCATACTTGAATCTCCTGATATGATATCTTTTAATGGTTTTGGTGGTTGTAATTGACAGCCGCTCTGCATGAATTCTTCTGCATAGCGGCTGTCTTATTATTACCCTTTATTTTCATCCGGAACTATTTTTAAATGCAATTCTTCCAGCTGTATTTCGTCCACCACATTTGGTGCTTCTGACATAAGACAAGAGGCATCCTTGACCTTTGGAAATGCAATTACATCACGAATACTATCTGCTCCAACCATAAGCATCACGAGTCTGTCTAGACCATATGCTAAACCAGCATGTGGTGGTACTCCATATTGAAAGGCTGTTAATAAGAATCCAAATTTTTCTTCTGCATTTTCAACCTTCAAGACCTGCAACATTTTAGTCTGTATGTCATTTTGGTGGATTCTGACACTGCCTCCACCAAGCTCTGTACCATTTAGTACAATATCATATGCTTTTGCCCGAATCTTCCCTGGATCAGAATCAATATATTGCCAGTCTTCCTCCATTGGCATGGTAAAAGGATGGTGCATAGCCATAAATCTGTTTTGTTCTTCACTCCACTCTAGAAGTGGAAATTCCGTTACCCATAAGAAATTATACTGATTCTTATCTAAAAGACCAAGTTTCTTAGCTATTTCAACACGTAATGCACCAAGAACATCCCATACCAATTTTGTCTTATCTGCAGCAAAAAGCAATAAATCTCCTGCTTTACCATTCATTGCTGAAACGAGGATATCCAACTGCTCTTCGCTCATAAATTTAGAAAAAGAGCATTTTTTAGTTCCATCTGCCTGTATTGCGATGTAAGCAAGTCCCTTCGCTCCATATCCCCTCGCAAATTCTACCAAGGCATCTATTTTCTTTCGTGGCATTTCTCCTTGTCCTTCTGCATTAATACCTTTGACAGAACCCCCTATTTCTATAGCGTTTGTAAATACAGCAAATTCACAATCTTTCACAAGATCTGAAACATCTGTCAATTCCATACCAAATCGAGTATCCGGTTTATCAGAACCATATCGGTTCATCGCATCAATCCATTTCATTCTCTGAATCGGTAATTTAACATCTACTTGTAATGTCTCCTTAAATATTTTCTTAATTAATTTTTCGTTGACTGCAATCACATCATCTACATCAACAAAAGACAGCTCCATATCAACTTGTGTAAATTCTGGCTGCCTGTCTGCCCGTAAATCCTCATCCCGGAAGCACTTTGCTATTTGAAAATATCTATCATACCCAGAACACATCAATAATTGTTTGAAAAGCTGTGGTGATTGTGGTAATGCATAAAATTCACCTGTATGAATACGACTTGGAACCAAATAATCCCTTGCCCCTTCTGGCGTACTTTTTTGTAATATTGGTGTCTCAATTTCAAGAAAACCTTCTTCTGTCATAAAAGAGCGAATGATTTGGGTTACTTTACTTCTCATGATCATATTTCTTTGAAGATCTGGCCGCCTAAGATCCAAACAACGATATTTTAGACGAAGCTCTTCCTTCGTTTTTGAGTTTTCCTCAATCTGGAATGGAGGCGTTTCTGCTTCCGATAGAACACGCAGGCTGTTGGCACGAATTTCTATCGTTCCAGTTGTAAGATTATCATTTGCAGCGCCTGACCTTTTCTCTACTTTTCCCACAACTGCAATTACAAATTCACTCCTTAACTTTTCAGCCTTTAAAAATCCTTCCGTATCAATATCGCTGCCTTCAAAAATAATCTGTAACAGACCACTTCTATCTCTTAAATCAACAAATATGATTCCACCCTTATTTCTCTGTTTCTGTACCCATCCCATTACGGTTACCGTCTCTCCAATATTACTGATTGACAGTTCCGTACATCTGTGTGTTCTTTTAAGTCCTTGCATTGACTCGGCCATCCTATACCTCCTAAATTTTCTATCTGTAACACTCCTAATTCTTAAAGAATTCTCTGAATTCCTCATATCCATCTATATTCAGTTGTTCTTTCTGAAATTTCTTATTCTTATTCATCCTAGCGATCAGAATTTGCGTTCCCTGTTTTCTTAGCTCCTGTGCCTGTGTAATTACTTGGCATAGGACTTCCGTACTAAGTCCCTTTTCTACTAAGAAAGCTATTTTTTTTCTTTGCGTTGGAACTTTAAATCCATTTTCCAGTAAAAGAAGTACGATTCTTTCAAATCCAATCGAAAATCCGCAAGCTGGTATTTCATTGCCTGTAAATTTTCCTATCATTTTATCATATCGCCCTCCACCACCACAGCTTCCTCCAAACTCTGGTATGGCGATTTCAAATATCGTACCTGTATAATAAGACATCCCTCTTACAAGTGTTGGATCAAATACGATCTCAAAATCAGTTGACTTTGTCGCTTTTATACTTGTAATAATCTCCTGCAAGTCTTCTTCCACTTCTTTTTCTAATACACCCTCCAGCGTTGTTGCCAAATACGATATACCATCCTCGGAATCCTTTATCCCCTGGAAGAGTGCAAGGTATTTATCAATATTCTCTTTCGGAAAACCATTTTCCAAAAGTTCATTTGCAACACCCTCCAGCCCAATCTTGTCCATCTTATCTAATGTAATGAAGACTGAGTCATAGCTTTCCTCCGAAAACCCGCTATAGGCTGCCATTGCTTTCAAAATTCTTCTTTCATTAATACGAATCTCAAAACCTTTGAAACCCAATTTCCCAAGTGTAGTTGTAGTCGCCAGAATCAATTCAATTTCTGCTAAATTAGTTGGTTCGCCTAGAATGTCAATGTCGCACTGATAAAATTGACGATACCTCCCTCTTTGTGGTCTGTCTGCACGCCATACTGGCCCAATCTGAAGCGCTTTAAATGGATTTGGCAATTGTCCTGCATTATTTGCATAATAGCGGACAAGCGGTACCGTCAGATCATAGCGAAGTCCACCATCTACTAGATCTGCCTCTGTCTCAGCGTGGTTCAAATTGAGTTTTTCACCTCTTTTTAAAATTTTAAAAATGAGTTTTTCATTATCTCCGCCTTGTTTACTGCTTAGGTTAGAAATATGTTCCACACATGGTGTCTCAATAGAAGTAAATCCAAATTGTGCATATGTTTCCTTTATTACACTGATTACATAATCTCTGATTTGCATCTCTGTAGGCAAAATATCTTTCATTCCTGTAACAGGTTTCTTACTCAAAGCCATGATGGGTCTCCTTTATCCTAAAAAGTTCTTTTTCATTTTCTATCTGTACAATATTACACTTTTTCAATTATTTTCTCAACTATAATTATTGTAATGCAAATAATTTTCTCTTACGTTCTATCATTTCATCAATTCTTTCAATATATAGTCCTACATCTTTTACATTATCTGTTCTCTCTATTCTTCCGTCTTTAAATACTACTTTTGAAATACTGCCTGCCCCCAGTGCAACTATGGACTGCTTTTCTTCCATGATCAAAATATTATAGATCCCAAATTTCTCTGGTCTCGCATACCCGACATTTTCGAAATTACCCGCCATATTTTTTTGCCTATACAAATAGTATGGCTGCATTCCCATCTCATTTGCGCCTTTTGCCGCAATTTCCATCGTACTATCTGTATTTTTAAGTGCTAAAATTCCATTCTTCTGAATCCACTCATATAATTTAGAACCTCTTTTTATAGCAAGCGAATGTACTGTAAGGCTGTCTGGACTTAATTCTTTTACGGCCATGATTGTATTCGCAATATCATTTTCATCTTCTCCGGGCAATCCCAGTATAAGGTCCATATTTATGTTCGTAAAGCCTTCTTCTCTAGCTATATGAAAGGCTTCTATCACTTGTGAAACGGAGTGTTGCCTGCCAATCATTTTTAACGTATCCTCTTTCATCGTCTGAGGATTCACAGATATTCTGGTAACACCATTTGCTTTGAGAACCTTCAACTTATCTCTTGAAATACTATCAGCACGTCCTGCTTCCACCGTATATTCCTTGACTTCTTTACAATCAAAACTACGATGAATGACACCTAGCAACCGTTCCAGCTGTTCCGCCTCCAGCGTAGTTGGAGTGCCGCCTCCAATATAGATACTATCTAATATTTTGCTTTTATAAGCTTTGGCTACGAATTCGATCTCTTTTTCAAGTGCATCCAGATATTCATCCACACGCGCTTTCCATGCGCATATAGGATAAGAGGTAAAAGAACAATATAAGCAGGTGGTCGGGCAGAATGGTATCCCAATATAAAGGCTATACCCATCTTTGTAATGAATTTTAGATAATAATTCTTGTTCTCGCTTCGCAATGCCCAGACTTAATAACCCCTTATTGTCACTTATAAAATACGTATCTTTCATATACTTAAGAATTTCACTATCCATTTTACCGTCTTCCAGTAATGCCATTGGAATTTTTGTTGGTCGTATACCCGTTAATGTCCCCCAAGGAAGCTGCTTGCCAGTAAACTCTGATAACACTTGGTACAATAACTGTTTCAGTTGATTCTTTACTACTGTCCTATCTTCTGGTTGTTCCAAAAGGATCGTATAAACATGTGCTTTTTCTTGTAAAGATACTGAAATCTGCTTATCCTCAATGGCTATTTCCATGAATATATCCGCAGACGTAAAGGAAGATGATTCTTTTAAAAGAACCACCTTTATTTCTTCTTCCGGGTAAAATGCTTTTACCAATGAATGGATATCATATTCATATTGAGGCTTACTGATTTTTATTATAAGCATTGCTTATCTCCTAACTTTTCCTTATATGATACCTATTGGCAATACGGATTATAATGCAGCTCATGACCTATGGTAGTCTGCTCACCATGCCCTGGATATACCTTTACATCTTCTGGTAATGTAAACAATTTCTCTTTGATCGAATGCACTAATGCTGCTCCACTACCAGTTGCAAGATCCGTTCGCCCTACAGATTCCTGAAATAACGTATCCCCACTTAGTAATACTTTATCTAATTCAAAATAGTAACAACAACTCCCTTGTGTATGTCCTGGAGTAGCAAGGATCTTACAGGTCATATCCTGAATTGTAAGTATTTCTCCATCTTTAAGATAATGGTCTGCATTGACCGTATATGGCCGTCCCACCTGTTCTGATATATTTAAGGAAGCACTTTCCAATACCTCTTTTTCACCGATATATGCATAGATATCTGCACCTGTGTGCTCTCTCATTTCTTTCGTTCCCCATATATGATCAAAGTGCCCATGAGTCAAAAATATAGCTGCAATTTTAAGACCTTTTTCTTCTAGTTTGGTAGCAATCTGCACTCCATGATCTGCTGGATCAATACAGATAACTTCTGAGGTACCCTCCCGATAAATAAAATAGCAATTTGTTTGTACACTACCAATTACCATTCTTCCTACTTTTAATTCTGCCACTACATACCCCGCCTTCCGACTCGTTTTTTAGCCTGTTGTTCTTTCTATATCAATAATGCTATCAATCCCCTGAATTCTCTCAATGACTCTGTTCAATTCTTCACGGCATCCAATTTCAAAGGAAATTGCCATTGTGGCAACACCTTGTTTATTCGTTCTTGTATTCATTGCCAGTATATCAATATTCTTTTCAGCAAGCACACGAGATATATCCGCAAGCAGACCATTTCTATTATTTGCAAATACTTTAATCTCAGCAAGATATTTTTCCCCACTCACTGTATTATCTACCGCTTGCCATTCTGCGTCTATCAGACGAGCTCTGTCCATTTCAGGCAAATTAATGACATTAATGCAATCCGTCCTATGAATGGAAACACCTCGACCCCGAGTCACGAACCCAACGATCTCATCACCAGGGACAGGGCTACAGCATTTTGAAAATCGTACCGCAATATCATGAATTCCTTTTACCACTATTCCACTTTTCGATCTACGCGATTGCATTGCTCTTGCTTGCGCGTTTTCCACAACCTCTTCCAGTATCTGTGAATCTGTAATCATTTTTTTATGATCGCGGTCATACATCTCCTGCATTTTATTAATGATCTGGCCTTCTTTCAGGCCACCATGACCAACAGCAGCGAGTACTGCATCCCAATCACGAAATCCATACTTCTTCATTACATTATCCATATAAACAGGCTTCATGATATCGCTGGTACTGATCGCTTTTGATTTACAATAGGCAAGGATTAGTTCCTTTCCTTTAACGATATTGTCATCCTTTAACTCATTTTTAAACCACTGGTTAATTTTACTCTTTGCCTGAGTACTCTTAACAATATTCAGCCAATCACGACTAGGACCTTTTGAGTTCTGAGAGGTAATAACTTCGATCCGATCTCCATTTTTTATCTCATAATCAATCGTGACCAGTTTTCCATTTACTCTGGAACCAATCATTTTATTGCCGACCGCGCTATGAATACTATATGCAAAATCAATGGGAGTAGAACCTGCCGGAAGATTTTTAACATCTCCGGTCGGTGTGAAGCAATATACATTATCAGAGAACAGATCCAAATCACTTTTAAGCAAATTCATAAATTCTTTGTTATCTGACATGTCTTTCTGCCATTCCAAAATTTGCCTTAACCAGACTAGTTTTTCTTCTTCCTGTGCCTCTACTTTTTTACCATCAGAAGCTTCTTTATATTTCCAGTGAGCTGCAATACCATACTCGGCAGTTTTATGCATATCAAAAGTACGAATCTGAATCTCAAAAGGCTGTCCCGTAGAACCGATTAATGTTGTATGGAGAGACTGATACATATTCGCCTTTGGCATAGCAATATAATCCTTAAATCTTCCTGGTATAGGCTTATACAATTCATGAATCACTCCGAGAGCCGCATAACAATCTTTTACAGAGTCCACAATGATACGTACCGCAAATAAATCATAAATCTGATCAATCGTCTTATCCTGATTCTTCATTTTTTTATAAATACTAAAAAAATGCTTGACGCGTCCGTCTATCTGCGCTTTGATGCCCGCATTTGTTATATGTTCCCGAACTTCATCCACGATCGTTTGAACATATCTTTCCCGAACACCTTTGCGTACATTGATTTTATCTGCCAAATCATAATAAACTTCAGGCTCCAGATATTTAAGGGATAAATCATCCAACTCCACCTTTATCTTAGAGATACCCAGACGCTGCGCAATTGGAGAATAAATATCCAATGTCTCTCTTGCGATTCTTTGCTGTTTATCAGGAGGCATATGCTTTAGCGTCCTCATATTATGCAACCGGTCAGCAAGTTTAATCATTATCACCCGGATATCCTTTGCCATGGCCAGAAACATTTTTCTAAGGTTTTCTGCCTGGATTTCCAATTTATCACCAGATTTGTCTCCTGTATACTGCAATTGCTGCAATTTGGTAACACCATCTACGAGCAAAGCCACATCTGGACTGAAATTTTCCTTTATTTCATCATCTGTTAAAATAGTATCCTCTACGACATCGTGAAGAAGTCCTGCTACTATAGTCTCCTTGTCAAGTTCCAGATCCGCTAGTATAATTGCGACACATAGGGGATGTATAATATAAGGTTCTCCTGACTTTCTGACTTGGTCCTTATGCGCATGATATGCCACATAATAAGCTTTTTCAATTAATGAAATATCATCTGATGGATGATATTTTTGGACACGTTTAATTAAATCCTGATATAATTCCTCAGGACTTAAAAATTCTTTCATGGCCTCTATTCTTCCATCATCAATTATAACACTTCTACCATTTTCATGTGAATTTGTCTTTATTTCATCTGTCATAAGAATCACCGTTTAACTTATTATAGTCTAACCATACAACACTTACAGAAAGATTTATTTACCCGGATAGCAGATGGCAGATTCCAAACGATATTTTGAAAGTTTTTCTCTACCCTTCAATCCCGCTAACTCCATTAAAACAACAATGCCCACAACTTCTCCTCCCAAAGATTCAATCAATTGAATCATTGCTTCTGTTGTTCCGCCTGTTGCAATTAAATCATCGACAATTAGTATTTTTTGTCCCGGCTTAATAGAATCTTTATGCATTTCTATGGTTGCAGTACCATACTCCAAATCATATTCTTTCTCCACTGTCTGACAAGGAAGTTTTCCTTTCTTACGGATCAATACAAAAGGTTTTCTTGTATTATATGCAATTGGGGTACCAAAAATAAAACCTCTCGATTCTGGTCCTACCACGACATCAAACTCAATATCTTTTACCAGTTCCTGCATAGTATCAACCGCAAGATGCAATCCTTCTGCATCCTGCAGAACACTGGTAACATCTCTGAAAACAATTCCTTTTTCCGGAAAATCCGGTATACTTCTAACATACTCTTCTAATTTCTTCATAATTATTTCTCCGATCATTATTTATATATTTGTACTATTTCATGGGAACAATCTCAATCCAATATCCATCTGGATCTGTAATAAAATAAATTCCCATAGCTTTATTTTCAAAACAAATGCAGCCCATTTTCTCATGAAGTGCATGCGCTTTTTCCATATCATCTACTTTTAGTGCAAGATGGAATTCATTATCTCCAAGATCATAACTTTCCTTTTCCCAATCTCGAAGCCAGGTAAGTTCCAATAAGTGCTTCGTTGTTCCATCTCCCAGGTAAACTATCGTAAAACTGCCATCCGCCTTTTCCATTCTGCGGTCTTCTACAAGACCTAGTGCCTCCTTATAAAAAGCAAGTGATTTCTCCAGATTCATAACATTAAAATTATTATGTGCAAACTCAAATTTCATAATGACTCCCATTGGTATAATTTTTTTAAAAATATCAGTATTCATTATATTATTATTTGTTTCGGAAGTCAAAGATTTTCCCTCGTTTGACAAGAAAAGTATTAGAATGCTAAAAACTGCATTCTTAACGTACGTAAATGTGCAAAGCCTTACAGCTGTAATTAACAATTGTAAGGCCTCCTAGTCTTAACTTTTGATTTTCATCGATCCTTCTATTTTCGCCTTAGCTTCTTCCATGGATTCTTTTTCTTTTCGTTCCTCTTTCTCTATTTCCTGGCGCTCTTTTTGTTCCTTTTTAATAGAATCTATCGTCCTATCTACTTTATCCATCAGTTTATTCCATTCTCTTATAGACATTTCAGAACCACCAATTTGGTAAGTCGGTTCTCCATTCTCAATCTGATCCAATGCTCTTTCTTTAAAATTCTGCATGGATTTTTGAAAAGATGTAGTATTATCATCTTTTACTGTTTTTGTTTCCACTGATTGTCTGGATACTCTGGATCGAACTTCTTCTATTTGATCAGAATATTGTTTGTTTATATGAATTGGCATAGTATTCCCCCTTCTCGCTTTTTTCTCTATTCGTTATATCGGCATAACGAAAAAAAACTGAAGGATAAATAGAAAAAAGCAGAACGGAGTTTTCAGTCCATTCTGCTTTTTGATTTTTACTATGTGAGACTTAGAAATCTTTCGTAACAGCTCTAGTTACTTAGAATTTCTTCTCATATTTACATCATTCCGCCCATTCCGCCGGCTGCTCCTGCTGGCATTGGTGGGATATCTTCTTTAATATTTGCAACTACAGATTCCGTCGTGAGTAATGTTGCAGCTACAGATGTTGCATTTTGCAATGCACTTCTTGTAACTTTAGCTGGATCCAGAATGCCTGCTTCTACCATATCAACATACTCTTCTTTCAAAGCATCAAATCCAGTACCGACCTTAGATTCTCTTACTTTGTTAATAATAACAGATCCTTCCAATCCTGCATTTGCTGCGATGTGGAATAATGGAGCTTCTAACGCCTTTAACACAAGCTGTGCACCTGTCTTTTCATCACCTTCCAGTGTTTCTGCAAGATCCATAACATCTTTGGCCGCATGCACATATGCCGAACCGCCACCTGCTATAATGCCTTCTTCTACAGCGGCTCTTGTTGCTGCTAACGCATCTTCCAAGCGAAGTTTTGCTTCCTTCATTTCTGTTTCTGTTGCTGCTCCAACACGAATCACTGCTACACCACCTGCAAGTTTTGCAAGTCTCTCCTGCAATTTCTCTTTATCAAATTCAGAAGTTGTTTCTTCTACCTGATTCTTAATCTGAGCGATTCTTGCTTTGATTGCATCTTTATCGCCTTCGCCTTCCACAATAACCGTATTCTCTTTTTGAATCTTAACCGATTTTGCGCGTCCTAATTGTTCCATTGCTGTATCTTTTAATTCAAGACCAAGATCAGAAGAAATTACCTGTCCGCCTGTAAGTATAGCAATATCTTCAAGCATCGCTTTTCTTCTATCGCCATAACCTGGAGCCTTCACGGCTACCACATTGAAAGTTCCACGAAGTTTGTTTACGATTAATGTGGTTAATGCTTCACCTTCCACATCTTCCGCTATAATAAGTAATTTAGCACCTGATTGAACAATTTGTTCTAATACTGGCAAAATTTCCTGAATACTTGAAATCTTTTTATCTGTAATTAGAATATAAGGATTTTCCAAAACAGCTTCCATTTTATCCATATCTGTTGCCATATAAGCTGAAATATATCCTCTGTCGAATTGCATTCCTTCTACCAAATCCAACTCTGTTTTCATTGTTTTGGATTCTTCAATCGTAATAACACCATCATTTGATACTTTCTCCATAGCATCTGCAACCAATACACCAACTTCATCATCTCCAGCTGAGATAGATGCCACTCTTGCAATATGTTCTTTCCCTTTAATTTTTGAGCTCATTTTTGCGATTGAATCAACTGCACAGGTTGTTGCTTTTTTCATACCTTTTCTTAAGATAATTGGATTTGCACCTGCTGCCAAATTCTTCATTCCTGCATTGACCATTGCTTGCGCAAGTACGGTAGCTGTTGTAGTGCCATCACCTGCCACATCGTTTGTTTTTGTAGCAACTTCCTTTACTAATTGTGCACCCATATTTTCGAATGCATCTTTTAACTCTATTTCTTTTGCAATAGTAACGCCGTCATTTGTAATCAATGGAGAGCCATATGATTTATCAAGTACTACATTTCTTCCTTTTGGTCCTAATGTTACTCTTACTGTATCCGCTAACTGATTTACTCCGGATTCTAAAGCTGCACGAGCTTCTGCACCGTATTTAATTTCTTTTGCCATAATGAATTGCCTCCTAAAAAGTTTTAATTTTATTTTCGGGTTTTATTGAAGAATAGCTAAAATATCACTTTGTTTCACAATAATGTATTCCTCTTCTTCTATTTTCACGTCTGTTCCTGCATATTTAGAATAAATGACCTGATCTCCAACATTTACTTCCATTTTCACTTCTTTTCCTTCAATGACTCCGCCAGGTCCTACAGCAACGACTTCTGCCTGCTGTGGTTTCTCTTTATTCTGTCCCGGTAATACAATCCCTGATTTAGTCGTTTCCTCAGCAACCAATTGTTTTAATACAACTCTGTCTCCTAATGGTACTAACTTCATTATAAGAACCTCCTTATTGTTTGAAATGATATTTTATATTGTTAGCACTCTTTTGTCTCGAGTGCTAATTTCTAAGACATATATTAGTTTTTTTGACTTTCTCTTGCAACACGATTTAGCTTCTATTTACTCATTTATTTTAATTTTTTTATACTATTACTCTCTATTTCTCTTCTTTTCTTATTTTCTTAACAAATACATGATTTTATATTTATTTTATAATTATAACTGACCCGTCCATATCCTACAGATTAACATATGCTTAAATTGCACTTTTATTCCAAAAACTCACGGATAGAAATGAAAACAAGTCAGCATAATTGCAATACCGGCTTGTTTTAGATGATTCCTATTTAATTGATTTTTTCTAACCTTTCTTTATAACCTGGAGCTCTTTTGACCTCCAGTTTGTTTTCAAACATTTTATACTCGGCATCAGAATATAACTCATCCAAGCTCTGTTCCACATTTGTTTTTATTACATAGCCGCATGCTATAGATGGTGCCAATTTATCGTCTTTATATTGATCACAGCATTTTTGTATCCGTTTGCAGTACTCTTTTTCTTCGTCCTCTAAAACCATAGGAATTAAAACCTCAAAAACATCTCCGTCTACACGTCCTATTACATATTCGGGCTTTGCCTCTTTCATTAAAATATCTGCTATGATCTGTATAAGTCTGTCGCTTTCACATTCACCAAAATGTTGATTTGCATATTTCCAATCATTAATATTAATACAAATTAAAGCAACCGGAATTACACCAGACCGTTCAATGACCTTACTCCGATTCAGAAAATAAGTTTTCCCTAAGACCCCTGTTAACATATCTCGTTTTTCGCCATGCTTAACCTGATACTTTTCATTTTCTAAAAGAACTTCTAACTCATCCGCATAAAGAGCTATGACCGAATGCTCATAGGCCGCCGTGGCATGTGCTGACATCTGATTGACCAAAGCATCCAGAAATTCTTCTGCATTTTCTTGTTTGTCGGGTCTATCATTGTTATTTATTGTGTACAAATGCCCTATTGTTCTTCCGTATACTTTTACTTTTCTTCCCGGATCTTTGACCACGTCCGGAGCATCCATAATAAAATCACCAATTACAATTGCTTTTTCTCCATGTCGTTCCGTCAACAGTAAACTTAGTCCCCCCATTGTTGCCGCACACTTCAAATACTCTTGCAAGGCTTTCATATTAAACAGATTTTTAATATGATAATTTTTAATATCTTCTTTCAATCTTTTTTCTAAGGATGTCAGCTTAAATTCCATACGAAATACCTCTCTTTGTTAATATTTTATGGCTTCTTTTTTGCGCTGTAAGATATTTCTTATTCTACCATAATCGTAACAAAAAGTAACTGCGTATTCTTCGCTATTTCCGATTTAGCTCCTTTTTAAATGTGCGGATATATTCTTTGACTGTCTCTTCCTTATAATTATTCTTTTCCATCAGATCAATAAAATGAGAACCTACAATTGCACCATCGATAATATCCTTCATCGGCTCTACATCGGCTGCTGAACGAATACCAAATCCCATCATAACCGGAATCGAAGAAACCGATTTTACTTTTGTCAGATATTCAACAATATTCTTATGAAATGTTCCGTTCTGTCCTGTCACGCCCATAGAGGACACGCAGTAGACAAACCCCCTTGCGTTCTTTAAAATCATAGGAATTCTTTGCCTGGATACAGGTGCCACCAATTGAATTAAAATAGGTGCGTGTTCTGTCTTCTCCATTGATTTCTGTAATGGTCCCTGTTCTTCATAGGGAAGGTCTGGTATAATTAATCCATCAATTCCCACCGTTGCACATTTGGTCACAAAAGCTGCTAATCCATAGTAGCTGATTGTATTATAATACATCATAAATACGATTGGCAGTTGACAACCTTCTCCTCTTACTTTTTCAACCAAATCAAAGACTTTTTTTAGATTCGTTCCTTTTTGGATCGATCGATAAGATGCCGCCTGAATAACAGGCCCATCAGCCGCCGGATCTGAAAACGGAATGCCCAATTCCAATATATCTGTACCAGCCTCTTCCTGCGCTTTAATGAGTCTTCCACAGCCTTCCATATCCGGAAGTCCTGCTGTCATATACGTGATAAAAGCTTTTTCCTGTCGTTCCAGCAATAGCGCCAATTTCTCTTCTATCCTATTCATACGATAATTCTCCCCTCTCAGTTCTTATACCCTTCGCCTTTAAAATAAGATTCAATCGTATTTGCATCTTTATCCCCGCGACCAGACAGACATATAACAATCGATTGACTCTTCTTCATTTTCTTTGTAAGCTTAAATGCATAGGCCAATGCATGTGCACTTTCAATCGCTGGGATGATTCCTTCAAAACGACATAACTCTAACAACGCATCCATCGATTCCTCATCTGTTATGGATACATACTTAACTCTCTTTGTGTCTCTCAGATAAGCATGTTCCGGTCCTACGCCCGGATAATCCAAACCCGCAGAAATAGAATGCGCCAGCTCAATATTTCCATCACTATCCTGTAATAAGTACGAACGCATACCGTGCAATATGCCAATACGCCCCTGTGCCATGGCTGCTGCATGTTTTCCTGATGTTATTCCCAATCCGGCAGCTTCCACACCGATTAATTCCACCTCTTTTTCATCCAGGAACTCAGCAAACATGCCTATGGAGTTCGATCCTCCTCCGACACATGCCATGACAACATCCGGAAGCTTGCCTTCCTTTTCCATGAACTGTCTTTTTGTCTCAACACCGATGATTCTTTGAAACTCTTTTACCATCTTTGGATACGGATGGGGGCCAACAGCGGAACCAATGACATAAAAAGTGTCTTCCGCCGTCTTTGCCCACGTTCTGATTGCTTCGTTTGTTGCATCTTTTAAGGTATTGCTTCCAGAGTTCACGCTTACCACTTTTGCACCTAGCATTTCCATTCTCATGACATTTAAATGCTGTCTTTCAATATCTTCCGCCCCCATAAACACCGTACAATCCATATGAAATAAAGCAGCTCCTGTGGCTGTTGCCACTCCATGCTGGCCTGCTCCCGTCTCAGCTATCACCTTTGTTTTTCCCATTCTTTTCGCAAGCAGAATTTGACCGATCACATTGTTGATCTTGTGCGCACCTGTATGATTCAGATCTTCCCTTTTCAGGTATATCTTCGTTCCATATTTTTCCGTCAGACGCTCTGCCAGATACAGCGGCGTTTCCCTGCCAACATATTCTTTTAGGTAATAATGATAATTCTGCATGAATTGGGGATCATTTATTGCTTTCTGAAAAGCAACCTCCAATTCCTCCAATGTGTTCATTAATGATTCGGATACGTACTGACCTCCAAATTCTCCATAATATGCGTTACTCATTTGCTCTCACCTCTCCTACAAATTCTTTTATTTTCAACCTGTCTTTTCCAACTTCCAATGGAGCTATTTCAATGCCGCTGCTCACATCTACGATATCTGGTTTAACAATATTGATCGCACTCCCTACATTAGATGCCTGTAGACCACCTGCCAGGATACATTTTTTTCCACTTTTTCTAATTTTGTTCCTATGTTCCTTTAACATATTCCAATCCAATCGCTTACCGCTGCCATACTGCGATGAATCAAAAAGAATGGCTGCAATTTTAGGGCATTTAAGAAACGTATCAAGAGACTCAAAATTATCCCCGTTGATGGCTCTGATAATAGGAATCTGAATCGCATCAAAAGCCTCTTTTGCAAGCTCTCCATGTATTTGAATGGAATCAAATCCCAATTTTTGAATAATTTCAATCTGTTCTGCCGTAGGACTCACCGTAACTGCTACGGCTTTTGTCTTATTTTCACGATCGGACGATTTTAGAATCCGCAATATTCCATATGCCTTTTCGATTGCGCTTACGCGTTTACTTTTTTCATAAAAAAGTACAATCCCGGCATACTCCACTTTTTCTTCTATGAGCCATATCGCTTCTTCACATGTTGTAACTCCACATATCTTTATTTCTGTCATCTTAAAGCCCTTCCATGCTCTGTTCTAATAGCATTCATTATTAAAACATTTGCGCCATTGTGTAGCTAATGCTTTTGGGTCTTTTGCTTCCATGAACACGGTTCCAATTAAAACTGCATTTACTCTGCATGTTTTTAAAAACGTAATGTCCGCTTCTGTTGCAATGCCGCTCTCAGATACCAAAATTGTTTTTTCTGGTACCATTTGAGAAAGTGTTTTCGTATTGTTCAAATCAACGGTAAAATCCTTCAGATTCCGATTATTAATGCCGATAATCGAAGCATCCAGTCCAATCGCCCGCTTCATCTCTATCTCATCATGAACTTCCACTAATACATCCATATGAAGCACGCACGCCAATTCATAGAACTGTTTGAGCTGCCAATCCGTTAAAATAGCAACAATCAGTAAAATACAATCTGCACCTATTACTTTTGCCTCAAAAATTTGATAGGAATCAATAATAAAATCTTTTCGGATCATTGGTATTTTGCTGATTGTTCGAATTTTTTTAAAATAATCCACGCTCCCCATAAAATGATCTTCTTCGGTCAGACAAGATATACAGTCTACCGATTCATTGTATTGCATAATCCGTTCTTCCAATGTAATCTTGTTATTCATTTTTCCATGACTGGGGGATGCATTCTTAAACTCTCCAATGATGGAGAGACCCGATTTCGAAAGTGCATCATAAAAACCACCGCCTTCTCTGTCACAGTTTAATGCCATCTCTTTCATCTGCGCTTCGCTGATGATTTTTTTCTGTTCTATGATTCTTTGTTTTTTATCTGCTACAATTTCATCTAAGATCATTTGTCACCTCCATTAACTTTTTATATTTGGCCATTTATAAAATTCTCAATCAAACGTTTTCCATGCTCCGTATAAATGGATTCCGGGTGGAACTGCAGTCCAACTACAGGATGCTCTTTATGCCTCATCGCCATGATCTCCCCATCTTCCGTCTTGGCCAATATTTGCAGGCATTTAGGTAGATTTTCACTTTGAACGGCGAGTGAATGATATCTTGCTACCTGGATAGGAGAATAGATTCCTTTAAAGATGCCGCTGCCTTCATGGGTAATCATACTTTGTTTTCCATGACATATTTTCTTTGCATAGGATACCGTACCGCCAAATGCTTCTCCAATACATTGATGCCCAAGACAGATCCCAAGTATTGGTACATTATCAAAAAATTTTTTTACGACTTCTATACAAATGCCTGCTTCTTTTGGACTTTTGGGTCCAGGAGATATTACGATTTTCTCTGGATGTAATGCTACTATTTCTTCTATTGAAAGTAGATCATTCCTTATGACTTTAATGTCGTTTGTAAATGTTCCAATATATTGATATAAGTTATACGTAAAAGAATCATAATTATCGATTACGATTATCATAGATTTTCCTCCTCCACCAACGTTTTAGCAAGTGCCATCACCTTATTACAGCATTCCTCATATTCATTCTTACCTATTGAATCTGCCACAATTCCAGCTCCTGCCTGTAGGTATACCCGTTTCCCTCTTTTTATCATCGTACGGATTGTAATACAAAAATCCATATTTCCATTAAATCCAAGATATCCAGTTGCTCCTCCATACAACCCTCTTCGAACAGTCTCTAATTCATCGATGATTTCCATAGCCCGAATTTTGGGAGCACCACTTAATGTTCCCGCTGGCAAGAAAGAAGCAATCAGATCTAAGGGATGAAATTCTCCTTTTTTCTTTCCTTCTACCAGCGAAACCATATGCATCACGTGGGAATAATTCTGTACTTCCATGAATTGGGTTACTTTTACCGTTCCGAACTTAGCAATACGCCCCATATCATTTCTGGCCAAATCCACTAACATAACATGTTCTGCACGTTCTTTTTCATCCTGCATTAATTCTTCCTGAAGTTGTTGGTCTTCCTCTTCATTTTTTCCACGTTTTCTGGTTCCCGCTATCGGACAGGTAAATACCTTGTTGTCTATCTGCTTTACGACCATTTCAGGGCTGCTTCCAATAATTTCAAATTCCCCAAAATTAAAATAATATAAATAGGGAGAAGGATTCCGTTCGCGAAGCTCCTTATATAATTCAATACCGCTTTGCTTCGTTTCAATGGTCCAGCGTTGGGATAAAACCATTTGAAATATATGGCCCTCTTTGATATATTCTTTTATCTTATCTACTTTTTTACAATACTCTTCCAGAGTATCTGTTTTCTTTACAATTTTTCCATCGTGGGAAAATTTTTTTACCACCTCTTTCCTGTTCTCTAATACCTGCTGTACCAGAATTGCCGCCTTTTCTTCTCCTAGCAGTCTTCCCTCTTTTGTATCTTCTTCTAATACGACACCCGTCAAAGTCTCAGCCATATGGTCAATCGTAATGAATTCCTTTGTTAACATGAGCTGAATTGTCTCAATGCCTATCTCATCCGGATTTTCATCGGGTAGCACCTCTGTATAACGTACAAAATCATATCCAAGACTACCTATCAGACCGCCTATCATAGATAATTCCCCATCATCTTTTGACACTTCAAATTCGTCATAATACTCTTTTAATCGCTCTAATGGATTTCCAACCCTGATTTCTATTGAACCATCCTGTCTGGTAATTACAAGATTATTCCCTCTAGAAGAGATCACCTCTTCAGGATTTACTCCAAAAAAAGAATACCTGTCATAATTCTTGTCATAACTTTCTAATAAAAAAGATTTCTGCCCAATTGCAATTCCTTCAAACATAGAAATCGCTGTTTCATTCACAATACTAACTGTTTTTTTATATGCTCTTACTCTTCTTTTCATCTCTTTCTCCCTCTTTACTTCCTTCCGCGAAAAGCGAGTGCGGCTGCTCGGTACATCCTATAAAGCAAAAAAAAGACAGATCTCTGCATACGCAGGGACGTGTCTTTTACGTGGTGCCACCCTTATTCTTTAAAATAGTATGATTCACAGCACATAGTCTGTTGTTACATTAAAAAACGAATATTTCCAATTTGGAAATATCCGCCACCAATGCTATTTTAAACTCATTACAGATACGGAAGCATACAATTATATCGTGACACTTCGATATCCTCCTCTTGTAACGTTGAGGCTACGGCATCGGGTACTCGTATCGATATCACTCGAAACTTTGACCTAGCATCTCACAAACCCATTCCCAATGGAGTTTCATGTAAACTTCCACCAACTGTTTACTCTCTGTAATGACTCATCCACTCGTACTCTCTTTGATCACTGATTTTATTATATTTAAATTGTTAGTTATTATATCATCCTATTTTCAATATGTCAATGAAAAAATTGATTATTTAATGCCAAACATGTTGCTCAATATAGGAATTTTCTTTATTATTTCGACAAATAAAAAGCTACTAATCATTCCACCAACTAGAATCAGAAGGTATTGCAAAAACGTGCCCTGAATATACGAAATTATATAATATGCGAATAGTATGAGTAAAGTTTGATGCAAAAAGTAAATGGAAAAAGAATTATTTCTCATATATTGCAGGAAGCGATTGGTTCCATTCATATGGGAGCGCCCCATGCCAAGCAATGATAGAATCATAAGCCAGGCCGCCAGATTCTGATAAGCCGATAAAGCTAGATCCAATATAAGAAATCTTCCCCCCAAATCCAGAAAGAAATTACTGATTGCTGAAGTTACAAGTGTCACAATAGCTGCCACAAAAAGAATTTTTCTGTATTTTTGAAGTTTGACTATTACGGAATCCTTACTAAACAATACCAAGCCTATTACAAAATAGCAAAACTGACTAACGATTGGTTTTCCGATATTAATCGCACTTGTGATCCAAAACACGATAAAAAATAAGATTATGTGCAGCATAGATACCCCCTTGTTCTCTTTCCAATATCCATTTTTTTTAATATGATGCAAAAATGGATATGCTGCCAACGAAATTAAGAACAAGGAAAGTAAAAACCATAAATGTGCTGGGGTAAATCCTCCAAAATAACCCGTCAGATCACCAAACTTAGTAAAAAAAAGTTTATATTGGGTAATATAATTTCCACTATAATGATTGTGCCATTTTTCTGCATAATATGTCTGTATTGGAACCATTACTATAAGTCCGGACATAAATGGGATCAGGGTCCTCTTAACCCTTTCTGTATAGAATTGAGATAGGCTTCTTTTCTGTATGCTATTATAAGCACTCATACCTGCCAGAACAAATAGCAGATCCATAAACCATATGCCAACTATAAAACAAAAAATATCATTGATTATATATGTATGCCCTTGTACATAATTAGCCTCTCTCACTGTAAACATACGGCAAGTATGATATGGAAACAGTAATAAAATCACAATCGTTCTCAAATTATCGATATAATTTTTTCTCATAAGATTCTCTTCCTCCTTCTCAATTCAAATTTTCAGATTCATTAAATATGTGTGATGATATCTTTCACATACAATTTAATAAATGCTGAGACATCCTGTACATATTCATTCGTAAGCTCCGGCCAAAAGCCAGGGCATGTCAGAGCCGATATCAGTGCTAGCGATTTTGAATATATCATCTGACTTTCTAATACTGGATATTTCCATAAGATAATTTTTTTAATTGCCGTAAATTGTTGTTGAATCCGTTCTCTCGTTTTATTATCTATACCGTACTGCTGATACATAACTTGTTCAGAGCGCAAAACACCTGTTGATTTCAATTGATAACATAATATCTGTTCTGCATATAAACTCACTTTTTCTTCATTCAAAGTTTCTTCTTGCAATAGTTTTGAAAAGATTTTCATCAGATCATTCCAGTATAGCTCCATTAATTCCTGAAAAAGTTTTGTCTTATCTCCGAAATAATAATTAATTGCTGCCACATTTACATTCGCTTTCTCAGCGATTTCTCTCACTGTAATAGAATTAAAATCTTTCTTTTCCATTAGACGCATACAGACATCCATAATACTCTTCTTTTGGTCTTTTTTCATGTTATTCCTTCTTCCAGTTTCAAATATAAACACTTGTTTTAAACATATGTTTATATTAAACCGAAAATTATATATTGTCAACTGCCTTTCACCAACTAATACTTGCAAAACCGCCGATTTAATGTAAAATAGAAGCGATGGCTTAAAAAACACATTTAAAATAAGAAAGGTTAATTTATGATTAGTGCAAATAATGTAACCCTGCGTATTGGAAAAAAAGCGTTGTTCGAGGACGTTAATATTAAATTCACAGAGGGAAACTGTTATGGTCTGATTGGCGCAAATGGAGCCGGTAAGTCCACTTTCCTTAAGATCCTCTCCGGACAATTAGAGACAACAAACGGAGATATTGTCATTACTCCGGGAGAACGTCTTTCTTTTCTGGAACAGGATCATTTCAAATATGATGCGTATAGCGTTATGGATACTGTAATCATGGGCAACGCAAGACTATACCAGATTATGAAGGAAAAAGACGCAATTTATGCGAAAGAAGATTTTTCTGATGAAGACGGTATCCGTGCCAGTGAATTAGAAGGTGAATTTGCAGAAATGGACGGATGGGAAGCAGAGTCCAATGCTGCTACTTTATTAAACGGACTTGGGATCGAAACAGATCTTCATTATGCAACGATGCAAGATTTAAATGGAAATGAAAAAGTAAAAATTCTTCTTGCTAAGGCATTGTTTGGAAATCCTGACATTCTACTCCTTGATGAGCCTACCAATCACTTAGATCTTGATGCAATCGCTTGGCTGGAAGAATTTTTAATCAACTTTGAAAACACTGTTATTGTGGTATCTCATGACCGCTATTTTTTAAATAAAGTTTGTACGCATACTGCTGATATTGATTATGGTAAGATTCAGTTATATGCCGGTAATTATGATTTTTGGTATGAATCCAGCCAATTGCTTGTAAAACAAATGAAAGAAGCAAATAAGAAAAAAGAAGAAAAAATCAAAGAGTTACAAGAATTTATATCTCGTTTCTCTGCAAATGCCTCTAAATCAAAGCAAGCTACTTCCCGAAAAAAGGCTCTTGAGAAAATTGAGCTGGATGAAATAAGACCTTCCAGCAGAAAATACCCTTATATTGATTTTAGACCGGAAAGAGAAATTGGAAATGAAGTCCTGAGTGTAGAAGGTCTCAGTAAAACAATCGATGGTGTTACCGTATTGAATAATATCTCTTTTACCATAGGACACGAAGACAAGGTAGCTTTTGTGGGTGGGAATGAATTTGCAAAAACAACTCTTTTTAAGATTCTGGCAGGTGAAATGGAGCCTGATAAAGGCACTTATAAATGGGGCATTACTACCTCACAAGCGTATTTTCCAAAAGACAGTACTGCTGAATTTGACAATGACTTAACGATTACTGACTGGCTGACTGGCTATTCTCCTGTAAAGGATGTTACTTACGTACGTGGTTTCCTTGGTCGAATGCTTTTTCCTGGTGAAGATGGTGTAAAAAAAGTTCGGATATTATCCGGTGGTGAAAAAGTCCGTTGTCTATTATCCAAGATGATGATCTCTGCTTCCAATGTATTAATACTGGATGAGCCTACCAACCATCTGGATATGGAATCCATCACTGCTCTTAACAATGGTCTGATAAAATTTTCAGGTGTCATCTTATTTGCTTCCCATGACCATCAAATTGTTCAGACCACCGCGAATCGTATTATGGAATTTCTTCCGGACGGTACTATGATTGATAAAATCACGTCTTATGATGAATATTTGGAAAATGATGAATTTGCCAGAAAACGTACTGTCTATAATGCTGAAAAAAATGATGACGAAGATTGACCTGTACATTTAACACTTAAGATTGGAGCATAAACGCCATGCGTATCGTTGACTTACATGTTCACTCTACCAAATCGGATGGTTCTTATACCCCATCTGAACTGGTGACCTATGCAATGAAAAAAGGATTATCTGCTTTTGCACTAACCGACCATGATACAACGGACGGGTTGGCAGAAGCCTTCCTTGCTGCAAGAAATCAACCGATTGAAATTATTCCAGGTATTGAGTTCTCAACGGAATATGAGGGGAGAGACATCCATATCCTAGGCCTTGATATTCAATATGAACAGCCACATTTTAAGGAACAACTGATTGCTTTTCAAAATTCCCGAACTATGCGTAATGAAAAAATGTGTGCACGCCTACAAGAGGCTGGTATTGACATTACTTATACGTCACTAAGAGAGCAGTTTCCTGGGGCTGTCATTACGCGTGCCCATTATGCCAATTACTTATTAGCTCATGGATACATTAAGAGCCTTCCAGAAGCTTTTGAACGTTACATCGGTGACCATTGCCCGTATTTTGTTCCCAGAGAAAAAGTGACACCTGTTCAGGCAGTACAATTAATTCTCCGTGCTGGAGGAATTCCTGTTTTAGCACATCCTCCTCTTTATCACATGAGTAAGGTACGACTCGACGCGTTGGTCTGTCAACTTGCCAACGCAGGGCTAGTAGGAATAGAAGCGGTTTATAGTACTTACTCCCTTTCTGAGGAACGAGATATGAAGCGATTAGCGAGGAAATATAGTCTAAGTATTAGCGGTGGCTCCGATTTCCATGGTACTACGAAACCAGGATTAGATCTTGCGACTGGTTATGGCAAACTCTTTATTCCAGAAGAAATTTTAATAAATTTAAGAACACATAAAAGAGAATATGAGGTATGACTATGCAGAAAAAGATATTATTCACTGACCTTGATGGTACCCTGTTGAATGATGAAAAGGGGGTATCTGATGCACTCTACAAAACCTTATTAAAGCTACAGGAAAATGGGCATATTATAGTCTTATCATCCGGTCGTCCTTTAGACAGTATATTAGAAGTAAAAGAAATATTAGGATTAAACGATCGTGGGATATACGCCAGCGCTTATAATGGTGGACTTATCTATGATTGTAGTGAGAAAAAAAATATAATCGAGAAGCGTGTTTCCTTTTCGGATGTTTCCTATGTATTGCAAATTGCCAAACAAACTCATACTTACTGTCAGACCTATACAGCGACTCATATTGTGGCCGAAAAAGAAACTGCGGAACTTAATTATTATCGAAAGGCCGTACATTTGCCAGTTATTTATACTTCTGATATCATAGGAGCGCTATGCGAAGAACCATTTAAACTGCTGGCGATTGATCTGGAAAATCATCAAGATCTGGAACATTTCAGGGAAGTACTTATGCCAGATGTGAAAAATCGTATTACGACTCTTTATTCCAACCCTATGTATTTGGAGATCTTTCCAATATCTGCAGGAAAGGGACAGGCTTTGGAAGAATTATGCCAGTATCTACAGATACCACTTTCCAACACTATGGCGGCAGGAGATATGGAAAATGATATCTCCATGTTAGAAGTTGCGGGGTGCGGCGTAGCCATGCAAAATGCGGCTCAAAAAGTAAAGGAAATTGCTGACATCACAACAGAGTGTGATAATAATCATGATGGCCTTCTACCTTATATCAAACAATTTTTTATGATATCTTAAACATTTCTTATATTACAAAACCCCATATCAAAAGGATGTTTCCCTCTCTGATATGGGGTATACTTTTTAACCTTCTACTATTAAATATCTGCCGTCACCAATGTCAAAAACTTCAGAAGCTTCTAAAATCTCATCTTCATCCTGCCCATCAATGTCAATGCCTTCTTCTTCAAAGTATTCCAATACTTCTTGTGCAGAATTTACGACTACTGCCATACACTCTTCCAAATACGCTTCTGCTTCTTCTAAATTTTCAACCACCCGATCCGGGAATAATTGCAATTGATTTCTTAGAAAGCATGCTATTACTGCATCATCAAATTCATGCATCTATGTCTCAACTCCTATCTTTTCAATATTAATATTCAAGCCATACCAAGTTGATATTAACTCTATGCTATATTTATAATATGTGGTCTTACATTTGTCAATCATAAGTTAACAACTTTAGAAACAACTTTTTATATTCTTCTAAATCATCTCTTTTAATACCTGATAAACCCCTTTTTCCCAATAAGGCGGGCAGATATGTTTCGCCCATTTTTTCACTTCTTCCTGCGCATTGGCAACTACATAACTTTCTCCAGCTGCCTGTAGCATTCCAATATCATTTGCATTATCTCCGAAGGCTACTGTCTCAGATTTTGAAACTCCAAAGTATTTTTGTAAATACTGAAGTGCATGACCTTTATCCACAGCAGCATCCATAAAATCTACCCATTTCTCTCCTGCAATACATACCTTCACACTTGATTCCCATTTAGGGATAAGTATATTTTTACCAAGTTCACGAATGCTTTCTTTACAATAAATTGCAATTTTAATAACGGTAATATCTTCTGCCAAAATATCTTTTACGACTTGAAACTTATTATGATAACCATAATGAATTAAATCTATGAACTCCTGATTTTCTGTTTCCAAATAACTACCATCTGGTGTAGATACAATAATTTCACAGGTATCTTTATATTTTCTGTAATCTTCAATGATACCGACTACATTTTTCCGGCTCATCGCCTTAACATATAGATCTTTTCCCTGATATCTGATGAGGGCCCCATTTTCTGCAATATACACGATTTCATCCTTTATGATACGAAATACATTCCGGATACTATGATATTGTCTGCCACTCGCAACAACGCATATATTTCCCTTTTTAATCAATTTGTGCAGCGTTTCAGGAATTAAATCCTCCACATTCGGTGATGATTCCTTAATCAAGGTTCCATCTATATCTGTTGCAATTAATTTTTTCATAATTTTAACAATTCAGCAGGATGCGCAATAATTGCATCTGCATGATTTTCCTCCAATTCTTTTCTGTCCCTGAACCCCCACAACACACCGACCGTATAAATACCTGCTGCTTTTCCAGTCTTCATATCCGTACTGGTGTCGCCAATATAAACCGTATCTACCAAATTGAGATTGCATGTTTTGACAATATGACGTACTCCGTCAGGACTTGGTTTTGCCCTAAATTTTGGCATTTGTCCCAAAATCATATCAAATAGTTCATGTCCAAATAGGGTTTGAACTACATCGACCGCTCTGTCATGAGGCTTATTTGAGTTCACGGCAAGAAAAATTCCACGTCTCTTTAGCTCTAAAAGGGTATCTACTACTCCTGGATAAGGGGCTACCCGATACATACAGTCTTCTTTAAAACATTCCGTGAATATTTCCTTCGCCTCTTTCAAGCATATAAGATCGGTGTCTCCTGATGCCAGAAGTGCACGTTTCAATAACTCCGCCATA
Organism: Bacillota bacterium; assembly: GCA_023392535.1. GTDB lineage: Bacteria > Bacillota > Clostridia > Lachnospirales > Lachnospiraceae > SZUA-378. The sequence continues at coordinate 503,973 of JAEVYY010000009.1, forward strand.
CCTTCTCCTACAAAATAACGGTATCTGTCCTTATCGAACGGGTCATAACCAAATCTTGCAATTGTCTTATTTGTGCAATAGGTTATGGAATTTAAAGAATCTACTAAAGTACCATCCAAATCAAAAATTGCTGCTTTCATATGTGCTCCTATTTCTTCCTTTACTTTCGCTTTCAATCAATACGCGTCTCTGGTATAAATACACGATTGTTACTGGCTATTATTCTACTCTTTTCTCCTTCCTTTATAGCTTGGGCACAAAAGATATCCTGTGAATGAAAAGATTCTTTTCCTCTCCTGTCTATCTTCTCATAGGTTCCATCTGGTAAAAGAACATGTGCCTTCCTATTATCCTTTAATTGTAATTTTAGTATTGTTATAATTCTACTTTTAATCTTTTCACTTTCCACTGGGAATAAAATTTCAACGCGTCTTTCTAGATTTCGAGGCATCCAATCCGCACTGCCCATATAGATCTCTGACTTTCCGCTATTTTCAAAATAAAAGATTCTTCCATGTTCCAGAAAATTTCCAACAATGGATCGCACTTGTATATTCTCACTAACACCCTTGATCCCAACTTTTAGGCAACATATACCACGCACGATCAGTTCAATTTTTACACCTGCACTGCTTGCTTCATATAACGCTTCAATAATATCCCTGTCACAAAGAGAATTCATTTTGGCGATGATAGAGGCAGGCAGATTCTTTTCTGCATTTCTTTTTTCACGTCTTATCAGATACAAAAATCGATCTTTTAACCAAAGTGGTGCCAGAGATAGCTTATTCCAGGACAGGGGCTCTGAATACCCGGAAAGCATATTAAAGACTGCCGTAGCATCTTCTCCAATCGCCTCATTGCAAGTGAATATTCCTAGATCTGTATACAGTTTTGCGGTTGCATCATTATAATTTCCGGTTCCCAAATGAACATATCTACAAATACCATCTTCTTCTTTCCGAACTACAAGTGTTATTTTACTATGTGTCTTGAGACCTACCAAACCATAAATAACATGACACCCCGCTTTTTCTAACATTTTCGCCCATACGATGTTATTCTCTTCATCAAATCGTGCTTTTAATTCTACCAAGACAGAAACTTGCTTTCCATTTTCTGCAGCCTGCGCAAGTGCTGCAATAATCGGAGAATTACCACTTACTCGATACAGGGTCTGCTTGATTGCCAGCACATCTGGGTCTTTTGCGGCCTGTCTGATAAAATCCACAACAGGTTGAAAAGTCTGATATGGATGATGTAATAAAATGTCTCCTTTCTTTATTTGCATAATAACAGTTTCATCCGAAGACAATTCCGGTACTGGCTGCGGAATGTATGGCTCTCTTTTCAGATTCGAAAAACCTTCCATGCTGTACATTTTCATCAAGAATGTAAGATCCAAAGGACCATTGATTGCATAGATATCTTCATCACGAATTGCCAATTCATGTCGTATTATTTTTAACAGCCGTTTGTCGATCCCCTCTTCTACCTCCAAACGGATTGCCTGCCCCCATTGTCTTTTCTTTAACTGCTTTTCAATCTCTTTTAATAAATCTGCTGCCTCATCTTCATCAATCGTAAGATCTGCATTTCTCATAATCCGGAATGGATATGCACAAACAATATCATAATTTAAGAAAAGCTTATCCATGTTACGCTCGATTATTTCTTCTAATAGGATTACTTTTTTATTTTTACTTTCTTTTGTTGGTAACAACACAATACGAGAAAGTAAACTAGGCACTTGAACGGTAGCAAATTCCAGTTCTCTTTTTTCACCTTTTTTACGCACCAAAGCTCCTATATTTAAGGATTTGTTACGAATCAAAGGAAAGGGTCTGGAGGAATCAACTGCCATAGGTGTCAATACCGGATATATATTTTCTTTAAAATAATGGTCTACATATTTCTGATCGTCTTGTGACAAATCCTCATGGGATTCTATGACAGAAAGGCCATTTTGTTTCAACATGGGCACTAAAGATCGATTGTATGTGGAATACTGTAACGTTACCAATTCACGAGTCACATCATTTAATTTTTTTAACTGCTCAATGGGCGTCATCCCTGAAATATCCGGTTTATTATAATTTGCATCTACCATATCCTTTAAGGAAGCAACTCTAATCATAAAAAATTCATCCAAATTAGAAGCCGTTATACTTAAGAATTTTAGACGTTCAAACAAAGGCAACTGTTTATCTCTTGCCTCACTTAATACCCTTTTATTAAAAGAAATCCAGCTTAATTCCCTATTCGTATAGAATTTAGGATTTTTTAAATCTACAATCTGCTCACTCATTGTAATCACCTTCCTTCCCTAATTTCATATCACTTATTCCCCATTTTAAAACTGATTCACACGTTTTTGTCTAATAATTGGCCTTACACTATAGACTTCTTCAAAAAAATCTGCTTTTTCTTGAAACAATCCTTTTTCTAAAGTAATATCCATATTGCTATCAACGATAAGCAGTAGTTCATCCTCCTTTAACATCGCTTTGATATCTTTAAATTTCTGTTTATGACTCTTATCGAGTGCATTTGCAACTCGAATAATCGCAGTCAGTTTTGCGATTGTTAAATACGAGCATCTGTCTAAAAATGTAGTTTTTGTAAGTTCCTCATAATAATCAAATTCTAAATGATTATATTTCACTATATTGGCTACCATCTCTCTTTCTGTATGTGAAAGCCCTATTATTTCCGTTGCCATCAAAATATTATAAGAAGAAATAGCTACCGCTGATAAACTTATATATTTTCCACAATCATGTAAAAGTGCTGCTATTCTAAGTAATAGACGCTCCCTTCTTCCAAGACCATGTATTTTTTTCATACTGTCAAATATGGTAAGTGTAATTTTTTCAAGTGTTTCACCACGTTTCTTACTTCCTAAATACCTTTTACTGATATTTTGCGCACAGGCAATGATATCCTGTTCAAAATTATGGGCAGGTGCAATAATCCTGTTTCTTTCAGCATATTCAAAAGCCATCCCATCACATAGTGTTACACCTGGTATCCAAATATACTCTGTTTCCATTATTTTTATAAGTTTCTTAATCAATAAAGCGGCTAGCAGAAACGAATTAACATTTTCTTCTGCAATACCAAAATATCCCGCCATACCATCGGCACTTTGTTTTTTTAATTCCTCTGTAAAACTATAATAAGCGGAAACACTTAAATAGCCTGCTTCCCCTGTTTCTCCCACAGTGTTCTTTAGTACATGAGAAATATAATCATCCACAATGATAATATTTTTAATATCATAGTCTTTTAAATACATTTTTTTATAATTATAGATCTGATTGCCAATCATTTCTTCTACAAGATCATCCACTTGAGAATGTTTCGGCTGTATTTTGTTCAATTTTTCCCGTAATCTGAGAATCCCTAATTTCAAGTTTTGAGTAGTAACAAGACTATCTTTGTCGAATAGTGAAATCTGAATACTACCTCCTCCAATGTCTACAATTGCAGTCCCTTTTTCAATGATTTTATTGAACCCCACTCCTTTGGATGCGACTGATTTATAATTTAGAAAACGTTGTTCCGAGTTACTAATAACTTCAATCGAGACACCTGCTCTGATTCGAATTTGATCCAGGATAATCGTTGTATTCTCCGTTTCCCTAATGGCACTTGTTCCGTAGGCTTTGTAATCATCTACTCGGTAGGAATACATAATATCTTTAAATCCACGCAACGCTTTGCACAATTCGTCTACGCGTTCATAGCTGATCTTGCCATTGGTATATGTCTCAGTTCCTAATTCTATTCTATGACGGATATGTGTAATCTCACGCATTCCTCTTTTTTCCGATAATTCATAAATCTTCATTCCCAGTTCGTAAGAACCAACATCAATTGCTGCAAAGGTTCTAATAGCCATATGATTCCCTCACCTACTTCATGATACATTTCGCATGTAACTTTTATCTTGATCCCAGTAAATAGTCAATAAACTGCTGTGCCGTTCTCCCCGATAATCCTCCATGAGACAATTCCCATTTATTCGCTTCTAACAAAAGTTCTTCTTCTGGCATATCAATATGATGCCTTTTTGCCAGTGTTCTTACGATTTCTTGAAATTCCTTTTTATCTGGCGAACAAAAGAAAATACTCACGCCAAACCTAGCTACCAAAGACAATTTTTCTTGTACCGTATCCCCAGAATGCATATCCTCTACTCTACGATCCTCTTTATCACTCGTGGTCTCCTTAATCAGATGACGGCGATTTGAAGTCGCATAAATCAAAACATTATCCGGCTTTCTTTCCATACCGCCTTCTATGACCGCCTTGAGATATTTATATTCTATTTCAAATTCTTCAAAACTAAGATCATCCATATAGATTATAAATTTATAGTTTCTATTTTTTATCTGTGCGATGACGTCATTTAAATCTTGAAATTGATGCTTATATATTTCTATGATACGCAATCCCTGTTCATAATAATCATTTACAATTGCTTTAATACTGGAAGATTTACCGGTTCCTGCGTCTCCAAATAGCAAACAATTGTTCGCTCTCTTTCCTTTTACAAAAGCTTCTGTATTTGCTATCAGTTTATTCTTTGCAATCTCATATCCAATCAAATCATCCAGATGGACATGGGCAATGCGGCTGATTGGTACAATATTCACCCGGTTGTTTTGATGAATGATCCGAAAGGCCTTATGTAACCCAAAATTTCCCACACCGTATTTTTTATAAAATTCAGTCATCGTATTTTTCATCTCAGTAGCATTGGCTGCATTTCCCAACCTGACAGCTGCTTCACAAATCGTATTCCGTATTCTATCATTATAGATTTTTCCCGTACTGCTTGCACCCTCATAATTAAAAATGATAGCTAATGATTCCGCTTGAAGCGTGCTAAGTAAATCCAAAAAATCGTAATCATAAAACTCTTTAAAGATTGCAAAATCATGCAAAACCAATTCGTTAATACTTCCCACTACGGTACCTGTGATTTCACATGCGGTCGAATACGCATTCTCGCTGTTAACAAATAAATTTGTCAGATAACAATGCCATAAATTTCCATAAAATCCATGTTCTGAGGTGAACTCCATTAACTTATGAAAGCATTCATACAACAATGATATTTTATCCGTTTTATTATAAAACTCATTATTGTAGTTCTCCATAAGCCAAGACATATCCTGTAATAATTTACCGTCATTAAATTTTTTATATATGAGTAACTCTTTTTCTCTCATTCGCCTTAACCTTCTATTCTTTAATAGTTTCCTAAAATCTTCATATTTGTTGTCTCATCCCGCAGACCTCGCAATGCATTCTTAACAGCACTATCAGCAAGGTTTCCTTCAAAGTCAACAAAAAATCGGTATTCCCAGTTTCTCCCCTCTATTGGACGGCTCTCGATTTTTGACATATTCAAATTATTATAAATAAAATGTGACAGCATATGATATAAGGATCCGCTTTCATGCGGTATTTCAAAACAAATACTTACCTTTTTAGCATCTTTCAAAAATATCCTCTGATTACTCACAATGATAAAACGAGTGGAATTTGTGCTACAATCATTCACTCCTTTTTCTATTAAATCCAATCCATAGATTTCGCCTGCATAGGCACTCGCAATCGCCGCTTGACTTTTATCACCTTCTTCTGCTACCTTTCTTGCAGCAAATGCATTGTTTTGCATACTAATCTTGCGCCATTCCGGTTTCTCATTCAGATATCTGGCACATTGTAATAAGGATTGTGGGTGCGAATAAACTGTTTTAATATCATTTAAATGACTGCCAGGAACACCTAGTAAACAATGCTCTATTTTAAGTATCTGTTCTCCCACGATATAATTTTCAAATGCAACCAACAGATCAAAATTTTCACTTACAATACCAGCAGAAGAATTCTCTATCGGCAATACAGCAAAATCTGCACTTCCTTCTTCTATCGCACTCATAGCATCCCGAAATGTCTCTACATGAAAGCTATTTACTTGTTCCCCAAAATATTTAGCCATGGCAGCCTGTGAGTAAGCTCCTTCTGCCCCCTGAAAAACGACTCTTGCTTTTTTAATATCCAGTTCATCTACTCCAATAAAAGGTAATTTCCCAAGGCTTCCCTTTTCAGCAAGAAGCTGATACTGAAGCTTGCGGCTCATAGACATTATTTGCTCAAATAGTTCTTCTATTCCATGACAATTAAATTCATTGTGTGTCAGGGATTTTACTTTTTTTAATTTCTCAACTTCTCTTTGTTTATCAAATACTTTTTTACCAATACTAATTTTATATTCAGCAACTTTTTGAGAAATCCCCATACGCTGTTCATATAATTCTACCATTTTCTTATCTATCTCATCAATTTTTTCTCTTAACTCCAGCAAATCTTCCATCTCACATATCCTTCCTATTAAAATTGATTCTTCTTGATATCTTATAACAAAACTTGTCCATTCGCAAGTTTCATAATTCCATTTCACAAATACAAACAAAATTAGACTTCTACCTATTTATATACAAATATTACTTTAAAATATTATTAAATCATACTATACTAATTTATGAGAACGAATCATTAGGAGGTTTACCGTATGAGTAACAAAAAGTCTTTTATAGGTATTCTATTAATAACGACCTTTTTACTTTGCCTAATCATATTTATTTCATACTTTCAACACAGGATTCCTCCGAATCCCAAGAATACCATCGGCAATACGGCTGGAAATCTAAATAATAAGGGGCTATTCTGTGAAAAAGAAGGCATTATTTATTTTTCTAATGCTTATGCCAATGGGGCTCTTTATTCCATGAACGCGGATGGCACTAATCTGAAGCAGTTATCCAACTCAAGTGTGGAATACATAAATGCAGCAGGTAACTATTTATATTTCTATCTGAAAAGTTCTTCTTCATCCAGTGGTCTTGGTTCCGTACGTAACTTTTCAGGCGTATTTCGTTCTACAAAAAGTGGAAATAATTTCACTTGTATCAACAGCGATCCTTCTCAAGTAGTAGCCCTGATTGATGACTACATTTATTATCAGCATTATGATGTGGATCATGGTATGACACTTTACAAAACCAGAACCGATAAAAAGAATCAGGCCAAATTGACTGATTATATCATAAATCCAGCTAGTGTACAAAATGGAATCATATATTACAGCGGGGTCGAAAAAGATCACTACCTTTACAGCTTTAATACCGAAAATGACTCTTCTTCCTTAGTATGGGCTTATGATGTTTTTAACCCAATTGTCCAGGATGATTTTATCTATTATATGGATGTTTCTAATAACTACGCTCTATGTAGATATAATATAAATACACAGGAAACGCAGACATTGACAACTGAACGCATCGATCATTACAATATTCTTAACAATGTGATTTTTTACCAGGTAAGTTCCAAAAATTCGCCCATGCTTATGCGTATGAATGCAGATGGTTCTGCTATTGAAGTAGTTGCTAAAGGGATTTATGAGAATATTAATCTCACTTCACAATACGCATTCTTTAACGAATATGATTCTCCTGTACCTGTTTTTATGACAAATACAACTGGCCCTATTAACGTAACGACATTTGATGCTGCAAGAGATGCCGCCCTCCAAAATCGTTAATATCGTCCGGTTGCTCGAAAAGCGAATAAAATAGCAGCGAATGGATTACTTTGGGATAATGCATTCGCTGCTATTTAACATTATTTTATTCTTTCATTACATACTGTTGCCCTGTTTTCTTTAAATCGTTTAACATTTGGGATACTGTCTGCTTGGTGACAGGATGCCTGAGATATGGTGCTATCTCACATAATGGTTCCAAGACAAAATCCCTATTTTCTAAATCTATATGTGGAATCGTCAGTTCCTCATTACTAATAACCCTATCATCATAAAAAAGAATATCCAAATCTAATGTTCTGGAACCCCAATGTACGCTTCTTTCTCTACCTGCATCTTCCTCCATTTTATGAAGTTCTTGTAATAACTCTTCCGGCGTTAATAGCGTATTAATGGAAAATACCCCGTTCAAAAATTCACCTTCCGCCTGTCCTCCATATGGCATGGTCCTAAAAGTAGAAGAAGTCTTAACCATTTTGCATAGAGGATGTTGTTTAACGGAGATAAGCGCATTTTCTATAAAAGCTACCCGATTTCCCATATTGGAACCAAAGGCAATGTAGCATCTGTGCCACCCACGCTCAATTTTGACTGATACAGAGGAGAATGGCAAGCCAATCGGCGCATGCGGCTTTCGTATCTCAAGTACCAGACTATCAATATTGGTAAAATGCAGGAGGATAGCTTCTGCAAGGCCCTCTGCTACTGCTTCCAATAACTTGCAGATACGAGTAGTCAGATAAGAATGAATGAACTGACATACCTCACCATAATTTGTTGACAGCTCCAAATTATCTTGCTGACCAGCTTGTCTGGTTTTCGTATGTAACGTTGTTGTTATATAAAACTTTTGACCTTTTTTATTTTCCTCCGGAAATACACCATGATAGGCATAAATTTCTAAATCTTCTATAATTATTTGATCCAATTTTTCCTCCCACCGAACGATTATGCATTCAATATTGCTTCTGTCATTTTAATAGCCCGGACATTTTCTTTTACATCATGCACTCTCACGAACGCACATTTTTTCATGACTGCCAGTACACTTGTCACGATAGTGCCTTCCATACGTTCTTCTACAGGGAGCTCTAGCGTTAAACCAATCACAGATTTTTTTGAAGTTCCAAGCAATAAGGGATATCCAAATACATGTAAAGATTCCAAACTATTTATGATTTGCAAATTTTGTTCATAGGTCTTTGCAAATCCAACACCAGGATCCAGGATAATCTTTGAATCCTCAATACCCGCATTTTCTGCTTTCTGAATTGTCCAAGACAGGTCAGCCGCAATATCCTGCAAGAAAGAACCATAATTCATATCTTTTCTATTATGCATCAAGCAACAAGGCAATTTACTATCTGCAATCACCTTGGCCATATTTTCATCATATTTTAAACCCCATATATCATTAATCAAATCAATACCCTCATCAATCCCCGCTTTTGCAACTTCGCTTTTATAGGTATCCAACGATAGTGGAATATCAAATCTTGCTTTTATCGCTTTCACAACAGGTATAATACGGTCTATTTCTTCCTGAACGGTTAATTGTATGTAACCAGGTCTCGTTGATTCTCCACCCAGATCCAAAATGTCCATACCATCTTCTATCATCTTTTCTACATGTCGCAATGCCTGATCTATTTGATTATACTTACCTCCATCCGAAAATGAATCTGGCGTTACGTTAAGAATTCCCATGACATAAGTATGTATATGCTTCTCAATCTCAAACTCCTTATTTCCAATTCTCATTCCCATTCCCTCCTAGATAGCTATTGTAATAAGCTCCTGTTCTTCTTATCTTCTGTCCAATTACATTGGTATTCCATCGGGCAACAAAAACAAGGTCTGCTTAATTTATCTGCACGATAGATAATACCAGTCAGATCTTTCATATTCTTACTCTCACTGGTACGATGGTTTTTTATAGCATTCCGGATAATTTCTATCTCATTCTGATCAAATCCGCATGAGCCAAGAATTTCCTCCGCAATTGGAATACTTGCCTTTTCATGTGGTATTCCTTCTATATATTGTTTATGTCTTCCTATATCATGTAATAAAGCTGTGGCGTATATAAGCTCCTCTGATAAATCCAATCTCTCTTTTAAATTGATGAGCTGTGCAATTCTTGCCACATCCAAAAAGTGACCCATATCATGCTTACAGAACACTCGCTTAGACTCACACTGCGCTATTTCTTCTAGATTTTTTTGATATTCTGCATGATGCAGGATTTGATTTATTCTTACCATCTACTTTACCATTTGAAAAAATGTATGTTGTAATTTTTCTTCTTCAAAGACCCCTTTTGTGCATAAGGTAACCGTCTTACTACCAGGCTTTTTTACACCTCTTACCGTCATACACATATGCTCTGCTTCTAACATCACCATAACACCTTTTGGCTGTAGATATTTCATGACTGCCTCTGCAATCTGTACTGTCATCTGTTCCTGAATCTGAGGTCTTTTGGCATAGACTTCCACCGTACGTGCGAGTTTGCTAAGACCTACTACTCTACCATCAGGAATGTAGGCAATATGCGCTTTCCCATAAAAGGGCATAAAATGATGCTCGCACATAGAATAGAACGTAATATCTTTTTCCAGTACGATCCCATTCTTATTTTCTTTTTCTTCTATTTGAAATGTTTTTTGCAAATGCCGCCTCGCATCTTCATCAAGTCCTGAAAAAATTTCAGCGTACATTCTTGCAATTCTATCCGGTGTTTCCTGTAATCCTTCTCGATTTATATCTTCCCCAATGCCTTCTAATAAAAGCTTTACCGCCTCTTTTACTTTATTTTGATCTACCATGGCTGTCTCTCCTGATTTTATCTCTACTTTGTACAATAGTCGCTAACTCTCCTAAATAAGAAAGGGAACCAAACGCGATAATGACACTATCTTTATCCGCTAATAAGTAACTGATTTCTACCGCCTCCTGCAGACTGTCTGCTACCGTAACACTATCATGATATGGCTGAATTTCCTGTGCTAATTCGTATGCAGGCATCCCCCTTTTATGATTGGGTGTCGATATCGTAATGATCTGTTCTGCATAGGCATAGGTCTCCTGTATGATCTTATCATACTGCTTGTCTTTCAACACTCCTATTATATAGATAATCCTCTTGTTTGTAAAATAAAAGCGTATGGAATCCGCTAACTGTTTTGCAGCATTTTCATTATGTGCTCCATCCATAATAAATAAAGGAGAATCTGCAATTATTGTAAATCTGCCAGGCCATATGGTTTCCATAAATCCTTTATAAATTGCATTCTTAGTTATTGTGAAATCAAGTGCACGCAAAGCATTGATCACTTCTAATGATACTATTGCATTTTCAATTTGGTATGTTCCAGCCAATGCAATCTTTATTTTTTTCCATTCTTTATAGTTAAACATTTGCACCTTTAATCCATACCTTACATTTGTCAGATCCGATTTTTTTGCTATCCTAAGTATGTTTCCTTTTTTCTCACATATTCCTTCTATGACTGCCATTACTTCTTTCTCCTGTTCATTACAGACAACGTAGCATTTATCTTTTATAATACCTGCCTTTTGTATCGCAATCTGCTCAAGACTATTCCCCAGGAATGCCATATGATCCATGCTAATGGAAGTTAATACTGCCACAAGTGTAGTCTTTATTATATTTGTGGCATCCAGTAGCCCACCTAATCCTGTCTCCAATACAACTAGCTCACATCCTTTTTCTTTGAAATATAAAAAGGATAATGCGGTTTCTATTTCAAAAGCAGTCGGATGTGGAAATCCTGCTTTCTGCATGTCTGTAATACTCTCTTTTATTCTGGTCATATAGGAAGCAAGATCTTTTTTTGATATCATTCTTCCATTGATTTGGATTCTTTCACGATAATCAAAAAGAGTAGGTGATATATATCTCCCCACTTTAAAACCCGCACATTTTAGTATCGTGGAAATAAAGGCAAGTGTAGATCCCTTCCCATTTGTACCCGCAATATGAATAAACAGTAAAGCATCTTGGGGATTATCCAAAAATTGCAATAAATTATGAATGTTACTCAATCCAAATGTACTTCCATATTGATTTATTTCTTCCACATATGCCTCTGTTTCCCTATTATTCATTTATCTTGTCCCACCTTTTTATGTTTTATAGCCATCTCAAATTATAGCACATTAACCTTAGAGTGGAATAGAAAATAAAAAATTGGAAATACTCTAATCCATGAAAACATTAAAAACATTTTTTAAACATTTTTATATTTGCGGCGTTATCGGATGGTGTCTTGAAATAATTTTTACGGCACTGCATTCGTTACAACGTCACGAATTTTCACTACGAGGAAATACCTCTTTGTGGATGTTTCCAATCTACGGAATGGCAGCAATACTTGGTCCTGTCAGCAAAATATTGCAAAAAAAATCCTGCCTTTCACGTGGTATTACGTATGCACTTAGCATTTTTATCATGGAATATATCTCTGGTTCTTTTTTAATGAGAAAAAAATGCTGTCCCTGGAATTATAAAACTTCAAGGTGGAATTATAAAGATGTAATTCGCATTGATTATTTTCCTTTCTGGATCATTACGGGATTGTTATACGAGCGTATCTTATCAGGACTGATTGCCAAAAAAGAGGCAACGTAAAAAAGTCGTATCAGAACGATTTTATCTGATACGACTCTTCTCATTTATCCTTCTATTTTTCAAACAACCCCTGTTCCTTCCATTTTTTAACAACGAACAGATATGCAATCCACAGGAACACACCTGCCGTGAGCCATGCTGCTGCATTTGCCATGCAAACCCCAAGATAACTTTTATACTGAGCTGCTGCAAATGCAAGAATCGAACGGCTTAACAATTCTACAACTCCACCAAGCATGGGCAATACGGACATGCCGCTTCCCTGCAATACATTTCTATAAATAAATATCATACCTAACGGAATGAAAAATATACTTACAACCATAATATATGTTTGCGCGTAATTTAAAATGGAACTGACGTCTCCACTTACAAATAAGGGAACTACATAAGGCATTGTTTTTACAATCACAAAACCAATAATTAAGGAATATATAATATTTAACAAATTGGCTGTCTTTACCCCGCTTTTGATTCGATGAACATCACCGATCCCTCTGTTTTGTGCACTATAGGTTGCCATTGTCATACCCAATGCCACATATGGTTGCGTCACTAACTGTTCCACTTTTCCTGCTGCTGTATAGGCAGCTACAATCGTTGATCCCAGCATGTTCAATGCACTTTGAACTAAAATAGTTCCTATCGCTGTAATCGAAAACTGTAACGCCATTGGTAATCCAATCGACAATTGATTACGAACGCAATCATAGTCTAATTTAAAATCTTCTTTTTTCGTATGGAGAATTTCTATCTTCCATATAATATAGAATAGACATAGGATGCCAGAGATCCCTTGCGAAATAACTGTCGCCCAAGCTGCTCCTGCAACCCCCATATGGACATAGACGATCAAATAAATATCCAGAAAAATATTTAATATAGCAGAAACGATTAAAAAATATAAAGGAATCTTGCTGTTTCCTATAGCTCGTAAAATACTTGCTAATAAATTATATAAAATATTGCATCCCATTCCCAAGCAGATAATCACAATATATTCCTTCGCCATATCAAAAATATCATCTGGTGTATGCATTATTCTCAGCAATGTATCCATCCCCATAACACTTATTATGGTAGCTACAATTGTTATAATAATAGAAAGAATGGCTGCATTTCCAACGCTCTTTTTCATTGCCTTATAGTCACTTGCTCCATATCTTTGTGCGGTCAATACCGTAAATCCTGTCGTTAACCCCTGCATAAAACCCAAAATCAGAAACATTATGGTTCCCGTGGCTCCAACCGCAGCTAATGCTTTAATTCCTATAAATCTACCTACAATTACAGTATCGACCATATTATAAAACTGTTGAAATATATTGCCAATGATAATTGGAATGATAAATCTTGTAATTAGTCTGGTCGGACTTCCTTTCGTCATATCCAATTCCATTTTTTACCTCCGAACACCCTTTTGTATATTGATTTTATTGACGGTATTCATCATTTTAACATGTTTTTCTCCAAATGCAATATCATTTTGGGAAATATATAATTATCCGATTTCTAACCAGAAATTCATGAATTGTTCCACTATATTTTTATAGGATTAGTGATTGAAAAGAAGGAATCATTATGGTATCATATTTGAAATGAATCAGTTCTAATTCTATAAAGGAGGTCAAATATGACAGGTATTGAATGTTTGAAAAAGTGTCAGAATCTTTGTAAACAAGTATTTATTCTAGTTGTCAATTTAGACCATACAAGAACTGTTTCTTTTTTTAAAATTTGCTATACCACAAATGATATTGTAAATCGAAGGGAATTATTATTCTCTTCGATTTTTTTCGGTTCGAAAGGATCAATATCATTGGTACCTGATAACAGTCTTTAAAACATTGAAATAAGGAGATACCTTTATGAGACATTTAATGAGCCCTCTTGATTTTACGTGCGAGGAATTATACCAATTGTTTGATCTGGCAAAAGATATAGAACAGCAACCTGAAAAATATGCACATATCTGTGAAGGCAAAAAACTCGCTACCTGTTTTTATGAACCAAGTACCCGTACCAGATTAAGCTTTGAATCTGCTATGCTAAATCTTGGTGGTCATGTATTAGGGTTTTCGGATGCTGCTTCTTCCTCTGCTGCCAAAGGAGAAAGTGTATCTGATACGATTCGAATGATTTCCTGCTATGCAGACATCTGTGCGATGCGTCATCCAAAGGAAGGCGCTCCTATGGTTGCATCTACGAAATCAGGTATACCGGTAATCAATGCTGGTGATGGTGGTCACCAACACCCGACTCAGACACTTACTGATTTACTTACCATCCATTCTCTAAAGGGTCGTCTCGGTAATTTCACAATTGGACTATGTGGCGATCTGAAATTCGGCCGTACGGTTCACTCCCTGATTAATGCTCTTATTCGCTATCCAAATATAAAATTCATTTTTATTTCACCTGAGGAATTAAAAATACCTGACTATATCAGGGAAGACATATTACGCAAGAACAACATCGCATTTGAGGAAGTCATCCGCCTGGAAAATAGCATGGAATACTTAGATCTACTCTATATGACACGAGTGCAAAAAGAACGTTTCTTTAATGAAGAAGATTATGTTCGATTAAAGGATTTTTATATTCTTGATAAAGAAAAAATGGAGCTTGCCAAAGAAGATATGCTTGTCTTACATCCACTTCCACGGGTAAATGAAATTTCTGTTGAAGTAGATGACGATCCCCGCGCCGTATATTTTCAACAGGTACAATACGGTGTCTATGTGCGAATGGCACTGATTTTGACATTACTAAATTTAGCTTAGAAAAAAGGAGAGGTAGTACTATGTTAAATGTAGGAAAAATTGAAGAAGGTTTTGTTTTAGATCATATCAAAGCTGGCAAAAGTCTATCTATTTATAAGCATTTACAACTGGGGATGCTGGATTGTACTGTTGCAATTATAAAAAACGCAAAAAGTGGCAAAATGGGAAAAAAAGATATTCTAAAGGTTGAATGTGATATTAATTTGTTGAACCTTGATATTTTGGGATTTATTGATCACAACATTACGGTAAACGTAATAAAGAATGGTGAAGTTGTAGACAAGAAAATATTAGTTCTCCCTAAAGAAATAAGAAATGTGATAAAATGCAAAAATCCCCGCTGTATTACTTCTATAGAGCAGGGACTCCCTCATATCTTTGTACTTACAGACGAAGAAAAAGAAAGTTATCGCTGTCAATACTGCGAAGAAAAATTCGATGGAAATTACTAAATAGGATACAAAAATGCATGAACATCAATTACCACACTCCACGCTGATTTTATTAAAGATGCGCATGATTTCTTCCGTCTGAACTTTCTTTTTTTCTTCCCCAGTCTTATCCATGATCACTTTTCCCTCGTGCATCATAATAAGTCTATCACCATATTCGGTAGCGTAGCGAAGATTATGCGTTACCATAATCGTAGTCATCTTTTTTTCAGCTACTATTTTATCTGTCAATTGCATGATAATTTCTGCAGTTTTGGGATCCAAAGCTGCAGTATGTTCATCTAAGATCAGGAATTCGATGGGCGTCATGGTAACCATTAACAAGGACAAGGCCTGTCTCTGACCACCAGATAGGGATCCCACAAGCGTATACATCTTATCCTCCAAGCCAAGATTTAACGGTCTTAATAATTCTTTATAGGATTCAATTTTAGATTTATTGGTACCACGTCTAAGGTCAAAAGGTTTCCCTTTGTTATCTGCAATTGACATATTTTCCAGAATATTCATACTTGGACAAGTTCCTTTCGATGGATCCTGAAATACACGCCCTATTCTCTTATGACGCAGATAATCTTTCTTTGCTGTAATATCAATCTGATTTACGAGTATATTTCCACTGTCAATAGGGATGCTCCCACAGATTATATTTAACATAGATGTTTTTCCAGACCCATTACTGCCAACCACAGAGACAAACTCACCATTATTTACGGTTAAATGAAAGTCATGAAAAAGGCAGAGTTCATTCACAGATCCGGTATTATAATATTTATTGATATTCTTTAACTCAATCATTATGAATCCTCCCTCTTTGTATCACTACTTTGATTTCTTTTTACTTTTGTTCTTTTTTCCATTCCCAAGACCAGTATCAATAAAAATAAGGATGCCGTAATGAACCTTAAATAACTCGATGGAAGTCCCATTCTGACTGCAAGCGCTACACATGCCTTATAAATAAGAGATCCTATTAAAACACTTGTTGTAATTTTAAAAAAAGTAACTTTTTTTAGTAGGCTTGTTCCGATGATTACACTGGCAAGTCCTATGACGGCCGTTCCTGTACCAATTGAAATATCAAAAAATCTCTGCTGTTGTGCAAACATACAGCCACTTAATGCAACCAGACCGTTGGCAATCGCAAGACCGACAATCTTAACTCTCCCTTTATCAACTCCCAGCGAGGTAACCAAAGTATCATTATCACCAACTGCCCTCAATAAAAATCCAGATTTCGTTGCCATATAAGCATCTAGTATTAATTTTACTCCTACCGTTATAATCGTAATTACAAGTAACGTTCTAAAATTTTCTAGAGATTGAGGAATCATACCATTCATAATAGAATTGTCAAAAATAGTCTGCCTATTATAAATAGGCAGATTGGCCCGACCTGCGATAGCAAGATTCACTGAATATAATGCAGTCATCATGATTATACCGGACAATAAATCTCTTACCTTAAGTTTCACATGGATCAACCCTGTGAGCATTCCCACAAAAGTCCCTGCAAGAAAGCAAATGGGCAACACGAATAATGAATTCATACCTTTAGAAATTAAGACAGCCGTAATGGCAGCTCCCATTGGAAAGCTGCCATCCACGGTCATATCTGGAAAATCTAATATTTTATAAGTGATGTACATACCAAGTGCCATAATTGCATATATCATTCCTTGTTCAAAAACACTAAGTACTAATGCCATGAGATTTTCCTCCAAATCCTTATCACATATTTATTCTACTACAATTTCTTGAAATATTTCTTTTGCACCTGCAATATACGAATCATCTACTTTCATACCAATTTTTTCTGCTGCCGCAGTATTTACATAAAGGCTTGCTTCTGAAATAATTTCATACGGCATATTTTTCGCCTCTGCTTCTCCTAGTAAGATTTTAGCTGCCATTGCTCCAGTCTGCTTTCCAAGCTCCACGTAATCAATACCCATAGACGCTACGCAACCATTTTTTACTTGTTCCACTTCGCTTCCAAATACTGGGATTTTTTTCTTATTCGCTTCTTCTAAAACTGTCTGTAATGCAGATACCACTGTGTTATCTGTTAAATTAGAAATACAATCTACTTTACCCGCCATATCAGCTGCAGCCATCGGGACTTCTGCAATGGTATTAATTCCTGTTGCTATGATCTCAAACCCATAATCAGGTGCCGCTTTCTTATATGCTTCAATCGTACTGACAGAATTTGCTTCACTTGTTGTATACAAAATGCCAATTGACTTAGCATCTGGTAACATAGCACGAATCATTTCTAACTGATTTGTCACAGGAAGTGTATCGGATGTACCAGTAATATTTCCTACACTGGATCCGTCTTCCTTTGCAATCCCAGCTCCCAGAGGATCTGAAATAGCTGTATATACTACCGGAATATCAGTATTCATAGCGGAATTGTAAGCAGCCATAGCGCTTGGTGTCGCAATGGCACAGATCATATCAACTTTCTGGGAAACAAAATTATCTGCAATGGTCGCTGCTGTACCTGTGTCTGCCTGCGCATTATCAAAAATAACAGTTAAATTCTTGCCATCAACAATTCCTGCATCAGCAAGACCTTCCAAAAAACCTTTTTTACAATTGTCTAAAGAACCATGTTCTGCAAATTGTGAAATACCTATTGTAAATGTATCCTTTAATGTAGATGCCTGTTCTTTCTGTTCTTCTGTTTTAGAAGCTGCATTTTTATTTTCACTATTCCCACATCCTGTTACCATTGTTGCTACCATTGCACTTGCCAAAATCATTGCTAATACTTTCCTTTTCATGTCTCTTCTCCTCTTTATTGGTTTTATTTAGCTTCGCCATTTTGTATTTGTGAAGAATGAGTGCGTGGTACCTGTTCCTCATGAGTGATAGGTACACATTAAAAAACCGTCTCAAGCTATTGCTTGAGACGGTAATATAATTTATATTATCGCGGTACCACTCAAATTGACATCTGTCCACTTCTTTCACGTACTATCATACATGCCGTAATGATAACGGGTACGGTTCCCGACAACGCCTACTATCCTTCAGGAGCATCATTACTCTACCCACTCAGATTTCAGATTGCCCTCAAAAGTCCATTCGGAAATATTCGAATTCTCGAATTATAATTACTATGTTGCAATCACACCACCTGCAACTCTCTGAAATAGCTTTTATATCCTACTACTCTTTCTCAACGGTTTTTCAAATATATATTAACTTTATACCTAACGTTATCTCTTGTCAATATCTATTTTCAAATTCCTTATTGAAACATGACATTCTTTCCTTTTTGTGCGATTGCGATGTATGTCTTTCCTTCATTCATCTGAATCTCATTTCCATTTTCATCAAAATATTGTGTTGGTGCATAATCCCCTAATTTTTGCCAATAAACATGAATTACTTTTCCTTTTGTAAAGTAATATCCATCCGACGTATTGTCATAATTTTGGAATGTCAAATATCCTTTTTTATCAAGTACTGCCCAATTGGTATTTTGCACAATCACATTGGCAAATGCGAGTTGTTTTCCGTTATTCCCATCTACCTGTGCCTTTCCGTGAAGCGTCTTATAATAAAGGCCATCCGCTGCATTGTAGGTAAATGCACTTCTTGTATAAGTAAAGACATTAGACAAATCAATGCTATTTGCCGTTGCCGAATTCGGATACTGTGCAAGTGTATTGACCCCTTCTGCAAAAGTGAAATGCTTTGCCGCATAATATCCATTACGGACTGTCAAAGGATATCCCAATTGACTGCAGGCCTTTATGATTCCGCTCGCATTGATATACGCATTGTGTGGTGCCTTCCTGTCATTTGTACGGAAAAAGTATCCAGCTCCTGGGGCTTCTCCGCCAACACCATACTCATATGTTCCTGAAAGATTTGTTATATCAGGGGCACTAATACGATCTTTCATGTAGACTACACCGCCAAAATGAATCAAAATCGGATCCCATTCTGTCGCTTCCGGAATATAATAAGCTCTACAGCTACGAATGTTACCGATCTTCTGCAGATTTTGCCAATCATCAATAATTGCCATTTGCCTTGAAATATTCCCTTCTTCCATAATTTCATAAAGTATCTTCGCATTGCTGATTCCATAAGATGGCTGAGCCACCTGATCCGTCGGCATCATGATTGCAATTGGCCGGTTAACTGCCTGCGCAGCAGGTATCACTTCATTTGTATAAACACTTCTTACAGGTTCACCCTCTGCGTGAACAGACTGTGCTGGCACCATAGCACCGATACCTGTAATGGTCATTGCTACCGCTATCCATTTGGATAATTTTCTTAAATACATAATTTCCCTCCATATTACTTATTTATTTTAATCTTATCCAGATCAAAAACATCAGTATAACTCATATACTTCATCCATAAACAAATTCTCATAGTTATAATGATTCAAGTATTTCCCATAATAATTAGCCTTACTATAGCTATATTTTGCAATAACATTACCAACACCAGGAATCTGCATCGTGGATATCTGTCCTGAAACATCTGCATCAATCTGTTCTATATAAGAATAAATATCGAACCGGGCATTTCCTATTCTCCCCTCATTAATACCGCATTCAACAAAATGGCGCAACAATTCACTGGGATTATTTCCAATCGATTCCTGCAGATCTAAATTTTTCTGGTAATAAAATTGGGCATCAAAAACCTGCGAATAATCTCTGCCATTATATGTAGTGGCTGTTACAATGGCTTCAGGCTTGTTCAATAGATAGGGGTTTTTTAAGCAATCAGCAAGAATCGTATAATAAACATCTTCTCTTCCTGCCCTTGCTTTATAATTTTCACAATATGCCTTTAGTTCATTATAATCCAATAAATATCCATTATCTAGAAACATTTCAAGATTTTGATAAGCATTGCTCGCAAGATTCATGGAAATTTTAACATTATCCCTTTCTCCTGCATGTCCGAAATTCCAATAATATCCTTCCACCTTTGTAAGATAGGCAGGATGCCATGCATCCTCATCATTACTTTTCATCTTGGTTTTCATTTCTCCGCAAGTTGTAAATTTTTGATTCCTTACAATTTTAGGGGCTGCTTGTGCTTGTATTAGATTACAGCTCAAGGCTCCTATAAATAATAGCAGTACAAATGCTTTTCTTTTTCTCATGATTACTCCAATCCTCTACTCTAACAGCTCGTTCATTTTTATTATAGTATCTTCTATAATAGACCGCAATAAGATTGATCTTAATTTTTATTAATATTTTTTTTCATCTGTCTAGGAGATTCCAGGAACAAATTCTTAAAGGCACGGGAAAAAGTTGAATGCTCCTTAAACCCACACGCAAAACAAGCTTGCGTGATGGGCATCCCACTGAGGATTAATTCTTTTGCATAAAGCAATCTCTTATTACTGATATAATTCCCAATGGTATAGCCCGTTTCCTCTTTAAAGGAACGCATCATGTGATATTTGCTCATATAGAATTTATTCGCAAGAGTTTCTATATTTATCTCCTCTGCAAGATTTGCGTTTATAAAATCCAAAATATCTATCACTTTCTGGTTATAGACACTCGTATTGATGTATACTACTTTTTCACCAATACAAGCACGATTCAGATGGACCATAAATTCCAGAAATAAAAGTTGTAAATAGAAATCATGTGCATATTTTTCATGCTTATTTGCCGGATGCAGATTCGATTTGATATCCATTACAGTATGATAGACTTTACTTTTCGATAAGTTTGTAATGCGTAATACATTTGTCTGTTCCTTTTTTGCAATCACAAAACAATTATTTAAACAATAGGAATCGCCTTGATATTTAGCCAAAAATTCAGGAGCTATGTAAATAATAATTCTCTCGTATATATGACCACTTTCAACTCTCAGCCTATGTATGTCATGATGTCCTACAAAAACAATATCATAAGGAAGCAGCTCATACGCCCTTCCTTCTACTACATAACTCACTTTCCCCTTTAAGAGAATAATAATTTTGTCAAATTCGTGATAATGATTTTCATATTCTTTCGGTTCCCCATCGGAAAGATAAAACATTTTGAAATCACTTTCTAAATAACCCTTTTTTACATAATCTTGAAGCATACCTTCCATTCCATTCCACATAGTATTTAATTGTAAATAGTATATAGCATTTTTTACAATATATAAAGCATTATATTCGTATCTTTTGCATATTGTGTGCCGTAAACTAAATTATATCCAATACATATAAGAAAGTGAGAATTATTGATGGAACAAATTTTTATTGCAATCAATCATTTTTTTGAGTTCGTGACACCAATATCAGATTTTTTCTGGGATTTTCCGACAAATCTATCTTGGTATAAGCAAATCCCTATTCTTGGAAATTTTTCTCTAGCTATTATTCTTCTGGTCGGATCCGGTATCTACTTTAGTATCCGAACCAATTTCATTCAAGTTACACATTTTAAAAAGGGTATTCAACTCCTTGCTAAGAAAAAAAGTGGCGAAGTTGGCATTTCCTCACTCGCTGCATTTTTCTTAAGTTCTGCCATGCGAGTAGGCCCTGGAAATATCCTTGGTGTTACAGGTGCTATTTCTGTGGGCGGACCCGGTGCATTATTATGGATGTGGATATCTGCTTTTTTCGGCATGTCAACTGCTTATTCTGAAGCTGTTCTGGCACAAATATTTAAAGAAAAAAAAGAGAATGAATTTATAGGTGGTCTTCCTTTCTATGGTAGAAGGCTTCTTGGTAATAAAAGATGGGCCGGCATCATCCTGTCCATCATGTTCATTGTATATGCTATGTGCTGCCTTCCTGCACAGGGCTTTAATGTGGTATCCTCTATTGGGCAAATGGCATCCATAATTGCTGGTACCACAATAAGAGCCACTTCCTTGTTCTATTATATTGTAGCTGCTGTTCTTATTATTTCTACTGCCTATATTGCATTCGGTGGAATCCGTAAAGTCACTAACGTAACCGACAAAGTGGTGCCTATTATGGCAGTCATTTATATGGTTACTGTACTTATTTTAGTTTTTATTAATTTTAGATCTATTCCTTATTTCTTTGCTTCCGTCCTCGGTGGGGCTTTCACTCCAAAGGCAATTTTCGGTGGTGGATTTGGTACCGTACTCGCGCAAGGTGTGAAAAGAGGTCTTATGTCGAATGAAGCCGGCCAGGGTACTATTACAATGGCAGCCGGCGCAGCAAATACGGATCATCCCTGTGAACAAGGCTGTGTACAATGTATTGGTGTATTCTTAGATACCATAGTCATTTGTACGTTAACTGGATTTATTGTTGTAATGGCACACGTATGGACTGGTCCCAACAGCGAAGCATGGTTCGCACTAGATCGACTTCCTCGTTTTCTTTTCTCCGCCCAGGTGCTTACACCAGGCACAATATTTAATAATATTGTCGCCTTTCTGTTAACTTTTAGTTTCTGTTTATTTGCATTCACATGTTTGATTGGTATGATTAGTTTCTCTGAAATAGCCGCCAATCGCATTAGCAAAAAGAAAAGCTTTATTCAGATCATTCGCATGATCGGCGTTGTTATTACAACTTTTGGTATTCTATGTAGTTTGGCCGGTCTTAATTTAGGTAACTTATGGGCTATCTCAGATCTTGGAAATATCCTGATCGTATTTGCGAATATTCCATTGTTATACATCGGTGCTGATTATGTTATGAAAGCAACCGTACATTATAGAAAAGGGGATGGTACGCACTTTACATCTGACGTTATAGGCATCAGATGCGAATATTGGGAGAAATAATAGAAAAATTTAATATAACTTAATAACTCTATCTAATACTAATAAAAAAGAGAAAAGAAATACCTTTTCTCTTTTTTATTTATGCCGGATCTTCTTTTCTATTATCTGTCTTAATACAAGTTACTCGTTTATTTTTCTTATCTTCATATAAAACATTATCTGCTTCTTTTAAGATATCTTTTAAATCCATTCGCTGATGCGAAATCACTTCCTTGACTCCCACCGACATTTCTATATAGTAAGGTTTCTGACATTTTGCATTTAATTCTTCCGTTAAGTTCTCTATTTTGCTCCTGATTGAATGAATCAGATTAGGTCCATCTATAACTGCATAGGCAATAAATTCATCTCCTCCAATTCTACCGATTGGATCCTGCTCCCGAAAACTATTCTTTAATATATCGGCGATACATCTCAGTGCAAAATCACCTTCATTATGGCCAAACGTATCATTAATCTGTTTTAAATTATCCATATCTGCGAACACAATAGCCACTAATCTCCCTGGATTATCCAGCAATTTATTCAACATGGCCTCAAATACACCACGCCTGTTCAATAGACCCGTTAATTCATCAGATATTGATATATGATTTAATAATTCATTCTTTCTGCTGATTGTCTCTAAACTGTCCTGCAACTTTTTCTGCATCTGCATCTGTTCATTCATCATTTCTAAAAATTTAAGTGAAGTACCGATTTGAAGACTAATGGAATAGGCATGGGAAGCTTCTTGAAGATCCGCTTCACATACTAATAGTCCATATTGAGTCTCATTCGAAAACAGGACAAAATGCATTGCGATAAAACGTTCTTCCTTTCCTATCCCACCTTCTATTCCATCTGCCAGCGTAATATAAGGCCTCTCCTCTACCTCGTATGCTTTTACCCCATTTCTATCCACTTTTGCAGCCAAATACATCTTTTCCGGACATACCCAATAACGGTTATCATAATTTTTTATCGGCTCTTTAAATACGTAAATATAGGCGCTTCGAAATCGCAATAACTTCATTTTTTCAACGATCTGATAAAGAGCTTCTTTCACATCTGCCGAATACACCATGGTATCTCTCGTTATATAAGTTGCATACCATGCTTCCTTTTTACAACGCTTAATGGTTCGTTGGTATTCTCCTTGCGTATAAGTGCTGATGGCAGCAAATAACCTGCTCGATAAATCAGCAAACTGCCTTTTCAATGTGATATTATCCGTTTCCTTGATTACTCCCTGAATAAAACGAAGCAATACAAATTGGAATTTTTCAATAATGTAATATCCTGTATATTTTTTTCCCAGTAGTTCTTTGACAATTGTTATTACTTCCTCGGAGAAATTATCTATTTTTTCTCCAAAATACGTACGAATCAGTATCGTCATTAATCTTTTGATCTTACTTCCAATTTTTTGCTCAATGATCTCACCTTCCGGATAGTTCGTGATTTCATGAATGACAATCGCTGTATGCTCACAAATGCATTGTTCTAATGTCATATTTTGATCAATACGCAAACCAATTTTATTATAGGTATGTGACTTGCATCCACATGAATTTCGTATACAAACTGCAGAATCCATAATCGCAGAATTTACAGTCTCACCGTTTAACATCCTTATTGCCTTTGTTACCGCCTGATATCCCATGATATATGGTCTGACTCTCACAGTCGTTAACGGTGGATCATAAGAAATAGCTTGCTGATTATCATCAAACCCGGTAATTCCAATATCTTTTCCTACTATAATCCCACGTCTTTCACATTCCCGATAACCACCAAGTACCATATTATCATTTGCAAAACAGATTGCTTCAATATCCGGATGCCTGTCTAAAATTCCTGCTACCAACTCATCCGAATATTCTGTAAAGTCACCATATGCAATCATTCCCTCTTCTATTGGAAGATGGTATTCACGCATGATTTTTCGATATACAGATAAACGTTCTTTCGCATCAAAATTATTCTTTCGACCAGATACGAATGCAATTTTCTTATAATGATGGTCAACAATTAGATGTTTGATGCATTCATAGAGACCCACTCTATTCTCTAATGTTACACAAATCTTTCCTTCAATATTATCTTCCAAAATAATACTTGGAATGTTTTCATATTTAGCCAGAAAGTTCTGATAATTTTCTGTTCCTAGAAAATCTATGACTGTGCCAATCGATATTAACAAAATATCAATATTTTCTTTTGCAACGTAATCGTACACTGTATTAAATTGGTAATCAAATTCCTCACGATGCTTCAATAGGCTTTTATCATAAAAAGAACCTGAATGCATACCAGGGAATACCAATAAGTTCACTTCATAGTCTTTTGCCGCCTGACTCATACCTCTTGCAAGTTCATAAGCATGCAGCGCTTCCAAATTTCCAATTATCACACCGATATTACGCTTTTTTTTCTTCATCCAAAGCTCCCCCTGCTCATGGAAAAACAAATGAATATACAATACGTTCTATAATGCGGTACTTTATTCCTATAATTATACATCTCCTTTTCGGATAAGTCCATATAATTGAAAGAGGATGAAGAAAATAATATCAACAATAACAATGCTTGCCCCTGTTGGCGTCGCATATAGAAAAGACATAGAGATTCCGATAATAAAACTAATCATAGATATTAATACGGAACAGATTACCACCTGTTTAAACGTATCGCAGACTCGCATTGCCGTTACCGCGGGAAATACAATCAGACTCGAGATTAATAGTGCTCCCATCATCCGCATCCCCAGTACAATAATAATCGCTGTTAAGATTGCCAACAACATACGATACAGATCTGTACGTATTCCAGTAGCTTTCGCAAAGTTTTCATCAAATGTAACTGCAAAAATCTTTTCGTAAAAATAGAGATAAAGAAATATGATAATAATTGAAATAATAATACTAAAGATAACATCGCCTTTACTCATCGCCAAAATACTTCCGAACATATAATTATAGACATCCATATTCATCCCTGTCGTCAGTGAAACTATCATGACTCCCAAGGCTAATGCACCCGTTGATATCAGGGCGATAGCTGCATCTCCCTGAATTTTACTATTTTCCGTAACACGAAGCAAAATGAATGCTGCTATAATCACAATCGGTATTGCAACCTTAAGTGGTGCCATGTTAAGAGCCACTGCCAATGACAAAGCTCCGAAGCCCACATGAGACAGCCCATCTCCTATCATGGAAAACCTTTTTAATACCAGACTTACTCCTAATAATGAGGCACAAATAGATACCAAAATACCAACAATTAATGCACGCACCATAAAAGGATACGAAAACATTTCTTTCATCAGTGCTATCATCTAATAACCTCCCAAAAAGCGTTTTCCCAAACTGCTATTTTTATATTCCTTCGTAGGTCCAAAATAATAACTGTGTGGGGATAAATGTAAAATACAATTTGCATGCTGAATAGATTCTTTGATTGCATGTGATACCATAACGATCGTAATCCCATGATCTTTGTTCAGACTGTCTAGCAAACTATAAAATTCTGTAGTTGCTACCGGATCTAATCCGGTAGTTGGTTCATCCAGTAAGAGAATGGTTTTGGTAGCACATAAAGAACGGGCTAATAACACTCTCTGTTGCTGGCCTCCGGAGAGCTTACGAAAGCATTTTTTACTTAACTTAGTAATTCCAAGTAATTGCATGTTGGCATGTACACGTTCTCTATTTGCTTTACTATAACCTGGGAGTAATCCTCTCTGATTGAGGCATCCTGATAATATCACTTCATACACAGAAGCTGGAAAATCTTTTTGAATCATAGATTGTTGCGGAATATATCCAATTTCAGTCGCCTTAAAATCGTCCCCTAATGTAAGCTTACCTCCGGAAGGCTTCTTTAAACCCAACAGCCCCTTCATAAGGGTTGTTTTTCCAGTTCCGTTCTCCCCTATAATACATAGATAATCTCCTCTCTGTATGGAAAAAGTAAGTTCATTCACAACTATTTTGTTTTCATAGGAAAACGATATTTTTTCACATGTAATCAAGGCCATGATTGTAGCGCTCCTTTCAAAACCTCAAGATTCTGCTCCATAAGACTTATATAAGAAACGCCATCTTCTACCTCGTCTTTAGAGATATTATGACAGGAATGCAACATTGCTGTCCTGACTCCAGTCGATTCTGCAATAGCATCTGCAATTTTATGATTTGATAATTCCAGATAAAGTACAACTGGAATTTTATCCTCTTTTACCTTATTCGATAAAAATGCAATTGTTGCAGCACTCGGCTCCGTCTCTGAACTACACCCTGGAAAGGCCGCATAGTAATTCAATCCATAGGCATCTACCAGATAGCGGAAAGGAAAACGATCACCAAAGACTAATTCCTTCTTTGCTGCATGATCTACCATATCCTGATATGCGCGATCCAGATCTTGCAATTTTATTTGATAATCATTCTGATTCCTGCGATAAAGAGCTTCATTATCTTCATCTAATTCACATAAGGTATCCGTTATTTTGGTTACTATCATAGAAGCATTTCTTGGAGAAGTCCATACATGCTCATCATATTCCATTTCTAACATGTCATTTAAGCCATTCGCTTTCTCTTCTCCTGCATCCATACCCTCCACATGTTCCTCAGCAACAGCCTCCACACAATCCATGAGTGTCAATGTCTTCACCTTTCTGTCTATGGAATCCATAATACCTTCCACCCAGGCATCCGATTCCCCACCAACATAAATGAACAAATCACTCTCACTAATTTTTATAATATCCTGCGGTGTTGGCTCGTAGGAATGGCTTTCTACTCCTGGTGCTAACAGCATTATTACTTCCACTTTATCTTCTCCTATTACTTTTGCAAAATCATATGGTGGAAAAATTGTGGTAACTATAGATAATTTTTCATCTTTTGTAGCTGTTTTTTCATGTTTTATAGAGGATGCACATCCCATTAAGGTCAGCATTGCCATGCAGAACAGAACAATGGCAATACAAATTTTTTTATTCATGTTCATATTTACTTCCAATCTTTTACTTATTTGTGAAGGTCTATAACTAATTTTTCCACGTGTAAAGGACGGTCTTCCCAATCAGAGAAGAACTCGTCCTTAAAATTGCATATTTTTCGAACTTATCACCCATCGGTATTAATAATTTTCAGCCTTTATCTTAAAATAAGATTGTGGATGTGCACATACACTGCATATTTCTGGTGCCTTCTTACCGATTACAATATGACCACAATTCATACATTGCCATATCTGATCTCCATCTCTAGAAAATACAAGGTCTCCTTCTATATTATCCAATAATTTGCGATATCTTTCTTCATGCTCCTTTTCAATCGCTGCAACACCTTCAAACAATTTAGCGATCTTATCGAACCCTTCTTCTCTTGCATCTTTTGCGAATTGTGCATACATATCAGTCCACTCATAATGCTCGCCTTCGGCTGCTTCTATCAGATTTTCAATTGTAGTTCCAATTCCATCATGCAATAGCTTGTACCAAAGCTTCGCATGCTCTTTTTCATTATTGGCCGTTTCTTCAAAAATTTCACCAATCTGGACAAAACCATCTTTTTTTGCTTTGGATGCGAAATAAGTATATTTGTTTCTTGCCTGAGATTCTCCTGCAAACGCTGTTTGCAAATTCTTTTCTGTTCTTGTTCCTTTTAAATCAACCATGCAAAAACCTCCTACTTTACTATTCTTATTACTCAGTTACTATTTTATTTTATCATTAAAACCAGATGATTTCAAAAAATATTTCTATTATTATTTTTTCTTATACCATCTTTCTTCCAATTCTTTTTTTAATTCTTCAAGCATTGTATTATAACGGGTGGAACGCATAGTGGGATTACCTAAAATCAAACTCTTTTTCAAAAAGTCAATCGCAGATTTTTTATAATTTTTCTTGGATTGCAAACTAAATTTTCCACGTAATTCTGATACTTCATCACGTATACTTTCCAGATATTTAGAAGGTTTCTCATAAATCGCAGCTTTTATCCTAATTAACCGTTCTTCTATCCCTTTTATAAGTTCCTCTGTCCTAATGTCTTTCTCAAATGTCTCCCGCAGCTGTTCTTTTTTCTGCGCAATTTCTTCCGTGATTTCTTCTTTGCTATTATCCATAACTGCGATTATTATATCTAATCGTTTCTGAATACGTAATAATTCCTCTTTTCCTTTTTCCATATGCATCAGAATATCCCGTAAATCCAAAGCAGTCCTGAATGCAATTGAAAAATCAGCTACTATGAGTATTGTCAGTATGATAACTGCAATCGTCAAAATAACAGTAGGAACTGCTAAGACAAACAGTGAAATGGGCTTATGAATAATCCTTGTCATCAAGATTGTCAAGAACCCCCAGGCAATCGATGAAGATAAACATACATATCCTTGAAAATTAAAGGGCTGATTGGAATAATCCCAATAACGCATTTTAAATAAATATTCCATACAAACACCTGTTAGATATTCCAGTAACGTAGCACCAATAACTCCTGAAATATAAGTTAACAAAAGATTTTCCTGATAAGGTGCTGACAGTACCAGCATAATAATTGCACCACTTCCATAAAGTGGAAGAAAAGGTCCTCTCATAAATCCGCGGTTAATCAATTTTCGATTTTTGCAAGATACATAGGCAGACTCAAAACACCATCCTAAGAAACAATAAAGATAGAAAAAGAAAATCCATTGAATAACATTATATTCATACATGTATTCTACCCCCTATCACCTAAACGAAACTAATAACTTCTTCCTTTGGTGCCTTTACAAGCTCCACAGATATAGCATGTAATACCGGTCCTTCTCCCCCATAATCGGCAAAAAACTCTTTATGCACTTCCGCCTTGACCATGACCCACTGTTTCTGTTTTAACTCATATGCCTTATTATATTTACAAGCGAAACCTAAAAATGCCATATCATCCGCGCAACAAGTCATCGCCATTCGCCCAGGCACAAAATAACCTTTTGGAAAATTATCAGGATGTAATACCATTCCAACAAATTGTACTTTTTTTCCAATATATCTATCCAAATGGTCTAGCGCATCCAGATACCAAAAACCATATCCAGGATTTTTAAGCACAATTACATCTGCTTTTAAATCATAAGGCAGATCTTCCTCTAACATCTCATTTAATTCTCCTTGTGAATCTTCGAATATAATTTCAGCTTTTTGATTAATTGCTTTTATATTTCGTTTATAACTACTTATTTCTTCCTTCACATTATCACATCGATTAAAGATAATCATTTCTGATTTACGCACCATATCCGCAAGGAGACTTTTCATATTATTAAAATAAACTGAAAATTTTGAAGCATCTATCGTTGTTATTTGTTGTTCTATGAACCAGTTACGCGGCAAATGCAAATTTTTATAATTCCACATACCATTATATTCAATGATAATACGTTCCGGTTTATATTTCTTTTCTAATTCCAGTAAATAGGCTTTTGTAAATTTATCTTCTTCCTCAATCACTTCTTTTGCCGTGTTTGTCTCTTTCAGTAATTTATCATCATACTCTACTTCTCCTTCCTCACACAATATCAGAAGAGAAATCCCCTTTGCTTTAAAATATGGCTGTGACAATGTATAATTAATAAATTCTGTCTTTCCGCTTTCTAAAAATCCGTTAATCATATAAACTGGTTTCATATTTTACATCCTTTACTATTTCTGAAACAATAGATTCAAATTTTCTTCCTTCAATTTTGATCCTATCACGCAAATTTTTCCAGTAACATCTGGCTTACCAGTTCTTATTTCTACTTCTCCTGGCACATAATCAAAATAGATCCATGTATTCTCAGAACTCGGAACCATTCCCTTGGAACGAAGTACAAATCCATATTTCTTCTCATCTTCTAAATCATTTAAAATAGCTTTTATCTCATCGTTCGTATAAAGAATCGGTGTCTCCATGCCCCAGCTTGTAAATACTTCATCGGCGTGATGATGTCCAGTATGATCATGGCAGCCGCATGAGCAATTTGCGTCGTGATCATGGTGAGGGTGAGATCCCTTTTCTTCATGAGAATGGCACCCACAACTACAATCTTCATCGTGATGGTGATGATGTTCCTCATCCGAAAGAATTTGTTCCATTAATACCTTTTCAAATTTTTTTGTGTTTTCTATTTCCTCCAAAAGCTTTATCCCTTCCAGTTGTTCCCACGGTGTTGTGATAATCGTAGCTTCTGCATTCTGTTTACGGATGACTTCTAAACAGATTTTTATTTTTTCCTCAGTCATTTTATCCGTTCTGCTTAAAATAATTGTTTTGGCATATGCGATCTGGTTATTAAAAAATTCTCCAAAATTTTTACTATACATTTTACACTTTGTTGCATCAACAACAGCGACTGCACTGTTTAAATGTACTTCTTCTCCATTCGTCGCATCCTTCACTGCCTTTATAACATCTGATAATTTTCCCACTCCTGATGGCTCAATTATGATTCTTTCTGGTGCATATTTGCGGAATACTTCTTGTAGTGATGCTGCAAAATCCCCTACCAAAGAACAACAGATACAGCCTGAATTCATTTCTTTTATTTCTATTCCTGCATCCTTCAAGAAGCCACCATCAACACCTACCTCACCAAATTCATTTTCAATCAGAACTACTTTTGTATCTTGTAATGCCTCACGTATTAATTTCTTTATTAAAGTAGTTTTTCCTGCTCCTAAAAACCCAGAAATAATATCTATTTTTGTCATTTTACTCACCTTTCTTTTCCAAATTATCCTTTTTTCATCTTAACATGTTTGGTTCTAGAAATCCATAAAGTCCTTAGATTACTATCTAAGGACTTCTCATAAATCGGTAAGATTCTACTTTTATAAAACTTTATTGAGAAAGTTCTTAGTTCTCTCTTCTTTCGGGTTTCCAAAAATCATTGTAGGAGTACCTTCTTCCACAATCACACCATCATCCATAAAAATTACTCTGTTAGATACTTCTCTTGCGAAGCCCATCTCATGAGTAACAACCACCATAGTCATACCTTCCGCTGCCAATTGCTTCATGACTTCAAGTACCTCACCGACCATCTCAGGATCTAACGCAGATGTCGGCTCATCGAATAACATAATATCCGGATTCATGGCAAGACTTCTTGCAATAGCTACGCGTTGCTTCTGTCCGCCTGATAATTGAATTGGATATGCATCTGCTTTGTCTGCCAATCCGACCCTTTTAAGTAATTCTCTGGCTTTTTGTTCAGCTTGCTTTTTATCCATTTTTTTTAATTCAACAGGTGCCAACATAATATTTTTCAACACTGTTAAATTGGGAAATAAATTAAAATGTTGAAATACCATTCCAATGTTTTCACGAACACTATTGATGTTGATCTTCTTGTCCGAAATTGTATTTCCATCCACAATAATAACTCCCGCCGTTGCGGTCTCCAATCTGTTCAGACAGCGAAGAAATGTGCTCTTACCAGAACCTGATGGACCAATCAGACATACCACTTCTCCTTCCTGAATCTCAACGTCCATACCCTTTAGTACTTCTAATTCCCCGAATGTTTTCCTTAATCCCTGAACACTGATTTTACTTGCCATAAGACATCCTCCTTTCTAATGCTTTTGCAACTCTAGAAAGAATGGTACACACTACCAAATAATAAAATGCAACAATCGTCCACATTCTAATGGCTTCCATATTATTCGCTATAATAATTTTTCCATTCATGGTCAATTCCCGAATTCCGATTACTGAAAGAATGGATGTGTCTTTTAACGAAATAATAAATTGATTGATGATGGAAGGCATCATCGTTCTGACCGCCTGTGGTAAAATAATTCGTATCATGGCAATTTGATAAGGCAGTCCCAAACTTCTTGCTGCTTCCATTTGCCCCTTATCTACCGATTCGATTCCTCCCCGAACGATCTCAGACATATATGCCCCTGCATTGAGACTTAATGTAATCGTACCTGCCACAATGGCCGTCATACGAATTCCCATAGCTTGTGGAAGACCAAAATATACAAAAAAAGCCTGTACCAATAATGGCGTCCCTCTGATAATGTCTACATAAATCTTAGTCATTGTTTTCAGTGCTCTATTTCCAGATACGCTAAATAGCCCAAAAATAATACCTAAAAATGAAGCAAAAAATAAAGACATCGCTGTCAGTTTTAATGTATACAGCAACGCTGATATAAATGAAGGGAAATATTGGATAAATAATTCTATAAGTTTCACTTTCCTACCTCCTATTTTCATTACCCTCTGTCTTACATCTAGATAAAAGTATAGCATAAGTGTTTTCATATAAAAAGCATTTATGTTGTACTTTTAGCAAAATGGAAAACTTCTAAAACGAATGTTCCAGAAGTTTTCCACTCATAAAATCCTTAAGATATTAAAAGAACCAGATTATTTTGCAATATATGTGTTAATGATCTCATCATATTTTCCACTTGCTTTTAAATTAGCCAGACCATCATTAAACATTTTCACTAATTCTGGATTAGCACCCTTCATGGTTGCAAATCCGTATGAATTTCCCGCTTCCATCTCCAAAGGCATCTTAAGTTCCATTCCTCTTGATATTTCATAACCCATAACAGGATAATCTTCAAAGCAAGCCACACTATTACCGGCCAAAACATCTTGATACATACTTGCGGAATCTTCAAATTGAGTTACTGTAAAGCCGATTTCTTCTGCTTTTGCTTCTGCAAAAGAACATCCTTCTGTACCCACTTTAGCTGCTACCGTCTTACCTGCCAAATCCTCGTAATTTGAAATATCAGAATCTTTAGTCACTGCCATGCCAACGCCTGATTCAAAATAAGCATCTGAAAAATCATACTTTGCCTGACGTTCTTCCGTAATAGACATTCCAGCAATGACTCCATCACATTGCCCTGCTTCCAATGCAGTGACAGCCGCTGAGAATCCCAAGCTTTGTAATTCATACGTAAACCCTTGATCTTCTGCAATAGCAGCTAATAAATCTAAATCAATACCTACCTTTTCACCTTTTTCATTTTCAAATTCGAATGGTGCAAATGTAGTATCTGTAGCAATGATATATGCCTTTCCCGTTGTTTCGGCCGCGTCCTCATTTCCATTCTCCGCCTGTGTTGTAACTTCTTCTTTTGCTGGTGTTTCCGATGTGCCTGCTGTTTTTCCACATCCCGCCAATGAGAATGACATAGAGACAATTAACATAAGTGTCAAAATCTTTTTCATATTTTCCTCCTTAACTCATTATCTACAAAATGTAGATAAAATGATCTGTTACCATATCTGCCCAAGTCGCAAATACCTAGTAAATATACCATATAGAGACATATTCGTCAATTATTTAACATAAAAAGTTACATTTCTATGAGCACTAAAAATGTAACTTTCTTTATAAGCAGGACGATAAGCCGGGTTATGTCATTGAATGATCATCTATCTAGAACTATTGTTACCAATAGCTTCAAGCGACCTACCTGAAAGCACGACGGGCAATCGAATCGCTTTCTTTTTGGTCTTGCTTCGAATGGGGTTTACATATGCCTTCCCTGTTACCAGGAAAGCGGTAGTCTCTTAAGCTGCCTTTCCACCCTTACTTCACATTTGTGAAGCGGTACATTTCTGTTGCACTAGCCTTGGAGTCGCCTCCACCGGACGTTATCCGGCATTCTGCCCTGTGAAGCCCGGACTTTCCTCACCTGCAACCTTACGTTGCAGCCGCGATCATTTGTCCTACTTATTGTTTAAATAATATACCATATTGACTTTAGAGCCGCAAGCCCCCAAAAAACTATACATTAAAATAGCTGCCTCCGACAAATTCTCTAAGAATAGAGTTCCTTGGCAGAATATCACTGCTAATTCCCAAAAAATAGTCCAAAAATTTTAAGAGTCTCTTAGCTTCAAAGTATTCTGGTTCCCCTTTTTGGATCCCGAATAACAAAGGCTCTGCATATTGTTTCAGAACAGCTAATTCATAGATTAAGGCGGAATTAAACATGGCATCTGCACTTTCCTGATAAGGAAAAATATTCTCTTCTTCTCCCCTCCTGACAGAAGGCCACATCTCAATGGTTCGTTTTGCAGTAATTCCTCTCGTTCTTGCATCCCGCACCATACGGCGTAATAACCGCCCATCTGTTGTCGGAATGCGGTTATGTTCATCTACATTCAAGGTGGTCAAAGCACTAATATATATCTTATATTTGCTATCATCCGGAAGTGCATAAGACATTTTATTATTCAATCCATGTATCCCTTCAATCACCAATATATCTTCTTTTCCAAGTTTTCTTACATTACCTCTATATTCCCGCTTTCCTGTCTTAAAATTAAAACTGGGGATCTCTACTTCTTTTCCTCCTAACAGATTTAGCATATCCTTATTGAACTGCTCCACATCGATTGCTTCCAGACATTCAAAATTATAATCTCCATTTTCGTCCTTAGGCGTCTTTTCTCTATTCACAAAATAATTATCCACCCCTATCTCATGTGGTATCAATCCCAATGTTCTAAGTTGAATGGAAAGCCGATAACAAAAGGAAGTCTTCCCAGATGAAGAAGGTCCCGCTATCATTACAAATTTTATATCCGGTCGGCTTGCAATATCTTTCGCGATCTCACTGATTCTTCTTTCCTGCAAAGCCTCATGTACCAATACCATTTCACTGGATCTGCTCTTGCATATCTCATTATTCAGATCACCTACGGTATCAATCTGCATGTTAACGCCCCATTGTGTCGTTCTGATCAGAGTATTAAACAATTTCTCTCTTGGTACAAATGGTGAAAGCGTGGTAGGTCTGCTTTTATTGGGTAATAATAGCATAAAGCCTTTATGATAGGGAATTAAACCAAAATATTTAATATAATCTGCACTTGGTAACATATATCCGTAAAAATAGTCATAAAAGCCATCCATCTCATATACATTAATCCTGGAGCTCCTTCGATAGCGGAATAATTTTACCTTATCTGCCATACCTCGTTCTTCAAATAACTTGATTGCATCATCAAGGGAATAATTTTTCTTAATAATAGGTGTTTTTTTCCGCACCAGCTCCTGCATGCGAACCAATACGTTGTCGATTAAATCTTGATTTATTGTGAAATTTCCTTTGCCACTGCAATAAAGAGCATCGCCAATCGTAAATTCCACTTTGATTTTTTCAATATTTTCTTTACCAATGACATCATGAATTGATTTTACAAGTAATAATAATGCTGTTCTGACATATGTTTTATGTCCAATGGAATCCTTATATGTTGCAAATGACACAGAACAATCCTTTTTCACCGTTTTCAGAAGTTCCCGGATTTTTCCATCTACAATAACTGCTGCTATTAATCCTTCATATTGCGCTTGAAAATCATTGGCTATATCCTCAAATTTCGTATTTATGGAATACTTTCTTTTAATTTCTCCTATAGTTACCTCTACTTGATCTTTCAAACAACTACCTCTTTTCCCCAAGTATACCCACAAAAAACAGTAGGAAGATCAGCAGCAGTATTTTAGCTGCGTATAACTTCTTCTTACCTTTCAAACTGTCTTGATTGGATCATGCTCTTTTATATTAGTAATTGAAATCTCTGGAATCTCCCTTCCAAAAAATTCTTTCATATAGGAAACAAATATTTTTTCCAGTCCAAAATGACCTGCGTCAATAATCATAAGTCCTCTTTCCATCGCATCTAACGCCTCATGATGCTTAATGTCGCCCGTTATCAACACATCCACCGACGCCTTCAGGGCACCCGCGATCATATCTCCACCTGCCCCAGGTGAAATTGCAGCTGTTTCAACTGTTGCATGCAATTCTCCATAAACTCTTACATATTCAATAATAAATGTTTTCTTTATATATTCTGCGCATTCCTCCAACGACATCACTCTTGGTAATTTACCGAACCTCCCGATCCCTTCCTTTGCGATCTCATCTTCATATGTAACCTCTAATACTCTTCGGTCCTGAAGGCTGATCTCATCTGCGGCTGCATCCGCCATTCCCATAATATCAAAATTAGTATGCATAGAAAAATAACTAATATCATTTTGCAACAATTTAACAAGGCGCCTTCCAATAAAATCATCTGTATTGATTTTCTTAATCGCTTTGAAAATAAGTGGATGATGCGTAATCAACATATCTGCCTTTTGCTCTATCACCTGATCAATTACAGCTTCCGTTGCATCTACCGCGATAGCAATACACAGAACTTCCTTTTCTCTTCTTCCTGCCAATAGCCCAACATTATCCCAATCCTCTGCAAAAGAAAGGGGGGATAACTCTTCTAATTTACAAATAATTTCAGAACACTTCATGGTATTTCTCCCTAAGTTTTTCTGTAAAACTACATTTCTTTGTAAAAACTTTGCGCAAGCAAAATCTCTTCTAACTCTTTTCTTAATTCTATAATTCTTTGCTTCTGTCTGTCTGTTCGATACGCTTCTTGCGATAAAAACGTAACCAATCGTGCTACATCTTGAGATCTTTTCTGCAAAAAAGATCGTAAAACAGGATCCCTGCTTTCTAGTAATAGTCTTCCATATTTATCATAAATTGTGAGCAGCGAGTCCTCCACAATTTTATTACAATAATTTAACCGTGAATCTGGTACTGCCCGCATCATCGGATAATATTTACCTTCCTCATAGACCATTTTCTCTGCTACTATAGCAAATCCTATCTTACGCATATATTGTCGAACCAAATGAATCTCTGATTGTGGTTGTAAAATGATTTCCTTAAGATGTGGAATCACTGTTTTCCCTTCTTCCATGATCCGGATCATTAGTTTTCCCCCCATACCTGCGCAGAGAAGAGTCTCCACTTCCTCGGGCAGAAGTCTTGCAGTCCCATCCGATAAGCGGGTCTCTATGTATGGCAAAAGTCCATGCTGCTTAATATGTTCTTTTGCTTTTTTTAAAGGTCCGGCATTTACATCCATCGCTATAATTCTAGGTGAAATATGCTGTTCCGATAAATAAATAGATACATATCCATGATCACATCCTATATCCGCTACCCGGTTCCCAGCGGTAACCATATCTGCAACCGCCTGCAGTCTTTTAGTAAGTTCCATTAGTCTAAATAATCCTTTAGTTTACGACTTCTGCTAGGATGACGTAGTTTGCGAAGGGCCTTTGCTTCAATCTGACGAATTCGTTCACGTGTTACATTAAATTCCTTCCCAACTTCTTCCAATGTCCGAGCTCTTCCATCATCCAGTCCAAAACGTAGCCTTAACACTTTTTGTTCTCTTTCTGTCAATGTGCCGAGTACTTCGACCAATTGCTCCCTAAGTAAGGTAAATGCAGCAGCATCCGCAGGTACAGGTACATTATCGTCTTGAATAAAATCTCCTAAATGGCTATCCTCTTCCTCCCCAATTGGTGTTTCCAATGACACGGGCTCCTGAGATATCTTTAATATTTCCCGCACCCTTTCAACAGGCATATTCATTTCTTTCGCTATTTCTTCCGGCAAAGGTTCCCTACCCAATTCCTGTAATAACTGTCTGCTCACACGAATCAGCTTATTAATCGTCTCTACCATATGAACAGGAATACGAATCGTACGAGCCTGATCGGCAATTGCTCTGGTTATTGCCTGTCTGATCCACCATGTTGCATAGGTAGAGAACTTATATCCTTTGCGATAATCAAATTTTTCGACTGCTTTTATCAGACCCAGATTCCCTTCTTGAATTAAATCTAAGAATAGCATACCCCTTCCAACATATCTTTTGGCAATACTAACAACAAGTCGTAGGTTTGCTTCTGCAAGCCTTTTTTTTGCTTCTGCATCTCCTAGTTCCATTTTTTTTGCCAGCTCAATTTCTTCTTCCGCTGACAAAAGCTGTACTTTACCAATTTCTTTTAAATACATACGTACCGGATCTTCAATGTTAATACCATCCGGTACTGATAAATCTATTTTTTCAACATCTACTTCATCTTCTTCGGTGATAATAATTTCTTCGTCCTCATCCTCATCTTCCGTGATACGAAGTACATCGACACTATTAAGCTCTAATGTTTCCAATATTTTATCAAACTGATCTTCTTCCATTGTAATATCATGAAAAAAATCATTGACCTCCTGATATTCCAAAACATTCTTTTTCTTCTTTGCAAGCGCGAGCAATTCTTTTAATCTCTCGTCAAACTTTGCTTGTACATTTTCATCCATTGTTAATCCATCCTTCCATAACTCCTAGAAAAGCCGTTTTTATACGGCTTCTTCTTTATTTTTATCCTTATTCAAAATAAATATGCGTATTTTTAAGCTCTTCCAAAGCTTTTTTACCTTCTATTACCTTATTGAGCGCGTTCACATCTGATCCCAGATTTGCACTGAAAAATTCGTAACTATTCGTTTTCACACTAACAACGATATCATGAAAGGCTTTTTCTCTATCCTGTTTCGTCTCAAGCTGCTCTAATTTAGTGTTAAAAAGGGAAGCTACTTCTCTCTGCTCTTCTTCCTCTTTAAACAAACTTATAATAGCCGCAGGGTTTAATCTCTCATTTTCTAAATCCTCAAAGAGCTTCGTCGCTACTCTTTTATATAAATCTGTAGTAAAATCTTCTGGTGTTATGTATTTTTGTATCAATTGATACCGTTTAGGTTCTTCTACAATCCAAGTCAGCAATAACCTCTGCGTCCTCTTTGCAGCCTCCTGTGGAGTTATTTTACTGTGTATCCCAGATTTCGGCCTTATCGCCTCCGTTACTAAGCCAGTTTTAGCAGCATATCCCAACACAAACTTCTTCAGATTTTCTGTTCCTATATGATATTTATCGGCAATTGCTTCGATATAATTATCCCTTTCCATCTCTTCCTGAAAATCGCACAATCTTTTTGCAATTTCCTTATAGAACTTCGTCTTACTTTCTGGATCCTTTAAATTATAATCACGTTCTAATATACGAATTTCATAAAAGAAGCTGTTTTCAGCTTGTTCAATTCTTCTCTGGAAAGCATCCTGTCCCATATTTTTAATAAACTCATCTGGATCTTTATAAGGCTGTAAGGTAATCACTTTACCTGTTAATCCCGCTTCTTTTAAAATAGGAATTGCCCTTAGTGCCGCCTTTGCTCCTGCTTCATCACTATCATACGTCAATAAAATTTCTTCGGTGTACCGTCGCAACAGATTGGCTTGTCCAGAGGTAAATGCTGTTCCAAGTGATGCTACCGCCTGCGTAAATCCTGCTTGATGCATTGCAATTACATCCATGTACCCCTCGCATAAAATGATATGATTCTTTCTTGCTGTTCTTGCAAAATTTAAACCATACAAATTTCTACTTTTATCAAATATGAACGTTTCGGGAGAGTTTAAATATTTTGGTTTTCCTTCCCCCATCACACGTCCGCCAAATCCTATCACCCGATGATTGATATCCTGAATCGGAAACATGACCCGATTCCAAAATTTATCATACATGCCGTGCCGCTCATCCACATTGGCTAATCCTGCATCCCGTATTATTTCTTCTGTATATCCTTTCTTCTTTAAATATTGAATAAGATCATCACTGTATTTTAAAGAAAACCCGAGACCAAACTGTTTTATTGTCTCCTCCGACAATTTTCTTTCTTGAAGATACCGATGTCCGACAGCTCCCCTCTCCGTTTTTAACTGATAGAAAAAGTACTTGGCCGCTTCTTTATTTACTTCCAAAAGCCTGGCCCTGCGACTCTCCTTTTTTTTCGCTTCTTCTGAGTATTCCACTTCAGGTAATGGTACGCCCGCTCGGTCAGCAAGATATTTGATTGCTTCCCCAAATGAAAAATTTTCATATTCCATAATAAAAGTAAACACATTTCCACCCGCACCACAGCCAAAGCAATAATACATTTGCTTGTTTAGACTCACGGAAAAGGAAGGAGATTTCTCATTGTGAAATGGACAAAGACCAAAATAATTACTTCCCTTTTTTTGCAGACGTACATATCCTGATATTATGTCTACGATATCATTTTTTTGTCGTATTTCCTCAACTAACTCTTCTGGATAATACATGTTTAACACCTTTCATTGAATTATCTGTCCCATGATTTCGGTATAAATATTTCCTCATAGGTCGCAATTGCGAATCGGTCAGTCATAGACGCCAAGTAATCACAGACAATCCTTTCTTTGCTTTCGTTTCGTTTCTCCATAAGGGAGAGCAAATCTTTTGGCAATTTTTCAAAATGTACCATATAGTAATGATACAATGTCTCCATCAGTACTTCTGCCTTCCCTTCCTCACTCTTGGCTTCCTGATTGGTGTATACCCTTTCAAACATAAAATCTCTTAACTTTTTCATTGCCTTTGCTACTTCCTCTGACATACAGATATCATTTTTATTGGTACTGTTCGTAACAATATCGTGAATAAAATGATCCAGTCTTTCACCTGTCGTATAACCGATGATATCACCTATTTCTTTCGGAATATCCTCTTCCTTTAAAATATTGGCCCGGATGGCATCATCCATATCATGATGAAT
This sequence comes from Bacillota bacterium, assembly GCA_023392535.1. Classification (GTDB taxonomy): domain Bacteria; phylum Bacillota; class Clostridia; order Lachnospirales; family Lachnospiraceae; genus SZUA-378. The sequence continues at coordinate 545,764 of JAEVYY010000009.1, forward strand.
ATACGCAATTTTATCAGATAAACGAACAATTTTTCCCTCCAATGTGCAAGGCATACCTTCTGTCTGATGATTCAAAATGCCGTCTCTTACTTCATAGGTCAGGTTCAAACCTTGTAGGCCTTTTTCCAGTACTTCTACCGTTCTTACACTCTGTTCACTGTGTTTGAATCCGTTCAGGCATATACCATCCAATGCACGCTCACCTGCATGCCCGAATGGAGTGTGACCAAGATCATGTCCTAATGCAATTGCTTCCACCAGATCCTCATTCATTCTAAGTGCTTTTGCTATTGTTCTCGCATTCTGCGAGACCTCCAATGTATGTGTTAATCTGGTTCTATAATGATCACCTTCCGGGGTCAAAAATACCTGCGTTTTGTCTTTTAGTCTGCGAAAAGATTTGCTATGTAAGATTCTATCTCTGTCTCTCTGAAAAACCGGTCGTATGTCACATTGATCTTCTTGTTTTTCCCGCCCCTTTGAATCCATGCTCAAAGCAGCATATGGACTTAAATACTCCCGTTCCCGTTGTTCCAGTTCTTCACGAATCGACATATTCTGACTCCCTTCTGTGTCATTCTCTCCAGTAAATCAATTAACTTTCCACAAACACTCCTAATTTACATATTCTGTGTTCCCCTCTCGATTTCCTTTATTTAATTTCAATTTATCTTTATAAGTTTTACCACTCCTTGCTTGCTGTGACTATTTATCCCTATTACTTGCAGATTTCAAAAATAAACTCTGCGTTCTGATCCATTGCATCGTATGCCGTTTTAAAGGGTGACATCTGAAAAACATGCCACATGCCTTTATATATCTTTAAAGTAACTGGTACATTCGCCTTTAACATTCTTTTATATAACATCGTAGAATCATTAAGTAGTATCTCATTATCTCCTACTTGAATCAGACATCTGGGGAATCCTGTAAAATCTCCATACAATGGCGAAATAAAAGGATTTCTTGCCTTCTGATCGGATATATAAGATTCCGTAGCCTTTTTGATATAATGAATATCCAGAACAGGATCAACCTCTGCTCTGGTCTCGTATGATTTACCAGTTGCGCACAAATCTGTCCATGGTGACATCAGAATGGCTCCTCTTGGAAGAAGCCTATCCGCTGCTTTTAATTTATGCATTAATGCCAATACAAGATTTCCACCCGCGGAATCACCTGCCAGTACGATATCGGATGCCCCATAACCTAAGAGCATGAGATAATCCCAAGCTTTTATTGCATCTTCGAGCGCTGCTGGAAAAGGATGTTCGGGTGCTAGTCTATAATCAAAACATAGTAGATCCATAGAGGTAGAGCTGGCCAATTTAGTAGTCAAAGTCCTGGCATAAAGGCTGCTTCCTGTCATATAACCGCCTCCGTGGCAGTAAAGTATTACATATTTCTTCATATGTGCTCGATTTACACTAAGCCATTCCGCATACATACCTTGTATTTCTATCTCTTTGATTACGATTTCTTTTTGCTTTCCCCAGAGGACTCCCAGGCTGTTCTGTGTCTGTCTGACGCGGTCAATATCCCGTTCCTCAACGACACTATGCACTTTTTTTATGAGATTCATTAAATTTTGATTTCTTTTTGCAGATAATGACATACTAATCTCCTATAAGAAAGATATTGTTTTCTTGCTATTCTTTTCATAACTGGATATAATTAATGCTATCTTTTATCATAACTGTATTATTAGTAAAAATCAATTTACTTATGGAGCTTCCATGACAATTAAAAGAAAAAAAATTTTAGAAAAAGACAATTGGTATAAATTAGACTTGTCCGCTATTGTCTATCCAACGTTACAGCGTAAAGACTTCTCTTCTGTATATAGACTCTCCGTATTATTAAAAGAAGAAATACGGCCGGAACTATTGCAGCGGGCTGTCGATATCTCGCTCGATCGTTTTCCAACTTATAAAGTAGCCATCCGCAAGGGTTTGTTCTGGCGTTATCTGGAACCCAATAACAGACCAGGCCCTTTTATAAAACCTGATATACGAAATTCCTGCATGCCGATGCCTTTTAAAGCGAACAACAGATACGTCATCCGTATTTATTATTTCAATAAAAGAATTTCTTTTGAATCTCATCATTCTTTGGGAGACGGTTCCGGTGGCATGTATGTTCTACAGACAATTACTGCTACTTATCTGAGACTTCTGGGACATAAAATCAGTAACCAGTATTTTGTATTGGACGTGGAATCCAGACCAGATCCGGACGAATTTGAAGATGCTTATTTGCGTTATGCAAATGCCAAGGTACGTCCTCCGCGCCCTGGGGAAAAGGCTTACCGTGTACGCGGGACGAAAGAGCCTTTTTATACATTGAACGTCATTGATGGCATTATGTCAGTAAACGCGGTAGCAGCAGTTGCTACTAAATATAAAGCTACGATAACCGAATATCTAAATGCGGTCCTTCTCTATTCTTTGTTGCAAAAACAAGAATCCGAGTGGCATTTAAAATTGCGTCCAGTTAAAATTGCAATGCCTGTTAATCTCCGAAGATTTTTTCCATCAAAGACTCTTCGGAATTTTATAACTATGATTTATCCGTCTATCGATCCTCGATTGGGGGAATATACATTTGAAGAAATCATTCATCATGTGCATAACTATATGCAATACCATATCAATGAAAAATTTCTTCGTGGCGATATTACTACAAATGCGGCAACACAACAGAATCCGTTCATTCGTGTCGTTCCTCTTTTTATCAAAGATTTTGTGGTCCGGCAATTCTATACAAAAATTCAAGACCGCAATTCATCAGCAGGTCTTACAAATATGGGAGCTCTCAAAGTCCCAGAGGATATGGCTCCTTTTATAGAACGGTTCGATATCTACATGGGACAGCCTTTTTCCTCGAGAACAAATTGTGCTATTGTTAGTTTTCAGGATATTCTTACTATCAACTTTGCTAGTTCTATTATTGAAGCAGATGTCGAACGACTCTTTTTCCGTAAGCTGGTGCAAGATGGTATCCATGTAAAAATTGAAAGCAATCGAGATATGGAGGTATTATAAAAATGTCATACTGTGTTAATTGTGGTGTTGAATTGAATGAAGATCTAAACAGCTGCCCTTTATGCAATACACCTGTTATAAATCCCAGAGAAATTGAGGCCGTAAGTAGAAAAATCCCTGCATTCCCAAAAGAAAAAGGACAGGTGGATGTCGTAAAAAGAAAAGACCTCGCTATTCTTTTAACGATTGTTCTTTCTTCCACTGCAATCACCTGTGCCTTGTTGAATCTTTTTGTGTTTAACAATATTTTATGGTCCGTTCCCATTATTGGGGTTTGTGTTCTACTATGGGTAATGGCAATTCCCGCGGTCATCTATACAAAGCTGACCATTTATCTTTCCCTTTTTTTAGATGGCTTCGCCGTTGCCTGCTATCTTTATGCATTGACCTTTTTAACCAGAAAAGATGAGTGGTACTTTTTTCTTGGCTTGCCAATCGTGCTCTCACTGACATTATTACTGGAAGTTCTCCTTTTTCTTTGCGTTCATTTGCCAATATCCATCCTCACCACTTCTCTCTATGTATTCGCTGAAATTGCTATTTTTTGTGTAATACTGGAACTGTTAATCAAAAATTTTCTAAATCGCCCGCTTGGTTTGTCCTGGTCTGCCATTGTCCTTACCATATGCGGTATTATTGTCATCGCACTGATAACTGTATTATCACGTGCAAGACTGCGTAATGCAGTGAGAAGACGATTACATTTTTGATTCTGCTGCCTCTAGTGATTCATATCCATAAAATGCTGTTTCATTGGCCACAATCTGTTGTAATAAATTATTTCCTGTTTTATATGCTTCTTTTGTTTCCCGATATAGCAATTGAAGAGTCTTCCACGAATAGGTCCCTGCCTCGGCTCTCAGGTAACTTTCCATAGAAGATCCTGTTATGACATTGTCTTCTTCTGTCCGGAATGTTCTGCCACGTCCTCTTACATTTGGATACATTTCCATTACTTCCTGATCCCACTTTATATGAATCGCTATAATTTTTTCAATGATCTCTTTTTCTTCTATTGTTTTCTCTGGAAGATATTCCTTTACTGCCATATATTCCTCCGGATATGTAGTTTCCATCATTTTCGCATATTTTTCGAAGACTAAATTTTTCCCGGCATTCATTGCCTGTTCGCAATCTTCTTTATAACTATAAAGCAGTCTCTTAGAATAAACCATCCACTGGCTCATACGCATGCGAAAAAAAGTATCCGGATCATCCTGACAAGATGCCCTGCCTTCTGTATTATGGACCTGTTGAAACATTTCCCATTCAATTTTAGCTATGTCAAATATGAGTTGCTCTTTTTCTGTAATCTTTGCCATTTAACCTCCTTTTCCATGCTAATTATATGCACCTTTAACTTGAAAGTGATATTAGAATATTAATTGATTTCTATCTCCAGATAATCTCCCATTGCATGATTTACTTCGATCACTAAAACAAGCGTCTGATCTTCCTTTATATAAGAATAACCAGTCGGCGTTAAATTTTTATTTAGGAAATCATAATCATAATCTTGTAATATTTTAGTATAATCTTCTAAAGCGCCCCGCGAAAGATAAGCAGTCAGATCTTCTTTGGTAACTCCTTCACTTAAGATTGTATAGCCAAAGCCTTCTTTCAGATATTTCGCAACTTCTTCAATATCTGCATAATCTTTCAGTCTTTTATTTTCTCCCGTAGTAAGATCAAAATTGAAGGTCGATTTAAATTGAAATGGGTGTGGTGTCCCTTTATAGTTGCAAGTACCACGCAAAATCATCGAAACCATCCCCGCGTTTTGGGTCGTTATCTCATATTTCACAGAATACTCCTGCACTTCTCCCTCCCTATAATTTGAAGTTGCGGCAGTTCTAATACTTTCATTCCATTCTTCCATCCGCTCTTTATCTTCCATGTTTATGAATTGCGGATACACAATACTCACTTTTTCAGCCGTTATTATTTTCTTAGTCAATTGATAGGTTATGCTTTTCTCTTTCTTGATTTGTTCATCCGCAAGAAAGAATTTCAACGGTTTATTATATATATTGTGTCCCGTCTCAAGAGTCTTACCTGCAACTGTCAATATTAAGGAATCTGCCTTATAAATATCCAGGAAAGTATTCACAAGACCTGCTATAACAATATCCTCTCCATCGGTTCCCATCATTCCTATATAATCCTTAAACTGCTTAGAAAGATCTAATTTAAGGACTCGTTTACCGTCATCATAGATTTCCTCAAAGCTTTGTGCCTTTGTATCAATAGAAACGATATTGTGACGTCCAAGCAAGCCAAGAATTGTCTCCGGTGAGACTTCACTCAGCGTTATCTCCTCTGATTTCAAGCCGTTTGCCGTTCCATTACCATAATAAATCCGTACTTTTTGCAGGGTATCTAATCCTGTCTTCTCTTCCTCTGTTCGTGCATCTATAGAATTTTCTTCTCGTTCGTCCTGCATGCTGTCTTCTGTCATTATTGATGACTTTTCTTCTGTTTGCAATTCAACTGCAGCCGTGTCTGTTATACCACTGCAAGCTGTCACTACGGTAACATAAATCATCAATATTACTGCCACCATACTTCGCTTAACCATTTAGATCCCTCCATAATTAACTACTCGGAAAATCAACAATTTGTCTTCCCGCCCATTCAAGATCAATCTTATAAAAGCAATCTTGAAGATCAGATATCTCATTTTTAACAATCTCATCTATCTCCTGGTACATCTGATACGGCAAGGCTATTCCGCTGGGACCCTCTTCACTAAAAGTCGTGAATTCAAGATTACCCTGCCCATCTTTCCTATAATAATAAATGCTGTTTAATGATGGAACCGATATACGAAGTCTTGCAAATGTCATAATTTTTAGCAATTCTATGGTTCTATCATCAAGCCCATTTTCTAGTACGCGTACCTTTTCCGAAAATTCCTCTAGTGTATTACAGAACCGCTTGGTAAAACCCAGTGTTTTCTTTCTAAATTCCATATCCAACTCAGCTTCTAATTGATTGATATCCTGCAATTCATTTAGGAACCAGACCAATATCTTATCCTTTTCATTAACATAGATACTTGGATATAGTAATTTCCATACATGTTTACAGGAAGTGCATGTCCATTTAAAGAATGACATATCTTCCACTTCTGTTCTTTTATCTTCCTGAATGATCTGCGGTAATCGTAAAGTTGCCACTTGCCCACATTCCTTGCATTTATATGTAATAATCTTTTCTTTTTCCAATTCTGCTCTCCGTATATCCGGAATTATTTAATTACAAATCCTTTTTTAACATTATACCTATATAGAGCACGTATTTCAAGTTTAACAACAAAGCTTTGTCCATAAATAAGGCTTAGACGAGCTCCGGTATTTCAAAAATGGATTTATAAAAAAGACCTCATCTTTCCGTATTATCGTAAGTTGAGATCTTTTACCGTCTGCGATTCTTAATTAAAATATATGGCTATAAAAATATCGCATTTTTTGCAAAGGTTTGCCTAATTATTAAGATCCTCTATTATTTGTTCCATTGATATCACGCGTGCATAACGCTTATCCCAAATACTATCTTCATAATATTCAGACAATCTTTTTCCACTGGCGAAATCATTATCAAATGTAGTCGTAGTTGCTTTTGCTATTGTGATACAATACCCATATTCAAAAGCCACTTTACAAGATACATCCAAACAATATTCCGACTGCATGCCACATAAGATGATATTTTTGACCTCCAATTCGGTAAGGAATTCTCGCAATCCAGTTTTCAGAAAAGCGCTATTATATTTTTTCTCAAATACCTTTTCTTCTGGCAAAGGGGTAATATCTTTCCATATTTCCCATCCCGTGCACCCATGCTCTAATTCATCACCGGCACCCCCATCATGTTGAACATAAATGACAGGTATCCCTTTCTTTCTGCAATTTCGTAATAACTGCTTTATATTAGAAACAACAATCGTTTCATTATATGGATGTTGTTCGATCAGAGCAGTTTGCATATCTATTATCAATAAGGCATCCTGTTTCATCTGGCTTCTCCTATTACAAATTTTATTTATTCTGCTCATATAGCGAAATATGTGCTCATCTCCCAATTATATTCTGTTGGATGTTATCACCTACCAGTCGTTTGGAAAATTTGAAATGAAAGTTATGCATGTCTTCCCGCATATAGAAGCGATGCGTATCAATGCGTAACTGATTACAATCCACCTCAATTTGTGTACAGCCGTTATCTTCTGCGATTTGACAACTCCTGAAAAACATTTCTTTTCCAATACCATTGTTCCTGCATGCAGAGGCAACAGCAAATTCAAGGATTTCTGCAATCTGCTCTGTATGATGTAATTGCAATTCAAAGCGCATGTTCAATGCGCCAACCACCTCTCCGTTCCGTTCTCCGACCAAACAATAATAGTGACTATCACTTATTTGATTCCCATAGATTGCGCAAAAACTGTCATAAGAAAGTTCCTTGTTTTCCATATCACAAATGAGAGCATAAATTGCTTTGCAATCCTCTAAATTACCTTTTCTATATTTCATCGTCTGCCTCCTCAAAGATTTCGTTTTATCTGTTGACTTAATGTCAATAAGAGGATAGACCTAGGAAAGTTTCTTTCCTATAAAATAGAATCCATTCGATTTATGCCCGTTCATAGTCGTAAATGTCAGGCATTCATATTTCAATGTGCTAAAATCAGCCAGAAGCTCCTTTAACCATTTTTCTGAGTGATGACGGAGGACAGCGCCTTCCGGTAACTCAAAAACACCATAGAGGCTATATTTTTCTTCAAATCTTTGATAGCGGGCTAGATTTCGTTCATCTGAATTGATAAGGAAATCGTTGATGTAGAGAATTCCGTCAGGTTTTAATACACGATTTATTTCGGAAATCAGAGCCTTCTGTTCTTCATTGCTTTTGATACAAGTCAGGACGGCCAAGAGTATCACTGCGTCTACACTATGATCTGGCAAATCAATCCCCGCATCTTTTTTCAAACGGAGGTCAAGATAAGGAGCCTGCTGTTTTCCCCGTTCGATCATTCCCTGCGAAAAATCCATGCCGATCAGATTCCTGTACCCAAGATGATACAATTCGTTTAGTGTACGGCCATAGCCACACCCAACATCAAGAATGATGGCATTACTAGTGAGATAATTAGCGAATTCTTTTGCCTGAAAAGGCGTTGTAAACTGTTTTGTATCCGAAACACTGTTCCAGTAATCTTTTTGTTTCATCAAATTGTTCCTCCTTTTGCTTACTTATCTATTTGCTTATATCATGTATTATGGTTTCTTATACATACTGGAATCCCAAGGCACATTTGGATCGTAATCCTCAGGAGGATAGTGCTGCGGAGCTGTTATATACCACCACACACCAAATCTGTCTATAACATCAGCAGCGCATGGACTCCATGGTAATGGTCCTAACGGTGTCTTAATTGTCCCTCCCTCGCTCAACAAGGCATATGCCCTTTCTACAGCAGCTTCACTATCAAAGCTCATGCCCAACTGCACTATATTTTCTTCTATGTAATTATTAGATGATTCGACTACAGATAAGATTTCTTGACCATCTTTATAAAGCTCTGAATGAAAGTATGTTCCATCGGGATTCTTTACATGATATCCCAATTCCAAACCAAATGCTTCTTTATAAAGTTCAACGGCTTCCATACTATTCTTAACATATAACCCTGTCCCTATTTTCACCAGAACACCTCCCCATTTTATATAAAATCACAGCACTTCGCACTTTAGTCATACTGTTTGTCAAAATCATTAAGCGTTTTTGTTTAAAATACAAAAGATTGATGTCCAGTATAAATAAGGTGTGTTTCCCTTGATTTTAACATAGATAATATAAAAAGTCATGTATGAGTTCTAATCCTCATACATGACTTTTTTGCTGCGCAAGAAGGGACTTGAACCCTCACGTCGTTGCCAACACTAGATCCTTAGTCTAGCCTGTCTGCCAATTCCAGCACTCGCGCTTATTCTATTATGTTGCCATTTTGCTCACTTGTAGAATTATATCTCAAACCTTTTTTGTAGTCAAGTTTAATTTATTATTTTTTTTCCTCACCCTTGGGATATTGCTTTCCGCTTTTCTGCAAATCCTGATTTCCATGAAATCCATCTATTAATTTTTCAATTAATAATTTCTTTACGTATACATCAAAGCTCAACATACATATAAAGGAAAATATCTGTAAAAACTCCTCACTATCCTCTGGTGCATCTTGAAACGTATTTTTGGACTTTTCATATGCTTTTTTGATATCCTTCTGCAACTCTGCTACATGTTCATACTCCAGTGAAAACACTTCCTTATATATCTTCTCCAGATTAAACTTCTCCTGTGTACCAAAGAATCGGTCCGATAAAGGATTCAGTAAATTCTGAATATCATTGATTGACAATATTCCCTTATAATAATAAATGAAAATAAGTAGCATCAAATGTTCCTTGGAATACTTCTTTTTTACCGGCGGCGGTAATAAATTGTTCTTTGCATAATTGTTAATCATCGTCTTGGTAAGAATCTTATCTTCCTTATTTCTGCTGGCATTCCGGAGTTTTTTATCCATAAATGTCGTAACTTGATCCATATATAAGTCTATATTGGGAATATCATCTGGCTTAATATAATCAATTCTACCTAAACTTTCCATAATACTGTTGATTAAATCGTCCATGTTAAGGGTCATCTCATCTACCTCCACACGCAACCATTGGTAAGCAGCATGTCCAATAATATTTTCATTATATAGTACTTAAAACTACATAGCAAGTACTTTATGATCTATTTGAGTATCCTTTGAAAGTGTGCTATATTAGTAAATTGTAATTGATTTTTATGCTGCTTACGCGGCGGATTGGAGTGAACACATGAATTATTTACTGGATGCACATACACACACACTTGCAAGCGGACATGCATATTGCACAATGAAAGAAATGGCACAAGCAGCTAAGGAATGCGGTCTTGAGCTATTGGGGATTACAGATCATGCACCTAATTTACCTGGAAGCTGTCACGAGTTCCATTTTGAAAATTTTCGCATTATTGATCGGAATGCTTATGCTGTCCCACTTTTATTAGGATGTGAACTAAATATCTTGGATGAGAATGGTACTGTAGATTTAAGACCTGACTTGATCCAAAAGATGGATTATAATATTGCAAGCTTACATTCTGCTTGTATTCCCTTTTTAACAAAAGCAGAACTGACCAATGCTATTATACGTTGCATTGAAAATCCTCATATTCATATCATTGGACATCTGGATGATGCCCGTTTCCCCGTTGATTATAAAGAGGTTGTAAGGGCAGCAAAAGAATATCATACTCTGCTTGAAGTTAATAATTCCTCGCTTTTACCGACCAGCTACCGCGCTAACGCAAAAGAAAATTATAGAATTATGTTAGATGCATGTGTACAATATCAGGTGCCAGTAATATTAAATTCTGATGCACACGTGGATAGTGCTGTCGGGCGACATGATGCCTCATTTTCTCTTCTCAAGGAAATTGAATTCCCAGAAGATTTGGTCGTAAATACCTCCGTCGACAGATTTAAATCTTTTATCTAAATAATACCCTTTACTACACAACGTTAAAATGTTAAAATCAATTTAGCTTAGAATTGAAAATTTCACAGCGTGAAAGTGAGGAATGTTGTAAATGAATAAGAAAATCAAAACAGAATCTGTTGATTATTTATTCGATGCCATTCTTTGTCTGAATAACAAAGAAGAATGTTATAACTTTTTTGAAGATTTATGCACCGTTAATGAACTACTGTCTTTATCACAAAGATTCGAAGTAGCTTCTATGCTTCGGGAACATAAGACTTATTTGGAGATAGCCGAGAAGACTGGTGCATCAACAGCAACTATAAGCCGTGTTAACCGTTCTCTCAATTACGGTACAGATGGCTATGAGTTGATATTTAATCGTTTGAAAGACAACCAAGTATAAAAAAACAGCCTTTGGAGAATCACTATCTCCAAAGGCTGTTTTTTCATTCTTATTTACGATTCTGTTTTGACTTCGCCAATCCGTTGCTTATTTATTTCTGTTTCTTTCTGCGCCCCATTCATATTCATGGTACAGTTGCCCTGAAACTTTGCATTCTCATCAATTGTCAAACTTCTTGCAACAATATCACCCACTATTTTACTGGTTCCCGTCGCTTCAATTCTTTCTTTAATATGTAAATCGCCCCTTATTTCTCCGGCAATCATAATATTAGCTGCTTTCACTTTACCTTCTACCTTAGCACCTTTTCCAATGATCAAAGTTCCCGCAGAGTGAATATCTCCCTTAATGACTCCATCAATTCTCGTAGTATCTTTTGTTGTAAAGCTTCCCTCAATGACAGCGTCTGAGCCAATGATACTATTTATTTTCTCAGCAGAAAAATCTTTTGTTTTATTTCCGAACATATTCTTACCTCCTCTTAACCTGCTATCTCTAATAATGTCAACGGATTAATGAACTGGTCATTTACCATAATTTCATATCCGAGTTTCGTACTAGTCTCATCCATTTGATATAGTACCGTTCCTCTTGGTATCTCATCTTTTTCTGATACTCTGGCTGGTGCTGCATTTCGATAAATAGAAACGTATCCATTTCCATGATCGATCTTAATCATATTACCAAAATCCGTATCATCCGGACCCACATAGCTGACAATACCATCGCCTGCCGAAATCACATTAGTTCCAGCTCCTGCTTGAAAGATGACCATCGGAATATCAAGCGCTCCCTCGCCAGCTGCTTCGTTTGCATTTGCTTCTGTCATAGTAGCTGTACCGCTGAGTGGAAAGCCCGTCGGTTTACTTTTTTCCGCCATCTCTTCTGCTTTTTTTGCTTCTGCTTCAACTTTCTGGTTCACTGTATCGCTCAATATTGAAACTTTATTATTCAGTTCTTCATTTAGTTTTGTAAGCTCCAGGTTCTTTGTCGTTAAATTTAGTATTTCTTCCGTTGTTTTTGAGGAAACATTAACTTTTCCAAAGATATTTGCAATACTATAGGAACTAAGCACTAATACAAGTAATAGAAAGCCTGTAATCGTACGTAATGCCCAGCTTGGCATTTGTAATTGCCTTACGCCATCATTAGTTCCGCTTGTAATCACCATAAATGTATACCGCTTTTTCTTTTTGGTTTTCTTCTGCATAGAAAAATCACCTCCGATAAACATTTACCATTTTATCACAGATGATTTTTTTTCACAATCTTTTCTTAATAATTTCGTAACATTTTATGAATATTTATCCAATTTAAACAGATAATTCCATATCTCCGTCTTGAATCCATCCTTTTTTTCTCATAAATTCTGAGATGATCAGTGAAAGAATAGCTGGTAATATAAAATGTAATGCAATAATTTCTATAATAACAATAGTAGGAGAATATGTCTGTGTCATGGTCTGATATGTTGTTATCTGTCCAACCAGACCAGCAGTTCCCATACCAGAGCCTGTTGCATTATTTGTCATACCTACAAGCACGGTAGAGATAGGTCCCAAAATAGCACTTGTAAGAATAGCAGGCAGCCAGATAATCGGTTTTTTTACAATATTACCAATTTGCAACATACTCGTTCCAAGACCCTGAGCCAATAATCCATTTACTTTATTTTCACGGAAACTAGCTACCGCGAAACCAACCATGTTCGCGCAACAGCCAACGGTTGCCGCTCCAGCAGCAATTCCCGATAGATTTAAAATAATTCCGAGGGCAGCTGAACTAATTGGCAATGTCAAAATAATACCCATCAATACAGAGACTATTATTCCCATTAAAAATGGTGCCTGAATGGTTCCCCAATTAATGATTTCACCAATTCCAGTCATAAAGGCCGAAATAGGTGGTCCTAAAATAAGACCTACCGTCCCGCCTGCAATAATACAAACAAACGGTGTGATTAATATATCTATCTTTGTCTTTCCAGATACTGCATGACCTATATAAATGCCTGTCAAAGCTGCTATAAATGCACCCAATGGCTCACCTGGTCCAGAAAACTGCATCACACCATCTACAAGAACGGTACCAGCAATAATTTTACCAGCGAACGCTCCTATCATCCCTGTTACCGCCGCTGATATTGTTACCAATGGTGATTCTTTGAATCTAATCGCTACACCAAGACCAATTCCCGCTCCTGTTACGGTTGCTGCAACTTTCCCAAGCATGAAAATGTACATACCAATAGGACCCGCCACTAAATTTCCTATCTGCTGAATAATAGTTCCGATAATTAATGTTGCAAAAAGACCGGATGCCATACCGCTCAAGCCATCAATAAAAATACGTTCTGCTACTTTCTTTAAAATATTCATTATAATGATCCTCCACACCTTTTTTAGACAAAACCGTTTTTAATGTATATTCATGTGTCTTGTCAGTCAAGAGTAAAGATATCACATTCATCCTATTTTATCAAGTATCCTTTTTTTAACAGTTGGTCTTCTATTTGTTCTAGGATTTCTTCGCTGTCGGCAACAATCGTATGATAATGAATTCCCATGGTAAGTTCATTTAATGGTTTCGTCCTGTTTTCCTTTACCTGACACATAAATTTTTCAGCATCCGACCTGCTATTGATCAGCAAATCCACCATAATCTGTCCATAGATTGGATGTTCCACAACGACGTCCAATACTCTCCCCCCGAGATCCACAATTGTAAACAACTCATCCAGTATCTCTGTTTCAAGATGTTTTACTTTGTAACTTTTTTTATATGTTCCACTTTCCTGTGTGTTAGCAAACAAAACATATCCCTTATTTGTCGATAATATATTTTTATTAACAGCACGCAACAAAGCAATATCCTGTACTATGACCTGTCTGCTGACACACATGCGCTTTGCAAGTTCCGTCCCTGATATTGGCTGATTACTGTTTTTTAAGATTTGCAAAATCTCTTCTCTTCTTTGCTCTCCATCCATACAAATACCACCCTTCCTAATTGTCCTCACATTTTATTATTCTATCACAAAATTTCTGTCTATCACATTATCTTTAGTAAAATTTAAAACGAATTTTTATCTTTACTTTTGCACTTTTGTGTGATATTCTTAATTTGTTGTAATCAACAACATAATATCATATTTTTTTTGGAGGAATCTACAATGAACAAAGGTACAGTGAAATGGTTTAACAACCAAAAAGGTTATGGCTTTATCTCAGATGAGCAAGGAAATGATGTATTCGTACATTACTCAGGATTAAACATGGAAGGCTTTAAATCTTTAGAAGAAGGCGCTGCAGTTGAATTCGAAGTAATTAACGGAGAAAAAGGACCTCAGGCAGTTAACGTTGTAAAATGCTAATCTAGTTCCAACCATAACAAATTTAATCAGTTTATCGATGTGCCTTTTCTTATATAGTTTTTATATTTTGAAATAAGCAATATCATTATTAACGGATTAAAACGATTGTATAATCGTCAAAAAGACTAGTCTTACGGCTAGTCTTTTTTGTTCCTACATAAATACACTAATTTACACTATTTATTAAATTTCACTGGTGTAATTTGCTTTCTTGATAATCTGTAGGATATCCTCTAATTTCATATCTCCCCCAAATAAATCAAGGGCGCTTCCTATTGTAACATCAATATGATTTTTCCCAAACTTTTTTAACATTTCCAGATCTTCATAGGAATGCACACCACCCGCATAGGTAATTGGAATTTGATTCCATTTTCCAAGTAATGTAACAAGTTCCACCTCTATCCCACTTACCTTTCCTTCTACATCTACTGCATGGATTAGGAATTGGTCACAATAAGATGCCAGTTCGCTCAGGGTCTTTTCATTCACTAAGACCTCAGTAAAACTTTGCCAACGATTGGTTACTACATAATAAGATTGATTTTTCTTTCTGCAGCTAAGATCCAAAACTATTTTATCTTTACCGATTGCAGTTCTTAGCTTCTGTAACCTATCGTACTGAATTCTTCCATTTTCAAATACATATGAAGTCACAATTACATGGGATGCACCCGCACGGATATAATCTGAAGCGTTTTCTGCTGTAACACCTCCCCCAACTTGTAATCCATTAGGATAGGCCTGTAAAGCCTTGATAGCTTGTTCTTTATCTTTCACATAATATTTACTGGTGGCTGCATTTAGTAAAATAATGTGCCCTCCTTTAATTTTCTTTTTTTTATAAAATTCAGCATAATATGCGGCATCATAATCTGACACAAAATTTTCTGCAACCTTATCGCACTCATCTTTGAGACTAGCTCCAACAATTTGTTTCACCTTACCATTATGTATATCGATACAAGGTCTGAAGTTCATTTAACAATTCCTTCCTATTAAAAAATTTATTCATATTATATTTCTATTAATAATGTATAAATTAAAGATTTTTACAAACAATAGAAAAAAGAACATATGCAATCGTTCTTTTCAATTCGCGATTCTAATTATAAATTATAAAAGGAGTAAATATTATGAAAAAAAGTAAAATTCTCATTCTTGTAACCATTATGATTTTTTCTTTTACATGCTTAACCGCTTGTAATAACAAAAAGGACACAAAAGATATGGTAGGAAATACTACGGATAAAACGAATACTACGGGTAACACAACTGCAGACACGGCACCTGCTACCGATACCGCAACTACTGAGGTACCAGGAAAAACGACCACAGATACAACCGGTAATGCAGTCGCTGAAACCGGAGAAAAAGTTGGAAATGCCATTGATAATGCAAGCGAAGCGGTCGGTGAAACGGTCGGCGATACAGTCAAAGATGTTACCAATGGTACTGATAATAAGACCACTGATAATAAAGATAAAATAGCAAATAACTCATAATATGTAAATGCCGCAGCTAATTACCACTGTGGCATTTATATATTTAAGCTACTTTTATAAATTACTATACGTCTTTTTCTATAATTATACCTTCTCTATATGCACGTAGTAAATCCTCCAACTGACGAATACTTTCTCTTAGTTCTGTTCCAATATCGGTATCTGCAACACTTTTTCGGTATCTGGATGTCTCAACTATCATATTGTCTGAAAAAATATCTGATTCCTGTATAATAGCGTTTTCGGTTGACTCAAATGGCTCGTGTGCAACCAAACGCATCCCGTGCGAATTTGATACCAGCGTATAGCCGGCAATCCCTGTCTTTTCCTGATATGCTCTGGAAAAGCCGCCATCTATAATTAAAAGTTTCCCTCCGCATTTCATTGGAGATTCTCCTTTTTTTAATTCGACCGGAACATGTCCGTTTATAATATGTGATTTATCTGATTCTAATCCAAATTCCAACAATATCTTATTCAGTATATTTTCATCATCCAGCAAATTATAATAAGCATTTTTTGTTTCTATATGGCTTTTTTTATCGTTGATAAAATATCTTTCAAAAGTTGTCATTTTATCTTTTCCAAAGACTGGTGAATTTGGACTTGACCATATATACCATAAAATATCCTGTCCTTTTTCTTTTTCTCCCATATCTTGGTCGGAATAAAAACCTTTTCGCGCATAATTCTCTAGAATATCATATAGCGCTTTTCCAGAATACTCTTTACCAAAAATATTAACCTTTTTAAAATTGCCTTGTTCGTCAATGGGTACGCACCCATGGTATAATAAATTGGAGTTATATATTTTGTAAAGGCTTCCTTTCGCAAAAAGAAATCGTATATGCTCCTGCAATTTTTCGCATCGAACAAATGCCTGACGCAATCGCTCCATTAATTGTGCTTCTTCTTGCGTCAATGCATATGGATTAGCAGGATCGACAGTCGGAAAATCAATATCGTTCATTTTATAGGTTACACCGTCTACTATGACCGTCTTTTTTTCATAATCGATTTTATCCAGAAGCAATCTGTTTTCCATATGAAATTCCGGTCTTCGCATTATGACCTGACCCTCTAATTTTAATTGAATGATTGTTATTGCTTTATGCATTTTTACATCTAAACTCAAATCCTTGGTATTATAATCGGTATTATATTTTATTGCAAAAGAATCACAATTAATATCGGTATATTTTTCCATGGCAAATGTTGCTAATGGTATTAAATTTATTCCATATCCATCTTCCAGGATATCAAGATTGGCGTAACGGGCTGACATTCTTAAAATAGTAGCAATACAAGCAAGCTGTCCACTGGCTGCGCCCATCCATACAATATCATGGTTCCCCCATTGAATATCCACTGAGTGATATTTTCTAAGCGTATCCATAATAATGTGCGGACCTGGTCCTCTGTCATAAATATCTCCAACGATATGCAAGTGGTCGATCACCAATCTCTGTACCAGATTGCTTAAAGCTATAATGAAATCATGAGCACGTCCGATCCTAATAATGGTATGAATAATTTCGTTGTAATAGGCCTCTTTGTCCTGCAATTCAGATTTCTCCGTTATCAGTTCTTCAATAATATAGGCAAAATCTTTCGGCAGTGCCTTGCGCACTTTAGATCTGGTATATTTTGAAGATACTCTTTTGGTTATTTGAACCAATCTATGAAGTGTAATCTTATACCAATCTTCAATATTCTCTTCTTGCGACATTACTATTTCCAACTTTTCCTGTGGATAGTATATTAATGTAGCAAGGCTTTTTTTATCTTTCGTGCTAAGTGTATTTCCGAATTCTTCATCAATTTTTCCTCGCACGGACCCAGAACCATTCTTTAAGACATGGTTGAACTGCTCATATTCACCGTGTAAATCAGTCAAAAAATGTTCTGTTCCTTTTGGTAAATTCAGAATGGCTTGTAAATTTATAATTTCTGTTGAGGCTGCTGCAATCGTCGGATATTGATTCGCCAAGCTTTTCAAATATTTGATTTCTAATTCTTTCATAATTGCTCCCATCCATTCCTTTTCTAGCAAAAATCTGTTTATTCAGCATCAATCACGTGACTCATATCATATAGGCCTGCTGTCTTACCAGCCAAAAATTTTGCTGCCTGAACCGCGCCTTTTCCTAATACAGCTTTTGAATATGCTGCATGAGAAAACGTAATCACTTCATCAGCGCCTGCAAATATAACATCATGTTCCCCTACTATTGTTCCACCCCGAATAGCAGAAATACCAATTTCTTTTTGAGGACGCTTCCTTCTATCCATGCTTCTGTCATATTTATAAGAATATTCATAATTCATTTCTTCATTAATAGAATCTGCCAATGCTAACGCCGTACCACTTGGAGCATCCAGCTTTTGGTTATGATGTTTTTCTACAATCTCTACATCAAATCCTGCTGGTACCAGTATCCGGGCTGCCTCTTTCACTATTTTCAAAAGCATATTGATACCAAGAGACATATTTGCGGATTTTAATATTGCCACCTTTTTAGCTGCATCCTCTACTTTTTTTAATTGTTCCTCGCTAAGACCTGTTGTGCATAGTACACAAGGTAATTTCTTATCTATGCAGTAAGTAAGAAGATCATCCGTTGCCTTGGAAGATGCAAAATCAATAATTACATCCGCTTCCACTTCACAATCCTGTAGTTTTTCAAAAACAGGAAATGAATTTTCAATATGATTGGATATATCTATTCCAGCAACTATCTCAATAGCAAAGTCGTCTGCTATCAGGTTTGCAATTGTTTGTCCCATTCTTCCATTACATCCGTGCATAATAACTTTTATCATTATCTTTCCTCCATGTTTCTCCCATGCATTCAAAATGCATTCCTCTGTATCATTCTGTTCATGCTCGCACTCGCCTTTTGCCAAATGTTTTGCATTTGCCTCTCCTGCGCTCATTATATCACAACTTTTCTTCCGATAAAACAAGAAGGCGGTACACAACCGCCTTTTTGTTCAATCTTTATCAATATTTAATCATACAATCCTATAAAATTCCATACTCTTTCATTGCTTTTTCCAATTGTTCTACATGTTGAGGCTCCAATTCCGTCAATGGCTGGCGAAGTGGCCCTGCTCCCATGCCCATCAAATTCATTGCCTTCTTTACCGGAATCGGATTCACTTCACAAAACAATGCATCAACCAGTTCTATTGCTTCCAATTGCATCTTCCTGCTGCCTGCGATATCTCCTGTCAGGAACTTCTCACATATATCGTGTGTTTGCTGGGGAGCCACATTGGATAATACAGAGATGACTCCAATTCCGCCTAGCGACATGATTGGAACAATCTGATCGTCGTTGCCTGAATATAAATCTACACTTCCATCTGCCAGTGCCATAAGCTTAGCAACACTTGACAAATTCCCGGTAGCGTCCTTAACACCAACGATATTGGTAACATTTTTACAAAGCGAAACAACTGTTTCCGGTTGAATCATTACACCAGTCCGACTTGGAACATTATATAACACCATTGGGATTTTAACAGAATGGGCAATCTTTGTAAAATGTTCGATTAAACCCTTTTGTGTTGCTTTATTGTAATATGGTGTAACAACAAGAATACCATCAACACCATACTTTTCTGCTTCTGTGGAAAGATAAATTGCCGTTGCTGTACAATTAGATCCCGTACCTGCTATAACAGGAATACGACCTGCAACCTTATCTACGCAAAATTTTATAACAGCCAGATGCTCTTCATGTGATAATGTGGATGCCTCACCCGTCGTACCGCAAACAATGATTGCATCTGTCGCGTGTTTTATCTGAAATTCAATTTGCTCCGCAAATTTTTCAAAATCCACACTTCCATTTTCTTTAAATGGTGTAACAATTGCGACACCCGCGCCTTTAAATATAGACATTTCTTTTCCTCCTATTTGATATCAATAATCTCCTTGAATGGCCAACAATTTATAATTGCTTAAATATTCTCTCGGAGGGCTTTTTATTCATAGATAGTAGGACTTAAATACGTTTCCCTGATCCTTCCTATGATATAAAAAAAGTCGACACAAATGGTCGACTTTAATAATCTTTTAATCTGATCATTTGATAGCTCTCCATCTGTAAGATGACAGTCATATCACTATTTATGATATGCCCAAGAATCAATTTATCAGGAAATCTCATCTTTCGGCGTCTTTCCCTTTCATTTCTCTTCGTCTGTGCCTGCCACATCCGAGAACTTACTTTTGAAATAACGCAACCTCTACCTAATACTTATTCATATAATAGCATCCTGCACGCTTTTTGTCAACGGCAATGCTCTATTTTTTACCATGCTTTAAATTTAACCGTTTCAATCTTAGATATCTCATCTGCCATTATGCAGACATCATCGCTCAGCTGAATTCCTGTCAGTATAATGCTCACATGATCTAATTTCATATCGATCATGCCTTTTAACTCTTCATCACTAATAATCGCATTATCAACAAGACCAAGTATTTCATCCAGAATCAGCAAATCACATTCTCCGGTAGTCAATACTTTTTTAGCGAAGTTTAAACCATTTTTAATATTTTGGACTTCTTCTTTTTGCTGCTCTTCTGATAAATTGCAAAAATGAGCTTCCGACTTCTCAAAACGAAAGAACTTAATTTCAGGCTCCATTCGTTTTAAGTATTCATTATCCTCCATCCCTTTTAAAAATTGAATAATAACAACTTTTTTACCAGCGCTTGCTGCTCTTACTGCTCTTCCAAGTGCCGCCGAAGATTTCCCATGTCCTTCTCCGCTATAAATTTGTACCTTACCTTGCTCCATAAGCCACCTCATAAGAACCAAAATTGGGTTTTATCATACCATATTTTGTAAGATAAAGCAAATTTTATGTTTTTTTTGTCTTATGATTCATCCATGATCTCAAGCTTGCTTACTGATACTTCATAAGCAACTTTACGTTCTAATTCATCCTCTTTCACTTTTTTCATATATTCTCTACTCTGGATTCTGCCCCATATTGCGCACCTGCTTCCCACTTCAAAGCCGGATGCATAACGTGCATTTCGGCCCCAGCAGATACACGGGATATAATCCGATTTTCCATAGGGTCTGTTTACTGCCAATAACAGATCTGCAATTTCTCTACCCAACGGGGTTTTACGATAAATAGGCGGTTTACAAATATAACCGTCCAAATAGATATGATTTGTCTTCGCATTTTCCCCTATTTCATCGATAAATTCTACTTCTCTTGCAAAAACGGATAATACTAATTTGTTTTTTCGTTCTTCATGCCTATTATAAGAACGAAACTGACCAACAACGGCGATATTTCTACCCGTATAATCTTCTGTTACATCCAACAGTCGTTCTGATACCATGAATGGTATAATATCTGCCGAATCACTTAATCGCGAAACCTGTACCTCCACCATGTAGAACCCTTCTCCAAATATTTCGTGACTGAAATTAAATCCGCTTACGATTGTTCCCATAATCATCACCTGGTTGTTTTCAATTACCTTATCTGTCATACTTGTTCTCCCTTCTTCGGATGCAGCTTCTATGTTCTGCATCTTCCCCCATAAGAATTTTTTCCTGTAATGCACTACTATATATATGAAACAATCTCATTACTTATTCACAAAATTGGAGATTCCTGATATTTAAGTCATCGCGTACAAAATTAAATACAATTGGCAATAATACAATTAAATCCTTGTAATATCGCAGATTTATGATAAACTTAATAAGTTATAAAAAAATAAATGAGTTCCATGTATTATGCTTGCTGGTATCGTACATGAGGGAGTAAACAGATGAAACAAAAAAGAGAAGATGTAAGAAACATTGCAATAATCGCCCATGTAGATCATGGTAAAACAACTCTAGTAGATCAATTATTAAAACAAAGTGGCGTATTCAGAGCCAATCAGGAAGTGGCTGAACGTATTATGGACTCTAACGATATCGAAAAAGAGCGTGGTATTACGATTCTTTCCAAGAATACTGCTGTCGTATATAAAAATACGAAAATTAATATTATAGATACCCCAGGTCACGCTGATTTTGGTGGCGAAGTAGAACGTGTTCTTAAAATGGTCAATGGCGTTGTTCTAGTTGTGGATGCTTTTGAAGGAGCTATGCCCCAGACAAAATTCGTACTGCGAAAAGCACTGGAATTGCAACTGCCAGTCATCGTATGTATTAACAAAATCGACAGACCTGAAGCAAGACCTGAAAGCGTCATAGATGAAGTACTGGAGCTGTTTATGGATTTGGAAGCAAACGATGAACAATTGGATTGTCCTTTTGTTTTTGCCTCTGCAAAATCCGGAACATCTACACTTGATTTAGAGCAACCAGGTACAGACATGATTCCCCTTTTTGAAACAATTCTTGATTACATTCCAGCTCCGACGGGAGATCCCGAAGCTGGCACCCAAGTATTAATCAGCACCATCGATTACAATGAATATGTGGGTCGCATCGGTGTCGGTAAAGTTGACAACGGATCTGTTCGTGTGAATCAGGAGGTAGTTCTTGTAAATGCACATGAAGCAGAAAAACAGAAAAAAGTAAAAATCAGTAAATTGTATGAATATGTTGGTTTAAATAAAATCGAAGTCGCTAAAGCAGATATCGGTTCTATCGTTGCTATCTCTGGTATTGCAGATCTCCACATTGGTGATACCTTGTGCTCTGTTGAAAATCCGCAGCCAATTATGTTTCAAAAAATTTCGGAACCTACGATTGCTATGACTTTCATGGTAAATGATTCTCCTCTCGCCGGACAAGAAGGTAAATTCGTGACAAGCCGTCACCTTCGTGACCGTCTGTTCCGTGAATTAAATACAGATGTAAGCTTACGAGTAGAAGAAACAGATTCTGCAGATTCTTTTAAGGTATCTGGGCGTGGTGAGTTACATTTATCTGTACTGATTGAAAATATGCGTCGTGAGGGTTATGAATTTTCTGTTAGTAAAGCGGAAGTTCTATATCGCGCGGATGAAAACGGAAAGAAAACAGAGCCAATGGAATTGGTCTATATTGATGTTCCCGAGGAATTTACAGGCAATGTCATCGAAAAACTAGGACAACGAAAAGGGGAACTTCGGAATATGGGACTTTCCAGCGGTGGTTACACCCGTCTTGAATTTTCTATTCCTGCCCGCGGACTTATTGGCTACCGTGGTGAGTTTATGACAGATACAAAAGGAAACGGCATTATGAATACAATCTTTGATGGTTATGGTCCATTTAAAGGGGAGATACAATATAGAAAGCAAGGGTCCCTTATTGCATTTGAAGCAGGTGAGACGATCACCTATGGTTTGTACAACGCACAAGAACGTGGCACTCTTTTCATTGGAGCTGGTGAAAAAGTATACTCAGGAATGATTATTGGGCAAAGTGCAAAGCCAGAAGATGTGGAACTTAATGTATGCAAGAAAAAACAGCTAACCAATACGCGTTCCTCCGGTGCGGATGAGGCTCTTCGTCTTTCACCTCCTAGAATTCTAAGTTTAGAGCAAGCACTTGACTTTATTGATACCGATGAATTATTGGAAGTGACCCCTGAAAGTCTCCGTATTCGTAAAAAAATCTTAGATCCTACGTTGAGAAAAAGAGCCGGATTCAAAAAATAACAAAAAAATGCTCTCTCCAAGTTTTTTTCTTGGAAGAGAGCATTTTAATTTTCATTCTGTTATTTGATTTATTCTGCTATCTCGCAACGAAATAAATTCATTAAAGACAATCGAACTAATTACAATCGCACCCCCTATTAATACGGTAGGAGCTATCTTCTCACCTGCGAACAAAAACACCCAAAACGGATTTAACAGTGGTTCCAAAACAGGTATTAAAATAGCTTCTATTGATGATACCTGCTTTATTGCTAAAGTATACAATATATAGGGAATACCAAGCTGTACCACCCCAAGCAAACATAAATATAAGGAAGAAGATGCCGATGGTATCTGATGTGGTATAAAAGGAACCGCTATTAGAAATGTCAAAACATTACCGAGTAGCGTCACCTCCACCACAGATCCTTCTTTATGCTTTTTAAGCAATATGACAAGCAATGCCTGAAATATGCCGGAAAAACAAGCTATAATATTTCCCAACATAGTGCCTTTTCCAAAACTACCTATAAAAAACAATAGCATGCCAGATAACACAGCGACAACTGTCAGATAATCAGAACGTTTGATATTTTCTTTTAGTATAATGGCTGTTATAATAATCACCCATATAGGGGATGTAAATTGTAAAAAAATGGCATTCGCTGAAGTTGTTAACTTGTTCGCTCCTACAAAAGAAAAAAGCAATGCCACATAGGTGCAGGCACCAGCGATATTTATCTTATTAATTGTTATTCTTACTTTTCCAAGGTACAAGAACATGACGATAGCCGCTATCCCACTTCTTATCCCTGCAATGGCAATCGGATTCATATCAATTAACTTAATAAGGATTCCCCCAGTACTCCATAGGCAGGCTGCCATCGCCAGATATAAAATCGCTTTTTTTCTGTCTGTATTCATTTTTTGTCCTTCTTAAGTTACATTTTCCTATCCTTTACCATTTTACTAATACTCTATAAATGCAACAACAAAGATGCAATTCTAAAATAAATAATTAGTGATAAAGCATCTACGATCGTTGTAATAAAAGGACTTGCCATGACCGCTGGATCAAATCCTACCTTTTTTGCCCCCATCGGCAAGATACAACCTACTATTTTCGCCAAAAACACAGTTGCCACTAACGTAAAACATACAACCGCAGCTACTGCAATACTGACTTTGTCAATCAGCAATAACTTTATAAAATTAGCAAGCGCAAGCGTTATCCCACATAACAGTGCTACTCTTGCTTCTTTCCAAATGACTGCGACCATATCGCTGAACTGAATCTCATTCAATGATAATCCACGAATAATAGTGACGCTTGACTGTCCTCCTGCATTACCACCAGTATCCATTAACATTGGAATAAATGCCGTCAATACCACACAAGCACTCAATGCATCTTCAAAAGAAGTAATGATCTTACCTGTGAAGGTAGCAGATATCATGAGTAATAATAACCATGGTATTCTCTTTTTCCAAGTCTCTAATACACCCATCTTCATATATGGTTTATCGGAAGGTACGATAGCCGCCATCTTCTCAATATCTTCCGTTGCTTCCTCCTGCATGATATCCACAACATCATCCACTGTTATGATACCAACCAGACGATTTTCATTGTCAACAACCGGCATTGCAGTAAAATCATACTTTTGAAATTGTCTTGCAACTTCTTCCTGATCCATCAGCGTATGAAGCGATATTACATTCTCATGCATGATTTCTCCAATAATTTCTTCTGGATCACTTAATAGTAAATATCTTAATGCAACGGTGCCGACCAATGTACGTTTATTATCTAATACATAGCAGATATTGATGGTCTCCTTATCAATACCCACTTTTCTAATTCTTTCAATGGAGTCTGAGACAGTAAGATTTTCTTTTAAATCAACAAACTCCACTGTCATGATACTTCCAGCAGAATACTCTGGGTAACGCAATAAATGATTGATATCCCTACGTGCCTCTGAATTCGCGTTAGCAAGTAATTTTTTTACAATATTGGCAGGCATTTCTTCTAACAGATCTGTTGCATCATCAGCCATAAGATTATTTATAATATTGGCTGCTTCCTTATCTGATAAGGAAGTAATAATTACCTGCTGATCTTCAATTGGCAGGTAGGAAAACACATCTGCTGCCAAAGACTTCGGAAGTATTCTGAATATCTTCAGCATATCTTCTTCTTTTAATGCCTCTAAAAAGGCAGCAATATCAGCATCGTTCAGCTGTGCTAGTTCCTGACGAAGCCTTGTATATTGCTTGGTGTTCACTAATTCTATTAATTCTTCCATAGCAACTCTCCTTATGTGAGCCGCCTGTCTCCAGATGGCTGTTTTCTATGCGCCACCCGGGCAGAGGAATATCCGCGCCTGCAACTTGCGTCATTCGTTTCATAAAAAACCACCACCTTTCAAAGAATTATTCTAACATTCTACTTTTTTCAAACTTATTTAAATATACTAGACCGTTTCTTTTTTGTCAATGAAATAGAGTCTTTCAACTTCTTCCATTTTTACTTTTGCCGCGGTTGCCTCCACAACTTTTTTTTGTAGGGAAGCCGTCTTGTGTTGTGACGCCAAAATTGTAAAAACAACTTGTTCGGTATATTCTGTTTCATAAGTCACAATATCGGCTTGACCCAATAAATACTGAATTTTTCCTGCATTATTATAATCTGCTGCAATTCGTGTCTTAACACCATACCGCATTGTTACAATCTCACTTCTGTTAAGTCCCAGCTGAGCAGCTTTTGTATATGCCCGTATCAATCCTCCCGTCCCCAAGAGCGTCCCACCAAAATACCGCGTCACAACAACTGCAACATTTCTGATCTCTTCTCCTAAAAACACTTCCAAAATCGGTCTCCCTGCTGTACCACTTGGTTCTCCATCGTCACTGCATCGAATGATTTCTGCATTTTCTCCTATTATATAAGCAGAACAGTTATGTCTCGCATCCCAATACTTTTTTTTCATTTTATTTATAAATTCTATTGCTTGTTCCTCTGTATTTGCCGGATGGACAGTCACAATAAATCTTGATTTTTTTTCTACCAACTCATCGCGACCACCAACATGCACGATTTTATAGGATTCTATTCGTTCCATCTGATTCATCTGCCATTTACCTGCTAAACTATAATAAATATGTTATTTCTATACGAACTCGATCCCTAATATCTTAGCATAAGCGCGAATAAATGTGTATATAATTGTTAACAATTCTTAATATATCATAAAATCCTTTATTTACCTTTTTTCTTTTGGTATAATATGCATAGTGCGATTTTTTATGATCGTATTACCTTTGTGCCATGCAGAGGATTAAGGAGGCTTTTCAATGAATTATGGAAAAAAGGGAGTGCGCAAGAAACAACAGGCACTCAATTCGAAATCAATAAAAATGAAAAAAATGTTCGCCGTAACGCTTTTAAAAGCGGTTCTTGTTATTATTCTATCGCTTGGCGTTATCGGCCTCTGTGCAGGTATAGGGATCTTTAAAGGTATTATTAGTTCTGCACCTGATATCTCTAACATTGACGTATCTCCTTCTGGTTTTTCGACCTTTGTATACGATTGCGAGGGACATGAGATTACAAAGCTGGTATCTTCAGATTCCAATCGTATTCCAGTATCCATGGATAAAATTCCAGAAAATATGGCCCATGCATTTGTTGCCATCGAAGACGAACGCTTTTATGAACATAATGGAATTGATATTCAAGGAATTCTTCGTGCTGCTGTCATCGGTATTAAGAACAGGTCTTTATCACAAGGCGCCAGTACGATTACACAACAGTTATTGAAAAATAATGTATTTAAGGGATGGGTCGATGAAAATTCCTTTATGGAGAAAGCAAAAAGAAAAATACAAGAACAATACCTCGCTCTTGAACTTGAAAAGGTAATGGACAAAGATACTATTTTAGAAAATTATATGAATACCATTAACCTTGGGCAAAATACACTTGGTGTACAGGCTGCTTCCCTTCGCTATTTTAATGAACCTGTCTATAAGTTAAATCTTTCTGAATGCGCTGTTATTGCAAGTATTACACAGAACCCATCCAAATATAATCCGATTACGCATCCAGATAAGAATGCAGAACGCCGTAAAAAGACACTGAATAATATGTTGGAATTAGGGTACATCTCACAAGAAGAATATGATGAAGCTATCCATGACAACGTTTATGACAGGATTCAAACTGTAAATACTGATATAGAGACTGATTCCGTATATACATACTTTATTGATGAATTGACCGAACAAGTCTTAGAGGATCTCATTAATACGAAGGGGTATAACGAGACACAGGCTTACACCGCTCTATATAGCGGTGGACTTAGTATCTATACAACACAGGATCCTACAATTCAAGCAATTTGTGATAGTGTATACAATGATGAATCCAATTATCCGGAAAATACAAAATGGTATTTGAATTATGCCTTAAGCATTGAGAAATCAAGCGGCGAGACTGAGAACTTTAGTTCTGAAATGTTCAAAGCCTACTTTCAACAGCAAAATCCAAAGTTCAATATGCTCTACGCTTCCCGTGAAGATGCGGATGCTGCTATCGAAACTTATAAGTCAGCCGTTATGCAAAATGGGGATGAAGTACTTGCAGAAACCAAGACTCTTACTCCACAACCACAGGTATCCCTTACCATTGAGGATCAAAGCACTGGACATATTGTTGCTATGGTTGGTGGTCGTGGTACCAAAGAAGGAAGCCGTACTTTAAATCGTGCTTCTAATACGAAAAGACAACCCGGTTCTTGTTTTAAAGTAGTGTCCACATACGCTCCTGCACTTGACAGCGCCGGATTGAATCTCGCTACTGTTTTTGTAGATGCGCCATTCAATTATGAGAATGGCCGCCCTGTCAAGAACTGGTATAGCAGTGGATACAAAGGAATTTGCTCTTTACGCTATGGTATTGAACAATCACTTAATATTATTGCAGTCAAAACTTTGACATCAATCACTCCTCAATTAGGGTTTGACTATCTTGAAAATTTTGGATTTTCAACTTTAGTTGCCAGGCGTACGGAATCCGATGGACGCATTGTTTCTGATATTGGTCAGCCACTGGCTCTTGGCGGAATTACCGATGGCGTTACAAATATGGAATTGAATGCAGCATTTGCATCTATTGCTAATTCGGGAACTTATATGAAACCGACCCTTTATACGAAGATTGTCGATCACGATGGCAATGTATTAATCGATAACACACAGCCAGAATCTCATCAGGTCATCAAAGCGACCACTGCATTCCTGTTGACAGATGCTATGGTCGATGTCGTTACCAAGGGAACTGGTGCCAGCGTTAACTTTGGGGGTATGGCTATGGCTGGTAAAACTGGTACAACCTCTGATTATAAAGATGTATGGTTCAGTGGATATACACCGTACTATACAGCTACGACATGGGCTGGATATGACAACAATGCAAATCTATCAGGAACTGAGAAAAATCTTGCAAAAACAATGTGGAAAAATGTGATGTCCCAGATTCATGTCGACTTGCCAAATAAGTCTTTTACTGTTCCGAGTGGAATCGTACAGGCGACTGTATGCGCAAAGTCAGGTAAACTTCCAATTGCTGGTCTGTGCGATGCAGATTTGAAAACGGAATATTTTGCAGATGGAACTGTGCCTACCGAAAGCTGCGATGTTCACTACCAAGGTATGGTTTGTCTTTATAGTGGACTTCCTGCCAGTGATCATTGTCCATTTAAAGTATCTCAGGCATTAGAATTGACACCTTCGCTGGATGCAGCATTGTCTGGCTCCACTACTGCCGCCAATGCTCCTGTACCAGGTGCTGAGACTGGCACGACACAAATGTGTCCTCATAATGAATTGTTTTTCCAGCAGCCGAATGCGGAAGCAATTGTGCAGCAACAAGCACTGGAATTACAGCAACGGCAGGCTGCCAACGCCGCTGCCGCAGCAGCTGCAGCCGGTATTAATTCACCATCTCAGCCGGATACACCTGTTCCTCCGACCCCTTAATAGGTACCATACAATTTCATAATAGAAAACAAAATAAATATCAGCATATAAACTTTCTTCCATTATATGCCGATATTTATTGTATTAAACTAATTATGGAGATTCACTGGCATGGATGCCATCACAATCAAAGGAGTGATTTTATGGGTATTAATCTGAATTTTAACTACTCTACACTTTTCTCTAGTCTATCTGCTTCAACATCAAATACTTCCGGCAATACCAAACCTACCATTAACTTATCTGATTATGCTAGTATTAAGAATGGAAGCTATTACCAATTGCTAAAAGCATATTATAAAAAAAACAGTGCGAATCGTTCCTCACCAGAAAATGCTTCCAGGAATTCTGATTCCACACTTACCACTGTGCAGGCTGATTCTAATTCTCTAAAAAATTCTTCAGAGAAATTAACAAATACAGGAACGGGGTCTCTATTCACTAAGAAACAGATTACTACAAAAAACTCTGATGGTTCCTCCTCTACTACCTATGACTATGACATGGATGCTATCTATAAAGGGATTAAATCTTTTGTAGACGATTACAATTCTATGTTGGATTCCGGAAGTAATTCTTCCAATAAAAATGTGTTGGGTCAAACATTAAATATGACCTTCACTACAAAGGCCTATTCCCGCCTATTGTCAGCTGTTGGTATTACGGTTGGTTCCGACAACAAATTAACGCTTGATAAAGAGAGTTTGAAAACCTCGAAAGTATCAGATATCAAATCTCTTTTTAACGGAAATAGCTCTTATGCCTATCATATTTTAACCAAAGCTTCAAGAATTAGTTACTATGCGGATGCTGCAAACGGCACTTATAATAATAAGGGTAGTTTAACCACTCTCTCCCCTTCCGGTTCTCGTTATAACAGTTATTTCTAATAAAAGTTGATGCACTACATATTCAATTGGAACATGTTTCTTCCTTAGGTTACCACCAAATTATGTTTTGCATCAGCTTTAAATAATTAATATTTTTTCAAGCGAACGCATCGCTTTTCCTTTTTAGTTTCATAAATAACCCCTTCGTATTTCATCTTCCCGACCCCACGGACCGCAATTATGTCATTCTTTTTTAAGCTATAAGTGTTGTTTTCACAAAGTTTTGTATTTACAAATATCTTTCTCTCTTGGAATAACTGTATACTTTTACTCCTTGACATTTGAAGCACTTTAGATAACACCGCATCGATCCGTTCCGATGGAACGATAACTTCCAGATCTGTAAACACATGAAATATCGTTTCTGGAAGATCCTTCACAATTTCGCACTTCATATGGGTATGCTTTACCTTTTTTAAATTATCAAGAATAAACGGTGCCATCTTCTCCAGACAAAAAATATGTGCAGATTGCTTCTGTACTACAATATCACCTATTGTAGTACGTTCCATCCCAAGATTCATCAATGCTCCTAAGAAATCTCTGTGGGAGAACTCATCTGAAAATTTTTTAAGTAATGGTTCTACAAGAATACAGCAAATAGGGAATTCTATTTCATATCCAAACATCTCATTCGAACCAAATCTCACTATCTGCCTCTCACTTCCTTCATACCCTCCAAATATGGTATACGGTATATAGGAAAGCTCTTTCGCACATGATCCCAGCGTAGAAATTTCCATTGCATTTAAAAAACCTGTAAAGGTAAATTGATTCTGTTCATATGCTCTATTGGCTAAATCTTTAAATCTGTTTTTTAATAATATGTCTTCTTGCATATAACTTCTATCCTCGTCACCTTTTATGCTTTATTTGTTTTTCTTGTGTATATTTAAGACAGCGTTTCCAATACCGATCTTTGCGCTGCTTCCAATGCTTCAATTACATGATCGCACCATCTGTCAAACTCCGGATCTTCCTTCTGACACTCCTTATGTTCCATCACATATGCAATGCTTTCTTTGACCCCTTGATCAAATCTCTTAGTCGCCACAAAATTTGGTACCAATCTCTTCAATTTTTTATTTTGGAATACAACTGTATTTGCCTTATCTCCAATTAATCCGCCCTCTACATCATAATGACTGGAAGCAGCCAAAAACTCTGATGATACATGAATGGCATGAAGTGGTACCTGCAATGCATCTGCTACCACTTGGTAGATTTGATTCCAAGTAAGACTCTCATCACTCGTTATCTGCACTGCTTCACCAATGGCATGAACATTTCCCATAAGTCCGATAAATCCTTTTGCAAAATCACTATTATGGGTTAGTGTCCAGAGAGATGTTCCGTCCCCATGGATGATGACTTTCTTTCCCTCCAGCATTCGTTTTATATTTTGAAAACTTCCATTATTACCATGCAGGCCTAATGGAATCGTCCTCTCATCATACGTATGGCTTGGTCTTACGATTGTAATTGGGAATCCTTCTGTTCTATACTTATCCATCAAAAAATTTTCACATGCGATCTTATTTCTGGAATACTCCCAGTGTGGATTCGAAAGTGGTGTTCCTTCGGTAATGCGATAATCTGATAATGGTTTTTGATACGCGGAAGCGGAACTGATAAAGATATATTGGTTTGTTTTTCCCTGGAACAAGCGATAATCCCGTTCAACCTGTTCCGGCTTGAAGGCAATGAAATCAACCACAACATCAAATTCTTTGTCCGAAATCAAGTCCTTTACTTTTTCTTCCTGATTGATATCACAAAGTATGGTGTGCGCACCCTCTATTTTGCTACTTCGATTACCTCGGTTTAACAGATATAACTCATTGCCCTGTTCCACAAAAGCCCTTGTGATTGCCATACTGATCGTTCCCGTTCCCCCGATAAACAATGCTTTCATTTTCATACCTCCTATTCCATTCCTCATTCTTTCCTTATTCTAGCAAATTGTGGTGCTTGCTACAACTTTTTTCTTTTATAAACTTTTTTCTAACAACTTCTTTAAATGATTGACAAACATCTCATTCCTTGCTACAATATCTTTCGGTGACTGTATTTATTCTGTCACGTAAGCTGGCATGGCACAGATGGTAGCGCGCAACATTGGTAGTGTTGAGGTCACGGGTTCGATTCCCGTTGCTAGCTTGGTTTAAAATGGCTATAAACGTTGATTTTACGGCGTTTGTAGCTTTTTTTATTATATTTGGTTACATCTGGTTACAAATTTTCATCATATCAACTTCGTTAAGTTTATCATTTTTATACTGCTTTTTTGCTATGCCTCATTTGTTTCTGAACTATCATAATAATTAATTTTTCTGATGATGTTGTTGTTATTGGCACATTCATAATCTTCCAATTACTATGGTCTAGTACATCTACTCACACGTTATCCCCCAAAAATCAACTCCGAAGTTTGCTATTCCACGATCAAGGTATTATAATTGTATATATTAAATTGAATATACATTATCAAGAAATCGCTAGTACAAGAGCTATTGGGAGGGTAAAAAATGAGATATATTTATTATTGCGAAAAATGTGGTTTTGTAGGAAGTGCAGAGGCGAAAAATCCAAAAGATGCCTCGAATTGTTCTCAGTGTGGAAATCGGTTGGTGTATACTGGATTAACTAGAGATGAATATGTTCCAAAAACTCAGAATGAAAAAGACGAATTAAAAATCAAATGGGCACAAAAAGCGCATATGTATGGAAGCATTGATAGTGAAACATTGAAATTAAGAGAAAAATTATTAAATATTTTACTCACTACTGGCTATAGCTTTGAAGGTTATAAAATAATCGGATATAACGGTATAGTATCTGGTGAAGTCGTAATGGGTACCGGATTTCTTTCTGAGTTTGAAGCTTCTATTAATGACTTTTTTGGTGGAAGTTCGGATGCATTTGCAGCTAAAATGTCACAAGCTAAAGAAATTGCCACTCAAAAAATGATAGAACAATCAATAAAAAGAAATGGCAATGCTATCCTAGGAATTGACTTTAACTATACTACATTCGGTAATAACATGATTGGTGTATCAGCAAATGGTACGTCTGTAATCATAGAAATCGAGTAGGAGAAAATTTCTCTGTTTGAGAAACTTTCGACCTCTCACACCACCGTGCGTACCGTCCGGTACACGGCGGTTCAATCAACTTAACATTTAACACACCTTTCGGTGTAGTAATCTAA
>JAEVYY010000030.1 GCA_023392535.1 Bacillota bacterium
TGATAATTACTAATAGGTCGAGGGCTTATCCTAAAGGAGATGTCCGAAGGACATCAGGGAATGTGTAGAAAAGAACGGATGGTAAGAGAGTAATCAGTATTCGGTTTTGAAGGTATGAGAGTTTGAAAGGACTACTATATAAATATCGGTAAACTCAAAATTAATATGATAGATAGAAGACATTATTTGAAGAAATCAAATAATGTCTTTTTCAATAGAGGCATACTCAAAATTTATTTCTGCCTATTTTCTTATGTATTTTTTGGAAATAATATGTTATAATGTGTATACAAATCTACGTATAAAATAAAATGGTTTAATTGTGAGGTGCGATATGGATACAAAAATTCTATTGGAAAATGGGACGAATGAGTTGGAGGTATTAGAATTTACATTAGATGGTAATATTTACGGTATTAATGTAGCAAAGGTGAAAGAGATTATTCCTTATCAAGGAGTTACACCAGTTCCTAATGCACATCCAAGTATTGAAGGTATTTTTATGCCACGTGATATTATGATTACTGCAATTGACTTAAGGAATTGTTTACAAAGAGGGGAATCTAAAAAAGAAGGATTATTTATCATTACGAGTTTTAATAAACTGGATATCGCATTTCATGTTGATTCAGTTGTTGGTATACATAGAGTATCATGGAATCAGATCATTAAGCCGGATGCAACGATTTCAAATGTGGAAGATGGTGTATCTACAGGTATAATTAAATTAGACAATAAATTAATTATCATTTTAGATTTTGAGAAGATTATTACAGACATCAATCCGGAGACTGGATTAAAGACGACAGAAATAGATGCTTTGGGAGAAAGAAAAAAAAGTGATGTTCCGATTCTGATTGCAGAAGATTCTGTTTTATTAAATAAGTTAATCGTTGACTCTTTAAAAAAAGCTGGTTATCATAATTTGATTCATACGGAAAACGGGATGCAGGCTTGGGAGGTGATTGAGACATGTAAAAATGACGGATCTCTGGACCAACATGTAAAATGTGTCATAACTGACATAGAAATGCCAATTATGGATGGACATAGATTAACCAAATTAATTAAGACAGATGAAAAAACGAAACACATTCCTGTTGTTATTTTCTCTTCCTTAGTGAATGAAGAAATGAAACGAAAAGGTGAGGCGTTAGGTGCAGATGCTCAATTATCAAAGCCGGAAATCGGGAATTTAGTTCATGAAATTGATAAATTGGTAAAATAATATTAAATTCATAGAAGAATACAGAGGAAGCCGGGATATTCCCGGCTTTCTAAATATATAAGAAATTAATGTGTTATGACTTTTAGAAAAGGTATAGATAAGATGATAGACATAGGTGAGCAATTAAAAAATGACATATCTAATGCAGATATGATTCTTGTGGGAATTGGTGAAGAGTTTGAAGAACAGTTTGAAAGATTGGAAATAGTAGAAAAGCATAAGAAAAATAATAAGATAGAAGCGTTTATAAGAAGCAAATATATAAGAGAATGTAATAATAAAGAAATCATGTATGCATACCAGACGTTAGAGGGCCTTATCCGTAATAAAAATTACTTTATAGTGAGCACATGTAAGGATAATTATATAAGCCATACCAATTTAAAGAAAGAAAGAATGGTATTTCCCTGTGGTGGTTACCAAAAATTGCAGTGTGAAAATAAGTGTGGGGAAGAATTGTATGATGCAGATAAATTCGTGGATGAAATAATAGCAAAACTTTATGCTACAAATGAATTTATAGAATCACCTCACTGTGAGAAATGTGGCGCGCCACTAGTGTTCAACAATATATTCGCAGAAAATTATAACGAAAATGGATATCTGGAGCAATGGAGCGTATATTCAAAATGGCTGCAGGGAACTTTAAACCGTAAATTGTGTATTTTGGAGTTGGGAGTAGGCATGAGCTATCCAACTGTAATTAGATGGCCGTTTGAAAAAATAGCTTTTTTTAATCAGAAATCAAGTTTCTATCGTGTACATAGTAAACTATATCAGCTATCGGAAGTAATAAAAGACAAAGGAAATTCAATCGCTGAAGATCCGATATCATTATTAACAAAAAAATTGTCTTACTAGGTTATATATGATAGACTAAGTTTGTATGAATAAAGGTATTGTAGATTAAATTTAAGTTATTAATACAAAAGAAATAATTATATGATAAATACATATATTGCGGAGGAAAAGTCGCATGAGTTTAAATGAGAAATATTTAGACGAATTATTAAAGTCTGTCACAACAGAGGAGAAAGTAGAAAACAAGCCTGTATCAGATGAGAATACCGAACAAAATCAAATTAAAGTAAATGATTTTGATAACGGACAAGATACGCAATTCATGCAAGAGAACACACATGCTTTTTCAGAAGATGATTTGACAGGGATGTTGGAGCATTTGGAAGAGATTGAGGCATCATCTCCAGATCATTTTTCAGGGTTGCCAGCAAATGAAAAGAATGATACTGACAATATAAATGAAGAAGCCCATACAGAAGGAGTTTTAAAGACAGAATACGATGAGGAAGAGAATGGTGAGGCAAAAACCATGGCGGAGAGTGCAGAATATATGTCAGATATCGATGAATTATTAAAAGAATTGGAAGAATCATCTAATGAGAACGTTGAGAAAAGCATACAAAAACCACAGTCGCTAGAGACGGAGCCATATGAGCCTTCTACGATTATGGAAGATGGATTATTAGAGGAGAGTTCGGATGAGGCAGAAGAAGTAGATGTTATGTCTTTGTTAGATGATTTGGATGAGAATAGTGATCTTGCAGAAATTGGTGATTTACTGCAAAAAGATGAAAATAACGAAGAAATTGATAATGATGATATGATGGCAATGTTAGAAAGAGCCGCGGCTCTGGAAGATGAATACCAAAATCAGATTGCAGATAAATTGGTGCAATCTATCGATTCTGATGAAGTGATAGAAGAAAAAAAGAAAAAAGGGCTCTTTTCCTTTAAAAAGAAGATGAGAGAAAAAGAGGAGGGGAACAATACCGTCCCAGATAATCTAGAAGAGGAAATATTAGAAGGAAATAGAGGAAAGTCTAAAACAATTTTTTCGAAATTACTTGATATTTTTTTTGAGGAGGAAGAAGTATCAGAGGAATTTATACCTGATGTTGGAGAAGAAGGTGCTTCAGACGAAAACCTTGCCATCTTGCAGGAACTAGATAAAGAAAAATCAGTTAATAAAAAGAAGAAAGAAAAGAAAGAAAAGAAAGAAAAGAAAGAAAAAGAAAAGAAACCAAAAAAAGAAAAAAAGCCTAAGAAATCTAAAGAATCTCTGAAAGAAGAAAAGCCAGATAAGAAAATTCCTAGAAAAAAGATTGTCAGAGTTATTCTATTTGCAATCACGATTTTAGCGATGGTATTAATTATAGTCATTTTTATTCCAATTAGAATTTCATTGGAAAAAGCATCCTTAGCATACAATAAGCAGGATTTTGAAACTGCGTATGTAGAATTACAAGGAATGAAATTAAATGAAACAGAAAAATCTATATTGAAAAAGACGACGGTGATACTTGAGTTAAGAGAAAAATTTGATGCTTATTTGAGATTTGAT
This sequence comes from Bacillota bacterium, assembly GCA_023392535.1. Classification (GTDB taxonomy): domain Bacteria; phylum Bacillota; class Clostridia; order Lachnospirales; family Lachnospiraceae; genus SZUA-378. The sequence goes on from JAEVYY010000030.1 coordinate 3,591, forward strand.
AAGATGGGAATGAAAATGGAAGCTTTAAATTCTTTATTCCAGGGTATCCTACGATATGACAAATTAGCTCCTTATGCGGAGGAATTAAATATCTCATCGGAATTGGATACTACCTATCAACAAATACTTTCTGTGCTTCAAGAAAATTATACTATTTCAGAGGAAGAAGCAAGGGCCATACTAGATTACGACAAGGTGGTTTATACGAAAAAATTGGATTCTATCATAAATGGTACCGAATTTATAGACCCGAACGCTCCAGTCATTGAGCCAGTTACATTGGAGGATATGCTTCCAGAAGAGGAATTAATGATGCAAGAAATTAGTAATGAAAAAACAGAAGAACCGGACAGTATAGATAGTGATGTGTTATATAGTGGAAGTGTTAACGCTTCTGACGGGACAATTGATTTTAGCGGACAAGCCATAGAGGAGCAGCCAGATGATAGCAATAATTGATTATGATGCTGGAAATATAAAAAGTGTAGAAAAAGCATTGGCATTATTTGGAGAAGAAATAGTCATATCAAGAGACAAGAAGGTAATATTAGAGGCGGAGAAGGTAATTTTACCTGGTGTTGGATCATTCGGAGATGCGATGGGCAAGATTAGGTTCTATGGGTTGGAGGATGTGATAAAAGAAGTAGTTAGAAGAGGAACTCCTTTTTTAGGAATCTGTCTGGGGCTACAATTGTTATTTGAATCCAGTGAGGAATCGATAGGAGTGAAAGGGCTCGGTATACTTAAGGGGCATATCGTAAGAATACCGGAACAAGATGGATTAAAGGTTCCACATATGGGATGGAATTCTCTTAGATTTATGAATCATGGAGTTCTCTTTTCCGGTTTAAAGGAGGATACTTTTGTTTATTTTGTGCATTCTTATTATTTAAAAGCGGAGGATCCAAGTATTGTAACAGCTACAACAGAGTATAGCACGCTGATTCATGCAGCAGTGGAATATAAGAATGTGTATGCATGTCAATTTCACCCTGAAAAGAGTTCGGAAGTAGGACTTGCCATACTAAAGAATTTTATTCAATTGGGGAGGAATTCATAGATGCATACGAAAAGAATCATCCCTTGTTTGGATGTACACAATGGGCGAGTTGTAAAAGGAGTTAACTTTGTAGATTTACAAGATGCTGGTGATCCTGTATTAATAGCAGAAGCGTATGATAAAGCGGGCGCAGATGAACTGGTATTTTTGGATATTACGGCATCATCAGATGCAAGAGAGACGGTTGTGGATATGGTCAGAAGAGTGGCCGAAAAAGTATTTATACCATTTACAGTTGGCGGCGGAATCCGTACGGTGGATGATTTTAAGGCAATTTTACGTGAAGGCGCTGATAAAATATCAATCAACTCTTCAGCGATTAGCAATCCATCATTAATTCGTAATGCAGCTGATAAATTTGGGAGTCAGTGCGTTGTTGTAGCAATTGATGCAAAAAAGAGGGCAGATCAATCGGGATGGAACATTTATAAGAATGGAGGACGTATTGATGTCGGAATAGATGCGGTTGAATGGGCTATAAACGTAGATAAGCTAGGAGCAGGTGAGATTTTGTTGACAAGTATGGACTGCGATGGAACTAAAATGGGTTATGATATAGAGCTTACGAAAGTGATATCTGAGAATGTATCGATTCCAGTAATTGCTTCAGGAGGAGCAGGCACGTTATCTCATTTTACGGATGCTTTAACAGTTGGAAAAGCAGATGCTGCTTTAGCAGCTTCTTTGTTTCATTTTAAGGAACTTGAAATAGGGGAAGTTAAGAAGTACTTAAGAAATGAGGGAGTATCTGTTCGTCTTTAAGAAATCATAAAAGGAAGTGTATAGGAAATGCCACCAATTAATAATGACTGGTTACAAACGTTATCGCAGGAGTTTCGGAAAGAGTATTACAAAAAATTACATCAGAGGGTACTCGTTGAATACAATACCAATCAAATATTTCCCCCGGCGGATGATATTTTTAATGCCTTTCATCTGACTCCGTTTCATAATGTTAAGGTCGTAATCTTAGGGCAAGATCCATATCATAACAATGGGCAGGCACATGGATTGTGTTTTTCGGTGAAGCCAGAAGTTGAAATTCCCCCCTCTCTTTTGAATATCTATAAAGAATTGCAGGATGATTTAGGCTGCTATATACCAAACAATGGCTATTTGGTTAAGTGGGCGGAGCAAGGAGTGCTGATGTTAAATACTGTACTTACGGTAAGAGCACATCAGGCAAATTCTCATAAGGGAATTGGTTGGGAAGAGTTCACTAATGCAGCAATAAGAGCATTAAACAAGGAAGATAGGCCGCTTGTTTTTATTTTGTGGGGGGCACCAGCTCAACGTAAAAAGGAAATGCTTACCAATACAAAACATCTCATATTAGAAGCACCACATCCAAGTCCCTTGTCAGCATACCGTGGATTTTTTGGAAGCAGACCGTTTAGTAGAACAAATTTATATTTGGAACAAAATGGGTCGCTGCCAATTGACTGGCAAATTGAAAATGTGTAATCATGATAAAAAGGCTGTATTGTAAGGATACAACCTTTTTATTTGTTTTTGTTCATGAGGCCAATTTATTTTTTGAAGTAAATTAGAATCTTGAATCGTTATAATATATGAATAGAAAAAAGCAAAAGGGAGGCGGGTAAGATTAGTGAACAGGAGTTTTTAGTGCATTTGATTGATACATATCAAAATCTGGTCTTTTCTATTTGCTTTAAATTTACTGGTAATTATTTTGATGCAGAAGATCTTGCACAAGATACTTTTCTTTCCGCATTTAGGAATCAAGATAGATTCGACGGTAGAAATGAAAAAGCCTGGATATGTAAAATAGCAACAAACAAATGTCTGGATTATAAAAGAAAAGCAAGTAATAATCAAATACCGACAGAAGGCACTTATTTCAATGAGTTGGTAGACAAAAATAGTTTAACAGAAGAAAAATGTATGGACAGATTATTGAAAGAGCAATTACTAAATTATTGCAGGCGATTAAAACCTCCTTATGATGAAATCGCTTTAGATTTTTTTTATAAGGAATTATCGGTTTCAAAGATTGCTGAGGTATATGGAAGAAATGAAAAAACAGTTCAGACACAGATCTATAGAGCTAAGGCAATGTTGCGTAATTTGTATAGAAAGGAGTTGCAAGGATGAACAAGAAAATAGAAGAAAAACCAATGGAAATATTTGATGAACATGATAATCCCTGTCTTATCATGGATCGGGAGATGAGTGATGTAGAACTTGCGAGATTTATTCAGATAATAGAGAACAAAGCTATGTTAACGGCTCCTCGCTATTTAAAAGAAAATATTATCAATGAAAGTAAGCAATTAACTACGAAAATGATCAAGAAATCGAATGCACTATCGTTAAAATTGCAGTTGCTACTGTATAGTCTCAAGATATCCTCTGCAGTTGTCGGTGCTATATTTTTACTAGGTGTCATTCAGATGAACTCCACACAGATAGCAAAAGCGATTAACAGACCAATACAAATGAAAGAAACATCGGTACAATCGATAACAGAAACATTAAACGAAAAATCAAATGCAGTGAGTAGTGCATTATATAATTTTTCAAGTAATTTAATAAATTGGAGGTAATTATTATGACGAAAAAGAAAAATGGCTTTTTAACATTTATATTTTCACTCCTTCCAGGAGCGGGAGAGATGTACATGGGGTTTTTTAAACAAGGAATCAGTATAATGTCCGCATTTTTTATGTTGATATTTGTATCCAGCTGGCTAAATTTGGGACCTTTGATGTTTACTTTACCGGTATTGTGGTTTTATAGTTTTTTCCATGTACACAATTTGGCATCTTTAAGAGACGAAGAATTCTACAGTATTGAAGATAAATATTTATTTAACTATGATGATAGCAAGATACAAGAACTGTTAGGACGAAATAAAGGACGCAAAATATTAGCAATTGTCCTTATTCTGTTTGGTGTAAGCGCGATTTTTGATATCGTAATGCAGGTATTGGAATCGATCCTGAATATTATGAATATTGATATGGGATGGTACTATAGCATAAGCTATAATATGCCTCAATTTGTATTTGGATTAGCAATTATTCTGCTAGGGATTCATTTGATTAGGGGAAAGAAAAAAGAATTATATGAAATTGAAGAAAGACAAGATCAAATAAATGATCGTATATTAGAAAATGAAAACGATAAGATCTAAAAGAACGATGTAATCGGAGTTTAGAGGTATAAAAAAGTATAGAAATGAGGGAAAGATGAAAATTCATAAAGTTGGAACATTGACATTAGGTATCACGTTAATAGCTATGGGGATTTTATTTTTAGTACAATTATTTTTAAATATTCCATTAAAATTTGTAATTCAATTTTGGCCAATTGTTTTTATCTTGCTTGGTGTAGAAATTTTATATGCAAATAAAAAAGCAGAAAAGCAAGAGTTTGTGTATGATAAAATAGCAATCATTTTAACAGTATTTTTAATGTTTTTTGCAATGTTTCTTGCGGTAATTGGAAATGTAGTACAGCAATTTGTTTAAAATTAGAGTTATCTTAAACAAAAGTAGAGAAAATAGAGGGTTGAAAAGAGCAAGCAATGATAAAAATTATTGTTTGCTCTTTTCGTTTCAAAAATAAGTTGACTTAATGGCTAATCTATATTATAGTGTTCCTGTAAAGTACTACTAAATGAGAACGGATTAAGTTAGAGGGCAAAAATGGATCAGGTAAATTGTATTGAAAAATTAAATCTTTTTGGCTTGACCAGACAGGAAGCAGCTATTTATGTATGTCTGATACAAAATACGGAATTGACGGGTTACGAAGTAGCAAAACTTACTGGTATCTCGAGATCGAATGTATATAGTACGCTTGCCGGGCTGACAGAAAAAGGTGCTGCGTATTTAATGGAAGGCACTACCAGTAAATATAGAGCAGTTTCCATCAAAGAGTTTTGTGATAATAAGATGCGGAATATGAAAGAAGTAGCAAACTATCTGATAGATCAGATTCCAGATATGACGGAGAGTTCAGATGGATATATAACGATTTCCAGTTACAAAAATATTTTGGACAAAATTCATCATATGATACTGTCTGCAGATAAGAGATTATACGTATCGGCGCCCGAAAAAATCATTAAAGTGATAGCACCGGAATTGCGAGATATCTGTAAAAGAGGGATTAAGGTAGTTATAGTTACGAACAAATTACCAGATATAAAGGGGATTCAAGTGCATTTAATTGAGAAAGAAGGAAATCAGATCCGTCTTATTACAGATTCGAAATATGTGTTAACTGGTGAGATAACGGGTAGTAATCTGGATACTTGTTTGTACTCAGGTCAAAAAAATTTTGTAACTGTTTTTAAAGAGGCACTTAGCAATGAAATTAAGCTAATTGCACTAACGAAAGGAGAAGTAAAAAATGAGCAAGACACCATTTGTGACCAAGGAACAAATTGATGAAATAACAAAAATATACCCGACCCCCTTTCATATTTATGACGAAAGAGGAATTCGTGAAAATGCGAGAGCTGTTAAAGAGGCATTTGCATGGAATAAAGGATTTAAAGAGTATTTTGCGGTTAAGGCTACACCGAACCCGTATTTAATTGATATTCTGAGAGAATATGGATGCGGATGCGATTGTTCTTCCTTGACAGAGCTTTTGTTAAGTGAAGCGATGGGGATAACAGGAGAGGATATTATGTTTTCCTCCAATGAAACACCAGAAGAAGAGTATGCCTATGCCAATAAACTGGGTGCAATTATAAATTTGGATGATATTACACATATTGATTTTCTTGAAAAAATTGTTGGAAAGTTACCAGAGACTTTAAGTTGCCGTTATAATCCAGGTGGTGTATTTAAGATCAGCAATGGAATCATGGACAATCCGGGCGATGCAAAATATGGATTTACAACGGAGCAAATGTTTGAAGGGTTTCGAATCTTAAAAGAAAAAGGGGTCAAAAACTTTGGTATCCATGCATTTTTAGCTAGTAATACCGTAACGAATGATTATTATCCGATACTTGCAAAGCAATTATTTGAAGTAGCAGTGCAGTTAGAAAGAGAGACGGGTGCAGACATTAAATTTATAAATCTGTCAGGAGGTGTAGGAATTCCATATCAGCCAGACCAGAAAGGCAATGATATTTTTGCAATTGGTGAGGGAGTTCGCAAAGTATATGAAGAAGTATTAGTACCGGCTGGTATGGGGGATGTTGCTTTATATACAGAAATGGGACGTTTTATGATGGGTCCTTATGGCCATCTGGTAACAACTGCAATTCATGAAAAGCATACACATAAAGAATATATAGGTTGTGACGCATCCGCAGTAAATTTAATGCGTCCTGCTGTTTATGGTTCCTATCACCATATCACCGTACTTGGGAAAGAAAATGCGGCTTGTGATCATAAGTATGATATTGTGGGTTCTCTTTGTGAAAATTGCGACAAATTTGCAATTGACAGAATGCTTCCAAAGATTGAAAAAGGAGATAAATTAGTGATCCATGATACAGGCGCTCACGGATATTCTATGGGTTATAACTATAATGGAAAACTGAAATCTGCCGAATTATTGTTAAAAGAAGATAAATCAATTTGTTTAATCAGAAGAGCAGAAACGCCAAAAGATTATTTTGCAACATTTGATGACCTGGATATTTATAAAAAACTTAATATATGAATAAATAATAATAAAATGTTAAAAATTGACTTGTAAATCACAGCTGAATATGGTATTATAAATTTCGGCTGTGAAACATAGCCAAGCAGTAAGCCGGCGTGTCGGAATGGCAGACGAGGCAGACTCAAAATCTGTTGTGGGCAACCACGTGCGGGTTCAAGTCCCGCTGCCGGCATCAAATCAAAGTCATGTATGAGGGTTTGAACTCATACATGACTTTTTGTTT
>JAEVYY010000020.1 GCA_023392535.1 Bacillota bacterium
TCGCCCTGCTCATTTTTTAAAAACTTGGTCGACAGGGCTTAGGTGGGTGTTTTGCGCTTTTCGGAAAAGGAACTAAATATATATGATTTTAATTTCATTTCTCACTTGACATCACACCGCTGGACTATTTATATATATTCTATTTTTTTTGGAAATAGCTCCTCCTTAAATGAATATTCATATAAGCCGTAACGAGGAGCTTTCACATGATTCATCTTAGTTAGTCTTATCTAACCTCAATCTTACTATAGCATATTTATATCTGGAAATCAATTCCTTTATTTTGCATGTACATCAATATACTCTGGTCTCAATTTAGAGTATATAATTTTCTGGCTATGGTATAAACTATAATAACCAGATAAAATATAGCTTATGGCGCATGCAATTGCAAAGTACAGGATATTTTCACTTCCAAACAGTTCTACACTCAGTATAATTGCGGTGATGGGACAATTTACAACCCCACAGAAGACTGAAACTAACCCTATGGCTGCGCCAAAACCAGTATTTATATGTAGCAGATTCCCAATTACATTACCGCATGTTGCACCTATAAAAAAGGAAGGTACTATCTCGCCCCCCTTATATCCTGCCCCTAAGGTCACTGCTGTTAAGAGTATCTTTAAGAAGAAACTTTCCGCATTGACCCGATTATAAAAAGCATTCCAAATTACATCCATGCCTGCGCCATTATAATCTCTTGTTCCAACCATCGTGGTTAATAAAACGACCAGTAACCCACCAGTTATAATTCGAATGTACTGGTTCTCTATCTTATTTTGATATAGCCTCGCCGTCTTATGCATACATACAATAAACAAAGTACTTATAACGGCTCCCAAAGCAGCTATAACAGCTACCTTTATCAAAACTTCCCATGACATTGGTTTCATGATTGGAATTTTATATTTCTCTCCATAAAATCCTGCGGTTCTTGCTATTGCATAGGCAACAAAAGAAGAAATGATACAAGGTAGTAATGCCGCATAGTAAATGATTCCTACACTGATTACTTCCATACTGAATAAGGCTGCCGTCAGAGGGGTACCGAATAGTGCACTGAATACAGCACTCATCCCACACATAATAATTACATTCTTATCTTTTTCATCCAGGTGTAATCTTCTCCCAATAAACGCTCCCACACTACCTCCTATCTGTAATGCAGCTCCTTCCCTGCCTGCAGAGCCACCACATAAATGCGTTAATATGGTACCTATAAATATCAATGGTGCCATGACAGTTGGAATCTTTTCGGTGGAGCGTATGGACTCAATGATCAAATCTGTTCCCTTTGGGTTCTTGATGCCACAAATATGATATAAAAAAACAATCATCACACCTGCCAAAGGTAATAAATAGAGCAACCAGAAAAACTTTTTTTGAAATACGGTCACTTTTTCCACGGCGTAATAAAACGATAATCCAATTATCCCGCAAACAATACCAATCATAACGGAGCAGATAAGAAATTTTACAATGGAATGGACATATTTTTTACTTCTCTCATATTTATCTAATATATAGTTCCACATTTTAAACCTTTCTTTTATTTTTATTATAGTAATTCTATTATAATGCAATCAAAAAATGTGCAAGTAAAAAGTGCTGCAAGTAAAACTGCAACACTTATAAATTAACACTATGTTTTCCGGCTGTTTTTAATCTGGACATTGCTCGTGCAAGAGAGGCGCTCGTATGATAGTATTCTTGAATGCTCTGTTTTTGCCTAAACTGCTCTTCAGCCCTTTCTTTCGCCTGCCTCGCTCTTGCAATATCTATTTCTTCTGGTCTTTCTGCGGTTTCCACCAAAAGGATGACACGGTTATTCATGATTTGAACGAAGCCCATGCCAACGACCGCATATTGCCACTTATCACTATTTTCTTCTTGAAAACGCATTTCACCTTCATCGATCGCAATCACCATATCCTCATGATGAGCCAGTATCTCCTTCTGTCCATCAAACGCTGGCACAATGAGTGAACGGCATTTTCCCTGAAAAAACTCTCTATTCGCAGATATTATTTTAAGATAAAATGAATTCATACTCTTTATCATCCTTTCTTAAGATACAGCTTTCCGTTCTATTTGCTCTGCCTTACGCCTCACATCCTCTACTGTTCCTACGTTAAAGAATGCATTTTCTGGATAGGCATCCATGGTTCCGTCAACAATAGCTTTAAATCCTCTGATTGTTTCACTTAACGGCACATAGATTCCTTTAATTCCAGTAAAATTTTCCGCCACGTGGAATGGCTGCGATAAAAATTTCTGTATTTTTCTCGCACGGAAAACCGTTGTTTTATCCTCGTCAGAAAGTTCTTCCATTCCTAAAATAGCGATGATATCCTGAAGTTCTTTATATTTTTGCAAAAGTTCCTGCACTTTTCTTGCAACCTGATAGTGTTCCTCCCCTATAATATCTGCTTCCAGAATTCGGGAAGTAGATTCCAGTGGATCAACTGCAGGATAGATCCCTTGCTCCACAATTTTTCTGGACAACACAGTAGTTGCATCCAAATGTGCAAAAGTTGTCGCAGGAGCAGGATCTGTCAAATCATCTGCAGGCACATAGACCGCTTGCACAGAAGTAATAGAACCATCAAACGTGGATGCAATACGTTCCTGTAGTTCACCCATTTCTGTTGCTAATGTTGGTTGATAACCGACCGCAGAAGGCATACGCCCAAGCAAGGCTGAAACTTCGGATCCTGCCTGCGTAAAACGAAAGATATTGTCAATAAATAATAAAACATTCTGATGATTTTCATCCCGAAAATATTCTGCCATAGTAAGTCCAGTTTCTGCTACCCGCATACGGGCTCCTGGTGGTTCATTCATCTGTCCGAAAACTAACGCAGTTTTTTCTAATACGCCAGATTCCTTCATTTCCATCCAAAGATCATTTCCCTCACGCGAACGCTCTCCAACACCTGTAAAAATTGAGTATCCACCATGCTCTGTTGCTATATTTCGGATCAGCTCCTGAATTAACACTGTTTTTCCCACACCTGCCCCACCAAAAAGACCTATTTTACCGCCTTTCGCATAGGGCGCAAGTAAATCTATTACTTTAATTCCTGTTTCCAAAATTTCTACGGATGGACTTTGATTCTCAAAACTTGGCGGATCTCTGTGTATCACCCATTTTTTTATATCCTCTAACTTTTCACCATGATCAATGGTATCGCCTAACACATTGAATAATCTTCCCAATGTTTTCTCACCGACTGGAACTTTGATTCCACTGCCTGTGGCTATTACTTCCATATCTCTGTGAAGACCCTCACTGGAAGATAACATGATACAGCGAACGGTATTATTCCCAATATGCTGGGTAGCCTCCATCACGCATTTTCTATCACCGTTTTGTACTTCTAAAGCATCTTTAATGCACGGAAGGTCATTGTCTTCGAATTCCACGTCAACTACTGGTCCTAAGACTTGAACAATTTTTCCTTTTTTCATTTTCTGAAAGCCTCCCTAATTTTTCTTTTTACGCTTCTGCGCCTTGGCACCGCTTATTACCTCTGTAATTTCCTGCGTAATGGCGGCCTGTCTCGCACGGTTATATAAAATGCTCAAATTATGCAACATTTCTTTGGCACTCTTTGTAGCCGCCTCCATTGCCATCATTCTGGAATTTTGTTCACTGGCATAAGACTCAACCAATGCTCCATATACAAAACCTACAATATAATTTGGCACAATTCTATCCATCACTGTATTCGGATCTGGGTGCAAGGCTAGCGCTTCCATCGGAATATCTGCAGGAATCTTACCATTAAAATCTGCCTTTTTTAGTGGAAGTAACTGTGATATCTGTGTCTCTGACTGAATCGCATTTACCATTCTGGTAAAAATAATATATACCTCATCTAGCTCCTGATTCATATAAAGTTCTAATAATGTCTCGACTATATTTCTCGCTCTGTTCAAGGTTGGTTTTTGAACAGTATAGTGAAATTGCTTGGCAATCTCAATTTTACGATGTTCAAAATAATGGCGCCCTAATTCTCCTAATACAAAAAGTTTGGGATTCTTACAGTTCTTCAACTGTTCTTCTGCTATTTTCACGATATTATGATTATAGGCCCCTGCCAGCCCCTTATCAGCAGTTACCACAATATAGCCTGTTCTTATATCCTCTGCCTTCTTATCCTCATTCAACCTAAAAAATACACTTTCCATATCGGGAAGATGACGCAGTATTCTGCTCATTGTTTGTTGTAATGTATAAAAATATGGCTCCGTATCTTCTAATGCTTTTCTGGATCTTTTCAATTTTGAGGAAGATATCATATACATGGCATTCGTTATTTTCATTGTATCCTGTATACTCTTGATACGGTCCTGAATTTCTTTTATGGTAGCCATAGTAACACCTGCCTATTTTTGCTCAACTGTTTTTAAGTCTCTATTATTTTTAAACTCTGTCGCTGCTTTCACTATTTTATTTGTAAGTTCATCCGTCAAAACTTTGTTTTCATTGATATCTTTGCAGATATCCTTATGATTGATATCCATATCAAATAACATATCTTTTTGGAAAGCCTTTACTTCTTTCACATCCAATGTATCAAAAATTCCATTATTGACAAGGCAAAGCGTTATGACTTGCTCGTGTTGAGAGAGTGGCTGACCCAATGGCTGCTTTAATAATTCCATCAGAATCTTACCATGATGCAATTGCGCCTTCGTAGTTTCATCTAAATCAGAAGCGAACTGCGTGAACACTTCCATTTCACGAAATTGTGCAAGATCGATACGAATGCTGCCAGAAGCTTTCTTCATTGCTTTTGTCTGCGCTGCTCCTCCCACTCTGGATACCGATAATCCAACGTTAACTGCCGGACGCATGCCTGCAAAAAACAGGCTGCTCTCTAAAAAAATCTGTCCATCCGTTATAGAGATCACATTCGTAGGAATATAAGCAGATAAATCACCTGCCTGCGTCTCAATAATCGGGAGAGATGTAATTGATCCTCCTCCCATTTCATCACTTAAGCGACTACTGCGTTCCAATAATCGGGAATGCAGATAGAATACATCCCCTGGGTAAGCTTCCCGTCCGGGTGAACGCTCCAGCAATAACGAAATAGCTCTGTAAGCTACCGCATGTTTGGATAAATCATCATATACAATCAGCACATCCTGCCCTTTATACATAAAGTATTCTGCTAAAGCCGTTCCGGCATATGGAGCTATATACTGTAAAGATGCCGGATCACTGGCCGTAGAAGAAAGAACAATGCTATACTCCATAGCACCATGTTTCTCCAGTGTCGAGACTATTTTAGCAACCGTGGAAGCTTTTTGCCCAATTGCCACGTAAACGCAAATTACTCCATTGCCTTTCTGATTAATTATAGCGTCGGTTGCAATAGACGTTTTACCTGTCTGACGATCTCCTATGATTAACTCGCGTTGTCCTCTTCCTATTGGAAACATAGAATCAATTGCTAAAATTCCTGTTTCCATAGGAGTATTTACAGATTTTCGATCAATAATCCCAGGCGCTTCCTCCTCAATAGGCCGGTACGCTTCTGCTTTTATCTCTCCTTTTCCATCAATTGGCTCACCTAATGCATTTACAATTCTTCCAATAAAAGCTTCTCCAACTGGGATACCTGCCTTTTTCTTTGTTCTTAAGACTTTCATTCCCTCTTTAATCCCAGTATCCTTACCAAATAAGATACAACCTATCTCATTTCTGCGGATATCCTGGACCATACCTTTAACTCCATTATCAAAAACCACAATTTCTCCATACATGGCATGATCGATCCCGTAAATAGTGGCGATTCCATCTCCGACCCAAATAACGGATCCTGTTTCACGGCTTTCCTGATTAAAGTCATAATTTTCAATTTCATTCCTAATGATTGAAATAATATCTGTTGCACTGATAGCACTCACAGGATTCACCTCCCAGTTAATTTTCTTTCAAGCTCTTCTAATTGACCCTCATAACTTAAGTCATATTCTTCCTGACCCACACGAAGCAGCAAGCCCCCTAGTAATCTGGGTTCAATTTTTATTTCAATACTTGTTAGCTTGTCCGGATACTTTTCTAACAAAAATTCTTTTACCTGATCAAGTTCTTTCACTCCAGGCTCTTTTGGATAAAAAAGTTGAACTCGCAAGACACCATTTTTTTCATCCCAATATTTAAAATATGCCTGAAAAATATCCTCTAATTCATTTATCTGCCCATAATTGGTCATAATTTTTAAAAAATTACACAATATTTTTGGATAATTATCTGATGCAAAAATACCATCAATAATTTTATGCTTCTTTTTTAATGGAATCACAGGACTTTCTAATATCTCTTTTAATGCAGGCTCACTGCGATAAAGCTTCCCGGCTGCTTCCACCGTCTTGCGATTTACAGACAGTTCAAATAGAACTATCGCATTATTGATTGCTTCCTGCGTCATGGATATCACCTGTTTTCATAATCTTTCTGGCAACTACAATCGCTAATTCGGCTATCTTTGCCTGTGCTTCGTGTTGTGCCTTTTCCTGCTCATTTTGAATATCAGCTTTTGCTTTCGTAATCATTCGTTTTGCTTCTTCCTGCGCCTGCCATATCAGCTGGTTGTGTTCTTCTTCCGCTCTTTGTTTCGCAGAAACAATGATTTCTTCTGCATGTGTTCTGGCCACACTCAACTTTTTCTCATACTCGATCTTTGCCTGTTCTGCTTCATCCTGATTCTTTCTGGCACTATCAAACTGCTGTCGTATCATTTCTTCTCTTTTTTGAATCACATTCATCACTGGTTTTATCAGAAATTTCTTCAGTGCCAGGAATAATACCAAAACATTTACTACCGTCCAAAAAATGCTCCATGGATTTAAATTCAGCATATTATCACCTTATCTTTCTTCCATTTATTTTAAGAAAAGGATAATTAGCAATGCAATAACAAAACCATAAATAGCAGTTGCTTCTGCCAATGCACACCCTAATAAAAGTGCTTTACTGATTTTTCCTTCTGCTTCTGGCTGTCTTGCAATTGCATCTACCGCTGAAGATGTTGCTTTTCCAATACCAAGTCCTGCTCCAATACCTGTTAAAACTGCAATTCCTGCTCCAATTGCCACTAATAATGTCGATGTCATAATTTTTTCTCCTTTTTATTCTTCTGTTGCCTCTTTTATAAATAGTGCCGTTAAAAACACAAAAACATAAGCTTGAATCAAACCATCAAAGATATCAAAATAGCAGCTGAACACTGCAGGGACAAATACAGGTATGACGGCCTTTATTAATTCCATAATTACGAAAGATCCTAGTACATTGCCAAAAAGACGCATACAAAGAGAGAGTGGCTTGATAAAAACCTCCAATATATTAATCGGCAGGACTACAATCATCGGCTCTGCAAAACCTTTCAACCAGCCTTTCACACCTCTCTGTCTTACTCCCGCAATCTCAATTAATACAATACTCATAACTGCCAATGCGATTGTGACATTTAAATCTTTTGTAGGCGGTTTGAAACCGAATATACTAATCAGATTGGCAATTCCAATATAAATAGTTACAGCCATCAGATAGGGAATATATTCCTTTCCATAACCTCCCATCACATCTTGAAAAAAATGATAAATTCCACTTACCGCACTTTCCAGAGCCAGTTGCCTTGGTCCGGGACTCTCGACTCTTAAGTTTCGGACAAATATTTGACAGCAAACAATTACAACTGCCATGATAATCCATGTAACTACTATGGATTCAGAAATTGGTATTCCTGAAAGAACGGGAATTGTAAAGACAGTTTCACAATTCAACTGTTTCATCAGTTCCCAAACAAGAGCATCCACAACATTCACTTCCTCTCTGCATATGAATTCTTTCAATCACTGATTTCATGTGTAATAATTTCTTTTTTTCTAGATTCTAATCCCGAAATTATCAAAAAGTCAATTTAATTTTTTTGAATTAAAATTGTCTTTTTCTGTCGAGTTTTCGTATATTATTTAAATTATTTCTAATTTGAATATGCACTATTTGTAAATTTTTTATCTTGTTTTTTTTTACAAATAGGAGTAGATGCTTTTCGCAGCCTTCTTGATTTCTAAATTATGCAATAGAAATAACAGAATTTTACGAATTTTTGTTACTTTTTAAACATGAAAGAAATTTCAAATTAAATTAATAACAGTTGCCTTTGGTCGTGACATGGATTCAATCGAATACCGTATTCCCTGTGTTCCTAATCCAGAAGATTTGACCCCCAGAAATGGGAAGTGGTCCGGTCCTCTCTCTGTTTTATTATTGATCTGTACGGTACCGACCTCTAATTGGTCAGCCACATAAAAAGCAGCATTGATATTTTGTGTAAACACTGCGCTCTGTAATCCATATTCAGATTGATTGGCTATTTCAATTGCTTCTTCTTTGTCTTTTACTCTTATCACAGGCATCACAGGACCGAACGGTTCTTCCCATGCAAGCCGCATCTTGGTCGTTACATGATCAAATAATGTGGGATGTATTAAATTTCCTTCCCGAATTCCACCCGTGATAAGGCTAGCGCCTTTTTCCTTTGCATCTTCAATAAGTTCCATCACAAAATCTGCTGCTTTTTTATTGATTAGCGGGACAATATCGACATCTCCTGATAATGGATTTCCAATCTTTAGATTTTCTATTTTAGATTTAATTTTACCAATTAGTTCCTCTGCCACCTGATCAACAACAAGAATTCTCTTTACCGCTGTACATCTTTGCCCTGAGTAAGAATAACCCCCTGCTACTATATTGGAAGCAGCCAGTTCTAAATCTGCATCTTCCAGGACAATTGCCGCATCTTTACCACCCAGCTCCATTAAAAGTGGTACCATGCTTGTAATCCTGGATATCCTGGTTCCGACTTCCGTACTGCCTGTAAAGTTAATAAAATTAATACCTTTGTGTGTAGTAATGTAGTCTCCTATCTCACTTCCCCTGCCTGTCACTGTATTTAATACTCCCGCCGGTAATCCAGCTGCCTGGAATACCCTTGCCAAATAGAGACCGCACAGGCTTCCCTGAGTTGCTGGTTTTAATATGATTGAATTTCCAGCCATTAAGCCAGGTGCTATTTTTGATGCGGCCAGATTGATTGGATAATTAAAGGGAGAGATTGCAATCACCACGCCCAGAGACTCCCTCTTTACGATAGACACTTTATTTGTTTTAAAACCCGGAAAACTATCTCCAGGTATGCTTTCTCCCGATAGATTTTTTGCAGTATCTGCCGTAAACTTAATAAAATCTGCTGTCCTCTCCACTTCAGACTTTGCACTTTTTCTATCTTTGGCGATCTCTCTTACTAATAACTGTGTAAGCTCGTCGATCTGATCCCGCAAAATATCAGCCGCCCTATATAAGATCTCTGCACGCTCTTCTATCGCTGTATGTCTCCAGGTCTCCCAAGCCTTTCTGGATGAATCAACCACCCTATCGACCTCTTCCTTTGTCATAGCCGGAACACTACCAATTAAGGAATTATCAAGTGGAGAGAAAATCTCAATATCCGCTTGGCTTCCCTTTATCCATTCCCCATTCACTAAATTTTTATATCTACTGCGTTCTTCTTTTATTTGTTCAAACATAAATCCTACCTCCTGTATTTTTATATGATATGCTATAATGCCAACAAAGAGACTGAAGCCAGTCTCTTTACATAGACAATAATCTCTTTTCTCCTGTTATCTCCTGAATAGGCTTTATATCCTGCGTTACCTCCAAGACGCCTAGATATTCATTTCTTTCATTGCGTACCGCATAATAGCGAATGAATATAAATTTGTCACCTCCCTGAATCCAAAAATCTTCCTGATCCTTTGCTCCATCCTTAAAATCTTCTACTATTTTTTCTACTATGTGTACACTTGCTGGTGGATGACAATTAGAAACATTTCTTCCTATAATTGCTTTGGTTCTTGGAAATGTTCTCTCCTTACCTTCCGAAAAATATTTTACGACATCATCCTTATCCACAAAAGTAATATCAAAAGGAAGTGTATTTAACAAATAAATCAATTCGTCTATCTTTAATTTCCCAGTAGGAAGATTTATGATTCCGGACTCTTCCTCAGCACGTTTTGTTGATATTATTTCTTTCTGTTCCTGTTTTACTGGATTCCATACAGGTACTTCATCAATTAGAAATCCAATCTCATTACTTTCATCCGCAATACGCTTCCACTCTTCCTCCGTTAGGTTTTCCACCAGCATCGGTATCATTATGTTCTCTTCTTTAAAGATCATCTCTTCCACTTTATCTATTACGTTCTCCAGCTCATGTAGGATTTCTCCTTTCTGAATAACTGGCTTTTCCAAACTGTTTTTTATGTCTTTTATTTGCTGACGGATTTCGTCATCCACTCCCCACATCACTTTTGGGGGTGCCGTTATACCATACTTTTCCATATACGGAAAAAACAGATTCTCCTTTCTCTTATAGTGAATATCAACCTTTTGTAACTGAAGAATAGCAGGCAAGATTTCCTTCAGGTCATCAACCTTATCACTTTCAGTTAGCTTCGTACGGATTCTGTCATTTATCATTTTTTTGATTGCTTCGTTTTCCATTTTTAATACAGCAAGAGGATGTCCTGGTATTTTCGTTAGATCCGTTGACTGATGGATTTCCTCAATCGTTCCTTTAAATACGGATGCGTGCACATCACAAAGTTTTTGAACTTCTTCCACCGGGAGCCCTTCTGCAATTAAGGCACCTTCTGCTTCAGAAATTTCAGAGGCTGAAACCCCTTGAAAGACTTTCTCAAATTGCTGCTTTACCTGCCCAACATCCTTTCCCTCATGCAACTGTCTGATAATATCTTTGATCGTATTTTTCCTTAATTCTCTATTGTTGATGTATTCACTCATTTTGGTCCTCTCTTTCTAAAACGGTAAAACCCTTTTCTACTAATGTTTCCTTTACCTGATCCAAACTAATTTTTTTCACGGCAGCGCCTTTTGGTATTGTCATGAATCTACCTGCTGTTTGGAGCATTCCAGTTTTTACAATGTCATGAAATCCCATTTCATTCATTATTTCAAGTATTTCTGGGTATTCCATATAAATATCATACACAGACTTGTTCAGATTAATTATTTTGTTCATTTCTTCTATCTACTCCTAATAAGCTTACCCTACATCATCTTATCTAAATCATGGATTTAAAAATAGTTCTCTTTCTTTAAATGTGTAAAAATATCGCCTCTTCCAAAAAATGAAATAGGCGATATTTATCATCCATATACTATGTTATGATTCCACACTTATTACCGAAACGGGGCACCCTTCCTGGGCCTCTATTGCTGTATCTTCCACCTCCGACGGTATGTTATCAACAAATACCTCTGCTGGTCCATCATCACCCATCCGGAATACCTCAGGACATGTCGCTGCACATAATCCACATAAAATACAACCTTCTCTGTCAATTTCAGCTCTCATTAAAATTTCCTCCTTTTCAACTTTTACACATTATACTTTATTTTGTCTAATAATTAAATCTTATTTTTATTGTTTTCTATTAATTTAGATGTATCTTATCATAAATTGTTTTCTTTTATTTTTCTGTTGTATTTACAACATATACCAAATAAATTTATTTCCTCTTTATAGTTCTTCCTCCAATTTATTGGATGGCGGTTTACATTTATAATTATCACAAATATAAAAGGTTGTCCGTTCATTTATTAGTTTGTATTCTTCTGTTTGAACAGTTAGAATTTTTATATTAGCATTTAGCGGAAACTTTAGCTCTTTTCTATCTTTTTCGTCTTTTAAGACACAAACGATCAATTGCACTGGTTCTATTTTTAAAAGAAGAGCTGATAAATAAAAACTATTACCCATAGGATACATACTGGCAGCCGACGACATAAAACCCAATTGTTTTTGTAATATTTTATCCAGTTGAGTATTATCAGAGATGGCAGATAATTTTATCAAATTATACGTCATAACTGAATTGCCACTAGGCATTGCACCATCGTATGTTTCTTTTGGTTTTAGAATTAATGGTTCATTTTCAGTGCCATACAGGTAAAAACCACCGCATTCTGTATCAAAAAAGTCTTTCATTGCTATTTCCATGAGTTCCATAGCTTTCTTAAGATAACGTTCCATAGCCGTGGCTTCATACATGTGAATCATTGCATAAATGGAAAAAGCATAATCATCCAAAAAGCCATTCCCCGATGCCGTTCCTCCTCTGTAGCTAACAGAAAGTTTTGTACCATGTGCAAGCTTTTCTTCCATAAATTTACATGCTTTCTCTGCTGCATTTAAATAGATATCTTGTCTCAGAATGCGATACATCAGAGCAAAAGCGGAAATCATTAAAGAATTCCAGGATGTTTTTATCTTGTCGTCCAGATGTAGTGATGTCCTTTTTTTTCGATACTCATATATTTGTTGCAGATAGGTATCAAAATTATTATGCAATTCCTTCTGCAAAAGTAAGTTCGGAATATTTTTACCCTCGAAGTTCCCATTTAGGGTTATATTATAATAATCATTAAACTGAGTTCCGATATCATCACCTAAAACATGTTTAATCTCATCTTCCTCAAATACATAATACTTTCCTTCTATTCCATCACTATCCGCATCCTGGGCACAGTAAAATCCACCTTCTGGATCTGTAAGTTCACGCAGAACATAAATGGCAATTTTTTCTGCAATCTGACGGTACCATTCATTTTTTGTAATATCATATGCCAACGTATAGCAGATCATTAACAGGGCATTATCATAAAGCATCTTTTCAAAATGTGGCACTAAAAAATAGTCATCCGTGGAATATCTGGAAAAACCAAAACCAATATGATCGAATATTCCTCCCTTATACATCTGGATAAGTGTTTTTTCTACTATATTTAGTATCTCATTATCTTTTTTCCAGTTATAATATTGCATAAGAAACATAAGATTATGTGGTGCTGGAAACTTAGGTGCACTACCGAACCCACCATTATTTTTATCAAAATTATTCTGAAATGAAAGGATCGCGTTTTCAATTAATACTTCTGAATCTTCAGCTTCTATCACACCTTCTTCTTTTAGTGAATCTAGTATCTCATCACTGGTCCGTATCAGTTCTTCCCTTTGTTCCATCCATTTTTTACTGATATAAAGGAGCAGATCAACAAATCCGATCAAGCCACTACGTGATTTTTTGGGAAAATACGTGCCTGCAAAGAATGGCTTTTGATCGGGTGTCATAAATATTGATGTGGGCCATCCTCCACTCCCTGTGAGTGTTACACAAACATTCATATAGATGCTATCAATATCGGGTCTTTCCTCTTTATCGACTTTGATGGACACAAAATTCTCATTTAGTATATCTGCAACTAAATCATCCGCAAAACTTTCGTGCGCCATCACATGACACCAGTGACAAGTACTATAACCAATTGACAAAAAAACGGGTTTATTTTCCATTTTTGCCTTCTGAAAAGCTTCTTCAGACCAGGGGTACCAATCGACTGGATTTTGGGCATGTTGCTGCAGGTAAGGTGATTTTTCTTTGATTAACCTATTGGGTATATTTTTTTGATTTTTTACAATATCACCTTCTCTTTATCAATTTTTACTTGCTATCATCTCCCTTTTTATACCAAATTATACCTTAAATAAATTTCTTTTAATGATTGTTTGCCCTTTTAAGATAGCTTATAATTGTTGCCATAGAAGTTACTGATATGTGTTGGAGGTTTTAATGGATATTTCTATATTATGTAAGAACTTTTTTATAATAAATGTGTTACTTCTGTTCCCTTTGCTATTATATGGAATTATTTTTTCTGTCACAAAAAAACAAAATCATAGATTACTTCGGAACACTTTCGGACACTTTGGCACCTTGCTCTTTGGCATTATTGGCGTACCGGTCCACGAACTAAGTCATTTGTTAATGTGCTTGCTATTTAGACATAAGGTAACTGAAGTTCGATTATTTAGACCTATAAGGAGCCGTCAGGATGCAGTTCTTGGGTACGTCAGACACAAATATAATAAGAACAGTATTTATCAGAAAATTGGATGCTTTTTCATAGGCATCGCTCCCATGATACTAGGAGCATTTCTTATCGTTCTTATCATGAATTTTATCTATCCTACTCTGCTTTACGCCATGATCTCATTTCCAAGTATGGACCATTTACAATTAAATAAAGTGTTACCTGTCTTTTTATTAAATGGACGAGTCATATTACGGACCATATTTTCTAATTCCAGTCTGCATATTCGTTGCTTGATCGGAATTTATGTAATCCTATCAATTGCACTACATATGACGATTAGCAAAGCAGATTTTTTAAACGCAATGAGCGGTTTTTTACTTCTTGAAAGTATCATCTTGATTTTTTCCTGGATCAACCTTTTACTTAGTACCAATACAGCAGATATTCTGAGACTTCTGGAACAGATTTCTTCAATCCTTCTGTCCGTATTATTTATATCCGGAATCTTTCAGATTGTGATTCTCCTGTTTTCTTATCTCTTATATCGAATATTAAAATAGCACGTTGTGTGAGCTTGTCACAGACATTATTTCCTTTAAACTGTTAAGATAGTAAAAAAATAAGGAGGGAACATAATGTTTAAAATAATCTTAGGCACAGTAATCGGCGCGGTATTAGGATACCTTTACTACAAACTGGTAGGATGCCAAAGTGGAACCTGCCCAATTACATCAAATCCTTATGCTTCTCTATTATACGGTGCGGTACTCGGTTTTCTTATTAGCAATGCTTTATAGTTTTTACTGCAAAACAGCCCCCATGCTGCCCGAAGAAACGTTTTTCGCATATCTGGCCAGATATCCCTTTTTGATTCTTGGTTCCATCGGTCGCCAGTTCTGCTTACGTCTTTCAAGTTCTTCATTCGAAATCAATATCGTTATTTTGTTGTTTGGAATATCAATCGCGATTTGATCTCCTTCTTGAATGAATGCAATGTTACCACCAACTGCAGCCTCCGGTGAAACATGGCCGATCGCAGCTCCTCTTGTCGCACCTGAAAATCTTCCATCTGTAATCAAAGCCACACTCTCACCAAGTCCGCTTCCCACTATTGCGGAAGTAGGATTCAACATTTCCCGCATTCCCGGACCACCTTTTGGTCCTTCATACCGAATGATTACGACATCCCCTGCATGAATTTTCCCCTCATATATCTTATTTAAGGCATCTTCTTCGCAATCAAAAACTCTCGCATTTCCAGTATGTTTCATCATATTCTCTGTTACAGCAGAACGTTTCACCACGCAGCCTTCCGGAGCCAGATTCCCTTTAAGAATTGCAATTCCACCGTTCTTACTATAAGGATCAGTCACACGACGAATAACTTCATGATCTTTAACAATTTTATCCTTTATATTTTCTAATAGTGTTTTTCCATTACAGTTCAGACACTCTGTATGTAACAATTTTAATTTGGCAATTTCATTCATGACCGCTGAAATCCCTCCTGCTTCATGAAGATCTTCTATGTAATGTTCCCCTGATGGGGCCAAATGGCACAAATTTGGCGTTTTTTCTGAAATATCGTTTGCCATATCCAGATTCCATTCACACTCACATTCGTGGGCGATAGCAGGCAGATGAAGCATACTGTTTGTCGAACAACCCAGTGCCATATCTATCGTAAGCGCATTACGAAATGCATCTATTGTCATAATATCCCGAGGCCTCCTATCTATCCTCACCAATTCCATAATCTGCATCCCTGTTTCTTTTGCAAGTCTGATTCTTTCTGAGTAAGCTCCGGGAAGCGTACCATTTCCACTAAGCGCCATACCTAGAACTTCTGTTAAGCAATTCATACTGTTGGCCGTAAACATTCCGGAACAGGAACCACAGGTAGGACAAGCCGCATGTTCATAGGCACTTAACATCTCTTCAGTAATTTTCCCACTATGGTATTCTCCCACTGCTTCCGATATCGTAGAATAACTGATTTTTCTTTTTCCCATTTTTCCTGCCAGCATTGGACCACCACTGATAAAGATAGTGGGTATATTTATTCTGGCTGCTGCCATAAGCAGACCCGGAACATTTTTGTCACAGTTTGGAATCATGACCAATCCGTCGAACGGATGTGCTGTTGCCATGGCTTCGGTGGAATCTGCAATCAATTCTCGAGTAGCAAGAGAATATTTCATTCCTTCATGACCCATAGCAATACCATCACAAACGGCAATTGCTGGAAATAAAAACGGGATACCGCCAGCCTGCAGTACCCCCTGCTTGACCGCTTCTGCAATCTTATCAAGGTTCCTATGTCCTGGTACAATTTCATTAAAAGAATTGACAATACCAATGAAAGGTTTTCCAAGCTCCCGGTCGGTTACTCCTAAAGCATGCAATAATGCTCTCTGTGGTGCTGCATTTATTCCTTGCGTAATTTTATCACTTCTCATTTTATCTGCCCTTCTGGCCTCTTTACTACCCTTATTTTCTCCTATGAAAAGTATTATACGCCTCCTGTTGTATACTGTCAATGTCGTTGTATGACTTCTAGTTAGATTGAAATAAAAAAACCATTCTTTTCAGAATGGCGTTCTTTCTATCTTTAATTGTTCAATTGCATGTAACATGTGTATCTTCATTGCAGTTCTGGCACCCTCTGCATTTCTGTTTTTCATAAACTGTAACAGCATTCTGTGGTCTGTGACCGTTTCTTCCACCGCAGCTCTTTTGGATTCTGAGAGTACGACTCCCTTATCAATTGCTTCATATATAATTGGCATTAGCCTATTCATAAATTCATTGTGAGTCGCTTTTGCAATTGCCTTATGAAATGCCTGCTCCTGTGTTGTTCTATCCTTACCCTCCCGTATGAGAGATTCAATATTATCACCAAGTGCCAGAATCCTCATCAGTTCCGTCTCTGTTGCACGCTTTGTAGCATAATAAGCCGCTTCCGGCTCAAATATTAACCTCATCTCATACAAGTCTCCCACATTGACGATAGCAGTAGTTAACGGTGATAACGTTTCCAGAGACTGTTCTTCAAAGTCTTCTCTTATATAAGTCCCCTTACCTCTTCGAATTTCCACGACATTGCCTGCGGATAAAATACGAAAGGCTTCTCTTAATGTCGTACGGCTTACCTTTAATTCCTCCGATAATTGGTTCTCGTTTGGCAATTTATCGCCTGGACGAAATCTTTTCTCAATCGTAATCATAGACAAAATAGCATCTGCAATACTGTCGGACAATCTCTCCATTTTTATACCTCTATTCAAAATTTTCTGCATGCTTTAATAAAACTATTTATGTAATAAATCCCTCAAAATTTGTTCCAGCTCTTTCGTCGTGCTTACAAAATAGTCGGGCTGTACTACCCAATTTTGATCACCGTTTCGTTTTAGATGGTCTATTGTGATACCTATGACACTTACATGGTTACCTTCCAATTTTTTCTGCGCATTTTTTGCAAACACCACATCTTCACTATGGTCGCCAATATAAATAAAAACACCATCCTTATCATTCTTTTCTAATAAATGCACACATTTTATAAATCCTTCTGGGTTTGGCTTCTGCTCATCTCCTGCTACATCATCATATCCCACCACTACTTCAAAGCAATCATCTACACCATAATATTTAAGGGTTTCTTTGATGTTCTTATTGGCGTTTTGAGAACATATTCCCATTTTAACAGGCTTTAAACAACGAAACAAATCTGGCAATCCCTCAAACATATCTGGAATCTTCTTATTTTTTAATTGCAAAGGAGCCCACAATTTTCCTGCCTCATCCAATTGAGATTCCTTTAGTCCAAAACCATATTGATAGAGATCCCTCCAATTTTTATACGCATGATTCGCTCTTTGATATTTTTCATAACTGCGTAACGCATCTGGTAAATGTGATTCAATCTCTTTGTCAAAGTACTTTAAGACTTCAATCGTCACTGCTCTATTTTTCTCTGCACTATCTACCATTGTTCCATCATAATCCCAAAGAATTCCCAATATATTCATAGGTATTTCCCATCCTTAATTTTTGTTTTCTAACTATACTTATACTATACCACAGATTCTAGATACTAAAAATTGGATTTCTATCTATCTTTAGAAATCCAATTTTATCTATTACTATTATTTAGAATTTTTTACTGGAAAACAAACTTCTGTTATGAATTCATCGGGTGTTTTGGCAATCTGCGGTCCTGTTACATATACGTCGAACGGAGCCGCAATGGATTCATATTTATTTTCTTCCATCCACTTCATAACTTTTGCATAAGCTTCCCCTAATTTAGAATAAGGTCCCACAAATG
This sequence comes from Bacillota bacterium, assembly GCA_023392535.1. Taxonomy (GTDB): domain Bacteria; phylum Bacillota; class Clostridia; order Lachnospirales; family Lachnospiraceae; genus SZUA-378. Next base: position 18,321 of record JAEVYY010000020.1, read on the forward strand.
TACAGCATGCATGGAGACCCCCAGCTGTTTCCTTGATGTTCTTACTCTTCTCACCTTTCGTATGAATAGGAACGCACACCTCCAGATCCGTACTTTCATGATCAAAATCTTTGCTATGGTAGATCGTCATCGGCGGCCCTGCCGGCTGTAATTTCATCTGAAAGATTTCTTCGTACACTTTTCCTATAACACTACTAATATGATTCATACTTGTAATTGTTCTATAGCTCATGACCGCTAATGGCTGCAATTCTTTTAATTCCACATTTAATTCTTTATGCTCCATCATACTTCCTCCTGTTTCAATTTTTCTCAATTTCTTTTCAATGGAATCCTTTAATCTTAAATAATCCTGAACATTTGTCTCTATCTCGATCATTTTATCTCTTAAGAATTTTCTTAATAAGTCTACATCCTGTTTCTCTATAATTGCTTTGATTTCTTCCAATCTCAGACCATACTCTTTTAATTCTGCTATAAACAAAATCGTAGAAACTTGTTCTTCAGAATAAAATCTGTATTGACTCCACTCATCCACATGCGCAGGATGTAAAAGATTAATTTCATCATAATATCTAAGCGTTTTTGTGGAAACTCTCCCAATTTTAGAAAACTGTCCTATTGTGTACACAAATGCAAACTCCTCTCTACCGGTATCCTAATTATAAACCTTCCTGTTAAGGGGAAAGTCAATCCCATATTTCAGGAAGTTTATTTTTTATATGATCTTTTAAAAAATAACGTCCGCCTGTCTGATTCTCTATATGTTCCATACGATTTCTCTGATTTGTCAGGTCGATTTCTTCTTTTAAGCCTCTTGCGGAAAGACGAAGTGCTCCATTTCCCATTATGATCATTTGTTCCAATGCATCTGAGGTCGCCACTGTTACCTGATGCTTTTTGGCCATTTCATGAGTCGTTTTCTCGATATACGAATCTGCTGTTTCTGCCTCCTTTGTGTATACCACATGAATATTATGATAGGTAAGCATTTCTCCCATTCCACCTTTCACGCGATAGGCATCAAATACCAATAATAAGATACACTTCTTGTATCCTTGATAATTACACAAAATATTCATTAGTTTATTTCTTGCCGCATCCATATTTACCTCTGCGAGTTCTCTTAATTCCTCCCATGCAAAAATAATATTATAACCATCCACCAGTAGATATTCCTTACAAGTCTTTTTCTGCGCGTTCTGCCGTTTCATCTGTATTTCTTCCATTGCAGACTCTGTATTACCGAAATGGGTATGCGTATATTTCTGTTTGATTGGCCCAAACGTACGTTCAAAAATAGCTTCCAGTTCTCTCTCCTCCTTACGAGAATCTAACTGATTGGATGAAAGTGACGGATTCATCTGTTTCTCTTTTACTATGACTTCCCTCTCCATTTGTTGTGTTTTCCATACATGTTCCAGATGCATGTATTTCTCCACCTGATCCCATTCCACCAGGAATCCTGCTCCATGCGCACAAAAAACAGAAGCAGTTGGATTGTCGAGATCCTTTTCACTGTCATATCCAATTGTTTGCATCACTTCCTCTGTATTATGACATGGCTTAAATCCGTTCAGCGTACAGATGACTCTTCCTCTTCCGCTTGTATAAGAAGTGACCTCCATCTGATATCCACGCATGGTTGAAACTGGAGCATTACCCTTTAAAACTGACATCTCACCATCTACTTGGGGCGGTAAAAAATCGCCACACATCCGCCCGATATCCGCCATGGCTCTTCCTACTGATTCGGTAGGTATTTCCAGTTTGAATTTATAATAGGGCTCTAGCAGAACACTTTTTCCCATTTTAAGTCCCTGCCTTACCGCTCTATATGTGGCCTGCCTGAAGTCTCCACCTTCCGTATGTTTCAGATGTGCTCTTCCGGTTACAAGCGTTATCTTCATATCTGTAATTGGAGAACCCGTCAGAATTCCTAAGTGTTCTTTTTCTTCTAAATGACTTAGTACCAATCTTTGCCAATTGCGATCCAGCACATCCTCACTGCAGGATGTATGAAATGTAAGACCGCTTCCTGGTTCATCCGGTTCCAGTAGAAGATGCACCTCCGCATAATGTCGCAATGGTTCAAAATGACCGATTCCTTCCACAGGTTCTGCAATTGTTTCTTTGTATACAATATTGCCCGCGCCAAAATCAATATTAATACCAAATCGTTCCCAAAAAATATGCTTTAAAGTTTCTATCTGTATCTCACCCATTAGCTGGATATGAATCTCTTTCACTTGTTCCGACCACACAATATGCAACTGGGGATCTTCCTCTTCCATTTGTCTTAATTTAGACAGCATCGTATGTGCATCACATTCCGTAGGTAATAACACTTTGTAATTAAGTACAGGTTCTAAAATTGGTATCCCTGAAGCCTCTTCCATACCAAGACCTTCTCCCGGATATGTCATGCTAAGACCAGTAACTGCACAAATCGCCCCAGCCCCAGCTTCCTCTATTGTATCGTATCTGCTTCCAGAATAAATACGGATCTGATCGACCTTCTCTTCCTTCCCTAACTCATTCGTAAGCGTCATTTTGACCTTTAGACTTCCACCAGTGATCTTCATATAAGTCAATCGATTGCCACCATCATCCCTGGCTATCTTAAAGACTTTTGCACCAAATTCCTTTGGATAGCAGGTACTCTTGGAAAATATCGTAAGGCCATTAAGTAACTCTTCGATACCATCAAACTTCAGTGCAGACCCAAAATAACAGGGAAATATTTTTCGTTTTTTTATATAATCTGATATAATATCATCCGTTAAAGATCCATTTTCCATATAAATTTCCAGTAACCCTTCCTCGCATAGGGCAAGGTTTTCCATCCATACCTTTTGATCCTGAACTGGACTAAAGTCGATACATCCGTCATGAAAATTATTTTTTATTTGCTTCATAAGCACCTCACGGTCAGTTCCCGCAAGATCCATCTTATTTACAAAAATATAGGCTGGTATCTGATATCGTTCCAACAATCTCCACAAGGTTTCTGTATGTCCCTGTATTCCATCACTGCCATTGATCATGAGGATAGCATAATCAAGAACCTGCAAAGTACGTTCCATCTCTGCTGAAAAGTCCACGTGTCCTGGTGTATCCAGTAGTGTGACTTCAAAATCTTTCAATTTGAATACTGCTTGCTTTGAAAATACGGTAATTCCTCTTTCACGCTCTATTTGATAGGTATCCAGAAACGCATCTTTATGATCTACTCTGCCTAATTTTCCGATACTGCCGGTAGCATATAATATACTTTCCGCTAATGTCGTTTTTCCAGCATCCACATGGGCCAGAATACCAACCACTAATTTTTCCATAATGCATCTCCTGTATATCGATTACCGGAAACCTAATACTTTATGTACAAAACAATGTACCAACTCCGGATCAAATTGTGTCCCTGCTTGATTTAATAATTCTTTGGCAGCCTCTTCTTCGCTTACTGGGTCTCTATAACTGCGGATACTGGTCATTGCATCAAAGGTATCTGCAATTGCAATCATTCTGGCCTGTAAAGATATATTATCTCCCATAAGTCCTCTTGGATAACCTTTTCCATCCCACCTCTCATGATGAGAAAGCACATGTTCTGCAATATCCGCCATTTCATTCGCAGAACAAAGAATACGATATCCGATCTCTGGATGTCTTTTGACTTCTTCAAATTCTTCTGCTGTTAGTTTCCCTGGTTTATTTAATAAATCTTCCGATATGGCAATTTTACCGATATCATGCAAAAGACCTGCATTTTTAATCTCTTTAATTCTATCTTGCGGCATATGCAGACTAATCGCAAGCTTTTCGCATAACTCCGCCACCCTTTGTGAGTGTTCCTCTTCTCTTTTATTCTTTTCGTGAAGTGTGCTGATGATAAGAGATATTGTCTTCCCTCTCATACTTGGTCCCTCAAACAACTTCTTTTTATACATGAAATCTTCTGCACTTTTTAAAATCGCATGAATGTCCTCATCAATTTTATTTTTTATATCCCATCCAAATGATACCGATAAATGAACCGCATTCACGGTTTCACATTCGCAGCTTTCCTTTATACTATTTACTAAATCTTCCGCCTGTACCTGATCACAGTTCGGGACCAAAATCACAAATTCATCACCACCCACACGGAATAGTAATTCCTGTGTAAGAAAATAATCCTTTATGATCTTTGCAAACTTATATAGCAGGACATCACCTGCCCTATGCCCAAAAGAGTCATTTACAAGCTTCAGACCATTAACATCCGCCATTATGATGCATAGAGGCAGATTTTCTTCTGTATTTAACCGTTGCAGATTGGATTCAAAAGAACGCCTGTTATGTAGTCCTGTTAATTGATCATGAAAGCTTAAGTACTCTATTTGCTTTTGATATTGATGCTGATTCGTAATATTTCTCGCTATAGCTACTACACCATCCATAAAACATTTAATGATTCTCAGTTCAAAGATCTCTTTCTTTTTACCGATTTCAAGTTCGTATTCAAAACTTTGAAGTTCTCCCGTCTCCAGAGCTGTCTGAATTTTATGGTAACCTGTCATGGCAATATGCTCCGGCATGACATCCATTATTTTTTTACCGATGAATTGTTCCATCGGTAAGTAAAGCATCTTTTCATTACTCACGTGACTATGCGTAAAAGTGCCTTCTTTATCCAGTATAAAAATAACATCAGGTATCACATCCATAATTGCTGTGTTATACTCGTTACTTTTTCTTAGCTCATCTTCATTTTGCCTCAACAGCTCATTCTGCTTTTTTAACTCATCCTCCGTTGCAATTACTTCTTCCAGGGAAGCCTCTACTTCTTCATTGGACAGATTGAGATTCATGATCAATTGACTTGTCCGCTCTTTCATACGTTTTAGAGCATCCCCCAAAATTAAGAATTCGTCTTTTCTATTTTTTAGGTAATCCGATATTTCATTATCAAAATCACCTGCTGCACAACGATTTAATTCGGTTACCAGGATATGTATTGGTTTCGTTATATTCTTAGCAACAAGATAAGAAATGCCTGCCACACATAAAAGGATTCCAATTAGTACCATAATAGAAATAAGAATGGATATGATAATAGGATTCTGATATACACTGACAGGAAGGGACTGTATAATAGTGACCCCTGCCTCGGATTTTTTGATGGCTGCCAGATAACGAATATCACCAACGCTATAATACGTGATTCCTTGTTTCTTTTCCTTGATAAAGTGGTTTAATTCAGAAAGTTCTCTCTCTATATTGTAGGTATTTATCAAATCCGTATCATTTGCAGCCACTACGGTTCCTGATTCATCGATGACCATTGTCTTTTCATTGGTACTTTCCGGATTATAGGTAATGGCATTTGAAAAGCCATTTAAATTGATAGGCAATGCAAATACAGCAAGTATTTCGCCATTCGCATCTAAAATCGGATATGCTGTTACCATGATCGGAAGTCCTGTGATAGGTGATTCTTTCAATTTACCAAGATAATGCTTCTTCGTTTGTATTACCTGTGTATACCACTCAGACCCTTCCATCGCAATATCAAATCCAACAGTTGTGCCACCCAGACCATCCATATAGCAAATCCCATCATATACAAAGAAAGCATTTTCCAATAACTTAGTATAAGACTTCATCTCCCGCTCCAAATCGATTTTCAGACTTTGATAAAGTTCCTTGTCTTCCCTGCCATTCTTTAATTCAAGAAAATATTTTTGTATCTGAACATCATCTCCGATACTCTTTGATAATGCATGAAGGGAATTAATATTCACCTCATAAATCTTTACTTTTTGTTCCGCACTTGCAATCAGACTTCTCTCGGTTATGGATTGTATATTGGTTACATTTCGCACGATTATGATGCCAGCAATAAATACACTTGCTATGGCTACCGTAATAAATATTACGAAAAATAACTTCGTATAGTAATTATGTATCTTACGCATAAATGTCCTCCTTGGTATGTCCCAAAATGCTACGCATTTGCTTTCTCTTTTGCTCATTATAGCATAGGCCAGACTTATCACACTATATGTTTTTCCATAAAAAGGCAGTATACAGACTACGTTAGGTAAAGAGTAAATCGAGTAGGAGAAAATTTCTCTGTTTGAGAAACTTTCGACCTCTCACACCACCGTGCGTACCGTCCGGTACACGGCGGTTCAATCAACTTAACATTTAACACACCTTTCGGTGTAGTAATCTAA
>JAEVYY010000001.1 GCA_023392535.1 Bacillota bacterium
GTTCCTCCTTTGCCAGCCAGGTAATCTTCAACTATTTTTTTCTTGAAATCAAAGCTATATTTTGCCATGAAAAAACCGACCTCCCAATCATTAGATTTTTGGTCTAACTTTTGGGGGTCGGTTCAATATCTTACCCTTTTTTTACTTTAAAGAAAATACCAATTCTACTGTAAACTGACCTCTTGTTGTGAAATATGCACAATATTTGTAATAAATACAAGTGAAGTATGTGAAAAATTTGGAAATGGACTCAGGAAAGTTATCCACATGAGAAAACGCCATAAATAGGGGAAAATGTATTTATGCACGGAGTTATGCACATTATCCACAATTAAATATAAAGAATTATTTGGAAGAAAAGAGTAAAAAATTGAACGCACGTTTTGTGTAGATGTCATAAAAAATGGAATTAAGTCATAAAATGTCACATCTGGTACTTCCTTCCAATATTCATTCATCAAGACACAGAAGTCCCCAAAATGAAAGAATCTACAAGTTATAAACTTGTGTAAATCATTGGCAAATTAAAATCTATTGTGGTATAATGAATTACAACATAATTGCAGATAATAATCTATAATTATGGGTGAATACACTTAGAAATAACTGGTATTTACTAAAGTAACCAATGGAAGGGATGAGCAGCATGAAATTTATTATTTTAGGTAAAAACATCGAGGTAACAGAAGGGTTAAGGGGTGCAGTCCAGGATAAGATTGGTAAGTTAGAAAAGTATTTTACACCTGAAACAGAGGTACATGTTACATTAAGTGTTGAAAAAGACAGACAAAAGATTGAAGTTACCATTCCAGTAAAAGGAAATATTATCCGTTCGGAGCAAGTCAGCAGTGATATGTATGTATCAATTGATCTTGTAGAAGAAATCATTGAAAGGCAGTTAAAAAAGTATAAGAATAAACTAGTAACGCAGAAACAGGCGAATAATTTTTTTAGACAAGAATTTATAGAAAAAGATTATATGGATGATGAGGAAGTAAAAATCATCAGAACAAAGCATTTTGATATAAAGCCAATGTATGCGGAAGATGCATGCATTCAGATGGAATTATTAGGTCACAACTTTTTCGTATTTATGAACGCGGAGACGGATCAGGTAAATGTGGTCTATAAAAGAAAAGGAAACACATATGGTTTAATAGAGCCAGAAGTTTAATAGAAGAAGGGGCTGTTGCAAAATAGCGGAGTAAATACTTACTCAGTTATGGAGCAGTAGCTCCTTTTTGCATCATAGGAGATACTTTGTCTTGGAATTGTATAAGAGACTTGACACTTCTATTCTTTTTGTATTTAACAGACGTTAAAGCATTGCAAAAAAAAGTAGGCTATGATAAAATAAGTGCAGTGAGCAATGATAAAAAAATAACAATCATTTTTACACTTGTAGACTGTATTAATTTTAATATTGGAGGAAGAAAATAATGGCAAAGAAAATTGTTTTAGCCGGCGCTTGCCGTACAGCAATCGGAACAATGGGTGGTTCATTAAGTACAACACCAGCTTCGGATCTAGGCGCAATTGTAATCAAGGAAGCACTCAATAGAGCAGGAGTTGCACCAGAAGCGGTTGATCATGTATATATGGGATGTGTTATTCAAGCAGGTCTTGGACAGAATGTGGCTCGTCAGGCAACATTAAAGGCGGGATTACCAATCGAAGTACCTGCGGTCACAGTGAACGTAGTATGTGGATCCGGTCTTAACTGTGTTAATATGGCGGCGCAAATGATTCAGGCAGGAGATGCAGATATCGTTGTAGCTGGTGGAATGGAAAATATGTCAATGGCTCCTTATGCATTACCACAAGCACGTTTTGGATATAGAATGGGTAATTCCACGATGGTAGATACTATGATTAAGGATGCATTGTGGGATGCTTTTAATGATTATCACATGATTCAGACAGCTGATAATATTTGTGAAGATGCAAGATGGAACATTAGCCGCGAAGAATTAGATGCATTTGCAGTAGATTCTCAGAATAAATGTGAAGCCGCACAGAAGGCTGGAGCTTTCGAAGCAGAAATCGTACCAGTAATGGTTAAGAAGAAGAAAGAAATGATCGAGTTCAAGGTGGATGAAGGACCACGTGCCGGAGCTACCGTGGAAGGACTTGCAAAATTAAGAGCCATTAATGCAAATGGTAAGGTTACAGCGGGAAATGCATCAGGAATCAATGATGGAGCAGCAGCTATAGTGGTAATGAGTGAAGAAAAAGCAAAAGAACTTGGAGTGAAACCAATGGCTACTTTCGTGGCAGGCGCACTTGCAGGCGTTGACCCAACAGTAATGGGTATCGGACCTGTAGCTTCTACCAAAAAAGTTCTTGCAAAAACTGGTATGAAGATTGAAGAGTTTGATATAATTGAAGCAAATGAAGCTTTCGCAGCACAGTCAATTGCAGTGGGCAGAGATCTTGGAATCGATGTAGAAAAACAACTAAATCCAAATGGTGGAGCTATTGCACTCGGACATCCAGTAGGAGCTTCAGGATGTCGTATCTTGGTTACTTTGTTACATGAAATGATAGCAAAAGATGCTAAAAAGGGACTTGCCACACTTTGTATTGGTGGAGGAATGGGTTGTTCAACAATCGTATCCAGAGACTAAAGAACTTCTGCAATATCAGGGGTTTTAGGGGACATGCGCGTAGAGTGCATGTCCCCCCTATAAAGTATGGACCATATAAAATAAAAAGGAGAATCACCCATGGAATTTATTGTTTATGAACAAAAAGGCGCGTTTGGTGTACTTACAATTAGTCGTGAAAAGGCTTTAAATGCTTTGAACTCCACAGTTTTACAAGAATTAGAAACAGCTCTTGATGCTGTTAATTTGGATGAGGTAAGATGTCTTATTCTTACAGGAGCAGGACAGAAATCATTTGTAGCAGGTGCAGATATTGCTGAGATGAGCACTCTTACAAAGGCAGAAGGAGAAGCTTTTGGAAAGAAAGGAAACGATGTGTTCCGCAAATTAGAGACCTTCCCAATTCCAGTAATAGCAGCAATTAATGGTTTTGCTTTAGGCGGTGGATGTGAAATTTCCATGAGTTGTGATATCAGAATCTGTTCTGATAATGCAGTATTTGGACAGCCAGAGGTAGGACTTGGAATTACACCAGGATTTGGAGGAACACAAAGACTTCCACGTCTTGTGGGAGCGGGAATGGCGAAACAAATGATTTACAGTGGAAGAAATATCAAGGCAGAGGAAGCGCTCAGAATTGGACTTGTCAATGCAGTTTATACACAGGAGGAATTAATGCCAGCTGCTGAAAAGTTAGCAGCAACCATTGCTAAAAACGCTCCAATTGCAGTTCGTAATTGTAAAAAGGCAATCAATGATGGTCTTCAGGTATCTATGGATGAAGCTATTGTGGTTGAAGAAAAATTATTTGGTGATTGTTTTGAATCATATGATCAAAAAGAAGGAATGACAGCTTTCCTTGAAAAAAGAAAAGTAGAATCATTTTTAAATAAATAATTGGTAGGCAATAGTAATCACATTAAAATATTATTTTAGGAGGATTTACAATGAAGGTAGGTATTATTGGCGCAGGAACAATGGGCGCAGGAATTGCACAGGCTTTTGCGCAGACAGAAGGATATGAAGTTTGTCTATGTGATATCAATGAAGAATTTGCAGCAAACGGTAAAAACAGAATTGCTAAAGGATTTGAAAAACGTATAGCAAAGGGAAAAATGGATCAGACAGCAGCAGATGCTATCTTAGCTAAGATAACAACGGGAGTAAAAACAATTTGTACAGATTGTGATCTGGTTGTAGAAGCAGCTCTTGAAGTAATGGATGTCAAAAAACAGACATTTAAAGAATTACAGGATATCTGTAAAGCAGATTGTATATTTGCTACCAATACATCATCTCTATCCATCACAGAAATCGGTGCAGGTCTGGACAGACCAGTAATCGGTATGCACTTCTTTAATCCAGCACCAGTTATGAAGTTGGTAGAAGTAATTGCAGGTCTGAATACACCAGAAGAAGTAGTTGAGAAAATCAAAACAATATCAGTTGAAATCGGAAAAACTCCTGTTCAGGTAAACGAAGCTGCTGGTTTTGTTGTTAACAGAATCTTAGTACCAATGATTAATGAAGGCATTTGTGTTCTGGAAGCAGGTGTTGCGTCTGTAGAAGATATTGACAATGCTATGAAACTAGGTGCCAACCACCCTATGGGACCACTTCAGTTAGGTGACTATATTGGTCTGGATATTTGTCTCGCTATTATGGAAGTTATCTTTGCGGAAACAGGAGATCCTAAATATCGTCCGGCTACACTACTTAAGAAAATGGTGCGTGGTGGCAAATTAGGATGTAAGACAGGTAAAGGATTCTACGATTATTCAAAATAGTTACACGTATTTGTCAGAAGTATATAAAAAACATAAATGATTATGGAGGATTTTAAACATGGATTTTACATTAAGTAAAGAGCATGAGATGGCGAGAACTCTTTTTAGAGAATTCGCTGAAAAAGAAGTAAAACCACTGGCTCAAGAGGTTGATGAGACAGAAGAATTCCCAAGAGCTACCGTAGAAAAAATGGCGAAGTTAGGATTTCTTGGAATTCCAGTACCAAAAGAATATGGCGGACAGGGATGTGATCCTTTAACATATGCTATGTGTGTGGAAGAATTGTCAAAAGTATGTGGCACCACTGGTGTTATCGTTTCTGCACATACATCACTTTGCTGTGATCCAATCCAGACATATGGAACAGAAGAGCAAAAACAAAAATATTTGGTTCCACTTGCAAAAGGTGAAAAACTGGGTGCATTTGGATTAACTGAGCCAGGAGCTGGTACAGACGCTCAGGGTCAGCAGACAAAAGCGGTTTTAGAAGGCGATGAATACGTTCTTAATGGATCAAAGATATTTATAACGAATGGTAAAGAAGCAGATATTTATATTATTTTTGCTATTACGAATGTAGTAGAAGACGCGAAAGGTAGAAAGAAAAAAATTATCTCTGCATTTATCGTAGAAAAAGGAACACCAGGCTTCTCTTTTGGTACAAAAGAAAAGAAAATGGGTATCCGTGGTTCTTCCACCTATGAATTAATTTTCCAAGATTGCAGAATACCAAAGGAAAATATGCTTGGTCAGGAAGGTAAAGGATTTGGTATTGCTATGCATACCCTTGATGGTGGACGTATTGGTATTGCTTCACAGGCATTAGGTCTCGCAGAAGGTGCATTAGAAACAACAATTTCTTATGTAAAAGAAAGAAAACAGTTTGGTAGAGCAATTGCTGCATTCCAAAATACACAGTTCCAATTAGCTGATATGGCTACCAAAACGGAAGCAGCTCAATTATTAGTATATAAATCAGCGATGGCAAAAGCAAAGCAGAAGAACTATTCCGTAGAAGCAGCTATGGCTAAATTATATGCAGCGGAAGTTGCAATGGAAGTCACGACAAAAGCAGTTCAACTTCATGGTGGATATGGTTATACCCGCGAATACGATGTAGAGCGTATGATGCGCGATGCTAAGATAACAGAAATTTATGAAGGTACAAGTGAAGTTCAACGTATGGTCATCTCTGGTGCATTATTAAAATAGTCGTAATAAGCTAATAAACTAACAAAAATATAAGGAGCGAAAATACAATGAAAATTGTCGTATGTATTAAACAGGTACCTGACACAAAGGGTGGCGTAAAATTTAACCCAGACGGTACACTTGATAGAGGTGCAATGCTTACAATCATGAACCCTGATGACAAAGCAGGTCTTGAAGCGGCACTCAGATTAAAAGATCAGTTAGGTGCAGAAGTTACAGTAATTACAATGGGACTTCCGAAAGCGGAAGAGGTTCTTCGTGAAGCGATTGCTATGGGAGCTGACAAAGGAGTTCTTGTAACAGATAGAGTTTTAGGTGGCGCTGATACTTGGGCTACTTCTCAAACGCTTGCAGGAGCAATCCGTAACTTGGAATATGACCTTATCATTACAGGACGTCAGGCAATTGATGGAGATACGGCTCAGGTAGGACCACAGATTTCGGAACATTTGGGCATACCAGTAATTTCTTATGCACAAGATATTAAAGTGGAAGGCGATAGTGTTATCGTTGAACGTCAATATGATGATAGATATCATGTTGTAAAAGCTAAAATGCCATGCTTGCTTACAGCACTTGCTGAATTAAATGAGCCACGTTACATGACACCAGGTGGAATTTTTGATGCTTGCAAAGCAGATATAACAGTTTGGGGAAGAGCAAATCTTGTTGATGTATTAGATTCAGACCTTGGTTTAAAAGGCTCTCCGACTCAGATTGCAAAGGCATCTGATAAAGTGAGAAAAGGAAAAGGCGAACAAATTAAATTTGATCCTCAGGATTCCGTTTCCTATCTTGTAAGTAGATTAGCAGAAAAACATATTATATAATTAAGAGAAAAGTGTGGTGAAAAAAATGAATTTAGAAGAATATAAAGGCGTATTTGTCTTCGCACAACAGGTTGATAATGAATTAAGCGGTATTGCTTTGGAATTAGTAGGCAAAGGAAAAGACCTTGCAGAGGACTTAGGAACAGAAGTAACAGCAGTATTAGTAGGTAGTGGAGTCAAAGCACTTGCAGATGAGCTAGCTGCTTATGGCGCAGATAAGGTGATTCTTGTAGATGATCCGGAATTAAAAGACTATAGAACAGAACCATATGCGCATGCACTTGCATCTGTTATCGAAAAATTCAAACCAGAGATTTTCCTTGTTGGTGCGACGGCAATCGGACGTGACTTGGGTCCTCGTGTGTCAGCAAGAGTTCACACAGGTTTGACAGCTGACTGTACCCAGCTTGACATTGGAGATTTTCCAATCAAACCAATGCCAGGTAAAGAACAGAAACATAATCAATTGTTAATGACTCGTCCTGCATTTGGTGGCAACACGATCGCAACAATTGCATGTCCGGATTTCCGCCCGCAGATGGCGACTGTACGTCCTGGTGTTATGCAAAAACGTAATAAAGTGGAAGGCACAAAGGCGGTTATTGAAGAATTTAATCCAGGATTTACTCCAAATAATAAATATGTAGAAATTATTGATATCATTAAATCGGTAACAGAGACAGAAGATATTATGGAAGCTACTATTTTAGTATCAGGAGGACGTGGAGTTTGTGCAGAAAACTTCAAGATGTTGGATGAACTTGCTGAAGTATTAGGAGGAACGGTAAGCTGCTCTCGTGCTGTTGTTGATGCAGGATACAAACCTAAGGATCTACAGGTGGGTCAGACTGGTAAAACAGTACGTCCAAATGTATATTTTGCAATCGGAATATCAGGGGCGATTCAACATTTGGCTGGTATGGAAGAGTCAGACTTTATCGTTGCGATTAATAAAGACGAGACAGCCCCTATCTTTGAAGTAGCAGATATCGGTATTGTTGGAGATCTTAATGTAATCGTACCTATGTTGACAGAACAATTAAAGGCACGAGCTAGATAAAATTACAAATCATTATGGATTTATAAGGGTTGTCGCATTTCTTTAGCGACGCCCTTTTCCATATACTAATGGGACAGCCTCTAAAAGGGTTAGGAGTTCAGATGAGATTTGATCCAATTGATAAGAATGTAAGAATAATAGGGAGAACAAAGAGCTGTAATAAAATCTTATATTTAAGTTATTCCTGCTCAGCTATAGAATTTAAATTTGAAGGAACAAAAGCAGAGGTAGTGATTCAATCCCAATTCGTGGAAGGGGATAGTTCACATAGAGCATGGCTCGCAGTAGTATTAAATACAGATACAGAACCGATAAAGAGATTTAATCCGCATCCCGGAACACATACGTATACGCTATACGAAGGAACGGAAAAACGATCAGTTATTATAAGATTAGTAAAAATGTCGGAAGCAGCATTTGACAAAGTGGGAATCGAGGCGATTATAACAGATAATGATATTCCGATTATACCGACCCAAGAAATGGAAAGAAAAATCGAATTTATAGGCGATTCCATCACGTGTGGTTATGGAGTAGAAGGATTAAATGAAATAGATTTATTTGATACGATACAGGAGAATCCATGGAAGGCATACGCAGCCAGGACAGCCAGAATATTAAAAGCAGAGTATCATCTTGTTTCATGGAGTGGAATCGGAATTATATCATCATGGATACCAGAGGATGAGGATAAACCGCTGGAAGAACCGCTTATGCCAGATCTTTATCAGTATACTGACAAAGCCTTAGATCAGGCTATGGGGCTTAGCGATTATGAAAAATGGGATACGAATAAATTTGTACCAGATTGCATTGTGGTAAATCTTGGAACTAATGATATGAGCTATACAAGAGGAATGAAAGATAGGATAGATACGTTTGGTAAAGCGTACGCTGACTTTATCAAAGATATCCGTGATAAAAATCCATATGCTTCTATTCTTTGCGTTTTGGGTGTTATGGGACAGGAATTATTTCCAGAAATAGAAAGTCAGATTAGCCGATTGCGTAGCAAAGATGAAAATATTTATTCTCATCAATTAGAGTTGCAGTTAGAAGCTGATGGAATTGGTACGGATGGGCATCCAAGTTTACGGACACATGAAAAACTGGCAGAAGATTTAAGCAATACAATAAGAAAGATTATGAATTGGAACCAATAAACGAAGCAATTCCAAATAAAAAAAGCAAACGTAATATCAATTTATCACATTTGCTTTTTTATTCATTATAGAGCAAGAATCTCTTCAACAAGAGCTGTTGCATCTTCAATGCATCCCGTACAACTTCTTAGTGGCTTTCCAGTATCGATACCTTTTAAGTCCTTACAAAGCAGAGCGCCATTCTTTTCTTCAAATTTACGAACAATTTCTTTAGACAATTGGTATGTAGATCCCTTGCTTTTTTCACCGTCCAGGTTTGCAGTACTATTCTTAAATCCCGTGACCATAATAGCTCCGGATATTGCACCGCAAGTACAATCTGTACAGCCCATACCAAGTCCAAAACCTTCGCCAGCCTTGAAAAGTATCTCTTCATCCACATTTAGCTCAGTTGCAAATGCACAGGCTACAGCCTGACAACAGTTATAACCCTTATCATGATTTGTAATTGCCAGCTTCTTCTTATCCATATGATTCTCCCTCTTAATACTTGAATTATACTTCGCTATATACCATAGCTTTTTCTTCTCCATTCAACACACGGAGGGCACCTTGGGCAAGAGCAAGTAATTCGTCTTCTCCTTTATAAATTGTGAAAGGAGCAATCCACTCAGAGGATTCTCTAAGACCGGTTACCACACCATTATCATAAGCGATGCCACCGGTAATAATAATTTGATCCACTTTTCCTTTTAGAACACAAGCCATTGCACCGATATTTCTAACCATTTGACGTACAAATGCATCGCGTACTTCAGTAGCTTCAGGGTCACCTGAAAGAACTCGATTTTCGACATCACGCATATCATTTGTCCCAAGATAAGCTGTAAATCCACCTTTACCCACTAATTTGCTATATATTTCCTTTTCTGTATAATTACCACTGAAACACATTTTAACAAGTGCACCACTTGGAACACCACCGGCTCTTTCAGGGGAAAATGCACCATCACCATCCAATGCATTAAATACATCAATTACATGTCCGCATTTATGAGCACCAACGGACACACCACCACCCATATGAACAACGATCAAATTAAGAGAATTATATGGTTTACCTATTTCTTTAGCATATCTCTTAGCAACAGCTTTTTGATTTAATGCGTGAAAAACAGAAACCCTAGGTAATTCTGGAACACCTGAATATCTGGAGATGATTTCTAATTCATCAACCACTACAGGATCTACGATATAAGATGGAACACCAATCGAATCGCCGATCTCTCGTGCTAAGATTCCACCTAAATTAGAAGCATGCTGACCTTGCTTTCCAATTTTAAGATCCTCTAATAAATCATCAGATACTGCATAAGTACCACCTGGAATAGGCTTTAACATACCGCCGCGTCCTACAATTACAGAAAGTGAATTCATATCAAATTTTTTCTCTTTTAATAAATCAATAATAATTTTTTTTCTAAAATCTTTTTGATCTACGATGGATGCATAGTTTGCAATTTCTTCCGTAGAATGTCTTAGAGTCTCTTCAAATAACAACGTTTCATCTTCATAAACTCCAATTTTAGTAGAGGTGGAACCAGGGTTGATAATTAAACTTTTAATTGACATGATAAGTTTCCTTTCGATTTGAATTAATTAATTTTACCAGCAACGACAGATGCGAGAGCAATAGAGTTAACTTTTACTTCAAATCCGTCAGAACGGGAAGTTAAAATAACAGGAGCGGATGTTCCAAGTAAAATATTTCCATTTTTTACATTGGCTGTGGCAACTAATAATTT
Organism: Bacillota bacterium; assembly: GCA_023392535.1. GTDB lineage: Bacteria > Bacillota > Clostridia > Lachnospirales > Lachnospiraceae > SZUA-378. The sequence continues at coordinate 10,405 of JAEVYY010000001.1, forward strand.
ATAAGTGATATTACCAGCATCGATATTTGGGAAGAGCAGAATATCTGCATTGCCAGTCACAGGACTTTTAATACCACCTTTATGTCTGGCAGCTTCTTCGGAGATAGCAAGATCCATTGACAGAGGTCCGTATACAATGCAATCTTTGATTTCACCCCGCTCGTTCATCTTTGTGAGTTCATCAGCATCTACGGTCGGCTGCATCTTAGGATTCACCACTTCTACGGCACAGATAGGAGCTACCTTAGGCATTTCTATCCCACATACTTTTGCCATTTCAACGGTATTGTTTATAATATTCACTTTTTGCTCAAGAGTCGGATAGGTATTAAAGGCTACGTCTGTAAAGAAAAGTAGGTGGTCGATTCCTTCAATTTCAAATACACATACATGAGACATCATTCTATCTGTTCTGAGTCCAACTTCTTTATCTAAGACACTCTTCAAAAATGTTTTTGAATCTACAAGACCCTTTAATAAAATGTCTGCTTTTTTATCATGCACCAATGCAACTGCTTTTAAGGTAGCGCTTTTTACATCCGGTTCATCTACAATCTTAAAACCTGTAAGATCCATATGAATCTCTTTTGCTATTTTCTTTATTTCATTTTCATCTCCCACTAAGATAGCGTTTGCTATATTGCGTTCTTTTGCTGCTTTTACAGCTTCCAATACAGCTTCATCCTGTGCGACAGCAACAGCAACTGTTTTCATCTCACATTCAGATACTTTTGATAATAGATCGTCAAAACTTTTACTCATTTGATTACACCTCATAGTATATTTTTTATTCTGTCAATGATAAACTAATTCGTTAAAATAATAACACTTCTTATATTAAAGGTCAAGAACAAGAAATAAGTCAATGGAAGGTAAATATATGAAGCAATAGTTGAATTAATATTACAAATCTGTTAAAATAATAGATAGTTTTTGGGGCAAATACAATGTTCCCCACACTTTGGTAGTATGAACAGGAGTTAGTAATGAATATTATTGAGAGAGTATTTGGCACACACAGTACGCGAGAGCTAAGAAGAGTTGAATCAACAATTGAGACGATTGAATCTTTACGCACATCTATGATGGAATTATCCGATGAAGCGTTAAAGGCTAAGACGGTAGAATATAAAAAAAGAGTGGCAGATGGTGAAAGTCTGGACAGTTTATTACCAGAAGCATTTGCTACGGTACGTGAAGCTGCCAGAAGAGTACTTAATATGGAACATTATCCAGTGCAGTTGATTGGTGGTATCGTACTACATCAGGGACGTATTGCGGAGATGAAAACAGGGGAAGGTAAGACACTGGTATCCACATTACCCGCGTATTTGAATGCGTTGGAAGGAAAAGGCGTACATGTTGTTACAGTCAATGATTACTTGGCAAAACGTGATGCGGAATGGATGGGACAAGTACATGAGTTTCTTGGATTAACAGTAGGGGTCGTCCTGAATGATCTGAAGCCTGAGGAACGTAGAGTAGCATACAACTGTGACATCACATATGTTACAAATAATGAGCTTGGATTTGATTACTTGAGAGATAATATGGTAATCTATAAAGAGCAGCTGGTTCTTAGGGATTTACATTATGCGATTATTGATGAAGTCGATTCCGTATTGATTGATGAAGCAAGGACACCTCTTATTATATCTGGCCAAAGTGGGAAATCGACAAAGTTGTATGAAGCTTGTGATATTCTCGCAAGACAGTTAAAACGTGGCGATGATATGGCAGATCTATCGAAAATTGATGCTATCATGGGAATTATGCAAGAGGAGACGGGAGACTTTATCGTAAATGAAAAAGATAAAGTTGTGAACTTGACTGCGGAAGGTGTTGAAAAAGTAGAGAAATTTTTTCATATTGAGAATTTGGCAGATGCAGAAAATTTAGAGATTCAGCATAATATTATATTAGCATTGCGCGCACATAACTTGATGTTTAGGGATCAGGACTACGTAGTAAAAGAAGATCAGGTATTGATTGTAGATGAATTTACCGGACGTATTATGCCTGGCAGGCGCTATTCGGATGGGTTGCATCAGGCCATCGAAGCGAAAGAACATGTAAAAGTAAAAAGAGAAAGTAAGACTTTAGCAAATATTACATTTCAAAATTTCTTTAATAAATTCACGAAAAAGTCTGGTATGACAGGTACCGCTTTGACGGAAGAAAAAGAATTCCGAGATATCTATGGTATGGATGTTATTGAGATCCCTACTAATAGAGAAGTTGTTCGTAAAGATATGCAGGATTGTGTATACAAAACTAAAAAAGAAAAATTGCATGCCATTATAGCAGCGGTGGAAGATTCTTATGCGAAAAGGCAGCCTGTATTGGTTGGTACGATTACAATTGAAGCTTCGGAAGAAATTAGTAGTATGTTAACAAGACGAGGCATTCCACATAAAGTTTTGAATGCTAAATTTCATGAGCTAGAGGCTGAAATTGTAGCAGATGCAGGACTTGCCGGCTCAGTTACGATTGCTACTAATATGGCTGGCCGTGGTACGGATATTAAATTAGACGAGCAGGCAAAAGTAGCCGGAGGACTTAGGATAATTGGAACAGAGCGTCACGAATCGAGACGTATTGACAACCAGTTAAGGGGCCGTTCAGGTAGGCAGGGCGATCCTGGTGAATCCAGATTCTACATTTCTCTGGAAGATGAGCTTATGCGATTGTTTGGATCGGAGCGTTTGATTTCCATGTTTAATATGCTGAGGATCCCCGAAAATCAGGAAATTGAACATAAGATGTTGACCAATGCAATTGAAACAGCCCAGAAAAAAATTGAGAGTAATAATTTTGGAATCCGTAAAAATTTGTTAGAATATGATCAGGTAATGAACGAACAGCGCGAAATTATTTATGCAGAGCGACGCCGTGTATTAGATGGTGAAAGTATGCGTGACGTGATCTACAAGATGATTACAGATATTGTTGAAAGCATCGTTGATACGGTTATTGGTGATGATATAGAACCAGAAGATTGGGATCTGAAAGAATTGAATAGCTTATTGCTACCGATCATTCCCATCGAACCCGTTATTTTAGGAAGAGTTGAGAAACGTAGAAAAAATAGTTTAAAACATCAATTAAAAGAAGAAGCTGTGAAATTATATGAAAGCAAAGAAGCTGAATTTCCAGAACCAGAAGCAATTCGTGAGTTAGAACGTGTAATTTTATTAAAAGTAATTGATCGTAAATGGATGGATCATATTGATGATATGGACCAGTTGCGTCAGGGTATAGGTTTGCAGGCATATGGACAGAAAGATCCATTGGTTGAGTATAAAATGAATGGTTATGAGATGTTCGGTGCAATGACGGATAATATTCGTGAGGATACAGTACGCTTGTTATTCCATGTTAAAATCGAACAAAAAGTAGAGCGTGAACAAGTTGCAAAAGTGACCGGTACCAATAAAGACGATTCTGCTGTAAAAGCGCCGGTCAAAAAAGAAACAAAAGTGTATCCAAATGATCCGTGTCCATGTGGAAGCGGAAAAAAATATAAACAGTGTTGCGGACGTAATTCTTAAAAATGGGAGAACGACAAACGTTGTCGTTCTCCTAATCGAATCATAAAGGTGGTGACCGTAAGTGGTAGAATTAGACCAAATGAAAACAGAACTTCAGACATACAAGACTCCATTAGCGGAAGTGAGGGATTCACTTTGACTTAGAAAATAAGTTAAAGCGTATTCAGGAACTAGAGCGTGAAATGGAGGCACCTGGATTTTGGAATGAACCAGAACGTTCTAATAAGTTAATGAAGCAATTAAAAGACCTTAAGAATAGCGTAGAGACAGTGCAGCATCTTGAGGGGCAATATGAAGACATCGAAACATTGATTCAAATGGGATATGAGGAAGAGGATGATTCCATGATAGAAGATATCAGAAATGAACTTGATTCTTTTATCATAGAATTTGAAGAGATTCGCATAAGTACCTTACTTTCAGGAGAATATGACAAATGTAGTGCAATTTTAAAACTAAATGCCGGCGCAGGTGGAACAGAGAGTTGTGACTGGGCTAGTATGTTATATCGTATGTATACAAGATGGGCTGAGAAGAGGGGATTTACAGTAGATGTCCTGGACTTTTTGGATGGAGATGAGGCTGGCATTAAGTCTATCACCTTTCAAGTAAATGGAGAAAATGTTTTTGGGTATTTAAAATCGGAAAAGGGTGTCCACAGATTGGTCCGAATTTCACCGTTCAATGCACAGGGGAAAAGACAGACATCTTTTGTTTCCTTGGATGTTATGCCTGATATTGAAGAAGACCTGGATGTAGATATCAATCTGGATGATCTTCGTATTGATACGTACCGCAGCAGCGGGGCGGGAGGACAGCATATTAATAAAACATCATCCGCAATCCGTATTACACATATTCCTACTGGTATTGTAGTACAATGTCAGAATGAACGTTCACAGCATATGAATAAAGACAAAGCGATGCAGATGCTTAAGGCTAAACTTTTCTTAATGAAGCAGGAGGAGAATGCAGAAAAATTATCTGATATTCGTGGAGAAATCAAAGAAATTGGATGGGGAAATCAAATTAGATCCTATGTAATGCAACCGTATACCTTAGTAAAAGATCATAGGACCAATGCAGAATCGGGTAATGTGGACGCTGTTATGGACGGTGCAATAGATGTCTTTATAAATGCGTATTTAAGATGGAAAAATATTAGCAAATAATAGTAAATGCCATAAGTTTTTATAACTTATGGCATTTTATTATTTTACGTATTCTCAGGGTCTATTTTATAAGACGGAGTAGATTTCACTCGAATCAGTTCCAGATAAAATTGAACATTTGTAGCATTTATATATGGTATGACCCAAAAATACCCAATACAGCATGTAAATAAAGATAGTAAGAGGAGTGGAATAAAACTGACCCATAAATAAAATAGTTTACCACGATATCCTTTTGTCAAAGTCTTACTGATTTCCATGATTTCTTTTGAGGAATAGTTAGGGAAATCCAATATCAAATAGTATATTTGAGAGTAGGTCAATGCTATGATACAAACCCCAATACTACCCAAAATTCCTGTAATAGATATAAATAATACGATAACCGTAAATTGTGTTTTCAGATAAACAAAATATAAAATAATAGAAGGAACAAGACATACGATTTCTTTTAACAGTAGTATAATTTGTATTTTAACAGCCTTTTCAGGAGATTGCTTAAAACCATAAAAGATATCGCTCATGGAGTAAGGACGGTCACAGGTAATATTTAAATATAATCGTGCTTCTCCAAGTGCGAAAATGGCTGCTATCAACTGCATAATAAATGCAACGGCATAGTAAATTATCATTCCAAAGACGGATTTCGTATCTACCATATTCGAAGCTAGAAATTGTATAAAAAATATAATACTCTCAATAATTAGAAAGGCAGGAATTACGGTACCGTATTTCCCTAATAAAATTCCCTTCGCCCTAGATTTCAATTCCGAAGAGGTTTTAAATATATTCATGTATCTGTCTCCTGTAATCTCTTTTTTTCAAGTCTATAATCGGTGGATAAGAATATTTCATTACAATCCCTCTGTAATATTTTGCAAGGAATCGTCAAAAGACTCGCCATATATTTTTTCGTACAAGCTATCGAACTCTTTTCGATACTCTGGATTCGCATATGGCGAAAAGAGCAATACAAGAACCGAGGCTATAATCACGATATTAAGAAAAATACTTGCAGAGGCAATTATGATACCAGTAAGTGAATAGGCATGCATTTTGGTGTCATAGCCTTTCGATAATAAGGCAAGTATAATAGCCAGTCCTCCAAGGACAAGCGTAGGGTAAATCGTACATGTAAATGCCAGTATCAAAGCAATAATACTAAGAGACATAGCGGCGACCGCTAAAGAATTGGCAGGTTTTGTGATAGGAACTTTATAATTCGTATTCCTATGATTGGAATACGCATCATTTTGATTAGAATATTGATCTTTATAAGGGGATTGCTCCTGTTGTTGATTTTGATTGAAATCCATGACTTTATCCTCTGCTTTTTTGATTATAAGTGTAAACATATTCTAGCACCTTTAACTTAATATTACAAATCTTTCTTGAAAACAGACTATACTATACACTATAATAAGTGCAGACTAAATGTAAAGGTACTGTTGCTTAAAAAGTGGCAGGATTCCGAAAAGGAGCAGGAGTAGAACATATATATGGATATTATTGCAAAATTAAAAGAAGAATTGAACGTGGAAAAATGGCAGGTGGAAGCTACCATTAAATTAATCGATGAAGGAAATACGATTCCCTTCATCTCCAGATATCGGAAAGAGGCAACGGGATCTCTGAATGATGAAGTACTTCGCAATTTGTATGACAGATTACATTATCTGCGCAATTTGGAGGAAAAGAAACAGCAAGTAATCGGCAGTATTGAAGAACAGGGAAAGCTAACAGATGAATTAAAACAACATATTCTGGGAGCAGAGACATTGGTGGTGGTAGAAGATCTTTATCGGCCTTATCGACCAAAAAGAAAGACCAGAGCCAGTATTGCGAAAGAAAAAGGTTTGCAAGGTTTGGCAGATATTATACTCAGGCAAGAAACTAAAAATACGATTGAGCAGGAAGCAGAAGCTTTTTTGGATGATGAAAAAGAAGTATCAACGGTTGAAAATGCGATTCAGGGCGCTATGGATATTATTGCAGAAAGCATTTCCGATGAGGCCGATTTCAGAAGCTATATAAGAAATGCTACGATGGAAGAAGGCAAAATAGTAAGTGTTGCAAAAGATAGTAAGGTACAAAGTGTATACGAAAATTATTATGCGTATGAAGAGCCGATAAACAAAGTGGCAGGGCACAGGACACTTGCATTAAACCGAGGAGAAAAAGAAAAAATTTTAAATGTAAAGATTGAGGCTCCTGTGGAGCGTATTCATACATTTCTTACTAAAAAAATGATAAGGAATGATAATCCAGTGACCACTCCTGTATTGAAAGAAATTATAGAAGACAGTTATGCAAGGCTGATTGCCCCAGCAATTGAAAGAGAAATTCGTAATTATTTAACGGAGAGGGCCGAAGATGGAGCAATTGCCGTATTTGGAAAAAATTTAGAACAGCTTTTATTGCAGCCACCGATAGCGGGCAAAGTAGTGCTTGGATGGGATCCTGCATTCCGTACTGGTTGTAAATTAGCAGTGGTAGATCCAACTGGAAAAGTATTGGATACTAAGGTAATCTATCCAACGGCACCGCAAAATAAGGTGGCAGAAGCCAAAGCAGAATTAAAAAAACTAATAAAAAAGTATCATATTTCTTTAATATCAGTAGGAAATGGCACTGCTTCCAGAGAATCGGAACAAATAATTGTTGAATTGATCAAGGAATTAGAGGTACCAGTACAATATGTAATTGTAAATGAGGCAGGCGCATCTGTTTATTCCGCAAGTAAGCTGGCAACCGAAGAATTTCCAAACTTTGATGTCGGGCAAAGAAGCGCAGCATCTATTGCGAGAAGGTTACAGGATCCACTTCCAGAACTTGTAAAAATCGACCCACAGTCAATTGGTGTTGGTCAATATCAACATGATATGAATCAAAAAAAGTTAAATGAAGCTTTAACAGGGGTCGTAGAAGATAGTGTAAATAAGGTGGGTGTTGATTTGAATACGGCATCCGCTTCTCTTCTGGAATACATTTCCGGCATCAGCAAGGTAATTGCAAAAAATATTGTGGATTATAGAGAAGCGAATGGAAAATTTACCAGCAGAAATCAGTTATTAAAAGTTGCCAAGCTTGGTCCAAAAGCTTATGAACAATGCGCGGGCTTTATGAGGATTTCAGATGGTAAGAATCCTTTGGATGCGACAAGTGTGCATCCGGAATCCTATGATGCATGTAAAAAGCTACTTGATAAGATGGGAATTAGTATGGACGATGTAAGAAAGGCTCAGAAAAAAGCGGTACAGGAGAAAGTGTCTCCTATGAAAACAATAAATGTAAAAACAGCAAATACGCAAAAAGTGGTCGTCCGTAATACCAATACTGCCATGGGACGTGCGATGGCTGCAGCAATGGAAAGTATGAAAAAAGAAGAGGATGGTAAAAGCGTAACTACATCACAGGAAAAGCTACAGCCTATTGGTAATTTAGAGAAAAAAATAAAAGATAAAAAGAAGTTGGCGGAAGAGCTGGGTATAGGTGAAATAACATTGACAGATATTTTGAAAGAGCTTGAAAAACCAGCCAGAGACCCGCGTGATGATATGCCAGCACCAATACTTAGAAGTGACGTTCTTGATATGAAAGATTTACAGCCAGGCATGATATTAAAAGGTACAGTACGAAATGTCATTGATTTTGGTGCATTTGTTGACATAGGGGTACATCAGGATGGGTTAGTTCACATCTCGCAGATTACTGAAAAATTCATTAAACATCCGCTGGAAGCGGTAAGTGTAGGGGACATAGTTGATGTTAAAGTTTTGGAAATAGATCTTCCTAAAAAAAGGATCGCACTGACTATGCGTCTTACTGAGAAAAATAGTAAATAAATGTAAAGTAGGTCTATGATATGAAAACAGTATTAAATATAGTACCATATCCGAACATGGTAGAGGTTTTTGAGGATAGAGAATGTAAAAGGATGGAAGTTTCGTTACAAGAGAGCACACGGTATGGGAGAGAAGGATACGTGCTCAATATTACGGAAGAAGGAATTAGAATGGAAGGGAGTCCGGCAGGAATTTTCTATGCAGAACGCACGTTAGAGCAATTGCGGATTCAATTTGGGAACAGATTACCTTGTATGAATATTATGGACGGACCCAGATTTCCATACAGGGGGTTTATGCTTGACTCCAGCAGACATTTTCTTCCAAAGCAGGATGTACTAAAACTGATAGATGCCGCATCGTATTTTAAACTCAACAAAATGCATTGGCATCTGGTGGACGATCAAGGGTGGCGAATCCAGATAGATGCATATCCATTACTTACCCAAACTGGTTCAGGCTCCTTCTATACAAAAGAAGATATAAAAGATATTATTGCTTATGCGGATGAAAGGATGATCGACATTATTCCGGAAATAGAGATACCAGGACATGAAAGTGCATTGCTTGCTGCGTATCCTTCCATAGGGTGTCTTAGAGAAACGGTAGAAGTTCAGACCAGAGGAGGTATCTTTGATAATCTGATATGCGCAGGAAAAGAGGAAAGCTGGGATTTTTTAGTAATTATACTAAATGAGATTATGGAACTGTTTCCTTATGAATGTATTCATATAGGAGGCGATGAAGCTTGCAAGAAAAAATGGAGAAATTGCCCTGAGTGTCAAAAGAAAATAAGAGAACTTAATTTAAAAGATGAGAATGAATTACAACAGTGGTTCGTTGTAAAAACGAAGAATTATCTTAAACAGCATGGAAAAAAGACGATTGTTTGGAATGATGCACTTCGTGGAAATAAACTAGATACAGATTTTTTGGTACAGGCGTGGATGGGAGATAGAGCGCTGATTACTGATTTTGCCAAGCGCGGAGGGAAAATAATTAATTCGGATAATAATTGCTATTATATGGATTATCCCTACTTTATGAGTGACGCACATAAAATTCTGCACACGGAACCGTATCCGGGGTATCTGGATGAAGATTTGTACGAAGCAATGCTAGGATTGGAATGTCCTTTGTGGACAGAGCGGGTTCCACATATAAAAACAGCTTCTTACTTATTATTTCCAAGACTTCCGGCTATGGCAGAGTGCGCATGGACATTGGAAAAGGCGAGGGATAATAGCAGTTTTTACGATAGGTATGAGAGTGTATCTGTGTATCTGGATAAAAGAGGATTGATAGGAGCACCAAGAGAACATTGGCATATACAGGGTGAGACGGCAGAAAAGGATCAAGAGCGTTATAATACAGTGATGAATCTGCCTGAAAATAAAATGGCAATCGAATTGGATGAAGCCTTGATGGAAGAAGAGCGAGCCATCTATGGCGATGAAATGGATTGAGTTATATGATAAATCAAATAGTAACGAAAATAAACTTACAAAATGAAATAGCTGTTGAGGCATTGAAAATGGATGCAGTTCTTAACTACAAAGAATTACAGCCCTATCTATCCATGCTTAACAGTGAGGATACCTGGGAGGAAGGAGAAAAACGTTTAAAAGATAAACTTGGCGAAGATCCGTTGGGAATAAAAATATTGACAGTCATGTTACATTGCGGACAAAAAGTACATGAAACCTATATGGAATTAGGGATAGATGAATTGATATATACGGATACGATGAAGTGTTTTACCAGATTCTTAAAGGAACATAAGGAAAATTATGGATTCTATAAGTTTGACAGAAGCTTTTGGACCAGTAGACAGGTTTCGATGCATTTGTTCCGGATAGGTGAGTTAGAGTATGAGCTTGATCACAAGAACGGTCAAAAGATTGTTAGTATTCATATTCCCTCCAATGCAGATCTAGCGGGTACAAAAGTAAGAGAATCCCTCCAGGCTGCAAAGAGTTTTTTAGAGAAATTTTATCCGGATTATAGCAAGGTGGACATCATGTGTGAATCATGGTTACTCTCCCCTTCACTAAAAAAAATACTTCCGGATGCTTCCAAAATTATACATTTTCAAAATTCTTTTATAATAGTAGATATAGATTTGGAATCAGAGGAATACCTGGAATGGGTGTACAAGTTGAAGCCGGATACTATGAATATCTATGATTATAAGGAATTTCCAGAAAACACATCTTTACAAAGAAATATGAAACAATATCTTATTGATGGTGGTAAGATTGGTATGGCAACGGGAGTGCTTTTAAGTTTTGAGAATTGTTTATAAATAATTATATTGACAAAGTACAGGATTGACCATATTATAGAATGGAACATTAAAAATAATAGCAGTGAGCTATTTATAAGGAAGTTCTTCGGGGCAGGGTGTAATTCCCTACCGGCGGTAAAGTCCGCGACCCACGTTAGTGGTTGATTTGGTGCGAGTATTCTCTATTCCAAAACCGACAGTAAAGTCTGGATGATAGAAGACAAATAATTGTATTGTAAGTTTGTGCCCCATTTTTTTATGGGGCACTTTTTTTATATAATAGGCTGCTGCCGAAGATAGGAGTCATTATGAAACAAAATAATAAATATGCAAGAAACAGATCCATGAACTTGAGGCATATGGTACAAATAGCTATGCTGGGAGCTGTTGCTACGGTTCTGATGCTATTTGAAATTCCACTTGGATTCGCCCCTAGTTTTTATGAAATTGATCTTAGTGAAGTGGCTGTTTTAATAGGGGCATTTGCAATGGGACCGTTAGCGGCTGCGTTCATTGAAATCATAAAAATTTTATTAAATTTTGTTTTAAACGGAACCGTAACGGCTGGAATTGGAGAATTAGCAAATTTTTTAATAGGTTGTGGGCTGGTGGTTCCGGCAGGAATTATTTATCGTAAGAATAAGAGTAAAAAAGCTGCTTTGGTGGGTATGTTAACTGGAATTTTGGTCATGACAATTATTGGCAGCCTATTAAATGCATATATCTTACTCCCAGTCTATAGCAGAGCATTTCATATGCCAATGGAATCACTGATCGCGTTAGGAACAGTAGTAAATCCTTCCATTATAGACCTTACTACTTTTATAATATTTGCAGTCGCCCCTTTTAATTTATTAAAGGGATTTGCAGTTTCCATAGTTACGTTCTTACTTTATAAAAAAATAAGTATTATAATAAAAAATTAAAAAAGAAAAGAAAAAGAAAGTACTCCTTTGAAAAGGTTCATACTTTCTTTTATTTTTAGAATAAAAAATAAGAAAAATTTAATTTAAAATTGAAGTAAAAATTAATCCGCTTACGTTTTAATGAATAGAGTCAACTATATTGACAAATTCACTAAAATGTATTATTGTACTAATTGTTTAATACAATTAAAGTGGCGTGAAAGAAATAATTCCTGCAATTAGGTTTGTATTCACATCAAACGATGCAGATGGGAGCAGATATGGAAACATTAATTGAAATTAAGGATATGTGTAAGATATACAATCCGGGAGAAAATGAAGTAAGGGCATTGGACAATGTAAATGTCAAAATTAATAAAAAAGAATTTGTTGCCATTATAGGTCATTCGGGCTCAGGTAAATCTACCTTGATGAATATGCTTGGATGTCTGGATATTCCCACGAGCGGAAGCTATTTCCTCCATGGAAAAGATGTATCTTCCCTTAGTGATGATGAATTATCAGATATCCGTAATGAAGAGATTGGATTCGTATTTCAGGGATTTAATTTGATTCAAAACCTTACTGCCTATGAAAATGTAGAATTGCCCCTGATTTATCGCGGCATTTCCAAGAAGGAACGTAGAGTATTATCCTTGAGTGCATTGGAAAAGGTCGGATTGTCTCAACGTATCTCACACAAACCTTCCGAGATGTCAGGTGGACAACAGCAAAGGGTTGCTATCGCAAGGGCTATAGCACAGGCTCCGCCAGTGATCCTGGCAGATGAACCCACCGGTAATTTAGATTCCGGTTCCACGAAAGAGATCATGGGAATCTTAAAAGAATTACATGAAGAAGGAAGAACTGTTATTCTAATTACGCATGATGATGACATTGCAGAACAGGCTAAAAGAGTAATAAAAATAAAGGATGGAAAAATCGAAGAGGATATTACGAGAGGTGAATAGTTAATATGTCAGACATAATGGAGAATTTTGATAATAAAAAAAATGGCATGGGGGAAAAGAAAGTGAAAAAATGGAAAGTAAACAAGATAAAAGAACCTAAAATTAAGGTAAAAATGGATTCTAAAAAAAAGAAAAAAATGATTAAATTAGGTGTGTTTGCTGGAACTGTACTTATAATTGCATTGTTCTTTGTATTTCAAAGTGTAGCAGCAAAAAGTAAAAGTATGCCGGTTGATACTGTGGCAGTCAAAAAAGGAACAATCAATTCTTCCATAGAGACGAGTGGAACGGTAAAGAGTGAGATTACGAGAACTTATTTCTCAAATGCGACCACGAAATCAAATATACAGACAGTAGATGTGGAGTTGGGTGATGTTGTTAAAGCAGGCGACCAGCTATTGACTTATAACATTGAAGATATGGAGGCAAGCAGCAAACAGACGATCCTTATGGGTGAAGCGAGTAAATATTCTTTTCAGGGAGCAGCACAGGAGAATGCAAAGTTCCAACAACAATTGGCAAAAGCAGTAACGGACATACAAAATTATCAGGCTCTCATGGCAGTTCAAAAGGAATACATAAAGGAATTGGAAGATAGTATTAATGATGAAGTCGTTAAGAAAAGAGCAACTCTGTATAATCAGCAATACAGCTTGAATAGAAGTTTAGCCAATTATCAATATGAGCTGACACAAGAAGATCTTTCCCATAAAGTAATTGATAATATGCAGAAGGTCATCGCCCAGACAAATGCGGAATTAGCTAGAGTTGGCAATGAAATTAGTTTGCTTAGCGATTATAAAACAAAGGATAATAGGGAAGATATTTTAGTAAAAGCTAAAAATGATTATTCGGATCTAGAAATTGCATATAACGAAGCAAGGACTTTTCAGTCCGGTGCTGAGGGTGCAATCAAGAATGGCGCAATGATGAAATCAGCAGAACTGGAGAGCAAAGCAAGTCAGGCACAAGCTGAGAGCGCAGCCAGATTATTGGAGGAGGCTAAAAAAGGTATTACAGCCGATTTCTCAGGTGTTATCACAAAAGTTAATGCAATAGCCGGCGGACCGGCAATTGATGGAACGGAACTTTTGACACTGGAAAGTAATGAAAATGTAAAAGTGGAGATTTCGGTATCAAAGTATGACCTTATCAATTTGAAAGAAGACCAAAAAGCTGACATTACCATAAATGGAAATAAATATACAGGGACCGTAAGCAAAATCAATCATGTAGCATTACCGAACTCTGCCGGTACGCCGATGGTTACCGTAGAAGTTCATATCAATGATGGGGATTCCAATATTTTTCTAGGGATTGAGGCTAAAGTAGTAATTCACACCAAGGAAGCAAAAGATGTATTAATAGTACCAATTGAATCGGTAAATGCAGATACGGATGGTGATTTCTGTTATGCAATCAAGGATGGTATTGTTGTGAAAAAGCCTGTAACAATTGGGATATCTTCAGATGATGATACAGAGATAGTAGAGGGATTGTCCGAAGGAGATCAAATTATTATGACGCTGCCGAATGGTGTTATAGAAGGGGCTAAAGTGGAAGCCAGACCAATGGATGAGACGGTAACAGAATAAGGAGAATATAAGATGTCACAATTTTGGGAATATATCAAGATTGCTGTTATGAATATTAAAAGCAATAAAGGGCGTTCTATTTTGACCATGCTTGGAATTATTATCGGTATATCTTCTGTTATTATGCTCATATCCATCGGAAATGGGGTAAAGGGGCAGATTAATGATGAATTGAATGAAATGGGCGGGAATCTGCTTTATATACAGATCAATTCGAATAATAATAAATCAAATATTGAGTTTAACCAGTCTGATTTTGATGCCATCAGTGAGAAGATAGCCAATGTAAAAGGTGTTACTCCTGCCTATCAAATGAATTGTGTGGCATCGGGCAGGAAAGGGAATTTTGACGGATATGCTGGTGGTGGTAATGAATGGCTGGAATTTACCAGTAATGATAAAATTATCAAAGGAAGGTATTTTACCAAAGATGAATACGTATCAGCCAGAAAGGTATGCGTAGTTACAGAGGCAACTGCAAAAAAAATATTCGGAACGACTAATGTCGTCGGTATGGATTTGGAAGTTTCTATTTATAATTCGTCACAAATATTAACGATAGTCGGAATCAGAGCGGACAGCGCATCTTCCTTAATGAGTATGATGGGATATTCGGATATGGTACAAGTGGAGATGCCGATCAGTGTGATGGGAGCTGCCTATGGATTTTATGTTGAAGGCTTTGATGGCTTTTATATTATAGCTGATTCACCGGAATTTTCTTCTCAAATTGCTCAGGACAGCATCCGCTTAATGGAAGCCAGACATAATGTGCGTGGAGAAAGTATGTTCCAAATGCAGTCATTCCAGGATCAGATGTCCCAATTTAATTCCATTATGGGTTCTATTACGTTGTTTGTATCATTTGTTGCAGCGATTTCCTTACTGGTAGGTGGTATCGGAGTTATGAATATCATGTTAGTATCGGTAACGGAAAGAACGAGAGAGATAGGAATCCGGAAAGCACTTGGTGCCAGAACTAATTCTATTTTACTTCAATTCCTCTCCGAATCTGCCATTATTACACTGCTGGGTGGAATTATAGGAATTCTGCTGGGTACATTAGGAGCAGTAGGGATTTGCTCTGCAATCAATTTCAGGGCAGATATTAAAGTTACTACGATCTTGATTGCAACGTTATTTTCATCTGGTGTAGGTATCTTTTTTGGAATATATCCTGCTAAAAAGGCGGCGAAGCTGAGTCCTATTGAAGCCTTACGTCATGAATAACAATAACTTGCACTTTGTGAAAAAATAAGTATAATAAAGGTTAAGAGCACCTACTCTGTAGGTGCTTTTTTAACTCTATAGGAATTACCGTGTTACAGTAAATGTACTTATACAATAGTAGGAACGTTCACGCTTTGTTCCGCTGACAAGGAGAATAAAATGGAAGTGGAATTTGAAGTTAAAATGAAATCAAGTGATTTATATGATTATATGTTGTTTCACACATATTCTGGTTTATCCGGTATAGTAGGAACTATTATTGGGATTTTGTTAATTGTTAATTTCTTTTTTAGTGGAGCTGTTATTTCTGTCATTTTTGGGGCAATCATCTTGTTATATCTGCCATGGACTCTTTTCTTAAAAGCACAGATGCAGATGCAGCATACGCCAGCCTTTCAGAATCCTCTTCATTATAAGATGACAGAAGAAGGAATAGAAATATCTCAGGGCGAAGAAATTCAGAGACAGGCATGGACAGATATGACAAAAGCAGTTTCTACCAGAAATAGTATTATTGTATATACTTCTAAAATAAATGCGTCCATATTTCCGAGAAGGGATCTGGGCGAAAAAACAGCTGCAGTAGTAGAGTCTATTTCAGTACATATGCCACCTAACAAGGTTAAAATCAAAGCATGAAGGAGTATAGAGGAAGATAGAATGGTTGTTGAGACTTGGAACGCAGAGGAGACCTTTGCTCTTGGAATAAAAATAGGCCAACAGGCCAAGGCAGGAGAAATCTATACGTTGGATGGAGACCTTGGAGTTGGTAAGACAGTCTTTACGCAAGGGGTAGCTAAGGGATTGGGGATAATGGAACCCATTTGCAGTCCGACCTTTACCATTGTACAAGTGTATGAAGAGGGTAGATTGCCATTTTATCATTTTGATGTCTACCGATTAGGCGATGTGGACGAGATGGAAGAAGTAGGTTACGAAGACTGTTTTTATGGAGAGGGTGTCTGTATGATTGAATGGGCGAATCGGATAACAGAGTTATTGCCGGATGGCCATAAAAAAATTACGATAGAAAAAAATTTGAAAAAAGGCTTTGAATATCGTAAAATAGAGATTATAGAAAGAATATTAAAATAGATTGAGGTTACTATGAATGAAAATTTTGGCATTGGACAGTTCAGGATTAACAGCATCCATAGCTATTGTTGAAGATGATGATTTAATTGCAGAATATACGATTCAATATAAAAAGACACATTCTCAGACTTTATTGCCTATGTTAGATGAAATAGCTAGAATGGTTGATCTAGACATGCGTACTATTGATGCGATTGCGGTGGCAGCAGGTCCCGGCTCTTTTACAGGACTTCGTATTGGTTCTGCTACAGCAAAGGGACTTGGATTCGCTTTACAAAAACCTTTAATAGGGATACCGACATTAGAGGGGCTCGCTTATAATATGTATGGAACGAATCTCCTGATATGTCCAATCATGGATGCAAGACGTGGGCAAGTATATGCAGGTATTTATGAATTTGTAGAAAACAAGTCAGATAAGTTAAATAGGAACAGAGGCTTTCGGTTACATATAATGGAAGCGCAATGTGCAATTAACATGGAGGCATTAATAGAGAAACTGAATAAAATAGGCAGGAATGTTATTTTTGTAGGGGACGGTATTCCTGTATATTCAGAATTAATCGCAAATAAATTAAAAATAGCTTATCAGTTTGCACCAGCTCATCGAAACAGGCAGAGTGCTTCTTCGATAGCGGCAATTGCCCAAGTCTATTTTGATGAGGGTAAAGTAGAATCCGCAAAGGAACATCAACCTAATTATTTGAGATTATCACAGGCTGAGAGAGAGAGAATGGAAAAAGAGCAGCATGATACAGTTTAGAAGTATGCAAAAAAAAGACCTGGATGAAGTGGTTAAGATAGAAGAAGAATCATTTTCCGAACCTTGGTCAAAAAAGGCTTTTCTAGAAATGATAGAAGCTAAATATGCATATTATTTGGTTGCGGTATTAGATAAGCAGATTATAGGAAGCTGTGGACTGCGTAATATTGCAGGGGAAGGTGAAATAACGAATGTTGCTGTTAAAAAAGAATACCGCAACAGAGGGGTTGGCTTTGAAATGTTATGTAAACTTCTTGAACAGGCAGAAAGAATAGGAATTAAAGAGTTTACGCTGGAAGTCAGACAGAGCAATACAAAAGCTATTTATGTATATGAAAAACTTGGTTTTTTAAAGGAAGGATTTCGAAAAAAATTTTATAATGATCCATATGAAGATGCTGTTATAATGTGGAAGCGGTAGGAACAATTACCACTAGGTTTACAGAACGACAATGCGTATAATGAAGACGTAGAGGAACCGTAAAGTGAACTTAGGAGGAAAAAAATGCGTATATATTCAGAACAACAAGAGTTGCAGGAAGTGGTTTGTAATATGTGCCAAAGGCACCTTAAAGTAGAAAAGGGGATCCTAAAAGAGGGGTGCTGTGAGGTAGAACAGAGTTTTGGCTATTTTTCTACCAAAGATGGACAAATTGAAAAGTTTGATTTATGTGAAGAATGCTATGATGCATTAAAAAAAGTATTAAAGATTCCCGTAGAGATAGAAGAGAAAAATGAATATTTATGATTTAAATAAAAGCAAATGAGGATTTTGAATGTTAGATGTATGTTTACTTGGAACGGGAGGAATGATGCCCCTTCCTTATCGCTGGTTAACTGCGTTAATGACCAGATATAACGGGAAAAATGTTTTAATTGATTGTGGAGAAGGAACACAGATCGCAATGAAGGAGAAAGGGTGGAGTCCAAAGCCGATAGATGTAATCTGCTTTACACATTTCCATGCAGATCATATAAGCGGTTTACCTGGAATGCTGTTAACTATGGGAAATGCGGAACGGACGGAGCCTTTAACTTTAATTGGACCCAAAGGATTAACAAGAGTTGTGAGTGCATTACGAGTGATAGCACCAGAGCTCCCTTTTTCGTTAAATTGTGTGGAAATATCGGAATCAGAGCAGATATTTCAGTTTGAGGGGTATCAAATCGAAGCTTTTAAAGTGAATCATAATGTTCTATGTTATGGTTACAATATAATAATTGACAGGGTGGGAAAATTTCAGGTGGAAAAGGCAATTGGACTTGGGATTGAAAAGAAATATTGGAATAAGCTTCAAAAAGGCGAATCTGTGCAGATAGATGAACATATTTATACGCCAGACATGGTCTTGGGGGGTGCAAGAAAGGGACTAAAATTAACTTATTGTACAGATACAAGACCTACAGAAAGCATTGTAAAGAATGCTATGAATGCAGATTTATTCATATGTGAGGGGATGTATGGGGAGGCTGATAAAGAGGAAAAGGCTAAGGAGCATAAACATATGACTTTTTATGAGGC
The DNA here is from genome assembly GCA_023392535.1 of Bacillota bacterium. Classification (GTDB taxonomy): domain Bacteria; phylum Bacillota; class Clostridia; order Lachnospirales; family Lachnospiraceae; genus SZUA-378. The sequence continues at coordinate 29,341 of JAEVYY010000001.1, forward strand.
TGCAGAACTTGCAAAGAGAGCAGGAGTTACTCAACTTTGGTTGACACATTTCAGCCCGTCTTTGACTCATCCAGAAGATTATATAGCGAATGCCAAAAAGATATTTGAAAATTCGCTCGTGGGGAAAGATGGTAAGACAGTATCACTTGTATTTGCAGAAGATTAAGACATTGGGGGGGATTTCAATGAAACGCTTTAAAGGCGTAAAAGGGGCGATCGTATTTGTTATTTTAATTATGTTGATAATTGCCTATTATTTCTATTTATCGAATCGTTCGGTGAATGAAAAAGAAAAGGCAATAAGCGTTACAGCAGTGCAGAGTATTCTATTAGATAATTTGGATATTTCTTATCCGCCATCTCCAAAAGAAGTGATTAAATATTTTTGTGAGATTACGAAATGCTTCTATAATGAGGAATATACGGAAGAGGAACTGAAATCTTTGGCTTTTAAAATCAGAGAGCTTTATGATGCGGATCTTATTGCTGATAAATCAGATGAACAATATCTAAAAGATTTGAAAAACGACATTAAGACATTCAACCAAAAAAAAATAACAATATCAAGTTATTCTACTTCTTCCAGTTCTGAAGTGGAGTACTATGCTATAAAGGGATATGAATTTGCGAAGCTATATTGTGTCTTTACTTTAAGGCAAGGCACCGAATTAAAATTTACAACGGAACAATTTCTATTAAGAAAGGACGATAAAGGTCATTGGAAAATCTACGGATGGGAATTGGCCGATACAAATAAAAATGAATAAAGAAGATATCTTAATATTAGGAATAGAAAGTTCCTGTGATGAGACAGCAGCAGCTGTTATTAAGAATGGCCGGGAAGTATTATCGAATGTAATATCGTCTCAGATAGCACTACATACCTTATATGGAGGAGTTGTGCCTGAAATAGCTTCCAGAAAGCATATTGAAAAAATAAATCCAGTCATAGAAGAAGCATTAGAGGAAGCAAACGTTACTTTGAAGGATATTTCGGCGATTGCTGTTACCTACGGCCCGGGACTTGTGGGAGCACTACTGGTAGGCGTATCAGCAGCAAAAGCGATTAGCTTTGCTTCCGGTATTCCTTTGATTGGAGTTCATCATATTGAGGGGCACATTAGTGCCAATTATATCGAACATGAAAATTTGGAACCTCCCTATATCTGTCTAGTTGTATCGGGCGGTCATTCTCATTTGGTGCTCGTGAAGGGGTATGGGGCATATAAAATTATTGGCCGGACGAGAGATGATGCTGCAGGAGAGGCCTTTGATAAAGTGGCGAGAGCAATCGGATTAGGATACCCTGGCGGTCCTAAAATTGACCAGCTATCAAAGGTGGGAAATCCGGAAGCAATTCATTTTCCAAGAGCAAAAGTGGATGGTTCCGTATATGATTTCAGTTTCAGTGGACTAAAATCAGCTGTACTTAATCATATAAATGCATGTCAGATGAAGGGTGAAAAAGTAAATACAGCAGATATTGCAGCCTCTTTTCAAAAGGCGGTGGTGGATGTACTGGTAGAACACTCATTAGAAGCTATAAAGGAATATCAGCTCAGTAGATTCGCAATTGCCGGAGGAGTTGCTTCGAATTCGACTTTACGAACTGCGTTTGCACATGCATGTGAAAACGCAGGGATAGAATTCTATTATCCATCTCCAATCTATTGTACGGATAATGCCGCTATGATAGGAACCGCAGGATATTATGAATATCTTTCAGGAACCCGAAGTGGATATGACCTGAATGCTGTGCCTAATTTAAAGCTGGGAGAACGCTAAGGAGTTTTTTATGGATGAAAGAAATATAGCTATTGTATTGGCAGCGGGTCAAGGCAGTAGAATGAAGACAAATAGAAAAAAACAATACTTATTATTGGAAGATAAGCCTATACTCTTTTATTCGTTGCAAGCATTTGAACAATCGGAATGTATTTCAGATATTATCATTGTTGTTGGATCAGGTGAAGATCTATATGTACAGAAGGAAATCGTTGAGCGTTTTTCATTTACTAAAGTGAGATTGATCGTACAAGGGGGAAAAGAGCGTTATCACTCAGTATATAACGGTTTGCGGGCAATCAATAGGGTTTATTCGGATGTCAGTGAAAAATGTTATGTGTGGATTCACGATGCTGCAAGACCATTTGTAAGCCAGCCAATATTACGCAGGGCGCTTTCAAGTGTAAGAAAAGAGCAAGCTTGTGTAATAGGAATGCCTGTAAAGGATACAATAAAAATTGCAGACGAGAATGATTTTATTGAAACAACTCCCAATCGGAATGCGTTATGGATGATTCAAACGCCTCAGGTATTTGCATATTCTTTAATTCATCAGGCTTATACGAAATTGATGCAAGAAGAATACGAGTTATCAGTAAAAGGAGTCACCGTTACAGATGATGCAATGGTTGTGGAGACCTACACTAATAAGAATGTCAAATTGGTGGAAGGTGATTATAAAAACATCAAAATTACAACACCAGAGGATCTTCTGATAGCACAAGTTTTTCGACAAAGTGACACATAAAAAAATATTAAAAAAAGTTTAGAAAATCTTATTGACAGCAAAAAATAAAGATGATAGAATATCACTTGTCGCTGCGAGATAACATCTTTGCAATAACAAAGTATGACAACAAAGTGCGACAGAATATATCCTGTATTATTCATATGGAGAGGTATCGAAGTGGTCATAACGAGGCGGTCTTGAAAACCGTTTGTCCGCAAGGGCGCATGGGTTCGAATCCCATCCTCTCCGTTTCTTTATGTTTAGGCTTTTGGAGAAGTACCCAAGAGGTTGAAGGGGCTCCCCTGGAAAGGGAGTAGATCGTTAATAGCGATGCGAGGGTTCGAATCCCTCCTTCTCCGCTGGTTAGAAAAAATATTAAAAAACATATTGACAAAATGTTGAACAATGTGATAATATATTCAAGCTGACCGATACAAATTAACAAGTAGATTTCATAAAGAAAAGTTAGCAAAGCGAACCTTGAAAAGGAAATGTAAGACGAATGGATCGAGAGAGAAATAAGTCGAAATTTCTAGGAAAAATGATTCCTAAACAGTAATGCAACCCTGAAAATTCTATCAAAGAATTTCAGAGAAATAAAAAGCGAAGTCCAGAAATGGACAACAACCTAACAAAGGTAAAT
>JAEVYY010000003.1 GCA_023392535.1 Bacillota bacterium
TCAATAATCACCCTTTCGTCCTCCTGTACTAATCTAAAAATTAGTATACAGGGTATTTTTCGAAAGTGGCTCACTTTTTGGTTAGCACAAGGTGTGGAAATGGCTCACTTATATATTAGCATTCACAGGTAGGATGCCTTGCCATATATCATAATCAGGTATGCAGATATCATTCTGCATAAGCAGCAGCTCCAACTCCTTATTCCGTTTCTGAAGCAGTTCATTTTTCCGCAGTTCATCGTCAAGCATTACCCGAAGTATATCTGCCGCTTCCATGGCATCATCCAGTTTCAGTTTATCTTCCTTCATCTCATCGTTCCTCACTTTCCGTAAAATCCTCTGTTTCATCGGTATGTTTATCCGTATCATTTCCGGCTGCTTCTTTTTTTGGCCTTCCACGACGTTTTGTTGCAGTAATCCGTTCCCTTTCTTTCATCCGGTAGCTTTCCCCTTCAATGGTAATAAAGCTACAGTGGTGTACAAACCGGTCAAGGATTGCGGTTGCCAGTACTAGATCAAAAAGAATGCTTCCCCACTCATCAAACTGTTTATTGGAAGTAATAATGGTAGAGGCTGTCTCGTATCTTTTTGAAATGACTTCATAGAGGTCATCTACATTTGTCTGCCCCAGCTTCTTTAGTCCGAATTCATCTATAACTAATAAATCCGTTGAAACATACTTCTTCAGTTTCTGCCTAAAAGAGTTGTCCGCCCGGGACATGTATAAATCTTCCATCATTTCCGAGAGTGTGGTAAACAGTACCGTATACCCCTGTTCAATGGCTTTGATTCCAAGCGCGATAGACAGGTGTGTCTTTCCGGTACCAGGAAGTCCGATAAAAGCGATATTTTCCCTCTTACGGATATACTCGCATGTGCCAAGCGCATAGATTACCTGCCGGTTTAAGCAGGGCTGCCACGAAAAATTGAATTCTTCAATGGTCTTATGCTGTGGCATTCTGGAGCGTTTCATCAAGTCATTACGCCTGTTCCTTGAGCGGTTGAGATTTTCATCGTTTATGAGCAGCTCCAGAAACTCCATGTAGGACATTTGTTCCTTTGCCGCCTGCTCTGAACGCATGTCTGCCGTCTGGAGAATCCCGGCAAGATGGAGCTTCTTTATCTTTTCCTGTAGGGAATCATTCATGACCAATTACCCCCAGTCCTGTCATCCGGCGGTAATCTGAGAGCGCTCTGATTTTGCTGTTTCCAGTTTCAGACTGTTTCAGATTTTCTTCCAAAGGAAGATTGTACAGACCGCTTTCACAGATTTTTTTTACTGCCCGGTAAGTGATGTTTCCGTAATGAAATGCCCTTGCACAGGCTCTGTCCACTGCAACATCTCCATACTTTTTTCGGAGTGCAAGGATACCAGATATGCTTCGGTAATGGTGGCACTGATACATATCCGTATCCTTGAAAGCTTCCAGAAATGCCAAGGCACCTGTCCCCACAGCCGACATTTTTTCCCGATAGCTTGACAAAAGTTCATCCTGTGTTATTGTTTTGGTGGATGGGTAATGGCTTTTATCTGTCACATGTTCGCCCTTTACATTCTCGCACAGACTGTGGAGGGCGATTTCTTTTCCGGAATGGTAAATTTTGAGTAGATGGTTCACTTCGATGACATCCACATCCATTCCGATATAAGTATACGGCACGGAATAGAGGTTCCCTTCATGGACGATATGGCAGTCTGTCCTTACAGTGGCACTTCCTGACTTTGAAAAGATGAAATCCTGTTCAGGGAGTGTCCCCAAATGGGATTTTTCCATTTCCAGATATACGGTCTCTGGTTTTTTGCAGGTTGTTCCATGTATCCGCCGGTTTGCCGTTTCCTTCAGCCAGGACAGCAGAAACTGCTTCGCCTCCTCAAGATCTTTAAAATCACGTCCTTTAAAGCAGTTTTCTTTTACGTATTTCACGTTTGATTCTACTTTTCCTTTATCGGTGGGTGTGTACACCCTGCATGGATTAGGCAGAAAACCGTAATATTCCGCAAATGCCGCATAGGTGCGTTGCACGGTAGGCTCATAAAAATCAGCCTCCACGATGGCCGCTTTTAGGTTGTCAATCTTTACCGTCTGTGGAACTCCACCAAAGTAGCGGAATGCCTGCGTATGACACCGGATAAAAGTCTGTACACTTTGATCCAGTGTAATTGAAACATACATGTAACGGGAAAAGCTTAAAGCCATGACAAATATCCAGGCTTTACGTGGTGTGCCATTTACTTTCAGTGTACCAATGTATCCGAAATCCACCTGCGCTTCCTCGCCCGGAAGGGAGTGCAGTACCATGTAGGCATGAGGCTGGGATTTGCGTATCTTTGCGACATAATCACGCAGGGTTGTGTAGCCGCATTCGATTCCGAATTCTTTTTGCATATCCTGATGGATACGGATAATGGATAATTCCTTTGACAACTGGGTTTCTATGTATTCCCGATACTCATCCAGCATGGATGGCCATGCAGCTTTTGTTGGTGCCCGTTCGGCAACCGCTGAATTCTGATTTGTGGCAGCCTCCTTCAGCACCTTTCTGACCGTTTTGCGGTCAATACCAAGCATCCGCCCAATCTGTGTCTTGTTGTACCCTCTCTGGTACAGTGTTTTGATAGTAGTCTCCATGTCTACCTCCAGCATAATAAATTTTTCCTCCTTATGGGGAGATTTATTTGTTACGCTTTCAGTATAAAATAGAAATCAATTCATACATAACAAAGTGGGGAATTTTCTCCGCCAAAAGTGGGTATTTTTATTATGCCATTCACACTCACGGATAATGGAAGTGAGTTTTCCAATCCAAAAGCTATTGAATACGGTTAGGTAAAATTTACAGGACTAAGAGCACGCGTTTTTTACTGTGATGCAGGAAGTCCCTATCAAAAAGGAGCCATTGAGGTAAATGATGAATTAATACGAAGAGTACTTCCAAAAGGAAGCAACTTCAATTCTTTTACCCAGGAAGATATTGATTTAATGATGAATCATATCAATTCATACAAAAGAAAAAAGCTGAACAATCGCAGTCTCTACGAAACGTTCAGCTTTTATCATGGAGAAGAAGTTTTACATAAACTTGGATGTACACCGGTTGCCGCCAGTGACATCATGCTAAAACCTGCTCTTCTCAAAAAATAATAAATTGCGTGCCGCCAACCTTTTATCTGTCTAAGGAATAGAGGGGTGGATTCTCCGATTATTACAAAAAAATCGAGAGGAATCGACCTCCCTTTGGCATGCCTCTAATTATTATAATACTTCAATAAAAACTAAAAATTAAGCTGCATTTGGGTTACAAAAGTGGCTTCTCGTTTACAAAAACTGCATCTCGCATTACTATTAACCCTGCTACCAATAAATAGACTCTACCACTCCACATAGGAATGATAAAACAGACAAATGCAATATATAATTGACATTATCGCAAATAGGGTTATAATAAAATTAATAGGGACGGAGGTGGATGGATTATGAAAAACATCAAAATGAAGGTGGCTAGAATGGAAAAAAATATTTCTCAAATTCAATTGGCTGAAAAAGCAGGTGTTACAAGACAGACAATTGGAATGATAGAAGCTGGTGATTATAATCCGTCATTAAAACTCTGTATAGCCATTTGTAAAGAATTGGGAAAGACACTTGACGATTTGTTTTGGGAGGAGGATGCCTAATGAAGAGAAGTTTAGATGAAAGACAAAATCAAATTGTAGGTAGATATGGAATGGGAAGCTTTATAGTGATGTACCTTATTAGCGCGCTCCTGATAGTAGTACAACTACTCATGGGAGAAGAAATATTTAAAGTTTTAGGAGAAACATTAATAATGCTATCAGGTGGAATGATATTTCTTTTTGGAATGATTAGAGAAGGAATGTTTTCAGCGTGCGGTATCTATCAAGGAAGAAAAGGCTATGTCCTAAATATGATAACAAGTATTATGTTGAGTGGGATTTTTTCTGTAATATATGGTGTGATTCTTAGTAATATGAAAGTACAAAAGCAAATCAACCTTGGTAAGTATGTAGCATGCTTTTTCGTTGGAATAGCAGTTATAAGTTTTTTCGTATTGTTTATTCTTGAAAAGATCAGAGAACAAATATAATGAAGATGAAAAAGTAGAGTTAGAAGATACATGGAAGCCAAAAAAAGTATATATGGCTCAAACCAGTGTGGAAGCGGATATGTTAATAGAGTTGCTTAGAATAAATGAAATTAGTTCTTTTAAGCAAGGCGTAGATGGTGGAATTATGGATGTATATTCAGGAAATTCAAAAACCGGTGATTATATTTTTGTGGATGAGCGACAAGCAGATGCAGCATTGGAAATTATCAACGCTTATAAATTATCCTGATTATAGAATAGTGTAGAGGACTTCTAGAATTATGTCGATAATCAGTTCATATATGAGGGAAGTAGAGTAGCCCTTCTATTAAATTCATATTTTGTATTGTTTTAACTTATAGTTACCTCTTTCAACATCAAATATTTCTAGAAATGGCATCCCTTCTTTATATATCCATCTTTCTATATAAGTAGGTGTAACTATAAATAATCGTTCATGATCCAAGGAAGAATACATGTTAAAAGAGCCGCTAAAATATTTTTTATATATACGGCAAAAAGCTTCATTTATACTTGGATGGCCTATTTCTGTGCAGACTCCTTCAATCTGTATATTATCTATGCAAAGTGCTACAAAAGGATTGTGATTTATTTGCTGATATTTTCTAAAAGTCATGTCGGTTTGAAAATAAAAGCTGCCATTTATTTGAACAATACTCATCATTCTGGACGTTACTTTATTATTATCAGCTGTTGAAAGAACTAATTTTTTTCCTTCTCCGAATTCATCAAAAAATTCAGAAAGTTTATTACTAAAATTATTCATTTTCCCTCCATAAAATGCATTCCATTGCCCATCGTGTGAAATTGGTGGGCATAAAGACTTGATTCAACAAATGACTAATCCATTCTTAATCTACCATGTTCTCTTATAAACAATACTTTTTCAATAGCTTTGTATGATTTCCACCAGTTTTCACTAATTGCAAATTCTTTAACATATAAACCATTATCAAACCATTCCCAAGGAATGCCCCATACACCCTGACTAGGTCTAATATTAATTAATTCATCAAGAGCATTAGCTACTGCTTGTTCTTTTCCTTTATAATAGAAAACAGAAGATGTTGGTAATACTACTGCTAAATCCTGATGGTTTGTCCAAACATATTCATGAAAATGTTCCTCTATCATAGCGGATATTTTTTCCTTTAAAAACCTCAAATCAAATCTATCATGTAGATCAGTTTCTTTTAAATCTTCATACAATGAAAAATATCCTAGGATGCCCATATCACCATACTTATCATCGCTCCTTAACTTGTCAAATAACATTTTTGCATATTCTATTGCTTTATCATATAATTTTATTTCGGGCTTTGTATAACGAAGAATAAATCCTGATAGGCTTGCTGTTAATCCAATATTCTGGTGTTCATTATTTTCTTTCTCATTATGTGTCCACCAAATTGCATGCGGATATAAATTATTCCTAGGGACAGTAAAGAACCACCCACTAAATCCTTGATAAATTGTATCTTCAAGGTATTTAAGAATTCCACGATAAATTGGATGTGTCATATCATAAAAACTAATCTGTTTTAAGATATTGATTGCGAATTCGGTATTATATGGTGTAGATTCAGGATTCCAGTTGTCCGGTTCTAAAATATTTCCAAACCCACCATCACTATTCTGATATACGGCTAATGCTGCTAATACATCTTCTATACTCCCACGCTCAAAATGAAATTTCCACAAAGTATATTCAAGTGGTCTAGCATTACGATATACCCAAGACTGAATCTCTTGAAAATCAATTTTTTCAAACAATTTTAACATGATAAACTCCTTTCATTGTACCTTCCGGTGTATTACCTCTTTACCTATAAAAAACTAGAAGCAGATAATACCATCAACACCTTGTGCATAAGCCTGTGTTCTTAAGACTGCGTTATCATATAATTTTACCAAACGCTTCGCATCGGGTAAAAAAGCTTCGCCCGCAATGGTCAGCTTCACTTCTTTTTTATCTCTTTCAAATAACTTGACGTTCATCACTTCTTCCAAAGAAGCGATTTGCTGACTAACAGCAGTTTGAGAAAGATACATTACTTTTGCTGCCTTGGAAAAGTTCTGCAATCTTGCTACTTCCAAAAAACATCGTAACCTTTTTAATTCCATGAGGACTCCTATATCTGATACTATGCTGATATGCTAATTAAGCCTATTTGCCTATTTCGTGATATGTGTACGAAATTATACTATGAGATAGAGGGCTTGTCAATTTTGTGAAAAAGCATGGATTGACATGCTTTTTTTATCATGATACGATACGCATATATCAATGCTTCTATTCTATCAATTTCTTTGATATAAAAAAATATCTTTCTCATTTTCTGAATTTTCACTATGCAATCTCACTCTTATTTTTCTCCAAAGAATTCATATGCTAAGATACCATTATCCCATCAACTGATTATACACATAGGAATCAGATTATTTCTCATGGAAAGAAAAAACTATATTATTGCCACATTTAGAGTAAAAAAGAAACTATATTATATACACCAAGTAGAATAAGATTTTAATAGAATAAACAATGTTTATTAGAAATTGGATAAAAAAATTCTACACATACTTTGCAAAGTAAAGATTCAGGCAACTCATTGTGACGGGATAGACGCTGTTTTTTATCCTGTCAGCATGTGGCAAAAAAGAGGAAACGCTATGGGAGGGCAAACGATACGATGAAAAAGAATTTAATGAGGATGGTTTTGCTTGTAATTCTTATTACAGGAATGGTATTAACGGGGTGCAGTTCAAAAAGTAGTGAACCAGAGAAAGATCCTGTGAATGAGACAGAGACGGTGGAAGATAGTGAGCAAACGGTCGTTTCGATTCAGACATGGAATCCGGCCGACAGAGGTCCGGATAGCCCAATTTACCAGATTATATCGGACTTTGAAGAAAAAAATCCCGATATTAAGATTGATTATGTCTATGTAGATTCAGGCAGTCATATGGAACAGCTAAAAGTAAAATTAATGGGTGGCGAAGGACCTGATATTTTTGGAATCAGTGCAGGTACCAATTATAATGAATTCCGGGATTTTGAAGAAGACATCACGTCCTATTGTAAAAATACATGGGGAGATGACTGGGAATTTAAATTTTATGATATTTGTAAGAAATCTCTGGAATCAGATGGTAAGTACTATGGTGTTCCACTTGGTATTACCTATGCAGGTTTTGCATGGGCGGATAAAGCTATGCTGGCTAACTATTCCCTCGATGTTCCCACTTCTTATGATGATCTTTTACAGGTAAGCAAGGTGCTAAGAGAGAATAACCAATTCCCGTTGGCAATTGGTGCAAAGGATGCCTGGGTAGATATTGACGCATGGATGAGCATTGCGAATGATGTGAATCGTGACAAGCTCTATTCGGCAATTGAGGGAAACACACCATTTACAGATGCAGATCTGGTCGAGTCTTTCCGAATCTGGCAGAACTGTTTTACAGATGGTATTTTTCAGGATGGTGCTATTGGAATGACCTTATACAATGAAGTGAACGATATGTTCCAAAAGGAAGGCAGTATTCCGATGTTCATTAACGGTTCCTGGGCATTAAATATGTTTACTCTTAAAGATGAAGATACCCAAAAAGTGTTTCATTCGGAAGGTGCAGATCATGGAATATTCCTGATTGACTGGAATAATGATGGAAAGGTCTGTCCTCTAACGGCTTCCACGGATGTTATATTATGCATGAACAAAGATTCCAAGGTAAAGGATGCAGCCTTCAAGTTTATGGATTATATGGTCAATGAGGGACAGGATCTACTTGTAAATGAATATCTGGAATATATGCCATCCCGCACGGACATGGAATTAAAGATCAAAGGGCTCAGTGAGAATGGACAGGATGCCCTTAAAGTAGTATTGGAAAATGCTTCTGATAATGTAGCAGGTACCAGATCGATTTCATATGCGGAATTGAGTGCAAAAATATCCGATGAATTGCAGGCACTTGCGGCGGAGCAGATCACTCCGGAGGCAGCAGCAGAAGAAATAGAGGCTTTTTCAAAGACAATGGAAAGACAGTAAAAGAGGATACAGCATGAAGCGACAGCGAATTACAGGGTACCTATATATATTACCAATAGTGGTTTTATTCCTGCTATTTATTGTATATCCAATCGCGTATAACATTAAGATCAGTTTTTATGACTGGAATGGAATAAGTATTCAGAAAGAATTTAATGGTCTTAAGAATTACAGTTCGGTTTTAGAGGATAAGGTCATGCTTCTGGTAGTTAAGAATTTTATTATTTTTGCCTTTACTACCATAACCATACAGGCTTTGATTGGGTTGTTCTTTGCTACTATTCTGAAGAGCAAAATTAAATTTTCGCAGATATACCGTACCTTGATCTATCTGCCGATTATTGCAACACCTGCGATTGTCGGACAGATATTTTCCAAAATATTTGAAACAAACAGAGGGTATCTAAATGAAATGTTAAAGATGATTCATCTGGAAGGGCTATGCCAGCGGTGGCTCTCAGATCCGAAGATTGCATTGGGATGTATTATATTTGTAAATATATGGCAGTGGACAGGATATAGTATGTTGTTATATTACACGAATATGCTGAATATATCCGATGATATTTATGAGGCAGCCAGGATTGATGGGGCAGGAGCTTTTAAACAGTTTAAGATGATTACCGTACCGTTGTTAAGAGGAACGCATTATACGATATTTATCATGGGAATTATAGGTTCATTAAAAACGTTTGATATTCCGTATGTATTGACTTCCGCAGGCCCCAACCATGCAACGGAATTTTTCTCTACGTATATCAATACAAAATCTTTTGACTTATTTAAGCAGGGAGAAGCTTCGACAATTGTTGTGATCATGCTTTTGCTGGCAATGGTCATAACTGCTGTTCAGTTGCGATTTTACTATAGGAATGACAGGGATAAGGAGTTGTGTTAAGAATGAGAGTGAACCTAAAAAAACAAATACTGCATGGAATTTGCATGATGGCAGCAATCATATTTATATATCCGCTTGCGCTGATGCTAATAAAATCATTTGCAGTAGACGGATTTAGAAATTACTTGCTTGTTTTTAAGACCTATAATTTATTTCACAATTTTATTAGTAGTATCCTCATAGTTGGCTGCACGCTGCTATTGGTCTGCGTTATTTTATCACCAGCAGCATTTGCATTTTCAAAATTAGACTTCCCATTAAAAAAAACGCTTTATTATATCATCCTAATGGGAATGATGATTCCTACCTCAGCTCTGATATTTCCTTTATTTCATACGATAAAGATTATGGGACTGTATGGTTCCCGGTTATCAGTAGTGTTGCCGTATGTAACGCTTAACAGTTGTTTCAGTCTGATGATGTTTAAAAATTATTTTGATGCATTACCGAACCAACTGATGGAAGCTGCGCACATGGATGGAGCCAGCAGGTTTCGAATTTTTTACTCCATTATGATGCCTGTCGCCAAGCCAGGACTGGCGTTTGTATTAATACAAACGTTTTTAAGCTCTTGGAATGAATTGCAGATGGCGATGATATTTATTAGCGATGCTGTAAAATTACCATTATCAGTGATACCGACGCGCTTTTCCTCTTCGGTTGTTTCTACCCAGTTTCCAACGCGTGTCATGTTTGCAGCATTGACGATTTGTCTGATACCGATAGCAGTTTTTTATCTTTTTGCATCGAGATCACTAATTTCAGGTTTGACGCAAGGAGCTGTAAAGGAGTAGTCCACTGAAAAACAATAGAACGGTTCTGAGAGAATTAAAAAATTTAAAAGATAAGATTAGTTATAAGATAGGAATCATTAATAGTGCTTTTTTTCTGGTAGCTTTTGTAATTATTTTAATCGTAACCAGTGTTCTGAATTACAAAATTATCAGTAAAAAAGAAGAGCAGACATTTCATTCTTATTTGGTAAATTCATTAATGTCTGTAGACGATACATTAAAAGATATGAGCAGAGTTTCTCTCATGAGTACCTCAGGAGAAAGATTTCAAAGTATTCTACTGGACTATGACAATAGGAATGCATATGAAAAAAATCAGGATGATGAGTATCTGAAAGAATACTATACGTCGCTGGTAGAAATACGAAGTGATATTAGTGGAATCTATATGTTTGATTTCAATAAATTGATATTTTACCATGATAGTATGAACCCTTCTGTTCGAAAAAATGTGGATGCCTATGTAGTATTAGAGGACATTAGAAAAAAGTCAGAAAAATTCAAACGATCTAATTGCTATTTGGCAGTGGATCACCAGCCTAGATTTATGCGCTATACGCAAAATTATGAGAGAAATCCGTTTACTCAGAACTGTATCTGGCTGTTACGCGATATCTATAGTTTTTCGCCACATAAAAAAATGGGAAGTGTAGGATTAACCGTACAGGTAGAGACAATAAAAGACATTTTAGATGAAAGTATTGGAGTGGACATGTTCTATATCCTCTTAACACAGTCTGGTGAGATTATCTGTTGTCAGGATGGAAATCTGATTGGCCGAATGATAGCAGAAATTTCCCCTGGTATTGCTAAAACGCTTCGAACAGAAGGGAGCAAAGAGGCTGAATGGGATGGTCAAATGAACAAGACAATGAACGTACAGTCTGATTACAGCAATTTAATCCTTGTGACAGGAAAATCAATCAATCATTTTGCAGAAGAGGCTACCGGTTTTATCTGGTATAGCATTGTAATTGGTCTATTTGTAGCCTTATTTATTGTGATTGTTACGTTTCGTAATGTAAGTGTTATTCTAAAACCATTAAAACTACTTGCAAATGAAATGTCGAACTTTAACGGGAACAGCCTGAAGGTTCGCTATCCAGTTACTCCCAATTATGAAATTGGGCAATTGGTCAAAGCATTTAACAGTATGGTGAATATGCTGGATGAATTGATTGAGAAGCAATACATCGATAAAGTAAAAATAAAAGAGAGTCAGTTAAATGAACAGAAACTCTCTATGCTATACCTGAAAAGTCAAGTAAATCCACACTTTCTATATAATACATTGGACACAATAAAAATACGAGCGGAGATAAACGATGATAAGGAGGTATCTCATATGTTGATGGAGCTCGTAAAATTTTTTAGGTTAAATGTTAAGGTGGATAAACAATTTGTTACCTTGGATCATGAATTCAATTTAATTGATTCTTATCTAAAATTAATGAATTATCGCTATGAAAAAATAACTTACCAATACGATATTGATGACACACTAATGAATATATTGGTGCCTAATTTTATTCTCCAGCCAATTGTTGAAAATAGTCTGCTTCATGGTTTACGTAATAAAGGGTATCAAGGCAACTTATATCTGAGCGCGCATCGAATGAAGGAGGCAGGCAAGATTGAAATCATCATTAAAGACAATGGTGTAGGATTTGATCGGGAGACGAAAGAGCAGGTTAATAAGATGCTGCGCGAGTATGATAATAATGAGAACAGAAACTTAGATAAATGGAATCGTATTGGAATTATGAATGTGCAGATACGCCTGAAGATGTTCTACAAGGACAACGGTGGATTATATTATACGGATAATGAGGATGGCGGTGTAGCTGCGCACATTGTAATAGAAGAAAAATATAAATTTTAACAATAAATAACAGGAGGTTATTATGGAACTTACATATGAAGTATATAGAGATAAAGTGAGAGGATGTTGGACAGGAAAAAATATTGGTGGTGTATTAGGTGCACCATTTGAATGTCTGAGGCAAATAAATGAGATAGAATTTTATACGCAGGATCTGTCGATGGGTCCCCCACCAAATGATGACCTGGACTTGCAGATTGTCTGGCTGGCAGCAGTAGAAAAATATGGGCGCAATGTAAATGCATCGATACTAGGTGAATACTGGCTATCCTATATTATTCCAAATTGGGTGGAGTATGGGACAGGAAAAGCAAATCTGCGAGCAGGCTTGCAGCCACCTATGAGTGGTTTGATTGATAATACCTATAAAGATAGCTGCGGTTGCTTTATTCGTTCGGAATTATGGGCATGCCTTGCACCCGGGCACCCAGACATTGCCGCCCGCTATGCTTATGAAGATGCAATCGTTGACCATGAAGGGGAAGGGATGTATGGAGAGATATTCTTTGCAGCGCTACAGAGCGCAGCATTTGTTTTAAGCGATTGCAGAAAATTAATTGAGATTGGTCTTTCCTATATACCGGAAGACAGTATCATGGCCCGGGCAATTAAGAAAGCGGTGGAGTGTTATGACAATAAGATAGATTTTTTAGAAGCAAGGAAACAAATACACAATGTTGCACCTGGAACGTTTGGTATTCAGGGAATCAAACTCAAAGATATTAAAGTAGAAGGCAATGAAGGCTTAGAATTGGGAGCACCCGGATTTGATGCACCGGAAAATGTCGCGTTTGCAATCGCTGGATGGCTTTACGGAGAGGGGGATTTTGAAAGAAGTATTATTCTTGCCAATTCGATGGGAGAAGATACAGATTGTACCTGTGCAACACTAGGTGCTACTATGGGGATTATATTGGGAGATGCAAAGATTCCGATTAAATGGAAAGATCCACTCAATGATAAGATAGCCACTTTATGTATCGACAAGACCAGCAGAGGAATCTGGGTGCCAGAAACAGCAAATGAACTAACGGATAGAGTTCTTAGAGCAATGCCGGGATTTTTGGGTCAGGATTACTGTGACATACTCCATTGCGGTGGTATGAGAATTATAGGTAAAGATGAGCAGGAACTTTATGCGGAAGATCCTTTCGCATATATGCCTGGAATTAATTCTCATTGTAAGGATGGAGATATGAACATCAAGGAATTAGTTACATTATCCCCTTACATATTAAAATATGAATTTCCAGCATTTCGTGTTCTGGTGGATTATAATGGTTCTATCTATTTTAAAAAGGGTGAGAATAGAAAAATTAAAGTTAGAGTGAACAATGCCTTTTATTTGAACCAACAGCAATGGGTCAAATTACGTATCTATACACCAGATGGAGTTGAGATGATAAGTAGTAAATCTGTTATGTTACCACTAAATAACTTAAGTGGCTCTTTCGCAGAGACAGAGTTTGAGTTCAATGCCGCTAATTTTGAAGATGCAAAAATGGAATTAGTTCTTAGTATCTCCTTGGAAGGGCGCCATTCCAGTGGAGCAGTGACGATGGTCTTTATGCAGAATAACTAAATGGGTAAAGTTAATGAAAAAACTCAAAGTATTACTTGTTGATGATGAACTCACCATACGGGAAGGATTTAAAAAACTTTTCCATTGGGAAGAACATGGCTGTGTAGTAGTGGGAGAAGCCAGTGATGGTATTGAAGCAATTAATCAGGTTGACATATGTCAACCTGATGTTATAATTATGGACATTAATATTCCTATTTTAAATGGTTTTGAGGTAATACGTATATTGAAAGCAAAATATCCGACGATGGCTTTTATCGTAGTAAGCGGGTATGATGATTTTATTTATTGTAAAGAAGCAATCAAATTAAAGATTGCTGACTATATACTGAAACCAGTAAATTATGAAGAATTTGGAGAAGTGCTTGATAATTTAAAGATTTCATCATATCAGGAGTCATTGTTATATAGAAAGACCATAGTTGGTGAAAAGGATAAGTTGATTTTTGAGATTACAAAATATATTCAAGAACACTTACAGGAAGAAATTACATTAAAAGTGTTGGCTGAAAAGTTTTACTTGAACCCTGTTTATGTCAGTCAATTATTTAAAAATGAAATAGGTGTTAATTTTTTGACTTATCTCACCAATATACGTATTGAAAGAGCTAAGATTCTATTAATGTCCAGTGGAAAATCAATCTCTGACATTGCAGAAAAAGTGGGCTTTAAAGATTACCGGGTCTTCTCTAAGGTCTTCAAGAAAATGGAGGCGATTCCCCCTTCACAATTTCACAGGCATATTACAGAAATTTCAGATGGACATAAAAATGAAACTGATAATTTAAAATAAATCCCAACTTCTAAAAGTATGGGATTTATTTTTTTCTGCAAGATATGTATTATTAAAATCATTCGGTATCGTTGATTCGTTATATTATCAGAGGGACGCCTCTGGGAGGTATTATTTTGACGCGCGAAAAAAATTTAGTAAAAAGAATACAAAGCGGTGACAATACGGCTTGGAATGAGCTGATAGCTATGTATTATCCAGAGATATTACGTTATTGTGTTTGGCACGCTCCGGATAAAAATATGGCAGAAGATGCCGTTCAGGAGACATTTTTAAAAGCAATCCGATATTTTGATCACTATGTCAGTGTAGGAAAATTGAGAGCATTTCTATATAAAATAGCGGCCAATACCTGTAAGGATCTTTACCGTAAAAAGAGCTTAACCGATGTGCCCATAGAAGAGGTGCAGGTAGAGTTCTCCTACATGGAATACGGGTATCAGGCAATAGAATCGGATCTACAAATACATACTTTGGTCAGTGAATTATCAGAAGAATTGAGAGAAGTTGTATTACTGCGTTTTGGACAAGAATTGACCTTAAAAGAAATAGCAGATGTCTTGGACCAGCCGCTCAGAACGATTCAGTCCCGATTGAGAAGAGCTTTAAAACAAATAAAAGAAAAATACGCGGAAGGAGGAGTATAGAATGGATGAGAAATTTTTAGTAAAATTACAAGATACATTACAACGGAATCCGGTGATAGATGAGTCACATTTAAAAAGGACACTTACAAAGGCAGAAATGGAACTATCTAAAAGAAAAAAAAGGGACAGGATCGGGTTTCTTGAGTTTTTTATCAGGCAGATTAAATATTTATCCGTACCTATTTGGTGTTTACAGGGAATTTTATTATTTTTTCTATTATCTACATTAGGATATTTATATGGTGCATTAGCTATGACAAGTGAAAAGCAGTTAGCAGTGCTTTTATGCAGTTGTGTCATTTTGATCTTGTTAACGACGATCCCTGTTATTGAGCGTTCTATTCGCTATCAGATGAATATGGTAGAGGCTGCTACGAAGTTTTCAATAAAGAGTATATTAGCGGCCAAATTACTGACCATAGGATTGGGAGATGGTGCCATGATTGTCGCTGTGATGTTATTTACAGTTAAGCAGACATCATTGTCAATCCTTCAAGCAATCACATATCTCATGGTACCGTTTTTGCTATTGAGCAGTGTGGCATTGTATCTAATCGGTCATGTGGCGGTGGAAAAGTATGTAAAAGGTTGCGTCACTGCTTCTATGATCCTTTTCCTTGTGGTATTTCTTTTAGGAGAAAATTCTCCATGGATATTAAAAGAGGCATTTATAACAGAAAGGGTGGTATTCTGTTTGGTGCTTTGTGTAGTCCTGTTGAAACAGATCCAATATATTAGGAATCATTCTTCCATTGCTGAGTTACAGATCGTATAGCGAACAGAAAGGAGACGTATGGAATTATATATTAATCATATATCTAAACAATTTAAAGATAAGAATGCAGTAAAGGATGTGAGTCTTCACATTACACCAGGGGTATGGGGATTACTGGGAGCAAATGGTGCCGGGAAAACAACATTGATGCATATGATAGCCGGAATCATGGAACCTACATCGGGAACAGTTGAGTATGATGGGGTACCAATTTCAATGCTACAAGAAAAATATAGAGATGTTTTTGGATATTTGCCTCAGGAATTTGGCTTTTATCCGGAATTTACAGTAAAGGATTATTTAGAGTATGTCGCAACGTTAAAAGGTCTTACCCGAAAGACAACCAAAGAGAAGATTGACATCTTACTGGAGAAGATGACGCTGTCGGATGTGGGTGATAAAAAAATCAAAAAATTGTCAGGAGGTATGAAGCGACGGGTCGGTATCGCACAGGCTCTGTTGAATGATCCTGACATACTCATCTTAGATGAACCGACGAGTGGGCTTGATCCGGGAGAAAGAGTACGTTTTCGCAAAATGCTGTCGGAGTTTGCAAAAGACAGAATCGTATTAATTTCCACACATATCGTACCAGATGTGGAATACATTGCAGCAAAAAACGCGATTATGAAAGAGGGAGAAATTATTGCAACAGGAACGACAGAGGAACTGGTAGCAAAGATGGCGGGAAAAGTGTGGGAGTGCAAGGTGCCGGTGGAAAAATTAAAATTCTATGAAGAAAATTTGAAGATCGGTAATATTCGTAATGAAAATGACGGCAATGTATCAATCCGTTATCTTTCAGAACGATCTTATTCAAATAATTCTGTTTCAGTAGCTCCAAGACTGGAAGATTTATATTTATGGCTATTTCCGCAAGAGGCGGATAATAAATTGGAGGTGAGATAGATGAGGCTTTTATCATTAGAAATGAAAAGAGTATTAAGAACAAAACTGGCATGGATCTTATTGTTGTTTGCCTTTTTTTGCTCCCTTTTATTTGCGTATATTCCCACTACATTCATCTATTATACAGAAGAATCTGGTACTATTTTAAAAGGAATGCAGGCAATTGCGAAATATAAAGAAGCCAGAGCCGATATTTCGGGTGAAGTCACCCCTGACAAGGTAAAAAAATCAGTGGAATATGTGCAAAAAATTATAAAAGAAAACAAGGTGGCTGGCGTATATGAATTGCCAAATGAGGTCTATCAGAAAAGTTATCTGCCTCGTTCCCCATTCCTTCATGGAGTATTGGAAGCCTATGCAAATCCGGAGACTGGAATGGCAGCTGATTTAAAAAATATTGATGCAACAGCACTGGATCATTTTTATGAAGGATGTGATGCCAGACTCGCTTCCTTGATGAAGTTAGAACAGCCTAAAAATTCTTCCGCATGGAATGATGCAGAAAAAAGATATGAAAACGTTTCAAAACCGTATGTCTATTATTCGGGGATCATATCAGATGCAATGGATTATGAGTCCATTTTGTTAGTTCTGATTTTGATTTGTTGTGCCATGATTGGGGCACCGATTTTTTCTTCTGAATATCAGACAGAAGCAGATAGTATTTTAAGATGTACCAAATATGGACGTTCCCGGTTGGCCATTACGAAAATCATATCGGCATTACTGATAAGCAGTATTTCATTTTTCATATGTACAAGTACATGGATCGTATTAACAAATTGCTTTTTTGGCTGGGATAGCGTGAAGACCTCTGTGCAGATCTTATTTTCCGTCACATCTTTAGTACCTTGGAATATTGGGCAATTGCAATGGAATATTGTTTTTGTAGGGCTTCTCTCTTTGATGGCTGCTGTTAGCTTTATACTTTTTATCTCGTCAAAATGTAAAAATCAAGTAACAGCTATGTCATTGGCACTGTTTACCTGCATTTTACCAGTATTTCTATCTTCTGCCCTGCCTGAAACAATTGGAATATGGTTTCATTGTCTGTGGCCAACGGGAGCAATTGGGCTGCAGAGAAGTATTCTATATGATTTTACGAGCTATGACTATCTGAAAATTGGTTCTCTTACATGGTGGTCACCAAATGTTATTATTCTGGTCGCAATCATAGAGATCCCATTGTTTATAGTCCTTTCCATACGATCCTACAACCGCTATCACGTGTAATAACATTTCTGGAAAAAAAAGAAAAGATATGATACCATAAAAAATAGAAGCTTGTCTAAATTGAGAAGGGGACGTGAATCATGAATAAGTGGATTACAGCGATGGTATCATTTGTAGGAGTCATTACTTTGGCTTGTGGAATTGGTTTAAGAGGAAAGGGAAGTACAGCAGTTTCGGTCATAGGAGGAGCAGATGGCCCGACCTCTGTGTTCATAGCTGGTAAAACAGGAACAAATTCCGCCTGGTATCTTATTATTACAGGTATTATATTATTAGTAGCAGCAACTTTTGTATGGTTCTTTTCTAAGAAGAGGTAATGATGAAACTGAAAAATATCTTATTTGTTGTAGATAATATCGAAAAATCGAAGACCTTTTATAGAGATTTATTCGGATTACAGATAATTACGGATTTTGGTGAAAATGTAATTTTAACAGAAGGACTAGTGTTGCAGGAAAAAAAGCGATGGGAAAAATATGTGGAAAAAAGCGTAGATCTGGGTGGAAATGATGCGGAGCTGTATTTTGAAGAAAACGATATGGACAGTTTTCTGGAAAAACTAGAGAATAGTGAATTTGAAATAGAATTTGTGAATCCGTGTATAGAGCATGATTGGGGACAAAGAGTGGTACGCATATACGATCCGGACATGCATGTGATTGAGGTCGGGGAAACGTTGGAATACGTGGCAAGAAGACTATTAAAAGCAGGAATGACTGTGGAGCAGGTGGCAAAAAAGACACAATTGCCACCTTCACAGGTGGAAAAGATAATGTGGAAGTGATCCTCTATTTTCCAGTAAGAAGAAAATTGGAGATATAAAACAACACGAAGGCATGTGCAGGATAAAAGATATAGAAAAAGTACTTCATGCGGTAGCCTCTCTGGTTATTATACAAAAGCATCAGAGGAAGTGCTAGGATCATAAAGAATTGAACCGCCCAATCTCCAACTAGTTTTTCCGTGCTGTACTGGCCGATGCAGAATAGGATATACATGGCACAGAAAAGTTCTTTTTTCTCTTTTAAAAAGTACATCAGAACTCCTAATATGAGAAATAAAGATCCATATTCATTGAGTGCAAGGTTCGGGATTATACCGGTAAGAAAATCTCCATTCACATAATACCTGAAAAATGGAATGGTGCTCTGGGCGATATAGTAAAGAACTTGTACAAGGAAAATCAAGGCCAACATGAGAGAACCTTTCTTTTGGTCTTTTTGAAAGAGTTCTATGGTGCTGATGATGATACCTACCAGAAACAGGGAAAGAAAAATATTATGATTACCAAATCCCCCATCTGTTTTCAAATAGGTGTCTATGAAATAAATGAGGAGTGTCATAAAAACACTCATAAGATAGAGTCGAAGTAAATACTTCTTTCTGTCAGATGAATAGTGATATCCCCAAACCATACAAAACAAGAACAGGGGATAAGAGCCCCGACCGAGATAACGAAACCATATAGGGGCTCCCTCAAAATAGAAACCAATATGATCGATTACCATTAGTACCAAGGCAATCATTTTTAATGTAAAAGTATTCATATGTAACCTCCTTTAGATAATTAGCCGATCTAATATTGGTATATTATAAATGAAGGAATTGATAAATCAAGTGCATACAGGACATTGAAAGAAATCTGAAAGAATAATGTCATAAAAATATTGGATAGTATTTGTTAAGCTTACTAAAAGTAATGAAAGGTAATTATATGGATCAGATAACTATATTGGTAGCAGATGATGATAAGGATATTGTTGAGGTTCTGACAAGAATCTTAGAACAGGAGGACTACCATATATATAAGGCTTCCAATGGCATTGACGCACTGGAAATATTACAGGAACAGGAAATCCAATTAGTATTACTTGACATTATGATGCCAAGAATGAACGGATTAACAGCAATGCTTAAAATAAGGGAGAAGAAGAATATCCCGATCATTATCTTATCAGCAAAAACTGAAGAAAGTGATATTGTGTCAGGCCTGGAACTTGGCGCAGATGATTACATTGAAAAACCGTTTAATACGCCTGAATTACTTGCCAGAGTAAAGGCTCAGATCAGGCGATATATGATACTTGGAAATGGAAAAGTGGAAGTCAGGGATGAAATTATTAGAAACGGTTTACTAGAGCTTGACCGCAGTAGTAAACAAATGAGAATAAATGGAACGATATGTAATTTAACGGCTACGGAATACAAGATAATGGAGTTGTTAATGGAAAATGCCGGAAGAGTATTTTCAGCAGAGCAGATTTATCAAAGTGTATGGAATGAGGATGCCTATAGTATTGAAAATACGGTAATGATACATATTCGGCGGATTCGTCAGAAGATAGAGATAAATCCGAATAAGCCGGTCTATTTAAAGGTGGTGTGGGGAATTGGTTACAAAATTGAAAAAATGTAAGAAGTATCACTTGCTTTTTATGATTAATATCATCTTATACGGCATAATGGGGACTATGCTCAGCCTAATGAACAGTCGTTTCTTCTATGATGAATGGGGCTATGATTTTTTTCAAAAGAATCTTAGCATCTATATTTATATTGGATTTACTCTGCAAATTATTATGCTGGTTTTTTTTCTCTATTTTATTCAAGATACGGAAAGTCATACGGCTTCTATTATTAGGAAAATACCTTCAGAGTTAATCGTTATAGTATTTGTTTTAAGTACTGTAGGGATATATCTATATAGCTTTCAGCAACCTTTGTCCCGGATGGAAGCAGAATTTTATGACGACGTATATCAATTTGGGTCTATTTACGGGCAAGCAATAAAGGAAAGCATACTTGCATTTGTGAGAAATGGATTGATTGCAACGGTATATCTATGGACCTTAATGGCCTTCATGATAAAAATAAAAGGCAGGTACCTAAGCAAGGATAGCCTGCTTTTAAAGCTTTTCCAACACTATAATAAAAATAGAGTAAGTACCTTAAGAAGGATGTATGTGAATGATATACTTTTTATCTTTTTTCAATTGGTACTTTTTCTATCTGTAGTTATTTTCAATAGGATAGCGGTCAGAAGATTTAATAGTATTCAATTTTATATCTATTTCGTTGCCTTGCCCTTATTGTGTGAAAGTATTTTGATAGGGTGGAAATGTAAAGTAGAAATCAAACAAAAGGATATCCGTACTTTAGTAAATGAAATTCATAACATAAAGTTGGGACAAGTTCAAATCGAAAATAAGATACCTACTAGTTCTTTTCTATATGAGACTGGTGAAGAACTAAAGCATATTTCCTGTAATCTCCATAACAGTTTACAGCAGCAAATGAAAAATGAAAAACTAAAGGTGGATTTGATCACAAATATTTCCCATGATTTGAAGACCCCGCTTACCTCAATTATTGGTTATATCGATTTGTTAGCAGCCAAGGATTATATGAATAGTGAAGATAAGCATTATATTACGGAACTTAAGAAAAAAGCAGAGAAATTAGATGATATGATTAAAGCGGTATTTGAGTTGTCCAAAGCCTCCAGTGGGAATATATTGATAGAAAGATCAAAACTGAATTTGAACAAGTTGATCATGCAGACTATGGCAGATATGGAAGATGACATTATGAACTCGGGTTTCGTAATAAAAACACAATTTACAGAAGAGAGCTTGGTATTTTGGGGGGATGGGAATAAGTTATATCTTGTCTGTCAAAATTTGATAAGCAACGCGTTAAAATATTCTTTAACGGGTAGTAGAATTTATATAAAAACATATGCAGAACCGGGGATTGCGGTATTAAGTATTCAAAATACGTCAGCCTATGAAATGGATTTCACCCCAGAAGAGATATCAGCAAGATTTGTAAGGGGAGAGGAGTCCAGAAGTGATGGTGGTAATGGGCTTGGTCTTGCTATTGCCAGAACATACTCGGAAGTTTGCGGTGGTGCATTCAAAATCTCAATGGAAGGGGATATGTTTAAAGTGACGATTAAGTTCCCTCTGGGGGATCAGCAATGAATAAAAGTCCCGAATTTGACTTTCTACACACTGTTATGTTATACTTTTAAGGAACAGTGGTTGAAGTAAGTAATAAAAGTAGTTTTTAGTACCGAGCATGGGTATGTTTTAAATTTAAAATAGATCTAAGTTAGGTACTGGGAAAAAAGGATGATATAATGAAATTATTACTGAAAAAACAAATTTTAGAACTGGGGTCTGCACAGGCTCAGATGGGAATGTGCTATACTATCATCCGGTGGTATAATGTGAGTCACTTTTATGGCGAAACTTAGACACTCTAACTCTATGAAACAATAGAGTTAGGGTGTTTTTTTAATTGCTTGGATGATTGGAAAAACCTGCTAATTGTATTTCTAAAATGAAAAGGAGGCTGAAATGGTAAAAGTAAAAAATCTTTACAAAATTTACGGTTCAAAACCTAGGAAGGCACTAGAACTTGTAAAAAATGGGGTTACAAAAGATGAATTATTAAAAAGAACAGGGAATGGAATCGGTATTAATCATGCGGATTTTGAAGTGGCAAAAGGGGAGATATTCGTGGTCATGGGACTATCGGGAAGTGGAAAGTCAACTTTGATTCGTTGCCTCAATCGTCTGATAGAACCCACGGATGGAAAAGTGATCATTGATGGAGAGGATATCTGTGCCTGTGATGATAAAAAGCTGCTAGAGATCAGAAGAAAAAAAATAGCCATGGTTTTTCAGCACTTTGCCCTATTTCCTCATAGGACCGTATCTGAAAATGTCGCTTATGGATTGGAAGTACAAAAAGAAGATAAGGATCTTAGAAAGAAAAAAGCATATGAATCATTGGCCATGGTGGGACTAAAAGGTTATGAGGAGTCTTATCCAAACGAATTAAGCGGTGGTATGCAGCAAAGAGTGGGCCTTGCCAGGGCATTGGCCACAGATGCTGACATTTTGCTTATGGATGAAGCTTTTAGTGCATTGGATCCATTAATACGTACAGAGATGCAGGATGAACTGATGGCATTACAGGATAATATGAAAAAAACGATTATTTTTATTACCCATGATCTGGATGAAGCTTTAAAAATCGGTGATCGTATAGCAATCATGAAAGAAGGAGTCATTGTTCAGATTGGTACACCAGAAGAGATCTTAGAACATCCGGCAGATAAATATGTAAAAACATTTATTAAAGATGTGAACCGGACAAAAGTGCTGACAGCATCTACCATCATGAAAAAGCCAGATCCCATTATAACGCAAAAAGATGGCATTCGTATGGCTGTTAGAAAAATGGAAGAGGCAAATATTTCAAGTATATTTGTTGTGAACAAAGAGAGAATTTTACAGGGTCTTGTCACCATTGATGCAGCGGTGGAAGCAATTAAAAGTGGTGAGACAGATATCAGCCAGCTCTTTATTGAAGATGTGGAAAAGGTCGCTCCCGATACCACTTTAAGCGATTTGTTACCAATTGCAGTTCATACCAAATATCCGATTGCTGTTTTGAATGAACAGAGAAAATTGCTGGGAATTATTGTAAGAGTCACAGTACTTGCAGGTATTGCCGGAGAGGAGATGTAATATGTTTAGATTACCTTTGGGAGACTACTTTGAAGTAGTAATTGATTGGTTGAAAGTGAACGGGGACTCTTTTTTTCGTGGAATGAAAGAGGGAGTACTATTTGTGATAAATCGGCTGGAAGATTTTCTGGTACTCATACCCTGGTGGCTGTTAATTATTATTGTGGTACTGTTAGCTTGGCGTGTATCAGGAAAAAAACTGGCATTATTGAGTGGGATTGGTCTTAGCTTAATCTATTCCATAAATTTGTGGGACGAAATGTTGGTAACACTTGCACTGGTATTTGGATCTACTTTACTGGCACTATTAATTGGTATTCCGATAGGAATATGGATGGCTAAGAAGGATCCGGTAGAAAAGATAATGAAACCCGTTTTGGATTTTATGCAGACCATGCCAGCGTTTGTTTACTTGATTCCGTCTGTTATCTTTTTCGGGTTGGGAAAAATGCCTGGGGCAATTGCTACGATTATATTTGCCATGCCACCAGTAGTACGTCTTACCGATCTTGGTATTAGGCAGGTTCCAAAAGACGTGATGGAAGCAGCAGCCTCGTTTGGATCGACCTCGGGTCAAATGCTCTGTAAAGTGCAGTTTCCACTAGCTATGCCTACCATATTGACTGGAGTGAACCAGACAATCATGCTTTCACTTTCTATGGTCGTCATATCGGCGATGATCGGAGCGAGGGGACTGGGGGAGGTTGTTTTGAATGGTGTGACTCAAATGAAGATCGGAAAAGGATTTGAAGGAGGAATCGCTGTCGTAATTCTTGCAATCATCCTGGATAGGCTGACCCAGTCGATCGGGAAAAAATCAGGTAGGAAAAAACAAGGACAATAATCAAATGAAAGAATAGTTAAAAAGGAGATTATTATGGGAAAATCATTTAAGAAAAGCGTAGTTATACTAGTAACATTGGCCATGTCAGGCTTTTTGCTTGGTGGCTGTAAGAGAGCGGAAGAAAGTTCGGCATCTTTAGAATCAGAGAGCACCGTTATCAAGGAAGAGCTAGAGAGCAGATCCGTAGATATGGGAAAAGAAGGAACTATTAAATTGGTCTATGTCAATTGGGCAGAAGGAATTGCCATGACGAATCTGGCAAAAGTAATTTTAGAAGAAAAGATGGGGTATGATGTCGAAGTGACTATGGCTGATGTAGCACCTATTTTTACCTCTCTGGCAAATGGAGATCAAGATGTATTTATGGATGCATGGCTGCCTGTTACGCATAAAAGCTATATGGAAGAATATGGGAATTACCTTGAAGACCTTGGGATTACTTTTGAAGGAGCAAAGATTGGGCTGGTTGTACCGTCTTATATGGACATTACCAGTATCACGGAGTTGAATAGCATAGCCAAGGATTTGCACGGAGAAATGATTGGAATTGATTCTGGGGCAGGAATCATGACAACAACAGAAGAGGCGATGGATACCTATGGTCTTAATCTCGAATTGATTCCGGGTAGCGGTCCTGCTATGACAGCTGCCTTAGGTACTGCGATTGAAAAGGAAGAACCGATCGTTGTTACGGGTTGGGAACCTCATTGGAAATTTGCAAGATGGGACTTGAAATTCTTGGATGATCCGGAAAACGTTTACGGGGCTTCGGAAACCATTCATACCATTACGAGAAAAGGATTTAGCGATGATATGCCAAAAGCTGCAAAATTCTTAGAAAAGTTCTTTCTGGATAGCCAACAGTTAGGGGATTTAATGGGAGCGATTTCTGATAGCAAGGAAGAACCGGAAGTGGCAGCAAAAGAATGGATGGAAAAAAATGAAGATCTAGTCCATTCCTGGATTTCAGAAAATTAAGAAGCCTAATTAATTATTTTTGACAAACATAGGTAAAAATGCTAGATTAAAATAGTTCCTATAAAAAAATATTCAGTTGTATCAGTTTGAATTAGGAACTTACATCCATGATAAAGAGGATTACGATATGCAAGAGGAAATAACCGATTTAATTAGAAAATATTATGATGATTGGTTTGAAATCAATAAAATATATTATATATGGGCAAAAAAGCATAATATTTCACAAAAAACTCTTTTTGTTTTATATGAAATACTTAATTCGGAAGCGGCATGTACACAGACTTTAATTTGTGATCATACCTCGTACAAGAAACAGACGGTATCTCAAATTCTAAGCAGCTTGGAAAAGCAAAAATTGATAAAAAGAGAAGTGAATAAGACCGATAAAAGAAACCGTTTCATCACCCTGACTCCGGAAGGAGAAGTATATGCAAGAACATTCATGGAAGAATTGAAGGCAACTGAAATCAAAGCATTTATGTTACTGACACCAAAAGAGAGAAAGACTGTGATTGACGGACTTCATTTATTGGCACGGGTCTTAGATCGGACCTTTTGATTATTGTGTTAAAAACATATTAATTTCCTGATCCAGGGAAAAAACATCCTCACAATCTACAATACGCAGATTGTGAGGATGAACATAAAATTTTATTTAACCTTCATAGCGAATCAAGTCTCTCCAGATTTCAATTTCCCGGTTCGCCACTTCGACAGATTCGGAGCCATGCACCGCATTTTCCTGCACATCAGTGCCATACATATAACGGATGGTTCCAGGTCTTGTTTTTGCAGGATTTGTAGCACCGTTGATCTCTCTTACGATATTGACAACATTTTCTCCTTCCAGAACTAAGACCACGACTTCAGAAGAAGACATATAGTCAATCACATCCTTAAAAAAATCTTTTACTTTCAAATCTTCATAATGTTTTTCCAACACTTCCCTTGTAGCCAGAACTCTGTGCGCATGAATGATTTCCAGGCGGTTATCTTCATAAATAGAAATAATCTTTCCGACTAACTTTTTCTTTACTGCCTCAGGTTTGATGATCACGAGCGTTCTTTCCATACAATTCTACCCCTTTGTTATAGTTTTCTGACAGAATATTAATATACTGACATGTGTAAAACAATTAAATTATACTATATTTGTTAATTTTATAAAAGGGGAAACAGGTATTTAATTCAGACAATTTTCTACAAATCTTTTACAAGCCCATTTCTTTTTTTTCCAAATCCAGGAACATCAATAAAAATCCAAATAGTAAAAATAAATCACACACAATAATGGCCCGTTCCTGCCAGATTTCCACACTGAAATTCCCAAGAATTGCTCCTAATACAAAAAATAAAATAACACCATAAAATAATAAGCCTTTTTTTCCTTCTTCCTTCTTGTGTGAGTGAAAAAATTCCATCAATGATTGTGTTGCCGTACGCAAATTACCAATGCACATAGTAGTAGCAATCCCATAGCCATTTATTTTACGAAATGTTTCTACCTGAATCCCACAGGCAAAAGAAGTCATACTGTTTGCCAGCAAGTTTTCACTCTGGGGGAGGAAACTAACAAAAAGTAATACGATCGCTTCCAAAAAGATAGTTAACTGTCTCCAATGCAATCCTTTTCTTTCTTTCAATTTCAGCCTTGTGAAGTCTGCAATTGCAATACCAACGGTAAATGCGAACACGGGGAATGCGTATTGCAGTGCATTTATATAACTGCCCTTTGCAATATAGATGCCCATTAATAAGATATTACCCGTCTGTGCATTTGCAAATACATGTCCACGGTATAGATAGGAATAAGCATCCATAAATCCACCTGATAACGCTAATAAAATTACAATAAATATAGATTCTGACATTTGTTTCTGTTTCATAGACTCCTATCTGCGGCAGTATTACCACGTTGTTTTATTTGATTATTATGTATTGTATCACAGTTATTTTCCATTCGTAATCAGGAAATTCTTATAGAAGTCCTTTAAAATGGAAAATGAACTTAAGGTTGTAAGTTCGTAAAAATAATCATATAATTGACATAAAAGTCTTGTAAATTGTATATATTTACAAAATTAATGGTATTTTGTAAAATAAATAATTGCAATTTGTATATGATTAATTAAATAATGGAGGACATTATGTGAAAATATTAAAAAGAAAAAGTCTACTTGCGATATTATGCATGATAGTAATAGGATGTTTGACTGGTGACAGCTTGGTTTTTATAACAGCGCCTCAGCCCATTATTGCAGATAAAGTGGCCTATTTTGAAGAAGAAAGAAATGCATTTGGAAATATAACAGCACCTTCAGATTTTGATTGGAAACAATGCGACGGGACAGTTCTAAATTTTCTGTTGGAGGATAACATCAATGCTAATATTTTATCCAAGGAAGTAGAAAAATTTACCAATGCTACAGGGATAGAAGTCAATATCAAATGCGTGGATTTTAATACCTTAGTGGAAAAAATAAATATGGATTTCATTTCCAAGACGGCTCAGTACGATTTGATCTATGTAGATCCCTATCAGACACTGGACCGATTTTCAGATAGTTTGGAAAATCTTTATCTCTATGAAAATAATGATCGTTTACCGCATATTGTGGGTGGTCTTGCCAGCTTCCAGAAAGAGCATACCTATATCTGCTCTTTTTTTAAGACAAACCAAAAATTATGTGCGATACCATTTGACTCTACCAGTATGATTCTTTTTTTTAGGAAAGATATCTTTCAAAAATACGGAGAAGAGATGAAACAAGAATTGGGTTTTATACCACAGCCCGGAACGGTATCATTTACATGGGAACAGTATCTGCAGACAGCAGAGTGGATTGCCAATAACGTTCCAAAATCAGAGATAAAGTACAGCAGCCTTAATATGTCGGCAAAGCATAATTCTATCTATACTGAATTCTCTAATTTTTTGAGCGCTTATGGGGGGAGCTTTTTTAAAGAAAGAGATGCCCATTTGTATGGGGTGGATGCAGCAAAAAATCTACAGGCGGATTCAAAAGAATTTCAAAAAGCATTGTCTGTTTATAAGGAGTACACCAAACTGGCGCCATCTGAAACGGGATTCAACTGGACGCAGGTAACCGAGGCCTTTAAACAGGGTGACGTAGCCATGATGATCAATTGGGATGAAAATGCAGCAGCGATTGAGAGTAAGAAAGATTCAGCGGTAGCCGGAAAAGTGGGGTATGGAATCCTCCCCAAGGGAGACACGAGAAGCGCTTGTATCTATGGGGGATCCGGAATTGGGATCAATTCCTATGCCGGAGAACGTGAAAAGCTGGCAGCGTGGATGTTTATTGTGTGGGCGACCTCTCCACAAGTACAATTAGCGACTTTTCTGGGAGAAGAGGGAGGAAATTTACCTACTAGGACAAGCCTGATCAGACTGATAGAAGCAAAATATATGTTTCAACTTCCGCAGTCTTCTGCCGCAATTCGATCTTTAAAAAAGAATTATGCGTATTACAGACCTAAAATGGGCAAAAATTACGAATTCGAAGAAATCCTGGTGAATCATTTATATCAAATGATTCATGAAAATGTAGATGTGGAAACGACAGCGCGGAACATGAAAAATGATTGGGATAAGATAATAAGGGAGTGAAATGAGAATTGAGAATAAGACATTTAAAGGAAAAACACTGCAACATCAATTACTGATCATGATGTCTGTCTGTATTATTATCCCAATACTTTTTGTAATTTTACTGTTTCACAGTGTAAAGGGAATTATCATTCAAAAATACAGTGAGTCAGCACAACAATCCGTCAGGATAGCTGCTTATAATATCGATTATTTATTAGAAGATATTACAAACATTACCAATTCTATACTTACTAATCATGATACGATGGATGCTTTGAAAAATAACCAAGGAGAGGATTTTCTAGAAAAACTAAAGAGTTTCTATGTATCAAGCTTTTATGTGGAAGGAATCTATGTCGAATCTGAAAATGGATATCAATATGTCGGCAGTAATATCGTAGGTGGCGAAGACCGTTTTATTAAAAAGGAATTAGAGTTCACCTCTGGTGAAATTGTATGGTTTCCAACCAGAAAGCAAACAGTACAAATTCTAACAGGAAAGCTGGATAAAAGTTATTTTACCTTAGGCAGAAAAATGATCGATGTGAATTCCCTGAAAGAGTTGGGATACATGAACGTAGCGATTGATGAGTATGTACTCAGGCAGTTCTACAGTACCTTGATGGAACCGGGAACACAAGTTTTTATCTGTGATGAAGAGGGCAATGTGATAAGTAATCGGGAGAAAGGATTCGAATTCATATCAAAATCGGAGCACGCGTATTTAAATTCTATTTTTTATAGTAAACATACGGGTTATGTAGAGTATGAAGAAGAAGGGGTTCCTTACGTTGCCATTTATTCCAGTTTAAGTCAGAATGACTGGCGTATTATTAAAACAGTTCCCAAAAAAATACTGTACGCCGAGATTAATAAGATACAGGACATGGTGCTCATAGGTGCTTTTATGGTCGGAATCGTTATGTTTCTTGTTTCTTTTGTGTACTCCAAAATGCTTACAAGACCAATTTCTAAAATGATTGGACAGATGGCTGAGGTAGAAGCAGGAAATTTAAATGTTACCGTAGATATTCAGACAAATAAAGAAATGTGTGAGCTTGGAAATAGTTTTAATCATATGGTGCAAAGGATCAGACATTTGGTGGATGAGATGGTAAAATCAGAACGTAATAAAAATGAAATGGAGCTGGAAGTGCTTCATGCCCAGATCAATCCTCATTTTTTATATAATACATTAAATACGATCCGCTTAATGGCTAAGATGAAGGGGGAAGACAATATCAGCGATGCCGTGGTGGCTTTGGTCAAACTTTTAAGGGTTAGTATTAATATGGGGAAAAGTATGATCAAAGTTAAGGATGAAATCAGTTATGTGGAGAATTATTTATTGATCCAGAGACTTCGTTTTAATCAACAATTTGAAATCCGATATGAAATACAGAATGAGGCAGAGGAACAATATATACCAAAGCTCATTTTGCAGCCGATTGTAGAAAATGCATTGATCTATTGCGCAGGGGAACTGGAAGATCGGGGAGAGACTTTGCTCATACGCATTCATTCACGAAGATTGGAAGATAGGTTTCTCATCATCGTAGAGGATAATGGACCAGGAATGGAGGAGGATGTATTAAGTAATATCTTAAAGGATGAAAAAGATATGGATCGATTTAGTACAGTAGGGTTAAATAATGTGAATCAACGGGTAAAATTATATTTTGGGGACGATTACCAGATTCAGATCATTTCTGAAAAAGAGAAGGGGACCAAAGTGATCATACCAATACCCATCAAAACGGAAGGGGGAGGAACATGTATAAAGTAATGGTAGTCGATGATGAAATGCTGGTAAGAATCGGCATCCGTTCTATCATGGATTGGAACGAGGCCGGTTTTGAAATTATCGCAGAGGCCAGTAATGGAGAAGCAGCGTACGAGAAATATCTGGCATTAAAGCCACATGTGGTCATCACGGATATTAAGATGCCTAAAAAGGATGGAATATGGCTCACAGGAAAGATCAAAGAAAACAATCCGGATACAGAAGTAATCATCCTCACTTGCTATGATGACTTTCATTATGCGAGAGAAGCATTGAAATACAAAGTAAGTAATTATATTCTAAAGGTAGAAATGGAACAACAGGAAATTTGCGATATCATGAAGAATATCAGGGAGAATTTGGATAAGAAAAGTAATTACATACAATCGGAACATGAAAATAAAGAGATCAACAAACGCAAGCAGCAGGAGTATTTACTTGCCCTGCTTTTGGACGAACGAAAATCCATTGATACGATTCATGATCATTTCACAAAAAACCAATTGCAGTGGAATGCTCATCGGTATTGCTTGATTCAGTTTGATTTTAAAACAAGTCTCAATGACCGGACATATACCAAAGAGAATATTAGCAATATAATATCGGCATGTATGGAGCTGGTATGGAACAAGTTCAACGATAAAAATTACATCTGTTTTGCGAAGCCGTTCGGAAAAACGATCACCCTTTTTTTAATGGCAGGTGAGTTAGGAGAAATGCAATTAAAAAACGAAATCGTATCGCTTAAGAAATCATTGAAGCAATACTTAAATATCGAAGTCAAAAGTGCCAGTACGCCGATTATGAATAGTATAGAACAAATGAGGACACAGGTAGAATGGCTTTTTCGAGCTGCAGATTTATTATTTTATGTGGAAAAGGGAGGTCACCTTGATTATGAGGAGAGGAAACAAAAACAGGAGCAGAAATACAGCCATGACTTAGTAAAAGAAATAGGTAGGGATATAGAAAAAAATGATGAAAACAGCATCTGTGAAAGATTACAGGGAATGAAAAAAGAATTTTTGAATGCAAAAACCTCATCTTTTGACATGAAATATCTAATGGCTCAATTCATCAGCGATATGAATAAATATTTTGAAAATTATCTTGGAAAAAGAGCAGAGAATCTAAAAATACAACAAGAGATTATGCAGGTTGAAGATTTTTTTGAAATGATGGAGATCGTGGAAACTTATCTTTGTTCCATGCGTAATTCTTTCTTAGATTATGGGGCAGATAATTCGCATTTTCTAATAGAGAAAGCAGTACATTATATAGAAGATAATTATAAGGACAAGCTCTTACTGGAAGATGTGGCAGGATATGTAGGAATTTCTAAATATTATTTTTCTTATTTGTTCAAAAAAGAGAAGGCGATTAATTTTACATCATATATCAACAAAGTTAGAATCGATAAGGCAATCGATTTATTAAAGAATCCCCAAATTACGGTAAATCAGATTTATGAAGAGGTCGGTTTTAATGATCAACAATACTTTAGTAAAACTTTTAAAAAGTATACGGGTATGACAGTGACAGAATACAGAGCAAGATAAAACAAAAAAATCACTAGATTTTACAAAATAATAAAAGAAGTATAAATAATTGCAAAATAGTGCAAAAAGTCAGAAGGAATCTTTCTTATTGAGAGATTCTTTTTTTGCTATATTGTATTCACAGAAAGAAAAAAGGTATCGGTGAGGAAAGACGGAAGGGAGAACAATGAAAGCGGAGATGAAATTAAGTGTCAAGGGAATCGAAAAATCATTTCCTGGTGTTAAAGCACTGGATGGTATCGAATTTTCTGTCAGAAAAGGAACCGTACACGCTTTATGTGGCGAAAATGGAGCAGGAAAATCAACCTTAATGAAGATCATAAATGGCATCTACAAACCGGATGCAGGGCAGATCTTTATCGATGAAAAACCTGTTAAAATACAGAATCCGATTCAGGCAATGCAATTAGGTATTGCAATGATTGCACAAGAATTAAACTATGTTCCTGAAATGTCAATTGAAGAGAATTTGTTTTTGGGAAGACTACCAGTCACAAAATTTGGAAATGTGGACTGGAAATTATTAAGAAAGCAGACTTTGGATTTTCTGAAAGCAGAAGGACTTCCGTATAGACCTGATCAAAAATTAAAGACGCTGACGGTCTCGGATATACAAATGTTGGAAATCATCAAAGCGATTTCCAATAACGCGCAGATCATAGTCATGGATGAACCAACTTCAGCAATTACGCAACGAGAAGTAGAGATGTTATTTGAAAAGATCAAAGTCTTAAAGAAAAATGGCGTGAGTATTGTCTACATATCTCATAAGCTGGATGAAGTGTTTCAGATAGCAGATGATATTACCGTTCTACGAGATGGCAGCGTAATCGAAAGTCATCCTGCAAATGAAGTGGATATGGATACCGTTATATCTCTTATGGTAGGCAGGAAAATGGATCAGATCTATCCCAAAGAAGAAGTATCTATTGGTAAAAAAATGTTGGAAGTATCCGGCTTCTCCAGTAAGGGATCCTTTCAGAATATCAATTTTTACATTAGAGAAGGAGAAATCATAGGCTTTGCAGGTCTTGTCGGTGCAGGAAGAACGGAAGTGATGAGGGCGCTATTTGGTCTGGATGAGTATGAGGAAGGGGAAATAAAGCTGAGGGATAAGCCTGTAACGATACGGAATGTACGGGATAGTATCCGTAATAAGATGGTTATGTTGTCAGAGGACAGAAGAAGATATGGGATTATTCCTATTCGTAGTGTCATGGAAAATGCAAGTATTTCCAGTTTAGAAAAAATAATATATGGTGGGTATACCCATGAAGCGAAAGAAAGAGAACTGGTATCCTCGTATTTTGAAAAAATGCATGTGAAAACGCCTACGTTACAGACATCCATTCAATCCTTAAGTGGAGGAAATCAGCAAAAAGTACTTTTGGCAAAATGGATGCTCAGAGATCCGGATGTTTTAATTATGGATGAACCAACAAGAGGAATCGATGTTGGTGCAAAATTTGAAATTTATAAGCTTATGTCCGATTTGGCTAAACAAAACAGAGCGGTTATCATGGTATCTTCCGAATTGCCGGAACTGATCGGCATGTGTGATCGAATTTACATTATGAATCAGGGAAAGATTGCAGGAGAATTATCCAAAAAAGAATTCAGTCAGGAAGCAATCATGAAGTTTGCCACAAAATAAAACAGGAGACGATAAGATGAGAACAAAATTAACTAAAAATAATCAGATCATGGAAAAATACTCCATTTTCGTTGTGCTATTGGCAATGACAATTGTCTGTAGTTTTCTGAATAAGAATTTTCTATCTTTTAATAATATTACGAATATTATGAAGCAGCTAGCGGTTGGAACCATTTTGGCATATGGTGAGATGCTTTTGATCATAAGCGGAATGCTGGATCTTTCTTCTGGCGCAGTGCTTGCTCTTTCCGGTGTTTTTTCCGTAAGTACCTATAAATCGACGGATTCCTTATTGCTTGCATTTATAGTGGCTATATTGGTGGCTGTTGTATGCAATCTGGTCAATGCTTTGATGGTTACTAATTTTAAGACTCCTCCTTTTATTGCAACTTTGGCGATGCAAATGGTGGCAAGGGGAATCGCTCTCTTTTTTACCAAAGGTCAAAATATTCTTCAGTTAGACAGATATGTGATATTCGGACAGGGATCATGGGGACCAATTCCAATATCGATCCTAATAACGGTGATTATTACGATCGCTATCTGGTATTTGTTAAAGCATACAAGATTTGGACGTTCTTTATACGCAATTGGTGGAAATGAGGAGGCCTCTATAGCATCGGGAATTCCTGTCATGAAGAATAAGTACCTTGTATTTATCATGAATGGCGTGTTAGTGGGGATAGCAGGGGTTCTGTTTATGTCACGTGTCAACGCAGGTCTTCCCAATGGCGCAGTTGGGTATGAAATGGAAGGATTGACCGCCGCCATTGTAGGTGGAACCAGCTTTTCCGGAGGAGTGGGGACCACGATGGGCACACTGGCAGGAGCCTTTATTATCGGTTGCCTGAATAATATCATGAATCTGACAGGAGTGGATTCCTATATACAACAGATTGTAAAAGGAGTCATAATTGCGGTAGCCGTTATCTGGGATATCCAGTCGAAATCGAAAAAGAAGACCAAATTAATTTTAGTCGATGAAACAAAGAAGAGTAATTCTTAAATGTAATAATTTATTTAAAATTATTTACATAGAAGGCAAAAAGCAAAAAATGTGAAGGGAAGGTTAACAAGTATGAAAAAGAAAGTAATCAGTATCTTAGTGGGGACAGCACTGATGGCAACGTTATTGACAGGTTGTGGAAACTCTGGAAAAACAGAAACAGTCAATACAGATACCTCCAAGGAAGAGACAGCAAACGAGGAAGTGGAGACTGCAAAGACAGAGGATGAAAAAGAATATCGTGTGGCTTATATAGCAAGAGCACAATCCGATTCCTTTGCAGCCTGGCTGGCAAATGAAATGATGGCTGCCGCTGAGGAATATCCAGATATTACATTAGATGTTTTTGATGGGCAGGCAGATGATGAAAAAGAGAACGCAGCAATTGAGAATGCCATCACCAATGGGTATGATGCCATCATCGTACAGCCTAATAATGGGGAAGCACAAAGACCTTATGTTGTTAAGATCGTTGAGAGCGGTATCATTGCTATTACCACAAATGCTCGTATCGATGGCATTGAAGGGGCGTCTTCCGTGGATGCTGATCCTTATGCACAAGCAGCGGTAAACGCAAAAGCAGCATTGGAGCAGATACCTGAAAATGCTAAAGTGGTAGTTCTAAATGGACCTTCTGGAAACTTCCATGCGGATGAAAGAAGAAAAGCATGGCAGGCAGAATTTTTTGATAAACGTACAGATGTAGAAATCGTGGGCGAACAGATCGCTAACTGGAACAAGGATGAAGCAGTGCAATATATGGAAGACTGGGTTACCTCTAATGGTAAGATCGATGCAATCATATCCATGAATGATAATATGGCTGCAGGCGCCCTCGAAGTAGTTGCTGGAAAAGAAGAATTTAAAGATATACTATCCTATGGGGTGGATGGTACAGCAGAAGCTTGTCTGTTGATCCAGGAAGGAACCATGACTTCAACGTGTCTACAATCAGCTATTGATCTAGCTGCTTTGAATATGGAAACCGTACACAAATTATTAACAGGAGAAGAGACTCAGATCGATACGGATATCGATGCACCTTTGATTACAAAAGAGAATGCTCCTGAATATGTGGAGATGTATAAATCAAGAGGTCTGATTTTAAATAATAACTAAAAGAGAGGTGATTTTGTGGAAGGCACAATGAAAACAGCTGTCATGACTGATATCATGCAGGTAGAAATTCAACAAAGACCGATCCCAATACCTGCGGACAATGAAGTACTTGTAAAAGTGGAAAATGTGGGAATATGTGGATCTGATTTGCATTATTATGAATCCGGAAGAATTGGGAATTTTATGGTAGAGCCACCTTTTGTATTAGGCCATGAAGCGGGTGGAACAGTAGTGGAAGTAGGAAAAGAAGTAACGAGTCTTAAAGTTGGTGATAAAGTGGCAATGGAACCTGGAAAGACATGCGGAGAATGTGAATTCTGCAAAGCGGGTAAATACAATTTATGTAACGATGTCATTTTCTTTGCAACACCACCGGTAGATGGCGTATTTCAAGAATATGTAGCGCACGAAGCCTCGCTCTGTTTTAAACTTCCTTCTACTATGAGCACTTTGGAAGGTGCCCTGATGGAACCGTTAGCAGTCGGTCTGCATGCGGCAATGCAGGGAAATGCCCATATTGGTCAGACCGCAGTGGTGACTGGAGCAGGTTGTATTGGACTAGTCACAGTGCTGGCACTGAAGGCAATGGGTGTATCAAAAGTATATGTAATAGATGTTGTGGAAAAACGACTCGAAAAAGCATTGGAAATTGGGGCAGATGGAATCATAAATGGAAAAGATACGGATGCTGTAAAAAGTATCATGGACTTGACAGAAGGAAAGGGTTGTGATCTCGGCATTGAAACAGCGGGAACGCAGATTACTGCCACACAACTGATTCGTATGGCGAAAAAAGGTTCTTCCATTGTATTGGTAGGTTATAGTGCAAGTGGAGAGGTGACCTTGCCAATCGGAATGGCATTAGATAAAGAGCTGACTTTTAAGACCGTATTCCGTTACAGAAACATCTATCCGATGGCCATTGAAGCTGTTTCCAGTGGAAAAATTGATATTAAGAAGATCGTAACCAATTCTTTTAAGCTGGATGATATAAAAAACGCAATGGATTCCTGTTTAAAGAACAAAGCGGATATTGTAAAAGGCGTTATTGAGATGTGCTGAAAATGATAAAAGAGCTATAAAAAGCGGAGCTACACAAGGCAGATGATTACATCTGCCCTGTAAAGCTCTGTTTTATATTGGAAAGAAATATGGTACAATAAAAAATCAGAACATATTATGGTAAAGATTAGGTGAGTGAGGGGAGAAAGAAATGTCGGAAGTGAAAAAAATAGATAAGGATACGTATGCAAGACGTGCGCATTTTCAATATTTTAAAGATATGGAATATCCTTATGTTGGAGTAACCGTCAAGGTGGATATTACAGAATTTTTAAACAGAATAAAAGAAAAAGACCAGCCCTTCTTCTTGACATTCCTTTATCATATTGCAAATGCAGCCAATGCAGTACCGGAATTAAGACAGAGAATTCGAAAGGATGAAATTTTGGAATATTCATGGTGCAAGACATCTCATACAGTCGCTCTGGAAAACGGTACCTATTCTTATTGTTGTTTGGACAGCCGGATGCAACTGGATGAATTTCTGCCATATGCAATAGAGGAACAAGAGAAATCAAAACGTATTGGGACAATAGAAGAGCAAGAGCCGTTATCTTTACTGTTTCTATCGTCTACACCGTGGTTTTCTTATACTTCTTTGGTACAACCAGTCCCACGTCCGGCAGATAGTAATCCCAGAATTACTTGGGGAAAATATTTCAAAGAGAATGATAAAATAATGATTCCGCTATCCATTCTTTGCCATCATGCGTTGGTGGATGGACTTCATATAGCGAAGTTTTATGAAGAAATAGAGGGAAAGATGTCATAAGGAGAGACGATGTCAATAAAAATATTTACAATGGCACATAAGAAGTTTGATCCGCCGAAAGATCCTATGTATATACCATTGCAGGTAGGAAGAGCAACTGGTATAGACCTTGGATATTTAGGGGACGATACGGGGGATCATATATCGGATTTAAATTGCTATTTTAGTGAGTTAACAGGAGTTTATTGGATATGGAAAAATTATAAGGAGTGCGCCTATGTAGGTGTCTGTCACTATAGGCGTTATCTTGTTAATGAGGATAACAGAACGTTTACGGAAGCGGAATATCTGGATATTCTGAAAAAATACGATATCATTACCACGAAACGCCTGAAGTTAAATTGTGATTATTATGACGGATATGCAGCCAATCATCAGATAAAAGATCTGATAGCGACCGGTGAAGTAATTAGGGAAAAATATCCGGAGTATTATGAAGTATATGATAAGACAGTTCATTCAAATGAAACTTACTTCGGGAATATCTGCGTGACATCAAAAGTGCTTTTTGATGAATATGCCTCATGGCTCTTTTCTATTTTCTTTGAAGTGCAAAAGAGAATTAATATAGATTCCTATGATGATTATCATAAAAGAGTATTTGGATTTATCTCAGAAATTCTATTACTGGTATGGGTAAAGGCAAAGGGATTACGGCCCTACGAATGTAAAGTGGGAATGATTTGTGAAAAGATTGAAACAATAGAGATGAAGCATGTACTTGCCAGCTATTTTGAGAAAAAGGACATACAGGGAGCCAAACATTATTTTAGCGAATCTCTTAAGAAAAGACCGGATGTGTTGATGGAAGCTTCGGACATAAATGGAGAGCTCAAATTGGCAATGCAGGTGATCGCAACCAGTGATATGGAGTATGCGGATAAAAAAACGAGTATATTGGATGAGAGTAATGAATTTCATGCATTAATCTTGCATACTAGAAGATTGAATGATATTGTAGAACGTTATAAATTCAAAAAGTCGTGCAAGGAAGATGCTGTTTATTTGGTGGAGCATAAGGTATCTTCACAAGCCATTAAGATAGCTGCGATGTTACTATGTAAAAATGATCAGGATATCAAAGATACACTGAGCCATATAGCACAAGATATGGAAATAGTCGGAAGAACGGATAAAGCGGAAGAATTATTAAGGACTTGTTCATAATAAAGAAAGAATGGGAATACGGAAAAAGGACAAATAGCATTGCGTTTTATTAATATAGCTCTTATAATAAAAAGGATGCCAAACTAACAAAAAGAATGGTGAAACTAACATGAAACAATTGTTTTCACCTAATATAATAGGTAAACTAAACCAGGAGGGAAAAAAGTGAAAAAACCAGTATTAGTAATATTAGCAGCCGGAATGGGAAGTCGATATGGAGGACTTAAGCAAATTGATCCCGTGGATGAGCAGGGCAACAAAATCATAGATTTTTCGATTTATGATGCGATGAGAGCTGGCTTCCAAAAGGTTATCTTCATTATTAAAAAAGAAAATGAGCAGGATTTTAGGACTTGCATCGGGGATGCAGTGAGTAAATATATGGAAGTTGAGTATGTGTACCAGGATCTTGCCAAAGTACCAGATGATTTCACAATTCCAGAGGGAAGAGTAAAGCCATGGGGAACGGCACATGCAATTCTCTGTTGTAAAGATGCTATTAAGGAGCCATTTGCGGTGATCAATGCAGATGACTATTATGGAAAAAGTGCTTTCCAGACATTATTTGATTTCTTGACCACCCACCAGGATGATGACAAATATCGTTATGCAATGGTAGGATATGAACTAGGCAACACTTTGACTGAAAACGGATCTGTTGCAAGGGGATGCTGTGTAACGGATAATGACGGGTATCTTGTCACAATCGCTGAGAGAACCCAGATTGAGAAAAGGGGAG
Source organism: Bacillota bacterium (assembly GCA_023392535.1). GTDB lineage: Bacteria > Bacillota > Clostridia > Lachnospirales > Lachnospiraceae > SZUA-378. Next base: position 39,533 of record JAEVYY010000003.1, read on the forward strand.
ACGGTGCTGTTTATACAGAGGATGGAACGAATTTCATACCAATTGAACTGAATACGCCTGTTTCCATGAATATGTGGGGATTTACACCAAGTATATTGGGCGAGTTGGAATTAGCTGTAAACAGATTCTTTCGAACAGAAGTTGATAAAAATCCTTTAAAATCAGAATGCTTTTTACCGATTGAAGTAGATAAACTTCTAAAAGAAGAGAAGGCTACTGTTAAAGTTCTGTCTTCCAAAGATAAATGGTTTGGTGTTACTTATAAAGAAGACAAACCCTTTGTAGTTGAATCTGTGAAGAAATTAAAGGCAGAAGGGGTTTATCCGGAAAAGCTCTGGTAAGAGCTCGGATTTTGGGTTTAAACTTTCGACAATCGGCATAGTTCAAAGGAGGAAACAGAATGGCAATTTTAGTAGCAGGGGGCGCTGGATATATCGGAAGCCATACCGTAGTAGAATTACAGAATGCAGGATTTGAGGTGGTGGTCGTTGATAATCTTTCTAATTCATCCATGACTTCACTTAAGAGAGTGGAAGCAATAACAGGAAAAAAAGTGAAATTCTATAAAGTGGATTTACTGGATAGAGATGCATTGGAAGAAGTTTTTGAAAAGGAGTCTATTGATTCTTGCATAAATTTTGCAGGGCTCAAAGCAGTCGGTGAGTCTGTCGCAAAACCATGGGAGTATTACTACAATAATATATCTGGTACCTTGATTTTAGTAGATGTCATGAGAAAATTTGGTGTTAAGAATATTATTTTTTCATCGTCAGCGACGGTATATGGAAATCCGGCTTTTATTCCAATTACGGAAGAATGTCCAAAGGGTGAGATCACCAACCCATATGGTCATACGAAGAGTATGTTAGAGCAGATCCTAATTGATATTCAAAAGGCAGATCCAGAATGGAATGTTATATTACTACGATACTTTAATCCAATCGGTGCGCATAAGAGTGGTACGATTGGAGAAAATCCGAATGGAATTCCTAATAACCTGATGCCATATATAACACAGGTCGCAGTCGGTAAGCTGAAAAGCCTGGGTGTATTTGGAGATGATTATGAAACGCCGGATGGTACGGGAGTGAGAGACTATATTCATGTAGTAGATCTTGCAATGGGTCATGTCAAAGCATTGGCAAAAATAAAAGATAAATGTGGTTTAAAGATATACAATCTGGGTACAGGCCATGGCTATAGTGTACTAGATATGATTAAGAATTTTGAGGAGGCATCTGGCACTCGTATTTCATATGAGATAAAACCAAGACGTGCGGGTGATATTGCTATTTGCTATTCCGATGCCGAAAAAGCTAAAAATGAATTGGGCTGGGTTGCAGAAAGAGGAATTAGAGAGATGTGTGAAGATTCCTGGAGATGGCAGTCTAACAATCCAAATGGATATGAGGATTAATCTGTATAGAAATTACAAAGGATGGTATGCGGGAAGAAGTGAGCGCATACCATCCTTTTCTATGTTGTGCTACATTGTAATTACGTATTGGTACATAAAGATGAAGTGACAGATACTGCCTCCCATTACAAATAAATGGAATACTTCATGAGAACCAAAGTTTACATGTTTTGAGTTGAAGAGAGGAAGCTTCAGTGCATAGATGATGCCACCAATTGTATAAATGATACCACCAGCTAACAACCAGATAAAAGCAGGACGTGATAATGTGTGAAACAGTCGTCCGAATACAAAGACACACACCCATCCCATGGCGATATAAATAATAGAAGAAAACCATTTGGGGCAAGTGATCCAAAAGGCTTTGATCGTCATGCCGGTAATCGCGATTCCCCACACAATAGCAAGCATCGTATATCCTAAATTGCCTCCCAAAACAACCATACAAACAGGTGTATAGGAACCAGCGATCAGTATGAAAATCATCATATGATCTATTTTACGAAAAATTTTTAGTATCTTACCAGAAACATTAACGCTATGATACATTGCACTTGCTCCGTATAATAAAATCATACTAAGTATAAAAACCGTCATGGCAACAATGGTCACATGGTTCATTGTACTCGCAGCTTTTACCAGCAATGGTGTAGAAGCGATTAAAGCAAGCATCATACCAATAAAATGAGTAATCGCGCTACCTGGTTCCCGAATTGTTATTTGCATAAGTGACTCCTCCTTAACATAATGAAATTGCATCATGTAGAAAACAATAATGCAACATGTAGTATTGTAAACTATATGTTAATTATACTACTATTTATTATGAATGGTGTCAATTGTTTTTATGCATTATTTAATTGGAATTTTATATCGACCCAATATAAAAAAAGCCATTGAAGCTTTAATCCTCTTCAATGACTTGTATTTCCAAATAATCAAAATCAATTTCTTCAACAAAATTATCTTTTGTAAAACGGGTTTTACTATGCTGTTTGAACTCACGGATCGTAGCATCAAGCCATATAGGTTTGCTAAGATCAAATTCATAGCAGATGGATTCGAGTGCATGAAAGATCTTGTGTGTTCTGGAGTCGTCATTATCATTGCATATTACAATATCCTTTATTAAATGATTATCTTTAAATTCTTTTGCCCATAATCGAAACATTAATATGATAGTCCCTTCTTCTATTTTTTACTGGTATTCCTTAACGTGTTACTTCCTTTATTAATATTCACATCCTATATTTCTGTACATAATGTACTATAGATAGAAAAAAGAATCAAGAAAAACAAAAATATGAAAGTATATTTTTCGATTTATTATTTTAATAATTTTGTGAAATATTTATTAAAAATAGAACGTAAATTGTACATTTTTTGATAAATATGTTATACTACATAAAGATAAAACAGAGTCTGTGAGAATTTTAATATTGTTTTATTGATGCATGCACTGAAAGGAATAAGGCGACAGGAAATTATGGAATTTGAACCAAGACAAGGTACGGAAGTGGATAGCTGGAAGGAAGTTACATTAATATATAATTCAGCTCTGAAGGAGATAGGAACAAAATTAGAGATACTAAACGACGAATTTCAACATGTACATAGATATAATCCGATTGAACATATCAAATCACGATTAAAGACGCCAGAAAGTATTGTAAAAAAATTAAAAAAAAATGGATACGAATCTACCATTTCTAACATGGTTAAATATATCAATGATATCGCAGGGATTCGTGTCATCTGTTCTTTTACATCTGACATTTATAGAATAGCGGAGATGATTGCCAAGCAAGATGACATTAAAGTCATTTCCATTAAAGATTATATTGAGAATCCAAAACAGAGTGGTTATAAGAGCTACCACATGCTAGTGACGGTACCGATCTTTTTATCGGATCGTATCGTAGACGCAAAAGTGGAGGTGCAGATCAGAACGGTTGCAATGGATTTTTGGGCAAGCCTCGAACATAAGATTCACTATAAATTCGAAGGAAATGCCCCGGAAGAAATTAAGGAAGAGCTGATTGAATGTGCAAAAATGGTATCCGAATTAGATGCCAGGATGCTTTCCCTTAACGAAAGAATAAAAAGTATTGCAGATAATGATAACTGACCGTATCAATTTGTATGTTAGAAATTAAAAAAAAGACCGTAACACTGAAAACAGTGATACGGTCTTTTGTCTTATTAATTATTCAGCAACAGTAGTAGCTTCTTCTGTAGTAGCTTCTGCTGTAGTAGCTTCTTCAGTAGTAGCTTCTTCTGTAGTAGCTTCTTCTGTAGTAGCTTCTTCTGTAGTGATTTCAGTAGTAGCTTCTTCTGTAGTAGCTTCTTCTGTAGTAGCAACTTCTTCAGTAACTACTGCTTCTGTAGTAGCAACTTCTTCTGTTGTTTTAGCACCACATCCAACTAATAACATTGCACATGTTGCAACTGATAACATCATCATTACTAAATTTTTTTTCATATTTTTTTCCTCCTTGGGATATTCCCATATCAGCTATATTTTAATTTTGTTATGTTCTGCTGACAAGAACTAATCTTAAAGCATAATTGTGTATAAAGTGTGAACAAAATATGAAGAATAAATTAATATTGTAAACAAAAAATATGCACAAAGGGTAAAAAGAGAATAAAATAGGAACAGATAAACAAGTGAAATAAGAGAGAAAAGCCAGTATAGATGAGGAGTGCCCAGATACCTTACGGTACCTGAGCTATTATGAAAAAATTTATCTATATCTTAAAATTACATCTGATTAACATGTTTCTTGTTTGATGTGGTTTTAGTATAGCAATTAATTATGAATAAATTATGAACACGATGTAAAGATATCGTGAATTATTACAAAATGCGAATAGTGTTAAAATTAAAATCATACATATTGCACAAAATTAGGGCGAGTAACAGGTATGGAATACAGAAAGAAAGTATGCTTGTTGTAAATAAATAAGAAAAATGATAAACTATCCATAATTACATGACAGACAATTATATTACAGAGGATATAAAGATACTGGTAAATTGAAATCGATAGATGAAAAGGAAGCGGTATGCGAGTATGTTTGGAGGAAAAATCATGGATAACTTTATGGATAAGTTGGCACAGAAGTGGAATGCGAATGAACTGATCAAGGCCAATTCAGCAGCTGAAGCAATGGAGCTTAGAAGATTACAGGAGCAGGTGGGGGAATACGAAGAGATTTTACAGGAGATGAGAAAGTTAAATCTGAAAAATGCAGAGTTAACAGAAAGCACAAGGGAATTGGTGAATCATGGTGTAGGGCAAATTAAAAAAATAGTGACTGAAACAAAAAGAGACAATAATATAGAAGAAACACTTTCTATAATAGAAGAAAAATTACAACAGTTAGAGACATTCTTAAGTAATGGGAATGAGCAAGGTGGAATGGTGGATGACATCACTACAAAGATGGAAGACTTCGTTCATAAAGAAAATGTAAAAGTTTATCGTAATGTGCAGGCAGTCGTTGTGGACAATCTGAAACTACAAACAGAAGAATTAAAGTTGGGTAATGATAGCACTTTAAAAAAAGTAAAAGGTCTGGCAATCTTATTATTTGCAACCTTATTATTAGTAATTGGAAATATGGCTATTGATGTCATGCAGATACTTAATATTTTCTAGTTGGAGGATTTAACTTGGCAAAACAAACGTGGAAACCTGGAAACATGCTGTATCCTGTTCCGGCAGTTATGGTTAGTTGCGGACGGGAGAATGAAAAACCAAATATTATTACAGTGGCCTGGGCGGGGACCATATGCTCTACTCCTGCTATGGTATCAATATCCATCAGACCCACACGCTACTCTTATCAGATCATTAAGGAAACTGGTGAATTTGTGATGAATCTTGTCACTAAGAAGCTTACATTTGCAGCTGACTATTGTGGTGTGAAATCAGGCAGGGAGATTGATAAGTATCATGAAATGAAACTGACGGTATCAGAATCAAAAGTGATAAGGGCTCCGGGGATTGAAGAAAGCCCGGTTAATATTGAGTGCAGGGTAATTGAAATCAAACCTCTTGGTACCCATGATATGTTCATAGCAGAAGTCGTGAGTGTAAATGTTGATGATCAATATATGGATGAAAAGAACAAGTTTAATTTAAACAGTACTGGGTTAATAGCCTATTCTCATGGAGAGTATTATGAACTTGGTAAGAGCATAGGAAAATTTGGGTATTCAGTGAAAAAGAAGCCCGTTAGAAATAAAAAGAAAAAAGTACTTCAATAAAAAGTTACAATATGAGATAGGTTCGGAATTACTTGACGAAAGGTCAATTTCACAGTATGATATAGGAAATGAATGAATCGTTACGACGAGGTAGCATCAAGCGACAGCTTGGTGCTTTTTTCGTTCTATAGGAGTTACCGTATTTATTGCAATTTGTTAAAGAGGGGGATGATTTTAATGAATCAATTGGATAAGAACATAGCATTAAATTTAAAACGTATCCGCAAATCGAAAAATTTAAGTTTGGATATGCTTGCGGAACGTACAGGTGTCAGTAAAAGTATGTTGGGGCAAATAGAAAGAGGTGAATCCAATCCTACCGTTGCTACAATCGCTAAAATTGTAGAAGGGATCAAGGTTCCTTTTGAAGAATTTCTTTATATGAAAGAGGATTCGGTTATGATTGTCGATTATAATACGCTCCCTATTTACAAAGAAAAAGAAAATAATTATAAGATAAAAATTATATTTCCATATGATAAATTACGAAAATTTGAGGTTTTTGAAGGGAGCTTTGAAGCAGGCGCTTCCTTAATAAGTGCTTCGCATGGTGAAAAATCAAGTGAATATGTGACTGTCGTGAGTGGAGAACTTACGCTGCTTATAGGTAATAATAAATATAACGTAATAACCGGGCACGCGATCCGTTTTAACTCTGATCAAGAGCATATTTATAGAAATGACAAAAACGAACCACTCATCATGAATATAGTATTGTCTTATGAAAATGCTAATGTTCTTTAGAAGAATCGTGAGAGTGCAGTAAACTGCCCCGAGTAATGGAATGGGTGCCATATTTGCCGCGAATGGTATCAATTACCTGATCCAGTTGCTTTTGTTTATTAGAAATATTAGATTGATCCGAATAATCAAATAAATGAAGCTGGATTGGAGCATGGATATCGGTTAATTTTGAAGTGCGGATACCAAGAAGTCTGATAGGACCATGATTCCAAATCTCATCAAATAGTTTGCAGGCATTCCGATAGATACAATCAGTGGAGTTGGTTGCGCTTGTAATTGTTAACTGATGTGAGACGGATAAAAAAGTGCTATATTTTATTTCAATACTGATCATACTTGCAGCGCGTTCTTGTTTACGAAGTCTTGCAGCGACAGATTCGGCAAGGTGCAGAAGAGTCAGATACGCTTCTCTAACCGTTTCGATATCCTTTGGTAATGTGATAGAATTACCGATGCCCTTTGATTCTATCAGATCGGTAATGACGGTGGAATCATCATGCCCATTTGCATATTCCCATAATAATTTGCCATGGCTTTTTAAATGGGACAATAAAATGGTAAGATCTGTATTTGCAAGATCCCCAATAGTCATAATACCCAAATTATGCAGACATTGAACGCTCGATTTTCCACACATATAGAGATTGGCAATAGGAAGAGGCCACAATTTTTCGGAGATTTCAGAATGATACAAAGTGTGGACCAGATTTGGTTTTTTGAAGTCAGAAGCCATCTTTGCCAATACTTTACAATCAGAAATTCCTATATTTACGGTAAAGCCAAATTTCCTATAAATATTGTCTTTCATGTTACAGGCAGCTTCGTAAGGGTTTGTATATCGATTTGCAATTGGTGTGTAATCCATATAACATTCATCAATACTGACTTGCTCAATATCCGGACAAATGTTCGCTAAATAGGCAAATAGTTTTTGGCTGTATGTTTCATACAAAGAATGATCGGGTGATGCTACAAATAACCCAGGGCATTTTCGTAGGGCATTCATGAGGGGCTCTCCCGTCTGAATGCCATATTTTTTAGCAGGGATAGATTTCGCTAAAACAACACCATGACGTTTTTCCATATCGCCACCAATAATTGATGGAATTAGGCGCAGATCTTCTGTTGCACCATTTTTTAGATTTTCGATCGCAGTCCAACTTAGGAAAGCTGAATTTACATCGATATGAAAAATAATTCCCATAACCCATCTCCTTTGTTTTTACCTGAATTTCACTTACTAGTATAACCAAGACATAGCTAATGAACAACTACTTTACAAGCAAAAAAAATACTGATAGAATGTAATGTATATTGTTTTACCTAATAATGATGAGTGAAGAAATTGAGAAACAGAAATTATATGAGAAAATTTACAAAGTATTATAAAAAATTAAACTATATTTATATAAAAATATCAGTGCTGGCAATCATTGCCAGTGCATTCTTTTTGCCAACTTATATGAAATACGCGAGTGAAGGAAATAATATATTTGAGATTACTCTCAACGGAACTGTAATTGGAATAGTAGCAAGTATAGATGATTTTGACAGATATTTACGTGATGCCAGAAGGCAGATCGCAAAAACTTCAAATGAGCTGGTGCTCATTGATACTAATATTCAGTTAAATGGTAAAGAAGCACTATTTGGTATCATTGATTCTGAGAGTAAGGTGCGGAACAATTTGCGCGCTGCTCTTCAGCAGAATGAAAAGGAAACTTTGAAACGTGCCTATACAGTAAAGATTAATGAATATATGGTTAATTTGTCCTCCTGTGAAGAAGTACATGCTCTATTACAGGCGGCTATTGATCGTTACGACACATCAGGACAGTATTCAGAAGAGCTGGTACTGGATCCGACAAGAGAGATCAATGTATTGACAGCCCAAATGGTCACATCTGAAGAAAAAGAAAATAAGGAAATCGGTATTTTTCAACAAGCAGGAGCGGAAGCGTCGCTGAGTAAGATGTTCGAGGGGGTCGAGTCATCAAAGGAAAAAGATTTTGCTGACTATGATCTTGGTTTGAAGGAACTGGATTTTGGAGATAATGTAGAGGTTGTTGAAGCATATCTGTTGGAGGATGAATTGACTTCTTTGGATCAAGCCATTGAAGAAGTTACGAAAGATCAGGAAAAAGAAACGATCTATGAAGTACAAGCTGGGGATACACTTTCGCAAATCGCCCAGAATAATAATTTACCAATGGATAGTCTGATCGAGATGAATGCTACCCTGGAGAGTGAAACATCTACCATTCGTGTTGGTGATGAGCTTATTGTTACCATTCCAGAACCTGAATTATCTATCTTTCGAAAGGAAGAAATATATTTGGAAGAAGACTATGAGGAAAATGTGCAATATATTGATAATGATCAATGGTATACCAATGAACAAGTGACGTTGCAGGAACCTTCTGCAGGGCGCCGTAATATTATATCATTGATATCATATCGAAATGATAAAGAAACAGGACGTGAAATTCTAAAAGAAGAAATTACTTATAAAGCCATTCCAAAGATTGTCGAGCGTGGGACAAAGATACCTCCTACGTATATAAAGCCTATTTCTGGTGGAAGATTATCGTCTGGTTTTGGTAGAAGAAAGGCCCCGACAAGGGGAGCATCAACTTTTCACAAGGGTATCGATTGGTCGACACCTGTTGGCACAGCAGTCATGGCATCCTCGACAGGTACAGTAACCAAAGCTGGATGGGCAACCGGATATGGTTATGTAGTTTATATCAATCATGCGGATGGAAGACAGACAAGATATGGCCACCTGAGTAAAGTACTGGTAAAAGTGGGTCAAACCGTACAACAAGGAACTAAGATCGCATTAAGCGGTAATACAGGAAGAAGTACTGGACCGCATGTCCATTTTGAAATATTGATAAATGGTACGCAGGTAAATCCGATGAGTTATCTTAATTGACATAAGAATTTGCAAAAAGGGTGGATGTAGTATATAATACCTAAAGTATAAGTTTAAATAGATCTTTATATTATTTAGATAGTAGAGGTGCGTTATGGAACAGTACGCAATTAAGGGTGGAACTCCATTAGTAGGAGAAGTGGAAATTGGTGGAGCTAAGAATGCTGCGTTGGCTATACTGGCAGCTTCTATCATGACGGATGAAACAGTAATCGTAGAGAATGTGCCGGATGTCAGGGATACAAAAGTATTGTTACAGGCAATGGAAAGTATAGGTGCTATTGTAACAAAAGTAGATAGACATACCGTTAAAATTAATGGTTCTCAGATTCACAGTTTAACAATTGAAGATGATTATATTAAGAAAATAAGAGCTTCCTATTATCTATTGGGTGCATTGTTGGGAAAATACAAGAAGGCAGAAGTATCGCTTCCGGGAGGATGTAATATCGGAAGCAGACCGATTGATCAGCATATTAAAGGGTTCAAGATGCTTGGTGCAACAGTTAAAATTGAATATGGCTTAATTGCTACAGAGGCAGAGAGACTGGTCGGAAGTCATGTATACATGGATGTCGTAACGGTGGGAGCAACCATTAATGTTATGATGGCAGCTTCTATGGCAGAGGGATTAACAATTATTGAGAATGCGGCAAAAGAGCCTCATGTAGTTGATCTTGCCAATTTTTTAAATAGTATGGGTGCCAATATTAAAGGGGCAGGTACGGATGTCATCAGGATTAAAGGAGTGGAGAAACTTCACAGGACGGAATATGCAATCATTCCGGATCAGATTGAAGCAGGTACCTTTATGATGGCTGCAGCCGTTACAAAGGGCGATGTCACGATTAAGAATGTAATTCCAAAACATTTGGAGTCCATATCTGCAAAGTTATTAGAGATCGGCTGTGAAATAGAGGAGTCTGATGATGCTGTGCGCGTAGTAAGCGCAAAGCCGATGCTGCATACACAAGTAAAGACATTACCTTATCCAGGATTTCCAACAGATATGCAGCCACAGATTTCGGTTGCGCTAGGTTTGTCGACAGGTACCAGCATTGTGACAGAGAGTATTTTTGAAAACAGATTTAAATATGTGGATGAATTAACGCGCATGGGTGCTGATATTAAGGTAGAAGGTAATACAGCTATTATTACAGGTGTTAGTAAATATACGGGAGCGAGTGTTTCCGCACCTGATTTGAGGGCTGGCGCAGCTCTTGTGATAGCGGGGCTGGCGGCAGAAGGCTTAACTACGGTAGACGATATTAAATATATTGAACGTGGATATGAGGACTTTTATATTAAGCTACGTAATCTCGGTGCACAGATTGATAAAGTTACGACAGAGAAAGATTTCAAAAAATTTCAGTTGCAAGCAGTTTAACAATAAAACAAAGAGTTACAGTTCACAAAGCCAGGTGATGAACTGTAACTCTATTAATTTCTGCAATAATTATAGATATCCACTAAATTAAAAATTCAATTTGAAGATCAGGATGTGTCGATAAATCAATGAAACTATCCCCTGATTTAATGACAGGTTTAGATAGTGCATTTTTATTTATAAATACGATGTCACCTTCCGTTCCATTTGTTAGATGGACACGATTCTGAAGATAAGTATTAACAACGCACTCTAAAAAAGTAAGCACATATTGTGTATCATATTTTTGAATGCCTTCTGCTTCAAATAATTCAATTACTTTGAAAGGGCATAATGGACCGCGATAAACACGTGCAGAGGTCATTGCGTCATATACATCAGCAATAGATACAATTTTGGCGAACTTATCTATTTTCGTACCGACGAGTCCTAAAGGATAACCACTCCCGTCACACCTTTCATGATGCATCAAAGCAGCATTCTTAATGTGATTATTAATATTTTGCATTTTAAGTATTTGATAACCTTCTAAAGGATGCGTTTTAATGACAGAAAATTCATCATCTGTTAAGCGGGAAGGCTTTTTAATGATAGAGTCAGGAATCATGATTTTTCCTACATCGTGTAATAGTCCGCATAAAGTAGACAGATTAATATCCGCTTCTGAAAATTGGAGCCATTTCGCAAAAACATTACAAATCAAAGCAACATTTAAACTATGGGCATAAGTGGAATCATCATATTGACGCATGTTATGTAACATATCAAAAATATTAACAGAGCCATCTTTTGTATGTAATAATTCGAGGGTGTTATCAAGAAGTCTACCAGTATCCAAAGGCGCATTTTTTTCGACGATATCATTCATTAAAGCGTGAAAACGGTCTACGCTTTTGTCAAAATTCTTTTTGAATTCTTTAAAAGAGCTACTTGAGCGAATACGCTCTGAATAAGAACGTTGTTTCGCTGTTTCGGTAGAAAGGAAAGCTAGTTCATCTTCTACTTTTACAACAAGTATGGAATAGAACTCTAACCTTGTAATTGTTTTGTCAGTAAGAATAATACCTTTTGACAGAATTAATTGCTCGTTGTATGCATATACATCTTCGGCTATTTTCATACCAGGGATCAAATCTTTTGTACCTATTCTTTTCATCGTAAGTTACCCTCAATCTGCATAAAATATTATTATTCACACCTAAATTATATGGGTTTTTATTATTTATGTCAATTTATTAAGTAAGTTTACTTCATCCTTTTTGATATAAACGTCACCAATTTATTTTTATCAAATTGAGAGATCGAATTTTATATCAATAAATTATATTGGATATAAATTTCAGAATTATAAACTAAAAACGATATATTAACAAAAAACAGTGATCTATCAACCCTATTTGGAGATGATCTCATTCAATATTATAAACATTATTGTACTTCTGGATATAAAGAGCCATCACGAATTTCCTATTAAGTCTGTCTGTTAGATAAATGGGGTAAAATTACGCTATCAGATCACGATAAAATGATTGACAACATGATAGGCATAGTGTAGTCTGATACTAGATACATTAATTCCATATTGTAAGTTTTCTCTTATTCAGAGTGGTGGAGGCACAAAGGGCCTGCGAAGCCACGGCAACCCCTGTTTTATCGGAAGGTGCCAACCTGAGCGAATACACTTATCCATTGCGGTAAGACGAACAATAAGAGGATTTAATGATCAAAAAACGTTGAATCCGCTTAAGCGGATTTTTTTTATGCACGAATGTAGAAGAAAGAATTAAGGAGGACATTAAAATGGAGAAATTATTATTTACTTCTGAATCAGTAACAGAAGGTCATCCGGATAAGATGTGCGATGCGATCTCGGATGCAGTTTTAGATGCTTTAATGGAGCAGGATCCAATGAGTCGTGTAGCATGTGAAACCTGTACCACCACTGGGATGGTCATGGTAATGGGCGAGATTACGACACAGGCTTATGTCGATATTCAGAAAATTGTACGGGATACCGTAAAAGAAATTGGTTATACCAAATCAGAATATGGATTTGATGGAAATACATGTGCAGTTATCGTTGCACTTGATGAACAATCTACGGATATTGCAATGGGTGTTGATAAAGCATTAGAGGCAAAAGAGCATACCATGACAGAAGAACAAATGGATGCAATTGGAGCTGGAGATCAGGGAATGATGTTTGGATATGCGACCAATGAAACAGATGAATATATGCCGTATCCGATATCTCTTGCTCATAAATTAGCACTTCAATTAACAAAAGTGCGAAAAGACGGTACTTTAAATTATTTAAGACCGGACGGTAAAAGTCAGGTATCGGTTGAATATGATGAAGCAGGGAAACCTAGACGCTTGGAAGCTGTTGTATTATCGACACAACATGACCCGGATGTGACGCAGGAGCAGATCCATGCAGATATTAAAAAATATGTATTTGATCCGATTCTTCCGAAAGATTTGATAGATGACAAGACAAACTACTTTATTAATCCTACTGGAAGATTTGTGATCGGCGGTCCTAATGGAGATAGTGGTCTTACAGGTCGTAAGATTATTGTGGATACCTATGGTGGATATGCGCGTCATGGTGGTGGAGCATTCTCAGGAAAAGACTGCACGAAAGTAGACCGTTCAGCAGCCTATGCAGCTCGTTATGTTGCAAAAAATATAGTAGCAGCTGGCCTTGCGGATAACTGTGAGATTCAATTGTCCTATGCAATTGGAGTGGCGCATCCAATGTCGATTATGGTAGATACATTTGGAACGGGGAAATTATCCGATGATAAATTAGTAGAGATTATTCGGGAAAATTTTGATCTCCGCCCAGCTGGAATTATAAAAATGTTAGATCTACGTCGTCCAATCTACAAACAAACAGCTGCGTATGGTCATTTTGGACGTAACGATCTGCACCTTCCGTGGGAGAAGATTGACAAAGCAGATGACCTAAAAAAATATTTATAGTTGAATTGCATAATTCTTTCAAGTAAAATTAGGAGGGGCTTCAGATAGAAGAACCTCCTTTTGGTGGTGGGAAAAAAGGAACACTGTAAATTAATAATCGTAAATAAAGGAGATACCTATGGCATTTACTCATCTTCATGTGCATACCGAATATAGTCTGCTAGACGGTTCCAATAAAATAAAAGAATGTGTCAAGCGAATTAAGGAGTTAGGCATGGATAGCGTTGCAATTACAGATCATGGGGTAATGTATGGTGTAATTGATTTTTATAGGGCAGCAAAAGAGGCAGGGATCAAGCCAATATTAGGTTGCGAGGTATATGTGGCACCGAATTCCAGGTTTGATAAAGAACTGACCGGTGGCGAGGATCGCTATCATCATTTGGTTCTGCTGGCGGAAAATAATACTGGATATGCCAATCTTATGAAGATAGTAAGCAGGGGATTTACCGAAGGTTTTTATTATAAACCACGTGTCGATATGGAGATATTAGAAAAATATCATGAAGGTATTATTGCATTATCGGCCTGTCTTGCCGGTGAAGTACAAAGATATATAACAAAGGGCCTGGTGGAAGAAGCAAAGAAGTCTGCAAAGAAATATGAAACCTGTTTTGGAAAAGGGAACTATTTTTTGGAGATGCAGGATCATGGGATAGCGGAGCAAGGGACAGTCAATGCAGCATTACTTACAATGAGTAAGGAACTTGCTATCCCTCTTGTCGTAACGAATGATATTCATTACACATATCGGGATGATGAGAAGTCACACGACATTCTTTTATGTATTCAAACAGGTAAGAAAGTAATGGATGAAGACCGCATGCGTTATGATGGCGGTCAATATTATGTAAAGAGTGAAGATGAAATGCGCCTGTTGTTTCCCTATGCGCAAGAGGCATTGGAAAATACACATAAGATAGCGGAACGTTGTAATGTGGAGATTGAATTTGGGGTGACCAAATTACCGAAATATGAGGTGCCGGAAGGATTTGAAGCGTATACCTATCTTCAAAAGCTATGCTTTGATGGACTCTCAAATCGATACCCAGAGGAAACAGGCAAATTAGAAGAAAGATTACAATATGAACTTGAAACCATACGGAAAATGGGATATGTGGATTACTTCTTAATTGTATGGGATTTTATCAATTGGGCCAAGAAAAATGGGATATCCGTAGGACCTGGAAGAGGATCCGCAGCAGGAAGTATTGTGTCGTATTGTCTGGAAATTACAAATATAGATCCCGTCAAATATAATCTTCTATTTGAACGTTTTCTGAATCCGGAACGTGTCTCTATGCCTGATATTGATATCGATTTCTGCTATGAAAGACGTCAGGAAGTCATTGATTATGTGAGTAGTAAATATGGTTCAGATAAAGTGGTACAAATTGTGACTTTCGGTACGATGGCAGCAAAAGGGGTGATCAGAGATGTAGGACGAGCGTTGGATCTACCCTATGCATATGTAGATTCTATCGCCAAAATGATACCCAATGAATTAAATATTACGATTGATAGAGCGCTTAGTATCAATCCCGAGTTCAGAGCTCTTTACGAAAGAGAAGAACAGGTTCATTTTCTGATTGATATGTGCAAACGACTGGAAGGTCTGCCTAGACATACCTCCATGCATGCCGCAGGTGTTGTTATTTGCCAAAAAGCGGCAGATGAATTCGTACCTTTGTCAAGAGGGTCGGATGGTTCAGTCACGACCCAATTTACGATGACTACATTGGAGGAATTGGGTCTGTTAAAAATGGACTTTTTGGGATTGCGGACGTTAACGGTAATCCAAAATGCAGTACGTTTCATTGAGCAGTCAACGGGTATTAAGATTGATATGGATCATATTGACTATGATGATAAGGCTGTACTTTCTGCAATTGGCACAGGTCGCACAGATGGAATGTTTCAATTGGAAAGTGCAGGAATGAAAAGCTTTATGAAAGAACTAAAGCCACAGAATCTGGAAGATGTCATAGCAGGGATATCCTTGTATCGCCCTGGTCCTATGGACTTTATTCCGAAATACATTAAAGGGAAGAACAGTAATGATGAAATAACCTATTCCTGTCCGCAGTTAGAGCCCATTCTGGCGCCTACTTATGGCTGCATCGTTTATCAGGAGCAGGTAATGCAGATTGTGCGGGATCTTGGCGGCTATACCTTAGGTAGAAGCGATCTGGTCCGCAGAGCTATGTCGAAGAAAAAACAATCGGTAATGGAAAAGGAACGGGAAAATTTTATTCATGGGAATGTGGATGAGGGGGTCCCTGGATGCAAAGCAAATGGAATTTCATCCGAAGTGGCCAGCAAGATATTTGATGATATGATGGATTTTGCTAAATATGCATTTAATAAATCGCATGCAGCTTGCTACGCAGTGGTATCTTACCAGACGGCCTATTTAAAATACTATTACCCGGTGGAATTTATGGCAGCGTTGCTGACATCAGTCATTGATAACCCGGGAAAAGTGGCAGGTTATATCTTGACCTGCCGTAATATGAATATCACGATCCTGCCTCCGGATATCAATGAGGGAGAAGCCGGATTTTCAGTATTGGATGGAGCTATTCGTTATGCATTGACAGCAATTAAAAGTGTGGGAAGACCAATTATAGAAGCCATTGTACAGGAGCGTAAAAATCACGGGAAGTATAGTAATGTAAATGATTTCATCGCAAGAAACATAGATCATGATATCAATAAGAGAGCAGTGGAAAATTTTATTAAGGCAGGTGCTCTGGATAGCCTTGGTGGTACCAGAAAACAATTTATGAGTGTATATGTTGGTATTATGGATCACTTACATCAGGATAAAAAAAATAATATGGCAGGGCAATTATCTCTCTTTGATATTGTAGCAGAAGAGAATAAAGAAGAGTTTGATATCAAACTTCCAGATGTCGGTGAGTATACAAAAGAAATGATGCTGGGATTTGAAAAAGAGGTGCTTGGCATCTATATAAGCGGTCATCCGCTAGAGGAATACGAGACCATATGGAAGAAACATATTACCGCCACCACGACGGATTTTATGTTGGATGAAGAAACCAATTCTGTTTCGATTGCGGATGGAATCTCAGTTACGGTGGGAGGAATGATTGCAGAGAAAAAAATTAAATACACAAAGAATGATAAAGTCATGGCATTTATAACATTAGAGGATCTTGTGGGAAGTGTAGAAGTCATCATATTTCCAAAGGACTATGAAAAGAACGTCACTTATTTAGAAGAAGAGAGCAAAATATTTATCAAAGGGCGTACTTCTGTGGAAGAAGATAAAGATGGTAAATTGATCTGTGAACAGATCACCAGCTTTATGGATATCCCCAAGAAATTGTGGATAAAATTCTGTACAAAAGAAGATTATGCGGATAAATCCGAAAAACTTTTTTCTATTCTAAATACGTCGGAGGGGAAAGATCACGTCGTAATATATATAGAAGAAACTAAGCAGATAAAACAATTACCAGCCAATTATAATATTAATGCTTCGACAGAGCTTGTGGAACATGTAACAGCAATATTAGGTGAACAAAATGTAAAAATCGTGTAACATCCAATGAAATAGGTTGAAAAGCATTAAGAAAAGGATTAGAATGTAAGGAAATATAGAGGAGGAAACGGCATGTCCAAGGAGATTAAGACAATTGGAGTATTAACAAGCGGTGGAGATGCGCCCGGAATGAACGCAGCAATTAGAGCAGTGGTACGTAAATCGATTGCAAATGGCATGAAAGTAAAGGGTGTTAAAAAAGGTTATCAAGGACTTTTAAATGAAGAAATTATAGATTTAGAAACGAAAAATGTATCGGATACGATTCAAAGAGGAGGTACTATTTTAGGTACAGCCAGATGTTCAGAGTTCAGAACAGAAGAAGGGCAGCGAAAAGGTGCGGAAATATGTAAGAAACATGGTATTGATGGTATGGTGGTCATTGGAGGTGACGGTTCTTATCAAGGGGCACTTAAACTGGCCGCACTTGGAATTAATACCGTAGGTATTCCGGGAACCATTGATCTGGATATCGTGTGTACGGATTATACGATAGGTTTTGATACGGCAATTAATACTGCTATGCAGGCAATCGACAAAGTGCGTGATACCTCATCGTCTCATGAAAGGTGCAGTATCATAGAAGTAATGGGTAGAAATGCCGGGTATATTGCATTATGGTGCGGCGTAGCAAATGGAGCGGAAGATATTCTGATTCCTGAAAAGTATGATTATGATGAACAGCGTATTATTAATAATATTATTAATAATAGAAAAAGGGGAAAGACGCATCATATCATTATAAATGCAGAAGGGATTGGACACTCTACTTCTATGGCGAGAAGAATAGAGGCAGCTACTGGAATTGAAACGAGAGCTACCATCTTAGGCTATATGCAGCGAGGTGGTTCACCGACTTGTAAGGATCGCTTCTATGCTTCTATCATGGGAGCATATGCGGCAGACATTCTATGTCAGGGAAAAACAAACCGTGTAGTTGGATATCGTCACGGTGAATTTGTTGATTTTGATATAGAAGAAGCATTGAAGATGCAAAAAGATATTCCAGAATATGAATATGAGGTAAGTAGAATTCTTTCTATTTAATAAAGAAAATTATGAAAAAAATAAAAATTAGTATATCCACAACAAGAGTCTTAGCAATCGGATTTGCACTGATCATTCTATTGGGATCTTTGCTTTTATCATTGCCGATCGCTAGCAAAGATGGAGATACTTCTTATTTAGATGCACTGTTTACAGCAACATCTGCAACATGTGTTACAGGTCTTGTTGTGTACGATACCTATCAGAACTGGACTTTGTTTGGACAGATTATTATTTTATTATTGATCCAAACGGGAGGCCTTGGTTTTATGACCATAGGTGTCTATATTTCTGTTCTTTTAAAGAAAAAAATAGGGATCAAAGAAAGAGAAGGTATTCATGAGAGTGTGAATACACTTGAAATTGCAGGCGTCGTTAGATTGGTTCGATTTATTATACGAGGTACATTTACATTTGAGCTAATTGGTGCCATTTTGCTTTCCATACGATTTATTCCGACAAAAGGTATCATTAAGGGGATCTATTATGGAATATTCCATTCGGTTTCTGCATTCTGTAATGCAGGTTTTGATTTAATGGGCGATGTAAAAGCATTTTCTTCTTTTGCAGCTTATGAGAATGATATCATTGTAAATCTTACGATTATGTCTTTAATTATCATTGGAGGTATTGGTTTTATTGTCTGGGATGATATCAAGCGGAATACCTATCATTTTCGGAAATACATGCTGCATACCAAAATTGTCCTTGTTGCAACCTTTCTATTAGTGTTTGGGGGAGCATTTCTATTTCTCATAATAGAAAATCATGCAACATTAGAAGGCTTATCTTTGCAGGGAAAGATGTTAGGAGCCATGTTCAGTTCGGTAACTGCAAGAACGGCAGGGTTTAACACAACAGACATAGCAACACTTACCAATTCAGGTAAAATGCTCACTATGTTTCTAATGTTTATAGGTGGCAGTACGGGTTCCACAGCAGGTGGAGTGAAGACTACTACATTTGTAGTATCACTTTGCTTTGCCGTTGCCATGATCAAGCGGACACAAGGAACGAACTTGTTTGGCAGGCGCTTGGAGGACGAAAATTTGAAAAAGGCAAATGCGGTTATCCTAATAAATCTTTCGTTGGCTTTTACGGCAGCTTTTATTATATTATTCATTCAACCGTTTAACTTTTCAGATGTATTATTTGAAGTGTTTTCAGCGATTGGAACTGTTGGAATGTCGACAGGCATTACAAGACTGTTGCATCCGATATCAAAAATAATAATAATATTACTTATGTACTGTGGCAGATTAGGAAGCCTGGGATTTGCATTGAGCTTTGCACAGAGCAAGATTATCGCACCTGTTCAACAGCCTGTTGAGAGAATTATTGTCGGATAAAAGAAAGAGCAAAATTGGAGAAAATTGAGAAATGAAATCAATATTAGTAATAGGGTTAGGAAGATTTGGGCATCATTTAACAATGGATTTTATAAATCAAGGAAATGATGTTATGATTATCGATCAGGATGAGAAAAAAATAGAGGATCTGGTACCATATGCAGCAAGTGCAAAAATTGGAGATTGTACCAATCCAGATGTCTTGAAGAGTTTGGGAATTGGCAATTTTGATTTGATATTTGTATGTATAGGGACAAATTTTCAAAGTAGCCTTGAAATTACAAGTTTGGTAAAAGAAATGGGCGGTAAACGTGTCATTAGTAAGGCGACCAGAGATATTCAGGCAAAATTTCTACTGAAAAATGGAGCGGATGAAGTCGTATACCCAGATAAGGATATTGCGGAAAGACTTGCCACAAGATGTAGCATGAATCATATTTTTGACTACATTGGATTGGGAGTCGGATATGGAATATTTGAGATTTTGCCACTAAAGGAGTGGATTGGAAAGACAATTCGGGAATCCGATATCGCTGCAAAATACCATGTATCCATTTTGGGAATTAAGGGCGGAGAAAGGGTAAAACCTGATTTTATGCCTACAGCGGCTTATGAAATTAAGGAAAACGATCATCTGATCGTATTGGCACAAAATAGTGTGGCACAAACATTATTTAAGAAATTATAAAGCGGAGAGGAATAGATGATAACATCTGCCGGAAACAGTAAAATAAAAAGAGTAATACAGTTAAATCAAAAAGCAAAGGCGCGTAGGGATGAAAATGTCTTCCTTGTAGAAGGACTTAAGATGTTTTTAGAAGCGCCTGATAAAAAGATTCGGGACGTATATGTTACCGAATCTTTTTATCATAAGAATCCAATCTGTCAGAAAAAAATAATGGATTGTAACTTTGAGTTTGTTTCTGAGGGCGTATTTGAGAAAATAGCAGATACAAAAACGCCTCAAGGAATTTTATGTATTGTAGAACAATTCGAATATCAATTGAACCAGATGATCGCTAACAGAAACCCTTTTCTAGTGGTAATTGAGGATTTACAAGATCCAGGTAATTTGGGTACGATTGTCAGAACCGGGGAAGGCGCAGGCATCGATGGCATTATAATGAGTAGAAATACGGTTGATATTTACAATCCAAAGACAATCAGAGCAACGATGGGTTCCATTTACCGGGTGCCTTTTCTGTATGTAGACAGGTTAGAGGATGTTCTGCTAAAAATGCATGCCAGAGGTATTCAAACATATGCTGCACATCTGAAGGGAAATCAATATTACAATAGCTATTCCTTCGTGGAAGGGACCGCTTTCCTGATCGGTAATGAAGGAAATGGGCTACGGGATGAGACAGCAGATCAGGCAACCTCTTATATCAAAATTCCAATGTCCGGACAGGTGGAATCATTGAATGCAGCAATCGCCACATCGCTCCTGATGTATGAGGCAAGAAGACAAAGGTCCCATTTAGAAAACTAGATTTTATAGGAGGAAAAGATAATGAAAATTGGATTTATTGGGCTGGGAAATATGGCAACTGCAATGATTAGTGGAATTTTAAAAAAAGGCATTTTTAAACCGGAAGAAATAATTGGTTCGGATCCCTCGGAAGAAGGTTTAAAAAAAGTAAGGGAAAAGTTTTCGATTGTAACAACATTATCCAATGAGGAAGTAGCAAAAGTAGCAGAAATCCTGGTACTTTCCATAAAGCCGCAATTTTATCGATCTGTAATTGAAGAAATAAGGGAGTGCATATCAGATGATATGATCGTAATATCAATTGCACCTGGAAAAACATTGCATTGGTTAGAAGAGGTATTTCAAAAGCAGATAAAAATAGTAAGATGTATGCCAAATACACCAGCATTAGTGGGAGAAGGATGTACAGGAGTATGTTATAATGAAGGACTTCAGGAAACGGAGGTTCAAAATGTTTTGACGATCCTATCGGGTTTTGGAAAGGCTCATATCGTTGCAGAGCATATGATGGATGCAGTGGTAGGAATAAGCGGAAGTTCTCCGGCCTATGTATTCATGTTTATAGAAGCAATGGCAGACGCAGCAGTCGCAGAGGGTCTTCCGCGGAAACAAGCGTATGAGTTCGCAGCGCAATCTGTACTTGGCAGTGCCAAGATGGTATTGGATATGGGCAAGCATCCCGCTGAATTAAAAGATATGGTATGTTCTCCAGGTGGCACCACGATTCAGGCAGTCCGGGTGTTGGAAGAAAGAGGATTCCGTTCGGCTATAATAGAAGCAATAGAGGCCTGTATTACAAAGGCTAAAAATATATAATTAAATTACAAAATTATTATATAATAATTACTATTATTAAAAAAAGTGTGAAATAGGAAAAGCTATTTTGCACTTTTTTTGTATAGAAATAGTATGTTGATGCATAAAATACAGTAAAGACGGTAAAACTTGACAAAAAGTTTTAGTTTTGCTATTATATGAAAATCTTAAAATGTTAATATATTTGTAACATTTGTAAAGATAATGAAATATATAAGGATTATAGAGAAATGGTAATATTTGGAGGTAAATATGAAATCAGCAAACAAAATACTGCTTGGTAGTATGATAGCAATGTTACTTATGGTATGCGCTATGATAGTATCGAAAACAGATCTAGAAGCAGTAGAAGTGAGTGATTATCTAAGTTCTCTCAACGAAGGTGCCGCAATTGTATTGGACGCTGATATTACACTCGATACAGAAGAATTAAACAAAGTTGTTGAACAAGTTACGAACGAGCCAGAGAAACAGTCAGAGGATTCAGAGGAATCGAAATTAATCATGGCGAATGTAAAAGAGTCCATGAATATTCGTTCAGATGCTAATGAAGATTCAGAAAAAGTAGGGGTGTTATATAAAGACTGCGGTGGAGAGATATTGGAGCAAAAAGATGACTGGACTAAAATTAAATCCGGTGAATTGGTGGGATGGGCGAAAGACGAATACCTATTATTTGGCAATGATGCCGAAGAATTAGCCAGTGAGGTAGGGAATTTGGTAGCCAGAGTGGATACAGAAACGCTTCGGGTAAGAAAAGAAGCAAATGAAAGTGCAGATATCTATGGACTACTTGCAGTCAATGATGAAGTGATCGCATTGGAAGATATGGGTGACTGGGTTTCCGTGGACTTTGATGGAAAAACAGGATATGTTGATAAGAATTATGTAAAGGTAGATTTTAAAATAGATTCCGGAGAAACGATAAAAGCGATTCGGGAGAGAGAGCAGCAGATAGCTGATGAAAAAGCCAAAGCTGCAGAAAAAAAAGCAAAATTAACTGAGAACAGAGGAGCTGTGGCAGTAGATATTCCAGATGCTGCGCTACTGGCGGCATTGATACAATGTGAAGCAGGCGGTGAGAGTTATGAAGGGCAGCTTGCAGTAGGCGCTGTCGTTATCAATCGATTGCGAAGCGGTGCATATCCTAGCACTTTGCAAGGAGTTATTTACGCATCCGGGCAGTTTACACCTGCGTTGAATGGTAAAGTAAATAAAGTTGCCGAAAAAGGGCCGAAAGCAAGTTGTATACAGGCGGCTCAGGATGCCCTAAATGGTGTAAGCAACGTTGGAGCGGCCACTCATTTTAAACGTTCTGGAGCACATGACGGATATGTTATCGGTAATCACGTATTCTGGTAAAAAATGGCGAACGATTCGTTCGCTATTTTTTTTACCCATCAGGCAAGAATAGTTGAATAAACAATAAAAGTATAGTATTATATGGAAGAAGTAGAAAGGGGAAAGAAGAATGAATATAACAATTGGATGGTTAGTTTTATTTGTCGTGTTGATAGCAATAGAGATTGCTACTTTGGGGCTAACTACAATCTGGTTTGCGGCAGGTGCTTTGGTAGCGACTATCGCTGCGGCGTTCAATGCACCAGTGTTTATGCAGATCGCACTGTTCATTTTTATGTCGCTTGTATTATTGATTTTTACAAGACCAGTGGCAGTGAAATATTTTAATAAGGATAGAATTAGAACAAATGCAGAAAGTTTAGTAGGAAGACAAGCGATTGTAATAAGCGAGATTGACAATCTGCAGGGAATCGGACAAGTGACAGTCGGTGGACAGGAATGGTCTGCCAGAGCTGCAGAAGATCATAGTAGAATAGCGCCTGGCGCTGTTGTAGAGGTACAGGACATTAAAGGTGTAAAGTTAATTGTGAAAGAATTGTAAGAATGAAAATCAGGCATGCAGAAATGCCGGAAAAGAGGAATTGAATTATGTTAATGTTAGGACCTATCATTTTATTAGTCATTTTTTTAATCATTATTTTGTTACTTGCTTCATGTATTAAAATTGTACCGCAGGCACAGGCCTTTGTGGTAGAGAGATTGGGAGCCTATCAGGGAACCTGGTCGGTCGGTCTGCATGTTAAAATCCCTTTTTTTGATAAAGTTGCAAAAAGAGTAATATTAAAAGAACAAGTGGTAGACTTCGCGCCACAACCTGTTATCACAAAAGACAATGTTACCATGAGGATCGATACAGTCGTATTTTTCCAGATCACAGATCCTAAGCTGTTTGCTTATGGTGTTGAAAATCCGATTATGGCAATTGAAAACTTGACAGCTACTACTCTTAGAAATATTATCGGTGATCTGGAACTTGATCAGACACTGACATCCAGAGAAACGATCAATACAAAGATGAGAGCTTCCCTTGACATAGCAACGGATCCATGGGGAATTAAAGTAAATCGTGTGGAGCTTAAAAATATTATCCCGCCAGCGGCAATTCAGGATGCCATGGAAAAACAGATGAAAGCAGAACGTGAACGTCGTGAGTCTATCCTGCGTGCAGAAGGTGAGAAGAGATCCAGTATTCTTGTTTCCGAAGGTAGGAAAGAATCAGCTATTTTGGATGCAGAAGGTGAGAAGCAATCCGCCATCTTACGTGCAGAAGCACAGAAGGAAAAGATGATTCGTGAAGCAGAAGGTGAAGCTGCAGCCATTTTAAAAATTCAGCAGGCAACTGCAGACGGTATCCGTTTTGTGAAGGAAGCCGGAGCGGATGAAGCAGTTCTTAGAATTAAGAGCTTAGAAGCTTTTGAGAAAGCAGCAAATGGTCAGGCGACAAAGATTATTATTCCATCAGAGATCCAGGGGATAGCAGGACTTGCAACTTCTTTAAAAGAAATTATAAAGTAAACACAAAATAACTCATTTATAGGACAAGGAAGACACAGGGGAGATCCTCTCGTGTCTTCTTGTGAACTTATACATAACAAGGAGATACTGCGATGAGCATCAATTTGAAGGGGCGCCATTTTTTAAAGTTATTGGACTACACATCGGAAGAAATAGAATACTTACTTGAATTGGCGGCAGAATATAAAGAAAAGAAAAAAAAGGGCATTCTGGTAGATCACTATAAAGGAAAGAACATTGCCCTTATTTTTGAAAAGACAAGTACCAGGACAAGATGTGCCTTTGAAGTTGCAGCGCATGATCTTGGTATGGGTACTACTTATCTGGATCCAACAGGATCACAAATTGGAAAAAAAGAAAGCATTGCAGACACAGCCAGAGTACTGGGAAGCATGTATGAAGGAATCGAATATCGTGGATTTGAACAATCATTGGTAGAGGAATTGGCAAAGTATGCTGGTGTCCCGGTTTGGAATGGCTTGACCAATGAATTTCATCCCACTCAAATGTTGGCAGATTTGTTGACAATTCGTGAAAAATTAGGAAAATTGAGAGGAATCAGGCTTACTTTCATGGGTGATGCAAGATACAACATGGGTAATTCCTGGATGGTCGCATGTGCTAAAATGGGAATGCATTTTACTGCGTGTTCTCCGAAAGAGTATTTTCCAAGCCCAGAATTGGTAGCTGAATGCAGGGCAATCGCAGAAAAGACAGGAGCCACCATTACCTTAACAGAAGACGTTGCAAAAGGAACTACCAATGCCAACGTTATTTATACAGATGTTTGGGTATCCATGGGAGAGCCTGATGAAGTATGGGAAAGCAGGATCAAAGACCTTTCTCCATACCAAGTAAATAGTAAAATAATGGAGCGTGCTTCAGGCGATGCTATTTTTATGCATTGCTTACCAGCATTTCACGATCTTAAGACATCCACGGGAAAACGAATGGGTGAGAAATTCAATATTACGGAAATGGAAGTCACTGATGAAGTATTTGAATCGGCACAATCCGTTGTCTTTGAAGAAGCAGAAAACCGTATGCATACCATAAAAGCTGTTATGGCAGCAACCCTTGAGCAAAGGTAGAATGATGAAGACAAAGATTTTATCATTGTTGCGAAATACAACAGAATATCTATCAGGTCAGGAGATATGCGAATATTTGGGTGTATCCAGGACGGCAGTTTGGAAAGTGATGAACCAGCTAAAGGACGAAGGATATATCATAGAAGCAATTCAAAATAAAGGGTATAGAATCTTAGAGTATCCAGATATTTTGTCAAAAAGCGAAATTGCCAGCAGACTTCAAACGAGTTGGGCAGGGCGGGAAATACGCTTTTATGAAGAGATAAGCTCTACCAATATTGAGGCAAAGAAACTTGCGGAGGAAGGAGAACCACATGGGACTCTGGTAGTAGCGGATAAACAGAATGCCGGACGTGGCAGACGTGGAAAGACATGGGAATCTCCGGCGGGAAGCTCTGTATATATGACAATACTGTTACGACCTGAATTTCCCCCTGATAAAGCTTCGATGTTAACATTACTCATGGCTCTTTCCGTGAGAAATGCAGTAGCGGATGTAAGCGGAATGGAAGTACAAATAAAATGGCCGAATGATATTGTACTACATGGAAAAAAGATTTGTGGAATTTTGACAGAAATGAGTGCAGAGTTGGATTATATCCACTATGTGGTAATTGGAGTGGGTATTAATGTGAATCAGAAGACATTTCCGGAAGAGATCCATGTTACGGCTACCTCACTCTTTATGGAGAGTGAAAAAAAATATGTAAGAGCGGCCCTTATCGAGCGAAGTATGTACTATTTTGAGCAGTACTATGATCAATTTCTTGAAATACAGAATTTGGAAGGTATATGGAGCGAGTACAATAAGTACTTAATTAACATTGAAAAAAGAGTACGTGTCCTGGATCCAAAAGGAGAATTCGAAGGAATTGCCGTTGGCATCAATAATTTAGGCGAGCTGCTTGTCAAAAAAGATGATAATGAAGTGACAGAAGTTTACGCGGGAGAGGTTTCTGTACGTGGATTATATGGATATGTATAGAATGGTGTATACGATGAATAACAACAAAATAGTTCTATGTGCAGCGAATGCATATGAACAAAAATACTATTTCAATGAAGATTTCAATAAGATTCCAGATTCCATAAAAGAAGAATTGAAAATAATTTGTGTTTTATTTACCAGAGAAGTGGGTGGTATTTTCATGATTGTTTTTGAAGAAGATGGAACACTTGCATTGGAGACCGATGCGGATGAAGAGGACATTACCTATGATGAAATTAGCAGCGGACTTTTAATTGGTGAGATTCGAAGAAAAAAACAGGAATTACTGGAAGCCTTGAGCCTTTACTATAGGGCAGTCATATTGCAGGAAGATATAACAGATTTACTGGAAGACTAGGAGGAGACATCATGCTATTAGTAGTTGACGTAGGCAATACAAATATCACATTTGGTGTGTATAAAGGAAATAAACTCATAACAACATTGCGTATGACGACAAAGTTATCCCGGACTTCGGATGAATTTGGTATTGCAATTATCGAGATGTTGAAGGCGGATGGAATTACAAAGCATGATATTGAGGGTACCGTTATTGCCAGTGTAGTTCCTAATATCATGCATGCATTGACAGGATCTGTTAAGAGATATCTTGAAATACGACCTCTGAGTATTGGACCTGGTGTGAGAACAGGAATTAAGATCATTACAGAGAATCCTAGAGAAATTGGAGCTGACCGTATCGTAGATGCAGTTGCCGCCTATGAAATATATGGAGGACCTGTACTTGTCATTGATTTTGGAACAGCTACCACCTACGATCTTGTGACAGCACAAGGTGAATTTGCGGCAGGAATTACAGCGCCAGGAATTCGTATTTCTGCAAAGGCATTATGGGAAGATACTGCAAGGCTGCCGGAAATCGAGATCAAGAAACCAGCTTCTATTTTAGCGCAAGAAACGATTAGCAGTATGCAGGCAGGTCTTGTTTATGGGCAAATCGGTCAGACAGAATACATTATAGATAAAGTAAAGAAGGAAAGCGGATATCATGACCTGAAAGTAATTGCAACAGGTGGACTTGGAAGAATCATAGCGGATGAAACAGATAGTATTACGGTCTATAACAATAAACTCACGCTAGAAGGATTACGAATTATTTATGAGAAAAATGTAAAATGAAAAACAGGAGCGAATAATCTACATGAAGAAGCTACAGATCGGAAATGTAAGTCTGAATAATAATTTGATATTAGCTCCTATGGCAGGTGTAACGGACCTGCCATTTCGATTGCTGTGTAAAGAACAGGGGGCAGGACTCCTATGCATGGAAATGATAAGCGCAAAAGCAATTTTTCATCAAAATAAAAATACCGAAGCACTTTTAGAAATTCATGAAGAAGAACAGCCTGTTTCACTGCAATTATTTGGATCTGACCCAAATATCATAAGCGAGATGGCAAAACGAATTGAGGAAAGACCTTTTGCTATTTTAGATATTAACATGGGATGTCCGGTACCTAAGATCGTAAATAACCATGAAGGATCAGCTTTGATGAAAGATCCTTCATTGGTGGAAGCGATCATTAGTAAGACGGTGAAAGCGGTTCAGAAACCAGTTACAGTCAAGATCCGAAAAGGTTTTTCGGATACTACGGTAAATGCAGTGGAGATAGCAAAAATAGCAGAAGCTTCTGGAGCGGCCGCGGTCTCAGTCCATGGAAGAACCAGGGAACAATACTATTCTGGAGAGGCGGATTGGGACATTATCAGAAAAGTAAAGGAAGCAATTCATATTCCTGTGATAGGAAATGGAGATGTCTATTCTCCGGAGCGTGCAAAGGCAATGGCGGAGCAGACAGGCTGTGATGGTATTATGATAGGGCGGGCAGTACGTGGGAATCCTTGGCTCTTTTCCGAAATAACAGCCTATTTTGAAACTGGTAAAATACCAAAAAGGCCTGAAAATGCAATTGTGAAACAAACGATACTACGTCATGCCGAATTACAGTTACGGTATAAAGGTCCTTATATTGGCATAAGAGAAATGCGAAAGCATCTTTCATGGTATACGGCTGGGTATCCAAATTCTACAAAATTGCGGCAGCAGATCAATTGTATAGAGACCTTTGAAGAATTGGAAAAAAGTATAAATATGATATTTGGGTAATACTATAATTTATCCAAAAGGACAGACAAAATATGGTTAATATTTTATGAATAAAGAGGTGCATTGTTTCATACCCTTCATTATGAAGAATAATGAATGTGAAACAATTGTTTATTTTTATTTACAAAAAGTAGAAAGTAATCATGTGTTATCTGCTGGAACAGACAGTAAATGGAAATTCAAAGAATATATGAATTATCTTAAATTGTGCTATCGATATCGGAAAAAGCCAGTGTTGTGTCATTCACGAAAAAGCTATGGGTCGCAGATTATTTTCTGCCAGTTGGATTTTTGCAAAAAATATATGCGTAATTTAACAGTTGTACAGGTAGAAAAATTAATTCATCTGGCATTGGACAATTTAAAGCAAGATAATGATATAATTTCCGATCTATGGTATGAACCGGATCTCGCATCCTATATACAAGCACCCAAAATACAATTTCCCTTACGTTTTTTAAAAGAAGTATATCAACGGCATATCAAAGATGGAATCCTTATAATCAGAGATGGTGACCAGGCCGAAAGCTTCGTTTGGGAGATCTATGAAATGTTGAATTATTTGTTTGTTTTTACGGATGCAGAAGAAAAATGGGAAGAACTAGAGCGATATGCTTATGAGCATACAGGGCTGATTGTTCAATATAATCGTGTACCGATGCAACTAAACAAAGAGAAGAGAGCGCTATACTATTTTGATTTCAGCGAGAGTGATCCGGAGGAGTATAGAATAATCCCAAAAGGAGGTATTTATTTCGATTTCGCAATGACAAAAGAGAAGCAACGTATTATAGAAGGAAAGCGGAAGGATATCAGCTATGTATGCTTCCCCAAATGCCTTGACACTTGAACAGGAAGTGCGCTATAATACCTTAGTTAAATAGGGGCATTGGGTAATAACACATTTTGATGTGAAACAATACAAGATAAAAGGAAGGTTTAACTATCATGGAAGTAAAGAAAAACATATTAACCTATGAAGGGCTTAGAAAATACGAAGACGAATTACATGATCTGAAAGTGGTAAAAAGAAAAGAAGTAGCGCAGAAGATCAAAGAAGCCAGAGAACAGGGGGATTTATCAGAAAATGCAGAGTATGATGCTGCAAAAGACGAGCAACGTGATATAGAAAGTAGAATTGAAGAGTTAGAAAAAATCTTAAAAAATGCTGAGGTTGTTGTGGAAGAAGAAGTTGATCTTGATAAAATCGGCATCGGATGCAGAGTTAAGATTCTTGATATGGAATATAACGAAGAGTTAAATTATAAACTTGTAGGCTCTACAGAAGCGAATAGCTTAAAAGGCAAAATTTCAAATGAGTCTCCAGTAGGGAAAGCACTGCTAGGAGCAAAAGCAGATGATGTGGTAGAGGTAGATACACAGGCTGGTACCTTGCGATATAAAGTACTTGAGATTCAAAGATCCAACTAAACGGATTGAATAGAAGGAGTGTAGGACATTGGCGGAAACACAAAACAATGGTAATGAACAAGAGCAGGATATTAATCAATTATTAAAAGTGCGAAGAGAAAAATTAGCGAATTTGCAGACAGATGGTAAAAATCCATTTGAAATCATGAAATATGACGTCACGCATCATAGTGCCCAGATTAAAGATATGTTTGACACATTAGAAGGACAGGCGGTAGCCGTAGCTGGTCGTATCATGTCAAAGCGTGTGATGGGAAAGGCATCTTTTTGCAATATTCAGGACTTGAAAGGTTCTATGCAATCCTATGTGGCAAGGGATAGCATCGGAGAAGAGCTTTATAAAGATTTCAAAAAATATGATGTGGGAGATATCGTAGGTATCAGAGGAGAAGTTTTTAAGACAAAGACTGGGGAAATATCCATCCATGCATCTGAAATCACACTGTTGTCTAAGAGTCTTCAGATTTTGCCTGAAAAATTTCATGGTCTGACCAATACCGATATTCGTTATCGCCAGAGATATGTGGATTTAATTATGAATCAAGAGGTTAAAAATACCTTTGTAAAAAGATCACAGATCATAAGCGCAATCCGCCGTTACCTTGATAAAGAAGGCTTTATGGAAGTGGAGACGCCAGTACTGGTGTCCAATGCAGGGGGGGCATCTGCCAGACCTTTTGAAACACATTATAATGCTTTGGATGAGGACGTAAAACTTCGCATTTCTCTTGAATTATACTTAAAGAGATTAATCGTTGGAGGTCTTGAAAGAGTTTACGAGATCGGCCGTGTATTCCGAAACGAAGGTGTTGACACAAGACACAATCCGGAATTTACGTTAATGGAATTATATCAGGCCTATACCGATTACAATGGTATGATGGACTTGAGTGAGAATTTATATCGTTTCGTAGCACAGGAAGTACTGGGTACCACAGAGATTCAGTATGGTGATGTTACCATAGATCTTGGAAAACCTTTTGAACGTATCACGATGATCGACGCAGTTAAGAAGTATGCTGGTGTTGATTTTAGAGAAGTACATTCAGAAGAGGAAGCTAAGTCATTAGCGGATAAACATAATATTCATTACGAAGACAGACATAAAAAGGGAGATATCCT
Organism: Bacillota bacterium; assembly: GCA_023392535.1. Lineage (GTDB taxonomy): Bacteria > Bacillota > Clostridia > Lachnospirales > Lachnospiraceae > SZUA-378. The sequence goes on from JAEVYY010000003.1 coordinate 71,192, forward strand.
AAGTCTGTTCTTTGAAGAATTTGTGGAAGATAAATTAGTACAACCTACGTTCGTGATGGATCATCCGGTTGAAATATCCCCTCTTACAAAGAGAAAACCAACAGATCCAGAATATACGGAACGTTTTGAGTTATTTATCACCTGTCGTGAGATGGCAAATGCTTATTCTGAGTTAAATGATCCCATTGACCAGCGAGCTCGTTTTGAAGCACAGGAAGAACTCAAAAAGCTGGGTGATGAAGAAGCAAACAGCATCGATGAAGATTTCTTAAATGCGCTTGAAATTGGTATGCCACCTACCGGGGGCATTGGTTTCGGCATTGACCGTATGGTCATGCTGTTAACGAACTCCTCTGCAATCCGAGACGTATTGTTATTCCCGACGATGAAGAGCTTAAATTAGTGTACGGATCCCCTGAAATATATGGAAATCCAGAAGTCCGAATTTGACCAATCACGACGCGTAAATACATCAAATCCATTGGATAACATAGGATATGATATAACGCTGAATGGACTGAACTGATAGCCGGTTAATAAATATCAAAAGGCACTTATACCTAGTAGAAATACTAGATGTAAGTGCCTTTTTTCGTGTTCTACAAGCGATGCCAAGACGAGACAGAAGGCAGCTGACGGGAGTTTGCTCACTCAGATGTATTCTGGATTGAATTGATAGCGCGACAGCGCGACATGAGCAAAAAAATGCGCAAGTATTAATCTAATTTAAACTTTTGTTTATTCATTTTAGAGGTGTCCATATTGGACACCGTATGTTGTTGATAAAAAGGTGTTAAATAAAAACGCGGAAAAAATTCAGCAAATGTATTGACAAACTGAATTATATCAGTATAATAATAGATATAGCACAGAAACAATTCAGCAAAATAAATAACTGATAAGAGATATCCATTTTTGGCTAAACGAAAATATATGAACGGATTACTTTCAGCCCAATCAAAATGAAAGAATGTTTTCTGTGCAATTAAAAAAAGAAAGGAAGTAAAATTTATGGAAGAAGGATTTAAAGTAGTAAATTTAAGTGGAGTGGTTCCAACTCCTAACATTAGAACAAATGGTAACTGGTTTGTGGGCAACGAAGATACTGGTGTAGCTGCCAAAGGCGAGACAGGCGAACAGGGTCCACAGGGCGAAAAAGGAGATCAAGGCGAAATCGGACCAACAGGACCACAGGGTCCACAAGGTGAAAAAGGTACAGATGCAGATACCAGCAAATTGGAGAGATTGAGCAATGAAGTGGATACAATTAACCAGAGGTTAAATGATAACATTAAAACTGGTTATGGAACATCTGTAAATATAGGTTCATATACAACAAGCGCAAACCCATATATAATTCCTAGCGATGGCGTAGTTAGTGTGGCCTGTATGTGGGGAATAAGTAATTATGCCCAGATAATATTTGTAGATTCAAATAATAATATTATATCATTAGCCGATGGGGGTTCTTTTACTGTGGCGGCATTAGGCAATGGGGCTTCGAATTCAAGGGTATGGTTTCAGGTATTTAAGGGGATGAGGTGCTATTGCATCACTAATACAACTGGTTATTTTTCGTTTATTCCATATGTATAAATTTATAAATCACCGTAAAGGAATTGTACAAGTGTCATTGATAGTGTTGGTTATACATAAGGGCAAATATTTTCGGAACGATTAAGTATTATACTAATTTAAATTTTTGTTTATTCATTTTAGAGGTGTCCCAATATGGGACACCTCAGACTGTAGACAAAGTCCACGGCATTCGCCGTGGATTTTTCTTTACAGGTAGTCTGAAACCTTTGCATTTTTGAGACTTTTATCCCTTTTTTTGGTATAATAAAAGTATCAAAAATACGGGGTACA
>JAEVYY010000005.1 GCA_023392535.1 Bacillota bacterium
GAAACAGAACTATTACCTGATTGACACTAGGACAATTATATCATGGGCTTAACTAAGCCTATTGAACAAAAATAATTAATTTATCAAGGTACATTTATGTATCTAAAAGATATTATACGAGGAGGATATCATATGGCAAAACGTGGAGGATTTCCAGGTGGTGGTATGCCTGGCAATATGAACAATTTAATGAAACAGGCACAGAGAATGCAGCGACAGATGGAGGAGAGCCAGAAAGAATTAGAAACGGCTTCTTACACTGCAAAAGCAGGAGGCGGTGCGGTTGAAGTAACGGTTAGTGGAAAAAAAGAAATAACAAAAGTGACTTTATCACAGGAAGTAGTAGACCCTGAAGACATTGAGATGTTAGAGGATTTGGTCATGGCTGCTACGAACGAAGCACTTCGCATGGCGGAGGAGGCAAGTGCAGAAGCAATGTCTAAGATGACAGGCGGACTTGGACTTGGTGGAGGATTGCCTTTCTAATGGACTTATATAGTGGACATATTAATAAATTAATAGATGAATTGTCCGCACTTCCGGGGATTGGTACGAAATCAGCACAAAGAATGGCGTTTTATTTAATTAATCTGCCGAAAGAAAAAGTGCTGAGATTTACGAATGCTGTTTTGGAAGCCAAAGAAAATGTACGATACTGTGAAAGATGTTATACATTAACGGATCAGGAAATTTGTCCTATTTGTGCAAATGTCAAAAGGGACTGGAAAACAATAATGGTCGTGGAAAGTACAAGAGACTTGGCAGCTTATGAGAAGACGGGCAAATACATGGGCGTTTACCATGTGTTACACGGTGCCATATCACCTATGATTGGGATTGGGCCAAATGATATAAAATTAAAAGAACTCATGCAACGTCTGCAGGATGATATAGAGGAAGTGATCATAGCGACCAATTCTAGTTTAGAGGGAGAGACAACGGCGATGTATATCAGTAAACTGATAAAACCAACGGAAATTAAAGTAACCAGAATTGCAAGTGGAGTACCAGTTGGGGGAGATCTGGAATATATCGACGAGGTTACTTTGTTGCGAGCATTAGAAGGAAGAACACCGATTTAATAAATGAATGGGGGATTTAAAATGTCAGTAAGATCAGAACTATTTGGAACGACGAAAGAAGGACAAGACATATTATTATATACAATTGCAAATCATGCAGGTATGAAAGCGCAAGTAATCACTTATGGTGCTATTTTAGTTCGCTTATTTGTCCCAAATAAAAAAGGGGAAGTGGATGATGTTGTATTAGGTTATGAAAAGCTGGAAGATTACTATACAAATGATAGTTTCTTTGGTGCAACGATAGGGCCATCCGCAAATAGAATTAAGGATGCCAAATTTGTAATAGATGGAAAAACTTATCAATTGGATGTTAATGATGGGCCGAATAATTTACATAGTCATCATGTGATTGGATTCCATAAACAAGTGTGGGATGCCATTCATACAGAAAATAGTGTAACACTATCTCTTTATAGTGATGATGGAGCAATGGGATTTCCAGGAAATAAAGAAATAAGTGTGACTTATACCTTAACAGAAGAAAATGAACTTCAGATTCATTATGAAGGAAAAAGTGATAAGAAGACGGTACTTAATCTGACCAATCATACTTATTTCAACCTTGCAGGACACAAAGAAAAAGAAATCTATGATGAGATCTTATGGATGAAAGCCAGTCGCTATACACCAGTGGTAGCGGGTGCTATTCCTACCGGTGAGCTGGCATCAGTGGCGGGTACACCAATGGACTTTACGACACCAAAAGCAATCGGTAAAGACATTCATTCAGATTGGGAACAACTCAATCTTGTGATGGGATATGACCATAATTGGGTTATTGATGATTATAATGGAAAGTTACAATTGGTTGCAAAAGTAACGGATGAGAAAGCAGCCCGCGAAATGGAAGTGTACACAGATCTTCCGGGTATACAGTTCTATGCAGGAAACTGTATTGCACCTGTAATCGGCAAGGAAGGAGCGCATTACGGCCCTAGAAAGGCACTCTGTCTGGAGACTCAATATTTTCCGAATTCAGCAAATGACAGTAATTTTGAGCAACCTTTCTTTGGAGCTGATAAAAAGTATAATACGACAACAATCTACAAATTTAAATAAGAGCCCAATCCTATTGTTTCATCACAATGAGAACGGTTAAGAGCATTCTGGCTAAGCTGGCAAGGAATGCTCTTTTATTTATGTCGAAAAAAACACCGGTTCTGTCGACATAAAAGGACATAAAAAAAATTGCTATTGTGATATATTTCTCCTAGATGACGAGCTAATAGAGCAAAATAAATATGGGAAGGGGTTGAAAAAATGGAGTTGCCCAAAAATATATGTCAAATAGGAGAAAACGATAAAAATAATTGTATCTACATAGAAGATTATGTAATAACATACCTGCACCAAGTATCTGCCGCAATGGAGCTTGGTTCAAGAGCGATTGCATTACTTGGTAAAATTGAGCGGCAGGATGAAAAAAATTACTTTTTTATATACGGTGCTGTTTGCAGTGAAAAAAAGAGGTTGGAAGATGGGAAACCCCTTTTTGATCTGGAAGATGAAAAATTTATTGACGAACAAAAAGAAGAATATTTTCATTCTTTAGCCATCATAGGGTGGGCTGTCATAGAAAATGAATTCAATACAATTTCAGAAGATGGAATATGGAAACGGAATAGCTCATCGGCTTGGCAGAATGAACAAAAATTATACCTAAAGATGAATTTATCTCAAAAAGAAGAACAGTGGAAATTGTATCAAAATGGAATTGCAAAGGCAATTTCTGGGTATGCCATCTTTTATGATAGAAATGAGATGATGCAAGGCTATTTAATTGCATGGCACAAAGAAAAGAAAAACTATACAATTGAAAATGTATCGGATAGTGCAGCAAGACAATTTCGTTCCATTGTGATGGAAAAACAAGACCTAAATTATGCAAAAAAGATTATGTCCGTGTTTTATGGAGTGTGTACTCTTCTCATGATCACACTCTGTGTGATAGGGGTCACTACCTTAAATCATTATGATAAGATGATTCAAGTGGAAAATTCAATCACGCAGCTGGTACAAGCTATGAATGAGAAAGAAGAAGTAGAAGAAACAAATGGAATGGAACAATTCAGTGAGCCTGTAGTGGTAGACCAACGGTCACTCCCAAAGGAAGAAGATGTAAGTGAAATGACCACGGAAGAGGTAAGTCAAGCAGAAGAGGTAAGTCAAGCAGAAGAGGTAAGTCAAACAGAAGGTGAAAGTCAAACAGAAGGTGAAATTGCAGAAGCAGTAAATTTTCAAAAAGGTGAAGTTTTTGATAATGAAGTGTCCGCACCACAAGAACAAGCAGAATCAGTTTCTACAGAAGATATCGTGGAACCGCAAAAAAGTGAGACCAATGAAAGTGCAAATGTTGAAGTAGCAAAAGAAGAAACAGAAAAAAAATATATGGAGTATTATGTAAAAGAGGGTGATACATTGGCTGCAATTAGTCTTCAATATTATCACACTACAAATATGGTAAGCAATATATGCCAAGTAAATGCAATAGATAATCCTGACAATATTATTATGGGACAAAAAATTTTACTACCATAATTAAGTTATGATATAATGAGCGCAAGAGAGTTAAGTGCAAAGCATTTAACGAACGGCGAATGACGAACATGAACAGCATTATGTTCATGATATAATGACCGCAAGGGAGTTAGGTGCAAAGCATTTGCCCAAAACATATATGATAAAGAACAGGAAAATCAATGACTAATATAAGAGCATACGAGAAGAAAAAAGAGAGTAATGCCAATAGTGATTACAATAAAGTAATCATTCAGCATAAACTGCGTATATTTTATCGTGCGTTGTTATCTATGCTATTGGCAGCGGCAGTACTTACTGCTCTTTATATCAGTAATTTAAATAAGATCTACACAGAATATCAAGTTATAACGTCTACGAAGCGAACAAAGATAGAGAACGCCGTAAGTGAAAATTTGAACGGAAATATACTAACCTATAGCAACGATGGTGCAAATTGTACTGATATAAAAGGAAATGTATTATGGAACCAGACTTTTGAGATGCAGAATCCAATGGTAGAGATTAACGGTAAAGTCGCAGCAATAGCCGACTATAATGGCAGAATTATTTATGTTGTTGATGATACAGGTTCCATGGGCCAAATTGATACGGGCATGCCGATCCGCACTATCTGCGTGTCACAGAATGGAGTCGTAGCAGCAGTATTGGACGATTCTGATGTAAATGCGATCTATTTATATAATAGCAAAGGGGATACCATTGCTTATTTTAAGACGACCATGAAAAAAAGCGGTTATCCAATTTCTGTGGCAATCTCAGAAAACAGTGAAATCGTGATTGTTTCTTATCTTTATTTAGATCGTGGAATTGTTACATCGAATGTAGCTTTTTACAATTTTGGACCAGTAGGACAAAATGAGGTAGATAATTATGTGAGCGGTTATAGTTATTCCGATGCGCTTGTTCCGGAAGTAGGGTTCTTGAGTAATACGACTTCTTTTGCATTGGCAGATAACAGACTTGTAATATATAAGGGTAAGCAGATACCGACAAGTCATGCAGAAGTTCTTTTGAATGATGAAGTGCAAAGTGTTTATTATAATGAAGATTACATAGCTCTAGTATACTTGAACGCAAGTGGTACCACAAAATATAAAATGGATATCTACAATGATTCTGGGAAAGTTATTTTGTCAAAAGAATTTGATATAGACTATACAGATATATTCTTTCATGGAGGTTGTGTGATCGTATATAATGAATCGGAGTGTCTGATCAGCAATATGAAAGGTAAAGAAAAATTTAACGGGAAGTTTAAATCGACCGTTGAGACGTTGATACCGACGTCAAAAATATCAGAGTTCATTACTATTACGACAGATAAAATTGCAACCATAGAGTTGAAATAGGAGGCTTTTGTGAATATTGTTTTAATTATAGTTTTGATTATTATTGCTTGCTCAGCAATAAATGGGTTTAAAAAAGGAATGATAGATGAGCTCATATCTTTCGTTTCTTTTATAGCGGGTATTTCATTGCTTGGAATTGTCGTATCTGTTATAAGCAATTATATGACAAAGCAAAACAGTAAAATGATCCTAGGAATTGTTCTATTCATTGCTATTGTTATCTTAGTGCAGATAGCTCAATTTATTTCAAAAGGTCTTCGCCTGATATTCCATTTGCCAATTATTAGTGGTGTGAACAAAATTGCAGGATTCGCTTTAGGAATTTTAGAAGGAATTGTTATGTTATGGATTCTATTTATCATCCTGCGTTTTTTTACATTTGGAAATGTAGGGATAAAGATCATGGAAGGTGTCAGACAGAGTTCTTTTCTTACCTATTTGTATCAGAATAATTATATTAATAATATTTTTTCTATTTTTATTAAATAAGGTATTGACAAACTAGGCTGGTATAGTGTTATAATAAAAATCCACCGCGAAAAGAAACAAAATATTTAAAAAGCGAGTGAAAAAAAGAATTTAAAAAAAGTGTTGACAAAGAATCGCACACATGATATTCTATCAGAGTTGCGTGTTCAACAAAAACGCAAAAGCCTGAAGCGAAAAAGCGAAGGCGAACGAACCTTGAAAAGGAAATGTAAGACGAATGGATCGAGAGAAAAATAAGTCGAAATTTCTAGGAAAAATGATTCCTAAACAGTAATGCAACCCTGAAAATTCTATCAAAGAATTTCAGAGAAATAAAAAGCGAAGTCCAGAAATGGACAACAACCTAACAAAGGTAAAT
>JAEVYY010000026.1 GCA_023392535.1 Bacillota bacterium
GAATAAAAGAGAAACTAGGCTGGATGAGCCCTGTAGAATACAGACTCAGCCTTTTGGCAGCATAACGAAAAAGGCGAAGTGGAAAAATCCACCTCGCCATAAAGTCTAACTTTAAGGGGTCACCTCAGATTCCGATACCTTTTAAATTATCTTTTATATATTTCTATATAAGATTTCACCACTGCAATTAATTGTTCATAGCCCATAGAGGAGGTATTAAGACACAAATCATAATTTCTTGCATCATTCCAGTCAGAGCCCGTATAGTATTTATAATAATCTGCACGATACTTATCTATCTTATGAATTTTCTTTATGATCTCTTTTTCTGTTAAACTTGAGAGTGCCTTTTCTCTTTCTATGCAATCTTCCAATGGCGCATAGCAATATAAACGAATTACGTTCCTATTTTCTTTTAAAATGTAATCTGCACATCTTCCTATAATGATACAGGATTCTTCTTCTGCAAGTTCTTTAATTACTTTTGCCTGATAGTTAAAAAGATTATCATTGGATGCAAAGTCATCACTATCTGGTGGAATGATCTCTCCCTGATATGCTTTTCTTGCTATTTTAAAAAGGGATGTATTTGCAAGTTTTTCATCTGCCTTTCCAAATAAAGCTTCATTAATACCACTTTCGTCAGATGCTAATCTAAGAATTTCTCGATCATAATACTTCATATTTAATTCTTTTGCAAGTAACTTCCCCATTGTTCTACCACCGCTGCCATAGCCTCTTGCAATCGTAATTACCAATTTCTCCATAGGAACCTCCCTTTTACGTGATTCTTAGCAGCCGTATTGGGGCTGCATAGAATCACTTCTCACACTATTCCCCTAAATATGCTTTCTTAACAGATTCGTCATTCATTAATATTTTTGCTTTACCTTCCAGTGCAATCTTCCCTGTCTCAAGTACATAAGCCCTATCTGCAATGGAAAGTGCCTTCTTTGCATTTTGCTCAACCAATAGAACAGTCGTGCCACTTGCAGATATCTCTTTGATTATATTAAAGATTTCTTCTACAAAAATAGGAGAAAGTCCCATAGATGGCTCATCCATTAAAATTATTTTCGGATGTGACATAAGAGCACGCCCCATCGCCAGCATCTGCTGTTCTCCACCGCTTAATGTACCTGCTGTTTGATTCTTTCTTTCTTCCAGTCTTGGAAATTTTTTATATACCATCTGCAAGGTATCTTCAATTTCTCTTTTATCTTTTCTTGAATAAGCACCCATCTTCAAGTTCTGTAAGACTGTCAATTGAGAAAAGACCCTACGGCCTTCCGGTACATGCGCCATGCCAAGATACACAATTTTATGTCCTGGTAATTTGGTAATATCGTTATCTTCAAATAAAATTTTACCCGCACTGGAAGAGATTAAGCCAGTAATCGTATGAAGAATTGTTGTTTTACCTGCTCCATTTGCACCAATTAATGCAATTACTTCGCCTTGATTCACTTCAAATGAGATTCCTTTAATCGCCTTGATGACACCATAATATACTTCAAGGTCTTTTACTTCAAGCATTGCCATTTTGCTATCTCCTCTCCTATTCTCCAAGATATGCTGTGATAACCTGTGGATCATTCAAGACTTTACTTGTCTCTCCTTGTGCTAATACCTGACCAAAATTAAGAACTGTTAATTCCTCACAGATACCAGCTACCAACTTCATATCATGCTCGATTAGGAGAATGGTCATATCGAATTCATCTCGCACAAAACGAATCGTATCCATCAATTCCTTCGTTTCATTTGGATTCATACCCGCTGCCGGCTCATCCAGCAACAAGAGTTTTGGATTTGTAGCTAAAGCTCTTGCAATTTCTAACTTTCTTTGTTTACCATATGGCAAGTTGGAAGCTAAAAAATTGGCTTCTTCATGCAAATCAAACACTTTTAAGAGTTCCATCGCCCTCTCATTCATTTCTTTTTCCACTTTAAAATATTTGGGAAGACGTAAGATCCCCTCAATTGTTGAATATTTAAACTGTTCATGTAATCCAACTTTTACATTATCCAGAACGGTAAGCTCTTTAAAAAGACGTATGTTCTGAAATGTCCTTGCTATCCCCTCATGATTAATTTCTATTGTTTTACGTCCTGTGATGTCCTTTCCGTCCAATAAAATCTTACCGTCATCTGGTTTGTATACACCTGTAAGCATGTTGAAAATAGTTGTCTTACCTGCACCATTTGGTCCTATTAATCCATATAACTGTCCCTTTTTAATTTCTATCCCAAAACTATCAACTGCCCGTAATCCTCCGAAGGAAATGCCTAAATTGCTTACATCGAGTAATGCCATAATTATGCTTCCTCCTTTTTAATCTTTTTTGCAAATAATCTTTTAAATGTATATTTCTCCCTGAAATCTCTTGCTTTAGGACTCCAGTTAAAAATCATCATGACTATTAAAACGATCGCATAAATCAACATTCTGTAATCATTAAGTCCTCTTAAAAGTTCAGGGAGCAGTGTTAACAGTACCGCTGCAATGATAGAACCACGCATACTACCGATACCTCCAAGAACAACAAAAACAAGAATCATAATAGACATATTATATCCGAAATTTTTAGGTAGCGCCGTAAGCGTAGATAAATTATGTGCATATAAAACGCCACCAACACCTGCAATAGATGCCGAAATCGTGAATGCCATTAATTTATATTTGGTTATATTGATACCGACAGACTCTGCTGCAATTCTATTGTCACGAATTGCCATAATTGCGCGGCCTGAACGAGAATTAATCAGATTTAAAATAATAAACAAAGCAATTAAAATAATTATAATGCCAATTGTAAAGGTAGAACTTTTAGGTGTACCCGTGATGCCTTGCGCCCCATTAATAATTACTTTACTGCCTTCTCCCATATTTAACGATATAGCATCTTTCATAGAAAAATGAAAACCGTTATGATCAATACCAAGATAAACAACATTGATAAAATTCTTAACAATTTCTCCAAATGCCAATGTAACAATAGCTAAGTAATCACCTCGTAATCTTAGTACCGGAATACCAAGTATAACACCAAAAATTGCGGCTGTGATTGCTCCGATCATAATAGCTAACGTAAATCGGATTGCTGTATTTGTAATGGAATCTACTGTTACAACAGAAAATACAGCACTTGAAAATGCACCAACACACATAAATCCCGCATGTCCTAAACTCAGCTCGCCAAGAATTCCAACTGTAAGGTTTAAGGACAATGCTAAAATTACATAAATACAAAGCGGAACTAATAATCCTGTTAACAAACTGGAAACAGCGCCTGTTAAAACTAAAATTTGCATCATTACATATGCTATGATTACAATTCCATAGGTAATAAAATTATTCTTTGTGATTCTACTCATTTTTCTCATACTCCCAGCCTACACCTTTTCATTCATTTTCTTACCTAAAATACCGGTAGGTTTTACAAGAAGCACTACTATCAATACAGCAAATACAATTGCATCTGCCATTTGTGATGAGATATATGCTTTACTTAAGTTCTCAATAATACCTAAAAGAATACCTCCAATGAAAGCACCTGGTATGGATCCGATCCCTCCAAACACAGCCGCAACAAATGCCTTAATACCTGGCATCGCTCCGGTATAAGGAGTAAGTGTTGGATATGCAGAACACATTAAAGCACCCGCTAGTGCTGCCAGCGCTGACCCTATTGCAAATGTAAGTGCAATCGTTGCATTAACATTTATTCCCATAAGTTCAGCCGCACCTTTATCTTCTGACACAGCGAGCATTGCCTGACCCGCTTTCGATTTTTTGATAAAAGTCATTAAAGCAATCATTATTATAATAGAAAGAATAATTGTTAATGTCGTCTCTCCTGATATATTTATTTGACCATCCGCTAAAGTCATAGGCGGAACATTTACAACAGAGGTAAATAACTTTGTATTCGCACCAAATATCAATAGAGCAACATTTTGCAATAAGTAACTTACCCCAATAGCTGTTATTAATACGGCCAACGGGGAAGCCTGCCTTAACGGTTTATAAGCCACTTTTTCGATCAATACTCCAAGCAACGTACAGACGATCACAGCTATTAATACGGCCAATAATGGTGGCAATCCTAATGTATTCATTGCAACAAATATGGAAAAACCACCAATCATAATGATATCACCATGTGCAAAATTTAACATCTTTGCAATTCCATACACCATAGTATAACCTAACGCTATTAAAGCATATATGCTGCCTAAACTGATGCCATTAATTAAATACGATATGAAACTCATATCAACACCTCTAACTTTCATTTTTTACTATTTAATATAATAACCTATAAACTGTACATTTTACAAGCTTTTATAAAAAAAAGAATATGCCAAAAAAAGAGAGTTGCTGTGGGCAACCCTCCTTTGGATTTTAAAACTTTTATTACATTGCAGTATACACACCATCCACAATTTTAACCGCTTTAGGTGCTTTATTAACTTCACCATCTGGTGTCCAAGTCATATCAGCTCCTGTCAGACCATCAACGGTAATGGTTGGCATTGCTGTTTTCAATAACTCACAAAGATCTTGTGCACTCATATCTGGAGTCGCTTTTCCTGCCTCAAGAGCTGCTTTGATCGTGTAGATTGCATCATAAGCATCTGCTGCGAACTGATTAGGTGTCTCTCCATTTGCTTTGTTGTAAGCTTCTACAAATTTCTTAGTTAGATCGTCTGTAGCATCTGCTGCAAATGGTGTCAATAACATAACACCCTCTGCTAGTTTAGTATCAAAATTCTCAACCGTTAAGATGCCATCTAATCCATCACATCCAAAGAACGTAGGGGCAAATCCCATTGTATTAGACTGTGCTAGAATTAAAGCGGCTTCTGAATAATAAATTGGTAAAAATACCAATTCTGCGCCAGCATCCTTGGCTTTTTGCAACTGCACTGTGAAATCTGTTTTACTATCTGCTGTAAAGGCCTCAGCTGCTACAATCTCTATATTCTGATTTTTAGCTTCTTGCGCAAATTTTTCATAAATACCAGATGAATATACATCTGAACTATCATAGATAACTGCTACCTTACCTGCTAATTTATTTTCTCCAATATATTTGGCTGATGCAAGACCTTGGTTAGGATCTGAAAAACAAACCCGGAAAGCATTATCATATTGAACACATGGTACCGCTGATCCAGAAGGAGTTAATTGGAAAATCTGATCTTTATTGCTTTCTTCTGCTACTGCGATACATGGAGTCGATGTAACGGTACCCATAAGTACTTGCATATTCCAATCCTTCAATGTATTGTATGCATTTACTGCTTTTTCAGCATCATGCTCATCATCCTGGAAGTTTAATTCTAATTGAACTCCATTGACACCACCTGCTGCATTAATCTCATCAACTGCTATTTGTGCTCCATTTTTCACTGCCTGACCATAAACTGCAGCACCTCCGGTGACAGGACCAATAGCACCAATCTTATAAGCTGTACCTCCGGTCTCATTTGACGTTTCTGTTGATTCCGTTTTTTCTGTTGATTCCGTTGCTGTTTTATTTCCACATGCTGTAAGTGACATAGCTACCATGGAAAGAGCAAGGACAAAACTAACCGCTTTCTTCATAATAATCCTCCTTTTTGATGATTAATCAATAAAACATAAAAAGTTTAAACCTTTTTTGTTATTGGTAATGATAACTATTCTACTGTCCTCTTGTCAAGTTATAACGTAGTAATTTTAAAAAATTTTTCGTTCTACCATTTATTATTTATAATTTTTACCTATTTTAGTATAAAAATAGAACTTTCACAAAAGTGAAAGTTCCTTTTTGAGGTTTTATAAACTTCTAACTTAATTCAAACATACCTGTATATAATTGATAATATTTACCTTTTTGTAGAATTAATTCATCATGACTACCTCTCTCGATGATTTCTCCGTTTTCAAGTACCATGATTGCATGAGAATTTCTAACCGTAGAAAGCCTGTGGGCAATTACAAAAACAGTTCTTCCCTTCATCAAAGAATCCATTCCCTTTTCTATCAATGCCTCAGTTCTGGTATCAATAGAGGAAGTTGCTTCATCCAATATCAATACCGGAGGATTCGCAACTGCTGATCTAGCAATCGCAAGAAGTTGTCTTTGTCCTTGTGACAGGTTTGCTCCATCAGATGTCAACATCGTTTGATAACCTTCCGGAAGATGCATAATAAAGGAATGTGCATTTGCTAATTTAGCTGCATTTATTACCTCTTCTTCGGTTGCATCCAACTTACCATAACAGATATTCTCCATAACGGTTCCTGTAAACAAATGGGTATCCTGTAAAACCATAGAAAGCGATTTTCTAAGATCATCTTTCTTTATTTTATTAATATTAATACCGTCATAGCGAATCTTACCATCCGGAACGTCATAAAAACGGTTGATCAGATTCGTAATTGTTGTCTTTCCGGCACCTGTAGAACCAACAAATGCAATTTTTTGGCCTGGATTTGCGTATAAAGAAATACCATTTAATACCGTTTTATCTTCTTCATATCCAAAGACTACATTGTCGAATTCAACCTTACCTTCCACTTTCACATACGTCGTGCTTCCATCAGACTTATGAGGATGTTTCCAAGCCCAGAATCCGGTTCTCTCCTCATTTTCTGTAATGTTACCACTTTCATCAATATTAGCATTTACGAGTGTAACATAACCTCCATCTACTTCTTCTTTTTCATCAATTAAGCGGAATATTCTTTCAGCTCCTGCAAGCGCGGTCAATACTGAATTTAATTGTTGTGAAATTTGTGTAATAGGTTGAGAAAAATTTCTTGTAAATTGAAGAAAAGCGACCACGGTTCCAAGTGTAATTATATTATAAATAGTAAGCACACCACCAACCATAGCTGTAATAGCGTATAAAACATGAGATAAATTACCCATGATAGGCATTAAAATATTAGCAAAGGTATTGGCACTGGTAGCTGCTTTACAAAGGTCTTCATTTAATAAATTAAATTCTTTCTTTGATACTTCTTCATGGCAAAAAACTTTTACCACTTTTTGTCCTTCAATCATTTCTTCGATATAACCATTGACTTTACCTATTTCCTTTTGCTGTTCTTTAAAATAATTCCCACTTTTACTTCCAATTTTCTGAACAACATTAAACATTACAACTAACATTAGAAGAACTACAATCGTAAGCTGCCAGCTATATAAAATCATCATTACGAATACGCCGACCACAGTAATCGTAGAGGCAAAAAAATTTGCTACACTATTACTCAGCATTTCACGGATTGCATCGGCATCGTTCGTATAGTGGCTCATGAGTTCCCCATGGGTGTGCGTATCAAAATATTTAATAGGTAGAGACTGCATCTTTGAAAACATATCCGTTCTTATTTTGTATAATGTTTTGGTAGCCACTTGAAGCATGATCCTAGAGTATAGGAAAGTAAAAAATGCACCACTTACAAAAATGCATAAGATACCTAAAACTGATTGACCAAATTTTATCATCAATGCATCATTATATTCATGCATCAAAGGTTCCAAATAATTATCAATGACCTGTTTTAAATATGCCGTCCCAATTATTTGAACAGAAGAACTGAGTAAGATACTTATTGCAACGAACACGAGTCCTATTTTGTATTCCGACATATAGGAGAAAATTCTTTTTATAGTAGTACTTGTTTTCTCAGGTTTCATAGGTATTCTTGTTTTGTTGGGTCCTGGCATATTAATTTTCTCCTTTCTGTTGTGATTCATAAACTTCGCGGTATATATTATTTGTTCTTAATAATTCTTCATGCGCTGCAAATGCATTTATTTTACCATCGTCGATTACTAAAATACGATCTGCATCTTGTACGGATGAGATCCTCTGAGCTATGATTAACGTTGTCGTTTCACGTAATTGCTCCTTAAAGATTTTTCTGATATTTGCATCTGTAGCAGTGTCGACAGCACTAGTCGAATCATCCAGTATAAGTATTTTAGGTTTTTTTAACAAAGCTCTTGCAATACATAATCTCTGTTTTTGTCCGCCGGATACATTCACACCACCTTGCCCCAGATCCGTCTCATATCCCTTTGGAAAAGACATGATAAAATCGTGCGCCTGCGCTGCTTTACAAGCATCTACAATTTCTTCCTCGGTAGCAGATTCGTTTCCCCATTTTATATTTTCACTGATCGTCCCGGAAAATAGAACATTTTTTTGTAGAACCATCGCTACTTCTTCTCTAAGATGCTTTAGTGTATATTCCTTTACATTATGATTACCAACAATTACCTCTCCTTTTAGAACATCATATAATCTTGGAATTAATTGAACCAGCGTGGTCTTTGCGGATCCAGTACCTCCTATAATCCCAATCGTCTCTCCCGAATGGATCTGAAAATTTATATTTTCTAAAACTAGATTACCATCCTTTTTAGCATAACTAAATGATACATTTTTATATTCAACAGAGGCATTTTCCATTTCTACTGAACTATTCGGATTTTCATCCTTAACATCAATTTCTTCATCCAGTACTTCTACAATACGTGAAATAGATGCTCTTGAAATAACTAATATAACAAAAATCATACTTAACATCATAAGGGACATTAAAATTTGAGTTACATAGCTAATAAAACTGCTTAATTGTCCAATGGCTAGTTCGCCGCCAATTGCCATTCTGCCACCCAACCAAATGATAGCAACAATTGTTCCATACATTGTCAGTTGCATAATCGGCATGCTTAAGATAACTACTTTTTCTGCAAGGACTTGTGCTTTTCTAACACTATCTGCTGAGGCTTCAAATTTTTGCTTCTCGTACTTCTCTCTTACAAAAGCTTTCACCACTCTGATATTTACCAAATTCTCCTGAACAGAGGCATTCATACTATCATACTTATTTAACATTTCTTGAAATCTTGGAAATGCTTTTCTAATAATAAAGATCAGACTGATTCCCAAAACAGGAACTGCAACCAAAAAAACCGTTGATAATTTTTGACTGATTGTAAGCGTCATGATTAAAGCCCCAATCAGCATAAAAGGTGCTCTTATACCCATTCTTATAATCATCATGAACGCATTCTGCATATTGGTGACATCCGTTGTGAGCCTGGTAACTAGGGAAGCCGTAGAAAATTTATCTACGTTAGCAAAGGAGAAATCCTGTACTTTCTCAAAAAGAGCCTTTCTTATATTTTTCGCAAATCCCATACCTGCTTTAGCCGCAAATTTTCCTCCAACAGCACCAAAAAACAAAGATAGTAGTGCCATACTTATCATAATAAATCCCAATTTCACAGTATAAGTTATGCCACCATTTCCCTGTATTCCTTTATCAATAATTGCTGCCATTACAAATGGTATGAATACTTCCATAATAACTTCACCTAACATAATTATTGGTGTTAAAATTGCATATTTCTTGTATTCACCCAGGTAGCCTGTTATTTTTCTTATCATTTTTACTCCATTCTGCCTAATAAGCAATTATCTTCTATTTTTCTATGTCTTTGATATTATTTATCATAATTTCTATAATACGTTTGAATTCCTTCTGTTCTTCCTGGCTAAGTCCATGAACCAATATGGAGTCTGCTTCCTTACCTCTTTCATGCAACTGATTTTTTAGTTCAATTGCTTTATCAGCCACTTCTATTTTTTTATAACGTCCATCTTTTTTACAAATATTTCTAACAATGAGTTCTTTTTCTTCCATTCTTTTTAAAATACCAGATACTGTGGGATTGGATAAGCCATACATTTTTTCAATATCTTTTTGATTGATCTCCTGCTTCTCATTCTGTTTCTGGCGAAATAAAAAAAGCAGTATTTGACATTGGACGGCTGTAAGATTAAAACTTTCCAATTCTCTATTAAATTTTTTTTTCATTTCTAAGTGTAGACTTCTAAGTAGCCTGCTAATATCATTTTCCATAAAAGATCTCCATTTAATATAAATAGCATGCTATGTATTCTATAATAATTGCAATTATTTATCAAGTAAAATTTTTATAAACAATATTTATTTCATTATTACCTATTTTTAGCAAATCTATCTTAAATTTTTTACTTATTGCCTTAGCATAAAAGAGATGGACTATTCTTTCTCGGATATGGTATACTGCTGATGTTTGAATTTACATGTTAATTTTTTTTACAAGGAGTTTTTATGAGTATATTAAATGTTGAAGATTTATCACATGGCTTTGGTGACAGAGCCATTTTTAAAAATGTTTCTTTCCGTCTTCTCAAGGGAGAACATATCGGATTAATCGGGGCCAATGGAGAAGGAAAATCTACTTTCATGAATATTATTACTGGTAAATTAATGCCTGATGAAGGGAATATTGAATGGTCAAAAAATGTCAGGGTTGGATATCTGGATCAGCATACTGCTTTAGAAAAAGGGATGACTATTCGTACTGTACTATCTTCCGCTTTTGATTTTTTATACGAACTTGAAATACGGATGAATGATATTTGTGACAAATTAGGATATGCTGAGCCAGATGAAATGGATACCCTGATGGAGGAACTCGGAACCATCCAGGATCTTCTTACGATGCATGACTTTTATATGATCGATTCTAAAGTGGAAGAAATAGGACGTGCACTTGGTTTACAGGACATTGGTCTTGATAAAGATGTCACTGATCTAAGTGGTGGACAACGCACAAAAGTATTACTTGGAAAGCTATTATTGGAAAAACCAGATATTTTATTATTGGATGAGCCTACTAACTATTTAGATGTGGAACATATTGAATGGCTTAAAAGATATTTGAATGAATATGAAAATGCCTTTATTCTTATATCACATGATATTCCATTTTTAAATAGTGTAATAAATCTTATTTATCATATGGATAATCAAGAACTGAATCGTTATGTCGGTGACTATCACAAATTTGAGGAAGTCTATGCCATGAAGAAGTCCCAGTTGGAAGCTGCATTTATGAAACAGCAAAAAGAAATATCAGATCTTAAAGATTTTGTTGCACGCAACAAAGCACGCGTAGCAACAAGGAATATGGCAATGTCTCGTCAAAAAAAATTAGATAAAATGGACGTGATCGAACTAGCATCTGAAAAGCCGAAACCAGAATTTCAATTTAAGGCAGCAAGAACTCCTGGACGATATATTTTTCAGACTTCCGATCTTGTGATTGGTTATCATGAGCCATTATCCTCTCCTCTAAATCTGGAGATGGAACGCGGTCAAAAAATTGCTCTTATAGGAGCCAATGGTATTGGTAAGACTACCTTACTAAAAAGTATTTTAGGACTTTTAAAACCTTTAGAAGGCTCGGTAGAGCTTGGTGACTATCTATATATTGGGTACTTTGAGCAAGAAATGGATCAATCTGTCAAAACTACTTGTCTTGAAGAAATATGGAATGAATTTCCATCCTATACGCAATATGAAGTTCGTTCTGCACTTGCGAAATGTGGATTGACAACAAAACATATCGAAAGCTTAGTCCGCGTACTGAGCGGCGGAGAACAAGCCAAAGTTCGTTTATGTAAATTAATGAATCGTGAAACAAACATCCTGTTATTGGACGAACCTACCAATCATTTAGATATTGATGCAAAAGAGGAATTAAAAAGAGCCCTCAAAGAATATAAGGGCAGTATACTTATGGTATGCCACGAACCTGAATTCTATGAAGGCCTTGTAACTGATGTATGGGATTGCAGTAAATGGACCACCAAAATTTAAACATCTTTCTAATGCATTATTATGAAATGTTGCCTTAAATAATAATGCATTGGTTTCCCTTCTAGTCACCTTTCTTAATTAAAAAACTTACAGGTATAATCATGCATCAAAAACATCTTTTTATATAAAAATGGATTCATGTACTGCTCCCATTTCACCAAATCCTCTAAATAATAGCTTTCATCTGTCAAAAGAATAATTAATTGTGATCTTGCCTGATATAATTTTAACTGTACCGCTAATTCCTCTATTTTTTTCTTATTCGGTTTCGTATTATACGCTTTAAAATATGATCCTAGCTGAATGAGTGGCATCGGCACAATTTTATGGTTTATCTCATCATCACTAATCCATTCAACCACGTTTAATCTGGCATTTTGAAAAATTGTATGATGCTGCTTTAGTGCAGTTACAATCTCTTTGCTCATAGCACTTATTTCTTCTTTAGATAAGTTGAAATCAAATACAAAAGTCCATTCCATATTTTCCTTATTCACATTACAAGGTGCATGCAGCACTTTTTCAACTGCTTTATTTAATTGTAACTTTTGTACTGATGTCATATAATAAAACCTTTCTTATCGGATTTTTTATCACAAACAAATATTCAATTCAACAGGGCAATGGTCCGATCCCAAAATCTGTGTATGAATCTTAGCATCCTCTAATTGATTTCTTAAACCTTCAGATGTCAAAAAATAATCGATTCTCCAACCTGCATTTTTTTCTCTGGAACGAAACATATAAGACCACCAGGAATAAATACCTGACTGCTCCGGATAAAAATATCGAAAAGTGTCAATAAATCCTGCTTCCAGCAATGCACTGAATTTCTGTCTTTCTTCCTTTGTAAAACCTGCACTTTTTTGATTCGTCTTTGGATTCTTTAAGTCAATTTCCTGATGAGCAACATTCATATCACCACATACAATGACAGGCTTCTTTTCTTCCAAACATTTCAGATATTTTTTAAAATCTTCTTCCCATATCATACGGTAATCCAAACGTTCTAATTCTCTCTTTGAATTCGGTGTGTATACGGTAACCAAATAATAGGTATCAAATTCTAACGTAATTAATCTTCCTTCACTATCATGTTCTTCAATTCCCATGCCATTTCTAACTGATATCGGTTCTTTCCTCGAAAATACTGCTGTTCCTGAATAACCTTTTTTATTAGCAAAATTCCAATATTGATAATATCCTTTCAGATTAAGTTCTAATTGTCCTTCCTGCATCTTGCTTTCCTGAATGCAGAAAATATCTGCATTGATTTCCTTAAAAAATTCTTCGAATCCTTTTTGTACGCATGCCCTTAAGCCATTTACGTTCCAAGATATTAATCTCATTTCGTATTTATCCTTTTCTTAATTTCAAACATTTTATCAATCACTTCATCGTCCAATTCTGTATGGAATAAATTAAAGTTCTGTCTAATTACCTCATCATCAAAATCCCACCATTTAAGTTCTAATAATCGTTCAATCATAGCATTTTCTACTCTCATCCGTATCATTCTAGCTGGATTTCCTGCAACAATGGCATAGGGTGGAACATCTTTAGTGACAACTGAGGACGCACCGATAATTGCTCCTGTTCCAACATGTACGCCTCTTAATATGACCGCACCAGTGCCAATCCAAACATCATTCCCTACTATGCATGACTCCTGGCGCGATTTCCAATTACTATCTCCACCTAGATGAAATTTAGGATAAACAAGGAAACTGTGCGTCGTTATTTTATCCATATCATGATTATTTCCACCTATACTTACATTCCATGATATAGAGTTGAATTTTCCAATTTCAGCGCCCTTTATTGTTACATTATGACCTGTATAACTATATCTTCCCATGGAAGAATAAATGATATGATTAAATCGATCCAATTGTACATTGTCGTCTATTTGGCTATTTATTATCTTTGTATAATCACCAATGACAACTTGCTTTCCTACTATACTATCTGTTACCTCATATAGATCCATTAAAATCTCCCTTCTGAATAATAATAGTTACAATTTTTTTATCATTAATTTAAAACACCATATACAAAAGAGATCCTTTTAAAATTCTTTATCGGATCTCTTCTAAAATTAATTTTTATCCAATTCAATTTCCCCAGGCTTCAATTTTTTTATTTTAACTTGAGAATATACATTTGCACCACATTCTTTTACCTTCTGACGTCCATCCTGAAAAGTCTTCTCTATTAAGATACCAACACCTGCAATTGTTGCATGTGCCATACGAACCAAACGAATTGCACCTGCTGCCGCTTCTCCA
This sequence comes from Bacillota bacterium, assembly GCA_023392535.1. Lineage (GTDB taxonomy): Bacteria > Bacillota > Clostridia > Lachnospirales > Lachnospiraceae > SZUA-378. Next base: position 14,014 of record JAEVYY010000026.1, read on the forward strand.
TAAGCTAAAAAATCATCAATAATTAATACATGGTCATTCTCATCTAAAAAACCCTTTGACATTGTTAATTCGTAAGAAGTATCTTTTGTGAAGGAAGCAACTACTGTTTGATATAAATCTTTATACAATACTTTGGAAGGTTGTTTTTTCAATATAATTAGTTCCACACCTAATTCTTTAGCCGTAAGTAAAGCTGGTGCAATACCTGAACTTTCGATCGTAACGACTTTTGTAATACCCGCATTTTTAAAATGTTCTGCAAAATCCTTTGCAATAGAATCCATCAAAACTGGATCCACCTGATGATTTATAAAACCATCCACTCTTATTACATTTTCATTTTCTGCAATGCCCTCGGCCAATACTCTTTCTTCCAGCAATTTCATAAGTACAGTCTCCTTCGAACTAATTTTTATGATCTTAAACAATAGTATATACTTTTTCCGACAATTAGCCAATCATTTCTGCATGTTTCGTTCATATAAAATGTGATTACTCTTTTTTCCAACCCGTATGACAGTATCCAGATAGGTTAAAATATTTAGTGCAGTCTGCGCATTCTTTTTTGTCAATTTTGTTACCTTCCTATAATCTTCTGAAGTAAATTGTATAGGAAGTTCTGCGGGTATAAATATCGAATATTCTTGTATTGAGTTTATTGATATATCTTTTTCTATCGCAATGGGTATTCGATCAAATCTCGTAGAACCTTTTTTCTTATCTTTACTCCAGCCATTCAGAATTCGATACTCTTCCACATCAATCAAAAGCAATCGAAGATGAAAGTGTGGATCTCTCAGATACATTTTTATTTTGTATAACTCATAAAAGACCTGATAGATTGTACCATATTTCGGAGATTTTCTTTTTTTTGTTATTTCACCTGTATTTTCCTCTATCCATATAAGCCACTTTAAAGCTGGAATTGGATAACAAACCGTAACCTCATACTTTGGTAAAAACACGTCTAATTTTCTTCGTAGTAAGTTGAAATTTGCTGTCTGAATTTCGATAATCTCCCCTTCATACAGAATATCAGCTATATATCCCTCACATCTTTGCTCATGGTATTGTTCTTTCGGTAACAAATAATTCTTAAGTACCGCATGAACCGTTTTTTCACTTAATGTTCCTATTCCGAGACGTTCTCGATCCTGTACCATTATTTTTTTACATGATTTTTCAAAGAGTATTCTATCCTCTATCGTGACCACTGTCTATGCTCCTACTGCCTGTTTTACAGATTCCTTCTCATAAGCCTTTCCTGCTACATAACGGGATAGATTAAAAGAACGAAAATTCATTTTCTTATAATTTTCTTCAATCTGTTTAAAATAATAATTCTTATCCTCGATTTCATAGTCCATAATATTACTATCTTTTGACTTTGAATATTTTATTAAAATAGGTGCAGCATCTGATGATAATCGATACAAGTAATTAGAATCATAATATCGTGTTAATTCCATTTTATTTACATCAATAGTCTCTACATTTACTTTTGCAATCCAGTAATCCGGCCTGCTATAAGCAAGACATAGATATAACAACGTTACAACAATCATGCTATACCGGAATATGGAAAATGACTGTTTGTAAATGTAAATAAGAATTCCAATCATAATTAAACATATTACAAGAAGCGCCCACAATACGAATATCCTTAAAAAAGTCAAATGATAAACATTGATGTAAAGTAGCATTCTATACGCACTTGAAGCAATTAAAATAAAAGTACACAATGATATAAATGTCAAATTTATCTTTAATATCTTATTATCTTTAAAAAAGGATAAACAAATAAGTACCAACATCTGATTGATCAGGGAAACACCGAGTAATTGAAAAAATCCTTCTCTGGCATAATCTGCATAAGAATAGCCTATAGGCAATTGCATCTGCCTCAAAAACAGACCCATTATCTGTACAATACAAAATATGAAATAGATTAGTGACAACATAAATGTAAAGGTAATCGCTATAATAGGTTCTTGCTGTCTTTTATGAATTAATTCTTCATTTATCTTTTTTTTAGCTAGTGCGGAAAGGATACAAAATGAAGTAAAAAAAATAAAAATTGATAAAAATAGGATTCCAAATAGATTTTCAGGTATTACAATTCCCTCCAGTACCTGAATAATATAATTACCAAATATTCTATCAGCACTGATCAATAGTGCCAAAATCACTATCAATAAGGGAAAAGCAACACCAAGACCAATTGCTATATTTCTAAAATTCCTTTTCCATATTTTATTTTCTTCATTCTTGTTTTCTCTTCTATACTCTTTACCATAGCTAAAAGGTGTACCAAGTGCAGCAAGTATTTCGACCAGTAAACTGCCAATTACAAATAAATATTTTTCAAAATTCCATCCTTTATCCTCATAAAAAAGATGTAACATGAAAATAATCATCAGTGAAAATATTCCTAAGTAACTCATTACGATAATCTTACTATCATCTGTTAAGAACAAAGAAAAAGCCAATACTGTTATACTTACTATATAGAAGATGTTATCTTTTCGAATAGCAACTTCTAATTTTCTAATACATAGAAAAATATAAATAAAAGTTCCTATCACAAAGACAGGTGCCATGATTCCCGATGCATTTTTATATAAACAAAATGTACTAAAAATAGCATAAATTGTTGCTGCTATAATAAAAAAAGGGTATTGTTTTTTCATGATTCCTTCTTCTTTAGAAACGATATTAACTTTTTGGGGAATCTTTCTTTTAGCTAGATCATATTCCGCATAAGTCTGATTTATTTTATTATTTTGATCCATTTAATATTACCTCCACATTATCTATTCAACATTTTCTTCTATATATTCTAAAATATCTCCAGGTTGACACTGTAAAGCTTTGCAGATGGCATTTAATGTTGATAGGCGAACTGCTTTCGCTTTATTGTTTTTTAAAATAGATAAGTTTGCCATAGTAATATCTACTTCCCCTGCTAGTTCCGTCAATCCCATTTTTCTTTGAGCCATAACTACATCTAGATTAATCATTATTGACATTATGTGCCTCCTATATAGTCAGATCATTTTCAAGTTTGTAAGATACTGCTTTATCAAAGACCCTCGATAGAACTTTACTGAAAAGACCACCTATGATAAATACTAAAATTATAATAAATACTGCAGGAGTAAAATATAATAAAATACGAAAACAAGTAATTGCTGCAATTGCAAAGCTATAAGTCCCCATTCTTTTCAGACTTACTACATTTTCCAGTACAAAGCAATCATCCTTTAAGACGGAACAAAACATCCTTCTCAATTCCAGTATAATCAATACCGCAAATACTCCTGACAAGAAAAATAGGATACATAACTCCACGTAATTATCTGCAAAGTAAGAATTATAACGTCCATAAAATTTAATACTGATTGGCAAGCTTAAACAAACAAGTATACCCGAATAATACATAAAATCTAATAGTAATTTAGTAAAAATAGTTATTTTGTCTTTCATCTGATATTCTCCCTTACTATCCTTATATTTTTATACTATATCATATTAATTTCTGTTATTCAATATGTTTTTATTGTTTTACGATAAATATATATTTTTTTTTAATGCGAATGTAAGTAAATGTGAAATTGACTCCCTTGATTACAATTACTGTCAACTGAAACTTTTCCTTTATGCGCTTCTATGATACTTTTTACAATATCCAATCCTTGTCCTTGACTGAATACCTCCTTACTATCACAAAATTTTTCAATTACTTTCTCGTTCAGTCCCAAGCCATTATCACAAAAATCTATGCAAACCATTTCATCTTGTGGATTATGAACTCTGACACTAATTTGTGTATGTATTGGATTATGATAAATAGCATTAATTAATAAATTTTGAAATGCGCGGCGCAACAACTTTTTGTCAGCTGTTATTAATGAGCTATCTACTGAAGTTTGAAAGTCAAAATTGTAATTTTCGGTATTAGGCATATTCGTAATATCAGCAATTAACTCTTGCAAAAATGGAATAAGGTCAAAAGTTTCCTCCACTAATGGAATTTTGGCTTTCGTATTTTCTAAATGCAAAGATAGACGTAAATCACCTATTAAGTCTTCTATATATTTACCCTTTGTATATATCTCATTGGAGAATGTTTTTATTTCTTCTTGGCTCCAATCATAGTTCGTATTTGTGAGAAGTGCAGAATATCCAACGACATAAGAAAGGGGCGTTTTTAAGTCGTGAGAGATACCGCGTATCCAATTCACCTTTGCCTCCTCTAGCTTATTCCTTTTTTTCTCAGCCTGCTCTAACATAAGTGCAAGATTATACAAATCAGTGATAACTTCCCGATAAAGTGTATATCTTTTTTTCAATTTTCCCTTTTGATTGTAAAGTCTGTCATCTGCTTCCGACAAGTCATAATTTCCCTCGGATAACCGAGTAATTAGAGACATCATAAATAACATAGGGTTTACAAAGAAAAACCCTAGAAATACACCCCCGCTGATAAAAGGAAGAAAAAACACGATAAAGAACGAAACTAAATCATCACCGCTGTTATCAAGTCCCAAAACAGGAAAGACATATTCCAGTAGCAGGCCAATAAATAATCCCATATAAACAATGAAACCTAACAATCCACCTATAAAAAAACAACTAAACCGAAGTCTTAATTTCATATGTTTTTCTCCTCTTTAAGAGGTACAAATTTATATCCTATCCCTCGTAAAGTCACAATCATATCGGCGTAATCTTCACCTAATTTCTTCCGTAGTTTTGATATATGCATTGTAACAGTTTTTTCTTCGCCAAAGCCGGGAGATCCCCATACCGCCTCATATAACTGTGCGGAGGTAAATACTCTATTAGGATTTTTACAAAAATAGCATAGCAAATCAAATTCCTTTGCCGTGCAGTCTACCAACTTGTCGTTCACAGTCAGCATTGCCTCAGAAAGATTAAGGTTGAAATTTCCAAAACTAAATAGTTGCGATTCCTGTCTTGAGGCCTGTGACAAGGCATATTGCTGACGGCGCAGTATTGTCTTTACTCTGGCAACCACCTCCAGTGGGTTAAAGGGCTTAGTAATGTAATCATCTCCCCCAATTGCAAGACCCGTAAGCTTATTATAATCGCTGTCACACGCAGACAAAAAAATAATTGGTGTATATGTGATTTTTCTAATTTTTGTGCATAAATCAAAACCAGAAAAATCTGGAAGCATGACATCTAAAATAATTAAGTCATACTTGTTTTCTTTAATTAAATTCATTGCATGTGTCGCTGTTTTTGCACATGCAATATTTTTATACCGCTCTCTTTGAAGCGTTATTTTTAACATCTTCAAAAGTCCCGGTTCATCATCAATCAACAAGATTTTTTCAGCATTATACAAGATATATCCTCCAAACTATTTGGTAATATCTTTTTATCATAGCATACGCGCTTATATGCAACAATAATGCGGTGAAAATTTTAGCTTCCGTTGGTGTTACGTTTACTTTAATTTGGTTTTACCACTGTATAATTAGAAGTAGAAAGTCAGGAGGTGCTTATGGAAATAAAGCTCGAACACATCTCAAAATATTATGGTTCAAAGAGAGCGATACAAGATGTAACATTCACAATCAGTAATGGTGTAACCGGTCTTCTCGGCCAAAACGGGGCAGGGAAAACCACTCTTATGCGTATGTTGGCAACGGTTGAGGTGCCAACAAAAGGGACAATTCACTTCAACGGAAAAGACATTGTAAATTCTCCAAATGAGCTTAGACGCACTCTCGGATATCTGCCGCAAGATTTTGGTATTTATCCAAATTTGAACGCCGTGGAATTTTTGGAATATATAGCGACCTTAAAAGGTCTCTCCATAAAGTCAGCAAAAAAGCGGATTATGGAGCTATTAGATATTTTTCATTTGACAGAGGTATGTAAGCATCCGCTTGGCGGTTTTTCAGGTGGTATGAAACAGCGTATCGGTATCGCACAAGCCTTGCTAAATAATCCGACGGTATTGATTGTGGATGAACCGACCGTGGGGCTAGACCCAGAAGAAAGAATACAGTTTCGCAATGTACTGTCCTCTCTATCCGAGGAACGTATCATAATACTATCCACACATATTGTCACAGATATCGAATTGATTGCGCCTCAAATTGCACTACTCTCTAATGGGGAACTGATTGCACACGTGGAGCCGGAAAAATTGTTGCGCGAGGTAGACGGAAAGGTATGGACACATGTTGTGCCAATCGCTAAAATATCGGAGCTACAAGGTAAATACCTTATCAGTAACTCTATTCAGCGCAGCGATGGGGTACATCTTCGCATTATTTCAGAAAAACAGCCAAGTCTAGACGCTAACAGTGTTGCTCCTTCACTTGAGGACGCATATCTGTATGCCACCAAAAAGGAAGTGATAATATGAAAGCATACTTTTATTTCATTAAATTCAATCTGCTTAGGCAAATAAGGAGTTATAAATTTTTACTTATCCTTTCACTTGGAATTTTTTTAGGGTTTCTTTGTGTGCCTGCAGAGACAGCGGGCTATGAGGTAATTTATCTTTGTGGAGTACGCGGAATATATAACAGTGCGTGGTTAGGCGGGATAGGAGCAATTTTACCTGCAATTATATTGTGGCTTCCAGGATTTTATCTGCTTAGAAGTCAAATATCAGAAGATAAGCGCCTTAAAATGGGAAACATCATTGCGTCTACACGGATCAGCAAACTTGGTTATATTATGGGGAAAGCCTTTTCTAATTTCATTGTTCTTGCAACGCTGGTATTGATATTTTTAATTGCTCTCATTGGTATGCAGCTTGTCCGTCATGAAAATCTGCAAATCAGTCTATTGCAGTTTGTTCAGCCATTTTTATTTCTGACAGTGCCTTATTTGTTTGTTCTAGCGGCTTTAACTGTGCTATTTGATGTATTTCCAGGCATAAAGGGGGTGTTTGGAAACATTTTAATTTTTGGTATTTGGATATCGCTTCTTTCAGCATCTACACTAGTACAAGACCGTAAATACGATTTATTTGGGATAGGAACCATGCTTAAAAAAATGCTTCAAGACGCACAAACATTTTATCCAGAAATTCATTCGAATGTTGGTGGTTTAGGTTTTAATATGAAAGAAGGTATCTCATCTACTTTTACATGGGAAGGTATGATGTGGAGTGCAGAATTTTTGGGCTCTCGTTTAGCATGGATAGGCATTGCCTTACTTATCATTTTTCTATCTGCACTTCTGTTTGATCGATTTATAGAGACAGAACGCGCTCCGAGAAAGAATACTATCAAACATTATAAAGGAAAATTATCACTTTCGGGTATTGAAAAGAATTCTACGCTATCGCCCGTGACCACAAAAAAAATAAGCCTTCTCAAAGTGTCAAAAAGCGAATTGAAAATTATGCTATCTGGTTGTTCTTTTCGGTGGCGTCTGGCAATTTTAACTAGTATTTTTATAAGTCCAATTATTTCTCTAGGAAGCGTCTACAATTACATTTCTCTCATAATGCTATTACCAATTTCCATATGGTCACAAATGGGGTGTAGAGAAAAATATTATTTTACATCGGATTTAGTAAAATCCAGTTGCCCACTACTTTATAAGCGTATGGCTGAATGGTTAGCAGGATTTGTACTTACTGTACTGGTCTCCTCTGGCGTATTAATTCGTTTTGCACTTCTGGGAGAATGGGAACATTTAGCTGCTTGGTCTATCGGTATTCTTTTTATTCCCACCTTAGCCTTGCTATTTGGTTTTATGAGTGGCAACCGTAAATTGTTTGAAGCAGTTTATATAGCTTGGTTCTATTTTGGCCCGATCAATGGCGTACCATTTCTTGATTTTTTGGGAATAAGACATAGAAATATGGGCCTTTATTCCATTCTTACTTGTGCTTTGATGGTATTTACATATTTCCTTATTTGGTATAACGAAAACCATATTGAACTTTATCATAAAAAGAGGTCACGAATATGAAAAAGAAAATAAAACAAACACTATTATGTATTGCTCTATTTATTGCTTTTCTAGCCGGATGCGGTAAAAATTCCGATAAGGAAAGAACAGAGACTTATCCCTCAACAGAAGTGAAAAAATTAGAAGTCAAGACAAATGCCAATGATGTCATTCTCTGTACAGCGGAAAATGATGACTTGACATTATTATTAAAGGGGGGTGACAGTGAATTGGCTTCATTAGACGATGGCTTGCTGACTGTTGATTTACACAAAACCTTTGCAGGGGTAACGATGAAAAAATTGGAAGCTTTGTATATTAATATTCCAAAAAACGGTCTTTTAACAATAAATATTGAGTCTGACGCTGGCAACATTACAATTAACGACGTAAATGTTACGGATTTATCAGTAAAGACAGAAGTAGGCAATATTACGGTTGCCAAATTGACAGGTAAGGTCAATGCGGTATCCCGTGTGGGGAGTATTGAAACGGACTTGCCAATCGCTTCAGAAATTATGACAGGAAAAGATGGACTGGGCAACACTCTTAAAGGTAATCTGAACGAGGAGGATAAAAAATCTTTTACTACCGAATTTTATACAAACACTGGTAAAATCACATTAAAGTAAATCGTTATTTTAGTGAAAAATTATACTATAATATAAATTTATCTATAACATGAGCAATTCCATCTTCATTGTTTGATTTTGTAATATAATCAGCTGCTTCCTTTATTGCTGGTTGTGCATTTTCCATTGCCACACCAAGTCCTGCATACTGAATCATCGTCATATCATTAAATCCATCACCACAACAAATTGCATTTTCTCTAGTCAGACCAACACTTGCTAACATTTTGTCTAGAGAAGTTGCCTTATCTATATTGAGAGGCATAATTTCTATAAAAAATGGCTCTGATCGATAAATACTTAATATGCCCTTAAATGCTTCCTGCAGTTTTTTTTCATATCGAATTGCTAGTTCGGGATCAGCTGTTAACAAACATTTATTAATATCAAAATTTTGATATTCTTCAAAGTCATCTACCAACTTCATAGGAAGATCATTGATTTTGGATTCCAATTCCAGGTATTGATCAATTCTTCTTCCAGATATAATACAGTCTTCCACATATGTAATAACTCCACAATCATATTCTTGCGCAAATTGATAGATCTCTGGAACAACGTTAGATGGTAATGTCTGTTGGAAAATAATCTCTTTTGTCTTACAATTTGTAATTTTAGCACCATTATAAGATAATAGATAACCACCAAACTTCTCAAGCTCCAGCTCTTTGGCATATCGTTTCATGCCAGATGTCGGCCTCCCTGAAGCTAAAATTACAATATGACCTCTTTCCTGTATATTAATAATACCTTGCCTTGTAGCCTCTGTAATCTTTTTATCTGAATTGGTTAATGTCCCATCTATGTCTAAAACAAGTACTTTTTGTATCTCTTTATTCATAATTTTACTCTTTCTCTTTAATAGTATCTATAATACGCCCAAATGCTGTATCAAAATCTTAACTCCCATAAGAATTAATATAATACCTCCAGCAAGTTCGGATTTTGATTTATATTTTGCTCCAAATACATTCCCTATCTTTATTCCTAAAACTGATATTGTAAAAGTGGTACTACCAATTAAGGATATAGCAGGAATAATAGAAACACTTAAAAATGCAAAGGTAACACCTACTGCCAAAGCGTCTACACTGGTTGCAAGTGCGAGTAATAGCATTGTTCGCACATCAAACAAAGGGCAAGCCTCTTCTTTTGAATTGGTCAACGCCTCTTTTATCATATTTATACCTATTAAAGATAAAAGAATAAATGCGACCCAGTGATCAATATCCTGAATCATTCCTTTAAATTGAATCCCTAAAAGATAGCCGATCAGTGGCATCCCAGCTTGAAAAAAACCAAAATAGAAACCTACAATTACTGCATTCTTCCAGTTCATTTTTTTCATAGATAACCCTTTGCAAATAGAAACAGCAAACGCATCCATTGATAAGCCAATTGCAATAATCAGTAATTCCCATAAATTCATATTCTTTTCTCCTGCCTTAATTAATGGTAAATAATCTTAATAAGTATACCCAGTCTCTGAATCAAAAGTCAAATAAAAAAGTTCTCTATTATTTTAAAAACAGTAGATAAATTAATGTTGTACAAAGTCCCAGACAAAACATAAACAAGCCAAAAGATAAACTTCTTTCTATTATCATTATATTTTCTCTTATTTCTTCTCTTTTGACTGCTAACATATGTATATAAGATTTATTTCCTGTTCTTTGATTTCCTTTATGAAAAATGGAATAACAACAATTTAAAATCTTACCTATCGCATGTGTTAATTTAGTGCCTTCAGGTAATTCATGTGGTATTTTTCTATCTTTATAAACGGTTTTCCTAAGTATAACCACGATCCAATCAGTCAGGCTGTCTAAAATTCTACATATAACCCCACATAAAAAAGGTAATATTTTTAATAGAACTGGTCTATATATAAGTTCTTCTAAGTCGAGCCATTTTGGCCACATATCTCTATAAACTAATTCTCCATTTTCATTCTTTCTCATAAGAAAAGTACGAACTATAATAATATAAACAATCACACCAATTAAAATAGTGACAATACCACCTTTTAAATTGGCAATACTAAAGTAATTTATAATGTTACTGCTTTCTTTTAAATGCATAAATCCTTGACCAATATCTGCTAAACGATTCGTAAGATTTGTAAAGCATCCTAAAACAAGAAGTAGTATTGCACTACCTAATAGGGCTACAGCACTTTGGATATTCATATATGTCCCGGAGAAACTTTCAAATCTTTTTTGTTCTTCCTTACTATTATTCTTTTCTATAAAGACTGCCATATATAGCTTTGTCATGTAAGCAACCGTAAGAGCGCCACTTATTATAAAAATCCATTCAATGCCTTTAAAAAACGTACTCATAGATACCATATTATTTATTTTTAATTCCGTAATGTATTCTATTATACTCTCATGTATTAAAGTTTTACTAACATATCCATTCCATAAAGGAATACCACTGATACTAAGAGCTCCCATTAAAAAGATAAAATTTAATAATGGTTTTTTACGACCAAAACCTCTGATATCATTTAAATTTAATTTATGAATATTCATAGCTATCACACCTGCTGCCAAAAATAATACTAGTTTAATCAGTGAGTGATTTACCATATGAAGAAAAGAACCTCGGACTGCCAATATATTTTTATTTCCCAATAAACACTGCATACCGATACCTACTAAAATAAATCCTATTTGAGACATCGATGAACAGGCAAGTACTCTTTTTAAATCAATGGAAAAAATTGCTAGTAAAGCTCCACCAAACATCGTGAACATACCAAGAATAAGTATGAAATAACCCCAATTTTTATTATATAGAAATACGTTACAACTTACGATCAGTATTCCAAATATACCTGTCTTTGTCAAAATACCAGAAAGTAATGCACTTGCAGGAGCTGGTGCCACCGGATGTGCCTTAGGTAACCAGATATGTAATGGAAATGCACCTGCTTTGGCACTAAATCCAAAGAATAAACAGAATCCAGCCACTAAAAGACGCCTTTTATCTGGATATGCTTCACACGCTTCTAATAGCTTTCCTATTTCCAAAGTACCAATCGCATCATAAAGTAAGAAAATCCCCATCAGCATAACCAATCCACCAATGATAGCAATTGCTAAATAAGTCTCCGCTGCACGAAGGGATTCTTTTTTCTCATCGTGAGCTACCCATGCATAGGAGGTTAATGACATCATTTCAAAAAATAGAAAGGTAGTATATAAGTCTGCTGATAAAAAAACGCCTATCGTTGCACCCAATGTCAATAAATGAAATAAATAATACCTATTTCTTTTGCGATAACTCTGAAAATACTCTTTCGAAAAAATAGTTGTTATCATCCACATAAATGCAGTAATAGAACCATATAAAACACGAAATCCATCTAAAGATAAATGTAATCCTCTGCCACAAAAATCATTCCAAATAAAATCTGATATCTCAAATCCATTTATAGTTGTTATGAATAATGCTACAAAACATAGAAATTCCAGAACCGTTATAGAAATAACAAAATAATCTCTGGCAGATTTATATTTTCTACCAATCAGATAGGACATTAAGGCACCTATGATCGGAATAAGAACTAAATATAACAATGTAATATCTCCATCCATGTAATTACCCCCTCCTAAAATGTACCATTTGCAATATCCGTGAAAATGGATACTATCGATTCTGAATGTATTCCAAAGAAAATAATTGCAATCGCAAAAAATGACAATGGAAGCATCATCAACCAATTTGGATCTTTCACATCTTCAATTGTTTGATAATCAAATTCTTTTGAAGGAAAAAAGGCTCTTATTACAATATTCAACATATAGATAGCTGTCAATAATGCTGATATCAACAAAGCACCAATCCCTATGTAGGAAAGCAGATTCTCACTTTGTACTGCTGCATATGCCAAATTATACTTGCTAATGAATCCACATAAACCAGGAACACCCATTAATGCAAGTGCGGAAATGGTGAAAATACCAAATACCTTTGGCATTTTTTTTCCTAAACCATTTAATTCATGGATATATAATTTTCCCGTTTGTGTAATTACAGCACCCGCACAAAAGAAAGAGCATATTTTCATAATGGCATGAAAAACCAAATGGCTTAATGCCCCAATGAAACCCAATGGTGTCATGATTACTGCACCAAATAAAATATAAGATAGATTGCTAATGGTTGAAAAGGCCAGACGTCTCTTTAAATGAGTTTCTTTTAAAGCCATACTGCATCCATATATAATTGTGAAGATTACGAAGGACATTACTACTTTTTGAGCCCATGATCCTCTTATAAAATCCGCTCCAAAACTAAAATAAGTTATTCTTAATATTGCAAATGCACCCGACTTAACAACCGCAACTGCATGTAGCAACGCTGTCACAGGCGTTGGTGCAACACCTGCTTGTGGTAACCAGGAATGAAAAGGGCACATAGCAGCTTTTACACTAAACCCAAAAAAACTTAATACATATATAATCAGTAATACATTACTAGGAACTTGAATCATATTGCTTTGAAAGACTCCACCAAATACAAAATCCATAGAATCACCATAAACAATAATAAAAATAACTCCTATAAATGCAAATGCTGCTCCACCTAAAGAATAATACAAATAGTTACGACTTGCTAGTATTGCCTCTCTAGTTAGAGTATGCATCACGAGCGGTACCGTAACAAGAGTTAATAACTCATAGAAAAAATACATGGTCAAAACATTCCCAGCCATTGCAATCCCAAGTGTCACTCCATACGTAATTGTATAGAACATAAAGAATGTTTTTTCATGTTTTTCATGTTTCATATATTCTAAAGAATATAAAGTTGCCAAAGGCCATAAAGTCGAAACTAGTCCTGCAAAGATACATGCCATACCATCCAATTTCAAAGAAAGAGAAAGATTACCTGTAAAATGAAGGATTGTAAGAGAATTTTCAGGTCTGTGTAACAATAGTAAATAAACTACTATTGTATTTACTATTACGATTGCTTCCAAAAAAAAAGCCATTTGAGTTCTTTTTTTAAAAGGTAATAGAGGAACTAACATTCCCCCAATAAAAGGTATTAAGATTACTATTATCATAAAACTAGTATTCATATTCATTCCTCCTCCCTATAATATTGTTTCTACAATCTGGTTTAGATAAGATATAAGCCCATTTGGAGCAATTCCTAAAAGTACAGTCAATACAGTTAATACGATAACTGGTATTAACATCCAGTTAGATGGTTCCATTTTCTTACACTTTCTATAATCGAAATCATTACCAGGAAAGAAACCTTTTATGGTGATCGGAAGTAAATATCCAGCTGTTAAAAGCGCGCTAATTAATAAAACAACAGGACCCAACCAGGAAAAAACTGATATATTTGTTTGTAAAGATCCTGTTGCCAAATACCATTTACTTACAAACCCACTCATGGGAGGAATTCCAATTAATGCCATAGATACCAATGTAAAACACCAAATAGTAACAGGCATTTCGTATCCAATCCCCGTTAATTGATCTGCTCTTTGCTTTCCTGTCTGATAAATAATTATTCCAGCTATTAAAAATAAAGTTGTTTTGATAAATGCATGAAATATAATATGTAATAAGGCACCTGTCATTCCTATGGGATTCATCATAGCCAGTCCATATAAAATATATGAAATCTGACTGACGGTTGAATAAGCAAATCGTTTCTTCATAACTGGTTCTTGATAGGCCAGTAAGGAGCCCATAAATATCGTTATTAATATAAGTACCATCCAAGCATATTGAACCCAGGTACCTCTTAAGAAGTCAGGTCCAATAATATAATATATAACGCGAATAATAGCAAGAGTACCACTTTTCACTATAATACCAGATAATACTGCTGAAGCTGGTGCTGGCGCAACCGGATGTGCTGTTGGTAACCATGCATGTAAGGGGAACATACCGGCCTTTACACCAAATCCTACTATCATTAGGAAAGTAATCAATAATAGTAAAGTAACGTGTCCCTGAACCAAATTCATATCTAATACACCATTTGGACGAAATGTCCAATCAGTAGCATATTTAGAAAGAAAGAACAATCCGAATAAAGCCATATATGCACCACATAAAGAATAAAATAAATATTTTAAACCAGCCATAATCGCTTCTCTTGATCTATTATGTATGATAAGTGGTATTAGAACCAATGTCATAATCTCATAAAAAAGATACATTGTAATGAGATTACCTGAAAAATCCAAGCCTAGTAATACACCAAAGGTAATCAGATAAAAGGCAAAATATCTTTTTTCGCACGCAACCTTTCTCATATAAGCAATTGAAAAAAATCCTGCAAGTGTCCATACAATTATTACAATACTTGCAAAAATCTTTCCTAAATCATCTATTTTAAAATAGATCGGGATATTTTTTGTCAACCAGAAAAGAATGATTCCCTCTTTACTGTTTATGATTGCATTTAATACCATGATCCCTGTCAATATCAGGATAACGTTTATAAAAATAATTAACTTTTTTCTACCCTTTACTTCTGGCACTACCAATAAACAAATTCCCGCAAAAATTGGAAGAAAAATTGGAAATAGTAATAGTAACGATTGATTCATACTTAAGCTCCTATCTGTGACATACCGCTTTACCAGCGCCTCAAACACTCTATTAGAACACTTATGTAAACATATTAAGACCTATTTTAATAAGCTTTATCATTGGTTCGGAATACATACCAAGAAAAATATTTAATATAATAAAACATAGTAACGTTATTCCATATGTTTTACATTCTAAAAATTTAATACCTTTATATTGTGATTCAACAGGAGTGTAGATACGAATTACCGTTTTCATAAAATAAATTGCATTTAATATAGTACTAATTGCCAACGCAATTAAAACAGGAAGCATTTTCTTATTAGATTGTACTGCTGCCTGTGAAAATAACAATTTGCTAATAAATCCAGAAAATATTGGTATACCTACCATTGATAAAGAACCAATTGTAAATGCAAATCCTGCAATTATATTTCTATACCCTGATCCTGTAAGATTTGTAAACTGTCTATGCTTACCGGATACATCTGTCAGTCCGATAGCTGCTATAAATAATAAAGACTTTGTTGCAGCGTGAGATAAAATATGATAAATACTTGCAACCATACCTAATTCTGTTCCAAGTCCAAATCCCATATAAATATAGCCGATCTGAGCAACTGATGAAAAAGCGATCATCCTTCTGATATCATTTTCTTTGATCGCACTAAGAGATCCCATTATCATTCCAGCAATACCAAATATAAAAAATAAATGAATGACTTTACTGTTACAAATAATAGAAAATCCTATTACACGATAAATAATTTTAATCAATAAAAAAATATAACCCTTAGATACCAGACTGGAAAGGATCGCTGCAGAGGATACCGTAGAATAACCATATGCATCCGGCAACCAGGCATGAAATGGATAAAGTGCACTTTTAATGGCAAGTCCTACACTAATAATACCTATTGAGACCAGTAGTGGAATGGTATAAATACCTTCTGCAACAATACGATTAACACTCTCCTTAATATTACTCATTAACAGATGTCCAGTTATATCATATAACATACTTAAACCCATTAATAATAAACCAGATCCAAGAAGACTCATAATCATATATCTTGTTGCGGCCTCAATTGTTCTACCTGTCTGTCTAATCATAATAAGTCCACAAGCAGATATTGTATTTATTTCTACAAAAACATATGCTGTAAACAGATCATTCGTATAGACCAATGCGAGTAAAGAACTTAGTAATAAATTAATCATTATATAATATAAATTAATCTTATCTGAATCGACTTCTGCCTCTAAATTACTTCTACCCCCAAATAGAGATAATAACATAATAATACAAAAAAATAATGCTATACCCGCTTCTAATACACCAGCTCTGATTTCATTTCCCCAAGGAGCAGGAAATTTACCCATCATATACACAAAACTTTGTCCACTTTTAATTAAGTATATTAATAAGCATCCGGACATCACGCTAATTATGAATAAAATAATTGTATTTAACCACTTTGCATATTTTCCATTTAATACGGAACTGATAATACTGGCGAACATGGATAAGACAATAGAAAAACAAGGAAAATTTTGTATAAAATCCAATTTTTACAAACCCTCCTTTTTTAATTTTGTAGATATTTCATCCAAATCTAACGTTTGATATCTTTGATAAAGACGAATTGTAAGTGATAACATTAAAGCTGTTACTGATACTGCAACAACAATTCCTGTCAAAACGAGTCCGCTAGGTATAGGATTAATATACATATCCACACTTTGAACCCCATCAATAATAATTGGTGAAATCCGGCCTTCTATATATCCTTTTTCTGCCAAAAACAAATAAACAGCCGTATCCATTATATTCAAACCTATAATTTTTTTAATCAAATTTTTTTGTAGAAGTAGGTTCGTGAAGCCAATTCCAAATAAAACCATAGAAACAGCCTCTCCATAGTTTGTAAATAAATTTACACCCATTTTTAAAGGCCTCCTCTTCTGAATAATGCGTAAAAAGCATACATAGTACAAGCAACCTCTGATCCTACAAAAATATTGATCGGAAGTATCATTCCGCTACTTAAGATACTGCCAGGATTACCGAGAGGAATATGATTATCTATACCATTTGCACCTGTATAAAAATAATAAATCATTAATATTCCATATAATGTTAAAGCAGAAACTTTGACTATTTTATATGTTTTCTCATTAAAAAATCTTTGTGTCTTTTGAAATCCAAATGCGCTCACATATAAGATTATACCTGCACCTAAAATTGCACCACCAGAAAAACCGCCACCAGGTGATAAGTGCCCATTTAAAATTACATATATTCCAAAAATAAAAATTATTGGTACAAGTACAGATGCTACTTTTTGTAGAATCACATCATTTTTTGGTTCATAAATCCGATCATTTAATTCATTTGATTTTTTCAACTTTTCTTCGTTTACCATTAATAAAATCATGACACAGCTGGCTGCTATAAAAAGTACACAAGTTTCTCCAAATGTATCAAAACCACGATAAGTTAGTATCATACCTGTAACTATATTAACAGCACCAGTCTCCTGAAGACCTTTTTCAATATATCTTTGAGCCACTTCATTATTATCTGGATTTCTGGCATTTCCTGCCTTAGGTAAATATGATACAGCAAGTAATAAAACTGCAATAATGGTAACACAAAACACGATAGATGCAAAAAAATAAAATCGATTGAACATTTTTATATTTTTATTTTTATCTATGTCATATACTTTTTCCATAACTAGAGCCTTATCATGCATACATTCTTCAATGGAACGATCTTCTTCCATTAATTGGAGCTGAGGCTGCATTTCTATTTTTCCAAGGTATGGATCTTTCTCTCCTGCATACCATCGAAAGAATCGATAAGCTCTCGTTTTTTGATATTCTTCAGGTGATTTCAATTTACTCATTCTCATCATCCCCTTTCATTGCTTGAATTTTTTTAAGTGTTACAAAAAATAAGATACTTGTTACACCCGCACCAACTGCTGCTTCTGTAATTGCTAAATCAGGAGATTGTAAGATGACCCATATAACTGACATAATGAGGCTATAGGACATAAAGATTAAAATAGAATTTAAAAGATTTTTAGAAAAACTTACTGAAATCGCACAAACAACTAAGAATCCTAAAAGAATATAAGTAAATATCTGCATTAATTATCCTCCACCTCACAATGTTGCTCTAAATTCTTATTTGTGGTTACTTCTAATCTGGAAATAACATGGGAAGAAACTGGGGAAGCAAACCAGAGAAAAAGAATGACTAGAAAAATCTTTAAGCTGGTATTATTAAAACCATTCATAATAATTAATCCTAATAATGAAATTCCTATTCCAAGTGTATCCCCTATGGAAGCCGCATGCATTCTATTTAATATGTATTTAAAGTGGAAAACTCCTATTATTTCCATAATAAAGAAAAAGATTCCAACAAACAAAAAGATTGTTCCTATTATAAACTTAATCCATTCCAATGCTTCCATCTTTTTTTTCTTCCCTTCTTATTTCATTTTCATTATAGACACCCAGATACACTTTAGAAATTACAATAACCGCCAAAAAACTAATCATAGCATATATTAGACAAATATCCACCAGATAGCTTTCTTTCATCATTATTGATAAAATAGAAATTATAACCATGACCATTGTCCCCATCATATTGACCGTTACAATTCGATCTGCGACCCTGGGGCCAATAACAGCACGTACCAAACATAATAAAACGAGTAAAGCTAATATTATAATTGCGGTTATAAAGACAAAATGAGAAGCCATTTCTAAACTTTTTATTCCACCATTCATTTTCTTGATTGTTCCATCCTTTCTAATAATTTTATAAAGATACAAGCTTCAATCCCTTTACCAAAATCTTTGTCCAGACAATGAACTATATATTCATCGTCTTCCAATGAAACTGTAATGGTTCCTGGCGTTAACGTAATGGAATTTGCCAATACTGCCCTTGCTGTTTTCGTTTTTAAATTAGTCCTGAATTTTATAATTGCTGGTTCAAAATCGTACTTAGAAGAAAAAACTATTTTAAGTACTGCAATATTAGCTTTTATCACTTCAAATACTAAAATAACTATATACTTGATAATGAGGAAGATTTTCTTCATAATAAATAAATCTTTTTGGATACTATACCCCATAAATTTACAAACAAAAAGATACATAATAGATGCAACTATAATACCAAAAAACACATTTTCTAAATTTAATTTACCATTCAATACAATCCATAAAAGAAAATATATGAAATACATACCTGCCCCCTTTATCTCATGACCCTATTATGATAAAACAGGTATCGACTACTGCCAACACCTGTTTTGCCTTGAAATTATATATTTATGGATAGGATTACCCATAGATGAAAATTTCTGTTCATATTCCGTCATTATATTTCCAATATTCATATCATTATCATTGTGAAGATCATAAGTAATCTGATCAATTGACCAATTGGCTTCCGAGACCTGCTCTACAGCAAAATCAAAAAGTCCTCTGTTGTCTGTTTTAAATTCTAGATTCCCATCTGTTCTTAATATTTGATCATACCTCTCTAAATACTCTTTTGAAGGTAATCTTCTTTTAGCATGTCTGTCTTTTGGCCAGGGATCAGAAAAATTCAGATATATTTTATTCACCTCTTCAGCCGCAAATATCTCTGTTATCTCTGTAGCATCCAAGCACAAAAAACGTAGATTAGGAATATCTTCTTCTCCAATTTTTTGAATTGCCCTAAGTAAAACACTTGTATATTTTTCAATTCCAATAAAATTGATATTTGGATATAACTTGGCCATTTCAATGATAAACTGACCTTTTCCCATTCCTATTTCTATGTAAAGAGGATTTTCCTTACAAAAAATATTTTTCCAATCGCTTTTTATTTCTTTTGGTCTCTGTATTACATATTTGCTTGATTCTATAATTTTTTCAGATCCTGTAATATTTCTTAGCCTCATAAAATACCGCCTTTAATCATATCCTATTATTCTACACTATTTTATTGAAAAAAGGAAGTCTCTTACCTTTTTATAACAGTATGTTTTAAAACATTACACATAAAGTATAATTTTATTTGAATTTTTTGTTTTACTATTTGGTTTTCTATTAAAATAGTGTATGATAAATAATGATATTTATGAAAAACGGAGAAAGAAAAATGAACAAATTTAAATACAATAGAGCTTTTACCTTTTTTTTATCTGCTCTTGTAATTTCTAATACATTTTTATATTCTAACTTACCTGTCAATGCAGAAGTAGATTACAAAGCACAAGCGGAAAGCAGAAAATCTTTACCAATACAATCAAATGAAATACAAAACTGGCCATCTGGACCATCAATTGGTGCAGAAGCTGCAATACTTTTGGAAGCAAATACAGGTACTATTTTATATGCAAAGAATATTCATGATAAGAATTATCCGGCTAGCACTACTAAAATATTAACTTGTTTATTAGCTACAGAGAATTCGGAGATGAATGAAATAGTAGAATATTCAAAGAATGCGGTTTTTAGCATTGAACGTGATTCATCCAATATGGGTATGGATGCTGGTGAAAAAATAACTATGGAGCAATCTTTATACGGAATTTTAGTTGGTTCTGCTAATGAGGCAGCAAACGCTGTGGCAGAACACATTAGCGGAAGCGTAGAAAAATTCTCAGAATTAATGAATAACCGTGCAAAAGAGCTTGGCTGTAAAGATTCTAATTTTGTAAATCCAAATGGTCTTTATAACGAAAATCATTATACAAGTGCTTATGATTTAGCTACTATTGGACGAGCCTTTTTCAAAAATGAATTATTATGTAAAATGTCAAGTACGCCTTCGTATGAAATTCCGCCTACGGCTACCCAGCCTGATGATATAGTTGTACATTCTAAAAACAAATTACTTCCTGACAGACAATGTTCTTATGAGTATATCGTAGGTAGTAAAACTGGATTTACTTCTGAATCAAGGCAAACTCTTGTTTCCTGCGCAAAGAAAGATGGACTTACACTCATATGTGTTATTATGAAAGAAGAGACGCCTAGCCAATTTACTGACACAATTGAATTATTTGATTATGGTTTTAGTAATTTTAAAAAAGTTAATATTTCAGAAAATGAAGTTGAGTATTCCATAAAGAATAATGATCTTTTTAATGCGAATAACGATGTATTAGGAAATTCCAAGCCAGTATTATCATTAAATGAAGAGGATTATATTGTTATACCAAATACAGCTGTATTTGAAGATACCACCTCTACTCTCAGCTATGATGATACGACGGATAACGCTGTTGCCTCTATACATTATAATTATAACAATATAGAAGTTGGAAGTGTTACTGTGGATCTTGTATCACAAACGGAAAAGGATCTCGATATAGAAACCCCAATGTTACAAGATGTTACTATAAATAATACAAATGATAGTGATGATGTTCTTTTTATTAATATAACGAGAGTATTTTTAATTATTATTTTAATTTCTGCATTATTAATTACTATTTTTGTGATTCATTCTTTAATGGATAATTATAATTTTTCCAGAAAGAAGAAAGCACGTTCCAGAAATAAAAAAAGGAAAAAAATAACATCAGAATTTGATGATTTTCATTTTTAAAATAAAAGGTGCAGAACAAATTAAACTTGTTCTGCACCTTTTATCATTCATTATTTAATGGAATACTATTTTCATATTTATCATATAATTCTTTTAATTTAACAATATCATTTTTATCTATTTCACTTTTAACATAGTCTTTTACTGCCGAAGTTCCTTCCTTTTTATAGATCTCAATACATTCTTTTAATTTTTCTGTATCTGTATATTTATCTACTATTTCTTCAAATTCTTTTTTATCATTCTCTTCCATTTGACTTTCAATTTCTTCGATATTAACAGAAATACCTGTGTTTGAATGAATGATTTGCTCAACTGCTGCTGTTGCAATTTTTTTGGTTATAATTTTTTCTATATCATCTTTAGATAATATTATAACTGTAACTACTACAATAAGTAATAATAGTACGATTAAAGCTATGATTCTTCCTATAGGACTTTTTTTTCTTCTTTTCATTTTTTCTTTCCATTTCTATGAAACCATATTTAAAGACTTTTCTTCTCTTTCATATAAAACTTTTAAGAGAAGTGGTGTAGCTATAGAAGATATTATAATTAAAAAAATTATTGATGTAAAGTATTCAGATGTTAATAATCCAACTGTTAATCCTTTTTGTGCAACAATGAGAGCAACTTCTCCCCTGGTCATCATGCCAATTCCGATTTTTAAAGAATCTTTCCAGTTATACTTGCAAATCTTAGCCATTAACCCACACCCAAAAATTTTACAAATAAGACCGATTAAAACAAATAACATAGAAAAAATAAAAATAGACAAAGTTATACTATTAAAATTTGTCTTTAAACCTATTCCTGCAAAAAAAACAGGACCAAAAATCATATAGGAATTAATGTCCATTTTATTTGCTATGTATTCTGAATCATGGATACTACATAATATAATTCCTGCTATATAAGCTCCTGTAATATCAGCAATACCAAAATATTTTTCCGCAGTATAGGATAATAAAAGACAGAAACCAAGACCGATGATAGGTATACGTCTTGTATGTGGATATCTGGTATCTATTTTTTTAAATATCTTATAAGATATAAAACCTAACATAATTGTTAATATAAAAAATAGGATTGTATTAATGATAACTCTTAAAGGATGTATAGAAGGGTTTTTAAATCCGATAATTATTGTTAATACTATAATAGCAATAATATCATCAATAATAGCTGCACTTAGTATTGTAGTACCTACACGTCCCTTTAATTTTCCTAAGTCACGAAGTGTTTGGACTGTAATACTAACCGAAGTTGCTGTTAGTATGCAACCAATAAATACTGCTTTGTAAAATTGGTCTGTTCCTATAGTTCCTACTCCATAATAAGCCATATATAAGAATGTGCCACCTAATAATGGAACTAGTACCCCTGCACAAGCTATTAAAAATGCAATAGGTCCTGTTTTTATTAATTCTTTAAAATCTGTTTCCAGACCTGCTGAAAACATGAGTAAAATAACACCTATTTCTGCCATTTGTAATAAAAAATTACTTTCCTTTACCAATCCAAGTAAGCAAGGTCCAATAATTAGTCCTGCAATTATCTGTCCCACAACTTGAGGTGCTTTCAATTTTCTTGCTATAATTCCAAAAAATTTTGCTGATAGAATTATAATTGCCAAATCTTTAAAAATATAATATACTTCTGTTTCCATTTAATACCTTCTCCTCATATAATAATAAATTCCTTACCAAGTGTATCATATTAATACAAAATAAGTGTTGCAATTGCAACACTTATTTTGTATTATTTACACATAAAAAAATTTATAAGCGAGGTAATTTATTTGAATTATATAAAAGCTTTAAAAAATCATCCCCTATTTTACGGAATAGATAAAATTAATATTCAGATTTTGCTTGAATGCTTTCATTTTCAACCAAAAAAATATAAAAAAAATGAGTATATTATTATGGAAGGAGATAAAGTTCAATATATCGGTATTATACTTCAGGGAACGATACTTATGGAAAAAAATGATTATTATGGTAATAATTATTTTTTCACTGAGCTAAGAGAACACGAATTATTTGCAGAACCTTTTATGAGTTCTTCGCTTCAAAAAAGTACAGTAAATTATAAAGCTATTACAAATTGCTCCATATTGATATTTCCTTATAAATTAATATGGAAAGTCTGTAGTAAGAATTGTTATTTTCATTCGGTTTTTACAGAAAATTTAATGAATTTACTAGCATTAAAAACTCGTATTTTATTAGCTAAAATTGAAATTTTATCGAAGAGATCCATTAGAGAACGTTTACTAACTTTTTTAAATATGATTAGGATAGGTCAGGATATCATTGGTCTATCACATATAAATAAGCCTGAGAATTTAAAGGAAAATGAGCTGTATATTCCTCTTAACTATACAGAAATTGCTGAGTATTTATGTGTAAATAGAAGTGCTTTTGAAAGAGAACTTACAAAAATGAAAGCAGAAAATATCATTTCGATTAAAAATAATATTTTCTGCTTGTATATATAATAAAAAATATATCAAACTTGTATTTTACAAACATCTACCCATTCTTCTGCTTGAGATGCTTTCTCTAACTCTTTTATAGTAAGTTCTACACAACTATTACTACTCCCTGCTGCCGGTAAAATAGTATCAAATCTTTTCATCGACTCATCCAAATATATTTTAACTTTTGGATCTTTTATTGCAAATGGGCAAACACCACCAACCTCATGTCCGGTATAAGCTATTACTTCATCCGCTTTTAGCATCTTTGCTTTGATTCCAAATCGCTCCTTATATTTCTTGTTATCAATTTTTGTATCTCCGGATGTTACTATTAATAATGCAGAATCTTCTCCTTTGAAAGATAAAGTTTTTGCGATTCTAGCTGGTATTACTCCTGCTGCTGCAGCTGCTAATTCTACCGTTGCACTTGAAACTTTAAATTCAATTACCTTATTTTTTAGACCAAATCGATCTAAATATTTTTTTACAATTTCAATTGACATAATGACTTCCTTTCATATCAAAAGTGTATTTGTCTCATGACAAATACACTTTTGTAATAGTTTAAATTATTCAATTTCTTCTGATGATTTAATATCCTCTTCATCAATCATATTTACACTTTTTTCTTCCTTAGGTATTTCTTCCATGGCATCTTCCACATTATCAAATTCATAATTACCATCAGATACTTTTTCTCTAACCTTAGCAATTTGTGCTACTTTTACATTATGATCCAGATTAATCATTTTTACACCAGAAGTAATTCTTCCCAAAGTTGAAATATCTTCCATACGAAGCTGAATGATAATTCCTTCGGAAGTAATCATCATAATTTCATGATCATTGGTAACACATTTTACTCCAACCACATAACCAGTTTTTTCTGTGATCTTATAACACTTTACACCTTTACCGCCACGTTTTTGAACTGTAAACTCTTCTAAATAAGTACGTTTACCCATTCCATTTTCTGATACAATTAATAATGAGTCACCTTGATGATCTAATTGCATTCCTATAATCTCATCTCTATCACCAAGATTCATTCCAATAACGCCCATAGATGCTCTACCAGTTGCCCTTACATCTGTCTCTTTAAAACAAATGCACATACCATGTTTTGTTACAAGATATATTAAAGTATCTTTGTCAGTTGTTTTAACTTCAATTAATTCATCGTCTTCACGTAGATTAATTGCTGCTAAACCATTTTTACGGACATTACTATATTCCACAAGTGATGTTTTCTTAACAATGCCCTTTCTTGTAACCATAAATAGATTTCTATCTTCCTCATAATCCTTTATTGGTATAATTGCTGAAATTTTTTCCCCAGGATTTAACTGAAGTAGATTTATAATAGCAGTACCTCTTGCAGTTCTGCTTGCCTCAGGAATTTCATAGGCTTTTAAGCGATATACACGACCAAAATTAGTAAAGAAATTAATATAGTGATGCGTTGTCGTC
This sequence comes from Bacillota bacterium, assembly GCA_023392535.1. GTDB lineage: Bacteria > Bacillota > Clostridia > Lachnospirales > Lachnospiraceae > SZUA-378. Next base: position 39,757 of record JAEVYY010000026.1, read on the forward strand.
ATAAGAAGATCTTCTATAAAATCTTCTTCTATTGTTTGCATTCCCTTTATACCTTTACCGCCTCTGTTCTGACTCCTAAAATTATCGATTGTCATACGTTTGATGTAGCCTAGCCTAGTCATAGCAATTACTGTATTATCTTTTGGAATTAAGTCTTCCATAGATATATCATATTCATCAAACCCTATAACACTTCTTCTTTCATCACCATACTTATCTAAAATAACAGTAATTTCTTTTTTTATTACTCCAAGAAGCAACTTTTCATTTTCTAAAATTGCTCTTAATTCTGCAATTCTTGCTACTAATTCATTATGCTCGTTTTCTAATTTTTCTCTTTCTAATCCAGTTAATGCACGAAGACGCATATCTACAATCGCCTGTGCCTGAACCTCTGATAATCCAAAACAAGCAATTAATTCATCTTTTGCTATTTGGACGTTCTTACTTCCTCTAATAATTCTAATTACTTCATCAATGTTATCAAGAGCAATTAATAATCCTTGTAAAATATGATCTCTTTCTTCCGCTTTATTTAAATCATATTTTGTTCTTCTAGTCACAACATCTTCTTGGTGCCTGATATAATACTTTAACATATCATGAATATTCAATATCCTTGGCTCATTATTAACAAGAGCCAGCATATTAACTCCAAACGTATCCTGTAACTGTGTATGTTTGTATAATAAATTCATGACTACATTTGCATTTGCATCACGACGTAATTCCACCACAACACGCATGCCTTCTCTATCAGATTCATCACGAAGATCTGTAATACCGTCAATTTTTTTATCGCGGACTAATTCAGCTATTTTTTCGATTAATCTTGCTTTATTAACCATATAAGGTAATTCGGTAATAATAATGCGTGATTTGCCATTTGACATTGTCTCAATATCTGCTACACCACGAACTTTGACTTTACCACGCCCCGTTCTATATGCTTCATCAATTCCTCTGGTTCCAAGAATAATACCACCTGTTGGAAAATCAGGTCCTTTGACAATAGTAAGTATTTCATCAATATCTGTTTCTCTATCCTCTTCAATTCTATTATTAATCATCATAATAACAGCACTAATTACTTCTTTTAAATTATGAGGAGGGATATTAGTAGCCATACCTACAGCAATACCAGTAGTTCCATTTACCAAAAGATTCGGGTATCTACTTGGAAGAACAGCAGGTTCTTTTTCTGTTTCATCAAAGTTTGGCACAAAATCGACCGTATCTTTATTGATATCTGCTAACATTTCCATAGATATCTTAGAAAGCCTCGCTTCTGTATAACGCATTGCAGCAGCACCGTCACCGTCTACAGAACCAAAATTACCATGTCCATCTACTAACGGATATCTAGTCGACCATTCTTGAGCCATATTTACCAATGCACCATAAATAGAACTATCACCATGAGGGTGATATTTACCCATTGTATCCCCTACGATACGCGCACATTTTCTATGAGGTTTGTCAGGACCATTATTAAGCTCTATCATAGAATAAAGAACTCTACGCTGTACTGGTTTTAATCCATCACGTACATCCGGTAATGCACGCGATGCTATAACACTCATCGCATATTCTATATAAGAATTTTCCATGGTTTTCTTTAAGTCGACTTCATGAATTTTATCAAAGATATTATCTTCCATTTTTTAACCTTTCTTACTACTCTAACAGTTTTAAAATTTTAAAATAAACTTTCATCTTAAACATCTAAATATTTAACATATTTTGCATTTTCTTCTATAAATTCACGACGTGGTTCTACTTTGTCTCCCATCAACGTTGTAAAAGTGAGATCTGTTTCCAATTCTGTTTCATTATCCATGACAACTCGCAATAGAATTCTTCTTTCAGGATCCATTGTCGTTTCCCACAATTGTTCCGCATCCATTTCTCCAAGTCCTTTATATCTTTGAATTTTATTATTCTGATCTCTTCCTATTTCAACTAATATATTATTTAATTCTTCATCACTATAAGCATACCATACTTTTTTATTCTTCTCTAATTTATAAAGAGGAGGCTGTGCTAAATAAACATACCCATTTCTAATTAAATCCGGCATAAAACGGTAGATAAATGTCAATAATAAGGTACTGATATGTGCACCATCTACATCCGCATCCGTCATTATTATGATTTTATGATATCTGAGTTTAGAAATATCAAAATCATCATGAATACCTGTACCAAAAGCTGTTATTAATGCTTTTATCTCAGCATTACCAAAAATTTTATCCAATCTTGCTTTTTCAACATTTAATATTTTACCACGTAGTGGTAATATCGCTTGAGTACTTCTGCTTCTGGCAGTTTTTGCACTACCACCTGCAGAATCACCTTCAACTATATAGATTTCACAATTTTTAGGATCTTTATCAGAACAATCTGCTAATTTTCCTGGTAATGACATGCCCTCAAGAGCAGTTTTTCTTCTTGTAAGATCCCTTGCTTTTCTTGCAGCATCTCTTGCTCTTTGTGCTAATATAGATTTTTCACATACTAATTTTGCTACGCCTGGATTCTGCTCTAAAAAGTAAGTGAGCTGTTCACTTACAATATTATCAACAGCACCTCTAGCTTCAGAATTTCCTAATTTTTGCTTTGTCTGACCTTCAAATTGTGGATCTTCGATTTTAATACTGACAATAGCGGTAAGGCCTTCCCTAATATCTTCTCCTGTGAGATTTGACTCATTTTCCTTTAACAATTTTACACTTCTTGCGTAATCATTAAATGTTTTCGTAAGAGCATTTCGAAAACCTGCAAGATGTGTACCCCCTTCAGGCGTATTAATATTATTGACGAAACTATAAGAACTCTCCGTATAAGAATCGTTATGCTGCATAGCTACTTCCACATATACATTATCTTTTGTTCCTTCAAAATAAAGAATATCATCATAAATAGCTGTTTTACTTTTATTTAGATAAGAAATAAATTCTTTAATCCCACCTTCATAATGAAATTCCTTAATTTGCGGTTCTTCTTTACGATTATCTGTAAGAACTATTTTAAGATTTTTTGTTAAGAAAGCCATTTCACGGAGTCTCTGCTTCAATATATCAAAATCATATTCGATTTCTTCAAAAATGGTATCATCAGGTTGAAAAGTAACTTTTGTTCCTGTTTTTTCTGAATCACATTCACCTATCACATTAAGCGGATTAACTACATGACCTCTCTCATACCGTTGTTTATACACTTTTCCTTCTGCGCATATCTCAACTTCAAGCCAAGAAGACAGTGCATTAACAACAGAAGCACCAACACCATGTAATCCTCCTGATACTTTATATCCTCCACCACCGAATTTTCCACCTGCATGAAGAATCGTAAATACAACTTCAACTGCTGGAATACCAGCTTTATGATTGATACCAATTGGTATACCACGGCCATTATCCACTACGGTAATAGAATTTCCTTTATTTATAAAAACTTGAATCTCTGAACAATATCCAGCTAATGCTTCATCCACTGAATTATCAACAATTTCATAAACTAAATGATGTAATCCTCTTAAAGAGGTACTTCCTATATACATTCCTGGTCTTTTTCTAACAGCTTCAAGTCCTTCTAATATCTGAATCTGATCTGCTCCGTATTCAGCACTCATTTTAAGCCTCCTAATTTTTATTACAAAATAACTATTTTTATAAATTAGTTAATTATCACTACTAACTGTACCATCAATAACTTTAAATATTTTATTAATCTCAAACCGATTTCTAACAAATTCATCAATGCCTGTACATGTAATTATAGTTTGAATATCACCAATACTATTTAATAAAAAATTCTGTCTGTTATTATCAAGTTCAGACAAAACATCGTCTAATAATAATACAGGTGTATCTTTTGTAATTTTTTTTACTAACTCAATTTCCGATAATTTTAATGATAGAGCCGCGGTCCGTTGCTGTCCCTGAGAACCAAATTTTCGAATATCAATATTTCCTACTTGAAAACAAAAATCATCCCTATGTGGTCCAACTGATGTTTGCTTTAATTTTATGTCTTTGAATAAATTCATCTTTATCTTCTCTTCAAATTTATCTTTTATAACATCAGGTTCATATTTAATAATCAATTCTTCTTTATCTCCCGATAATTTTTTATGTATATCTAAAATGATATCATTTAATTGATCTATGAACTTTTTTCTTCTATCGATAATTTGACTTCCAAAAGATACTAGTTGGGAATCCCAGATGGGAAGCGAATCTTTTAATTCAGGATTTTTATAGAGATCTTTTAATAATTTATTTCTTTGATTCACAATCTTATTATAACTGTTTAAATTGTATAAGTAAAATTTATCTAATTGACAGAGCTCCATATCAACAAATCGACGACGATCTGAAGGACCATTTTTTATAATACCAAGATCTTCTGGTGAAAAAAGTACAACATTTAAAAGACCAAGTAAATCGGCTGCTTTCTTAATTTTCTGATTGTTAATAGCAATTCCTTTTGACTGATTTTTACGTAAATGCATATCTATTTTTTCTTCGATTCCATCTTTAATAAGATAAGTCCTAATATGTGCTTCTTCCTGATTAAAATTAACAATATCTTTATCTTTGCTGCCTTTATGGGATTTTGTAGTAGAAGAAAGAAATATTGCTTCTAGAATATTTGTTTTACCTTGTGCATTGTCACCATATAAAATATTAGTTCCTTTACTGAACTCAATTTTTAAAGAATTATAATTTCTGAAATTCTCTAATTCCAATGATTTAATAATCATATTTACACCTAATAGCTCTACTATTTATCATCAACATTATTTCACTATTTTAATCTGTGAATCTTTATATATTACAATATCACCTTCATATAACTTTTTACCACGTTGAGTATCAACTTGTCCATTAACTTTCACAAGACCATCCTGTATGACAACTTTTGCTTCTACCCCTGTTTCAACTAGACCCATAGCTTTTAACACCTGTCCTAATTTAATATATTCATCTCTTAATTTAATTTCTTTCATGAAATACCTTTCTTTTGATAAGCAGATTTATTTTAACTAACTGTTGTAAAATTAACAGGAAGTACAAGATAAATATACGTTTCTTCAACATCTCTGATAAAACAAGGAGCTTTCGGATTTACAAAATACAAATCGATTTCTTCATCATCAATCACTTTTAATGCATCTATTAAAAATTTAGGATTAAACCCAATCATGAGATCTTTTCCTTGTTTTGTTATATCAATATCTTCATTCATACTACCAACTGTTGAATTAATTTTTAATTCCATGGAACTATCACCGATTGTAATAATAATCGGCTTTTTATCTCCCTCTTTTACAAGAAGCGTTGCTCTATCAATACAGTTTAACAATTCCTTTTTATTTATTTTAACTTTAGTTTCATAATCGTTAGAAAGCATTTGATCAATTTTAAAATATTCTCCTTCAATTAACCTTGAAACAACTGTAGTACTTTCAAATTCAAATACAATATGTTTGTCCGTAAAGAAAATATGTATATCTTTATCGGTATCACCTGATAATATCTTACTTACTTCATTCAGGGTTTTTCCAGGAACTACTACTTTCCTGCTAGAATAACTATTTTTTAATTTAATATTCCGAATTGATATTCTATGACCATCCAATGATACGACTTTTAGAAGGTCATCATTAATTTCAAATAATTCACCGGTCATTAATTTATTATTATCATTATCAGCAATTGAAAAAATAGTTTGTCTTACCACTTCTTTTAACGTATATTGAGAAATAATAATGGAATCATTTTTTTCTATGATTGGAAGATAAGAAAAATCTTCTCCTGATTTTCCAATTATATTGAATTTAGACTTTTCACATGTAATAACCGTTTTTAAATTACTATCTGTTTCTATCATAATATTGCTATCTGGTAATTTTCTGACAATCTCTAAAAAGATTTTAGCATCTAATGCTATAATTCCTTTTTCTAAAATCTCTCCTTCTATTTTAGTTTCAATACCAAGTTCCATATCATTTGCTGTCAATTTAATTTCACCTTGAGATGCATTGATTAAAATACATTCTAATATAGACATTGTCGTTTTACTTGGTACAGCCTTTGACACAATTTGAACACCATTTAAAAGATTTGATTTAGAACATACTAATTTCATTTGTGAATAACTCCCTTCAAAAATCTATGTAAAAAAAATAAGTGACGTAACTTTATTATATATAAAGTATTAAGTAATATTAATAGTAATGGTTGTGGAAATGTGAATAACCATCACCATTATACTATTTATAAGGATAAATTGAAATGAATATCTTGTTTAAAATATAAGAATAACTTAAAAGTTTTCATGAGTTATTCACATAAATGCATTTTGAATATAAAGTTCAAAATGTAAGAAAATAAATAATTAACATTAAAATCACATATTATCTACATTTGAATGGTGATAACTCTTATGAGCTTAATAAGATCATGCTGGATTTATTTTTTTCTTAATAATCTCTATTTTATTTCTTAGTTCATCATTTATTGCCAATTCTTCTGTAACTTTTTTAATTCCGTGCATAACCGTTGTATGATCTTTCTTTCCCAGAATTTTTCCAATATTAACAAGAGAGGTATCTGTTAATTCTCTGCAAAGATACATTACGATTTGTCTGGGCATAACAAATTCTGAGTTTCTTTTTTTAGAAGTGATATCTTCTTTATCAACACCAAAGTGTTCAGAGACAACTTCTATAATTAAAGCAGGTGTTATTTCTTTTAATTTATCTGGATAAATAATATCTTTCAAGGCATCTTCTGCCAATGACATATTTAATTCTCTATTATATAATTTAGAAAATGCGATTACTTTATTAAAAGCTCCCTCTAATTCCCTTATATTAGATTTAATATTCGTTGCAATATATTGTATTATTTCATCATCAATCTCTTTTTCAAAAATTTCTGAATTTTTTCGAAGAATAGCCATACGTGTTTCGTAATCTGGTGCGCCGATATCTGCAATCAGTCCCCATTCGAATCTGGAACGAAAACGTTCATCCAATGTTTCCATTTCTTTTGGTGGTTTATCAGAAGATAATATAATTTGTTTACCTGAAGCATGAAGAACATTAAAGGTATGAAAAAACTCTTCCTGTGTACTTTCTTTTCCAATAATAAATTGAATATCGTCGATCATTAATACGTCTACTGTTCTATATTTTTCACGTAATTTTGTCATTGCAGCACTATTACCACTACGAATAGATTCAATCACTTCATTTGTGAAGGCTTCGGAAGTGACATAAATTACTTTCATATTGGAATTTTGTTCTAATATGAAATGACCAATAGAATGCATTAAGTGAGTTTTCCCCAATCCAGCTCCCCCATATAAATAAAGTGGGTTATATGCTTCCCCAGGAGATTCGGCCACGGCAAGCGAAGCAGAATGTGCAAAGGTATTATTTTTTCCAACTACAAAGGTATCAAATTTATATTTTGGATTTAAATTTGCATTTTCATAATTTATGTTATAAACAGGTTTTGAAGATTGTTTTAATTCATTTCCTTCTAAATTTAAATTGTTTGTATCTTTTTCTAGTATAAAAGAAATGTCATAGTCATGATCGAACATTTCTGTGATAGTTACTTGAAAATAACTTTTATATTTATTAGAAATATAATTTAAAGCGTGTGCTTGATCAGAAGGAATTAAGATTGTTACGATATCATTTTCAACACTATGTATTTTTAAAGGAGAAACCCAGGTGGTATAGGAAATATCAGATAAATCATATTCTCTTCTTAACGTATCTTTTATTAATTCCCATTTGTCTTTGAAAATGCTTATATTATCCATTACATTTCTCCTTATTTAATAATATCTCTACTCTATATTAAACTATATAAAGTAAAATATCAATTGTATTTCCAAATATGAAGATTGGTAAATATCCACATTATGTAAATAAAAACTTGTTTTAGTTAACATATTCTTATTTTAAAAATAATTAATTGTGTATAACTTACATAATATTTATAAACAATATTCACATTGAAAAATAAAAGAATAAATATTAAAAGTTAAAACATTTTCACATTGATTTAAGAAGTTATGCACAAGATATACACATTATGTGGATAATGTTATGTAAATTATAAAAAACATATTATGTTACTTTACATTTTTTTTTAAAATGTAATTCCTAGATATAGAATTATTTTTTATTTATTTACTAGATATTGATAAAATATAAATTATTTTAATTAGTGTATCTTATAATTATTATTTAAATGGAAAATAGCCTATAATTACTTGACGTTATGCTTTTTTTTATATATAATCGTAATGATATTTTCAGACACAGGGACAAGTATGTTCCAATATAAAAAATATTCGTTTACCTTATATAATAGATATTAGGTATTAAAAGAAGGAGGTGTATGAAATATGAAAATGACATTTCAACCTAAAAAAAGATCAAGATCTAAAGTTCATGGTTTTAGAGCTAGAATGAGTACTCCAGGCGGAAGAAAAGTTATCGCTTCTAGAAGAGCAAAAGGAAGAAAGAAATTATCAGCATAGGCCGCAGTTTGTGGCCTTTTTTTCTCTGAATAATGAAAGATTCCTTATTACGTGCTCTTAAATTATAGATAGGAGTAAGTGTTAATGCAATTTTCAGAGTCATTGAAAAAAAATAGAGATTTTCAAATTGTCTATAAAAATGGTAAGTCTTATGCTAATAAATATCTGGTTATGTATGTGTTTGAAAATAATAAGAATATCAATAGACTAGGAATTTCTGTGAGTAAAAAAATTGGAAATAGTATTGTAAGACATAAGTTTGCAAGACTGGTACGGGAAAGTTATAGACTACACGAAAATATATTTAATAGTGGTTTAGATATAGTAGTTATAGCAAGAAATAGCGCAGCGAATGCTAATTATGCTAATATAGAAAGTGCACTTTTACATCTTGGGAAGCAACATGGAATAATCAGAGTATTTTTAAATTATAATTCATTCTAAATTAGGAATATTTGTGTTTCTTAGTAACATATATGAAAGTGTGAAATTAATATGAAGAGAATATTAATTTATTTTATTAAATTTTATCGAAAATATATTTCTCCTATGAAAAGAACAAAATGTCCTTATATTCCTTCCTGTTCTGAATATGGTTTGGAAGCAATCATCAAATATGGTACATTAAAAGGTGGTTTGTTAGCTTTATGGAGAATAATAAGATGTAATCCCTTTTCAAAAGGTGGATATGATCCAGTTCCTTAAATGAAGGAATGTATAAGGAGGAAAAAATATTGACAGGTATTTTATTAACCAAGAATCAAACCTTTATTATTGGGTTTGTTTCTGAAATTTTAGGTTATTTGATGAATGCTATTTTTTATGTTCTTAATATTATAGGTATTCCAAATGTTGGATTATCAATCATTATATTTACAATAGTAATTTATTTATTAATGACACCATTAACTTATAAACAACAAAAATTTTCAAAATTGTCTGCAAAGATGAATCCTGAAATTCAGGCTATACAAGCAAAATATAAAAATAAAAAAGATAATGAATCTATGATGGCAATGAATCAGGAAACAAAAAACATCTATGAAAAGTATGGTGTATCTCCAACAGGTAGTTGTCTTCAATTAGCAATTCAAATGCCTATTTTATTTGCATTATATAAAGTTATCTATAGTATGCCTGCTTATGTTACACAGATTAAAGATTCTTTTGAGCCTTTAGTTACAAAATTGATAAATCAACAAGGAAGCGCAGAATTTATTCAAGGGTTTTCACAAGCTAAGATGTATTCTAAACAATTTACAAATGATTTATTTACAGGTGGAAATATAGAATATATAAAAAATACTTATATTGATGTTTTAAATAAAGCTTCTACATTAGAATGGACATCTATTGCTGAAAAGTTCTCTGATTTATCAGTTGATGTAACCAATACATTAGAAAAATTAAATCATTATAATTCTTTTTTAGGACTAAATATAGGTAATTCACCATCATTTATGGTCAAGCAGGCTTTTAGCAGTCATTCTTATTTAATGATTGTTGCTGCTCTTATCATTCCTTTTTTATCTGCTTTAACACAATGGGTAAATGTTAAATTAATGCCTCAGCCAACACAGTCTGGAGATTCTGATAATCCTATGGCATCTTCTATGAAGACAATGAATATGATGATGCCGCTTATGTCTGCTTTTTTCTGTTATACATTACCGGCAGGTATGGGACTTTACTGGGTGGCTGGAGCAGTCGTTAGAAGTATTCAACAAGTTGTAATTAATAAGCATATTGATAAAGTTGATATTGATGCTGTTATAAAGAAAAATATTGAAAAAAGTAATAAAAAGCGTGAAAAAGCTGGTTTACCTCCTCAATCTTTATCATCAAATGCAAAAATAAGTACGAAAAGTGTAAGTAATACAAAATCAACAATATCTCAGGAAGAGAAGGATGCTGCTATTAAAAAGGCAACAGAATTTTATAGTAAAAACGCAAAACCAGGAAGTATAGCTGCAAAAGCGAATATGGTGAAACAGTATAATGAAAAAAATAATAAATAGGGGGTATTGAAATGGAATTTATTACAATTTCAGAGAAAACAGTAAATGATGCAATTACAGTGGCTTGTCAAAAACTATCTGTAACTAGTGATAAGTTAGAGTATGAAATCATAGAAGAAGGTTCAACTGGATTTTTAGGATTTAATTCAAAACCGGCTATTATTAAGGCAAGAGTAAAAACTTCTATAGAAGATAAAGCAAAAATATTTTTAAAAGATGTATTTGAAGCAATGAATTTAATAGTAATTGTAGATGCCAAATTTAATGAGTATGAGAATTCACTTGATATAGATTTGAGTGGAGAAGAAATGGGTGTTCTTATTGGAAAACGTGGACAAACACTGGATTCTTTACAATATTTAGTTTCTTTAGTCGTGAATAGGGAAGTGGAAAATTATATTAGAGTAAAAATCGATACAGAAAATTATAGACAGAGAAGAAAAGAAACTTTAGAAAATCTTGCGAAAAATATTTCCTATAAAGTAAAAAGATCAAAACGTTCAGTATCATTAGAACCAATGAATCCCTATGAAAGAAGAATTATTCATTCATCACTTCAAAATGATAAGTTTGTAACAACTCATAGTGAAGGCGAGGAACCATTTAGAAGAGTTGTAGTAACACTTAAAAAATAATATTTTATACTTATGATAGAGGGTGAGATGTAAATTAAAATCAAATTGTATTTAAAAAGGATTTTAATTTACGCACCCTCTTTTTTTAAATAGAATGAAATGAAAGGATTTTTGTATGAGAACGGAAACAATCACTGCCATTGCATCTGCAATGACAAATTCAGGAATTGGTATTATAAGAGTTAGTGGAGATGAATCCATTTCTGTTGTAAATAAGATATTCAGAAATAAAAATAATAAGAATACTTTAATGAATGCTTTATCACATACGGTTCATTATGGTTTTATTTATGACGGAAATGAATTGATTGATGAAGTCCTAGTTGTTGTAATGAAATCTCCTAATAGTTATACTACAGAGGATACGGTTGAAATTGATTGTCATGGTGGTATATTGGTAATGAATCGTATTCTTGAAACTATCATTAAAAATGGAGCAAGATTGGCAGAACCTGGAGAATTTACAAAAAGAGCTTTTTTAAATGGGAGAATTGATTTGTCAAAGGCTGAAGCGGTTATAGATGTAATTAATTCTCAAAATGAATTTTCATTAAAAAGTTCAATAAATCAATTAAACGGATCACTTTCTAAAACTATTCAGGATGTAAGGCAGGATATACTTTTTGAAATTGCTTTTATTGAATCTGCACTTGATGATCCAGAACATATAAGTTTAAATGGTTATAATAATAGATTGCAGGATAAAGTGAATCATATTTTAAATAAAATAGAGCAATTATTAACTACTTTTCATAACGGAAAAATGTTAAAAGAGGGAATTAATACAGTAATTGTAGGAAAACCAAATGCTGGTAAGTCATCTTTATTAAATCGTTTAGTGGGTGAAGAAAAAGCTATAGTAACTAATATTGCTGGAACAACTAGAGATGTTCTGGAAGAGAGTATCATATTGAATGGTATACAACTTAATATATTTGATACTGCAGGTATTTGTTTTTCTGATGACGAAGTAGAAAAGATTGGTGTTCAAAAGGCTAAAAAATGTGCAGTAAATGCGGATTTAATTATATATATTGTGGACTCTACTAGTGAGCTGGATGAAAAAGATGAGGAAATAATCGATTTAATTAAAGAAAAAAATAAGATAATATTATTAAATAAAATAGATTTAGATTCTATTCTTACCGAAACCAGTATTAAAAATAAGTTTTGCTTATCTGACAAAGATATTATAATAAAGACTTCTATTAAACAAAATATAGGAATTGAATCATTAGTAGATAAAATAAAAGATTTGTTTTCTTATGGAGATATTTCTTTTAATAATGAAGTATATATTACTAATTTGCGCCATAAGGAAGCAATAGAAGACTGTTATGAAAGTTTAAAATTGGTAAAGAAAAGTATTAAAGATAAAATGTCGGAAGATTTTTATTCGATTGATTTGATGAATGCTTATACTTCACTTGGTTATGTGATTGGAGAAGAAGTAGGAGAAGATTTAGTAAATGAAATTTTCTCTAAATTTTGTATGGGCAAATAAAATAAGAAGTATGAATTTATATCTATATGAAAGTTGGTGCTTAGTATGAGTGAATTTAGAGAAAAAGTTGATGTGTGTGTTGTTGGAGCTGGTCATGCCGGATGCGAAGCTGCTTTAGCTTGCGCTAGGATGGGACTTGAAACAATTATTTTTACGGTAAGTATTGACAGTATCGCATTGATGCCTTGTAATCCAAATATTGGTGGAAGTTCAAAAGGACATTTAGTTAGAGAAATAGATGCATTGGGTGGAGAAATGGGTAAAAATATTGATAAAACTTTTATCCAGTCCAAGATGTTAAATCGTTCAAAAGGTCCTGCTGTTCATTCATTAAGGGCGCAGGCCGATAAAGCTGAATATTCCCGTTCTATGCGAAAAGTTTTAGAAAATCAAGAGAATTTAACTATAAAACAAGCGGAAGTATGTGAGTTATTATCTGAAGATATGGAGAATAATAAAAAAAAGATTACGGGTGTAAAAATATTTACGGGCACTATTTATGAATGTAAAGCTGTTATTTTATGCACAGGTACTTATCTAAAAGCAAGATGTTTATGTGGGGATGCTATTACTTATACCGGCCCTAATGGATTACAACCTGCTAACTTTCTTACTGATTCTTTATTAAAATTAGGTATTGAAATAAGAAGATTCAAAACAGGTACTCCTGCCAGAATGGACGAAAGGTCTATTGATTTTACAAAGATGGAGGAACAATTTGGGGATAAGACAGTAGTTCCTTTTTCATTTTCAACAAATCCGAAAGATGTACAAATAGAACAAATTTCATGTTGGTTAACATATACAAATGAAAACACACACGAAATTATTCGAAATAATCTGGATCGTTCTCCAATTTATGCTGGTGTTATTGAAGGTACAGGCCCAAGATACTGTCCATCTATAGAAGATAAGGTTGTTAAGTTTTCTGATAAGGAGAGACATCAGGTATTCCTGGAACCTGAAGGATTACATACAAATGAGTGGTATGTGGGTGGTATGTCATCTTCTTTACCTGAAGATGTGCAGATAGCTATGTACCGAACGGTTCCTGGATTAGAAAATTGTAAGATAGTTCGAAATGCGTATGCGATAGAGTATGATTGTATTAATTCAAAACAATTGTATCCTACCTTGCAATTTAAAAATATTCAGGGTCTGTTTAGTGGAGGTCAATTGAATGGTAGTAGTGGTTATGAAGAAGCTGCGGCACAGGGGTTAATCGCCGGTATAAATGCTGCATTAGCGATTAAAGGAATGAATTTATTATTATTAGATCGATCAGAGTCTTATATTGGAGTATTAATTGATGATCTAGTAACAAAAGATAATTATGAGCCTTATAGAATGATGACATCAAGAGCAGAATATCGTTTAATATTAAGACAGGATAACGCAGATTTAAGATTAAGAAAGTATGGCTACCTGGTAGGTCTAATATCGGAGGAACAATATGAGTATGTGAATAAAAAGAAAAAATTTATAGATCAGGAAGTCAATCGCTTAAAAATGACAAAAGTCGGTGCATCAAAAGATATTCAGGAATTCTTGTTAAAAAAAGAGAGTTCTGTATTAAAGACAGGAACAAATTTAGCTGAATTGGCTTCTAGGCCTGAATTGTCCTATGAGGACCTAAAGGAAATTGATTTAGAGAGACCTCAATTAGCGAACGATATCGTAGAACAAGTAAATATTAATATTAAATATGATGGTTACATTAAAAGGCAATTAAGACAAGTTGAACAGTTTAAAAAATTAGAGAGTAAAATAATTCCAGATAAAATTAATTATGATGAAATTAATAGTCTTCGTAAAGAGGCTCGGCAGAAACTAATTTCATTTAGACCAGTATCTGTTGGACAAGCCTCTAGAATATCTGGTGTATCACCTGCTGATATCTCGGTATTGCTTGTATATTTAGAACATTTTTGTAGACAGAAATAATTATTAATAGGAATTTGATATATGGAAAAATATAATATAGATTTTTTTATAAAGAATATTGAATCTTTAGATATTCATTTGAATGAGGAACAGTATAAACAGTTCATAATTTATTATGAATTATTAGTAAAATGGAATAAAGATATCAATCTAACCGCTATAACAGAATTTAAGGAAGTAGTAGTGAAACACTTTGTAGACAGCCTTACATTAATTAAATGTATTGATCTTAATAAAGATTTTCAACTAATAGATATTGGAACGGGAGCTGGATTTCCTGGCATACCTTTAAAAATAGCATTTCCCCATCTGAACGTTACATTATTAGATTCTTTAAATAAAAGAATTAATTTCCTAAATGAAGTAATTAATACTTTATCACTTGAAAGTATTAAAGTATATCATGGTCGTGCTGAAGATTATGCAAAATATCCTGAATTTAGAGAAACTTTCGATTTAGCTGTATCTAGAGCTGTTGCTAATTTATCTACCTTAACAGAGTATTGTTTACCGTTTGTAAAAACAGATGGTATTTTTATATCTTATAAGTCAGATAAATTGGTAGATGAGTTAACTGCAGCAAAAAATGGAATTCAATTATTAGGAGGAAAAATAGAGAACCAAATAGAATTTATTCTACCTGGTTCTAATCACTATAGAAATTTACTCATTATTAAGAAAATAAAAAATACACCAAATAAATATCCCAGAAGGGCCGGTCTTCCTAGCAAAGAGCCTTTAAGATAAATTAGTAATTTAAATAAAGCTTTATTTGTTTTAATAATTCTTCCGGTCTTTCTAATTGAGGAAGGTGTTTAGTATTTGGTATCATGGAACTTTCTATAGAAATATTGTAATAAATATAATTTTCTATTATTGTTTGAATATCTACTTTTTCTTGACCACCTATGATATAAATGCTATTATTTATCTCTTTTAATGCATGTATGATATTAGTATTTGTATATTTACCAATATAACTAGAAAAAGAAAATCTGGATGAACTATCATTTAAATGAGAAGATTCAATATAAGTTTCAATATCATCTATATTTAAAAGAGAAAGATTATAAATATATCTTTCTAAGAACATTTTTTGAATATTATTTTTAGAGGCAATTAGATTATAGATAAATGTGCCTAAAATAGGAAGTTCCATTAATAATTTTAAAGCTTTCGTTTGTTTTGAAGGTATTGTGTTCAATTGATATAAACTTTGTGGATTAATAAGTATAATTTTATTAATGATATTTGGATCATTGTGACAGGTCATAATGGATATTGGCGCTGAGTCTCCTGTTGCAATCATGTCAGTCTTTTTACCTATCACATTTTTTATAAAATCACTAATTTGCTGTACGTATAAATAATTTGTATATGTTATTTTAGGTTTATCAGATAAACCATATCCTAATAGATCTAAAGAGTAAACTTCAAAATTTTTAGATAAAGATGTTATTAATTTATGAAATTCATATTGCGAACTTCCTAAAGTAAGATCATGAATTAATAATAATGGTGTGCCGGATCCACTTTTCGTATAACGTATTTTACCAAAACGCCATTCGTAATAATGATTTTCTGAACCAGTTAACTTATTTTTTACAGTGGATAATGAACAAACAATTTTATTAATAATATGAATGGTTAAAGTTGTTAATGAAGTTAAAACAACAATTGATTTTAATTTATTTCTCATTGGATCTCTCCTTATTACATTTATTATTTTTACATTTTTTTGTATAGTTATATTATAATTGATATTATGTATACTTACAATTTATTTTTTGATTTCATAACAATAAAAGTTTTTCTTTTCTTTAAAAAGAAAGTATTATATTATAATAGTGTATGGCTTATCCAAATTGGAGGTTTTATGACTGAAAAAAGTTTTGATAAAAGTAATATCTTTGTTTTAAAAGAAATATACGATGAGTTATTATTGGAGAGGGATGTTCTAAATTCTAAACTAAAAGATAATGATGACGAAATTAAAAAAATTGATTTATATCTGCAATCATTATTTGATACAGAAGATAGGGAATATGAAATATTTTCTCCTAGAAATATTCAATACATATGCAGGGATAAAATACTAAATCAAAATAGTATGAAAGATCAGTTGTTAAATCAAAATATAGAACTTAAAAATAAAATAATGATCTTATCTAACCGAATTAGTAAACTTAAAAGTGTACTAGAAAATATGAACATTTATTTCGAAGAAAAGATAGAGAAAGTGGACACTACTGAAATTAAGGATGTTGAAGAAAATTGTTTAATAGATTCTAGTATAAGAAATCAGGAATTTAAATACTTGATTATAGATGCACAACAAAAGGAAAGACAAAGAATAGCTAGAGATTTACATGATAATACTGTTCAGAGTCTGACTCATCTTCTTCATAAAATAGAGCTAAGTTTAAAATTTATGGAAAAAGATACTACATCTGCTCGTATGGAATTATTAGATATAAAGCAAAAAATTAGATTATTAATTAATGATATGAGAAGTATAATATTTTATTTACGTCCTATGGAGTTTGATGATATAGGTTTAACAGCAACTTTTGATAGATATTTTACTGATGTACAAAAGAAATCGGATATACAGATTTGTTATAGGATTGATGATTTAGATAGTATATGTGATTTGATTAGTATTTCTATTTTTCATATTGTAAAAGAATGTGTTAATAACGCTATTAAACATTCAAATGCAGAAAGAATTGATATAGATATAAGGAAAAAAGATACAAAAATATTTATTTCTATAGAAGATAATGGTATAGGTTACGATGCAATAAAAACAAACAATAAAAATCATTTCGGACTTTTATTATTAAAAGAAAATGTATCAATTTTAGATGGAAAAATGGAAATAGAATCTGTAATAAATAGGGGAACAAAAATTTTTATAAATATACCTACTATATTAGAGGGGAGTAAAAAATGATTAATATAATGATTGCTGATGATCATGCAATGATGCGAGAAGGAATAAAACGCTTATTAGAATTTGAGGGAACTATAAAAGTTATAGCTGAGGCATCTGATGGAAATGAATGTTTATCAATTTTAAAAAATACAAAACCTGATATATTATTACTAGATATAAATATGCCAAATAAGAATGGTATAGAGGTCTTAGAAGAACTCCGAGAAAATAAGGATGAAACTAAAGTGCTAATTTTAACAGTACATAATGAAGTAGAGTATTTAGTAAAAGCTGTAGATATAGGAGTAAATGGTTATATTTTAAAAGATTCTGATTCATCAGAATTGAGAAAAGCAATTATTACTATTGTTAATGGAGATGATTTTATACAGCCAAATTTAATACCATTATTAAATGCGAGATTAATAAAGAGAGATAACGATAAAGATAAAATAGAGCGATTAACAAAACGTGAAAGGGAAGTCCTTATACAAGTTGCTAGTGGAATGTTTAATAAAGAAATAGCTGATAGTTTGTTAATTAGCGAAAGGACTGTAAAAAATCATATATCTAGTATATTTAAAAAAATTGAGGTTTCTGATAGAACCCAGGCAGCTGTGTTTGCTATTAGAAATAACTTAATAAAGATATTTTAGGAATGTCCTCTATGTTTCACGTGAAACATAGAGGAATACTTTTGAATTTTATTAATTCACTACTATATAATGTTTCACGTGAAACATTTGAACGCTACATATAGTAATGTATAGCGTGAAACATTTTTAATACTATTATTATCAGTGTGAAACATTTTTATTTGGGTTGATATTGTATATTTTATACTATTGAGTGAAAGTTTTTTAATGAAATATATTGATTTTTATTAGATTTAATCATAGTATAAGAAATGGAATAATGATATAATAGGAAAGTAGATCTTATAGATATCCACTTAAAAAATACGATTATTAAAGATAAGGGCTATATAGTAACTCAAATTGAAAGGTGAATAAAATGGGAAGAACGATTGCAATTGCAAATCAAAAAGGTGGAGTTGGTAAAACAACTACATCAATTAATTTATCTGCTTCGTTGGCTGCAAAAGGTAAAAAAGTATTAGTAATCGATACAGATCCACAAGGAAATACTACAAGTGGTTTTGGAATCGATAAAAATGAACTAGATAATACGATATATGAATTAATTCTTGGCGAATGTTCTGTCCAAGATTGTATTATAAAAGAAGTCATACAGAATGTTTCAATAGTACCTTCAAATGTTAATCTTGCAGCAGCTGAAATAGAATTAATAGGCGTAGAAAGAAAGGAATTTATCTTAAAAAAAGAAATTGATTGGGTGAAAGATCAATATGATTTTATAATTATAGATTGCCCCCCATCTTTAAGCATGTTGACTGTAAATGCAATGACAACAGCCAATACGGTACTAGTACCTATTCAATGTGAGTATTATGCATTAGAAGGTCTCAGCCAATTAATACATACGGTAAATCTCGTTAAGACAAGATTAAATCCTGAATTAGATATGGAGGGTGTTGTATTTACTATGTATGATTCTAGAACTAATCTTTCTAATCAAGTTGTAGATAATGTAAAAAATCATTTAAATCAAAATGTGTACAATACAATTATACCAAGAAATATTAGACTAGCAGAAGCACCTAGTTATGGAATGCCAATAAATATATATGACCCAAAATCTGCAGGTGCAGAAAGTTATATGTTACTCGCGGATGAAGTCATTAATAGAAAGGATGTTTAGATATGGCAGTCAGAGGGTTAGGAAAGGGGCTTGATTCCCTAATACCAAATACGATTGGTAATGATGAAAAGATAATAATGAATAACAGTGGGTCTAAGGAATTTATTCAAGATGCAACTGGTAAAAACATAACTAAAGTCAAAATAACAAAAGTGGAACCAAATAGAGATCAACCTAGAAAAAATTTTGATGAGGATGCATTGGAAGAATTATCTGAATCAATAAAGCAGTTTGGTCTACTTCAACCTATCTTAGTACAAGATAGAAAGACATATTATGAAATAATAGCAGGTGAGCGTAGATGGCGTGCAGCTAAAAAAGCTGGATTAAAAGAAGTACCAGTAATTATTAAAAATTATACAGAGCAAGAAATTGTTGAAATTTCTCTTATCGAAAATATACAAAGAGAAAATTTAAATCCTATAGAAGAAGCACTGGCATTCAAGCGATTGTTAACAGAATTTAATCTGAAACAAGATGAAGTAGCTGAAAGAGTGTCAAAAAGCAGAACAGCAGTTACTAATTCGATGCGTCTTCTGAAATTGTGTGAGGAAGTCCAACAAATGGTAATTACTGATATGATTACAACAGGTCACGCAAGGGCACTATTATCAATTGAGGACGCTGAACAACAATATACAATAGCACAGAAAATATTTGATGAAAAGCTTAGTGTACGTGATGTAGAAAAATTAGTAAAAAATATAAATAAGCCAATAAAAGAAAAAAAAGTAGAAGAAAAAAGTATTTCTATTATTTATAAAGATATGGAAGAAAAGTTAAAAGAATCGTTAGGTACAAAGGTAACAATAGAATCGAAAGGGAATGGAACAGGAAAAATAGAAGTTGAATTCTTTTCACATGAAGAAATGGATCGATTATTTGAGATACTAACTAAAAATTAAATAGAATACAGAATGATTTAAAGCACTTTATAACTTTAAAGTGTTAAATCAAGGAGAAATATTATGAATAGTAATTTACTAGAGAGTGTAGGTTTAGGCAATATGGATATTGCATACCTATTGATTGGAATGCTTGCAATAAATTTATTATTATTTATACTAATTATAATTCAAATTGTAAAGACGAATAAATTAAAAAATAGATTTGCCAAATTTATGCAAGGTAAAGATGCAAAGAGTTTAGAAAAAAACATAATTGGGCTCTTTGAAGATAATAAATTATTAAAGATATCAGCAGAGGGAAATAGAAAAGAACTCACAAAAATTAATAGAAAAATGGAATATGGTTTTCAAAAAGTGGGTATTGTTAAATATAATGCGTTCACAACAATGGGAGGATTACTTAGTTTCAGTTTAGCACTTTTAAATGATCATGATGATGGATTTATTATTAACTCCGTACATAGCAGTGAGGCATGCTATTTATATACAAAAGAAATTAAAAATGGTGAATCAAATATAGCTTTAGGTGACGAAGAGCAAGAAGCATTAGAAAAAGCATTGAAAAGTAATAATAAGGAGAGAAAAAAGAATACAAATGAAACTTTGTAAGGTTAATAATCTAGTGGAAAATTCTATTTTAGCTAGACCGGTAATGACAGAAGATTATCAAATATTATTAGCTGAAGGTACTGTTTTAAAAAAAGAATATATTATAAAAATGAAAGAATTTTTTATTCAAGAGGTCTACATTGAAGAAGATATCGATGTGGAAGCAGTTCATATATTAAAAAGCGAAACAAATGATTCTATAAAAAATAAAGTAAAAGATATACTGGAACGCCATACTTATCAAAAGAATGAAGAATTAATAAAACTAAGTAAAACAGCAGATAGTATTATTATTGATATTTTGAATGATGATAAAGTAATAAAAAAAGTATATGATATAAAACAAAGAAATGCGGATATTTATGAACATTCAGTTAATGTCTGTACATTGGCGATCTTAGTAGCTGCGAAATTAGATTTATCTAGGAAAAAAATTCATGATATAGGTGTAGGTTGCTTATTACATGATTTGGGTATTCGTTATTTATCTATTTCATATGATAATAAAGATATTGAAGAATTAAATAAATTTGATATAGCAGAATATAAGAAACATCCTGTTTATGGTTACTCTGCCATAAAAAACGAAATATGGTTATCAGATATAAGTAAAGATATCATACTTTCTCACCATGAATTAAAAGACGGAACGGGATATCCTTTAAGAATCAATAAGATATCAGAAGAATGCCAAATAGTTACTATTTGTGATACGTTTGATGAATTAATATGCGGCATAGGTTATAAACGATTAAAAATATATGAGGCTGTTGAATATATGAAGTCATATGCATCCATATACTATAATAAAGATGTGGTATCTGTTTTTTTAGAATTTATAGCAGTATATCCGATAGGTTCTCAAATTATTACAAGTGAAGGTGAATTTGCAATAGTAATTCGTCAGAATAATGAATTTGTAGATAGACCAATAATTAAGGTTATTAAAGATAAGAGTGGAAATATGATAACAGAAGATAAAATAATTAATCTGCTAGAAAATCATCATATTTTTATAGATAAAGTGTTAAATTAGGAGGAGCAGTACAGATGATCGACATTAAGTTTTTAAGAGAGAATCCAGAATTAGTGAAGCAAAATATCCGCAATAAATTTCAGGATAAAAAAGTTGGATTGGTTGATGAAGTCATTTCACTAGATGTAGAAAGTAGAAATACAAAACAAGAAGCAGATAATTTAAGAGCAGATAGAAATAAGTTATCAAAACAAATAGGTACATTCATGGCTCAAGGCAAAAAAGAGGAAGCGGAATCTATTAAAAAGCAAGTTTCTGATCAAGCTGAAAGGCTTGCATCTTTGTCAGAGAAAGAAAAAGAACTGGAAGAAAAAATAACTAACATAATGATGTCTATACCTCAGATCATTGATCCAAGTGTTCCTATAGGAAAAGATGATAGCGAAAATGTAGAAGTACAAAGATTTGGGGATCCAGTTGTACCTGATTTTGAAGTTCCTTATCATACTGAAATAATGGAAAAATTTAATGGTATTGATTTAGACGCAGCAAGAAAAGTAGCAGGTAATGGTTTCTATTATTTAATGGGTGATATCGCAAGATTACATTCAGCGGTCATTTCTTATGCTAGAGATTTTATGATAAACAGAGGATTTACATATTGTGTTCCTCCATTTATGATAAGAAGTAATGTAGTAACAGGTGTTATGAGTTTTGCAGAGATGGATGCAATGATGTATAAGATTGAAGGAGAAGATTTGTACCTTATAGGTACGAGTGAGCACTCTATGATTGGTAAATTTATTGATACAATCTTAACGGAAGATCAGTTGCCACAAACCTTGACCAGTTATTCTCCTTGTTTTAGAAAAGAAAAAGGTGCACATGGATTGGAAGAACGTGGAGTATATCGAATTCATCAATTTGAAAAGCAAGAAATGATAGTTGTATGTAAACCAGAAGAAAGTAAAGAGTGGTATGATAAATTATGGAAAAATACTGTTGACCTTTTCTGTTCTTTAGATATTCCAGTTAGAACTTTGGAATGTTGTTCTGGCGATTTGGCTGATTTAAAAGAGAAATCAGTTGATGTGGAAGCCTGGTCTCCAAGACAGAAGAAGTATTTTGAGGTAGGTAGTTGCTCCAATCTTGGTGATGCACAAGCACGTAGATTAAAAATCCGCGTTAACGATAAGAGTGGTAAATACTTTGCACATACATTAAATAACACAGTAGTAGCACCGCCAAGAATGTTAATCGCATTTTTAGAAAATAATCTGCAGGCGGATGGCTCTGTTAAAATTCCTGAAGCTTTACAACCATATATGGGTGGGATGACAGAAATCAGATAATAGATTACGGATGTCGCCTAAAAGGTCTATTGCAAAAATAGCATCAAAAGAGAGGTGATTTCTTTGCACAAATATTTAAGATCCGTTGGATTTAGTAAAATCCAATCACAAAAACAATTACAAGAATTAATTGCAGAAGTAATTCAATCTTCAACAGAAAAAATGTATACGGATTTTGGGAATGATATTATTTTTGCAGAATTTAATAAGGATTTTGCAGAAAATATAGGTATAGGTGTACGTGGAGTTTTTGAAGAAGATAAATTTATATACAATTACTATTTTCCCTATTTTAAAGGCTGCGGTATTACTTCCGAAGAGGATGTATCAATAGAACGTCATGCAGAAAAAGAATCTTATGCGGGTATTTGTGATGATATAAAAGTAGGTGTAACATTAATTTTTTATTTACAGAATATTGTAGATTATATAAAAATTAAGAATGCTAATATGCTTCCTGCCAGGGGAACTACTTTAACACTATCGGGATTATCCTGCCAAGGTACTATAATGATGCCTATTGTAAAGAATGAAAAAGAAAAACAAAAAATTAACAAAATTTCAAATAACAGAAATCATCTAATTGCAGCAGCAAGGAAAGGTGATGAAGAAGCTATAGAAAATCTTACTTTAGAGGATATGGATACTTATACAAGTATCTCAAAAAAGATTCAAAAGGAAGATGTATTTAGTTTGGTAGATACTTATTTTATGCCGTATGGCGTAGAATGCGATCAGTATTCTGTGCTTGGAGAAATAAGAGAAGTTCGCTGTTTAAAAAATAAGTTAACAAAAGAAAAAATTTATCACATGTCTATAAATTGTAATGAATTAAATTTTGATATCTGTATTAATAAAAATGACTTATTTGGAGAACCTGAAGTTGGCAGAAGATTTAAAGGTGTATTGTGGATGCAAGGGTTCATTAATTTTCCCATAATATAATAAAATCAAAATCTGTGTATTGATTAATATGAGCATATGTCTTATAATAGTAAGGCATGTGCTTCAACTTTGGTTCCCATAGTTAAATGGATATAACAGACGCCTCCTAAGCATCAGTTGTGGGTTCGATTCCCGCTGGGAACATTTAATAATATCAGGATAGCTTGATAAATAACGATACTAAATAATTTTTTATAAATAAGTAAAGGTCTTGGAGGAATGATCCAAGACCTTGTTTATTTTATCATAATATAATATAAGTGTACTTTTACTAATTATCTATTTTTGAATCATTATCTTGATTGATGGGATAACCATTACCTTGTAAATCTGTTGTTTTACTATTTAAATGTTCATTCTTATTCTTTCTTAGATCTTGATTTATGGTACCACTTTCATAAACACCTTTTGGAATCGTATTAATTTTATGATCATCTCTCGCCTTTTTCATTATAGACCTCCTTTTCTTATATTGTTTACAATTTAGAAAAGTTTAAACGCCATATGTGAATCATAAAAAAATAAGCTCTGGAACAACTTAGAACTTAAAAATTAGAAGCTTGCATAAACCAAATAGGCTGAATGCTGATATTTAGTGGAGACAACTGGACTTGAACCAGCGACATCTTGCTTGTCGAGCAAGTGCTCTCCCGGCTGAGCTATGCCTCCTTTTCATGAAATTATAGCATGATTGACCATGTTGTACAAGTTCACTTTTAAAATATAAATGAGAGAATGTGAAGAAATATCAAAGAAATGCATAAGTTAATATAAATAGTAGGAAGGTGACGTTTTCTATGAATGAAGAAGAAGAGCTGCTCTATAGGATATTATTAGGTATGGCTGGTTAATAAATTGATTAGAGTTCATATATCTAAAACGATTACTAATTACTAATACTAATTTAACAATTGTTACAATAGAGTAAGAAATAGTATTACTAGAAAGTGCAAATACTAATAGAGAAAATACTCTCATCTAGGAGAGATAATGAAAGAAGTTGAAAGAAAGCTTGTAGCTACTGTGAAATCTGTGGTAATATAATGTAATAAAAAAGTCATATGCAATAAAATACAAATATTGACAGAAATAAAAAAAGCGAAGAAAACCGTAAAAACAAGGTTTCTTCACAAATTAGATTTAAGGAAACGACTGCAGGAAAAGGGACTTGAACCCTCATGATATTGCTATCACACGGACCTGAACCGTGCGCGTCTGCCAATTCCGCCATTCCTGCGTACAAAGAGTATTATATTAGTTTCTGAATCATCTGTCAATATTACTTGAAAGAAAAGAAGAAAAAAATGGATTATATAGTACTGGATCTGGAATGGAATCAATCGAGTGAAGAACATGAGGAAGAAAAAAAGGTATTACCCTTTGAGGTAATTGAGATTGGTGCCGTAAAAATGAATCATGAAAAAAAGATGATTGGGCAGTTTAATAAATTAATAAAACCGCAAGTATATCTCCAAATGCATCCTATCACTAAAAAATTAATTAATCTACAAATGGAAGAATTACAACATGAAAGATATTTTGTGGATATCATGTCTGATTTTTTAGAATGGTGTGGAGAAGAGTATATTTTTTGCACTTGGGGGCCTTTGGATCTTATAGAACTGCAAAGGAATATGAAATATTATAATATGCCTCTATTATCTGATGGTCCATTTCCCTTTTTAGATATACAAAAATTATTCAGTATTGAATATGAAGACAAAAAGTTACGTCGTACGTTGGAATTTGCAGTGGATTATCTAAATATTGAAAAAGATATTCCTTTTCACAGAGCATTTAGCGATGCGTATTATACGGCAAAGGTATTTTCTAAGATAGAAGATTCTAAGATAGAGAAAAATATTTCTTATGATTCTTTTACACCACCTAAAAATAAAAAATCTGAGATTAAAATTAATTTTGATCATTATGCAAAATATATTTCAAGAGAATTTAATGATAAGCAGGAAGCACTTGCAGATAAAGAAGTAAGCAGTACGAAATGTTACTTATGTCATAAAAACCTTCGTAAGAAAATTAGATGGTTTTCAACTAATGGGAAGCATTATTTAAGTGTTTCTTATTGTGATAAGCATGGTCCTATGAAAGCTAAAATACGATTAAAAAAATCTGAAAATAATAAAATCTATGTTGTTAAAACGTTGAAATTTATTAAATGGGATGATGTAATTATGATAAAAAACAAAAAAAGTAAGATGAAAGATTATAAGAAACAAAAAAAAGATGAGGAATAACAAACAGGTCGGATTTCTATATTCCGACCTGTTTGTATTGACATAAAATTGTAACTCCGCTTATTTCTTACAAAGAAACTATAATATTTGCATTACCAGAAGCTGTTAAAATACTATCTTTTTCTTCAAAGGATAGGGAAGCACCCTTAGAAGCAGTAGCAATTAAATTAACAAGACGTATTTTATATGCATTTTCAGCTTTTACAGTTATTGTAATCTTATCATCTTCTTTTAAGATATCAGCCATCAGTTTTTTATTAGCATCTAATCCATAGACAACAGTAGAGGCTGTGTTACCAACTTGCAATTCATAAACTCTAAGTTCTACGCCATTTGCATAATCATAATCCGGCTTATCATTATTTGCACCAAGGGCAATGATAGAATTCTCTTTAACCATTAAAGGAATATCTAAGTAATCACATTTTTCTGAAACCCATCTACCACCTTCCATGACTTCTCCAGTAAAGAAGTCGGTCCATGTTCCTGCAGGCAAATAATAATCTGCTATGGAATCCTCATTAAATACAGGAGCCACTAATAAATTGTCACCAAGCATATATTGCTTATCCAGATAGGCACAATTACGATCAGACGTATATTCAAGGATCATACTTCTCATAGTAGGAATACCTGATATAGAAGTTTCTATAGCTGTTTTATAGATATAAGGCATAAGACTTGCTTTTAATTTAGTAAAGAAGCGGACAACATCTACAGCTTCTTCGTCATATGCCCATGGAACGCGGTAAGAGGTACTTCCATGCAGACGGCTATGGGAAGACAAGAGTCCAAAAGCTACCCAACGTTTGTATACATCAGGTGTCGAAGTCTGTTCAAATCCACCGATATCATGAGCCCAAAAACCAAATCCTGACATTAGCAAAGAAAGTCCGCCTCGAAGGCTTTCTTCCATAGACTCATAATCGGACCAGCAATCACCACCCCAGTGAACAGGGAATTTCTGACCGCCTACCGTTGCAGAGCGGGCGAATAATACAGCCTGGCCTTTTCCACATTTTCTTTCCAATAATTCATAGACACATTTATTATAAAGATACGTATAATAATTGTGCATTTTTTTAGGATCCGATCCATCAAAGTAAACAACATCTGTAGGAATTCTTTCTCCGAAATCCGTCTTAAAACTATCAACTCCCATATCCAATAAGACTTCTAGATTATCCTGGAACCATTTGCATGCGGCTGGATTTGTAAAGTCAACAAGAGCCATTCCAGGCTGCCACATATCCCATTGCCAGACATCTCCATTTTTACGCTTTACAAAGTATCCATTTTCTTTTCCTTCAATAAACATACGTGATTCCTGGCCGATGTAGGAGTTGATCCATACGCAGATATTGAGTCCCTTGTTCTTAATCCTTCTGATCATACCTTCCGGATCCGGGAAAACCCGATCATCCCATAAGAAATTCGACCAATGGAACTCCTTCATCCAGAAGCAGTCAAAGTGGAATACACGGAGAGGAATATCTCTGTCTAACATACCATCCACGAAGTTCATAACTGTTTTTTCATCATAATTCGTTGTAAAAGAAGTAGAGAGCCATAAACCAAAGGTCCAAGGGGCAGGGAGAGATGGCTTACCCGTCAAGTCCGTATAATGTGTTAAGACATCTTTCATAGTAGGTCCATTGATTACAAAATAATCTAAGTAACCTCCTTCCACGCTAAACTCCGTTTTTGTAACAACTTCGGTTGCTACTTCAAAAGAAACTTCTTCCGGATGATTGACAAAGACTCCATATCCTTTGTTCGATAGATAGAAAGGAATATTCTTGTAAGACTGTTCTGTACTTGTACCTCCATCTTGATTCCAAATATTAACCGTTTGTCCATTCTTAACAAAAGCGGTAAATCGTTCGCCCATACCATAAATCAACTCATTTACTCCAAGACTTAATTGTTGTCGCATATAAGTATCATTGGTATCTCCATTGACATCATAAGCAAGACCTTTCCAGTTAGTCTTCATTAAGGCAAGATCTTTCGGACCTGATTTTGTAATCAGTTCATCTCCTCTTTTATAAGTCATTGACCAGTCTGCTTTTGTTATTTCCAGAGAAAGAGTACCGCTTTTAATAATGATACGATCTTGCAAATCGGTTACAGTAAGAGGAACAGTTTCTTTTCTTTGCAGTTCAAACTCCGGTAATTTTTTAAGAGTTCCCATATGATGATACGTCTGGACGCGAATTACGTCCTCCATAGGGGAAGTAATCTTAAGAGTAAGATTAATACCACCTAAAGTATCCCCTCTTGTTATTATGCGAGTGGTGGGTGCACATATGGTAACTTCTGTTTTGTTACAATCTGTATAATAGATTTGTTGTGGTGAAAAACATTCACAACCTTCTTTTTGTAGCCAGCAACCATTACTAAATTTCATTTGAAACTCCTTTCTTTTAATTACATTGACGTATTTGTTTATATTAAATATAATTATAGTACCATAATTATTTATTACAAGTTATGATATTCTCATGATATATAACTATATTTGCACAAATAAAGTAAAGAGGTTTTTCAAGATAAGATGAGTAAAGTAGAATATAAAGATAAAAAGTATCTGGAAAAAAGAAAGCATGGAGATATTGGCTTTCCGATGAATGTCTATTGGAATGACTTTACCACATATGTAGCGGAAAGTATTCCATGGCATTGGCATGAAGAGATAGAATTTGCTGTCGTGACGCAGGGAATGGTAGAAGTTTTTACCGGAACTAACAACATATTATTAAAGCCAGGAGAAGGTATTTTTATAAATGCGGATACACTCCATCAAATGAAACCAGTTGGAGAAATAAAGGCATATATGTTTACAATAGTAGCACATCCTTGTATCCTTGGTATAGAAAAAGGATTTTTATTAAGCTCAAGATATGTAATGCCTTTTATTACAAATGATAAAATAAAAGGTCAGGTATTCAGATCAGATATCGAATGGCAGAAGCAAGTATTGGATCACTTACAAGAAATGTTTACATGTTATACACAGAAGGTATATGGCTATGAGTATAAAATCCATAACTTATTATGTGAAATCTGGTTTGCCATGGTGATAAATGTGTGGAGTTCTAAAAGGGAAGATTTTGTATATAAGGATCTGGATGAAAATCGTATCTATCAAGCCTTACAGTATATTCAATCACATTATATGGAAGCAATTACTTTGGAAGATATTTGTAGTCAATTAAATATCAGTAAAAGTGAATGTTGTCGATGCTTTAAAAGAAATTTAAGAATGACGCCTTTTGAATATCTCATGATACACAGAATATCAATAGCTGCTAAATTATTGGGAAAAACAAATCAAACGATCACAGAAATTGCTATTCATACAGGATTTAATAGTAATAGCTATTTTTGTAAGATATTCAAAAAATATATGAGTGCCAGTCCTATGGAATATAGAAAGACAAGAAAGGAAAATCATGATTTATAAGGAAATCGATATCAGAGTGGAAGGATCTTTACCGGATTCAAAGATGTACACGTATATCATTAGTTATTCGGAAGAAATGGATATTAAGAAAAGGCCATTAATCCTAATATGTCCAGGAGGAGGATACTTTAGAACAAGTGACAGGGAGGCGGAAGCATTTGCAATACAGTTCATGGCTATGGGATATCATGCTGCAGTGCTTCGTTATTCTACTGCGCCTGCAGTTTATCCAACGGCATTGCTCGAAGTCGGCAGGAGTATTTCATATCTGAAGTCAAAAGCTGAAGAATGGCATATTGATGAGAACCAGATATTCGTGCAAGGATGTTCTGCGGGTGGTCATCTAGCGGCAAGTTTTGGAATGTTCTGGCATAAAGAATTGTTATCTCAGAAATTACAGGTTTCATTAGAAGATTTACGACCAGCGGGCATGATATTGAATTATCCGGTTATTACATCTGGAGAATATGCACACATAGAATCTTTTAGGAATCTCTTGGGAGATAATTTTTCGGATAAAAAATTACTGGAGCAAATGTCATTAGAAAAGCAAGTAAATGAACATACACCGAAGACTTTTCTCTGGCATACTTTTACCGATGAAATGGTACCTGTGGAAAATTCGTTATTGCTGGTAATGGCACTAAAAAATTGGAATATAGAAACGGAGTTTCATTTATATCCGGCTGGAAGGCATGGCCTGGCACTGGCAACAAGAGAAACAGCAGACACGAGTGGATTTGGAGAGGAACTTCAATGTGCAAGCTGGATTTCGTTAGTGAAGATATGGCTTGAAGCAGTGACAACAACTGAATCATATTAAGATTTGGACTGGGAGAAAAAATATGGAATTCAAACATGAATTAGTCTTACCTAATAAGGATCTGCCATTTCGTATGTTTGTTTTTGAAGGGAAGAACGGGAATTATCAAGTGGTCAAGCATTGGCATAATTCTGTTGAAATATTTTTGGTATTTGAGGGAACCATTGATTTTTATATTAATTCTCAGTATTACTCTTTAAATAAGGGGCAGTTCATTCTTGTCAATTCCAATGAAATTCATTCTATTGAAGCGCCGAAGGAGAATTATACAATAGTACTTCAGATTCCACAGGAAGCATTGGAGAAATATAGAGTGGATGAATATCTGCTTTTTAAAAGCACTCGATACGAGAAAGATTCTGAACTAATTGAATTGATTAATCAGATGTATAATGTGTATTCGGAAAAAAGGTATGGATATGAATTGGAAGTGAAAAGTTACTATTATAAATTACTATATATACTGATTACCAAATATAAAGAAAAAAATGTAGACAAAGAGAGAATAAGACAAAACAAGCAATTGGAAAAACTATCAAAAATCACAAATTATATACAGGACAATTATAGAAAAGATATTACACTGGAAAGTGTAGCAGAAATTTTTGGATTCTCTCCGACCTATTTATCCAGGATATTTCAAAAATATGCAAGAATTAATTATAGGACATATCTAATGAATGTCAGAGTTGAATATGGGTTCAAAGAGCTTGTCAATACAGATCTATCGATTAATGAAATCGCCGAAAATAATGGATTCCCTGATAGTAGAAGCTTTGCAAAGGCTTTCACCAAACGTTTCGGGACATTGCCGAGCACATATCGTAAAGAAATGAGAAAAAGGCAAGAAAGTGCTATTGATTAGACAAGTTTTTGGTGGAAAAATACTATTAAATTATATATAATATAGATAATGTAAGCAATTTTAACTAATTATTAGAGATTAGATACAGTTGCTCTTTGGGGTTAAATTGGTATTGGAAAGGAGTTTAGGTTCATGAAGATTCAAAATGTAAATGATGCATCCTTTAAAGTATACGGCAGAGTGCTTACAAAAGATTATGATGTCAAAGAACTTGTAAAAGCAATGCAAAACACGGATGCACCGGCAGATGATGTAGTATATTTTCCGTCAATAAAAGAATTGGAAGATTTACCGATCAAAAAAGTTATAGAAGAAAGTGTTTTTGGAGGTCTTACTATTCAAGTGGGGTATTGTAATGGTACCAATCATAAATTAAATGCAGTTGAATATCATCGTAATTCAGAACTGGGTGTAGCAGCAACTGATATGATTCTTTTATTAGGAAAGCAACAGGATATTGAAGCAGATAATACTTATGACACCAGTAAGATGGAAGCATTCTTTGTACCAGCAGGGGAAGTTGTAGAAATGTATGCTACTACATTACATTATGCACCATGCAGTGTAGATGGAAAACCATTCCGTAATGTTGTAATCTTACCACTGGATACCAATACAGAAATCAATAAGCAGCCAAAAGGCGCAAAAGAAGATGTTTTATTATTTGCTAAAAATAAATGGCTGATCGGACATAAAGATGCGGATATAGCAGGAGCTTTTAATGGATTAAAAGGTGAAAATATAACTGTCTAATAATTTAAAATGGAGGAAATAATAATGTTTGAAAATTTACCACAGGTTAAAATCGGTATTGTAGCAGTAAGTAGAGATTGCTTTCCGGAAACGCTATCTGTATCAAGAAGAGAAGCTTTAATAAAAGCCTATAAAGCAAAATATAAAGAAGCGGATATCTATGAGTGCCCGATCTGTATCGTGGAAAGTGAGATACATATGGTACAGGCATTAGAAGATGTGAAAAAAGCAGGATGTAACGCAATTGTTGTATACCTTGGAAATTTCGGACCAGAAATTTCTGAGACCTTATTGGCAAAACATTTTGATGGACCTGCAATGTTTATTGCAGCAGCAGAAGAAACAGGTGACAGTTTAATGGACGGACGCGGTGATGCCTACTGCGGTATGTTAAATGCCAGCTATAATTTAAAACTTCGTAATATCAAGGCATATATTCCGGAGTATCCGGTAGGAACTGCAGAAGAATGCGCAGATATGATCAACGAATTTGTTCCAATTGTACGTGGAATTGTTGGATTATCAGACTTAAAGATTATTAGCTTTGGACCACGCCCATTGAATTTTTTGGCATGTAATGCACCGATCAAACAACTTTATAACTTAGGAGTTGAAATAGAAGAAAATTCAGAACTTGATTTATTTGAAGCTTTTAATAAACATGCGAATGATCCACGTATTGCGGAAGTTGTAAAAGATATGGAAGCTGAACTTGGTGAAGGAAATAGGAAACCAGAGATTCTTCCAAAATTAGCACAATATGAATTAACATTGCTTGATTGGATCGAAGCTCATAAAGGATATAGAAAACATGTTGCTATCGCTGGAAAATGCTGGCCGGCATTCCAGACACAATTTGGATTTGTTCCTTGCTATGTAAACAGCCGCCTTACAGGAATGGGCATTCCAGTATCCTGTGAAGTTGATATTTATGGTGCATTAAGTGAATTTATCGGTACCTGTGTAAGTGAAGATGCGGTTACCTTACTTGATATTAATAACTCCGTACCGGCAGATATGTACGAAGAAGGTATCAAAGGAAAGTATGATTATACCTTAAAAGATACTTTCATGGGATTCCACTGTGGAAATACACCTTCCAAAAAATTAGCTGCTTGCTCCATGAAATATCAGAAAATTATGGCAAGAAGTTTACCAGTAGAAGTTACAAATGGAACATTGGAGGGAGATATTGCTCCTGGGGATATTACATTTTTCCGTATACAGAGCACAGCAGATGCACAGATCCGTGCTTACATCGCGCAAGGTGAAGTTCTTCCAGTTGCGACTAGATCATTTGGTGCGATCGGAGTCTTTGCAATTCCAGAAATGGGAAGATTCTACCGTCACGTACTAATTGAGAAGAATTATCCACACCATGGTGCAGTGGCATTTGGTCATTTTGGAAAAGCTATTTATGAAGTATTCAAATATATAGGTGTCCCGGTAGAAGAGATAGGATACAATCAACCTGCAGGGGTAAGATATCCAACAGAGAATCCATTTGCTTAAATGCATAGATAGGAGTAAGTATGTTATATATTGGTGTCGATCTTGGTACATCAGCAGTCAAGTTATTACTTATGGCTGCTGATGGAAAAATAGAAAAAGTAGTATCGAAAGAATATCCTTTAAGTTTTCCGCATCCGGGCTGGTCAGAACAGAGACCAGAGGATTGGTGGAGTGCCGTTATGGAAGGTCTTGAAGAATTAGTGTCTGAATGTGATAAATCACAAGTAGCAGGTATTAGTTTTGGCGGACAGATGCACGGACTGGTTATCTTAGATGATCAGGATCATGTAATCAGACCTGCTATTTTATGGAATGATGGTAGGACAACAGAAGAAACGGATTATCTAAATAACGTTATCGGAAAAGAAAAATTATCGAAATATACAGCTAATATTGCATTTGCTGGATTTACAGCTCCTAAAATTTTATGGGTAAAGAAACAGGAACCTGAAAATTTTGCAAAAATCAGTAAAATAATGCTTCCAAAGGACTATATTGCATATAAGTTATCAGGAAGTTTTTGTACAGATGTATCCGATGCTTCTGGTATGTTGGTATTTGATGTAAAGAATAAATGCTGGTCTAAAGAGATGATGGAAATCTGTGGAATTACAGAGAACCAACTGGCTAACATTTATGAAAGTTATGAAGTCGTAGGTACCTTAAAATCTGAAATTGCTGAAAAGATAGGTTTGTCTACCGATGTTAAAATTGTTGCAGGAGCAGGCGATAATGCAGCAGCAGCAGTGGGTACAGGAACTGTTGGAGATGGAATGTGCAATATATCACTTGGAACGAGTGGTACGATCTTCATTTCTAGTAAGAATTTTGGAGTAGATAAGAATAATGCACTTCATGCCTTTGCACATGCGGATGGACATTATCATTTGATGGGATGTATGTTGAG
The DNA here is from genome assembly GCA_023392535.1 of Bacillota bacterium. Classification (GTDB taxonomy): domain Bacteria; phylum Bacillota; class Clostridia; order Lachnospirales; family Lachnospiraceae; genus SZUA-378. The sequence goes on from JAEVYY010000026.1 coordinate 74,520, forward strand.
TGCTGCTTCCTGTAATAAGTGGTGGATGGAAGATATCATTGGAACAAAGGACTTTCCGGAGGAACAGAAAAATATTACAAAGTTAGGTGAAAACAATGTATATTTTTTACCATACCTTATGGGAGAGCGTTCTCCTTTGAATGATCCGTTAGCAAGAGGAACCTTTATTGGACTTACGATGGATAGTAGCAGAGCGGATATGACACAGGCAGTGTTAGAAGGTGTTGCATTTGCAATTCGTGATTCGTTCGAGATAGCAAAATCTCTAGGTATTAAGATTGAAAGATCAAAAATATGTGGTGGTGGTGCTAAGAGTCCTCTTTGGAAGAAGATGATAGCTAATATTTTAAATATTAAGCTTGATGTTATTGAAAGTGAAGAAGGTCCTGGATACGGTGGAGCAATGCTTGCAGCTGTTGCATGTGGAGAGTTCGCTTCTGTGGAAGAAGCAGCAGAGAAACTTGTAAAGATCGTGGATACAGTAGAACCAACTCCGGAACTTGTAGCAAAATACGAAGAGAAATATCAGAAATATGCAAAAATATATCCAACGGTAAAAGAACTATTTCCGACTTTGTTATAAAAGATGAAGTAAGTAAGAGTTAGAAAACAGCAAGATTCATTTGAATCTTGCTGTTTTCTTTCATTAGCGGTATGTGTTTATAATTTTAAGGTTCTGAATCTAATGTAATATTTGATAGATTGTCATCTATCGTAAGAGCAGAAGTAACGAAAATCTCATAATGATCAAATTCTAATGGAATATAATCAATTCCATATGCAATTGGATAAGAAAGCATTTCATAACTATTAGGAAGGATATCATAAATACCGCCTTGTTGGCAACCTATAATATTACCACCTTGATCATAATATAAAATATAAGAGTCTACAGAGGTTAGTATGCGGTCAGAATGATTATTTATTTTAGCCATTACATATCCATCAACGTCCTTGTTTGATAATATCTCCACTTTGTCAGAAAAGTCCTCAACCGGAACTTTAAAAGGTAACGCTTTCAATTGGACGTCACAATGATCATAGGAAATAATCGAACCATTTTGATCTTCAGGATACATAATACCAACCATATAGGTCTTACCAGTCAAAAAATTATCTAAGTATTGAGAAGTATTACTGAGAATATTATTTTCAGAATCATAGAATACAGTTAGTAGTCTAACGCTTTCATAAGAAATATCTGAGACGTTCTTTAGTTCAATTAACAAACCTGCTTCTAATTTTGTAAGTTTATAAGTGATCTCATCCGTTGTAGCAATTATATAATCAGAGGAAGAAGGCGCATTCATATATTTCTTAACAGTAGTCTGAATAGAATCCAATTGTTCCTGCAAATTTGCCATATCCGTAGAATCTTCTTTTTCTTCCGATTGCGTACGTCCGAAAGAACATCCGCCCAGTAATAATGATACGATTAGGATAGTGGTCAATAGTATTTTCTTTTTCATAAGTTCCTCTCCTTAAATAAAATAATACTGATAGAAATAGTTCATCAATAATAATTATATGTATGACCTGATATGAATATCTCTTTTACAAAAATCGATGACCAATTTTTGCGATACGGCCGCCCATAGGTATATCTTTCAACTCTTCCTCCGAGAAACATTTAAGTACTAATAATAAAAAGAAATAGACGGTGATAGCAATCGAAATAGAAATTATAATGCATACAATGTTACTACGTATCAGGATATAAGTACCTTGATATATAAGAAAAGCAATCAGTCCCATTATAAGCGATGAAATTAGGGGAACGCCAAAGGTTTTCAGAATTTCTTGCTTATAGTTCAAATATTTTTCTACAGAATGCCAATTAAGAAGACATACTAAAAGTGGAAATGTAATGTTGCCAATTAGTAATGCATAAATACCTAGTTTGGTAAAATAGAGCAGAGTACTGACAACGATTACATGAATAATGACAGAGATTCCAGCATGATAAATAGGAATCTTCATGTAGTCTAATCCCTGTAAAATGGACGTCGTAATCGTGGATAAGGAATAAAAAATAACAGCAGAAGATCCAAATACCAATAAATTCACAACCGTGTCCTGATAAGTAGTCAAATTAGGAAATAAGAGGCAAGTAATAGGTCTCGCTAGTACAGATAGACCGACAGCGGAAGGGAACGCAATTGCCATATTAAATTTTATAACGGCGTTTACTTTTTCCTTAATGTCTGTAGAATTCGATTTTGCTGAGGCTGCAATACTTGGTATGGTAGTAGCTGCCATGGAAGAAGCAATTGCAACAGGCACGTTGATTAATAAATTATATTGTGAATTAAATACTCCTCTTAAAGAATTGGTGACATTATTGGTAAATCCCTTCAATGACATTAAATTTCCAAATATCAAATCATCAAGAGTGTACCCGATTTGGTAAACAGTCTGACTAAAGATAATAGGTAAAATAGTTAAAAATAGAACTTTATAAATATCAAAGTTACTTGCTTCAACTTGGGTTCTATCATTTCTAATTTGCCTGTTAAGTGTTGGACGATAAATAATAAATACAAAAATAAGAAATAATAGTGCAGTGAAAGCACCCGCAAAGGTACCGCAAATTCCTCCCGCCGCACCATATGCGGCCACCTGATCGGAATCTTTATAAACATCCATAAAGAAATAAATAGCAGCAACACTTACAATAGCATTGACTACCTGTTCAAATATTTGAGATAAAGCAGTCGGTATCATGGTACTCTTACCCTGATATAAGCCTCGGAATACTCCAAGAATAGCCATAATAAATGTTGTCGGTGCTATAATGCGAAGAGGTTTTGCGAGTCCTTTCGTAGCATACATTACTTCTAAAGTATCTGCACCAAAGAAAATCAGAGTGCAGGCCATGAGTCCCACAATAAGAGCAAATAAAAGCGCATTGCGGAAAACACAAAATGAATTTTTATATTCTTTATTTACTGTTTGTTGAGATATAATCTTTGAGACTGCCAATGGAAGACTATAAGAAGAAAGAGTCAATGTAATATTATAAATACCGAATGCAACAGAGTAGATACCATTACCTTCTTCACCCAACATATTAGCCATTGGAATTCTATATAATAAACCGATCATTCTTGTCAGGATTCCTGCTGCAGCCAGAATACTGCCTTGCATCAGCAGATTTTTTTTACTTTGTTTTGCCATTTTCCACCTCTATCAATACCTATAAATATACTATATTGTGAAATGGCTATCAAGGGATTGAAGAAATAAGTTCTTAAAACTTTCTGAATAGGCAAGTATAAGAAGAACAAAAAAACGCATCCACTGCTGGATGCGTTGTAAAAGGGGGAGTGAGAAAAAAAGATTATCAACTTGTTTCTTTATTGATAACGTTAGTATATATTCCAAATGTGACAAAAGAATGTCTATTCCATAAAAGAAAAATAAAGAAAGTATAAATATAAAATTAGGATTATAAAAAATTATAAAGGTATTGTATTGCCGTGTAAGCTATTACATTTAAAATTTATTTGATTAGTGTTAATCCAAACGATTTATTATCAGTCAGATCATCCAAATGAATAACATCCGAAATACCTAACAGACCATTTTTTAAGTTCATGTTGGTCATTCGCCTCGCGGCTTCTGCAGCAATCAATCCGGTGAATCTTCCCTCGTCATGTCCGCATGCATGGATAGTTTTTTCACCTGATTGCACGGTTACCATAAACAGATCGGTTCCATATTTCGGGTTTTTCAAAATAGCCTCCGCAATACGATAAATCGGCTTGTAATTCAGTAGTTTCAATAATCGGAATTGGTTCAATCGATAAATAAGATCTGTGACAATTGACTGGTCGAAGCCTAAATAAGTTGTAAAGATCTTGTCCTTGTATTTTCTATTTAACATGTGCTGATCTACAAAATTAAAGTTATAGGTCGCCAAACTTTTCTGAGCGGTATAGATTATACTTTTTTTTGTGAAAGGCCGAATATAACCAAGGGTTTTATGATTATAGTTTTTTAAAAAATTATCCAGAGTCCACTGAATGGCTGCTTCACCGTGCTTTTCACCTAGACCTAGTATAAGCTCTATATTTATTGTTTTTGCCATTGGATACAGGAAAATAAAGTTTTCTGCCAATAGATTTGTAAGTCCAGGGGCCAGTCCAACTCCCAGCAAAATTTTGCTTCTTCCCCTAAGATTTAAATGTTGAATTTTCTCAATGTATTCAGAGTTTGCGGTAACATCCATATAATCGATGCCATGGGTATCACAAAATTCTACCAGCTTAGTATTTTTCTGATCTACACAAACAATTACCCAACCAACATTCTCAAAATTTGCAAAGTCGATATTATGAATATTCATGGAGCAGATTTCGGCTTCGATTTTTTCCTTTTCCAAGAAGCTTCTTATTTTATTTTTGTTACGTCCAACCAAAATTAGGTTGTAATGCTTTAGTTGTCTAGTGATATATTTTCCTACTTTACCATGTCCACCTATAATCATAATCTTATCATTTTTATCCATTGCATTCTCCTTTACTTTGATATAAACACACTTGGTTCATGAATGATTCTCAATCAAGCCAATGGCATAATCCAAAAAGTCCTTCATGGCGGCTAATTTATCACCGGTAGTATAAGCAAGAAAATCAAAGAGAGATTTATCATATTCATCATGATACTTTTTGTGGGCAGAGTAGGCTACCTGTCCTTTTTCTGTTAAATAGAGCAAAGAACGCTTTTTATTGTCCGGGTCATCTAGTTTGACGATCAGACCTCGTTCTTTTAGTTTCTGTAGAGTTTTGTGAACCACTGTTCGGGTAATTCCATATTTTCGTGCAAGTTCAGCGCTGTGTATACCAGGATAATCTCCAATTGTCTTTATCATATGAATTTCTCCACGGTAAAAGGTCATTTCGTCACTTCCAAAATCAAGTATATTTGTTTTGCTGTTTGCAATTTTTTCAGTCAGTACTATAAATGAGTCAATTACTTCGTTGGAATGCACAGAAAAATCAGAGCGGTTTTTTTGGTAAAGGTGTCCTTCAAACATGGATATTTTTATCCGGTTCGCCAAAGTTAGTCCAGAATCATGCAACGCAGCTTCTATTTCTTCTGCACTGGGTGGCATCGGTATTCCCTCCAAAAATCCGGATAGCCAGCTTAACATATTTGTAGGAATATTGTTCTTATCATATTCAAAATTTCCTATGAGTAATAAATAACCGCCATCTTTGAGAGAATCAGATATTTTATTTATAAAATCAGACAAATTGCCATCGACAAAATTAATAATTCCAGAGGCAATAATAATATCGTAAGGACCTCCAAACGGATCTGAATTGAAGTTACCAGCTATTACTTCAATCTTTTGCTGTAATTGGTACTGTTCGACAGTCTTCCTTGTTACCTTAGAAACCTCGGGTGTTTCTAGTATGGTGGCTTTGCTGTTTGGAAACTGTTTGATCAATTCGATATCGAAAATTCCTGCTCCACCTCCCAGATCCAAAATATGGAGCGGGTCGTTGCTATCTGGATACAACTTGCTTATTTCTTCCATAAACGCTTGTACTCGACCGGTATACATCTCTGGGATCGTTAATCGTGCGAGCTCTGAAAAATCATAAGTTGTTTTATTAACAGAGGGCGGAGTCTGTAGCTTTTTTTTCAGATTTGCCAGGGAAGTCATCTTCTCACGGAATAAAAGTGTATCGCCTAAAAAGATATCGCTGCTACGAGATAAAAAAGACGCTGCCTCGGATGTATTGCTATAAAATTCTCCTTGCTTTTCGATGAATCCACAAGAAGCCAGTGATAAAAGCAGAAAACCCATTTGTATTTTATCGCAGTTAGTTTCCCCCGCGATAGTGTCTACTGTTTGTGGCGTATTAAGAAATGAAAAGATATCCAATTGTATTGCTGTAAATAGTAGTTGTGCTTCTTGGTAATTATGCATGATTTGATAATAACGGTTGGGGTTTTTCAGGTTCTTATACATAGATGTATCATCTCCTTTCTGTATCAGAAAAAATAATTACTTAATTTGTTATCATGGATTACACATAAATCGTTATTAAGGATAATATATATTTTTTTGTTTTGCAAGATAATAGACAGTTTTGGATTGTATTGACTGATGTCAAAAAATATGATATATGATTTTAGTATATATAAAAAATGTAAATGTGTAGGTAAATGTATGAAATTAAAAAAAATTTTTATGCTATTAGTATGCTCCAGTGTCATCATGTTATCTGCTGGTTGTACGAAGAAAAATGATATATCTGTGGATAGAGATACGCTATATCAAGTGTCTACAATCGATTCTTTGTTGTCTGGAAATTACGACGGATTCGTTACGATTGGGGAGTTGAAAAAAAATGGTGATATTGGATTAGGGACCTTTGATATGCTGGATGGTGAAATGATGGTACTTGACGGAGAGGTTTATCGCATTGATTCGGAAGGTAAAGTGGTAAAAGTAAATGACAAAGTAACCACACCTTTTGCTGAGGTCACTATGTTTGAAGAAGACACATCAAAAAAACTTACAGATATTGATAACATAGATACATTACAAAGACAACTTAACAATCTAATTACAAAAAAGAATTTATTCTATGTATTTCGTATTGATGCAAAATTTGACTATATAAAAACAAGATCCGTTCCAAAGCAAGACAAACCATATCCGATCTTATCCGAAGTAACGAAGAATCAATCAATCTTTGAGTTTCATAATGTAGAAGGTACTATCGTTATAGTTTGGTGCCCTGAATATATTGGAGGTGTAAATGTATCCGGATATCATATGCATTTTATATCCGATGACAGGACCATGGGTGGACACTTGCTGGAGCTGCGCTTTCAGCAAGGGGATGTACTTGTGGATGAAGTGAAAGACTTTGAAATGCACTTATCGAATGAAGGTACAAATGGAAGCTTAACGAATATTGAAGATGAAATAAATAAGGTGGAGAGATAAGAGCAAGCGGATGTGACCGTAGAAATGAGGAGTGACTATGCTGCGTATTGCAATCTGTGATGATATACCAGATCATTTGGAAAAAATCAAGCTCGGTGTTAAGCAATATTTTAGCGAACACCCAGAAGAAAAGATTGATATTTTTACATACAATAATCCACTGATTTTCTTAGAGAGTCTAGATAGAATCGGTGTTTTTGATATATTGCTGCTAGATGTTTGTATGCCGGGTATCGACGGCACACAGGTAGCAGCGGAAATCCGCAAGCGTGGTGACAAAAGCGAAATTATCTTCCTAACCACCAGCGATGAGTTCGCAGTGGAAGCCTTTGCACTTAAAGCTACCCATTACTTGGTGAAACCGTTTACCCGAGCGCAATTAAAAGAAGCACTAGACAGAGTAGTGATGAAAATCAGTGCAGAGTTAGTGCCAAGGGTTGTACTCAAGCTGAGCGGTGGAGGCATGCGGGCGCTAGAAGTGAATGAAATTCTCTGGATTGAGAGCCGTAACCATGCCCAGACAGTCTATCTAAAAGACGGTGGAATAGAAGAGACACGGGTATCTTTGTCGCAGCAGTTGGATACACTTGAGGAACTGTCACCGGGGCAGTTTGTCAGCCCTTGTAAGGGTTATCTTGTGAACCAAAAGGCAATCCGTACGGTTGAGCCAAAGAGAATTATTATGCGTTCTGGGAAGGAGCTTCCCTTGGCGAGAGGAACCTTTCGAGAGTTTACAGATCGTTACTTTGCCTATATGTTTCCTATGGGAGGATGGTTATGATAGAGATATTACCGCATATCTTAAGAGGCACTGTAGGTACTACCATGAACGTAGTGTTGATGCTCACACTGCTGCAACCTAAGTATAGTAAGAAAGTGACCTATTTGGCTATGCTGGGAATTCTTAGTATCGATCTTGGCACAGCCATGTTTTGTTATATTAGCGGAAATTTAACGCTACTGGCTAAGTTCGAAAGGATATTGTTTGCACTGCTATGTTTTGTAATCAAGCCATTGTTCAAGGACAATTTTATGCAATGGCTGTTCAGTTATATCACAATCCAAAATATTAGTGCTATGATTGTTGTTATTGGCTTCGTGAGTTCGGAGCAATTCCCTTATCCGCTTTACGCAAATGTGCCAATTCGGCTTGTGCTCTTCCTGTTTTTTTACTGGCTGCTTAGATGCTATGTACGTCCGCTCTATCACCAGATGGTAGAACACTGGAATGTGTTCTTCTATGTTGCTTTTGCTGTGTGGGTTACTTACACCTATTACGTTGTCACAAGTGATGATATTGTTGTGACTCTGACAGAACAGGCAATTCCAATGCTTTTGGTTACGGCTATTTCGTTGGCGGCCTACATATCGATTTGTCACACTCTGTCCACGATATCCAAGGAACATATACTACGTGAGGAAAGGTTGCGTTCCATCGCCCAACAGGAGTTTTTGCAGATGGAGCTTGTTGCACAGGAGACGTTCATAAATTTGGCTAAGCAGAACCGCCATGATATGCGACATCACAATGCTGTGATGGTGGACTACTTAGAGCGTGGTGATGTGAATGGAGCAAGGGAGTATCTGCTTCAGCATGATGCACACATTGTTGAAACGGCGTTGATGCAGTACTGCGAAAATGTTGTAGCGAATGCAGTTATACGTCGCTATGCAAGGCGGTCAGCAAACGGTGGTACCTCTTTTTCGGCTGACGTCAATCTACCAGAACAATTACCTCTCACTGCTCCAGAAACTGGTGAATTATTTGGAAATATTCTTGAAAATGCTTGTGAAGCCTGCGAAAAGATAAAAGAAGGCGCTTGCATCACATTGACCGTGCATACGGATCATGAAAGCTTACGCTTAGAGTTGCGTAACAGTGTAGCAGTTCAAACCGTGTTTAACGAAGCCGGGATGCCTTTTACAACCAAGGAAGGCGGAGGTTATGGTGCGAGAAGTACGGACTCTATTGTACAAAAATATGGCGGAATGCTTCGATTTAAGCAGGAGGGCGATATATTTGTTACCCGAATAATCCTACCATTAAATGAATGAAAAGAATGCCAAGCTTTCAGAACTAATTCGATACTCCAAAAAGGCACCACAAATAACGATAACAGTTATTTGTGGTGCCTTTTTGTGGTGTGTTCGTCATTTTCTACCTATAAATTACATTTTACGCAAAATTATGACATCTTACGTAAGATCATACGCAGAATAGTTTTCAAATGATACGCTACAGATATCGCAGAAGATGCATGGGAGGAAGCTTTAGTGGACTTAAATAATAAAATTGATAATATTCATCTCTTACCGATTTGTGATGAACAGCAATACATTTTTGATGTGAATGAAGCAATAAAGAGTATTCCGATGAAAATAACATATTCCATGGAATTTTCAAAAAGCTTTTCGGCAGAGGAACTTTACGCCGCAGTTGAGCAATGTATCAAGTCTGCGGATGTATTTGCAGCAAGATGTGTTGTGAAGGATAACTTTCAATATTTAGAATTTATGCCCTATCAGAAGCGGGACATTCCCGTTTATGATTTTTCTACAAAAGAAGAGTATCAAATATTTTGCAACCAAAGCAAAATAACAAAGATAAATAATAGAGAACAATTGTATCACATATTCATTTATTCAATTGCGGGTTCTAATTATCATATTTACTTTAGTTTCAATCACCTGATATTTGATGGCATATCAGTTCTATTGTTATCAGAGAAGATCCAGAAGTTTTTGAACAATAATAAAGAAGAAATTATATGGTATCCATTTTCTTCCTATTTAAACGGCATAAAAAAATATAGGGAAAGTCAAAGATATCTGGATGACACTATATTTTGGGAAAACAGGTTTATGGAAATTTCTAAATGCAACGATCTTTTTGGTGAAGTTATTACTACCGATGAATCAACTATTCAGGAATTATCTTTTCAGATAGGATCAAAACGAAAAGAGGAGTTAATTGCGTTTTGCTTTAAAAATAATATTAAATTATATTGTTTGATCGCTACCGCGCTAGCACAGATTTTGAGCCAAAAAACAGGCTGTAGGCGTTTTTGCTTTGAAATTCCGATTGGAAATCGGTTGGGATCAAATGATAAAAACAGTTTAGGAGTCTATGAAATAGGACTTCCATTTATCTTTGATTTTGATAGATATCAAAACTTTAGTGACTTACTTGAGTCCGTTCAAAAACAGTCTTTTGACTATTACAGACACAATAAATTCGATTGGAGTACTAAAATATCTTCTGATCTAAACGTAAAAAAATACGGAAGATATATTCCGCAAATGTCCTTTTCGTATTTTTGTACAAATAGAGAGCCTTCCTTTTCATTTGCTGCATTGAAGTATCACCACGGCGAAACTGATTTACTGCCTATAACAATCTATATATCGGATTTCCTTGATTGGAGGACAATAAGCTTTCACTATATGTATTGGGATACTTACTTCACTGGGCAAGAAATGATAGAAATTCATCAGAAATTGGAAAATCAGATTGTAAATTTTTTAGGAGGGAATATTAATGTTTGAACATATTTCTACAATCAAAGAATTACTTTCTATAACTACAGAATATTACGGCGAAAAGCCTGTCTTTTCTTATATGGAAGATGGGAAAATAAATTCTATTACCTATTCTGAATTTTCAAAAAATGTTACAGCTGTTGCAAAATCACTGATTTTAAAGGGTATTACGAATAGCAAGGTATCTATTGCATCTGAAAATTCGTATTACTGCTTGGTATGGAGTTATGCGATAGTACTGTCAGGTAATGTTTTGGTTATGCTGGATAATATGGCAACAACGCAGGAAAAATCTTATATGGTGACGCATAGCGACACGGTCTGCCTGGTTTATTCTTCTTTAAACAAAGAAATTTGTGATTATATAACAGATCATAACAAAAGTGTAATACATACGATTTGTATAGAAACAGATACGAAGGCCTATCTAAATTGTGATGCGGAGGTCATTTTACCAGATACAGATGGATCAGAATTGTCCTATCTATTTTATACATCAGGAACCACAGGAAAACCAAAGGGTGTAATGCAGTCACAAATTAATTTGTTACGTACGAGTCTCTATACATCCTATAGTCTTGAAATTAAAGACACGATCTATTTAATGCTGCCGATACATCATATTCTTCCATTTGCTAATCAGATCCTTTTATCCATGTATAGTGGTGCTAATATCTTTATATCAGCTGGACTAAAGCATCTTCTGGTAGAAATGCAGCAAGTAAGACCATATTGTGTATTCTTAGTTCCGGCAGTGCTGACTTATTTTGATAAAATGGTTGAGGATATCGTACAAAAACAAAGTACAATGAATAATTTTAATTATCTTATGGCACGTAAACAAGCTTTTAGGCAATTATTCGGTGGACAGTTACGTATCATTGTATGTGGGGGAGGACCTTTGAATATAGACGTAGCAAAGCGTATGCAAGAAGTTGGTGTCTTAGTATTGAATGGATACGGACTTACTGAAACTGCGGGATCAATTACGGTTAATCCAAATGATGATAATCGTCTTGGAAGTGTTGGAAGAATTAACGCGAATTCCGAAGCAAAGGTTAAAGACGACGAGCTACTGTTTAAAAGCGCCTATCTATTTATGGGGTATTACAAGGATCCTGAGGCTACCGCACAAGCATTCGATGGAGAATGGTTTTTAACTGGAGATTTAGGGTATATGGAAGACAATTATGTGTATTTATCTGGGAGAAAAAAGAATTTGATCGTTTTGCCTAATGGAAAGAATATAAGTCCAGAAGAACTTGAATTTGAATTTATGAAAATGGAAGAAATTAAAGAGATTGTTATATGTGAGCAAAATGGAAAACTGACCGCTAAGATCTATACAGATTGTGAGGAAGGATTAATTAGAAAAAAAATTAGTGACTTGAACAAGAAATTAGCTTCTTATAAACAAATTGAAAGTGTAGTGTTTTATAAAGACGAGTTTCCCAAAACGGCAAGCAAAAAGATTAAAAGAGGAGAAATTTAATATGCTTATTGAAGTTATAAATACAATTATTGATAATTTTGCACCAACGATCGAGGTTACAGGGGATACAGCTATCAAAACAGATTTAGAGTTGGATTCGTTTGAAATTATAAGACTCATCTGCATACTGGAAGATAAGTTTAAAATCCACATGAATGAAAGGGATATCTTTACGCTGTCAACAGTAAATGACATTTGTAATTATATTGCTAATAAATAATCTGTATTGTTGGAGGACTTGATTAAGATGGAGCAAAAGGATGACTACAAAACGCTATTTAAATTAACTTTGATGAATTTTTTCTTTACAGGTGTTCTTGCACTGGGGTTTATGACTTATCTGTATTTTACTTCGCATTCTCTTTTGTTTTTAGTACAAGTCGTTAGTAACATTGGATCTACCGTTGTATTGGGTATATATGCTTTGATATTGAAAAGACAGGCGGATAACAAGTCCTATGAATATGAATATGGATTGGGTAAGTTTGAGGCACTTGGTACCTTTGCCGGCTTTATTATTCAGGATGTCAACCTTATTATACTTGCAGTGTTATCTGTGAATGATTTTATCCATGCAGATAGAGAAGTTTCTTTTGGTGTATTAGAGTTTGCCTATCCATTAGCGGTTGTAATATATGATGTTGTAATTATTATGACACTAAAAAGGAAAAGCAGTAGTAACAATGGAATTATAAAATCCCAAGTTGTAGATTGTATGAATGAGAGCCTACAATTATTGGTATCGCTTGTGATCATGACGCTGATTTGCCTATTTCCTGATGTGATGGGAATATACAAATTTCAATATATAATCTGTCTTGCTATCATTGGTTATACTTTTTACTTGAGCGTGGATTCTATCAAACGTAGTGCTTATTCATTACTAGACAAATGTACGGATGAAACTGTGTCACTAAAAATATTAAGTGCACTTACCGCTAATCACGAGCTTTATCAATATTTTGAAACATATCATACCAGGGTCTCTGCCAGAACGACATTTGTTGATGTATTCATTGGCTATGAGGCTGATTTAACAATGAAAGAAATATTACATAGAAATAATAAGATTACGGAAGATATAAAAGCTCTTATTCCGGATACGATAGTAAATTGTATTTTGATCGGTAATATTGTTGAAGAATGAGATGTTATGCTATTGATACCGTGCAGCTTTTATCCATCTATAATAACTATTCTGGAAATAATATAAAGTTGGGAGGCTGTAATATGAATGTTTTAACAGAGAGAACAAGCGAAATTGAGCAGAAACTCAAAGCAATTCAAGTTGACACACGTGACGGTTGCTCCTTCTGGAAAGCACGTGATGGGGGGCTGGTCCAACTTCATCAATGTTGGTATTGTTCATATGGTCAATTTGATCGTGAAAATCCGGATGTTCACCAGAAGGGCCTTTGCAAATTTAAAAGATAAATAATAAGGAAAAGAGGTGTTGTCAATGCATGTAGCTGCCACTATGACAGCTGATGATTGAAGAAAGGATATGCAAGCATTGAAAAGAAAAAATACAAGTAAATTAAGTTTTCCATTGACAAACAAAGGAATTGATGATGCCAGTATACATATTAACACATTGCTAAAAGATGTTGTAGAGCGGCGGGAATCTCTGCGTATCCGAATAGCCGCGGAGGATGTGTTAAATCTCTGGCAGAATACACTGGGAAGTGCAGAACTATGCACGGTTCAGTATTGTGTACGGCCAGGGCAGAAAGCTATTCGTTTATCAGCTATAGGCTCCAGTGTTAATCCTAATACCGATTGCATGGAAAGTGAGCTGGATATTGCTGGAAATGTAATTCTGGAGAATCTGGGTCTTTCACCCAGGTACCGCTATAGCAAAGGCGTAAATGAAGTTGAATTCCAGGTCCCAGGGAAAAAGGTCAATCAACTGTGGTGGGTCGCATTGGCTGGTGTGCTTGCAATATCTTTTGCTCTTCTGACTGCTCGCCTAGCATTGAACACACAGCAGTTTTTAACGGAGCAACTTGCTGTGCCAATCCTGAAGATTCTCTTGGGGATGCTTACCGGTGTTGCTATGCCTATGATTTTTCTCTCCATCTGTACAGGTATTTTAGGAATTGGAAACGTCGCTGCACTGGGTCGGATTGGAGGGAAGTTTCTTCTGCGCTTTTTAGGGCTGACCTTTGTGATTGCAGCTTTGTCGGTCATTGCAGTAGGATGGCTATTCCCATTTTCTAATAAAGGTGCTAGCGAATCCGGTGGGTTTCAAGCTATTTTTAATTTAGTACTTCAGATGATTCCAACTAATTTATTTTCTCCTTTTTTGGAAGGAAACGCGCTACAACTCATTTTGTTGGGGATGGGCGTTGGTGTTGCACTGCTGGTATTGGGCGAGCGGGCAGAGCGTCTGTCGGAAGTTTTGCGGCAAGCGGATGATATGGTGTCGTTATTAATGTGTGGCATCAACCGGCTTATCCCGCTGTTTGTATTCCTGACTTTTTACAGGCTGATTATTTCATCGGATGCTTCCAAGCTGGGAGGCGCAGTTAAAATCCTGATACTGACCGTTATTTTATGTCTATTGCTAGCAATGGTATTTACCATCGTTGTTTCTTTGCGCTATCACGTATCCATGAGAACGCTGCTACGAAAAACGCTCCCAGCTTTTCTGGTGGCATTCAGCACCGCCTCCTCTGCGGCCAGTTTCCCTTTACGGTTGGAAATCTGTGAGAGACAACTAGGTGTAGCGGGTCAAGCCGCTAGGTTCAGTGTATCCCTTGCACAGACGCTTTTTAAGCCCACTGGCTGCATCATTTATAGCGTGTCCGCGCTGTGCGTCGCCACGGTATATGAATTACCAATTACTCCGCTGTGGCTGGTAATGCTAGTTCTAGTATCCGGAATTCTGACTATTGCTACCCCACCAGTTGCCGGAGGCACTAATATGGCTTATTCCGCACTGTTTTTACAACTTGGCATTCCAGCAGAGGGAATGGTATTGGTACTGGCAGCGGAACCGATTCTGGATTTTCTGCTCACAGCAGTCAATTCACATGTGCAGGTAATGCTGGTCGTACTGACAGCTGGTAATTTAAAACTATTGGATAGGGAAGCATTGATAGATATCAATTGATAAATAAAAGAACAAAGAGGAACTAGTTACTGTTACAAACACAAATTATAATTTCTGGAGGAAAAAAAATGACGATTAGCAAGACTTTAAATGCAAACGAACTAACGGTGAACCTATCTGGTCGCTTGGATACTACTACAGCACCGAACTTAGAGGCGGAGCTAAAGACAACACTTTCTGGTGTGAATTCTCTGATAATGGATTTTACAGAACTGGAATACATTTCTTCTGCCGGTCTTCGAGTACTTCTCTCTGCTCAGAAGGTAATGAGTAAACAGGGGAAAATGGTGATTCGCTGTGTCAATGAGACCATTCTTGAAGTCTTCGAGGTTACTGGTTTTGTAGATATCCTGACTATTGAGTGATGATTGCTAGTGATTACATCTGTCACAAGATTCGATTAGAGGACAAGGATTCCGTGGAGGCCATTCGCATAAAAGAGAGACATGTGCTTAGTTCACATGCCTTTGTCTCCTTATACCTGTGGCAGAGCTCTATGGATCTTTCCCTCTGCCTGCAAAAGGACGCTTTTTTTGTCCGTATAGGAGCGAGGGGAAAAAATGCGTGGATGTTTCCCTGCGGCAGCAGAGCACAGAAGCTGAATTTTCTGAATGTCATGTCAAGTACCCCTGATTTTTCCCTGCATTATCTCCGGGAGGAGGATATAAAAGTCGTAGAGGAGTTTTTGCCAGGACGATTTCACTTTGTAGAGACTAGGGGGGATGCGGAATATGTTTACCACCGGGCAGCGCAATTGCATATGTCCGGAGGAACATATAAAAATCTTCGGGCTAAGATTCACCGAGCTAGAGATCGTCACAATTGGCAAATCTGTACATTGGAGGCTTCTTCGTTACCGGAGATTACACAAGTAATGCATACATGGAGAAACCTCCACGGCTCTAAGGGTGATGTAGAAGTGGCCCTTCTTGCGACGCAGCAACACATGGAACTGGGATTACAGGGAATTGTATTACGGGATGAGACTGGAATTCAGGCAGTTGCCCTAGGCTCTGTCATCGCTCCCGGTGTGTTCGATCTTCATGTGACCAAAACTCTTTTGCCAGGACTGGACGGCTATCTTAAATGGGAGCTTTATCAGCGCCTCCCTAGTAGTGTGGAGTGGATTAATCAGGAGGAGGATCTTGATTTGCCTGGGTTGCGTACCAACAAACTAGAATCCCAGCCGGATCGACTGATTTCCCTTTGGAAGGGGGTTCTCAAAAAGTGAGTGAAACTTTTTTTACACATAAAATATTTTATCGGTTTTTCTTTCCAGCAGTGGTTTCTTCCCTATGCCTGGCGCTGGCTAATTTGGCGGATGCTCTCTGTGTAGGAATTCGTTTGGGAGAGAGTGCCCTGGCGGCGATAGGGTTGGTAGCTCCCATTTGGTTGGTTTTTAACATTCTAGATGTGGGACTGGCTGTAGGTGGAGCAGTTACCTTTACCCGGCTTTTGGGAGAGGGAAGAGCAAAGCAGGCTTTGAATGTATTTGCACAGCTTTTGACCTGCGTGCTTTTAATCAGCATGACAATTGCTGTCTTAGGTGCAATATTTCTAGGGCCTATTCTGACCGTGCTGGGAACTAATCCCGGTCAGGGCACAGTGTATCAAATGACAAGGGACTATGCCCTGCGGCTATTTCTATCAGCGCCTCTTTATTTCCTAAATCTTCTATTTTACAACTTTATTCGTTGTGATGATGGAGAGAGGAGGGCTGGTGTTGGGTTGACAGTGGCTAATCTGCTAGACGTTGGACTCTCCTTTGTTCTGGTTCTAGTCTTTGATATGGGAGTTCGGGGTGCTATTTACTCCACCATTCTGGGCACTTTGGCAGGTATAATAATCTACCTGCCCCATTTCTTTCGTAAGAGTAATATTCTTAGCCTCAGGCTAATGAGACCAAACATGGTTACCATAGTTCCCTGCTTCAAAAGGGGTTTCTCATCTTCTTCTCAATACCTGTGGCAGTTTATTCTTTTTTTAGTGCTAAACAACCTACTGATACGCCGCTATGGAGAGGGGGCACTGGCTGTCTTTAACGTAGTTCTCAATATTTCATATGTGGTAATGGGTTTGTTTGAAGGTGTGGGCAGCACCATACAGCCTTTGGTTGGTACCTTTCACGCCGAGCGTAACCAGGCGGCCAAGCAGCAGACCATGAAGCTGGCATTTTCCTGGGGAATAGGGCTAGGGACGGCGCTTCTGGCTGCGGTAGTTCTGCTTGCTCCTAAAATTGCAGAGGTCTTTGGTCTGACACAGGCGTTGGTCAAAACAGGAACAACTGCTCTGCGATGGTATGCTTTGAGTGCGGGTGCCGCAGGAATTTCAGTGATATTGGCATCCTATTGGCAGTCGGTGGAGCGTGATGTGGATACCCTGCGTCTTATTTTTCTGCGAACGTTCGCAATTTATCTTTTGGCGGCCATACTTCTCGCGTTTGGATCTCTGAACAACTTCTGGCTGGTTTTTCCCATTACGGAGATAGGAAGCTTGCTCTTATTATGGATATGGAAGAAGAGACGAGGACTAAAAAGTCTTTCTTTCGGCAATCTGGATGGAACTCCCATCTATCAACGATTATTACAGGAGGGGAACGATGCACTTTCCTTACTCATGGAGGAGGTGGAAGAGTACTGTACGCTCCAGAATGCCAGTATGGCTCAAAATATGCTGGTAAATATGGCGCTGGAGGAGACATGTCAGGCCATCTTCTTACATGTAGGAGAAAAATGTAAGAATGATATACATATTCAGATTACTCTTTTTTCTACGGAAAATAAAGGTTTTGAACTTCATATCAGAGATAATGCTCCTGCATTTGATCCTTTTTCTCTTCGCACAGTGAAAATATCAGAGGCAGAAAATGAGGAATATGCTATGGAAAATATAGGGATACTTATGGTAAAGAAAAAGGCGAAAGAGTTTAATTATAGGCATTATCAAGGCTTTAATACCCTGACTGTACGCATATAAGAAAGTACCTAGTATATTTTTAAAAAGAGAGGAGGAGAGTACCCTGAATAAGAAAACAAGGATCTCTCTAAGAACAAAATCTGTATTGGTGATCGCCCTAATGGCACTCCTTATGGGAACGGCCGCGATTACGGTAAGCTATCAAACTTATGCTAACGCAATGGATAAACACTATAAGACGTTAGCAGTGGATCTTGCCCGAACGGCGGCGACTCAAATGGACAGCAATATTTTGATTGGAAGTATAAACGAAGGAAAGCCGATTGGAGATTATAAACGGATGTTGAATTTTCTTCGCGATGTACAGGCGGCCAATAGCGTGGAATACATTTATGTCCTTCAACTAAGGCCAGAGCAACATGAGACATTCACAGTAATGGATACTGACCCTGACGTGGGCTTTGGGAGAATTGATACGTTAGTACAGACTATGCCTGAAGATAAAGACGAGCTGGTGTATATCAGCAATACGAAATCCTTTGGGTGGCTTTCATCCGCTATGGTAAAGTTGAAGGATGGTACAGGCAAGCCTTATGCAGTCATGTGCGTGGATATTTCCATGAATAGTGTGATGGCGGATCGGTACCACTTTCTCATACTTGTATTACTTGTGGTCTGTATAGCGATGATAGCTTCTGCTCTCATTATGGTCCTGTTGGTTGGCCGCTTTGTCGTAAAACCAATTAATCAGCTCTCCCGCGCCGCCAGTAGCTTTGTTTCTGATCGAGAGCATGAGGAAACTGTCGCAGTTGTCGATCCGCTTCGATACAAGCGAGATGTAAATGTATCATCAGCGTTAGCTCGGCTTGAAATCCACACGGGAGATGAGATTGAATCATTAGCTGAGGCAATCAAGACGATGGAGCGGGAAATTAATGATTACATAGATAATCTTACTTTAGTTACTGCCGAAAAGGAGCGTATCGGTGCAGAGCTGGATGTGGCGAAGCATATTCAGGCCAGTATGCTTCCTTGTATCTTTCCGGCCTTCCCTGAGCGGCCTGAACTTGACATCTACGCTACTATGACTCCAGCCAAGGAGGTGGGTGGTGACTTTTACGACTTCTTCCTGGTGGATGATGACAGGTTGGCTATGGTGATGGCAGACGTGTCTGGTAAGGGAGTACCTGCGGCCCTCTTTATGGTGATTGCCAAGACTCTCATCAAGAACGTGACTCAGACAGGACTTTCACCCAGTGATGTGTTGGAGAAGGTCAACAATCAGCTTTGCGTGGGTAATGAGGCGGAGATGTTTGTGACAGTTTGGCTGGGTATTCTGGAAATCTCAACAGGGAAGTTAACTTGCTCCAACGCAGGGCACGAATACCCGGTAATCAAACGAAGAGATGGTGATTATGAGCTCATAAAGGACAAGCATGGTTTCGTACTGGCCGGTATGGAGGGCTCTCATTACAAGGAGTATGAGTTACATATAAATGCAGGCGACCGATTGTTCCTTTATACGGATGGTGTGGCAGAGGCTACCGATGTACATAATGAGCTTTATGGCACGGATCGTATGCTGAAAGCCTTGAATGATAATAAAAATGAGGATTGTGAAATGCTTCTTGGCCGGATGATGCAGGATATCGATTCTTTCGTAGGCGAAGCACCTCAGTTTGATGACATTACGATGTTGAGCTTAGAATTAAAGCCACAAAACGGCTCTGGTATGATAAAACTGAAATTAAAGCCCTCCTTGGAAGCGATAAACCAAGTGATTGAGTTTGTAGAACAGGAGCTCCAGAATATGGGTATTTCTATGAAAGTAATCGCTCAGATGAACATTGCTGTGGATGAGCTATTTTCCAACATCGCGCGTTATTCTGGGGCAAATGATGCCACTGTGGGTGTAAGTGTGCAAGAGGGCCTGGTAAAATTGCGTTTTGCTGATAATGGCCGCCCCTATGACCCTACTGAGAGACCGGATCCAGACACCACGCTTTCTGCCGAGGAGCGGGACATCGGAGGCCTTGGTATTTACATGGTGAAGAAGTCCATGGATACAGTGGAATATGAATACCACGACGGGCTGAACATCCTGACACTGACAAAACAAAACGAATAGAGCCAAAAAACATATTAAAAGGAGATTTTTATGAAGAAAAAATATTTAGTACTAAGCTTAACGGTACTAATCCTTTGCATGCTTTTCACGGTATCCGGTTGTGCTCATCCCTTTGTACTGACCATGGACAAGGCAAGCGAGGCAAATACAATAGCTCATTTGCTGGATAAATACAAGACGGTCACCTACGCCCAGTTAGATTATATCGGTGGCAATACGATACATGCAACCTATTTGAAAGAGGAGAGTGGAATTTGCTGTATAGAGGATGATTACGATTATAGCGGTTATCGTACAGACTCCATGGTCTTCTCCAGGGAAAAAGGCGCTTCCTCCTATCATCTTACTGTTACAAAGAATCCCTATGTCAGTGATTACATGTTTGTAGTACCTGGAGGTACATTTACTTCCCAAACTATCGACGTAAGCGGTAATCTGGTATGTGAAGCAGAGGCAGGTATCAGTCAGGAATATGCGGAACAGTTGGCAGAAGTCTGGAAGGTGACTACGAAAGATAAGATGATAACAACTACAGTTTTTGCTGCCGATGATTTTAGGGTATTGTCCATTGATTTTTCCATTCGTCATCCTGACGGTACAGATTTAAGGATTGCCTCTGGTGTGCTGCTCTATGACCAAGAGGTAAGCTATACCGATGCGGTGAAGGATTATTTAAATAGTCCCAAGCTTACAGTGAGCGTGGAAATGGAAGATGGCAGAGTCAGAACAGTACAGATCCCTGAGGGCATATCATTCACCTGGGAATGCGATGATGGCTACGTCCTTTATAGTGACAAGGAAGGAGAACATCCATTGAAAGAAAAAGTTGACTCCGTTAAAAGTGATTTAACCTTTTACTGTATGGTAAAAAAATAGAAACAGGCGGAAGCTGCCTAAGATTAGAATAAAAGAACCAAAATCCTCAGTGTTTACAAGGATTCTGGTTCTTTTTATAAGAGTCGAAGCGACGGGATTCGAACCCACGACCTCTGCGTCCCGAACGCAGCGCTCTACCAAACTGAGCCACGCTTCGATATAATGATTCCGAACATTACTATGATACAACACAGCTCATGAAATGTCAAATATAAAGAATAGTTAAAAAAATCAAAAATTTAATTAAAAATAAACTATTAATTATTTTTATAGGTTATATATTGTGTATTTATCATACTTTTTGCGTATTATATTGGTTGTTTTTAAACAAATCGTATGATATTATTAAAACATTATAAAATTAATATCATACTTTTAAAGCGAAAGAGGGACTATAAATGAAGGTACATCAGAAGAAAAATGGTGAAAAGAAGATAAGTGTTAAAATGTTGGCGGTTATCTTACCGGTAGTAATTATCTCTATGGGAGTTCTAACAGCAATCAGTGCAAAATCCAGCCAGAGTATTATTCAGGAGCAAGTTTCAAATCGTATGAATGCGGAACTTGATTCCCAAATGAATAATATATCCAGGCAATTAAATATTATTGAGAAAAGCTCGATGGATCTTTCAAGAGTAGTGGGTCTTACCTATTCTTATGTACAAGTTAGTACTTATGAAGAATTATTAAAAAGAATTGCAAATGATAATGCTTTGGTATTAGGGTGTGGTATTTATTTTGAACCATTTGCATTTCAGGCAAAAAAAGAGTTCATTGCGCCCTATGTGTATAAAGATGGGGAAGATTTTACTTTGACTTATGAATATGCAACTGCTGAATATGATTATCCAAACCAGCAATTCTACAAAAATGTAGCCAATGGAGAGACAGAACCCGTATTTACAGAACCATATTATGATGAGAATATGGGTTTGATTATGACTACCTGTTCTATGCCGATTTATGATACGGCAGGCAAATTTGTTGGTGTTATTACGGTAGATATAAAATTGGATACGATACAAAATATTGTTAATTCTATTCAAGTCGGAAAAAATGGAAAAGCAATATTGTTAACAGATACCGGTGTTTATATGAGCTGTGAAGACGGTAGCAAATCAGAAACACAAATGAATATCGTGGAAGATGATAATTTATCTCTTGCTGCTGCAGGAAATGTAATTATGGGGAATGAAAGAGGTATTACATCCTATGTAAAGAATAAAGTAGGATATAATCTGTATTACGATACCATTGAAGGGGTAGGCTGGAAATTAATCATTGAAATGTCTCAATCAGAATTAAATGAGCCGGTGCAACAACTAATGTTCAAACTTATGATAATTTGCATTCTGGCCGTGATTTGTTCTATTCTGGCAGTACTATTTGAAGTAACAACAATCTCTAAGAGCCTAAATAAAGTAAAACTATTTGCAGGACAATTAGCGGAAGGTGATTTTAGTGTTCAATCTTTAAAAATCAAATCACAAGATGAGTTAGGGCAGATGGGACAATCGCTTAATTATATGTATGAAAATAACAAAAAAGTGATTCAAAATATTTCTAAAAATTCAGAGACCATCCGAGTATCCAGTGATAAATTAAGTGATTCTTCTACAAGATTATTAGAACAATTTGTTCAAATTGAAACCTATATGGCAAAAGTAAATGAGGCTATGATGTCCTCAGGTGCGGCGACCGAAGAGGTAAATGCATCTGTTGAGGAAGTGACTTCCTCCATTAGTATTCTATCGGAAGAAACTATTAAGAGTCAAAAACTAGCCGATGAAATTCGTACTCGTGCAGTTAAAATTGAAGAAGATAGCCAAAAATCATTTACTCATGCAGCTGAGCTTTCAGGAGAATTTGAGTCCAGTTTAGGTAAAAGTATTGAAAATGCTAAAATTGTTGAATCTATTGGTACATTGGCAAGTGTGATTTCAAATATTGCAGAACAAATAAATCTCCTTTCATTAAATGCATCGATTGAGGCAGCCAGAGCAGGAGATCAAGGAAAAGGTTTTGCAGTTGTAGCAAGTGAAATTGGTAAATTAGCAGGTGAAACATCTAAGGCAGTTGGTCAGATCCAACATACAATTGTAGAAGTGCAGGGAGCTTTTAATCAATTGACAAACGATTCTAAGTCTATATTGAAATTTTTAGCGGGAACCGTGACCCCGGATTATTACAACTTTACTGATGTTGCAAAGCAATATGGAGAAGATGCAGCTTCTATTGAGAAATTATCTGGTAAAATATCCATTATGTCAGAAGATATCGAAAGAATTATGGGAGAAGTTAGTTCCGCTGTTCAAAACATTACAGAATCCACTCAAAGGACAGCCGAAAATAGTAGTAAAACAATGGATTCCGTAAGTAATGTAGCAAGGGTGGTTAGTGAAGTATCTGCAATGTCCAATGACCAGCAGGAAATTGCAGCAGAATTAAGCGGTGTGGTAGGAAATTTTAAACTTTAAAATAAAATAGATAATAAGAATGGATTGTCACTTTGTCAGAGACAATCCATTCTTATTATCTAGCAAAGCTTTTTTCTAACAGTCATAACAAATTTTTTCCTTTAAGGTAGCAGCTGTAATAGCATTGGCAATTTCCAGCTTTGTACGATAACAACTATAATTTTTGTTTCTATCAATTAGATATCCAATATGCTGGCATTCTGATATATCAGAAGAATCGTTCGCTAAAACAAAACTGCACTGGTCGTCCAGTAATAGTTGATATCCTTTATTAATTAAAGTCTCTTTAAGTACATTATCCAGTAATTTAAAACCTACAAGTGTCGCTTGCGGGGAATGAAATTTACAAAGAGAGATAACCATCCTGTAATCACTGACAGCCATGCCGTGAATTATGATATCAATATCTGACATGGATAAAATACTTTTGAGGGTATGTTCAAGGTCGTCTACCGTATCAATACATATAATATTTACTTTTTCTGAAAGTGGTTTTACTGCGGAATTAGTGCAAACATAAAAAATCTCATCAATATCCGATGAAGTTGAAAAACTGTCAGCGATTAAGCTTGCTAGTTCTCCTGTTGAAGTATTTAAGATGCTTCTAACGGCGTCAATTTTTTCGTCTGTGCCGCCTGACGTAATTAAAACGTTCATTTTTTTCCTCTCATCCGTATGTATTTATTTCCATTAAATCAGTACTAATTATACTACTCTTTTAATATAATACAAGTTTTACAAGTGCATTTTATTATATTGTCATGGCTTTACGAAAAACACCATCTATAGTATACTGATGCTGGTACAAATTTCCTATAATTTTGTGGATAATAGAAGGATAATAACATACAATTGGGGATAACTAGTAGCAGAAATGGAGATTAATATTTTATGATTGAAGCAGTCATTTTTGATATGGATGGGATCTTATTTGATTCGGAGAAAATTATTACGGCGTATTGGTACGAGGAAGCAGCGGAAAGAAATATTCCAAAAGAGAAAATGAAAATAGCGGTAGAGGGCAGTATTGGATTAAATGTAAATGATACCTGTCTATTTTTTAAGAAGTTATTTGGGGAAAACTTTGATTATCCTGCATTTCGTGAAAAGACATCCAGAAAATTTCATGAAGAAATAGCCAGAAATGGACTTCCTGTTATGGAAGGCGTATACGACATCTTAACTTTTTTACAAAAGACCTCTTTAAAGGTTGGTCTAGCGTCTTCTTCAAGAACAGAAAGTGTCTATAAACATATCAAAGAACATGATATGGAACAATATTTTGAAGTAATGATATGTGGTGATACCGTCGAACATAGTAAACCAGAACCGGATATTTATCTAAAAGCATGTAAAGCACTAGGGCTTTCACCAGATAAATGCATCGCCATTGAAGATTCCCCAAATGGAATCCGTTCAGCCTATGCAGCTGGAATGTTTCCAATCATGGTGCCAGATCTTGTGCAACCCACAGCTGATATCGAAAAGATGATTTATCGTAAGTACGATTCCCTGATAGAAGTTAAAAAGTTTATTCAGGATGAAGTTTTGGGGCTTGGTTAATACACTCTATCGGGTTGGAAAGAGGGTTGATCGGTCTTGCCCAATGAACTGCATTTCTAATGATAGTCTGTATTTCAGAACGATAGTAAGTGGAGTACTCTTCATGTCCTGGTTGAAAATAGAATATCTTACCTCTTCCTCTTGTGAATGTGCATCCGCTTCGGAAGACTTCTCCCCCTGCGAACCAACCAAGGAATATAATATCGTCTGGTTTTGGAATATCAAAACATTCGCCATACATTTCTTCCTGCTCCAATTCAAAAGAAATAGGGATTCCTTCTGCAATTGGATGTGACGGATTTACGCACCAGATGCGTTCACTGTCGTTTTCACGCCACCTTAAGCTACAGGAAGTACCAAGTAAAGTTTTAAATATCTTACTATAATGTGCAGAATGTAGAACAATCAGCCCCATTCCTTGCAATACTTTTGTATGGATACGTTCCACGATGGTATCTGAAACTTGATCATGCGCACAATGACCCCACCAAATTAGGACATCCGTGTTTTCTAGGACCTCTTCCGTGAGTCCATGTTCTGGCATGGCAAGTGTCGCAGTCGTGATAGAGATATCTGTATCTGCTTTCAGAAATTCAGCGATGCAATGATGAATTCCTTTGGGATATATTTTTTGAATTTCAGGTAATTCTATTTCATGTATGTATTCATTCCATATGGTTACACAAATCATAATAAGTAATCTCCTTTAATAATTAGCACGAATCCAGGCAGCAGACTTTCTTAGATAGGCTAGTTGGTCAGGTGCACCAAAATGTTCAATTGCAAGAGTACCATCATAACCAATCGTATGTAACAAATCAAAAATCTTTTTCATTGGAATACACCCATCCCCCACAGAAGCGGTATATAAATATTGGCCCTCAACAGTGATCTTGGGAATCTCTCCTGAAACACCAAAGAGGGCGCGGTCCTTGCAGTGGATATGAACAATTTTATCTCTAAGTTTTTGAAATGCCTGTAATTCGTCTATTCCCTGATAAATAAAATTCCCAGTATCAAAGGTACAAGATAGAAAAGGTACTTCTTTTAAAAACCACAATAACTCCTCATCTGTGGAAAAAGGAGCGATGCAATCATCGAAGTCTTCCATGGTAACGGTTATATGTTTGTGTGCAGCATAATCACACAGCTTAGTAAGCGATGATGCCATTTTTCTCATAGCATGTTTTCTCAAAAATGAAAGAGCGTTCGGAGATATAAACCCTGGAATTATCAGAACCTTATCGCAACCTATTCTTGCGGCAGAATCTATAAATTCATAAACTTCTTTTTGATTGGGATGCTTTGCTAACTGAAACGTGCCATAAAGACAAGATACTTGTAGACCAGCTGCTTCAAACATACTTCTCATGGAAGATTCATTCCCTTTTACAGCATCAATACTGCATTCCAATGCGTCAATGCCAAAAGAGTGAACCAATGACAGAATTTTTTGTAGGGATAGTCCTGATTGTTGAGAAGCTTCTTGAATGTGGTCATAAAATACAGATATTTGCATAGGAAACTCCATTCTTTAAGAATAAGCAAAAAGCACCAACCCCGAGGCTCTTACGTCCTCAAAACTAGTGCTTGAATGCGCCTTCAGGGACTCGAACCCTGGACACCCTGATTAAGAGTCAGGTGCTCTACCAACTGAGCTAAAAGCGCGTCTTTATTAACAATGCAAGGGTAATTATAATATATTATTTCATGGTTTGCAAGTATTTTTTTGTTTTCTTTTGGAATTATTGAGAGAAAGACTTGTAAGTCCAATTTTGAGAAAGTATAATCTAAAAGTATGCACAATAAAACAAATCTACCAATGGAAAGGTAAAGTGGCCTATAAACATGAAAATATTTGATACGCACACACATTATGATGATAAAGCATTTGATGAAGATAGAGATGCTTTGTTATCTTCTTTGCAGAAAAGTAATACCATAGAAGCGATTGTGAATGTTGGAGCAAGTATAAAATCTTCTAAGACCACGATTTCACTGACTGAAAAATATTCTTTTATTTATGGAGCAATCGGTGTTCATCCGGAGGATGTAACCAATTTGAATGAGCAGGATATAAAATGGATGAGTGACCAAAGCAGGCTGGAAAAAATAGTTGCCATTGGTGAAATAGGTCTGGATTATTATTGGGATGATGTACCAAGAAACATACAGAAAATGTGGTTCGACAGACAATTAGAATTGGCAAAAGAAGTGAAATTGCCTGTCATACTTCATTCTAGAGATGCTGCAAAAGATACACTTGATATGTTAAAGGCAGCAGATGCCAAAAATCGATTAAGTGGAATCATACATTGTTATTCATATTCCAAAGAAAATGCGAAGGACTATCTTAATATGGGATTTTATTTTGGAGTTGGTGGAGTGGTAACATTTAAAAATGCAATGAAATTAAAAGAAGCGGTTGCCTATATACCCATAGAATTTATTGTTCTAGAGACAGATTGTCCTTATTTAGCTCCTGTACCTAATAGAGGAGAGCGGAATTCATCATTTAATCTGACCTATGTTGCCAAAGAAATAGCGACTATTAAGGGAATTTCGTATGAAGAGGTGCTGGACCAGACAAATAGGAACGCAAAAGCAGTTTATGGATTCGTAAAAAGATAAGGCCCTGGCGGGGTGTCTGCAATTGGCAGACAGATAGGAGTATATATGGCTACACTCGGCAATCCGAAAAATACAATTGAGGTTTTAAAGAGATATGATTTTATATTTCAAAAAAAGTATGGACAGAATTTTTTGATTGATGGAAATATATTAGAGAAGATCATTGCTTCTGCAGAAATAAGCAAAGAGGATTGTATCATAGAAATTGGACCTGGAATCGGAACCATGACACAATATTTGGCGGAAGCGGCCAGAGAAGTTATTGCGGTTGAAATTGATAGATCGTTGATTCCCATTCTAGAAGATACACTGTCCACATATGATAACATAACTATCATTAACAAAGATATCTTAAAAGTGGATATGAATAAATTGGTTACAGAAAAAAACCAAGGGAGACCTGTTAAGGTAGTAGCGAATTTGCCATATTATATTACGACTCCTATTATTATGGGATTGTTTGAAAGTAAAGTTCCGCTTAATAGTATTACGGTAATGGTACAAAAAGAAGTGGCAGATAGAATGCAGGTAGGACCTGGAACAAAGGATTATGGTGCTTTGTCATTAGCAGTTCAATACTATGCAAAACCGGAAGTTATTGTAAATGTCCCTCCCGCTTGTTTTATGCCTCAACCGAAAGTGGGATCATCTGTTATACGTTTAGTTAAATATGAAGAATCTCCTGTTAAAGTCGAAAATGAAAAATTTTTCTTTTCTATTATAAGAGCATCATTTAATCAGAGAAGAAAAACACTTGTAAACGGACTTCAAAATGCTCCTTATTTAGATGTAAAAAAAGAAAATATTTTACAAACACTTAAGGAAATGAACCTCATGGAAACCATTCGGGGAGAGGCTCTAACATTGGAAGAATTCGCTGTTTTCTCCAATATATTGTGGTTGAAATCTTTTTGACATAAAGTATATGGTATGTTACACTAAAAAATAGTAAAATAGTGGATAACTATGTAGTAAAATAGCAGTAAAGTAACACGAGAAAAAGGTTTATGAGGTGATACTTTTGGATAAGTATGAATATAAAGTTCGGGCGGATGAATTAAAGAGCATGGTAGAAGCAAAGCAGTATACAGAAGCTATGCAAATTGCCGATACGATTGACTGGCGCAGAGTAAAAAGCATTATGATGCTTACAATTGTAAGTGATATTTATAAGGTAAACAGGAGATATGAAGACAGTAAAGAAGTCCTTTTATTAGCTTATGAACGTCATCCCGGTGGAAGAACTATTGTTTATTCATTATGTGAATTATCCATAAAAATGGAAGAATATGTACAGGCTTGGGAATATTATAAAGAGTTTGTTCAGATTGCACCTAAGGATACAGGTAGGTTTATTCTGCAATATAAAATATATGAGGCACAGGAAGTCAGTATGGAAGAAAGAATCTGTGTTTTAGAAGAGTTTAAAAAGAGAGACTACCGTGAAAAATGGGCATATGAACTAGCCTATTTATATCATCGTATTGGTTTAAGCACAAGATGTGTGGAAGAGTGTGATGAATTGGTTTTGTGGTTTGGAGAAGGTAAATATGTATTAAAAGCAATGGAATTAAAGATGTTGCATGAGCCTTTGAATCCTGTACAACAAAGTAAGTACGACCAGCTCACAGGAAAAAAAAGGCAGATTACATTCGACAGATCGGAAGAAGATGAAGAGGATGAAGAAGACGGTTTTTCGGAACCGGATATAGATGTTCATGTAAAACCGATGGATATGAGTAAATACAATACCATCAACTTGCAAAAAGAATTAGCTGCTAGTATGAAAGAATTATTGGCTGAAGGAGGGGAAGAATTCCATATGGATGTTCCTCCTATAGTAGATGAGGCAGCAAGTGCGATACCAGCACCTTTTTTGGAAGAAACAGGGAGTATGCCCAATAGTAACGTTAATGATTTGCTACCTTTTAAACAAGAAGTACAAGAGATATTTTTTGAAGAGGGTAAGACTGATGAATTTCCGGCAATAGAAGAACTAGAAGAAGTACTGGAAGAAGAAGTTCTGGAAGAAGAAGTTCTGGAAGAAACTCAGGAAGTAGAAAGTACTTGTAATGACAAAAATGATTTTGGAAATGAAGCAGTAGAGATATCCTTACATAATTCCTTAAAGACCCAGGAGCAATTAGAATACGAAAGGCTATTGTCTCAAGAGTATGATGGGCAAATTTCGATTGTTGTTCCGGAAGAAGAAAAATTAGAAAAGCAAATTACAGGTCAGATGAATATTATTGAAATTCTGGCAGAGTGGGAAAATACAAAAAAAGAAAATCAACAGAAACGTTTACAAGATGTGAAAAAAAGGGTATCTGAACAAACAGGGCAGCTATTTTCCGAATTTGATGAAGCGACAAAAACAGATTTACTAGCAAAGTTAGAGGCGGCTTCGAAAGCAGAAGAAGAAAATCGGCGTCTAAAAGAAGCGAAAGAAATAAATGAAAAAATTATTCATCAAGAAGAAGCGAAAAATGATGAGAAAGTTGATGATATAGAGGCTACTGCGGAGGCACAAGAAATTTCAGCAGAAGAAGTATCACAAAAAACAATAAAAGAGGAAACACCAAAAGATTCAGAGGGATCGGAGTATAAAGATAAGGAAGTAGGGGATGCTGTAAAAAATAATTCCAACGTGGCTCCCATTGAAAGAAATCGTACCCTTAACGATGAAGAAGAAAAATTATTTGGGTCTATTCTTTATTCCAAAAAATCTAAAAAGCAATTAATTCAAGCATTAGATCTTGTTACACTAACTCCATATACAGGTAATATAATAATTGCTGGTGAAGAAGGAACAAAGACCATAGAACTTGCAAAGAATCTTCTGAAGAGAATTAAGACAATAGATAATAATTTTTCTGGTAAAGTCGCTAAAATATCTGCTAAGATTTTCAATAGCAAAAATCCGGAGAAAGTTTTTTCATCATTGGAGAACGGTGCTCTCATTATAGAAAAAGCAGGGGCACTGTCCCAAGAGACAATGAATCAAATACAAAAGATCTTGATCCAGGGTAATAAAGGAATAATTATAATAATTGAAGATACTCCGAAGAAAATTCAAAAATTGATAAGCTGTAATAAAAATATTGAAAACGTATTTAATGCCAGAATTAACGTTCCACAATTGAATAATGATGCATTAGTAACACATGCTAAAAAATATGCGTTGGAACAGGAATTTTCAATCGATGAGTTAGGAATACTTGCTTTATACACCAGAATTGCCGAAATGCAGACTAGTGATCATGTTGTGAATATAGAAGAAGTGGAAGAAATTATAGAAGATGCAATTTATAATGCTACAAAAAAGAGCCTGTCACATTTAAAAGATGTTCTCTTTGGAAAAAGGTATGATGAGGAAGATATGATTGTGTTAAGAGAAAGAGATTTCATTAACTATTAAAGGAGGCTATCTTATGGCATCGTCAAAGGGGAAAGAATATAGGGAGAAATTATTTATTTCAGAGACGGATCAATATTTATTTGCACAAGGCACTAATTATGAGATTTATAAAAAATTAGGTGCGCATTTTTCAGAAGAAGACGGTATAAAAGGCGTCTTCTTTGCTGTTTGGGCCCCTAATGCGGAGCGCGTATCTGTAATTGGTGAATTTAATCATTGGAGTGAAGAAGCAAATCCAATGATTCGGAAGGAGAACGGAGGTATATTTACTGTGTTTGTTCCGGATGTCAAATCCGATCAGATGTATAAATATCTGATTGTTACATTGGATGGCAGAAAGTTATATAAAGCGGATCCTTTTGCAACGTATGCAGAAATGCGACCGGGAAATGCCTCTAAAATTTTCGATATAAATAATTTTGCATGGACAGACCATAACTGGATCAAATCAAGGCAGGAAAAAGATATCCAGAAGGAGCCAGTTGCAATTTATGAATGCCATCTTGGTTCCTGGATGAAACATCAAGATGGAAGTCCGGACGGATTTTATTCGTATCGAGACTTTGCAGACAGAGCAGTAAAATATTTAAAAGAAATGCATTTTACTCATATTGAATTAATGGGAATCGCTGAGCACCCTTTTGATGGCTCATGGGGATATCAGGTCACTGGATATTATGCACCCACATCCAGATACGGGACACCTGAAGATTTTATGTATTTGATGAATACGTTCCATAAGAATGAGATTGGAGTCATACTTGACTGGGTACCGGCACATTTTCCAAAAGATGCACAT
This sequence comes from Bacillota bacterium, assembly GCA_023392535.1. Classification (GTDB taxonomy): domain Bacteria; phylum Bacillota; class Clostridia; order Lachnospirales; family Lachnospiraceae; genus SZUA-378. The sequence continues at coordinate 106,445 of JAEVYY010000026.1, forward strand.
GGATTAGCTGAATTTGATGGTACCTGTCTGTTTGAACATGCCGATCCAAGATTAGGTGAGCACCCAGATTGGGGAACAAAAATATTTAATTATGGCCGTGGTGAAGTCAAGAATTTTTTAATTGCAAATGCACTGTATTGGATTAAGGAATTTCATATTGATGGATTGCGAGTAGATGCGGTTGCATCTATGCTGTACCTTGATTATGGAAAAAGTGATGGACAGTGGATTGCCAATCAATATGGAGAAAATAAAAATCTGGAAGCGATTGAATTCTTTAAACACTTGAATTCAATGTTGATTGGAAGTTATCCTGGGGTTATGATGATTGCAGAAGAGTCTACTGCATGGAAGGGCGTAACAGCAAGACCGGAAGAGAATGGACTTGGATTCAGTTTTAAATGGAATATGGGTTGGATGCATGATTTTTTAGAATATATGAAATTAGATCCTTATTTTAGGAAAGAGCATCATCATATGATGACTTTTGCCATGAGTTATAATGATAGTGAAAATTATATTCTGCCGCTATCCCATGATGAAGTAGTTCATTTGAAATGTTCTATGTTAAATAAAATGCCAGGTTCCGATAAGGATAAATTTGCCAATATGCGAGTGGGATATACCTATATGTTGGGACATTCCGGTAAAAAACTTTTGTTCATGGGGCAAGAATTCGGTGCTGACCATGAGTGGAATGAAAATATGGAATTAGAATGGTATCTGCTGGAAAATCCATTGCATCGTGGTATGCAGGAATTTGTTAAAGAGTTGCTAAAAATATATAGAAAATTCACATCTCTCTATGAAATCGATAATTCATGGAAAGGCTTCGAGTGGATAAATGTGTCTGATACAGAAAAAAGTACATATAGCTTTATAAGGAAGAATAAAAACGAAACCAGATCTTTACTTTTTGTACTAAATTTTACTCCAGTGGAAAGAATAGAATACCGGATAGGAGTACCTGTACTTAAAAAATACAAATTATTATTAAATAGCGATGAAACAAAGTTTGGGGGAACAGGCCGGAAACAGTCAAAAGAGATATGGGCAGAGAAAATTCCATGGGATAACAAAGAATATTCTATCCCATATGCATTGCCGCCATATGGAGCTGCAATATTTGAATTTTAATGAAATAACATAAAATGGCAGTCTTAATTGAAATTTAGAAAGGAATCTATATTTCAGTTAGGGCTGCTTTTTATGGGTGAGGGGTTAAGAAAATGGAATAAAGAACCGAAATAAAGAGTACGAATAAATGCTGATTAGACAAGAGCTATTTAAAGTTCTACATGGAGAAAATACTATGAGAGTAGACATGGAGTACGTAAAAGAACATCAAAATGTAGACAAAGGTAAGAGCGTAATTTCATTACACAGTTCCAGCATTTCAAAAAATGAGCGTGCGGGAACATTTGCATTAGACATTTCTGGGACAGCTATGGATAACAAAGCTTATGGGGGGCAAGGAAAGACCATAGAAGGAGTTATGCAGGAAGCTTTAGCAACAGACGTTGCACAGCAAAAAGACTATATGACAGTTATGTCTAATTCTATGTCTGATGAAGATTTTGCAAAGTTACAAGAGGATGGTTACCATCCAAATAGTACAGAAATTGGAACGTTAGTTACCGTTGTCGATAGAATAAAGGCAGAGTTAGCAGAATCAGGAGTTACTATTTCAGGTTACACAGACACACTTGATTGGGAAACATGGAATGCTATCACTGGGGATAGCATAAAGACCCAGGCAATAGTAAGTAGACTGAAGAAAAATGACGTTCCTGTTACAGAAAGCAATATTTCTGAGGTGAAAAAGGCCTTGGATAAGGTGCAAGAATTATCTTCCATTCATGAAGGTGCCATGAAATATATGGTGCAAAATAATATGAGTCCAACAATTGATAATATTTATACAGCGGAATTTAGCTCTATTTCAGATGGGGACCATCAGGGAAGAGGATATTATGCAGATGAAATGCCTATGTATTATGCAAAGAAGGCAGATGATATTAATATTCAGCAATTAATGCCTCAAATAGAAAAAGTGATTGAAGAAGCGAATGAGACAGTAAATACAGATACTATTTTGGCTGCCAATTGGTTAATCGAAAAAGGAGTACCATTAACAAGTGGAACATTGTCTTTATTATTAGATGTCAGCCAGACGGATGTCTGTACAAATAGTGATACGATCATGGACTATATTACGCAAGCCATGGGAGAAGGAAAGTCAGCAGGAGAAGCACTTCTTCTAAATAAAGAGGGGTATTATGATCAGACAAAAGAACTATTACAGGAAGTAGAACAGATTAGCGATGAGGCAATAAAAGCGGTGGTTCTGTCAAAACAGCCTATTACGATTAAAAATCTTTTTGCATTTCAAAAGCAGATCCAATTACAGGCAGATGATAAAACTGCTAGTATGGACTCTGATGAGTCTGAGATAAGCGATAATAAATTAATTGTTGCGAAAAGACAATTGGAAGAGATCCGATTGCAGATGAGCCTCGAGGCAAATGTGAAATTATTAAAAAAAGGGATTCAAATCGATACGACGGAATTGGAACAACTAGTGGATTATTATAAAGAAATAGAGAAAAAACATAATAGCACTCTATTTGGAGAATATTCGGATGAAAGTTCTGTTATTGAAAAAGCATCCTTATATCGTGAAACCTTAGGAAAAGTATCAGAAATACCAGCTATTCCGGCGGCCGTAATTGGACGAGCTGTTTCACAGGGGATTGCTTTTACTTTAAATAATATCTATGAACAAGGCATCGTGTTACAAAATAAATACCGGGCTGCGGAGGAGACATATGAAGCCCTGATGACTGCGCCGAGAAGTGATCTAGGTGATTCTATAAAAAAAGCTTTTCGAAATATAGATGAATTATTAGATGACATCAATATGGACCATACGGAAACAAACAAAAGAGCTGTTAGAATCCTAGGATATAATAATATGGATATAACTTGTGAAAATGTGGAAGCAATTAAAGAAGCAGATGAAACAGTGACCCGAGTTATTAGGAAGGCAACACCTGCGGCAGTATTGCAAATGATACGTGATAACAGAAATCCATTAGAAACAGATCTTAATTCCATGGAAGAATATTTGTCTGAAATGGATGCAGATGTGTTATGTGAAAGTGAGAAATATTCTAAATATCTCTATAAATTAGAGCAAAATGATACCATTTCCAAGGAGGAAAGAAAAGCATATATAGGTATCTACAGGTTGTTCCATCAAATTGAAAAATCAGATGGTGCTGTAATTGGGAGACTGGTAAATCAAGGAGCAGAACTTTCCTTTAAAAATTTATTAACTGCTGTTCGTTCCAAGAAGAATAGTAATATAGATAGAACAATAGACGACGATTTTGGCAGATTGGAGTCAGTGAATCAGGATGCAGAATCCATATCAGATCAGATTAATTCCATAAAAGCTGTGGCATATAATAAACGTCTTGTAAGAGATGTTTTAGATAATTTGGAACCAGAAATACTGGATCAGATAGACATTACTAATGAAATGACTCTGGAAGAAATCGCATGGCAAATCAAAACTTTTGATAATGAGAACAGCCAAAAAATAGAAAGACAGATAGAATACCAACAATTAGAGGATATTAGAAAAATAAAAAATGTGGAAGATAGTGTAATTAGGACACTGATTGATTTTGATCAGCCAGTAACGGTTGACAATTTAATGGCACTTTCCTATATGAAGCAAAATCGTGGTGCTGCTTTTAGAAGCCTGTATGAAAAGGCGGAGGGAGAAGAAAAAGAAGTCCTAGAAAAAACATTTACAGAAGTAACTAAGAACTTTGTAGGAGAAGAAGAGGTAAATATGTCCTTCAAAAATCTGGAACATGTTTCAAAAGATATTATGGAAACAGTGAGTGAAAAAGAGTCGGTTACTTCGTTGGATATTAGATCTTTGGCACTTACATTTACCCAAGTAAAACTTGCTACCGATCTTGCTAAAGAAAAGTATTATGAGGTTCCGGTGATGATAGGTAATCAGGTAACTTCCATTAACCTTAGAATCGTTCATGGAGAAGAGAGCGGTAAAGTGACAGCAATTACACAAGGTGAACTATGTGGAAAAGTGGTTGCAGAATTTACCGTAAATGGGGATAACATATCCGGATATATAGGAACAGATTCGCAAGAAGGACTTACTATATTGAAAGAAAAAGAAGCAGAATTAAAGAACGGTCTTCAAAAAAATGGAAAGCAGATATCCTCCTTAAATTTGATATATAGTCAGAATCTGGATACTGAAAAAATTGTTGCTGAGAAGAATAGTAGATCGGAAAAGGAAGCAGTATCATCAAAAGAGTTATATACAATCGCAAAAGAATTTTTAAATTTCATTCAAATAAATGATGGAAACGAAAGGGAAGGTGCTACACATGAAACTCAGCTTTAATATGTCAGCAATTATAGCAAATAATGAATTAACGAATAGTGATAATAAATTAGCGGAATCACTTAAAAAATTGTCATCGGGATATAAGATAAATCATCCCAAAGATGATCCGGCCGGTCTTGCGATTTCCAGAAAGATGAGAGCGCAGATCAATGGATTAACAACAGCATCGGGAATTGCTACAAATGGTGTTTCGGTGATAGAAACAGCAGAAGGGGCATTGACTGAGATTCATTCTATGGTATCCAGAATGAAAGAATTGTCAGTTCAGGCAAGTAATGGTACTTGTACAACCGCTGATAGAGCGTCTATCCAAAGTGAAGTAACAGCACTCACAGCAGAAATAGAAAGGCTTGCAAAAGATACGGAGTTTAACGGAAAGAGTCTTCTGGATGGTAGTTGCGATCTCAAGGGATACACAGATCAAGCAAATGTTAAAGTAGATTATTATTCAGATCAGACATATGCAAAAAAGTATATGCTGAATATTAATAATACGGTAGATCCAGCCATAGTTAATCTTTCCGGCGATTTTCCGAGCGGAGCAACAGCAAAAATGGATGGAAATGAATTAACAATAACTGGCTCTGATAATTTTGAGATACGTCTGGATGTGGAAGGAACGATGGATAGTGATGTGGTACTTGATATTACAGGGCTTGGTGCTATGAAATTCCAAATAGGTGCTAATGAAGGGCAAGATTTAGATATTCGTATTCCCAAAATTTCTTTAGAGAACATGGGGATAGAGAATCTTGATATGACGCAAGCTGAAACAGCGAGAGATGCTATGGAAAGATTAGACGATGCAACTGCTTATGTTTCGCAAGTTCGTGCTAGATTGGGCGCTTATCAGAATCGTCTTGAACACACCATTTCCAGTTTGGATATTACAGAAGAAAACATGGAAGCTGCTAATTCCCGAATCATGGATGTGGATATGGCTGAGGAAATGTCAAATTATACAAAATATCAGATATTATCACAAGCAGGTGTATCTATGTTAGCACAAGCTAATGAAAGACCAGAAAAAGTACTGCAACTCTTACAGTAGATAATGAGAGGGACACCTAATGACAGATGATTTGATACAAAAATTTTCACGACGTATTACACAGGCAAATAAAACGGAATTAACGGTTATTCTATATGAGATGACAATAGTCTATGTGCAAGATGCAAAAATGGCTCTTTTATCTCAGAATATCGAGCAATATCGAAAAGAGATTAAAAGAGCCAAACGATGTATGGAAGAATTATTGAATTCCTTACATATCGAATATGCCATTGCCAGAAATATAATGCAATTATATCGATATGTGAACCGGGAATTGCAAAAAGCAGACGTATGGTGTACTGAGGAATCTTTGGATCATGTATTGCTTGTAATACAAAATCTCCATGATGCATATATTGAGATTAGTAAAAAAGATACTTCAGATGCAATTATGTCTAATACGCAATCGATATACGCCGGTTTTACTTATAACAAAAATAATTTAAATGAAAACCTTATGAATAATACTGCTAACAGAGGTTTTCTCGTATAATTCTTCCTCTTCGGGCAGCTCATTTAGTTTGGCTGCCTGTTCCATTAAGTATTTATATCTTTTTAAGATTGCATTGACTTGATAAATATAACTATCGATTAAATCAGGATCAGTTACATAGTCAAATCCCGAATAAGCTATTTCTAAAGCGTATTTTGTTTTTGCAATGTCGTCCAATATATTATTTTTTTCTGTTTTCGTATAAGATGATTGACTAAAGTGTGCCTTCATAAAATCCTACCATTCTATTATATTTAATTCTTATACAAAGTATAGTCAAAATGAAAGTTACTTATTCCATATTCTGTAAAAAAAATGTAATAAAGGAAAAAGAATTTCATATATTTAGATAAGTGTCGGTACAAGTTAAAACCATAAAATTATGGTAGGCAGGGACTAGATGGAAAATTATGTGGGATTTATTATTATTACAATAGTATGTGCACTGGTATTATTAATCGGTGCTATAAAGAAAAAATCAGAATTTATTATCAACTTTATACTCAGAACAATTATGGGAATGATTAGTATCTATTTCATAAACGAATTTCTAGGATGGCAAAATATTAATATTTCTGTGGGGATGAATCCAATTACCGTATTGACATCCGGAACACTAGGAATTCCAGGGGTTCTATTGCTGTATGGAATTAATTTTTACAAATTTTTGTAGGTAAATAACAAAAATTTGTAATTTTAGGAAAGGCTATGGACAAGTTCAGAAACGCGTATTATAATTCTGATTACATCTTACTTATGAAAGAGCGGGTGGTGATACAATTACAATTCTTTTAGCTATCCTGATGGTTGCTACCGTTTTAGACATCCATACAGGAAAGATACCAAATCGGTTTATTCTACTAAGCCTTTTTTCGGGATTTATCTTTCAGATTCTAACAAAAGGTGTTCTAATCTTACCAGCATCCATGCTGGGTACTATTTTTACAATCATTCTTTTATTTCCACTTTTTATTATGAAAGGGTTAGGTGCAGGAGATGTTAAGCTATTTGCAGTAATTGGCAGCTTCTTATCTATTACAGAATACCAGACCATTTTAAATCTTATTATTCTCTCTCTATTGATTGGCGGAGTACAGTCCATAATTCTTATATGTGTACATCGTAAATATCAATCAAAAATTCATTTTACAATCCCCATTTTATTGAGCACTTTATTTTACATAGGAGGTCTTTATTGAATAAAAATATTTTGGCTATTTGCGATAAGGAGGAGGAGTATGTTTATCGTTTTCAAGAATACCTGAATCGAAAAAACGCATATTCTTTTCAAATCCAAGTATTTACCAGCATAGAACAATTATTTCTTTTTCGTAAAGAAAATAAAATTGATATCCTTATTCTTTCAGAAAATCTATATAGCGAAAAAATGCAACACGTGAATATAAAGAATATTGTACTTTTATCGGAATCTAATATTTCAAAGAAAGAAGATATGCTTAGCATAAATAAATACCAGTCAATTGAAAAAATCATGCAAGAAATTTTAAATTATTTTGACAGAAAAATTGATCGTAAAATACAGTTTAGTCTACCATCTGCGAATACAAAATTAATAGGTATTTATACACCTGTGGGAAGGTGCCTGCAAACATCATTCGCATTACTTTTAGGACAGTTCTTGGCAGAAAAAAAAGCTATTTTATACTTAAATTTTGAACCTTTTTCTGGTTTTGGTAAATTTTTGAAACGAGAGTATTCTTCAGATTTAATAGACTTAATGTATCTTATGAGTACTTTACAGGATAATTTTATTCTAAAGTTTAAAGAAATTGTTCAAAGTATCAATGGAATGGATTATATACCACCAGCATTTTCATTTCTGGATCTGTCCTTAGTAACGGAAGATAAGTGGATCCACTTTCTAAATAGTATTATGAATGAATGTAAATATAATTATATTATTTTAGACTTATCGGACAATGTACAAGGATTATTATCAATTTTACAAAAATGTGAAGCTATTTATACAATTACTAAGGAAGACGGGGTGGCTTTAGCTAAAATAGATCAATATGAAAAATTGCTGAAATCAATGGATTATCAAGATGTTTTAGAGAAAACCTCACGTTTTAAATTTCCTCTACTTAAGAATATATCTTATGAAATAGAAGAACTTCCCTATAGTGAATTAGCTAAATATGTAAAAGCCATTATTAAGGAGGATCTTCATGAAGAAATATCGGGAATATAAAATAGAACTAAAAGAAGAAGTTTTAAAGAAGTTAGAAACAGGAAAATATTATAATGATGAAGAAGTAAAAAAAATTATCGACTTGGTGATTTTTGAAAAAAGTAAATGTAAATATATTACGTTAGAAGTACGACAGAAGCTAAGAAAAGATTTATTCCATGCCATAAGAAAACTTGATATGCTCCAAGAGTTGGTAGATGATCCAGAAATTACAGAAATTATGATAAATGGGGTTCATCGTATATTCGTAGAAAAAAGAGGAAAAATCATACAAATAGAAGAAACATTTGAAACAAAAGAAAAATTAGAGGATGTAATTCAACAAATTGTTGCAAAGTGTAACCGAATTGTAAATGAACCCTCACCAATCGTAGATGCGAGACTTGAAAATGGGTCAAGGGTAAATGTTGTTCTTTCACCAGTTGCTCTAAATGGTCCTATCCTGACAATACGAAGATTTCCAGAAAATGTGATTGGAATAAAGGAATTAATTACATACAACTCATTAACCGAAGAGGCGGCAATTTTCTTAAGGAATCTAGTAATAGCTAAGTATAATATTTTGATCAGCGGAGGCACCGGTTCCGGAAAAACAACCTTTTTAAATGCGTTATCGCACTATATTCCAAAGGAGGAGAGAATTATCACCATTGAGGATAGTGCGGAATTACAGATTCAAGGAATTCCCAATCTAGTACGTTTGGAAACAAGAAATGCCAATGTGGAAGATTGCAAAGAAATTACAATTCGAGATCTGATAAAAGCATCATTGAGAATGCGACCAGATCGCATTATTGTAGGAGAAGTAAGAGGTGGAGAAGCAATTGATATGCTTCAATGTCTTAATACAGGACATGATGGGTCCTTATCAACGGGGCATGCAAATTCAGGACGGGATCTGTTAGTAAGATTGGAGACTATGGTACTTATGGGCATGGATCTTCCTTTATCAGCCATTCAAAGACAGATAGCAACGGGTGTTGATATTATAGTACATCTTGGTAGACTTCGGGATAAAACAAGAAGAGTATTGGAGATTATCGAAATTGAAGGATATAGTGAAGGTAATATACGTACAAGAACGCTCTTTGAATTTGAAGAAATAGAAGAGAAAGAAGGGAAAATATTAGGAAATTTAATGAAAAGAAAAGAATTACTGCATTTGGAAAAGTGGAAAACAGCAGGAATGGAGTAAGAGATTATAACATTTATCATCTGACAGCAATTGAGATGATATTCTACTGTACGGTGGGCTGCACAATAGTAATAATACTTGGTAGGGTCTTCTATCAATCGTGGTTCGCAACAATTATAATGTGTCCTATTGTTAATAGTTATATTCAAATAAAAAGGAGAGAACTTAGTGATAAAGAAAAAGAAAATTTAAATCATCAATTTAAAGAGGCAATAATAGCGGTTTCAAATGGATTAAGGGCAGGATATTCGATAGAAAATGCATTTCGGGAAGCCTATAGAGATATTACGGTAATGTTTGGAAAAGAAAGTAATATAAGCATAGAATTTTTACAAATTGTAAGAGGTATTGATAACAATATTGTATTAGAAAGATTACTGTTTGATTTTGCAGATAGAAGTAATATTGATAATATCCTTGACTTCGCAGAAATATTTCAAACTGCGAAAAGAAGTGGAGGTGACATGAATATCATTATTCAGACTTGTGTTATGACAATTTGCGATAAAATGGAAGTAAAAAAAGAAATTCAGACAATACTCTGCTCTAAACAGTTGGAACAAAAAATAATGAATTTAATTCCTATCCTAATTATTTTATATATTCGAGGAACTTCTCCGGGATTTTTCGATCCACTCTATCACAATATAACTGGAATTGCAATTATGACGGTATGCCTTATCTTGTATGGTATGGCCTATAAAATAGGAAAAAAGATTATAACTATTCAAATGTAAGATTAGGAGTGATTTATTGTTAATTATATGTGCATGTTTTAGTCTATTTAGTATTTACATATTCTTAAAAGCTAAGAAAGAAAAGATTCCCGGGGATTGGAATATTGCAAGATACCAAAAAAAGTTATTTCAGATATCTTTACTGATATATCGTACGGGAACGAAAATTTTAAAAAGTTATCTAGGAAGGCAGATGATTGAAAGTAAAAGAGCAAGAAATATTAAGGATAAATTGAAATCCTTGGAGCCAACAAAAGAAATTACTAATATTCAGCTACGCTATAATCTCGAAAAAATAAATGTGTGTGTTTTAATATTTATGGCCGGCATAGTTGTAATTACTTTTAGTACGATAAGTTCTAACCGGTCCTCAATCCTTATAAATGGAAATTATATAGAGAGAAATACATACGGAAAGGGGAAATTAAATACAAAATTAGTAGCGAGAATTGAGGAGGAAACAATTAAAGAAGAAATTGACATTCTAATTAATGAAAGAAAATATACAAATGATGAATTAGATGCTCTTTTTCAGAAGTTAAAAATCCAATTAAATACAAACATCCTTGGTGCAAATGAGTCACTTAATAAAATTACAGATGATATGGTATTGAGTAGTTATATATCAGATTTTCCATTTCGTATTTTATGGGAATGTAGCGACTATACCGTTCTAAAACCGGATGGTACTTTGGTGGATGAGGGGGAAGATGAGAAAGGAATAAAGGTATTTATAACAGCCAATGTTTCTTATTTTGACTGGAAGAGAGAATGCGTTTTTGAAGTAATGATATATCCGAAAGCAAAGACCCTGAGAGAAAAATGGAAGGATGAGCTGATTGAAGATATTAATCAAAACGACAGGGAGACGGAAAATGATAAATATCTACCATTACCTACTACAGTACGAGGAAGAGAAATTTTATGGAAAGAACAAAAAGAAAATAAAGAGCTGCTTATTTTAGTTGGATTATTTGTCATCATCTTGGCATCCTGCATTGGGAAGGACAAAGATCTCAATAAAAAATTGGAAGCAAGAAACATAGAAATGATGCAGGATTATTCTGAAATAGTAAGTAAGTTAACTTTACTTATGGGAGCAGGAATGTCAATTCAGAGTGCATGGAAAAAAGTAGCACAAGACTATTTTTTAAATACAAAAAGAAAGAAAAGGTATGCATATGAAGAAATGTTAATTACAAGTTATGAGATGGAAAGAGGAATAGCTGAGACAACCAGTTATCATAATTTTGCAAAAAGATGTGGATTGCAGTGTTATCATAAATTAGGAATTATATTATCTCAAAATTTAAAAAAAGGTACTTCAAATCTACATATTTTATTGCAAAAAGAAGTAAAAACAGCATATGAGGAAAGAAAAACAGCAGCTAGAAGATTAGGAGAAGAGGCAGGAACAAAACTATTATTACCCATGATGTTACTGTTTGGAATAGTTATAATAGTAATTGTTGTACCAGCTTTTTTATCCTTTTCAATATAATATACGAGGGAGGAATGAAAATGATGGAAGAGTGGAAAAGATTTTTAGTGGAAGAGGATGGAAGTGGTACGGTAGAAACTATTCTTATATTGGTTGTTTTAATAGGACTTGTTATTATATTTAAAAAACAACTTACGGGTCTTGTTAATACTATTTTTAACAGAATAACAAAAGATGCAAATTCAATTTAATAGAAGAAAGGTCATTTATGAAGAAAGCTGAAATAACGGTCTATCTGGCAATGATTTTAACAGTTTTGATATCCTTAATTTTGACTTTAATAGAAGGTGCCAGAATAAACGCTATGCGTATGCAGATTGAATGTGTAATGGATATGGGATTAAATTCCTGTTTTGCTGAATATAACCGGGAATTACTAGACCAATATGATTTGTTGTTTGTTGATACGGCGTATGGTACTGGAGAACCGTCCATAGACAATATGGAAATTCACCTTTTAAATTATATCGAATATAATTATCATCCTATAACAGAATTAATATCTATTTCTCAAAAAGATTGGCTATCTCTTCAGGTAGAAGATGTGGCTATAGAGGAAACCTCTATAGCCACAGATGAGCGGGGAAAAGTCTGTAAAAGGCAAGCAATCAATTATGTGAAAAACAAAATAAGTATGGATCTAGTAAATGAGATTCAGAAACAATCTGATATCATGAAAAACAATCGTCTTGAAAGCAGGAATATTGACGCAGAATGTAGTGAAATTGAAAATAAATTAAATAAATTAGAAAAAATTGAGAATGGAAAAAAGAAAAAGGTGAGAATTAAAAGTCCTGCAGATTCTGTAAATAATAGCAAAAGTATTGGAATTCTTGGATTGCTAATAGATGATGCTAAATCGGTATCGTTACAAAGCGTAAATCTTTATGATTATGCATCACACAGAAACATAAAAATAGGAACAGGTATTACAAAGAGGTGTGAGGTTCCGGATAGTATTTTAAGTGAAATACTATTTGGAGAGTATTTACTAGAAAAGTGTGGAGATTATACAAAGCAGAAAGATAAAAGTTTATTAAAATATCAGTTAGAGTATATTCTATATGGAACAAATAACGATAAAGAAAATTTAAAGTTATCTGCTAAAAAATTAGCCTTAATTAGACAAATATCAAATACTTTATATTTATGGAGCGATATTGCAAAAGTTAACGAAGTGGATGCGGCAGCTACTATTATTGCAAGTGCAGTATTCATGCCAGAGATTCAGCCGATTGTAAAGGCTTCTTTAATATTTGCTTGGGCATATGCTGAAAGCATTGGGGACTTACGCGTTTTGCTGGATGGAGGTAAGATTCCTTTAATGAAAAACGCAGGAGATTGGAAATTACAATTTTCTCAGTTAAACAATTATACAGAGCACTTTCCAAATTCAAACAGTAATGCAAAAGGTCTGACTTATCGCGACTATATGCGCTTACTTCTTTTATCTATGAATAAGAACGAAAAATTGGATCGATTCATGGATCTCATTGAAATGGATTTACGGCAAACAGAAGGAAATAAAAAATTTTTTTTAGATGGTTGTGTAGATGGTATTGTTGCCATTGTAGAAAGTAAAAGTAAATTTGGCTATAGCTATTCCATAAGTAGATCTTATTTTTATGAATTATAAATAAAACAAAAGTTTAATAGAAGGGAAAATAGTGATGTCCTTTTTTCAGAAAAATAACATAGAAACTAAAAATAATGACTTTCAGACAACTTTTCTCCAGACATATCAAAAAAACCACAAGCAAGACAAACGATTATCTCAAAAAAATAATAACTATTCTGTTAAAAGGATGTCACTATTTTTCCCTTCTAAAAAAGCGAGTATTACAATAGAAACATCTCTGATTCTTCCTCTTTTTCTATTTGTTATTATTAACTTATTATCTATTCTTAATATTATCAGACTATACAGCAATGTTGAAATAATCTTACATCAAACAGGAAAGGAAATGGCTGTTCATGCATATGCAGTTGATAAAGCCATAGATGACAATAATCCCATACTAAATACGGTTTTGTCTATTGGCTATTCGGCTCATCTAAAAGAGCAAATAATAGAAGGTCTGAATAAGGATTATCTAAATGCATCTCCCCTTGTGAATGGAGAAAAAGGAATTTCTTTTGTACAATCCAGTGTATTAAATGACGATATTATTGATCTAGTAGCAGAGTACAAAGTAAAACCAGCGATTAGCCTGTTCGGATTTGGACAAATAGGTTTTATAAATCGTTGCAGAATGAGAGCTTGGACGGGGTATGACAATACAAAGACTTCTGAATTTATAGAAAATAGTGATGATATAGTTTATGTTGCGGAAAATGGGATGGTATATCATACTCAACGTAGCTGCACGCATCTTCTACTTTCAATCAATAAAGTTTCATCAGAAGAAATCTATAAACTAAGAAATGAAAATGGTGGAAAGTACTATCTATGTGAATTATGCGGCAATTATAAAAATAATATTGTATACATAACTAAGCAGGGTAATAGATACCATACTAATTCTGACTGCAGCGGATTAAAAAGAACTATTTACACAATTTCTATTCAAGATGTAGGAGAAAGAACAAAATGTCAACGGTGCGGATAGGAGAACTAGAATGTTAATTAATATAATAATAGCGATCTTATTGGTTATGTGTAGTTTTACAGATTTTAAATTTAAAAAAGTATCTTTGCATTTATTAATAATATTTGCTATAGCCGCGCTATTATTTAGAATTGACAAACTATATAATTATGGTTTCGTAGAAATTAAAAATATAGGTATCGATATTTTGCCAGGTCTGATTCTTTTACTTTTAGGAAAGGCAACAGAAGAAAAAATTGGATATGGAGATGGATACGTATTTGTAGTCATTGGAGTTTACATTGGTTTTTCCAGAACACTAGGTATTTTAATCACCGCATTTTTTATAATATTTGTAATTTCTATGTTTTTATTAATGATTCAAAAAATAAATAGTAGAACAGAAATACCATTTATACCTGCAGTATTTATTTCATTTCTGATACAACTGTTTTTGTGAAAAGGTAATTATTTACCTTTAAAAAGAAAGGATTATATTGATTCGAAAGAAGAAATTATTAAAAGGAAGTTTAACCATAGAAGCTACTATCATAGTACCTCTTATTCTTATTCTTATAATTACAATGATATATATATCTTTCTATTTATACAACCGTTGTATCATTGCTCAAAACTCCTATATAACTGCATTAAGAGGAAGTTTATATAAGGAGGAAGTATCTGCGCCAGAATATGATAGAAATAATTATATGAAAAGAGAAAATAGTTCTTTAAATGGAAAAAAATTAATAGGAGTAAAAGACTATCACTTCAAATGCATGATACAAGATAAATCTATAATTATAGACACCCGTGCAAGTATAAAAGTACCTTTTGCGTTATTATCAAAAAATGGATTCCAAAATGAATGGGTAATAAGGGAACAGAAGAAATCGAAAATCATAAAAGAAATTGATATTATAAGAAATTACAGAAAAATGCAAAGATTGGTAAAAGGTAAAGTATAGGGGGGAAGTTTTGATAATCAGTTATAAAAGAGAATTGAATCTAAATTATCTAATTATAGAAAGCAAAGAGCACATTGACATGAATAATTATGAAATAAAGATGGTGATTGAAAATAATATACCGTGTCTTATTTCTATGAGTGTAAGATATATAAATGCAAAATTAAAATTATATTATGAAATCAGCTCAAAGCAATCAATGTATAATATTTACGAAAACAGAGAAATAGGATATTCAGAGTTGCATAAATTTTTATTACAATTTCATAAGATCCTTCTTACGATGGAGGAATATTTAATCAATGCAAATCATTTACTAATAGATCCCAAATTCCTATATATGAATATAGAAACAAGTGAAATTTCTTTTTTATATTATCCGAATAATGATATAGATTCCAAAGAAGCATTTAAAAAGATGGCAGAGTATATATTAAATAAAATTAATCATTTAGATGAAAAAGCTGTATTCCTGGCATATAAGATGTATAAAGAAACGCGTAACAGTAATTTCACATTACATGAAATCTTAAACCATTCTGAAAGTGATTATTTTATTAAAGATAGTATAAGTGATAAATGTACAAAAGTGCAAGAGAATGAGAGTCATTTAGTCTATGAATCACTTCTCACCCCAAAGGATGAGGATATGTCTGTGAATAAGGAAAATAAAGAAAATACAGATAGTATAAATTTTACGCCAATAGTAAATGAGAAAGAGAAAGAACAGGTAATAGATAGTAAAAAAATGTATATCATTGCTGGTATTTTTTTATGTATTCTTGTGTTCTTACTTTATTGTTATAATCAAAATCTATTACTTGAAAATATATCTTATGATCAATTTCTTATTATGATAGGAACAACAGCAATGATTATATCAGGTTGTGTTTTTAAGATATATTTAAATAAAAAAAGATTAATCGATAATCATGACGATGAAATACCTGATGTGTGCAATAGAACAGAAAAAGAGATTATAGAAGAAAAAATCGATACGGTTCAGCTATATGATTTTTTATCGGGAGAAGATTTTAGCTTACATGGTGAAGATAAAGTAAATGAAATTCCTTTTGCTCTAACGGAAGAAAATGGCAAGTATGGCGATACTGTTCTACTGGATGGCTTTTGTAATCAAACAGAAAAACAAATACTTGTTGGAATTAATACGGGAAAAGAAGAAATTTATAAGATAGAAGATTTACCATTTACGGTTGGGAAATCTTCAGAGCATGTTAATTTAGAATTAAAAGATGATTCTATTAGTCGGATGCATGCCAGATTTTTTAAGCGTGAAGGCAAGCTATATTTGGAAGATTTGAATTCTACCAATGGGACGTTTAAGAACGGTATGCGTTTGGAAGCCAACGAGACAGTAAAAGTAGAATTAGAAGATGAAATTTCTTTTGCTAAGTTAACGTTTGTCTATCATTGACACTACCTAATAGAAATGATAACCTTACTATCATGATATGCTTGTGGAAAGAGGTAGTAAGAAATGAGGCAACAATTTGATAGTTTTCTACAAAGTCAGGGATTTTATGTAATTCCCTCAAATTTGCCGGAATTTACGATTTATTTTCAGATGGAAAATAGTTTTATAAATGTAATTCACCTTGTAGAAGACAAGGAAGATCTCTATCTGGAAAACAATTTATTCAATCATGTGAAGGAGACCATTTATCAATTATTTCAGGCAAAGGGATATCATAATATCCATATATTGTCTATTATATTGAGTGCAGATATTGAAAAGGTAAAAAGAATTGCAAAAGAAGATAAGTTTTGCTGGATGATAGAACCAAAAGAAAAGAAACTAGTAATCTATGAAAATCAGGTATCAGATTTCTATGGTCTAAAATCAAAAATAGAGAACTGGCTCGTAGCAGGGTATAAAGAAGATATAGAGTCAGATGAAGTAAGAGAGGTAAATAATAAAAAATTATTTTCTTTTTTAGCAGATTTAAAAACACGATCTTATTTCACAATTGGAATTACGTTTCTAAATATACTGGTATTTCTAATCTGTACATTTACAGGTGATACATTGTATAATATAGGGGCATTAAATGTTATAAAAGTTTTCTATGCAGGTGAAATATATAGAGTGATAACATCTATGTTTTTGCATGCGGATGTAAATCATCTTTTCAGTAATATGGTTATTTTTTATTTCTTTGGAGATATTGTTGAGAAGTCAATCGGCCATTTTAAATATATATTTCTTTATTTTATTGCTGGGGTCGGGGGAGCACTTTTATCAATGCAATATAGTACCTATTTAGGAAAGTATGCGAATTCTGTAGGAGCAAGCGGAGCTATATTTGGTATTATTGGAGCATTATTGTGGCTTGTGATGATCCATAAAGGTAAATTGGGTGATGTCACCTTAGGTAAAATGCTGTTCCTGATTATTTACTCTTTGTATAGTGGCTTTACAGCGACAAATATTGATAATGCAGCACATATAGGTGGTCTTCTATCAGGATTTCTGTTTACTTTGGTAGTAAGAAGCGTTAAGGTTGTAAGAAAATAGGCAGCAGATCTGTAATCAGATGTGTGATTCAATGGGGGTTAAAATGAAAATTAATATCTATTATGGTGGAAGAGGTTTGATTGATGATCCAACCTTATATGTAATCAATAAGATGCAGGAAGTATTGGAAGAATTACATGTAAAAGTAGAGCGATTCAATCTATATGAGATGAAAAATAATATTACAACACTACCTAGAACACTTAAAGAGGTAGATGGTATTATTTTGGCATCTACCGTTGAGTGGTACGGTATTGGTGGTTTTATGACACAATTTTTGGATGCTTGTTTTTTATATGGGGATAAAGAGAAAATAAGTAAAATCTATATGTGTCCTATTGTAATGTCCACAACATATGGAGAGAGAGACGGAAAATTAACGTTAGCTACTGCCTGGGAGATTCTTGGAGGACTCCCATGTAGTGGAATCTGTGGTTATATCGCAGATACCGTATCCTTAGAAATGAACGAAGGTTATACAAGAATTATTGAAAAAAAGGCTGAAAATATGTATCGGGTCATTAATCAAAAATTACCTAGTTTTCCAGCAAGCAATCAAGCGGTAAAACAAATGGTATCTTTTACAAAGAATACAGATTTGACACCTCAGGAAACAGAACAATTATCTCAGTATGCGGCAGATGATGAATATGTACAAAAGCAAAGAGAAGATATACAGGAATTAACTAGTTACTTTAAAGATATGATTGGTAATAAAGATGGGGATTTGAAAGAAAATGCATATATAAAAGATTTTGAAGAGCATTTTAAACCCCAGACAGGATTTAAAGCAACCTATAAGATTACTTTGATTGAAAAGAAAAAACCGTTCCTATTACAAGTAAATAATGGTAAACTTATTTGTTCTTATGAAATATCGGATCATGTAGATGTAGAAATTGAAATGAGTCAGTCAACAATGAATGAGATCATATTCGGAAGAATGACATTTCAAAGAGCTTTTATGAGTGGTAGTATGAAAATGAAAGGCGATTTTAAAATACTTAGAACATTGGATCAAATATTCATTTTCACAGAGTCATCAAATTAAAATTTATTTTGGAGGTTTTGTAATATGCGTGATGGTAATTGTATTTTTTGTAAAATTGCTAATGGAGAAATTCCTTCTAAGACAATTTATGAGGATGATGAATTCAGGGTGATACTGGATCTTAGCCCTGCAACAAAAGGACATGCATTAATAATATCAAAAGATCATTATAGCAACCTATTTGATCTTCCGGATAGCATAGCAGGAAAAGTATTAAAAATAGCTAAAAAAATAGCAATTCTATTGACTGAAAAATTGCAATGTAGTGGTATAAATATCGTACAAAATAATGGAGAAGTTGCAGGGCAAACAGTATTTCATTTCCACATGCATTTAATTCCCCGTTATATTGACGATAATCAACAAATCGGTTGGAAAGATATAAAAATATCACAGGAAGAATTGGAAGATATAAAAAATAGAATTCTTGAAAATAAAGAAGTGTAGAGATTATTTAGATTAGAAATAGAGCAGGACCGAAATTAGCATATATGCTATTTTTAGTCCTGTTTTCCTATATATGGCACACTGTTCCACCATCTACTTTGTCCTTATGTTCTATTAGCAGCGATATCTTCTATAAGATCCGTGATAGTCTGAATAGAGTTTAACTGTCCACTTTTCCCCATTGCTTCTATATAACTTTGCCTTAAAGAAAATAATTCTTTAATTTTATCAGTTAATAAATCGACAGTTAAGATACTTTCATCAATGACCATACTAAAACCTTGAGATTCAAAGGATCTTGCATTTAAAAGTTGGTCTCCACGGCTACTGGCCGAAGGCAAAGGGATCAACAGATTAGGTTTTTTTAATGCAAGTAATTCACAAATCGCATTTGCGCCAGCTCTGGAAATGACGATATCTGCCATTGCAAATACATCTTTTAAATCACCCTTTAAGTATTCAAATTGTTTGTATCCTACTACGTTCAATAGTTCTTTGTCGACTTTTTCACGGCCACAAAGATGGACTATCTGGAAATGTGGTAATAACATTTGTAATGCATCGCGGATTACTTTATTTACAGAGGAAGCACCTAAGCTGCCACCCACCACCATAATGACTGGTTTGTTCGCGGTAAAACCACAAAGATCCAACCCTGTTATTTTGTTCCCTTTAGCAAGTTCTTCACGAATTGGAGACCCTGTAAGAATTGCCTTTTCTTTCGGTAATGCAGAAATGGTTTCAGGGAAATTGCAACATATTTTAGAGGCAACAGGAATACATAACTTGTTTGCAAGTCCTGGCGTCATATCTGATTCGTGAATAATACATGGAATACCCAGACTCGCCGCTGCGCGTACTACTGGTACACTGACGAACCCTCCTTTTGAAAAGACCACATCTGGCGATAATTTTTTAATGATACTTTTAGCTTCGGTTAGGCCTTTCAAAATGCGAAAAGGATCTGTAAAATTTTTGATATCAAAATACCGTCTTAATTTACCTGTAGAAATACCATAGTAGGGAATGTCAAAATCTGCTAAAAGTCTTTTTTCCATTCCATCGTAAGAACCAATGTAATGAACGTCATAATTTAAATTTTGCAGTGTCGGCAACAAAGCAATGTTAGGTGTAACATGTCCAGCTGTTCCACCGCCCGTAAGAACGATTCTTTTCATCGGTCTCCCCCTATCCTAAAGCAATATTTTTAATATGTAATATGAATAAAAATCAATTTATTGGTTATCCTCAAGTATAATTTCAAGTGCATGTGCCAATTGATCAGGACATGATGTCGATTTAAACCCGCATTTTATTCCTTTTAGCTTCTGAATAGCTAAGTCAATAGGCATATTTTGTACAAGATTTGATATTCCTTGCAAATTACCGTTACATCCTCCAGTAAAGTTAACAGATTTTATAATGTTTTTGTCAGTTTCAATTTCTATAGAGCTGGAACATACACCCTTTGGTCGATAAATCATATTTCGTAATCTCCTTTCCTTATAACAAAGGAATTATAACAGAAATATTATAAGTTTTCCAGTTGCAGAGACATCAAATTTAGTAAAAATTAGAATGCTCCTATGAAAAGAATAGCGAAATATGTAAAACGATTTCAGTGGCAGCCACCTTGAGATACTAAATGGAATCTTTTATAATGTAACTTATCAGAAGTTGTAAACAACATCTGATTTGTGAGCGAAGTTTGTACAATATCGGCTTCGTATCCTATAAAGTGAAGGCAAAAGAAGCAAAAACCTAAGCAAAATTTTGTCTGTAAGAAAGGAGAGTAAAATGTTTATTACAGCTACTATTATAATGTTATTATTAAGCATATTGCTGCAAATTATAATTGGTGTGTTATACCAAAGAATTATAAATGAGACAGATAATATGCAAACGACAGAGAATAAACTCCTTAAGCAGTGTAAATTAAAATTTACTAATTGCTACCAATTGAATATGGGAGTTACTAATATACCAATTTTTGTAGATAAATTTATTAATAAAATAAGTATCTGTGGATTAAAGATGTCAAATATGAGTCACTTGTCTGGACAGTTAATGCTGCTTTCCGTGTTGCTTGGCGGAATGGGAGCATGTAAAGGAATTATAGAAGGTGAGACTCTGGGAGATCTTCTTCCTTATTATATTATTAGTATTTTAGGATTGTATGTATATTTTTCAATTACTTCCTTAATAGATATTCCCAATAAAAGGGTAATTCTTAAAACGAACCTCATTGATTATCTTGAAAATCACATGGTTAACAGATTACGTGCAACTAAAGTTGAAATTGCTCAGCAGAAAGAGATAGAAAAAGAGTTCCAACAGGAATTGCAGCAAAAGCAACAAAAGTTGAAAAAGGACAAGCCTGCTTTTTTTAGCAGAAATGAGGAAGAAGAGCTGGAAGAGTTATTGAAAGAATTTTTAACTTGATAAAAAAGGTCAACTTTGCTACACTAAATTACTAGGAACTAATAGCAATAAGGAAATTTGGAAATTATTGCTATTAGTTCCTTGATAAAGTAAACTAAAGGACGGTTTTAAAAAAAGGAGCGAAGCAAATGAGTCAGAAAGTTACATTTGATTATTCAAAGACAGTACCATTTATTAATGAAAATGAAGTAGAATCAATGAAGAAATTAACGCTAGACGCAAAGGAATTATTAGTATCTAAATCAGGCGTTGGGAATGATTTCTTGGGATGGATTGATTTGCCGGTTGATTATGATAAAGAGGAATTTAGCAGAATAAAGAAAGCATCTGAGAAAATTAAAAATGATTCCGATGTATTAGTTGTAATTGGAATTGGCGGTTCTTATCTTGGAGCAAGGGCAGCAATTGAGTTTTTAAGACATGGCTTCTATAATGTAGTATCAAAAGAAATCAGAAAAACCCCGGAAATTTATTTTGTGGGCAATTCAATAAGCTCTACATACCTTAAGAACCTGATCGATGTAATTGGTGATAGAGATTTTTCAATCAATATGATCTCTAAATCAGGTACCACAACAGAACCAGCAATTGCATTTCGTGTTCTAAAAGAATTAGCGGAAAAGAAATATGGAAAAAAAGAAGCTGCGAAAAGAATTTATGCCACTACAGATAAAGCAAGAGGTTCCTTAAAAAGTCTTGCTACGGAAGAAGGATATGAGACATTTGTTGTACCAGATGATATCGGTGGCCGTTTTTCAGTTCTAACAGCAGTGGGTCTTCTGCCAATTGCGGTAAGTGGTGCAGATATTGACCGATTAATGGAAGGTGCAGCTTCAGGAAGGAAAAGAGCTCTTGAACAGCCATTTGAGGAAAATGATTCTTTAAAATATGCTGCTCTTAGAAATATTTTATTAAGAAAAGGAAAGCTGATTGAAATTTTGGCTAATTATGAGCCAAGTGTTCACTATGTAAGTGAATGGTGGAAACAATTATTTGGTGAGAGTGAAGGAAAAGATCAAAAAGGTATCTTCCCTGCAAGTGTTGATCTTACTACTGATTTACATTCTATGGGACAATTTATTCAAGATGGTTCCAGAACAATATTTGAGACGGTTATTAATATTGAGACATCTAGAGAAGAAATTATAATAGGAGAAGAACCGGTTGATCTTGATGGACTCAATTATTTGGCTGGAAAAACAGTTGATTTCGTAAATAAAAGCGCTATGAATGGTACGATTTTAGCACATACGGACGGGCAAGTTCCTAATATGATAGTTAATGTTCCAGAAGTAAATGAATTTTACTTAGGTGAACTGTTCTATTTCTTCGAGTTCGCATGTGGAGTCAGCGGATATTTGTTAGGCGTTAATCCATTTAATCAACCAGGTGTGGAAAGCTATAAGAAAAATATGTTTGCATTACTTGGAAAACCTGGATATGAGGAACAAAGAGAAGTATTATTAAAAAGACTTTAATTTAAGATTAAAAAAATAATAAAAAATACTGCGGAATTTTCGCAGTATTTTTTATTATTCTATTTTTACATTGACAAATGATAAAAGAATAGCTATATTAAGTGTATTAACATTATTAATACACTTAATATAGCAGAAAAATATATTTATAAATGTATGATACCACCCAAAATAGCGAAAGGAGGATGCTATGATTCATATTGATTATAAAGATAAAAGACCAATATATGAACAAATAATTGAGAAAATTCAAATATTAATTGTAAAGGGAGCATTTGAAAAGGATATGAAATTGCCATCAGTAAGAACTCTTGCCATTGAATTATCGATTAATCCAAATACAATACAGCGAGCATATGCTGAATTAGAAAATAATGGATTTATATATACGGTAAAGGGGAGAGGGAATTTCGTTTCATCAAAGGAAAATTATATGGATAATGAAAGAAAACATGCAATGGAGCAAGTGATTAAATCTGTCAAACAGGCCAAAGAACTAGGAATAGAAAAGGAAAGAATTGATCAGGTGGTAGATACCTATTTTGGGGAGGAGTCAAAATGATAGAAGTAAAGGGGATTTCAAAAGAATATGGAGGGATTAAAGCATTAAATGATATTACATTTTCTATTCAGGAGGGTGTGGTATTTGGATTGATTGGAACGAATGGAGCTGGCAAAAGTACATTTCTCAGATCACTTGCAGGAATCCTAAAGGCAGATAATGGAATTGTAGAAATAGATGGTGAAAATGTATACGAAAATGAAGAAGTAAAGAGAAATATATTTTTTATTTCAGATGAACAATATTTTTTTGCCAATGCAACAGTAAATGATATGAAAAATTTCTATATCAAAATTTATCCACTTTTTGACGAAATAAGATATTCACAACTTATGAGACAATTTGGTCTGGAGGGAAATCGTAAAATTAATACTTTTTCAAAAGGTATGAAAAAACAAGTATCTGTAATCCTTGGTATTTGTGCGAATACAAAGTATATCTTATGTGATGAGACATTTGACGGATTGGATCCTGTTATGCGTCAGGCAGTCAAAAGTCTGTTTGTCATGGAAATAGAAAATCGGAAATTGACACCAATTATAGCTTCACATAATTTGAGAGAATTAGAAGATATCTGTGATTATGTAGGAGTGTTGCATAAGGGCGGTGTGTTATTATCGGAAGACATTTGTGATCTGAAATTAAACATACATAAAATACAATGCGTTTTTAACAATGATTTTGAGCGTGAAGAATTTATCAATCAAGTCTCAATTACACAAACGGAAATCAGAGGAACCTTATATACATTTACAGTACGAGGTGATAGGAGTGAATTGGAAAAAGTAATACTGGAAAAAGATATGATCTTTGCAGAAATTCTTCCATTATCTTTAGAAGAAATATTTATTAGTGAGGCGGAGGTGGTTGGATATGACATCAACAAACTTATTTATTAATTTACAGAAAGAGGACTTCAAAAAGAGACTATGGCTGATTGCGGTTGGATTCCTGCTACTATTATTAATCAGACCGGTTTTTCTGCTTATGTCTTTAGAGCGTTTGAGAGCGTATCAGACTCCTATATATAAAGATATGGTAGATTATCTTTTGAATTTTTTTTCCGCAACGAAAGCTATGGAAATGATAGTAATTGTTCTATTTGCATTTTTTTTGGGAACGAGTGGATATCTATATTTATTTAGCAGGAGTAAGACTGATTTTTATCATTCTTTACCTATTAAAAGAGAAAAACTTTTCATGGTTTTTTATGTGAATGGATTACTTATTTATCTGACCTTGTATCTGCTTAGCCAGATTATTTGTATGGTCATTGTGACAGCACAAGGTTTTATGACAGGAGAACTAATCGTGCAGATGATCAATACGCTCCTTGTACAGAGCATTTATTTCCTGTTTTATTATCATACAGTTATTTTAGCAGTCATGCTGACTGGAAATCTATTAGTAGCAATTGCTGGCAGTGGAGTCCTGATACTCTATATTCCTTTATTGCTACAAACGATTGAGGGTTACTATTCCCAAAGTTTCAAAAGTTATTATACGACATCTTATACATCCTTTCCAGGTGTGAAAGTAGCGGGTATATCAGCAATTACCTCTTATCTGCGCTATTGTGATTTATTTTATAATAAACAAATAAAAAATGAAAAAGAAATGTTCATGCTTTTGCTCAGTGCTTTTATAATTAGTGTGCTGCTTTTAATCCTATCAATCTGGTTGTATCAAAAACGTCCATCTGAGGCAGCTCAGAAAGCCATGGCCTTCAAAAAAACAGAAACAGGTATACGTATTCTTATAGTTATATTAGTGTCTATGCTTGGTGGAATTTTATTTCACTCTTTTGAAAATAGTGGTCAATTCTGGTTTTGGTTCGGACTAATTTTTACAGGTATTTTAGTACATTGTGTAATAGAGGTTATTTATAGCTTTGAATTTAAAGCCATTAGCAGACATAAGCTGCAATTAGTAATGTGTCTGGCAACAGCAGGCGCTGTTTCATTATGTTTCAATTTAGATGTGTTTGGTTTTGATTCTTACCTTCCAAATGAAGATAAAGTAGCAAGTGTAGCTGTCGCCTTCTCAAATATTGATTCCGAAATGAATGGTTCTAGATTGGAAGTCATAAATGGGGAAATAGTAGCGGATAATTCCATGACTTATGTAGGATATCAACTAAGATATATGAAACTAACAGATATTTCAACCGTGCAATTACTAGCAAAAAAAGGAATTCTGGCCTTAGAAGAGAAAGATAACAAAGATTCAGAAGATGGCTCTGATGAATGGGTAAGATATATTTTAAAATATAATCTGAAAAATGGAAAAGAAATTTATCGTACTTATACTTGTCCCCTCGAAGAAGTATTGCCACAGGTTGAGTCCATATACAATAGTAAAGAGTATAAAAAAGGAGCTTTTCCATTATCTGCAGTAGTTAATAGCAATACTCAAATTAAAAAAATGTCTGTTTATAATTCACTTGCTAACAAAGTGCTGACCGTAAGAAGTGAGGATGCAAAATCTTTGTTAAACATTTATTTGAAAGAATTGTCTGATTTAACAGTTTCAGAAATTCAAGGAAGCTTTCCAATATTGAGACTTTCTCCTGAAATAAGAGTGGATGATATGACAACGGAACTGCAGGGATACTATATATATCCTTCTTTTAAAGAAACTTTAGCTAAATTAGAGGAGTTAGGAATGGAAGAATCCGGAGTCATTGTAGATAAATTGCGGCCGGAAGAGGTTACAGATATTATAGTTTCAGGCTACAAAGGATCTAAATATAGAGATGAAGATTATAGAGAATTTGTATATAGTAATGACGGAACAGAAGATTCTACAAAAAAAATAGAAGAATTATGTAGAAAGTTCTATCCTTCAAATTTTGCATATAGCAATAGTATTTTAAAACCATATATAGAAAATATAACATTTCAAGCTACTTTTAAACCAGCTAATGGATTACAAAATAGTACTTATCTGGTAATTGGGAAAGGGCAGATGCCAGATTTTGTAGACAAAGATTTTGATGCAGCGAAAGGAAGGGAGGATTAAGGCAGAAATTTTTCATTAATGGTAGACTCATTTCAAAGATGATGATAAAATCAACAATATTAGAAAAATGAAAAGAGAACGGAAAAAGTAGAAATGAGGAAAACTATGAAAGTGGTTGTATTGGAAAGAAATAGCCTTGGAATTGATATTGATACTTCCTGTTTTGAACGCTTGGGGGAGTGTGTGCAGTATCCAGTATCTTTAGCAGATGATACACCTTGGAAAATTAAAGATGCGGATATTATTATTGTAAATAAAGTCCCTATGAATGAGATGACACTAAAAGATG
Organism: Bacillota bacterium; assembly: GCA_023392535.1. GTDB lineage: Bacteria > Bacillota > Clostridia > Lachnospirales > Lachnospiraceae > SZUA-378. The sequence continues at coordinate 133,469 of JAEVYY010000026.1, forward strand.
CAAAAAATGTAAAGCTTATTTGTGTTACGGCAACAGGGGTTGATAATATTGATCTGAATTATACAAATAGCAGAGGGATAAAGGTTACAAATGTCAGTAATTATTCAACAGCTGCAGTTGCTCAGCATACCATTGCTCTGGTTTTGTATTTACTTGAAAAAATCAGCTATTACGATAACTATGTGAAATCAGGTACCTATGGGTCACAATTAAGATTCTCTCATTTTGATCTTCCATTTATGGAGCTAGAAGGTAAGACATGGGGCATTATCGGTATGGGTAACATTGGTAAAGCGGTAGCTACAATTGCAACAGCTTTTGGATGTAAAGTTATATTTTTTTCTGCTTCTGGTAAAAATAATTCGACCGACTATGAAAGAGTGGATTGGGATACCTTTCTAAAGGAATCTGATATCATATCGATACATTGTCCATTGACAGATAGAACCAAAGGGATCTTCGATTTAGAGGCATTTCAAAAGATGAAAGAATCGGCTATTCTAGTGAATGTTGCGAGAGGTCCGATTATCAACGATCAAGATTTGTATAAAGCACTTGAGGAAAATTTAATTGCAGGTGCCGGGCTAGATGTGTTAGGGAAAGAACCAATCAGTTCAGAAAATCCGTTGAGTTTAATAAAGGATAGTACAAAGTTGATTATAACACCACATATGGCATGGGCCAGTACAGAGGCAAGAATCCGCCTGGTAAATGAAGTTTATGAGAATGCGGCATCATTCTTAAAAGGAACTGATCGGAATGTATTATAAAAGAACATAGCTGGCCTTGTTCTTAAATAAAGAAGAGTGATTTCAAATTTTGTAAATCACTCTTCTTTTTCATTAAGATTATTTAATTTCAATTCTTTTCGGCTCTTCTGCAGAAGTTATTTCCTTTTTAGGGAAAGTTACCTCCAGAATACCATTTTTATAAGAGGCATCAATGTCACCTGGGGTGATACCCTCTACATAAAAACTTCTGCTATAGGAACTATAACGTCTTTCCTTGCGGATATAATTGTTTTTATTGTTTTCGTCTGTAGATTCTTCCTTGTGGCTTGCAGAGATTGTAAGAGTATCATTTGCTAAGTCTATATTAATATCTTCTTTTTTAAATCCAGGAAGTTCAGCTTGTAGTAAATAGTGATCACCTTGATCAATTACATCTGTACGAAAACCCTCCAGAGGATTTAAATTATTTCCCCAAAAATTAGTAAATGCATTTTCAAACATCTTTTCAAAAGAATTGTCAAAAAATAGGGGTCTTGTTTTCTCGAATAGTGTTGGTCTTAACATAATAAATCACTCCTTTTCAAATAATTTATAATTCGTTTTATATACTGTTCCTTTCTTTATATTTGTTATACAACATATATAACAAACAATCAATTAATAAAGTATAAATTATATATAAAAAATTTATGATTTAAAAAAAGGAGCGGTCCCACATGTATTAAGTGAGACCGCTCTGTGCACAATTTATTCATCGAATTACATTGCATTATGGAATGTACGTGATATTACATCATTTTGCTGATCAGGTGTCAACTTAATAAAATTGACAGCATAACCGGAAACACGAATTGTTAATTGGGGATAGTTTTCAGGATGATCCTTAGCATCTAATAGCGTATCTCGATTAAGAACATTGACATTCAAATGATGTCCTCCATTTATTGCATATCCATCTAATAGAGCAACTAAATTATTTACTTGTGCTTGATTTATCTCTGACATAGGTATCCCTCCTTTTGTAGAATACGATTGTTTTTAGCCAAAATATCTTTTTAATAATCCATCAAAAGCTTTACCATGTCTTGCTTCGTCACGTGCCATTTCATGAACGGTATCATGTATTGCATCTAAATTAGCTGCTTTTGCACGTTTAGCAAGATCAAATTTTCCAGCAGTAGCACCATTCTCTGCATCCACACGCATTTGAAGATTTTTCTTTGTAGAATCGGTTAATACTTCTCCTAGCAATTCTGCGAATTTAGCTGCATGCTCTGCTTCTTCAAAAGCAGCTTTTTCATAATACAAACCAATTTCAGGATATCCTTCTCTATGCGCCACTCTAGCCATTGCAAGATACATACCAACTTCGGTACATTCCCCATTGAAATTAGCTCTAAGATCTGCCATGATATCTTCACTGACACCTTTTGCGACACCTACAACATGTTCAGCCGCCCATGTTAAAGCGCCTGCTTGTAAAGTAAATTTTTCGGCAGGAGCAGCACATACCGGACAACTTACTGGTGGTTGATCCCCTTCGTGAACATAGCCACATACTTGACATACATATTTCATACTTTTAATCTCCTTCTTCTTTATCATTTTTTATATTTTGAACTGATCCATTTTTAAATATCAGTTACTAACTATAGTATCTTAAAACTTATTATTACTATTCTTAATTCAATTCTTATTGTGAATACAATCTTGGCATGTGCCATAAAAATAAGTTACGTGTCCTGAAATCTTACCATCAAAACTAGCATCAGCAATTTCATTAATTTGTGTAAAGCTACTCAAGTTTAAATCTATTACAGATCCGCACTCGGTACAGACAAAGTGATAATGAGGTTCTACAGTTGCATCAAAATGATCGATACCGTCTCCAACACGGAGTCTTAGTACTTCTCCAATTTCAGATAAAAGATTCAGATTCCGATACACAGTACCTAAGCTAATATTCGGAAATTCCTCACGTAAATGCGAATATACGATATCTGCCGTTGGATGATCTCTTCTCGTCATTAAAAAACTTTTAATTGCTTCTCTCTGTTTACTGTGTTTTAATGTCATTCTTTACTCCTTATCAATAATAGTAACTGTTACTGATATCAATATAAACCATTTGATAAAATAAGTCAATAAGTATTGCAAAAAAAAATATATAATAATAAAAAAATTTTTTGGTTAAATTGTTAGTTGCAAATTGTGTATAATACAAATAATAAGTATAACTTACGTAAATGACAAAGATGGGAGAATGGTATGAACAATTTTACATTTTATAGCCCGACTTATTTTGTGTTTGGGAATGAAAAGGAAAATGAAACAGGTAGTTATGTGAAACGATTTGGAGGAAATAAAGTATTAATTCATTATGGTGGAGGGTCTGTCATCCGTTCAGGCTTGCTAGACAGGGTGAAATCTTCTCTAGAAAAGGAAAACATATCCTATGTAGAATTAGGGGGAGTAAAACCGAATCCTAGAAGTGGTCTAGTATATGAAGGAATTGAATTATGCCGAAAAGAAAAGGTGGATTTTATATTAGCTGTTGGAGGGGGAAGTACTATTGATTCTTCTAAAGCAATTGCAGCAGGAGCGGTGTATAATGGAGATTTTTGGGATTTTTATCAAGGAAAAGAGATAACAGAAGCGTTACCAGTAGGAACAATACTTACAATCGCCGCTGCGGGCAGTGAAGGTTCTCCTGACTCGGTTATTACAAAAGAGGAGGGCATGTTTAAAAGAGGTGCAAGTGGAGAAGCGATAAGACCTGTTTTTTCTATCTTAAATCCAGCATTGACACAAACACTTTCACCATATCAGACAGCATGTGGTGCAACCGATATAATGGCGCATGTGTTTGAAAGATATTTTACAAATACAATGGAAGTTGAAATCACCGATCGCCTTTGTGAGGCAGTTCTGTTAACAATGATCAAAGAAGTTCCGAGAGTCATTTCTGATCCGGACAATTATGAAGCCCGTGCAAATATTATGTGGGCAGGCATGGTAGCACATAATAATTTGTGCGGTGTAGGACGTGATCAGGACTGGGCGAGTCACGATATAGAACATGAACTTTCGGCTATCTATGATTGTGCACATGGAGCAGGTCTAGCCGTAGTATTTCCAGCATGGATGACTTATGTATATAAACAGGATAGAAATAGGTTTGTGAATTTGGCAGTGCGTGTATGGGGATGCGATATGGATACAAAAAATCCAGAAAACACAGCTCTGGCTGGAATTGAGTCTTTAAAAAGATTTCTAACATCAATTGGTATGCCTTCCAACTTAAAAGAACTGGGTGCAATGGAAAAGGATATAGAAAAAATGGCAGAAACAGCATGTTACGGCGATGGTAGAAATGGAACGATAGGAAGCTTTGTAACACTTCATAGACAAGATGTCATAAATATCTATAATCTAATGATATAATGCAATTGAAATATATTCTAAAACGTCCTATTTAAATTTAAAATTAGATAAGGACGTTTTAGAAATATTTTATAATTATATTCCTGAGACTTTATTTTCTCCCCAATAATATATGATATAATGGGCGCAGGCAGGCAAATTATAATATTAGAAAAAGGTATAAGCATCATTTAATTGGCAGAAGAGAATGCCTGTCATAAAAGTATAAACACATGGGTGAAAACACTATGAAATTAAGAACAAGATTATTCATTACTTTTCTAACAATTATAATATTACCACTTCTATTATCCTCCATAGCATTTATGGCAATTGGAACCATACTAATTCGTATGCAGCAGGAAGACTATGGTTTAAAGCACATTGATTACTCTATGTTGTCAGAAAATATAGAGGCATATGGTGAGATGACGGAAGAAATTTGTAGGGAGATTCAAGAACAAGAAAAAACAGATGCTTCTATTTTAGAGAAAAAGGACTATTTGGATAGTATCTGTAAAAGAGTGGAAGAGAAAGCTTCTTATATTATTGTAAGAAAAAATGATGAGTTATATTATACGAATAATCAAGTAGCAAGTGAGAAATTATTTGACCGGCTCCCACAATATGGAGATGTAACAATGGAATCGGGAACTGGCTATTATTATAATGATATGCAAAAACTAGTTAAGCAGATTGATTTTGAATTTAAAGATGGCAGTAAAGGAAGTATTTTTCTGGTGACCAAAATAAATAGCATAATATCCAGGTCATTATTATTAGATATGTTCATAGCAACGATATTGATATTAGCATTTACTAGTATTATGTTAACACGATGGATTAATAAAGGTGTGTTTAAACCTATCGGTGATTTAAATGTAGCTATGCAACATATAGCGGATGGCGATCTTGATTATTCATTGACACCAAGTTGTAACGGGGAACTGGCAGAAAATTATAAGAATTATGAAGAAATGAGGCTTCGTCTCAAGGAATCAGCAGAAGAAAAAGTACAGAATGATAAGAAGAACAGGGAGTTGATCAGCAACATATCGCATGATCTGAAGACACCGATCACTGCCATAAAAGGGTACGTGGAAGGAATCATGGATGGCGTTGCGGATACGCCTGAAAAGATTGACAAATATATTAAGACAATATATAAAAAGGCCAATGATATGGATCGGTTGATCAATGAGTTGACCATATATTCTGGTATTGATTCGAATCGTATTCCCTATCATTTTCATAAAATCAATGTATCTGAATATTTTAGGGATTGTGTAGAAGATGTGGGATTGGATCTGGAATCTAAAAATATCGAACTGAACTATTCGAATTTTGTTCCTGAAGATACTGTAATTATTGCAGATCCAGAACAATTGAAACGAGTGATAAATAATATTATTGGTAATAGTATCAAGTATATCGATAAGCTAAAAGGAGTAATTGATATCCGTATTCTGGATGAAATTGATTCTATACGGGTCGAAATAGAAGATAACGGTAAGGGTATAGCGACAAAAGATCTTTCAAATATCTTTGAGAGATTTTACAGAACAGATACATCAAGAAACTCTTCAAAAGGTGGGAGCGGAATTGGATTATCCATTGTGAAGAAAATTGTAGAAGATCATGGTGGTTATATTTGGGCAACAAGTAAAGAAAGTGAAGGGACCTGTTTACATTTTGTAATTAGAAAATACAGAGAGGCTGATGAAAATGAGTAAAATATTGATTATTGAAGATGAAGAAGCAATCGCAGATTTGGAAAAAGATTATCTGGAATTAAGCGAATTTGAAGTTGAAATAGAGAATTCAGGAGATGCCGGGCTTGTCAGTGCACTTACAGGTGATTTTGATTTGGTCATATTGGATTTAATGTTACCAGGAATTGATGGATTTGAAGTATGCAAAAAAATAAGAGAAGAGAAAAACATCCCTATTTTGATGGTATCTGCTAAGAAGGATGATATTGATAAGATCAGAGGACTGGGATTGGGTGCAGATGACTATATGACAAAACCTTTTAGTCCAAGTGAATTAGTTGCAAGGGTGAAGGCTCATATGGCAAGATATAACAGGCTGGTCGGAAGTAATGCAAAAGAAAATGATATTGTGGAAATCCGTGGCATCCGTATTGATAAGACAGCGAGACGCGTATACATTGATGGCGAAGAGAAAAATTTTACTACCAAAGAATTTGATTTATTAACATTCCTTGCAGAAAATCCGAATCATGTGTATACCAAAGATGAATTGTTCCGTGAAATATGGGATATGGATTCTATTGGGGATATCGCTACAGTCACTGTGCATATAAAGAAGATAAGAGAAAAAATTGAATTTGATACAGCAAAACCTCAATATATCGAAACGATTTGGGGTGTTGGGTATCGTTTCAAAGTGTGAAAAATTTCGTTAATAGCATAGGAGATAAGAATGACTAAAATCAATCAATTGCTAATGGAAATGATCAGCTATTATAAAAATGACCCAAAGAGAATTCAACATTTTATGAAGGTGTATCAATTTGCAAAAATGATCGGACAGATGGAACATCTGCCAAAAGAAGAGCAGGAAATTTTGGAAATAGCTGCAATCGTGCATGATATTGGGATTCGGATCAGTGAAGAAAAATATGGAAATAGTAATGGAAAGCACCAGGAAGAGGAAGGAGCGGCACTTGCGGAACGCTTACTTAATAAATTGCAAATGGAACAAGAAATAATTCAAAGAGTATCTTATCTGGTTGCTCATCATCACACTTATACAGATATAAAAGGGAATGATTATCAGATTTTAGTGGAAGCAGACTTTTTGGTAAATCTTTATGAAGAAGGAGTCTGTAAAGATGCAACCAAAACAACATATGAACGAATTTTTAAGACAAATACAGGGAAAGAAATCTGTAATAAAATGTATGGACTTGGCATATAGGTAGGAGCACATTTGAAAACAAAAATTATATATGAAGACGATAATATCTTAGTAGTGCATAAACCAGCGGGTCTTGCGACTCAGACAAAAAATCTTGGACAGCAGGATGTAGTTAGTGAAATCAAAAACTATCTTTACACAAAGAGAAAACAAGTTAGACAGCAAGTAGGGGAACAACAGCCCTATATCGGATTGATTCATAGGTTAGATCAGCCAGTGGAAGGTTTAATACTTTTGGCTAAAGATGAAATTACGGCAGCAGAATTGAGTGCTCAGATTGCAGGAAATAAAATAAAAAAATCATATTATGCAATCCTCTGTGGAAGACCAGAGAAGTTAGGTGGTAGCCTTGAAGACTATATTTTGAAGGATACGAAAACAAACTTATCTAAAATAGTAGCTGAGAATCAAAAAGATAGTAAAGCAAAATATGCAAAACTTAGGTATGATTGTATCGGAACTGTGGATAAGCTAATAAAGATTGCTGAGGATCGTGTACAGCCATTTTTTACATTAACAGATATCCAATTAGTGACTGGAAGGCATCACCAGATTCGTGTACAATTCTCACATGCAGGATATCCTCTACTGGGAGATTATAAATATGGTTCTTTAGAGAGCAAGGAAACATCGCAGAAGTTAGGGGTGAAAGACATAGCACTTTGTGCATATAAATTGGATTTTATACATCCAAAAACAAATAAACAAATGCAGTTTCAAATAAAACCTGATCATTTTATTTTTCATAATGCTAAAAAATCTTTAAAAATATCGATTATTTAAAGTAAATCAAGCCTAGTAAGTATTACCAAAAAGAAAAGAAATAATAGCTGATATTTCCTTTTGGAATGGCTCATACTAACCACAAGAAAATTGAAATGGTGGAAGATGAAATGGGTACATTTATAAAGGAAGAATATAAAAAAGTAATCATGTATATGGGAATTGTACTTGGGGTATATATAGGAATCAGATACTTATTACCCTTGGTAGGACCATTCGTGATTGCTTTTTTTATTGTGGCCCAGATTTATCCATACGTAAAAAAAATAAATGAAAAACTCCGTATTAACAAAGTTTTTTTAACAGGATTTCTATTGTTTTTTATAGTTCTTCTTTTAGCAGCGGGTTGTTTCTGGATATGTAACAAAGTGGTCTGTTTTGTTGCACAAATGGCCTCTAATGTAGACAGTATACAGGTTGAATTTTCAAAGTTTATTAGTCAATTTTGTGAATGTCTGGAATCCAGAACAGGACTGGATGCGGATGATATTGAGATTTTTTTTCTGAACAAGGTAACCATTATTTCCAATAATATACAAAATGAAATTGCGCCTAAATTGATGGGAAGGTCTGTTACTTATATGAGATCCGTGATATCGGTTTTTGCCTCAATAGTGGTAACCTTTATTGCAACCATGCTACTTGTGAAGGACTATGAAAAAATTCAAACTAGGCTTTTTAAACAAAAGTATTTTTTACCTATCTTTTCACTTATAAAAAAGATAGGTCATCTTCTTGCTATTTTTATAAAAGCACAAGCAATTATTATGGCAACCATAACAATTATTAGCGGCTCCGGATTCTGGATTCTAGGGCAATCAAATCCTTTATTGCTTGGTGTCATTACCAGCTTTCTAGATGTATTGCCATTTATCGGCACTGGTATTATATTAGTTCCTTTTGCTTTGTATACGGTAGTTCAGGGAAATATTCTTCAGGCTGCAGGATTTATTTTGCTTTATGCGATCTGTGCGCTGGCAAGGGAATTTCTGGAACCGAAATTAATTGGAGACAGGATAGGGATCTATCCGTTTGGAGTATTGCTATCTATTTACGCTGGAATTAAATTATTCGGGTTCGCTGGAATTTTATTGGGGCCAATCATGATGTTATTCATAGTTGAGATCTTCCGCACAAAAAATCAGTTAAAGTGTTAAAAGAAACACTATTTTACAAATTAAAAAATTAATGGTCAGCATTTTTTGAATATGGTACAATGAAATTTATAGATATAAGATGTATAAATAAATCAGAGGTGCCTGCATGAAAGTGAGTATTAGACAAATTAGTCATATTACGGGATTTTCACCAGCTACAATTTCAAATGCTTTGAATCATAAAAAGGGAGTTAATAAAGAAACAGCAGCAGAAGTTTTCCGTGTTGCAAGAGAAATGGGCTATATTGATGAGGAAAAAATAACAAAAATTAAATTTGTTATCTTCAAAAAAAATGGCTCCATAATCGAAGAAACTCCTTTTTTTTCATTGCTGATTGATGGATTTGAAAAAGAATGCGGTAAAAACGGATATGAAATGGTAATGTGCAATTTAGACAGTCGTGCAGATGACTATGAGGAGCAGGTTAAATGGCTGATTAATGACACCAGTTCAGCAGTTGTTCTATTGGGAACAGAACTAATGGAGGGCGATTTAGAAATTTTTAAGAGTGCAAAATGTCCTTTTTTATTATTCGATTATTGGAACTCTAATATGGAATTTGATGCAGTTCTCATAAATAATGCAGATTCTGCCAGATTAGCGACCGAATATCTATATGATAAAGGACACAGAGAAATAGGTTACTTAAGAGGGAGATACAGAATAAAAGCATTTCGATCCAGACATGTTGGTTATGCAGTTGCTATGAATAAGAAGGGATTAAAAGTGAACCCTACCTATACGGTCACAATTGGTACCAGCATGAATAATGCGTATTCTGAGATGGTCGATTTTTTAAAGAAAAAACCTCCCTTACCAACTGCTTTTTTCGCAGACAATGATATGATTGCCCTAGGAGCCATGAAAGCTTTAACAGAATATGGGTATCAGATACCTCAAGATATCTCGATTATAGGATTTGATGATATTCCATATAGTGAAATTGCTACACCACGGTTGACTACTATTAGGGTACCAAAACAGGAAATGGGACAAGCAGCAGCGAGGAGAATCATAGAATTAATTAGAAAACCAACGAATGCCAGATTAAAAATACAAATCTGTACAAATTTTATTGAAAGAGACAGCGTAAGAGAAATATAGGATACAGAAACATGGAGAATTAGAATTTATTCTAATTCTCCTTTTTTATTTTATGAAGGAGTTTAAAGTATATAAAATAATTTACTTCAAAACAGCATAAACGTTTATATAAATATTTACATAAACGTTTATAACGATTTGAATATAAAAGTTTGAAATAATCAAAAATAAGACGCTGATTCTATACAAATGTAATAAAAATATAGGTTATAAATTTTATATATTAAACAAATTAATAAAAATATTTAAAAATTATATTGAACAAATAGATAAATTATTTATAATAATGTTTATATAATAGATCGATAAAAAGTAGGAGGATCATAGAGTGAAGGTCAGTATTAAACAGATAAGTGAACAAACTGGGTTTTCTCCTGCAACTGTTTCCAATGCTCTAAATCGAAAGAGAAGCGTGAATAAAGAAACCTCCTCTGAAATATTCAAGGTAGCAAAGGAATTAGGTTATATCAATGAAGCGAGTATCACAAAAATAAAATTTGTATTATACAAAACAAACGGATTAATTACTGAGGACACTCCTTTTTTTTCATTAATGATAGATGGGTTTGAAAAAGAATGCAGAAAATCTGGATACGAAATGGTTCTTTGCTATTTAGATCGAAGGACATCAGATTTTGAAGAACAGGTCAAATGGCTCATTAATGACACAACATCTGCAGTTGCACTTATGGGTGCAGAATTAATGGAAACGGATGTAGGGATATTTAAAAATGCCAAATGTCCATTTCTTACGATTGATTACTGGAGCGCAGATATGAGCTTCGATGGAATTTCTATTAACAATTCAGATTCCTCCAGAATGGCCACGGAATATTTAATCAGTAAAGGACACACTAAAATTGGGTATCTGAGAGGAAGATTTCGAATAAAAGCATTTCGTTCCCGTGCTGTTGGATACACCATTGCACTAAATAAAAAAGGAATTGAGGTTGACAACAAATTTACTTTTACCTTAGATACCACGATGGATGGAGCTTACAAAAGCATGGTAGCGATATTAAATGAAAGACCAAATCTACCAACTGCTTTTTTTGCAGATAATGATATGATTGCACTTGGCGCTATGAAAGCCTTGCAGGAGTATGGCTATCGCATTCCCGAAGATGTGTCAATTATAGGGTTCGACGATTTACCTTTTTGCGAGATCGCATCTCCCAGATTAACAAGCTTACGAGTTCCGAAACAAGAAATGGGACAAATCGCAGTTAGAAGAATGATTGAATTAATTAAGAACAAAAATGAAGTAATTACAAAGACACAAATCTGTACGGAATTTATAGAAAGAGATAGCGTAAAAAATTTAAATTTATAATAGGGAGGAAAAAATGAAAAAATTAAAGTTAGGTTTTGCACCAACAAGGAGAAGTATTTTTAGTGCACCAGATGCAATCAAATATGCTGACTTGACAAGAGCACGGTTAAATGAACTAGGGATTGATTATGTTGATATTAAAGATATTAATGAAGAAGGACTTTTATATGACGACAGTGATATGGAACGAATTGCTGAGAAATTTCAGAAAGAAGGAGTAACAGGTCTATTCCTTCCACATTGTAATTTTGGAACTGAGTATGTGTGTGCAAGATTAGCCAAAAAGTTGGGGGTACCAGTTTTGCTCTGGGGGCCAAGGGATGAGAGACCGGATGAAAACGGAATACGTTTAAGAGACAGCCAGTGTGGATTATTTGCAACAGGAAAAGTATTAAGGCGATTTCGCGTTCCATTTACCTATATGACGAATTGCAGGCTTACCGATGATGAATTTGAAAGAGGGATTAGGGACTTTTTAGGAGTATGTAATGTGGTATCAGTATTTAAGCATACCAGGATTCTTCAGATTGCACCAAGACCGTTTGATTTTTGGTCAACCATGTGTAATGAAGGTGAATTGTTAGAAAGATTCAATATACAGTTAGCACCGATTCCTATGCCGGAGCTAACATTGGAAGTGAAAAAAGCAAGAGAAGAAGGCAACGAAGTTGCCAAAGTAATGCAATACTGTAAAGAAAGTATGAATATAAAGATCAAAGAGGAAGAACTGGAAAGTGTTGCGGCTCTAAAAGTAGCGATGAAAGGCTTAGCTGATAAATATGGATGTAATGCAATTGCAATTCAATGTTGGAATGCATTGCAAAGTGAACTTGGCATTATGCCATGTGCTGCTAATTCGTTATTGAATGAAGAAGGCATTCCGGTTGTATGTGAAACAGATATTCACGGAGCAATTACAGCCGTCATGGTAGAAGCAGCGGGTATGGATGAGGCAAGAGGGTTTTTTGCAGATTGGACAGTAAGACATCCGGATAATGAAAATGGTGAGCTTCTCCAACATTGCGGGCCATGGCCAATTTCAGTGGCAAAAGAGAAACCAACAATTGGTTATCCACTGGCATTTGAACACCCAGGAGCCGTGGAAGCAGAAGCAAAACATGGAAAAATGACATTGTGCAGATTTGATGGTGATAATGGTGAATATTCTTTACTCTTAGGGAATGCGACTGGGGTCGAAGGGCCATATACAAAAGGAACCTATGTCTGGGTGGAAGTAGACAACCTAAAACGCTTGGAAGATAAAATTGTGTGCGGACCATATATTCATCATTGTGTAGGTATTCATAAAGACGTGGTTCCGGTTTTATATGAGGCTTGTAAATATATAGGAATAAAACCAGACTTATATGATCCAATAGAGGAAGAGGTTAAGGCTTATATCAGAGGAGAATAAAACCGAAAAGGAGAAAAAATGAAAAATTTAAAAGTATTATCTTATGATCTGCGTAAGAATGTAATTGATATGATTGTAGAAGGAAAAGGCGGACATATCGGCGGGGATATGAGCGTGATGGACATTTTGGTCACACTTTATTTCAAACAAATGAACATTAGTCCTGAAAATAAAGATGATCCGAATCGGGACCGCTTTGTCATGAGTAAAGGTCACTGTGTGGAAGCTCTCTATGCAGTTCTGGCAGAAAAAGGGTTTTTTCCGATTCAAGAAGTAATTGAAAATTTCTCAAAATTCGGATCAAAATTTATCGGACATCCAAATAATAAGCTTCCGGGGATTGAAATGAACTCAGGTTCTCTGGGACATGGGCTGCCAGTTAGCGTAGGAATGGCATTAGCTGGAAAAATGAATCAACAGGACTATAGAGTCTACACCGTTATGGGAGATGGAGAATTGGCAGAAGGTTCTGTATGGGAAGGTGCAATGGCCGCTAATCAATACAAACTGGATAATCTGTGTGCGATCGTGGATAGGAACAGATTACAGATTTCCGGGAATACAGAAGAGGTGATGGCACAAGATAACCAGATAGATAGATGGTCCGGATTCGGATGGAATGTGATCAACGTAGAAGACGGGAATAATATTGATCAGTTGAATGAAGCTTTTGAAAAAGCAAAGACAGTAAAGGGGAAACCAACTGTTATTATTGCAAATACCATAAAAGGATTTGGTTCTTCCGTTATGGAAAATAAAGCGGCTTGGCATCATCATGTGCCGAGTGAAGAAGAATATGCACAAATAATGAGTGACTTAAATGGAAAGAAGGAGGCTTTACTTCATGAATAAAATACCGAATAGACAGGCAATCTGTGAAGTGCTATTGGAAAAAGCAAAAACGGATAAAGAAATTGTTGTTTTATGCAGTGATTCTAAAGGTTCCGCATCGTTAACTCCTTATGCAAAAGAATTTCCTGAACAATATGTGGAAATTGGTATTGCAGAACAAAATTTAGTCAGTATTTCGGCAGGGCTGGCAAAATGCGGAAAAAAACCATTTGCAGCATCACCAGCCTGCTTTTTATCAACAAGAAGTTACGAACAAGCTAAAGTCGATGTAGCGTATTCCAATACCAATGTAAAATTAATAGGTATTAGTGGAGGTATCAGCTACGGAGCACTTGGAATGAGTCATCATTCTGCACAGGATATTGCGGCCATGTCATCCGTTCCAAATATGCGTGTGTATCTGCCAAGTGACAGGCATCAGACAAAATGTTTGATTGAAGAATTACTAAAAGATGAGAAACCTGCCTATATCCGTGTAGGAAGAAATCCAGTAGAAGATATCTATGCGGAAAACAATTGTCCGTTTATGATGGATAAAGCAACTGTAATCAAAGAGGGAACAGATATAGCCATTATTGCTTGTGGTGAGATGGTGAGGCCATCGCTAGAAGCAGCTAAACTTTTAGAGAAAGAGGGAATCAGTGCCACGGTATTGGACATGTATTGCATAAAACCATTGGACAAAGATTCCATTGTAAAAGCAGCAAAAAATGTTAGGGGAGTAATTACGGTAGAAGAGCATTCACCGTTTGGAGGACTTGGTTCTATGGTGAGCCAAATCATAGGAAGTGAATGTCCGAAAAAAGTAATAAATATGGCATTACCAGACACACCAGTGATTACAGGCACATCAAAAGAGGTATTTGATTATTATGGTTTGAATGCCACAGGTATTGTAAAAGCAGCTAAAGATATGATGTAGGTAAGAAATATGGCAAAAAAATATTTATTGGGAATTGATCAGAGTACACAGGGAACAAAGGCATTGTTGTTTGACGATAATGGAGAGCTCGTATGTAGGTCAGATTTATCTCATGAACAAATTGTGAATGAAATAGGCTGGGTAGAACATAACGCAACAGAAATCTATGAGAATTGTATTCAAGTCGTAAAGAATCTGATAAAGAAAAGCAAAATAGATAAAAATAATATGATAGGAATAGGAATCAGTAATCAAAGAGAAACAGCACTTGTATGGGATAAAAAAACAGGAAAACCTATCTATAACGCAATTGTATGGCAATGTGCAAGAGGTGAAACAATTTGTAATCAAATTGCCCAAGATGGATATGCATCTATGATAAAAGAGAGTACTGGCATGCAATTGTCACCTTACTTTTCTGCAGCAAAAATAGCTTGGGTTTTACAAAATGTAGAAGGTGCGAAAGAGAAATCTGAGAAAGGTGAATTATGTTGTGGAACCATGGATAGCTGGCTTATCTATAAACTAACAGGCGGCAAAGAATTTAAAACAGACTATTCTAATGCATCCAGAACACAAATGTTCAACATAACAAAATTGCAATGGGATCAGCAAGTCTGCGATGTATTTGGCATCAATACGAAATGTCTGCCTGAAGTGACAGATTCCAATGCTGAGTATGGTATAACAGATTTTGACGGATTTTTAGAAAAATCAATTCCGATTCATGCAGTATTAGGCGATTCCCATGGGGCATTATTTGGTCAGGGATGCCAGAAAAAGGGAATGATCAAAGCAACTTACGGTACTGGATCTTCTATCATGATGAATATCGGAGAAAAACCTGTGTTTAGTCAGGAAGGTGTTGTCACTTCATTGGCTTGGGGAATGGATGGTAAAGTCAATTATGTTCTTGAAGGAAACATTAATTATACGGGTGCCGTCATTTCCTGGATAGAAAAAGATCTTAAAGTAATTAATTCTGCAAAGGAAACTGAAAAACTGGCGAAACTGGCTAATCCTATTGACAAAACATATTTGGTACCTGCATTCTCGGGATTGGGAGCACCTTATTGGGATAGTAAAGCGACTGGTATTTTATGCGGGATTACAAGAACAACAGGACAGGCTGAACTGGTCAGAGCGGCACTTGACTGTATCGCATATCAGATCACAGACATTGTTCAGGTCATGAGCGATACTTCTTTGATAAAAATAGAAGAAATCAGAGTAGATGGTGGTCCTACCAGTAATCATTACCTGATGCAGTTTCAATGCGATATGCTTGAAATTCCGGTTCAAGTACCTCAGGCAGAAGAATTATCTGGTATAGGAGCTGCCTATATGGCAGGAATTGCTTTGGGAATTTACAATAAGAATAACCTATTTGATAAAATGAAACGTACTAAGTTCGAGCCAGCCATGTCAAAAATACTGCGGGAAGAAAAATATGCAGGATGGAAAGATGCAGTCAGAATGGTACTGAAAAAGTAGCAAACAAAATGTTTGTTATGGTAACGGAGATTCACCGGGAGGAAACTTTCGTGTATCTAATAAAACTATATAATTTAAGGTCAAGGAGGAAACAAAATGAAAGAAAAAGTATTAAGTGTACTATTGGGAGTTGCAATGGTATCCACGTTGTTAATGGGATGCGGAGCAAAAACAGAGCCGGCAAAAGAAACACCGGCAACAGAAGCAGAAACACAAGTAGCTACTACGGAAGCAGTCGAAGAGACGGAAACCGCAGCAGAAGAAGTTAAGGCATTACCGGGAGGTGGAAGTAATATTCTCTATATTATTACACCTTCACATTCTAATCCATTCTTTGGAACAGAAGCAAAGGCAGCAGAAGCACAAGCAAAAGAATTGGGTTATGAAGTTAAAGTATTATCACACGATGATGATGCTACCAAACAAATGGAACATTTCGAAGCAGCGATTGCTGATAAAGCAGCAGCTATTATCTGTGACAATGCAGGTGCAGACGCTACGATTGAAGCCGTTAAAAAAGCAAGAGACGCTGGAATTCCTACATTTTTAATTGACCGTGAAATCAATGAAGAAGGTGTTGCAATTTCACAAATCGTTGCAAATAATTACCAGGGAGCCAAAGCCGTTGCAGAAGTTTGGGTGGAAGCAATGGGTGAAGAAGGTAAATATGTTGAGTTATTAGGAAAAGAATCCGATACGAATGCAGGTGTACGTTCCTCCGCATTCCATGAAGTAATTGATCAATATCCGGATCTTGAGATGGTTGCTCAGCAATCAGCGAATTGGGAACAGACAGAAGCATTTGATAAAATGGGTACCATTCTTCAATCAAATCCAGATATCAAAGGTGTTATCTGTGGTAATGATACAATGGCTATGGGCGCTCAGGCAGCAATCAAGGCAGCTGGATTGAAAGATGTTCAGATTATAGGTGTTGACGGTTCAGATGATGTCAGAGATAAAATCAAGGAAGGTACGATTTTGGCAACCGCACTTCAACAATGTGCAGAAATCGCACGAATGGCAGTTGTACAGGCAGATGACTATCTTAAAAAAGGTACCACTGGATTAGATGAGAAACAGCTTGTTGATTGTGTGGCAATTACCGCAGATAATGCTGATAAATTAAATGCTTTTGATTATAAAGAATAAGTAGTAATCTCGTAATAAATTTTTTGGGTACAGTCATAAGGTGACTGTACCCAAATATGAAAAAGGGGCGGCAATTATATAATTTTATTAGAATTTTGAATCTATGGCAAAAAGGAGAAAGCTATGAAAAAACGTATTATAGCAGGGCTGGTTCTGGCATTGGCACTCACAACGATGACTGGATGTGTCAAAGTTGTTAAAATGGGAGAAGAAGGAAATTTAACGGGAGAAGTCGCGTTCAATGCAGGCGATGACGTTGGAAGCTTTTGGGAATCAAAAGCGATTCCAGAGTTAACTGAGAAAGCAGTAGATTTAGGGGAGTTCCTGACAGAAGCAAACGGAGACCTTAATTCTTTAGCAGATAAATATGGTAAATACTCCATGGGAGATAGTGGAGAACTTACCTATACCGTAAAAGGCAGTGGTAAAGTAACAGCAGTCGAAACAGAAAAAAAGGCAGGATTTATTACAGTAGCACTGGATGGTTACAACGGAAGTGAAGAAATTAAAATACAAGTAGGATCTGTTATGAAAGGATCATCTGTTCGTGATGCCTTATCCTTTATTAAGTTCGGTGATTATACCAATCAGAAAGAATATGCGTCGGTAAGCCAAAGCATTAACGATGTTATTATGAAAACAGTGATCAATCCTGAGACAGCGGCGGGTATGGATGGAAAAACGGTTGATTTTATTGGATGTTTTACGGTAAAAGACAATAAGACAATCCTGATTACACCGGTTGCAATCAACCAAAAATAGAAGAGTGGAGGTAATGAAATGGATAAGAATATAGTATTACATGCAGAAGCAGTCGATAAAATCTATCCTGGTACCAAGGCTCTTGATCATGTTTCTTATGATGTAGAAAAAGGAAAGGTAAATGTCTTAATTGGTGAGAACGGTGCAGGAAAATCTACCTTGATGAAAATTATAGCAGGCATTGAGCAACCTTCATCAGGTAAACTCTTTATGGGTGAGCAGGAAGTCAGCTTTAAAAACACCATAGATGCACGTTTGCATGGAATTGGAATTATACATCAAGAATTAAGCCTATTTCCGAATTTAAATGTATATCAAAATATTTTTATGGGACGTGAATGCACAAAAGGCCCCAAATTAGATAATAAAACACATATTGAATTGACAAAAAAAGTATTAAACAAATTAGAGCATCCGATTGATGCAGGGACTATGGTAGGGGATCTACGTGTCGGGCAACAGCAAATGATTGAGATTGCAAGAAATTTTATTCAGGATGATATAAAGATTTTAATTATGGATGAACCGACTTCCTCCCTAAGTCAACAGGAAGTAGAAGTACTATTCAAGTTAATGCGAGAATTTACGGAACAAGGTATATCCATTGTCTATATTTCTCATAGGTTAGAAGAAATCATGAAAATCGGAGATAATGTCACCATTCTTAGAGATGGAAAATATGTTGCAAGAGCAGATGTAAAAGACATTGATGTTCCCTGGATTGTTCAGAAAATGGTGGGTGAAGGAAAGTCATATCCCAAAAAAGAACGTTCTATTGATTGGAAGAAACAAGATAAAGTGTTGGAAGTAAAAGATCTGACTCTTCCAAAGAGTGGTGGCGGTTATTTATTGAATCATTTAAGTTTTAACTTAAAAAAAGGTGAAATTCTTGGTATTTACGGACTTATGGGTTCCGGACGTACAGAGGTATTTGAGTGTATCATGGGGCTTAGGCCTGAGCATACCGGTCAAATTTATAAAGATGGAAAATTAATGAAGGTGACTACTATTTCGGAGCAAATTAGCAAAGGATTTGCATTAGTTCCGGAAGACCGGCAAAAGGAAGGTTTAGTTCAGACATTAGATATTGGAAAAAACATCTCCTTATCCAGTATTCATAAATATTGCAAATATGGATTTTTAAATGGCAAGAAAGAAAATGAAAGCATAGACAGACAAATTAAAGATATCATGATTAAGGTCGCAGATAAAAAGCTTCCCATTCTCTCCTTATCAGGTGGCAATCAGCAGAAGGTCGTAATTGGAAAGGGTATCTTGACAGAACCTGAAATATTATTATTGGATGAGCCTAGCAGGGGTATTGATATCGGTGCAAAAACAGAAGTATTTGATATCATTAATCAATACGCAGAAAGAGGCTTGTCAATCATAGTAATTTCATCTGAACTAAAAGAAATTGTTGCGATTGCAGATAGAATAATAGTGCTCTCGAACGGTATTAATACAGGTGAATTTGAGAGAGATGAAATATCAGAAGATGCGTTGGTACTATCTTCATACAAAGGCCACCATGGTCATGAATTAAAAAAGGAGAAATAATTATGGAAAAGGCAAAAAAGAGAAGCAGTAATGATATGATAATGACCTTGCTAAAAGGAAGAACATTAATTATCTTAGCAATATTAGTTGTACTATTTAGTGTTATTACAACAAACTTTTTTACTGTGAATACAGGTCTGACAGTTGCAAAGCATGTTGCACTATATGGAATTATGGGATTGGGAATGACTTATGTACTGATAACTGGCGGGATTGATCTATCGGTAGGTGCAGTTGCCGGACTTGCCGGTATGATTGCCGGTGGCCTGATCAATCAGGGACTTTCCTTACCGATGTTTGGAGTCACCATTTATTTCAGTGCGCCTCTGGTATTTTTTATCACGGCATGTGTCGGTATCTTTTTTGGATGGATCAATGGTGTTATTATAACAAAATTGAATGTAGTTCCATTCATTGCAACTTTAGGAACCATGAATATAGCGAGGGGCCTTGCAAACTTGAGATCTGGTGGGGCCACATTTTCTAATATTGTTGGAAACGAAGCTTTAGGAAATCAGGGATTCGATGCTCTTGGAAAAAGTGTTGCAGGGATACCAGTAGGTGTAATTCTTTTAATTATGATAGCCATCATAGCAGGAATTATATTAAAATACACCTCTTTTGGGTGGCATATCCTGGCAATCGGTGGTAATGAAAAAGCAGCTAAGTTATCAGGTATCAAAGTAAACAGAGATAAAACATTGGTATATATGTTCTCGGCTTTATGCTCTTCCATTGTTGGTATGATCGCAGCAGCGCAATTAGTTGCTTCTCATCCGGCAACAGGAGAAGGATGGGAAATGAATGCAATATCCGCAGCTGTTCTGGGTGGAACATCTATGGCAGGAGGTATTGGGACGGCAGGAGGTACCATTATAGGTGCGTTTATCATTGGTGTCATCAATGATGGAATGACTATGTATGGGGTATCAGAGTTCTGGCAAAAAGTCATTAAAGGTATTGTAGTGATCCTGGCAGTCGTAATTGATCAATTCCAAAGAAACTTGCAGGCAAAAATGGCATTGCAGGCACGCAACGACAATAAATAGGGGACGATAATAAGAATGAAGAAGACAGGAATTTTAAACGCACAACTTGCAGGATATATTGCAGCACTTGGACATAAAGATATATTTCTGATAGGAGATGCAGGAATGCCGATTCCGAAAGGAATTCCGATTGTGGATTTGGTTCTGTGCGGTGGAGTACCTACGTTTGAACAGGTATTGGAAGCAGTATTAAAAGAAACAGAAGTGGAATACTATTATTTGGCAGAAGAAATCAATCACAAAAATCCGCGACTATTACAGTATATCAAGGATTCTTTACCGGACGTGGAAAGTAAAATGATGCCACATATTGAATTTAAGGAATTCACAAAAACAGTAAAATTTGCAATCAGAACAGGGGAATTCACACCATATCCCAATATTGTGTTACGTGCAGGTGTTGCATTTCCGGCTTAAAACCAAAGGGGCATAAAAAAGAATGAAGGTATTAAATATAGGATCATTAAATTATGACTACGTATATACGGTAGATCATATCGTTCAAGGTGGAGAAACAATATCATCAACAGGAATGGAAGTTTTTTGTGGAGGAAAAGGTCTGAACCAGTCTATCGCATTGGCAAAAGCAGGAGTACCGGTATACCATGCAGGACTGATCGGTGAAGAGGGTAATCAGTTTTTGAAGGTTTGTCGAGAAAACGGTGTAGATACTACTTATATTAAACAGATTTCTGGAAAAAGCGGGCATACGATTATACAAGTTGATGAGCAGGCACAGAACTGTATTATCCTATTTGGTGGCACAAACCAGGGTTTCACAAAATCATATATTGATGAAATAATTGCAGATTTTGGAAGTGAAGATATTCTTCTTTTACAGAATGAAGTAAATGAATTGGAGTATATGATCAGCAAAGCCTACGAAATTGGAATGACAATCATATTGAATCCATCTCCTTATAATGAAAAAATTAGAACATGCGATTTAACAAAAGTATCTGTTTTCATGATTAATGAAATTGAAGGAGAACAGATTACTGGCGAAAACGATCCTTTAAAAATGTTAGATATGATGAAGCGAAAATATCCAAAATCAAAAGTAATACTAACGTTAGGATCGAAAGGAGTCCTGTATCAAGATGAAAATAAATTATGGAAACAAAATGCTTATCCGGTAAAGGCAGTTGATACAACGGCAGCCGGAGATACTTTTACAGGATATTTTATAGCCGGCATGATAGAGCATATACCGATAGAAAAGGTATTGCAGATTTGTGCAAGAGCATCTGCTATAGCAGTTTCCAGAAAAGGAGCTACGGATTCTATTCCAGACAGAAAAGAAGTAGAAGAACGCATGATTCAAGGTTGACATTTGTCAACAATTTGAATACTATTAAAATAGTAATTTTAAATAAATGAAATATGCGTTGATAAGGATTAGTATAAATAAAAAATGTCACAGAGAAAGAATCATAGCAGGTCTGTCTGCTTAAGCTGAGAGATTCTACAATTATTATTTAGAACCTACCTTGGAGTTCTATATGAAAATATAGCGTAAGCAGGCGTTAACTGTAACTTGAGTTGAGCATACTTATGCTAATTAGGGTGGTACCGCCGAAAGCCTTCGGTCCCTTTGTGGACGGAGGCTTTCAGTCTGCTTACCGATAGTATAGAAATGCAAGTCGGTATAAAAGTCTGTTGTCAGGCAATAATTGTTTAATTAAGAGGAGAAAGAAAATGGCAAACGACAAAAAATTAGTAGAAGCAATTACATCCATGGATGTAGACTTTGCACAATGGTATACGGATGTTGTTAAAAAGGCAGAGTTGATTGATTATTCAAGTGTAAAAGGCTGCATGATCATTAAGCCGTCAGGCTATGCCATCTGGGAATTGATTCAGAGCCAATTAGACGCTGATTTCAAGAAAACGGGTGTTGAAAATGTATATATGCCAATGTTCATTCCGGAAAGTCTATTAAATAAAGAAAAAGATCATGTGGAAGGATTTGCGCCGGAAGTTGCATGGGTCACATATGGAGGTCTGAATAAGTTACAGGAAAGATTATGTGTAAGACCTACATCAGAGACGTTATTCTGTGATTTTTATAAGAATCTGATTCAATCTTACAGAGATCTTCCAAAAGTTTATAATCAATGGTGTTCTGTAGTCCGCTGGGAAAAGGAAACAAGACCTTTTCTTCGTTCGAGGGAATTTTTATGGCAGGAAGGTCATACTGCGCATGCAACTGCTGAAGATGCAGAAGAAAGAACGATCCAGATGTTGAATGTATACGCCGATTTTTGTGAAAATGTATTGGCTATGCCCGTAGTAAAGGGCCGCAAGACGGATAAAGAAAAATTTGCCGGAGCAGAAGCTACTTATACAATTGAAGCATTAATGCATGATGGTAAAGCACTTCAGTCAGGAACAAGTCATAATTTTGGAGATGGATTTGCCAAAGCTTTTGGTATCCAATATACAGATAAAGATAATTCCTTAAAGTACGTTCATCAGACTTCGTGGGGAATGACGACCCGTTTGATTGGTGCAATTATCATGGTACATGGTGATGATTCCGGCTTGGTTCTACCCCCAAAAGTGGCTCCGATTCAAATTATGATAGTCCCAATTCAACAAAAAAAAGAGGGTGTTCTTGAAAAAGCAGCTGAATTGAAGAACAGACTCAGCAGCTTTCGTGTAAAAGTGGATGATTCAGACAAAAGTCCAGGCTGGAAGTTTTCTGAAGCAGAAATGAGGGGAATACCATTTCGTATAGAAATTGGACCAAAAGACATAGAAGCAAATAAATGTATTTTTGTCCGTCGTGACACCAGAGAAAAAATAGAAGTGTCTTTCGATACGATTGAAGTGAAAGCAGCTGAACTTTTGGAACAAATCCAATCTGATATGCTAGAAAGAGCAAGAAAGCATGTTGCTGCACACACATATGTCGCAACAACCTATGAAGAATTTGAGAAAACGGTAAATGAAAAACCAGGATTTATTAAAGCGATGTGGTGTGGAGATCAGGCGTGTGAGGATAAAATTAAAGAGAAAACGGGTGCAACCAGCCGTTGTATGCCATTCCAACAAGAAAAATTGTCCGAGAATTGTGTATGTTGCCAAAAACCTGCTAACAAGATGGTATACTGGGGACGTGCATATTAAATAGAAAGATTAGATAGGAGCTAAATATGAATGTATTAGTAATAAACTGTGGAAGTTCTTCTTTAAAATATCAATTAATTGATAGTAACACGGAAGAGGTCTTAGCAAAAGGTCTTTGTGAAAGAATTGGTATTGCTGGCAGTATGCTGACGCATCAGCCAGCTGGTAAAGATAAAATTAAGACTGAGGTAGATATGCCTAATCATACAGTTGCGGTACAGCTTGTAATTAAAAAACTTATCGATTCGGAATCAGGGGTAATCAAATCACTGGAGGAAATCGGAGCTGTGGGACATCGGATCGTCCATGGGGGAGAAAAATTCCAAAAGGCAACGATCCTTAATGAGTCAGTTCTTAAAGAGATAGAAGAGTGTAATGATCTTGCACCGCTTCATAACCCCGCTAATTTAATAGGCATTCATTCCTGTATGGAAATTATGCCTAAGGTACCTATGGTAGGAGTATTTGATACGGCATTCCACCAGACAATGCCAAGAAAGGCTTATCTTTATGGGATTCCTTACGAATACTACAAAAAATATAAAATAAGACGTTATGGTTTTCATGGAACAAGCCATGAATATGTTGCAAAAAGAGCAGCTGAAATTCTTGGAAAGAAAATAACGGATATTAGGACTATCGTATGTCATTTGGGGAATGGTGCAAGCGTATCTGCTGTTCGCTACGGTAAAAGTGTTGACACAAGTATGGGATTAACACCATTAGAGGGGCTGATTATGGGTACCCGCTCAGGGGATATCGATCCTGCCATCGTGAATTTTATTGCGGATAAAGAAGGCATCAGTGTGGCTGAAGTCACAGATATCCTGAATAAAAAATCAGGTGTCTTGGGTTTATCCCAGTTTTCAAGTGATTTTAGGGATTTGGCAGAGGCTAGCGCAGAGGGTAATGAGCTTGCAAGCGATGCATTAGAAGCTTATGCTTACAGAGTTGGTAAATATATCGGTGCCTATGCGGCAGCTATGAACGGTGTGGATGTGATTGTGTTTACAGCTGGTGCGGGAGAAAATAATGCAGAAGTTAGAAAACTAATTGCACAATACATCGGATTTCTGGGAACCAATATGGATATGGAAAAAAATAAAGTGCGAGGGGAAGAAATCATTCTTTCCGACGAGGGAAGCAAAGTAATTACCATGGTAATACCAACAAATGAAGAACTTGCGATTGCTAGAGAAACGGTAAATTTAGTACAATAATAAGTAAGAAAGAGGGATAGAATGACCATACAACTTCCAGAGAAGGTAAAATATATCATTGATACTTTAATTGCAAATGGGTTCGATGCCTATGCAGTTGGTGGTTGCGTGCGAGATTCTATTCTAAATCGTGATCCGGATGATTGGGATATCACCACTTCCGCTTTGCCCTGGCAGGTGAAAAGCCTGTTTCGAAGAACGGTGGACACTGGGATTCAACATGGAACTGTCACGGTTATGCTGGAAAAGGATGGATTCGAGGTAACTACATACCGTATAGATGGGGAATATAATGACAGCCGCCATCCGAAGGAAGTAATCTTTACCCCCAATCTACTGGAAGATCTGAAACGCAGGGACTTTACGATTAATGCCATGGCGTATAATGATAAAATTGGAATCGTAGATGAATTTGATGGAATAAAGGATCTTCAGCGAAGAATAATTCGCTGTGTCGGTGATCCGGCAGAACGATTTCAGGAAGATGCACTTAGAATCATGCGTGCAATCCGTTTTTCAGCACAACTTGGTTATACGATTGAAGAAAATACTAGAAATGCAATAAAAAAAAGTGCATCAACTCTGCGGAATATCAGCCCTGAAAGAATCCAAACAGAACTGGTGAAACTAGTGATATCGGACTTTCCCTATTTATTAAAGGATGCATATGAAACGGGCGTAACAAGTGTGATACTTCCGGAATTTGACCGTATGATGCAGACATCTCAGAATAATCCACATCATCAGTATACGGTAGGTGAGCATTCTCTTCATGCAATGGAACAAGTACAAAAAGACAAGATTCTTCGTTTGGGTATGTTATTTCATGATATTGGAAAACCGGATACAAAGTCTACCGATAAAAATGGAACGGATCACTTTTACCGTCATGCTGTAATAGGAAAAGAAATCGTAAAAAAAGTACTACGTCGTCTGAAATTTGATAATGATACGATTCATAAAGTGACACAAATTGTACTTTATCATGATTGCGATGTAGAGTTGACACCAAGAGGTGTTAGGCGAGCGATCGCAATAGTAGGAGCGGATATATTTCCCTCTCTGTTTTTGATTAAAAGGGCAGATATATTGGCACAAAGCACCTATCATCAGCAACAAAAGCTGGAGGATTTGGCTACCTTACAGCTTTTATACAAAAATGAAATGGAAAAAAAGAATTGTGTATCGTTAAAGACACTTGCAGTTACTGGAAAGGATCTGATTGATGCAGGCATGCTTCCAGGAAAAGAACTTGGAGATACTTTGAATGAGCTATTAACTTTGGTAATTGATCATCCAGAATATAATACGAAAGAATATTTAATAAAAAGAGCTTTTCATCAATAGAAATACAATTGAAAGTAAACAAATAAAATCAATAAAGATAATCATTTTTTTGAAACATACTTTTGCGTTCTCATTCATAAGATAGCGTATCAGAAGTATTTTTTGTTCTCTGATAGAAGAAGTGTGGGAGGTATGATTGTGGATGACAAAGCAGTAAACGTATTGGAGAATTATGATTTAAAAGTGCTTCGTACCTGGAAAGGACGGGGCGCTATTCTTTTTGAGACAAACTCGGGAACCAAGATATTGAAAGAATATACAGGTCCAAGGGAAAAAGTTCTTTTGCAGGACATTTTGATTCATCATATCAAAAAAGAAGGATTTCCTTATGTAGATGCTTTTGAAAAAAATAAAGATGGGGATATTCTGACAATTGATACAGATAAAAAAGTATATATCGTGAAAGAATATCTGGATGGAAAAGAGTGTAACATTTGGGAAACGGATGAGTGTAGACAGGCGGTGACTCATCTGGCACGATTGCACCTTGCCATGCAGATGAATACAGAAAAAGAATGTATTCTTTTACCGATCGCGCAACTGGCCAGAGAATATGAAAAGCACAATAAAGAATTAAAGAGAATTAAAAATTTTATACGTGGCAAAGGGCAGAAAACGGATTTTGAAGTTTATTTGTTACAGCACTACGATTTTTTTTATGAGCAGGCTTTGGCAGCTTATCAGGAAATCGTACAGGTAGATTGGGATCCTTTATACCAGGGAGTGAGAAAGACGGGGAGTCTATGTCATGGTGACTATCAGTATCATAATATTCTGATAAGCAGTATAGGCGTTTCAGTCATTAATTTTGAAAAATATGTATTAGATTGCCAGATTCGAGATCTTTATCTGTTCATGAGAAAAATACTGGAAAAAAATAGTTGGTCGGAAGCCCTTGGAGAAGAGTTATTAGCTGCTTATGAAGAGATAAAGCCAATCAGCGAATTAGAAAAGAAGCAGTTGTATTTTAGACTCTTATATCCGGAGAAATTCTGGAAGATTGTAAACTTTTATTATAATAGTGGGAAATCGTGGATGCCAATGAGGCATATGGATAAATTACAAAAATTAATCATGCAAGAGGGAGCAAAAGAGCAATTCCTTAAGAGTTTTCTTTTTTAAATTTTCGTGATACAATGAGCCAAAGAAGGGTAAATACAGAACTAGAAAAACAAAAGATATTGGAGGGATTACCTTGAAGATTAGAATATGGGGAGGCCTGTTTCTGGTAGTTTTATTATGCAGCTCCTGTACTTTTTCAGATCAAAACACGATGCAGGAAGAGACGGGAACGGGTTTTGTTAAATCCGATATTGGCTATTATGATTCTGCGGATACAGCGATTGTTGTGAAGAAGAATGAAGAAGAAGGTACGATTACCTTTTTGAACATGCAGATTGGTAGAAATTACACCTTAAAATATGACGGAGCAACAGAAATACATGACAAATATAAGCAAGGAATATCTATTTCTCAAGTACCTCTAGGGGAAATTACGGATATTACCTTTGTAAAATTTTCTAAAAGATTAAATAGTATCCAAATTTCCTCGGACGCCTGGTCTTATACGGATATAGAAAAATTTGAATTGGGTAGAAATAACAAAACAATGAAATTAGGGGATGAGGAGTTTAAATTATTTAAAAAAGTGCCGATATTGTCTAATGATATGCAGGGAGAACTGATGGACTTGAATGCTGGGGATATACTCACGGTTAAAGGTATTGACCATACGATATACAGCGTTATTGTTGAAAAAGGACATGGTTATCTGCGTCTGGCTAACGATCAATATTTTGTCGGAGGATGGATTGAAGTTGGTCAGAAAGTCATTCAGCCAATCACTGAAAATATGTTATTGGTAGTACCAGAAGGTACTTATGAAGTAGTATTAACAAACACCAGAATCGAAGGAAAAAAACAGGTAATTATAGAACGAGATGGAGAATTGGAATTAGATGTAGGTGATATCAAACCGCAGGAGATTAAATACGGAAAAGTAGTATTTTTGATGAATCCTGCTACCGCAAGTCTGTATATTGATGGAACCTTGCAGAAGGATACAAATGTAGTAGATTTGGAATATGGGATTCATCAGCTGATTGTAAAAGCAGATGGATATAAGACGATAACAAAATATATTAAAGTGGGCCAGGAAAAAGCAACCATAACTATTAAAATGGAGGCTATGTCTAGCGCAAAGGATAGTAGTGAGGAAACAACCAATATAGGGCCAGATACAAATACTGATTCTCTTATAGATGCGAATACACAATCTTCCAATAATACAGTAACGCAATCGGCATCAGCTGCGACTTCAAATAAAGTGTATATTGATTCACCAGAAGGCGCAGAAGTATATTTGGATAGCAATTATATAGGTGTAGCGCCAACGAGCTTTTTAAAATCGGCAGGAACGCATATCATATCCTTACGTAAGACGGGATATCAGACAAAGAGCTACACGTTACAGCTAGACAGTACTGCAAAAGATATTACTTATTCTTTTGCCGATTTAATACCATCAGTAAGTAGTTCTACGAAATTGGATTAGCTGCAAAACACATCAGAAATGAGGAAGATATGAAGTATACAATAGATGATTTTTTAGAAATCATAAAGACATTAAGGGCAGAAGGAGGATGTCCCTGGGATAGGGAGCAGACACATGATAGCCTAAGACCTTGTGTCATGGAAGAAGCTGCAGAGCTAGTGTCTTCGATACGTATCTATAATCAGACGGGAAATGCTGATAATATGAGAGAAGAGCTTGGTGATTTATTACTTCAAGTCGTGATGCACAGTAGTATTGCAACGGAAGAGGGTCTTTTTACATGGGAAGATGTGGTGCAGGAGGTAAGTGAGAAGATGATACGCAGGCATCCACATGTGTTTGGCGATGTGGTTGTGAATGATTCTTTAGAGGTGCTTAAGAACTGGGATGACATTAAAAAGATAGAGAAGGAAAAAAAAGAATGGATAGAGTCTCCGTTACGTGAGATTCCTTATGAACTGCCGTCATTGACCAGAGCACCCAAAATATTAAAGAAAATAGATAAGTTGTACAAGCCGGCTGACTCTTATGAGCAATCTTTGCATAATTTAAAAGAATTAGTGGAAAGACTATTATCAGTGGAACATACAAAAATAGATACGGAAGGGCAAAAAGAGCTGCAAGTTATACAGAAAGTGATGGCAGATATACTTTGGGAGCTATCCAATATTGCAAGGCAGTATGAAATCGCTCAAGAGCAACTATTAAATGATAAAATAGAGGATATGATAGATTTATTTGAAATGAAAAAGCCAGTAACGTCAGAATAGCTTCAAATTGCCTTAAATACTGATAAAAAGGCAAATTCATCTTGACAAAATTTGTAAAACCGTCTATAAATATTTATAGGTGTTTTGCATAAAAGAACGCTTGGATTACAATAATATAATAAAAAAACTCATTATAAGAGGAGGAGTTCTAAAATGAACAAAACGGAATTAGTTGCAGCTATCGCTGAACAAGCTGAATTATCAAAGAAAGATGCTGAAAAGGCATTAAAAGCATTTACAGATGTAGTTGCTGAGGAATTAACAAAAGGGGAGAAAATCCAATTAGTTGGATTCGGTACTTTTGAAGTTTCTGAAAGAGCTGCAAGAGAAGGAAGAAATCCTCAAAGCGGTGAAGTGATGAAAATTGCTGCTTCTAAAGCTCCTAAATTCAAAGCTGGTAAAGCATTAAAAGATTTAGTAAACGCTAAATAAGATACAAATGCAAAAACAGGTATGAAAAATAATGAGATTGTTGACAGTATTTAACAATCCGTAATAAAGAAGTTGGGTAGCAACGTATATATGCGCGATACCTGACTTCTTTTTGGTTATAGCCAGCATAGGCGCCCAATAGAAAGAGGTTTATTATATGAGATTAGATAAGTACTTAAAAGTATCCAGATTGATAAAAAGGCGCACAGTAGCCAATGAAGCATGTGATGCTGGAAGAGTATTCCTTAATGACAAGCCGGCAAAAGCTTCTGCTATCGTTAAAAAAGGAGATAAACTTAAGATCCAGTTTGGCAATAAGAGTGTGGAAGTCGAAGTACTCGAGGTTCAGGAAACTGTTAAAAAAGAAGAGGCAAAGGAATTGTTTAAGTATTTATAGCATAAATGAGATTTCTCCATAATATAATAGTTATTGCAAAAAGAAGAATGTGGGGGCTATCATATATGGAAGAATTAAATAGTACCAAGCAAAGATTGCATAAATTAATGATGACGAATAGAAGGACATGTACCATCAATGGTGTATCAGATGTGCTTTCTTTTGATATTAATGAAATTCTTTTGGAAACAGATCAGGGAATGTTAATGATTAAAGGCAACGATTTGCATGTGAACCGCTTAACTTTGGAAAAAGGAGAAGTGGATGTGGAAGGTAAGATAGACAGTCTTACCTATTCTGAAACAGCTGGATATGCTGCAAAGGGAGAATCATTCTTAACAAAACTATTTAAGTAGGTGTCATATGAGTGCAAACATAATGCAGGAAATTTATTTTTTGATGCATTCTATTGTTTTGGGCGTTCTTATCACTTTTATTTATGATTGGATTCGTATTTTTCGAAGAATTGTATCACACAATCTTTTTTTCATATCGTTGGAAGATATGCTTTTTTGGATCGCGTGTTCCATAAGGATCTTTTTAATGCTATATCAGGAAAATAATGGAATGCTCCGATGGTTTGCTATCGTTGGTGCCTCTTTGGGTATGCTGCTATACAAAATACTGTTTGGGCGTTTTTTTGTAAAATATGTAACTATTTTTTTGCAGAAAGTTATAAAATTATTAGAAAAAATATTAGCATTCTTTTTGCGGCCTATGTATCTATTATTACGTGTAATAAAAAGGGTAATACGGAAAATCCGATTCTTCTTAAAAAGATGTCAAAGAGTACTAAAGTACTGGTTGACGACTTTTATAAAAATGATTAAGATAATATTATGTAAACGATAGCGTAGCATGATTGCTAAGTACTAGTATTAGGAACAAGGGGGGCACAGATGGCAAGAAAAATTGCGATAAGAAAAAAAAGACAAAATCGTCTGGGCATGTTTCTAGTCATGACAGTAGTCCTTATGCTAATGGTAGTTGTGGCAATCAAAAGTGTTGAATTAAAGAATAAACAGGAGACTTATTTGGCGAGGCAGGAACAGTTAGAGCAGCAGATCGCTGAGGAAAAGCAACGCCAGGAGGATATTAAGGAATTTAGTAAGTATACAAAGACAAAAAAATATGCAGAAGAAGTTGCTAAGGATAAATTAGGGCTAGTGAATGAAAATGAAATAGTTTTTAAATATGAAAAATAGATGCGGAGAATCTTTGGATGCTCCGCATTTTTTGTCTAAAACTTTAGGGATTTTAAACAATCATTTGACAAATATCTGTATTGTTATCCTTTATAATATTCCTTTGCAGGAAGGGGAGGATAGCTATGTTAAGACGAGAAAGAATGGGGAGACCAGAAATAGAAGTAACATTATTACCGGACTATGGCAAGAAGAAACTGTTGGGCTATGCAGATACGTTTCGGGATCTTGCCAGAACATTTACCTATGTGCCAGAAACAGGTGCTAAAGAGCCAATCAATAATGTGGATGATAAAAAAGAAGAAAATGGACAAACTGTGATAGATAAGCAAAATGTGCTATGTCAGAGGAGGCTATTTGAAAATCGGGAAATCCTGGCAGATCATTTAAAAGAAATGGCACACATTATGACGCATGTAGCGGAAGAATCCTTTCACTTAATTAAAATAAGCGAAAAAAAACAAAAACAGATTATACAAATTTTAAAATCCCACGGGATTGCAGTTCAAACGATTTATATGATAGAGCATCCAAGTGGTCATGCAGAAGTCAGCCTGCAAATGAAAGCAATTCGTAATAAACATTTTGAGACAGAAGAAGTGGCAGGATTGTTGTCAGTGATTTTAAATCGCAGGTTCGTACCTAATAAAAACAGCCTTGCTTTTCTGAGAGACGAGACAGATATTTATATCTTTGAAGAGGAGACAACCTTTGCGATATTTACCGGTGTTGCCAAAGCCGTAAAAGAAAGTGAAGCAATGTCCGGAGATAATTATACGTTAACGGATTTGGGTAGTGGTAAATTCGTATGTGCGATTTCGGATGGTATGGGCTCGGGAGAGAAGGCATGTGAAGATAGCGGAATGGTAGTGGACTTGCTGGAAAAGCTACTAGAAGCAGGTTTTGAAAGACACACGGCGATACAAATGATCAATGGGGCATTGATTGCATGTGATGAGGAACAGAATATGTCAACGCTGGACATGTGTGAAATTAATTTGCGTACAGGTAATTGTACTTTTTTAAAAGTGGGTGCCAGCATTTCTTTTTTAAAGCGTAAAAATATAGTAGAAATTATAAAAGGAGATAGTCTTCCGCTTGGTATTTTTCATCAAATGGAGTTAAATGAAAAGCAGGTGCAAATAAAAGATGGAGATTATATTATAATGATTTCGGATGGAATAGAGGAAGCTTTTCATGATGAAAACGCACCTTATATCCTGCAGGAATTTATAGAACGGATTGAATTTGAGAATCCAAGAGAAATTGCAAATCAAATACTACAATTTGTCATTCGGGCATGTGGTGGAAAGATAAGAGATGACATGACCGTTATAGCAGCAGGTGTATGGAACAATGAGGAAAGTAATATTCGCGAGAGTTGATTTTTTGGCAATAGTCAGATATATTTATAAGGGTATACAAGGTAATAAAACGGTGTCAAATATCATAAAATGGTCTGAAACAATTATTTGGATGCGAATGAGGAAATGGAAATAAATGATAAAAAAAGTACGTGCATTTATAGATCGATACCATATGATAGAAGAGAATGATGGAATCGTGGTTGGAGTATCAGGAGGGGCAGATTCAGTCTGTCTTCTCTTGGTATTAGAAGAAATCCGGCAGATAACTCCGATTTCAATTTATGTGGTACATGTAAATCATAAAATACGGGAAGAAGCCGGTTTGGATGCGGCATATGTGAAGAATCTTTGTGATAGTCTTGTGATACCTTATTATTTGGTGGAAGAAGATGTAGAGGCTCTTGCTAAAAAAGAGCATTTATCTCCGGAAGAGGCAGGCAGAAAAGTGCGTTATGATGCATTTAATAAGGTCTTAATGGAACAAAGTGCCAATAAGATTGCAGTGGCGCATAATAAGAATGACAGAGCAGAGACCGTATTGTTCCATCTTTTTAGAGGGAGCGGTATTAAAGGAATGAATGGAATTGCTCCGGTCAGAGAGAGCGTTATCCGTCCACTATTGTGTGTAGAGCGCAGTGAGATAGAAGCCTATCTTGAAATACGTCACATTCCTTATTGTACGGATAAGACCAATGCAGAAGATATTTATACGCGGAATCGTATTCGCAATCATATACTTCCCTACGCAGAAACGCAAATATGTGAAAATATCGTAAAACATATAACCGATACTGCAGAAGCATTAGAGGAAACGGAAGAACTGCTTCAAAAGATGACGATAAGGGCATATGAGGAACTGGTGCAGGAGAGGCAGGGAGAATTGAGAATAGAGCACTCTGGTTTTTTGCAATTAGACCGTATTATACAAAAATATCTAATTATGGAATGTTTATATAAAATGGCTGGCACTCGTAAAGATATTACATCTAAGCATATACAAAAGGTCATCGATTTATTTCATAAGCCTGTGAATAAAAAAGTAAATCTTCCATATCATATGATAGCAAGAACTGGCTATAGAGATATGGTAGTATCTCATGGCGATACAAATCAAAAGGAAAACCTAAATAAAGAAGTGGTTTCTTATGGAATAATGCCCGGTCAGAGCCTCACGATTCCTGGAATGGGAAAAATAGAAACAGAAGTTTTTCCATATCAAAAAAGTGAAGTAATTCCAGAAAAAACATATACGAAATGGTTTGATTATGATAAAATAGGAGAATCCATGTTATTGCGTCATCGGCATAAGGGAGATTTTTTTATTATAAACAGACAAGGTAACAAAAAAACGTTAAAAGAGTATATGATTCATGAGAAAATACCACAAGAGATAAGAGATGAGCTATTTATGCTTGCGGTAGATAATCATATAATATGGCTGATTGGATATCGGATCAGCCAGCATTATAAAGTAGATCAGAATACAAAGAATATTCTGGCTGTACATATCGTAGGAGGAAATAGTAATGACAGAGCACATTAGAGTAATGCTGACAGAAGAAGAGGTGGATGCCAAGATTCAGGAAATTGGAGATCGAATCAGCAAAGATTATGCAGGAAAACAAGTACATCTTGTTTGTGTATTAAAAGGTGGGAGTTTTTTTCTGTGTGAATTAGCAAAGAGGATTACGATTCCGGTATCTTTGGATTTTATGTCAGTTTCCAGTTATGGAGGAGGCACGCAGTCAAGCGGTATTGTTAAGATTGTTAAGGATCTGGATGAACCGTTGAAAGATAAAGAAGTAATTGTGATCGAAGATATTGTGGATTCAGGGAGAACGTTGAGCTATCTTCTTGAAATGTTGAAAAAAAGAGAACCAAGCAGTCTTAGCCTCTGCACATTGCTTGATAAACCAGACAGGAGAGTCGTTGATGTGCATGTAGATTATACAGGATTTGAAATTCCTGACGAATTTGTAGTTGGATATGGGCTTGATTATGACCAAAGATACAGAAACTTGCCGTATATTGGTGTAGTTGAGTTTGATTAAGGAGGCATGATTTGAACAAAGGTGGTAAAGGACTGAATATTTACTTTGTTGTTATTTTGGTACTACTTCTTCTTACGATTTGGGTTAGTTCCTTAAAGGGTAAAGATGATGATTACACATACAAAGAATTTATTCAGCAACTAGAAGATAATGAGATAGCGGATGCTACGATCCGCCCTAACAAAGAGACTCCAACAGGAGCAATTGAGATTATTTTGAAAAGCGGGGATAAAAAGGTCCTTTATGTAGCAGATGTAATTTCTGTTCAGCAAGAATTAATGAATAAGGGTCTGGACCCGATCATGAAAGATGTTCCACAGGAAAATTGGTTTTTAACTTCTATACTTCCGGTTATAGTAGTTCTTATAGTAGCCGTTTTCTTTTTTGTTATGATGAATGCAAATAATGCAGGTGGCAGTAGCGGTAAGATGATGAATTTTGGAAAGAGCCGCGCAAAGTTATCTATTGGTGAAAACAAGATTACGTTAAAAGAAGTTGCCGGGTTGAAAGAAGAAAAGGAAGAATTAGAAGAAATTATTGAATTTTTAAGAGAACCATCTAAATTCACAAAAGTAGGGGCGCGGATTCCAAAAGGTGTGTTATTGGAAGGTGCACCGGGTACAGGTAAGACGTTACTTGCAAAAGCAATTGCCGGAGAGGCTAAAGTGCCATTTTTCAGCATCTCAGGATCTGATTTTGTTGAAATGTTTGTTGGTGTCGGAGCATCCAGAGTGCGTGACTTATTTTCAGAGGCCAAAAAAAATGCACCCTGTATTGTTTTTATAGATGAAATCGATGCGGTTGCCAGAAGAAGGGGCACTGGAATGGGCGGTGGCCATGATGAAAGAGAGCAGACGTTAAATCAATTATTAGTGGAGATGGATGGCTTTGGAGTAAATGAAGGAATCATCGTCATGGCAGCGACAAACAGGGTGGATATTCTTGATCCTGCAATTTTGAGACCAGGACGTTTTGATAGAAAAATTAGTGTTGGTTCACCGGATGTTGGAGGTAGAGAAGAAATTTTAAAAGTACATGCCAAAAACAAGCCATTATCAGAAGATGTCGATCTGAAACAAGTTGCACAAACAACAGCAGGTTTTACGGGTGCAGACCTTGAGAATCTTTTAAATGAAGCGGCAATTAATGCAGCTAAAGTGAACAGAGCATTTATTATTCAGGAAGATATTAAACATGCATTTATAAAAGTTGGTATCGGCTCTGAAAAGAAAAGTAGGATTATATCAGAGAAAGAGAAGAAGATTACGGCCTATCACGAGGCAGGTCACGCAATATTGTTCCATGTGCTTCCGGAAGTAGGACCAGTCTATACGGTCTCTATCATACCGACAGGACTGGGAGCTGCAGGCTATACGATGCCCCTTCCGGAACGGGATGAGATGTTTAATACCAAAGGACGTATGTTGCAGGACATCATGGTATCTTTGGGTGGCCGTATTGCAGAAGAAATTATTTTTGATGATATCACGACAGGTGCTTCCAGTGACATTAAGAGGGCAACCAAAGTAGCAAGAAAGATGGTCACAAGGTTCGGAATGTCTGATAATATTGGTGTGATAAATTACGATGATGAAGACGATGAAGTATTTATCGGCAGGGATTTGGCGCATACAAGAAGCCATAGTGAATCTATTGCAGGTGAAATCGATAAAGAAGTGAAGGCCATGATTGACGATTGTTATGCGAAAGCAAAAACGATCATCATGGAGAACGAAGAGGTACTCCACAAATGTGCAAAACTTTTATTGGAGAAAGAAAAAATTACCAGATCTGAATTTGAGAGTCTATTTGAGGAATCCTATCAGGAACCAGAAGATGAACAACAAGTCGTAATCAGTCCACAACAATAAATTGTGCAAATTTACTAAAAACGACATAATGTTTTTGTAATATTTGTGAATACTGAGTCTAGACGTTGGTTGGGGTGTTTGCTATAATACTACTTGTAACCCCCCCCAATACGTTATATAGTTTTTTGCTATACCCCATAAGAAGAAATACCTTCTCTAAAAAGGACAGCGCTCGAGATGCTGTCCTTTTTACTGTCCTTAAAAGATAGTGCTGAATAAAATGTGTGGAAAAACTTGAATAAGCATATGATATAATATAAGATATGCCTAAGTAATTCCGATAAAAATATGATAACCATCTTCATTTAGGCATTAAGGAGTGTATTAAGTATGAAACTTAGACATTTACAGGAAAACAATTTCAAACATACTTATATCACTGAAATGCGTCCTGTGTTTAATAAAAAGGCGTTATTTAGTGATATGAATGAAGAATATTTGTTTCCCTCACAGCCAGAGGCATATACAGAAGTGAAAATTCGCTTCCGTACGGAGAAAAATAATGTAGATTGTATTTATTGTATTTGTGATGGAAATAGGATTTTAATGACTCTAAGTTATTTTGATGAGTTGTTTGATTATTATGAAATCAAACTTCAATTAGAAAATAAAAAAGTAATATATTTCTTTGAAATACAAGCAGGAAAAATTGTTTGTTTTTATGATAGAAGGGGACCAGTCAAAGATACTCATGAGCAATATGCGTTTGCTGTTATCCCAGGATTTCAGACGCCGAACTGGGCAAAGGGTGCAGTGATGTATCAAATTTATGTAGATCGTTTTTGTAATGGTGATCCTACAAATGATGTACTGACGGATGAGTATTCGTATCTTGGTGGTCATACAGTCAAGGTAGATGATTGGAATAAATATCCTGCATTGATGGGAGTACGTGAATTTTATGGAGGAGACCTGCAAGGCGTTCTTGACAAATTAGACTATCTTCAAGATCTTGGAATAGATGTTATTTACTTTAATCCATTGTTTGTCTCACCATCAAATCATAAGTATGATATTCAAGATTACGATTATATTGATCCACATCTGACAAAAATCGTAAGTGAGGAAGGAGAACTACTAGATCCTGGACAGATGGAGAATCGATTTGCAAGTAAATATAAGAATCGTGTAACAAATATAAATAATCTGGAAGCCAGCAACCAATTTTTTGTGAAGGTAGTAGAAGAAATTCATAAGAGAGGTATCAAAGTCATTATAGATGGCGTCTTCAATCACTGCGGATCATTTCATAAATGGCTTGATAAGGAACGTATCTACGAAAATGCACCGGGATATAAAAAGGGAGCTTATGTGGACTCGAATAGTCCGTTT
This sequence comes from Bacillota bacterium, assembly GCA_023392535.1. GTDB lineage: Bacteria > Bacillota > Clostridia > Lachnospirales > Lachnospiraceae > SZUA-378. The sequence continues at coordinate 171,827 of JAEVYY010000026.1, forward strand.
CATAATTATTTTGCATTCTATCAAGAAAACGATTGGCCATATAATAATTCGTATGATGGTTGGTGGGGACATGATACACTTCCTAAATTAAATTATGAGGGCTCTTATGATTTATATCAGTATATATTAAAAATTGCAGCTAAATGGGTATCTCCTCCATACAACGTAGATGGATGGCGGCTTGATGTAGCGGCAGATCTGGCACATAGTCCTGAAATGAATCATAAATTCTGGAAAGATTTTCGAAAAGTAGTAAAACAAGCAAATCCAAATGCAATAATTCTGGCAGAACATTATGGTGACCCCAGCTCCTGGTTGCAGGGAGACCAATGGGATACTGTTATGAATTATGATGCCTTTATGGAACCGATCACCTGGTTCTTAACTGGTATGCAAAAGCACTCTGATGACTATCGGGAGGACCTGATTGGAAATGCAGCTTCCTTCTGGGATGCCATGTACTACCATAGTACGAATTTTACCATGCCATCATTATTTACCTCTATGAATGAACTGTCAAATCATGATCATTCCCGTTTTTTAACCAGGACTAATAAAAAAGTAGGGAGAGTCAATACGCTGGGATCAGAGGCGGCTAATAGTGGAGTTAATAAGGCCGTTATGCGTGAGGCTGTTCTGATTCAGATGACTTGGCCGGGTGCCCCCACTATTTATTATGGAGATGAAGCTGGTGTTTGTGGATTTACAGATCCAGATAACAGACGTACGTATCCATGGGGTAATGAAGATCGAGAGTTAATCTCATATCATAAGGACTTGATTCGCATTCATAAAGAAAATCAAGAATTTTTAACAGGCTCTATAAAAGAGCTGGTAAGCGATTATAATGTCATTGCGTATGGTCGTTTTAATAAGAAAACGCAAAGTATTATTCTTGTTAACAATAATGAAAACGAATATAATGCGATGTTAGAGGTATGGACAATAGGAGTTCCTAAAAATTGTATGGTAACGCAGCTCATTATGAGTACGGAGAATGGATATACAATAGAATCTAAGGAATATCAGGTTGTATCCGGTAGAATATCCCTTATCCTACCGAAAACCTCGGCAGTCATTCTGCAATACAAGAGAAACAACTAAAATAAATCTTGCATTTTTTTTGGAAATATGATATAAAATTATATTGTTAGGGCTTTAACAAGCTATAAATTTAGCTGTTAAATATAACATAAATGGATGGGTTCCCGAGTGGCCAAAGGGGGCAGACTGTAAATCTGTTGGCACCGCCTTCGAAGGTTCGAATCCTTCTCCATCCATTATGATTCCTCAAAAATCATAGCTATAGGATATGCCGGCGTGGCGGAACTGGCAGACGCACAGGACTTAAAATCCTGCGGGACTTATACTCCCGTACCGGTTCGATTCCGGTCGCCGGCAGTATTGTTGAAAAAAGAAACCTTCATTTTATTGAGGTTTCTTTTTTCTATACCTAATTATTTATACCGCCATGTACGATATATAACATAGAATGAATGTTACTATTTATTGTAGATTGGGGGATATACTATGAATCATGTAATAGATACGAGCTATAGGAATTTGGTTGATAACTGCAATTGTATTACGGGAGTAAAAACTTCAAAAACATTTGAGACCGTTCTGAGTGAAAAAGAAGAAGCATCTTTACCATTGATAGAAGGTGATGTCATTATGCATGATCCTCCAAATGCAATAGACAAGGAACGATTTCGTACAGTTGTGAACAAATCCAGAGAGAATATGACATTGAACGAGTATAAGCTATATATATGCAATAAAATTGCAAATTTACCAGTTAGTGGGTTTTGGCGTGCATATGGTAATTGTAATCTCATTATCAAAGAAGAAGCATTCGCACATATGAAAGAGGATCCGGATTATGAAGAGCAGATTTTGAAGCTGATTAACAGTGAGTTTACAGTCGTATCTCCATTTCCTGTTAAAATTTATGGATTTCAGGTCATTGGCGCTACGATAGAGGACTGTTACGGAGAAGGCTATGGAGATACAAGTTCAGAATCTTCTAAAGCTACCAATAAGGAAGAGTCCTATTGGCAGAAAAGACATAAAAGGATAAAGAAACAGATAAAGGAAGAAGCAGAACTGGCACAAAAAAGAAAAAGAATAAAAAAAGCAGAACAAGAAAAATTATTACAGGATCAGATGATCTATCAACGAGAATTATATCGTCAATATTTAGAGCAAGATCAGTCAGAGTATGGCAAAAGAGTTTCCTTACCGGCAAAAAAGAGTACGGCACCGATGCCTTTGCCAACCCTATTGAGGGTAATTGATTTATATGAAAATACGAGTGTATTTTAAAAGTAAAGTTTATTATACAAGTTATGATCATAAATATTCGTTTATTTTTCAGTCAATACTAGTTGTAAGAAAATCAATAGTAAACACTATGTGAGAATAAATTCAAAAGGCAGGATAAGTATTATATGTTAACAATAGGATGTCACTTATCATCATCAAAAGGATTTCTTGCAATGGGAAAAGAAGCTATAAAAATCGGAGCAAACACATTTCAGTATTTTACTCGAAATCCTAGAGGAGGGGCTGTAAAAGCTTTAAATATGGGGGACATAACAGCCTATCTTTCCTATGCACAAGAACATGAAATAAAAAAAATTCTGGCACATGCTCCATACACATTAAATGCTTGTGCCAAAGAAGAAAATCTTCGTAACTTTGCAAAAGATGTCATGACAGATGATTTGTCGAGACTAGCCCATATACCTGGAAGTATGTATAATTTCCATCCGGGTAGTCACGTAAAGCAAGGAGAAGAAATTGGCATCCAGTACATTGCCAGTCTATTAAATGAAGTGATTCATCCGAAACAGGATATTTGGATTTTATTAGAGACAATGGCAGGTAAAGGAACGGAAATAGGGAGAACTTTTGAAGAGATCAGAGCAATCATAGACAAGGTAGAAATAAATAGTAAACTTGGTGTTTGTTTGGATACCTGTCATGTATTTGACGGTGGATATGATATTGTAAACAATCTGGAGAATGTTATCCGTGAATTTGATCAAATAATCGGTTTAAATAGACTGAAAGCAATTCACTTAAATGGTTCTATGAATACGCTGGGAAGTCATAAAGACCGCCATGAAAAAATTGGTCAAGGAGAGATTACGCTTACAGCAATCCAATCAATCATTAATCATCCTGCATTCAGGGAGCTTCCATTTTATCTTGAGACACCAAATGACTTAGATGGCTATGAAAAAGAAATTGAGATTCTGAAAGAATTGTATCAAGAATAAAAAGGACGGTAGTTGCTTTAGGTTACACCGATACAAAATCAATATTGACAAATAATTAACATATTGATATAATGAGCGCAAGTAAGTCAAGTGCAAAGGCATTGACCTACGGCTAGTAAACAATTAAATAAAAACTATCTTCGGGGCAGGGTGCAATTCCCTACCGGTGGTAAAAGCCCACTAGCCGTAAGGCATGATTCGGTGTAATTCCGAAGCCGACAGTATAGTCTGGATGAAAGAAGAGTAAAAATAGCAAAAAATGCATGTTTATTTATGATACTCCGAAATGATGTAACAATCGTTTCGGAGTTTTTATTTTAACAAATTATTAGATTTTTTTAAAAACCATGCATATGCGGATAAGAATCAAACCCTCGAATCATATAAGTTCGAGGGTTTTTAGTTTATATAATAAAAAAAGTAGGGAAGGAAATATCAGTATGAAGAAATTGCAAGGAGATACTTTTTATATGAGGCAAGCATTGGAATTAGCCAAATTGGGTTGTGGGTATGTGACACCAAATCCAATGGTAGGGGCAGTGATTGTAAAGAATAAAAAAATTATTGGGCAGGGATATCATAAAAAATGTGGTAATTTCCATGCAGAGAGATATGCACTTACTAGTTGTACCGAATCCGCCGCCGGAGCGACCTTATATGTTACATTGGAGCCGTGCTGTCATTATGGAAGAACGCCGCCTTGTACAGAAGCAATTATAGAACATGGAATCAGCAGAGTCGTCGTCGGTTCTGCTGACCCGAATCCTCTTGTCAAAGGAAGGGGAGTGAAGATACTGAAAGAAAATGGAATTGAAGTTGTGGAAGGCGTGCTGCAGTCGGAATGCGATTTGCTAAATGAAGTATTCTTTCATTTTATAAAAACTAAATCCCCATATGTAGTCATGAAATACGCAATGACAATGGATGGTAAAATTGCGACCAGAACTGGTGAATCCAAGTGGATCACTGGTGAGGAGGCAAGGGAACACGTACAGAAAAACCGGCACAAATATAGGGCAATTATGGTTGGAATTGGAACTGTACTCGCGGATGATCCATTATTGACCTGCCGGTTACCAAATAGTAAGTCACCCATTCGAATCATCTGTGACACGTCACTTCGAATGCCGCTTTCTTCAAAACTTGTACAGACAGCAAATGAAATACCAACAATCATAGCGACTTGTAACACCGATGAGAGAGCGCATGAAAACTTCTTAGCAAGAGGTTGTGAAATTATCATACTTCCCGAGAAAAAGGGACATGTGGATATCGTAAGACTTATGGAAATACTTGGAGCAAGACAAATAGACAGTATTTTATTGGAAGGAGGAGGAGATTTAAACTGGTCTTGCATGGAAAATGGTATCGTGAATAAAGTACAGACCTATATCGCACCAAAATTATTTGGTGGTGTTCATGCAAGGACACCGATTGGAGGAGCCGGAGTCGCACATCCGTCCGAGTGCTGTCAATTGGTAAACCAGAAAATACAGACCATTGGAGACGATATTCTAATAGAGAGTGAGGTGAAAAAATGTTTACAGGAATCATAGAAGAGATAGGGTACGTAAAAGCAATTCAAAGCGGGACACATTCAGCGATTCTTAGGATTAAAGCAGGGAGCATCCTATCTGATATTCATATTGGAGATAGCATAGCAATAAATGGCATATGTCTGACAGTCACTCATTTTACAAAGAGTTATTTGGAAGCAGATGTTATGCATGAAACGTTACGCAGGACCGCCTTTCGCTCTTTAAAGTCAGGCAGTGCGGTAAATCTGGAAAGAGCTATGAGGATGAATGGAAGATTCGGTGGACATATCGTGACCGGACATATCGATGGCACAGCTAAGATCACAAAAATAGAAAGGGATGGCAATGCCATTTGGTATACCTTTAAAACAGAAGAATCCCTGCTTCGATACATAGTAGAAAAGGGTTCCGTTTCCATAGATGGCATCAGTCTTACCGTTGCTGCCGTTACCGATCATTCCGTTCTGGTATCTGTTATTCCGCACACAGCAGAAAATACAATCCTATCACAAAAGAAGATAGGGGACATAGTCAATGTTGAAACGGATATAATAGGGAAATATATTTTTAAATTGCAGGGAATGAAGCGTGAAACAACGTCGTACGGTGATATTACAAAAGAATTACTGATACGGCATGGATTTTAAATAGTATAAAGAAAGGAACATATCTGTTTTAAGATGTGTTACGAATGGGTGTAAAAATGAATGAATATAACACAATAGAAGAAGGCCTTAGCGCACTTCGGAATGGTGAGATTATTATGGTCACAGACGATGCAGACAGAGAAAATGAAGGAGATTTTATCTGTGCGGCAGAATTTGCCACACCAGAAAATGTAAATTTTATGGCTGCCTATGCAAAAGGACTTATCTGCATGCCGATGGGAGAGACCTATGTTCATAAATTAGATCTTCCACAGATGGTGCAAAAAAATACGGATAACCATGAAACTGCATTTACCATATCCATTGATTATGTGAAAACAACCACCGGAGTCTCAGCAGAAGAGAGAAGCATGACAGCCATTCATTGTATCAGTGAAAATGCCCTGCCGGAGGATTTTAGAAGACCGGGCCATATGTTTCCGTTGTTGGCAAAGAAAAATGGTGTATTGGAGCGTGCGGGGCATACAGAGGCAACCGTTGATTTGATGAGATTAGCGGGACTCAAGGAGTGTGGTCTGTGTTGTGAAGTGATGCGGGAAGACGGGACTATGATGCGTGCGGGAGAATTAATGGCATTTGCAAAGGAATGGAATTTAAAATTCATTACCATTCATGACTTACAGGAGTATCGTAAGAGACAGGATGACTTAATAGAATGTGTAGCAAATACAAGAATGCCAACAAAATATGGAGAGTTCCGTGCATATGGCTATGTGAATAAGCTGAATGGTGAACATCATGTAGCATTGGTAAAAGGTGATGTGGAAGATGGAAAAAATCTGCTGTGCCGTGTGCATTCGGAGTGCCTGACAGGAGAAGGATTTGGTTCCCTTCGGTGTGATTGCGGAGAACAATTTGCCGCAGCCATGACCCAGATAGAAAAAGAGGGACGCGGCATACTTCTTTATATGAGACAAGAGGGACGAGGCATTGGACTAATAAACAAGCTACGTGCTTATGAGTTACAAGATAAAGGGTTGGATACTGTTGATGCAAACCTGGCACTTGGATTTAAAGAAGATTTGAGAGAGTATTATATCGGAGCTCAGATTTTGCGTGATCTGGGAGCAAAAGAACTAAGGCTGCTTACGAATAATCCAGATAAGATATATGGGTTAGAAGAATATGGCATGACAATAAAAGAAAGAGTACCAATACAAATAAAAGCAACAAATTACGATTTAGGTTATCTAAAGACAAAACAAAGAAAAATGAAACATATGGTACAGTATGAAACAATATCATTTTGATGGCGAAAGAGTTTGAAGGGAGCAGAGATGAACATATATGAAGGAAAATTAGTATCAGAGAAAATGAAAGTGGGAATCGTAGTAGCAAGATTTAACGAATTTATTACTTCTAAATTATTGGAAGGTGCAGTAGATGCGCTTATCAGACACGGTGTTGTAAGTGAAGATATTTTTGTTGCATGGGTACCAGGGGCATTTGAGATACCTCTTATTGCATCTAAAATGGCTAAAAACGGAAATTATGATGCAATTCTTTGTCTTGGTGCAGTAATACGAGGAGCAACCTCTCATTACGATCATGTATGTAATGAAGTTTCAAAAGGAGTCGCACAAGTATCTCTGAATAATGGTATTCCAGTGCTATTTGGTATCCTAACAACAGAAAATATAGAGCAGGCAATGGAACGCGCAGGGACAAAGGCGGGAAATAAAGGATATGATTGTGCGGTCAGTGCAATCGAGATGGTAAATCTTATTAAAAATATGGAAGAGTAAGATTATAAAAATTAAAAAAAGCAATAAAAATATGCTTGACAAGAATACAAAACTATCGTAAAATCTACATTGTCGCTAAGATGCACGAGATAAGAAAAAGCCCAGATAGCTCAGTCGGTAGAGCAGAGGACTGAAAATCCTCGTGTCACTGGTTCGATTCCGGTTCTGGGCACGTCATTATTTACTTCAATGATAGATTTTACATTATGCGGGTGTAGTTCAATGGTAGAACACTAGCCTTCCAAGCTAGATACGTGGGTTCGATTCCCATCACCCGCTTATGCTTTTTAACAGCATATGCGATAGTGGCGTAGTTGGTAACGCGCGACCTTGCCAAGGTCGAGACCGCGGGTTCGAGTCCCGTCTATCGCTTGATTGTTTATGGGAAGTGCTTTTTAGTACTTCTTATTTTTATATACAGGGAAATTAAATAGCGCTTTTTGTTTCATGAGACGCTGTTTTAAAACATACCAAAGAAAAAGAGGGGAATCTGATACGAAGAGATTAAGCATAGTGGCATATTTGTTATTGATGGGCATGCTTTTGGTAGGGTTTAAAGGAAATGAGATAAAATTTACAAGGAACTCGGCTGCCTTTACAGGACTTATGTCACAACAGAAACAAATGATACCTTCCTACACGGAAGTTGCTACCTTTGAAATGGCAAATGCGAATACTTTGGTTTATTTTCAAGGCCAATATGGCTATGTCGCGGCCAAAGATCTGGTTACTTATCAGGAGTTGCAAAAGTTGGAACCGAAGCCAAATAGAAGAACACTTTATGAAGATCATACAGATAGCAGTTCCATTATTTTGATTGGTGATTCTAAAACGGCACAAATGCATTCCGTAGTCGATACAGGTAAAGTGACCTGGATTGCCAAAGAAGGTGCGGGGTATGAATGGTTGACGCAAATAGCGACGCCAATGGTAGACGATCTGAATTTAACTGGAAAAAGGATCTATATTATGACAGGTATTAATGATTTAATAGGTAGTGGATTTTCTTCTTATCAATCATACCTATATTTTATGTTTACAAAAGCACAGGAGTGGGAAGGTAAGGGAGCAGAAGTTATTTTTGTATCAGTTAGCCCTATTCAATATTATGAAAATGTGTCGAATGAATTGATTGGTCAATATAATAATAGTATTAAGGAATCCCTTCCAGCTAACATTGAGTATTTAGATATCTATTCTATGCTGTGCACCTGGGGCAAATATATAACAGTTGACGGTCTGCATTATGATGCCAATACTTATAGAGTCGTATTTAGCACTCTGCTATAGTAAAAACACCTCTTAGATATTCTAGGAGGTGTTTTTAATCTGAAACCAAGTGCCAGCTTGCCGATACTTGTCACTTAAACGGACATGTGGTACACGTGATCCTATGATATAAAAAGATTGACAAATAGTAAAATGGAAGGTAAGATAACAAAAAGTAATAATTTCTATCGGATAACTAGGGAATGATTGGAGAGGTTATATTATGGGATATTTAGTAAATAAAGAACGTTTATTAAAAGAATTCTTTATACTTTCAGGAATAAATGCACATAGTTTTGAAGAGAGGGAAAAAGCGGATTATTTAAAATCAAGATTACTAGAACTAGGATTTGAAGTGGAAGAAGATAACGCTGGCAAATTTTATAATGGAAATGCCGGAAATCTGTATGCATATAAAAAAGGTACTATGCAGGGAGAACCCCTTCTTCTTTCGGCTCATATGGATACGGTTGCACCTGGAAATGGAATTAAACCGTCCATGAAAGAAAACGGACTCATTGTAAGTGATGGATCAACGGTATTAGGAGCGGATGATAATGCAGGTCTTGTATCGATATTGGAAGCGTTTACGGTAATAAAGGAGAATCAACTTCAGCATAGGGATGTAGAGCTCCTGTTTACCATTGGGGAGGAAGCATATCTGAAGGGGAGTGAAGTGTTTGACTATCATAAAGTAAAAGCAAAACAGGCATATGTGTTGGATTTAAGCGGTAAGATCGGAACGGCTGCAATAAAAGCTCCTACGTTACTTTCTTTTACAGTAACAGTACAGGGCAAGGCATCTCATGCAGGGTTTGCACCGGAGGAGGGAATTAATGCGATTCAGATAGCTTCCAACGTCATATCTAGGCTCCAACAGGGACGGCTGAATGATGAGACCACCTTGAATGTGGGTCAGATCCAAGGTGGGATAAGTACCAATATAGTTTCCGAAGAATGTGTGTTTATGGGGGAAGTCAGAAGTTTACAACATGAGGAAGCACAGAAGCAGATTACGATTTTAGAGAATTTATTAAAAGAGGTAACAAAGGAAAGCCATGCGTCTTATGATATAGAAACAAAGATAGGCTGTATCTCATATAGTATTGAAAGCGATTCTAATGTAATTAAACGATTTCAACAAGTATGCCAAACACTGGATTTAGATATGAAATTAATAACAACGCTTGGAGGCAGCGATAATAATAATCTTGTAAAACATGGAATACAAGGGATTGTATTAGCCTGCGGCATGGAACAGGTACACTCGTGTCAGGAATATACGGATATCAAAGAGCTACTTAAGAGTGCGCAAGTAGTTTTGGAATTAATAAAAAGCGAAATATAAGTTTAAAATACGGTACGGTTAGGAGAATGTCATATGAAGAATCCACTTAATTATCAATCGACAGAATTTGACTGTGGACCAACAACAGTCATTAATGCCATTAATTATTTATTTCCGAGAGAAGAGATCTATCCGGATGTTATTAAAAATATTATGCAATATTGTCTTGATTGCTATAATGAGAGCGGAGAAGCATATAAAAACGGGACGACCGGAATGGCAATGATGTTTTTGGCTAATTGGCTGAATCATTTTGGAAAAGTTAAAAAATGGCCGATTCAATGCGAGATGGTAAACGGAAGGGAAGTCTATATCGGTGAGAATAGTCGCATTGGGGAATGTCTGCAGCAGGGAGGTGTGGCAGTTGTTCGTGTGATGTTGGGCTGCTGGCATTATATACTACTGACTGGGATGGATGGTAAAATAGTATCTGCATTTGATCCCTATTACAGAAAGAATCCCTTTAAGGATAAAGGAATCCATATGGTAACGAATCAACCTAAAAAAAGAAACCGTAAAATTGCATATGAAGTTCTGAATCGAGAGAGTGATATCGATTATGCGCTAGGCAAGTTGCATCAACGGGAATGTATGCTGATTTACAATACAAAAACACGACAGACAATAGAAACGATAGAATATGTGATATAGGAACAGAAATTAAATATAGTAAATTTGATTGTATGCAATCTATTTTTGTGGTATAGTATATAAAATAAAAGGAAGAAAGGCAGGATCAAAAATGGGAGTTCCTATTTTAGAATTAAGGCACTTAAAAAAAAGATTTGACGAGATAGAAGTCTTAAAGGGAATCGATCTGATGGTGGAAGAGGGCGAGTTTATTACCATTCTAGGATCTTCGGGATGTGGAAAGACAACAACAATCCGAATCATAGCTGGTCTTGAGGACGCAGATGAAGGCGCTGTTTATTTGCAAGGTGAAGATGTTACAACTTACGAACCGGATCAAAGGATGGTAAATACAGTTTTTCAAAATTATGCACTATTTCCCCATATGACCGTAGAGAATAATATTGGCTATGGATTAAAAATAAAAAATGTACCGAAAGCACAAATCAGAGAGCGTGTAAGAGAGGCTTTGTCTCTTGTACAACTGGAAGGGTATGAAAAACGGAAACCGTCAGAACTGAGTGGCGGACAGAAGCAAAGAGTTTCGATTGCGAGAGCTGTTATCAATAATCCTAAGATACTGTTACTGGATGAGCCGCTTGGTGCACTTGATCTGCAGTTAAGAAGGCAAATGCAGGTAGAGTTAAAACGTTTGCAAAAAAAATTACATATTACATTTATCTATATTACACATGATCAGGAGGAAGCAGCTGCCATGTCAGATAGAATTGTAGTAATGAACGAAGGCAGGATAGAACAAATTGGTACACCCAAAGAAATTTATGAATCACCTGCGACAGAATTTGTTGCGAACTTTATAGAAAATTCAAAAGTTCAAGGCATCTATGAAACGCATGTTAGGAGTTAGTTAAATGAGGAAGAAGAAACACAACAGGTGGATTATCCTCACCATGATTCCGATTTATGCATTTACTATGCTATTTGTGGCATTGCCCCTTATTTATATGGTGATATTGAGCTTTATGAGCCGTGCGGAAGTGTGGGGCGTGGTGATGGACTTTACCATGGAGAACTATAAAAAAATACTGGAGCCTCTTTATTTAAATACTTTTAAAGAGTCTTTAAAACTGGCCTTTTTATCTACGGGTATGATCATACTTCTGGGTTATCCATTTGGTTATTATATGGGGCAGTTAAACGAGAAATGGAAAAAAAGAATGATGTTGCTCCTTATGATACCTTTTTGGACCAGTTCTTTGATCCGTCTGTATGGATGGATTATATTGTTCCGCAGCAATGGGGTTCTGGATATCATACTTATGAAACTGCATATCACGCAAAAACCATTAAAATTATTGTACTCCTATCCGGCGGTCACGACAGGAATGGTTTATGCATTATTACCAATTATGATATTGTCCGTATACGCAAGTGTGGAAAAGATGGATTGGAATTTGGTTGAAGCTTCCAGAGACCTGGGAGCAAGCAGAACAAAAGCTTTCTGGACGATCACTTTCCCGCTTACATTGCCGGGATTGATGTCTGGTATTATATTGACATTTATACCATCCATGGGATTGTTTTTTATTGCGGATATTCTTGGTGGAAATAAAATCGTATTAGTCGGAAGTGTGATTCAGGAGCAGCTTACGAAGGGACGAAATCTTCCTTTTGCTGCGGCATTGTCTGTTGTACTTATGGTTCTGACATCGATATTGATTAGTATTTATCGAAAGCTTTTCCGCACAAAAGATTTGGAGGGGCTGGTATGAAAAAAAAGAAAAGGCAAAGAAAATTACCTGCCCTATATTTAGCAATGATTTTATTTTTAATGTATATACCCATTATAGTAACGGTATTTTATTCGTTTAATGCTTCTAAGATCTCTTCTGTTTGGGGGGGATTCAGTCTGACCTGGTATGAAATATTGTGGAAGGATCGCGAGATTAAAGAAGCGTTGTTCAATAGTATTATTCTGGCCCTATCCAGCAGTCTTTTGGCAGTCGTGATCGGAACACTTGGGGCAGTAGGCATGCATAAGACAACAAATCGCTTTAATGAGGTCATATCTTACCTTTCTACCCTCCCGTTGATGATACCCGAGATCATCCTGGGAATGGTATTTCTGGCTATTTTTTCTGTTATGGGACTTCCATTTGGAATGTTGACTCTGGTAATCGCGCACACGACCTTCTGTGTTCCCTATTTATTTATTATGGTGAGTGCCCGACTGATAGGAATGGATAAGAGTCTGGAGGAGGCTGCAAGAGATCTGGGGGCTTCTCAAATCCGAACTTTTTGTGATATTGTACTGCCACAGTTGATTCCTGCGATCCTGTCTGGGGTATTGCTGTCATTTGCAATGTCCTTTGATGATGTCGTCATTAGTATATTCGTAACAGGTCCTAAGGTAAATCTATTGCCGATTAAAATATATACAAAATTGAAAACCGGAATTACTCCAGAGATAAATGCTTTGGCGACTGTTATTTTGGGTGTTACGATTTTACTTGTATTCTTATCAGACAAAATCGGAAAAGAGGATAAGAATATAAAATAAAGCTAGAATAAAGAGCGCAATAAAAGCGCAGAAATGAGGAGAGAAATGAAGAAAAAAATGGTAGCTATGATTTTAGGTGTTGCTATGATTGCGGGAGTACTTACCGGATGTGGTAACAGCAGTGGAGCAAAAAACGAAGGTACTAAGGAAGTAGTGGGAACTACAGAAGCGGATACCAATTCTGAAGACGCAAGTTCGGTTTCCCTATCAGGGGAATTAAATTTATATACATGGGATGGCATGTTTCCGCAGGAAGTACTGGATGGATTTACAAAAGAGACTGGTGTTAAAATAAATTATTCTAATTTCGATTATGATGAAGATATGTTAGCTAAACTGGAAGAAACAAAAGGCGGCGATTATGATCTTGTGATAGCAGATGATTATATTATTGAACTGGCAATCAAAGAGGGTCTTGTTCAGAAATTGAATAAGGAACAAATTCCTGATTTTAGTAATATTAATCCTCTTTATCAAGGACAATTTTATGATCAGAATGATGAATATACGGTTCCTTACGGAGCGGGAATCCCTTTGATCGTATATGATAAAGAGGCAGTTGGATTTGAAATTAAAAGTTATGAAGATTTATGGAATAAAGCATTGGAGGATAATATTGCAATTATTGGAAATTACCGTGTTATGAACGGTATTGCACTGAAGACATTGGGAGAATCCTTTAATACGGAAGATCTTGCGGTCATTCAAAAAGCAGGTGACAAGATGTTGGAATTGGCCCCGAACATTCGTCTGATCAGTGACAGTAATACTCAGGATTACATCGTAAGCGGTGAGGTGAGTGCGGCCTTTCTATATACTTCACAAGTAAATCAGGCATTGGAAGCAAATCCGAATCTATCTGTATGCTATCCAAAAGAAGGCTTGGGATTTGGTATTATGGCAGGATTTATTCCTTCCCAGGCTCCAAATGCGGATGCTGCAAATGCCTTTCTGAATTATATCTTACAACCAGAAGTATCTGCTGCCTGCTTTGAAAATCTTGGCTATTATTGTACCAATAAGGCAGCAGAAAGCTATATTTCGGAAGATATAAAAGATAATATCGTATTGCCTGCTACGGTAACGGATGGTGAAATTATTCAAAATATCAATCAGGAAGCGGAAGATCTGCATGCAGAGATCTGGAAAAAATTTCAGGAAGCCTGTAACTAAGTTTGCCACCAGTTATGATATGTTGAAAGGGTGCTTAGAATGAATACTAAGGATATGACAGTCGGGAGGCCCGGAACATTACTCTTGACATTTGCAGTACCTTTAATGGTGGGAAATATGTTTCAACAATTATATACCGTGGTTGATACTGCTATCGTTGGGCGCTTTTTGGGAGTGAATGCCTTAGCAGCACTTGGGGCAACAGAGTGGTTGACATTTATCATGTTTGGTTCTATTGCAGGTATTACTCATGGATTTTCTGTTATTATGGCACAATATTTTGGAGCATCCGAGTATGGGATGCTCCGAAAATCAATCATAAATGCAATTTATCTGGCAATGATTGGAGCTATAATCCTCGCGGTAACGGGGCAATTAATCTTAAATCCGTTGTTGCTCTTCTTAAGAACGCCGGAAGGGATTTTGGCATTATCTAAAAGTTACTTAGGGATCTTGTATTTGGGAATACCCGTATCATTCTGTTATAATTTGTCTGCATCAATTTTGAGGGCACTTGGAAACAGCAGAACCCCCTTGCTGGCAATGTTAGCGGCATCCATCTGTAATATTGTTTTAGATGTATTATTTATTGTTGCATTTGATTGGGGCATAAACGGAGCAGCTGTTGCAACTATTATAGCACAGATCTTTGCAGCTGTTTTTTGTGTTGCCAAATTAAAAGGGATAGACCTTCTTCCTACGCAAAGTCACGAATATTTATTTGACAAAGATATCTGCCTGACAGAACTAAAGCTTGGAGTGCCGCTCGGGCTACAGAATATAATCACCGCAATAGGTGGATTACTCGTACAATCTGTAATAAATGGGTTTGGAATACTATTCATTGCCGGATATACCATAGCAAATAAACTTTATGGATTGCTGGAAATAGCTGCGTCTTCTTTTGGCTATGCCATGTCTTCCTATACGGCACAAAATTTGGGCGCTGGGCTATTACATAGAGTTAGAAAAGGATTACGCGCTGCAAATTGGATCGGAGTGATAACAGCTTATGGAATGTCAGTAATTATGATATTTTTAGGTAAAATAATACTATCTTGGTTCCTTGTAGCAGATCCGGTGTCAGAACAGGATATCTTACAAATAGGATATCAATTTCTTAGTATACTAGCGTTTTTTTTTCCACTACTTTATTTACTATATATCATACGTGCATGTATTCAGGGAATGGGAAATACTCTAATACCAATGATATCCAGTATCGCACAACTGATAATGCGAGTAGGATGTGCACTTGTACTAACAAAGTTCATAGGAAAGACGGGTGTTTTCTGGGGAGAGATATTTGCATGGATTGGTGCGGATAGTATTCTCCTAATTAGTTATTTGGCCTACATAAAAAAGCTTGAGAAGCGGGTAGGAGGATTAGCTGTTCAGGCAACAAAGAGCCCTTTCCTTTAGCCCTTCGAAGTAATAAGAACTGGTATCTTGCGCAAATGTCAATTCTGGTATATGCTTTTCGGAAATTATTTTTTTACAGGCATCTATGATAGGCCCGATTAATGTGATACTGATACTTTTTCCGGTAAGCATGATCACATCGGGATTTAATACAGCGATAAATAGGCTCATGGCCTTTGCGATCTGTTCCTCATGACTTATCTTAGGGGTTACATGAAGCAATCGTCGTGTATTTTCTGGTTGTAAAGACAGGCAGGAAATATTACCTGCAAAATTACTTCTTCCATGAATAATATCTCCATTTATGATAATACCCGATTCCTGGCATTTATCATCGTCAAATTTCAAAGCAATAACACTGCTAAAAGGACTCTTTGTTTTTTGCCGATATAGTCCATAAGCAATCAGGCTCATACGGTTATCCATGACAACGGGCAATGAGAAGTCTCTCTTGATATTTTTAATCAGATTTTCACCCACCAAAGAAGTTATATCACAGGTTTCAATAGTTTGAGCAGAGTCAAGAGTACCAGATATGCCAATACTAATAATTTGTATCTTAGAATATTCCTGTAAAAGATATGCAATAAGATCATGAATGGCCTTATAATCCAGATTTGTTTCCTGCATTGTTTTTTCTGCTATACGATTGCTCATCAGATCAATAATCTGATAGCCGATGTATTGTTTACGTTCCTCGGCATAAAGGCTAAGACAACATACCAGAGATAACTGGTTATTTAGTCGGTAAGTTTTACTGGGTCTGCCTGCACCGCTTGGTCTTTTTTCTGTATTTACTTCCAAAATTTCCCCACAACGGGCCAATTCATTTAATAGTGTATTGCAGGTAGCAACGCTTAAGCCCGTTTCTTTCGCAACCATAATCTTGGTACCTTGTCCGATACGGATCAATGCATTTTTGATTACTTCTTTATTATTTTCTTTTACTTTAGCGGTAGTAGTGATAATTCTCTCCATAGATTTATCCTCTTAATTTTAAAGTAGCATATCATGCTAATGATTGGTCTTCTTAATTTTATAATATCTGTATTAATTAAAATGTCAATAATGTAAGATAACAAACAGAAAATATTGGATACATATTTGAGAAAACTGACAACAAATGATAAAATAATACAGATAGAAGCGTGTTATTAAAGACATTAAACAAGTATCTAACATTTTGACAGGTTTTAGCAACAAAGGAATATAGATATCTTAAGTTATATTGGATATAATGAGTTAGAATATAATGCTGTTTTTCATAGTGTAAAGGAGTATTGGTAATGAAAGAAACTATAGTTACGAAATTTACGGAAATATTTGGGGATAGTAATGGTGTAAAGACCTATTTTGCACCAGGAAGAGTGAATTTAATAGGAGAGCATACAGATTATAACGCGGGTCATGTATTTCCATGTGCATTAACGATTGGTACATATGCAGCAGTTAGGAAAAGAAGTGATAACAAGTTACGTTTTTATTCCATGAATTTTGACCATCTTGGGATTCTGGAGTCCAGTCTTAAACATATAAAACCAGAAAAGGAGGCAGATTGGACAAACTATCCAAAAGGTGTTATATGGGCATTCATGGAAAGAGGATATGACATTTCTTTTGGCATGGATTTATTATTGTGCGGTAATATACCAAACGGATCAGGGCTATCTTCTTCTGCTTCTATAGAAGTATTAACAGGGTATATTTTAAGAGAATTTTATAATTTACAGGAAATTTCGAATCAGGATCTGGCACTGATCGGTCAATTTTCAGAAAATAAGTTCAATGGTGTGAATTGCGGTATTATGGATCAATTTGCAATTGCGATGGGCAAAAAGGATCATGCGATTTTCCTGGATACGGCAGATCTTTCTTTTGCATATGCACCTATTAAATTGGAGGGTACAAAGATCATAATATCTTGTAGCAATAAAAAGAGAGGTCTTGGCGATTCCAAATATAACGAAAGACGTGCAGAGTGTGAAAAAGCGTTAGAAGAATTGCAGCAGGTGATAAGAATAAAAGGGCTTGGCGATCTCACAGAAACACAGTTCGAGGAATATAAATCGGCGATCAAAGACGTAGTACGTATGAAACGAGTAAAACATGCAGTGTATGAAAATCAGAGAACGATAAAAGCGGTAGCAGCACTTAAGGATCATAACGTTACATTGTTTGGAGAGCTTATGAATGCATCTCATGTCTCTTTGCGGGATGATTATGAAGTTACAGGGATCGAATTGGATACATTGGTCGAAGAAGCTTGGAAAATAGATGGTGTCATTGGTTCCAGAATGACGGGTGCCGGATTTGGCGGATGTACAGTCAGTATCGTAAAAGAGGAAGTAATTGATCATTTTATTGCAACGGTTGGAGAAGCATATCAAAAGAAAATGGGATATGAAGCGGATTTTTATGTTGTAGAAATCGGTGATGGACCGAGGGCTATATAAGCTGCAGCTTGTTCAATATGTGAATAGTTATTTTACTAATTAGGAGGCAGAATTGAAATTTTTATTAATTGCGGTCAATGCAAAATATATACACTCCAATCCAGGATTATACAGTATACGTGCTTATTCTGATGATTACAAGGAACAGATAGAGATAGCAGAATACACGGTCAATCATCTAAAGTCACACATACTAGCTGATATTTTTAAGAAAAAACCCGATGTAGCAGCTTTTTCCTGTTATATTTGGAATTGGTCTATGATTCAGGAAATTATCGTGGAACTGCATAAAGTGCTGCCTAAAATTCCGATATGGGTGGGCGGTCCTGAGGTATCTTATGATGCAGAGAATGTCTTAGAGAATCTTCCGATGTTGTCTGGAGTCATGATAGGTGAAGGCGAAGAAACTTTTAATGATCTTATGCGTCATTATATTAAGGGCAGTATCGCAATGGAGGATATTAAAGGAATCGCGACAAAAAAGGGAATGCATGCACCACGTCCGCTTACGGACCTGAGTAAAATGCCGTTCTTATATGAAGACCTACATCAGTTCGAAAATAGGATCATCTATTATGAATCCAGCCGTGGATGCCCGTTCCGATGCAGTTATTGTTTGTCTTCCATTGATAAAAAAGTAAGATTGAGAAATAGTTCTATTGTAACAAGAGAATTGCAATTTTTTTTGGATCATAATGTAACGCAGGTAAAATTTGTAGACAGAACATTTAATTGTAATCACAAGCATGCCATGCAGATTTGGAAGTATTTAAAAGAACATGATAATGGAATTACGAACTTCCATTTTGAGATATCAGCCGATATCATAAATCAAGAAGAAATTAAATTACTAAATAGTATGCGCTGTGGCCTTGTACAATTAGAAATAGGAGTCCAAACAACAAATCCCCACACATTAAAAGCGATCAATCGATACGTAGAGTTTGAACAATTACAAGAAGTGGTAAGGAATATCCAATCAGGTAACAATATACATACACATTTAGACCTGATTGCCGGACTTCCATTTGAAGATTATGAAAGTTTTGCCAAATCCTTTAATGATGTCTATAGACTGAAACCAGAACAATTGCAGCTCGGATTCTTAAAGGTATTAAAAGGATCACGGATGCATGAAAAAGCGGAAGAATATGGTATCGTATATAACAGTAAGCCACCATATGAACTGCTATATTCCAAATGGCTTCCGTATGAAGAAGTGTTGCGTTTAAAAGGAATTGAAGAAATGGTAGAATTATACTATAACAGTAATCAATTCACAGCAACCATTCCTGTTCTTATATTAAATTTTAGAACCCCATTTGCTATGTTTGAAGCATTAGCAGAGTTTTATGAACAGAAAGGATATTTTGTAAATAGCCCTGCCAGAACCTATCGATACCATATTTTACTGGAATTTGCGGTTCTAGTAGATACAAAAAGACAAGCGTTATATCATGAACTTTTGACTTATGATATGTATTTGAGAGAGAATTTAAAGAGCAGACCAGATTTTGCCAGAGATATGAGTGTTTGGAAGGAAAAACTTCTAAAGTTTTATCAAAAGGAAGAAAACACACATCAGCTGTTACCAGAATATAAACAATATAATGCCAGACAAATGAGTAAAATGACACATATGGAGGCATTTAGCTATCCAGTATGGGAAGAAGATGCCACAAAAATACAGAGGTTGCTTTCACAGGAACAACTTGTCTTATTTGACTATCGGGTAAGAAATCCCTTGACATATCAGGCAAGGACAGTGCTTGTGCAATGAAAGGACAAGTTTATGGCCATTGCAAAACATACACAGACAATATTAGATCTGCTTGACAATAATTATGGAAGTACTTATAAATGCTATCTGGATCATGAGACTCCTGAAGAGTTACTGATTGCGACAATACTAAGTGCGCAGTGCACAGATGCAAGGGTCAACATAGTTACAAAAGATTTATTCCAGAAATATAAAAATGTGGAAGATTTTGCGAAAGCGGACTTGCATATATTAGAAAAAGATATTTATACGACTGGTTTTTACCATAATAAGGCTAAGAATATTATTGCTTGCTGCAAAGAGTTAATAGAGAATTATGGGGGAAAAGTACCTCGTGAACTAGATCAATTAATAACACTCCCCGGAGTTGGCAGAAAAACGGCTAATGTCATTAGGGGGAATATCTTTCAAGAGCCGAGTATCGTCGTAGATACTCATGTAAAAAGAATATCAAAAAAGCTGGGACTGACCAAAGAAGAAGATCCGGTGAAGATAGAATTTGATTTAATGAGGGTACTGCCCAAAGATCATTGGATTATCTATAATATTCACATCATAAAATTGGGAAGAGAGATTTGTGTGGCTCGTTCTCCTCGCTGTCAGGAGTGTTTCTTGGCGGAGCATTGTCCATCTTATAAGAAGGAACGAAGAAACGGAAAGAAAACGCGTAAATAGAAGAAAAGAGATCTGGAATTATGATGAATGATTATATCTGCCTGGATTTGGAAACATCTGGACTGAATCCTAAAATCGATAAAATAATTGAGATAGGAGCTGTAAAAGTAATACATGGTGAAGTAGCAGAAGAGTATTGCACATTGGTGAATCCCTATATACAGTTAGGAGAAAAAACAAAATCACTTACGGGTATTACAGACAAAGAACTGAAGAACGCACCTGGGATAGAAGAAGTCATGAGCAGTTTGCTGGAATTTCTAGGAGATTTCCCATTGCTGGGACATCGTATCCTATTTGATTATTCTTTTATCAAAAGAGTGGCCGTAAACCAGAGCATGACATTTGAAAAGCAAGGAATTGATACACTTTTAATTGCAAGAAAATATTTGAACAATCTTAAGAGCAGAAATCTAGGTTTTCTATGTCATTACTTTGGGATCCCAATACGAGAGCATCGTGCTTTGGAGGATGCTAGAGCAACACATGAACTTTATCAGAAAATGTGCCATTTATTTTTTACGGCAGGAATGGACAAACAAACAGAATTTAGGAAGAGTGACCTGGTCTACAAAGTAAAAAAAGAGAGTCCCATAACCAAACAACAGAAAGAAAGGTTATATGAACTCATTTGTAAGCATAAATTAGTTGTAGACTATCAAGTAGAGTACTTGACCAAGAATGAAGCTAGTCGTTATACAGATAAGATTCTTTCAAAGTACGGACGATAGCATTTTTCATAACGGAATTTAAAGTTAAAGCAGTATCATATAAACTGCGGATTCCGTCAAAATTTCCTTCGGAAAAATAGATATCTGCAAGTAATTTATATGTTTTGCTCACATCTGTACGAGTAGAAATTGCAAATTCAAGTACGGATTTACAGGCATCTACATAATTATTTTTATATAATAATTCAGCCCATTTTTGAAGTGTTCTAACCAGTAGCGTATAATTTTGATCGTATTCTGTCAGCGACGTTATATTAGGAGCGCCGTATTTTAGTTTTAAATCTGTATTTGAGTAACCCGTAAAATTCACGATTTTTTTATCTTTTAATAGAGTAATTGTTTTATAGATATCCATCATGATTTCATTTTCAGGCAAAAGATCCATTGGCAGTGTCTCAATAGGAATTCTTACATAGGATAGATTTACCAACGATTTTTTTCTGACAGAATTTGCCTTGTTTTCTTTGTCCCAAAATCTATCCTGCGCCTTTTTATCAATATGTTCATACTTTTTGAGCTGATAGGTAAGCCAAATGATAAATACAATAGAACTTGCAAAAAAGGGGAATTTCATATATAATATCCTTTCAGTGGATTCTAATTTATGCATGTATAATTGCTATGCACATAGTATATTTTGGACATCGCGATGAAAACGTTTACTATGAAATGAGGATATGTATGTTTAACATGAATAATAAAAAATCAAAGAGAATTATATCAGCTATCATTATCATAATATTGGTAGTTGCGATGGTGCTACCGATGCTTTTGTCTGTATTAGGTGCCGGTGTCTAAGTAATTTATACATAAATAAACAGCAGATGTCAATGCTTGTACATGAAGTGTTTGAGAAGTAGAATAGGAGTAGTTATGAAAAAGTTAGGTAGTAGGGTAATCAAGTTAACCTTTGTGCTGGTATGTTTTTACCTATTAAATATACCTGTACTGGCCTCTGAAACATCAATTATTCAAAAGGGTATTTATGTTGATAATATTGATATTTCGGGTATGACAGAAGAAGAAGCCACAAATAAGATCAATGAATATGTGGCATCCCTTGAGGAGACTAAAATTACATTAAACATAGGTCAAGATAATAGTTTTGATGTAAAAGCATCAGAATTAGGACTTACATGGAATAATCCAAATATAATTGAAGAGGCTTCTGGATACGGCATCAAAGGAAATATCATTCAAAGATACAAAGCCAAAAAAGATTTGGAATATGAAAATAAAGTTTTTAAAGTCACATTTGACATTGACAAGAAAGTAGCGGAAACTTTATTAAATGAAAAATGTAGTGATTTTCATTTAGAAGCAGTGGATGCAACATTAAAAAGAGAAAATGGAAAATTTATCATAGAGCCAGGTCAGGAAGGCCACCAAGTAGAGGTCAATGAATCCCTGAAGGCCATTGAGTCTTATATCAATAATGAATGGAATCATAAAGATGGTGTCATCAGTCTGGTGACAAAAGTTGATAAACCAAAGGGAACGGAGGAAGAGTTAAGTAAAGTAAAGGATGTCATAGGATCTTTTACTACAAGTTATCATACTTCCGGTTCTGACAGAAGTGCTAATGTTGCAAATGGTTGTAATCTTATAAATGGGACAACATTATATCCTGGAGATAGTTTTTCTACATACGAAAAGGTAAGCCCATTTACACAGGAGAATGGCTACCATATGGCAGGTTCTTATTTGAATGGAATGGTTGTTGAAAGTCTTGGCGGCGGAATTTGTCAGGTGTCAACAACATTATATAATGCAGTTTTAAAGGCAGAATTACAGGTTGACGAACGTTTTAATCATTCTATGATCGTATCCTACGTAGATCCTTCGGCAGATGCTGCAATTTCGGGAACTTCTAAAGATTTTAAATTCACGAATTCAACGGAATATCCAATTTATATTGAAGGCTATACAACATCCGATAAAAAACTCTCGTTTACCATTTATGGCGTTGAAACAAGAGATCCGAACAGGACTGTAACCTATGAGAGCGAGGTCTTAAAAAAGACAGAACCTCAGGGAGAAAAAATTATTGCGAATGCATCCGCTCAGGTAGGTACCATTGATGTACAATCAGCACATATCGGATATGTAGCAAAGTTGTGGAAAATTGTGAAAGAAAATGGAGAAGAAGTAAGCAGAACAGAAGTAAATAAAAGCAGTTATCAGATGACACCTAAGACGGCGACAGTAGGAGTTGCCAGTGCAGATCCGGCAGTTACTAACGCGATGCAGGCAGCAATCGCGACAGGTAGTATTGACTATGTTAAAAGTATTATCGCAGCATATCAGGCTTCTACAACGGTATCACCAACGGATTCGCTACCAGATGGAACACCTGTTGCTCCAGAAGAAGTACCGCCGGTGATAACAGACCCAGGGGCTGTAGAATAAACAGTTATTTGAAACAGATAAAGAGTTCTGACAGAGGATAAGAAATGAAAAGCGGGAAAATATCAGAAAGCGTATTAAAACGTTCTGTTTTAAAGCAGATTCATACCGTAAGAGAAGAAGTAATTATTGGCGCAGGCATAGGAGAAGACTGCGCCATTTTAGCGTTATCAGATAACGAAGTCATGGCATTGACGGTAGATCCGGTAATCGTAACCGGTAAAGATATGGAATGTTATGCTGTTTACGCAGTCATAAATGACCTTGCGGCGACGGGTGCCAGACCGATAGGAATAATGTTGTCTCTGTTATTACCTGAGACAGCTTATGAGTCTGATTTGAAGAACATGATGAGTAACATAGAAGCCGAATGTGCGGCACTGAAGATTCAGATCATAGGAGGGCACACAGAGGTGACCCGAGCCGTCAGTTATCCCGTTATCACGATAACTGGTGTAGGAAAAGTGAAGAAAAATGAGGTGGCTGCTACCAAAGGTGCAGTACCAGGTCAGGATATCGTGGTCAGTAAATGGATTGGATTAGAGGGGACAGCTTTGATCGCATGGGAAAAAGAAAAAGAATTACAGGCAAAATATCCAAATTTTCTGGTGCATTCAGCGCAGACCTTCAGACAAATGTTGTCTATTATACCAGAGGCTGCCACCGCCATTAGGTCCGGCGTCAGGACGATGCATGATGTCGCGAAAGGCGGTATATTTGGAGCACTTTGGGAGATTGCGGAGAGTTCAGGCGTTGGACTTGAAATCGATTTATCGAAGTTACCGATTAGACAAGAGACAATCGAAGTATGTGAATTATTTGATATTAATCCTTATCAGATGGTATCATCCGGTTCTCTTATCATGGTAACAGACAATGGGTACGATTTGGTCAGAGCTTTGGAAAAAGAAAATATTAAGGCAAGTATTGTCGGCACCATAACAGATAGTAATGACAGAGTCGTTATAAATGATGGTGAAAAACGGTTTTTAGAACCGCCGAGGACTGACGAGATTTATAAATTATAAAAGGAGAGCATTTATTATGAGAGAAGAATTATTAATGGTCATTGAGAAGAACAGCCGCATAGACCTTAGAGAATTAGCAGTTATTCTGGGAGTAGAAGAAATTGATGTGGTAAATGAGCTTGCTACTATGGAAAAAGAAGGTATCATTTGTGGATATCATACGTTAATTGACTGGGAAAAGACCAATATTGATAAAGTTACTGCATTGATCGAAGTACGTGTTACTCCGCAAAGGGGGCATGGATTTGACAGCATTGCAGAAAGAATCTATAAATATCCTGAGGTACATGCTACCTATCTGATTTCAGGAGGATATGACCTTCTGGTAATATTAGAAGGTAAGACACTGAAAGAAATATCTAATTTTGTATCGGATAAATTATCAACACAAGAATCTATATTAAGTACAGCGACACACTTTATCCTTAAAAAGTATAAAGATCATGGAACGATCCTTGAAAAAAAACATTTTGATGAAAGGATGGTAATTACACCATGAGAAATCCGCTATCTCAGAAAGTGGTTGACATCGAACCATCTGGTATCAGAAAGTTTTTCGACATTGTAAGCGAGATGAAAGATGCGATATCTCTAGGTGTGGGAGAACCTGATTTTGATACACCATGGCATATTCGGGATGAAGGCATGTATTCTCTGGAAAAAGGCCGTACTTTTTATACTTCTAACGCAGGACTAAAGGATCTTAAAATTGAAATTTGTAACTATTTAAACAGAAAACATAATTTGGAATACGACTGTAATAAGCAGGTCATTGTTACCGTGGGCGGCTCGGAAGCGATTGATATCGGTTTACGTGCTATGCTGGAGCCGGGAGACGAAGTACTGATCCCTCAGCCTTGTTATGTTTCTTATGTTCCATGTACCATTCTTGCAGGCGGTAGACCTGTAATCATTGAATTGAAACATGAGAATCAATTCCGGCTGACGGCTAAGGAAGTAATAGATGCAGTAACAGATAAGACAAAAGTATTGATTTTACCGTTCCCCAACAATCCAACAGGTGCGATTATGGAGAAGAAAGATTTAGAAGAAGTTGCCAAAGTGGTGATTGAAAGAGATCTGTTTGTCATTTCCGATGAGATCTATTCAGAATTGTCCTATGCAGAGGATCATGTATCCATCGCAAGTATTCCTGGAATGCAAGAAAGAACGATTTTAATCAATGGTTTTTCGAAAGCATATGCTATGACAGGATGGAGATTAGGATATGCATGTGGACCAGAAGAAATCATAGAGCAAATGGTTAAGATTCATCAATTTGCAATTATGTGTGCTCCGACAACAAGTCAGTATGCGGCTGTGGAAGCGCTAAAAAATGGGGATGAAGATGTTCGGAAAATGAAAGAGGCCTATAACCAGAGAAGGCGTTATCTGATGCATGTGTTTCGGGAATTGAATCTGGAGTGCTTTGAACCATTTGGAGCTTTTTATGTATTTCCTTCTATCAAAGAGTTTGGAATGACTTCTGACGAATTTGCAACCAGATTTTTAGAGGAAGAGAAAGTAGCAGTTGTACCTGGAACAGCATTCGGTCAATGCGGAGAAGGATTTCTTCGTATATCTTATGCATATTCGATGGAAGATTTAAAGCTGGCAATAGGAAGATTCTCTAAATTTGTGGAAAAATTACGTGAGGAACAAAAAAGATAACATGAAAAGGAACGAGTATGTTGAATATAGTTTTATATCAACCTGAAATACCAGCAAATACTGGTAATATCGGACGTACCTGTGTCGCTACAGATACCAGATTACATCTAATTGAACCACTTGGATTTCGTCTGAATGAGAAAGAGATAAAAAGAGCAGGGATGGATTACTGGGAGCATTTACAGGTAAACAGATATATCAATTATGAAGATTTTTTAGAAAAAAATCCAAATGCATGCATATGGATGGCAACGACCAAAGCAAAACATGTT
This sequence comes from Bacillota bacterium, assembly GCA_023392535.1. Lineage (GTDB taxonomy): Bacteria > Bacillota > Clostridia > Lachnospirales > Lachnospiraceae > SZUA-378. The sequence goes on from JAEVYY010000026.1 coordinate 198,441, forward strand.
TATACGGATGTCACTTACCGTTCAAACGATTATATTATGTTCGGCAAAGAAAGTGCAGGGATTCCTGAGGAGATACTTATAGAAAATGAAGAACATTGTATTCGGATTCCTATGTTGTCTAAAATACGTTCTTTGAATTTGTCAAATTCCGTTTCCATTGTACTGTATGAAGCGTTGCGTCAGAACCATTTTTCTCATATGCAGATGCAGGGTGATTTGCATCATTTACATTGGAAGAATGATTAAATAAGTACCTAACCAAAGGTGCACACCATAACGTTATGAGACGTTACGGCGTGCACCTTTGGCATTATCAGTCATCATCCTCTACTTTAGGCAAAGAAAAAATGAATTCAGAGCCGACCCCTTCTGTGCTGATCACATTAATATTTTCTCCATGTGCATGAATAATTTCTTTTGTGATGGAAAGTCCCAGGCCGGTACCTTTTTTATCTTTACCACGTGAAAGGTCTGTTTTATAAAAGCGATCCCAAATCAATTTAAGACTATCTTTTGGGATTCCGATGCCTTTGTCCTTTACGGAGACAAAAATTTTACTGTGCTTTTCCAAGGTCTCAATTTTTATAATAGAATTCCGATTACTAAATTTAATCGCATTATCCAGAAGATTATATAATACCTGTTGGATTTTCAATACATCTGCGTGTACGATCATTATTTCAGCAGTCAAAACCAACTCAATCGCAATCATTTTTCCCTTACAGGTCCCTTCAAAAGAAGCGGCCGTATTTTTAATGACTTGGTTAATATCAAAGTTCGTTTTATCTAACAACATGCCATTTGTATTTAAGTTATTTAAAGTCAACAGATTATTTGTTAATTTTGTAAGTCTATCAGTTTCATTTAAGACGATCGTCATATATTTATTGGACATCTCAGGTGGAATTGTACCATCGATCATGGCTTCCAGATATCCCTTTATGGATGTAAGCGGAGAACGAAAATCATGAGATACATTTGCGACCATTTTTTTCTGATTTTCTTCACTTCTTGCAATTTCGCTTGCCATATAAGAAAGAGAGGCAGCCAGATAGCCAATTTCGTCTTCACTATCTACTTGCAATTTATAATACATATTTCCGCCCGCGAACTGTTCGGTCGCTAAAGTTATCTTACGCAAAGGCAGGTAAACGACTTCTGTAAAGAAAATAAGTATAATGAGGGAAAGCAAAAACAGGATTACTAACATTATATAAGAAATACTTAAAAGACTGTCACTGGATCGATAGATACGATTAATATCCGTATGGATCACTACATATCCCTTCACTTCAAAATTGGCAGTAATAGGAGCGAAGACACTAAGTTTTTCTTGCTTGAACATCCCAAAAAAATCACCAATTGTATAATAAGATCCAGAGGTAATCGTAGGATCAAAGTTGCTAATAATTACAGGACTGTCAATGTTGATCGGATTTTGCGTATCTAGGATAACGCGTCCAGAAGGATTGATGATCCAGATGGAAGCATCCAAATAAGTATCGAGCGCATCAAGCTGTCTTTGTACCGTATCAATTGAAGCTAGGTTATTATACAAATCGGTAGCATATGTGTTGGCAATTAAAGTCGCTTCTTTATAGAGAGAATCGGCTTCTTCTCTCTTTAGATGTTCATATGTCATACTTGATACAAAAGTTGCTACAACGACAAAGCCAAAAAAGCCAAAAATAACATACGCTAATATGAATTTTGAATAAAGTGTCTTTTTCATGAGTCTATCTTACCTCGAACTTATAACCAATTCCCCAGATAGTAGATAGTTTCCAGGATTGATGATCATTTATCTTTTCACGTAGCCTTTTGATATGCACATCTACGGTACGAGTATCTCCGATGTATTCGTATCCCCAAATTTGATCTAGCAACTGTTCTCTTGTAAATACATGGTTAGGTGAAGAGGCAAGAAAGTATAAAAGCTCTAATTCTTTTGGAGGCATATCGACAGGCTTTCCCATATATAAAACGGAGTAATTAGTCTGATTGATAATCAGATCCGGGTACTCCACCTTTTTCACATCAGAGTTTGGATTTGGAAGAGCCGATGGCTTATATCTGCGTAAAACAGCTTTTGTTCTTGCAACTAATTCTTTTGAATCAAAGGGTTTCTCCATATAGTCGTCCGCACCCAATTCTAAACCGAGCACTTTATCAAAGACTTCTCCTTTGGCAGATAACATAATAATGGGAACTGAGTGTTTTACACGAACCTCACGGCAAACCTGATAACCGTCTATACCAGGTAACATAAGATCTAAGAGAATAAGATTTGGATGAAAAGAATCTACAGCTATCAGTGCGGATTCCCCATCATTGACAATCATAGTTTCAAAACACTCTTTCGTTAAATATAAGGAAATCAGTTCTGCGATATTATTATCATCGTCCACGATTAATATTTTTTGTTTATTTACCATTGATACTCCTATCCTCAGCATAGCCGATTCTACTATTATTTAAATGTTACAATTGTGACACCTGCATCACCTTCTCCAAATTCTCCCAATCGGAAGCTACTTACATATTTTAATTTTCTTAAATAATCCTGAACCGCTTTTCTTAGTGCTCCGGTACCTTTACCATGTACTACCCGGACACTAGGCAGATGAGACAGATATGCATCATCTAAATATTTATCCAGTACAGCGAGAGCTTCATCTACAGTTTTTCCCAGAAGATTGATTTCAGTAGAGATCGTTGCAGCTTTAGACATCTTCATACGGCCGGAAGAGGTTCGCCCAGGGGTTCTTTTAGTTATATCGTCGTCTTCTATCAATATCAGATCATTTACTTTTGCCTGAGATCGTATAATACCGCACTGTACAAAAAGATTACCGCGTTGATCAGGGAGGGAACTTACGGTCCCTTTCAGACCCATTGAAAGAATACGGACACTGTCACCAATTTTTAATTTTAAAGGCTTTGTATTGCTATTATCTATATTCTCTGACTTCTGCATCAGCTTTTCATTTCGTGCTGTTATTTGATTGCGCACTTTTTGGCGGGACTGCTCCATATCTTTTACCGATAGAGTAGAACCATGTTTTTGAAAATTGCGAATCGCTTCGTCAGCGATGTCTTTTGCTTCTTGCAGGATATCGCGTGCCTGTTCATTGGCTTCTCGCAAGATTTTATCCTTCGCCTGATCAAGACGAACTTGTTTCTGGGTTAACTGATGTTTTAATGTTTCAATTTCCTCTTTGTAAGAAGCAATCTCCAGTCGCTCGTTTTCTATTGTTTTACGACTTATTTCCAAGTCAGCAAGAACATCTTCAAAACTTTCATCTTCCGCACTTATTTCATTTTTGGCAGATTCAATGATCGAATCCGGCAATCCCAATTTGGAGGAGATAGCGAAAGCATTACTTTTACCTGGAATACCAATTAGCAAACGATAGGTAGGACGAAGTGTATCAACGTCAAATTCCTGACAGGCATTTTCCACTAATGGAGTCGAAAGCGCAAATACTTTCAGCTCACTATAATGGGTGGTGGCCATGGTACGGATACCTCGTTCATGCAAGTTTCTGAGAATGGCAATTGCCAGTGCAGAACCCTCTGTTGGATCTGTTCCTGCGCCCAATTCATCAAAAAGGCAAAGGGAATCAGCGTCTGCGCATTGTAGTATTTTAACAATATTTGTCATGTGAGAGGAGAATGTACTTAAGCTTTGTTCAATACTTTGTTCATCTCCAATATCGGCATAAACATCGGTAAAAATAGAAAGCTCCGAACGGTCAAGTGCCGGAATGTGAAGCCCTGACTGCCCCATCAGCGTAAAAAGCCCAACTGTTTTCAGGGAAACTGTTTTTCCACCGGTATTAGGACCAGTTACAATAAGCAGATCAAAATCTTTCCCGAGAGTCACATCAATTGGAACAACCGTTTTTTTGTCCAGCAAAGGGTGACGCCCTTTGCGTATGTTAATATAATGATTCGTGTTAAAGATTGGTTTAGTCGCATTTTGTTTCATTGCAAGGGAAGCCTTTGCAAAAATAAAATCCAATTTCGTAAGTGTTTTCTGGTCTAAGACGATCTGATCAATGAAATCTGATGTCTGTACACTTAGATTTGCAAGGATGATAGAAATCTCATCCTGTTCTTTCAAAGAGAGCGCTTTCAATTGATTATTCAGTTCCACAATAGCAGAAGGCTCGATGAAGAGCGTTGATCCTGTGGAAGACTGATCATGTACAATACCAGAAACCTGATTTTTATATTCGGATTTCACCGGAATACAATAGCGGTTATCGCGCATGGTAATGACTGCATCCTGCAGATAAGTACGATAACTCCGATTCACCATGTTAGTCAATTGGGTATGGATCTTCTCATTGGTAAGTGTCATACTGCGTCTGATATGTTTGAGTTCCGCGCTGGCATCATCAGAAATTTCCTCTTCTGATAAGATACAGCGTCGTATTTCTGTACTAAGTTGTGTCAGCGGTTCCAGACAGTCAAAGTAATCATCCAAAGAATCTCTTTTGTTAGAATCTTTTTCATTACGTCCATAAGATTTGATCCTGCCAGCACATTCTAAAAGATTTGCGATCTTCAATAATTCACCAGCAGATAAGATGCTGCCGATTTCCAATGATTTCATAAAGGATAGTACGCATCTATTGTTGGAAAAAGAGATACTGCCTTTTTGAAACAGGCGGGTAAGGGCATCTTCTGTTTCTGTCTGCTCTTTTGCTATCGTCTCGAATGCTATAGATGGCCCTAATTCCGCACATAGCTGTTTACCAGGTTCAGATGAAGCGCAATCACATAGCATAGTAATAATTTTATGAAATTCTAATACTTTTAATACTTTTTCGTTCATGTTACTCCCCAAATTCTGCTTTAAATGCATTGTAATATCAAGTTTCATGATACCATAGAAAAATAAAAAATACTATGATATACTTAGAACTGAAACATTTTTCTTAAGGTTTACCAAAACATCAAAAGCATGTTTGCTAATGGCTAGAATGCAGGAGGGACTTTCATGCATGAAAATGAAGAATATAAAAAGGAACCACATAGATTAGAAGAGAAAATGAATCGTTACCAGCAGGAATACCAGAATAATCAAATAAGCGATGAGGGTAAGCTGCTGGCAGATAAGGACTTCGAATTTATGCGGGAAAAGATAAAGGAGCGTCCAATCAACCGTAAGAAGTTAGTGAAGAAAACTATGGTGACTGCTTCTATGGCAGTTGTTTTCGGCTTGATTGCATGTGTTACTTTTTTGGTACTGGAACCTGTTTTTAGTAATTGGCTATATCCGGAAGAAGGACCAAAGCAAGTGACTTTCCCAGAGGTTGAGAATGAGATGCTTCCGGAGGATATGTTACAGTCTGAAATTCAAATTCCATTCAACGAGAATACTACCAATGTAGAGAAGGGAAATGAAGAGAGTACCGCAGAAGATTTTACGCTGGAAGTAGAAGACTATCAAATTTTGTATAATAAATTATATGAAATAGCAAAAGAGGGTGAGAAGAGCCTGGTCACGGTGACAGGCGTAACATCCGATGTAGACTGGTTCAATAATACATATGAAAGTAAAGGACAGACATCAGGACTTATACTCGCGGATAACGGAAAGGAATTATTGATATTAGCGGATAAAAAGACCGTAGAGGAGGCGGAAGTCATTCAAGTGACATTCTGTGATGGAGAACAAGCCACCGCCCAGATACGTTCCTCAGATGCATCAATAGGAATATCCATTATCAGCATACCACTCGAAGGAATAGGTGAAGATACAAAGGATTCGATTAAGTTAGCAGATCTTGGAAGCTCGAATTCTATGAATTTAACGGGGAGTGCAATTATTGCGATTGGGACTCCTATGGGGACCAATAATTCAGTTGCTTATGGAATGCTGACTTCTGTTGGCAACCCGATAAGTGTCACTGATAATTTATATAAATTGATGACAACAGATATCTATGGAAGTCAGAATGCTGGCGGTATTCTCTTGAATATGACCGGAAAAGTGATTGGCATTATAAGGATGAATTATAACGAAGAGGATACGAAAAATCTAATATCAGCAATTGGGATAACAGAAATGAAAAAAACGATTGAAAAGTTATCTAACGGACAGCAGATGGCATATCTTGGTATTGAAGCATGTAATGTTACGGTAGAAGCAAATATACAGACGGGTGTTCCATTCGGCGCTTACGTGACGGAAATAAGCATGGATTCTCCCGCGATGCAGTCAGGTATCCAAAGCGGCGATATCATTATCAAAATGGGAAGCCAAAAAATTGAAAATATGTCCCAATATGTAGATGCGCTCTTGGCATATGAACCAGAGGACGAAATGCAGGTGACAGTAATGCGACAGGTAAAAAATGAATATAAAGAAATGCCTTTTACAGTCAAATTGGGAGTTTCAAAATAATATAACTGACATAAAAAATGGCAAAATGGAAGGAAACAGTAAGAATGAAGTATATTAAGGACTATAAGGATGGCGATAGAGTATTTGATATTTACCTATGCAAACACAAACAGTCAGCAGTTACAAAGAATGGGAAATGTTATGAAAATGTTATCTTACAAGATAAGACAGGTACGATTGATGCCAAGATATGGGATCCGAACAGTGCTGGAATTTCAGAATTCGATACACTTGATTATGTGGAGGTATATGGTGATGTCAGCAGTTTTCAAGGATCACTCCAGGTCAGTATAAAAAGGACCAGGTTGTGTCACGAAGGTGAATATGAACCAGGGGAATACCTGCCGGTATCAGCAAAGAACATCAGCGAAATGTATGATGCAATTTTAAAGTATATAACCAGAATTGAAAATCCATATCTTAAGAAAATGATGGAAGCATTTTTTGTAGAAGATAAAGATTTTATTAAAGCATTTAAAGCATCCTCAGCAGCCAAAACCGTACATCATGGATTTGTAGGAGGATTGTTGGAGCATACCCTGAGCGTAACGAATCTGTGTGCTTATTACTGTGAGACATATCCACTACTGAAAAAAGATCTGCTCATTAGTGCTGCGATCTGTCATGACATTGGTAAAACAAAAGAAATTTCTCTATTTCCAGAAAATGATTATACGGATGATGGGAATCTTCTTGGTCACATTATTATAGGAACCGAGATGATTACTGAGAAAATAAGGGGAATACAAGGTTTTCCAACGAAGCTGGCCTCAGAATTAAAGCATTGTATCCTGGCGCATCATGGTGAATTAGAGTATGGTTCTCCAAAGAAACCGGCACTTATGGAAGCAGCGGCATTAAATCTTGCAGATAATACGGATGCAAAGATGCAGACATTCACAGAACTCCTGCAGAATACGACTGAAACAGGATGGTTGGGATATAACAGACTTTTTGAATCGAATGTTCGTATGACCAGAATGGAGTAGAAATTTAAATGGAATGCAAGAAAAATGATGCAGTGACCATCACTATTACGGATATGGGGAATGAGGGGGAAGGCATTGGCAAAATTGAGGGATATACTTTATTTGTCAAGGATGCTATTGTTGGCGACGTCATAGAAGCGAAAATTATTAAAGCAAAAAAAAATTATGCCTATGCCAAATTAGAAAAAATACTTACCGCTTCAATGTTTCGGACTACTCCTCGTTGCCAGTTCCACAAACAATGTGGCGGGTGTCAGATACAAGCCCTTTCCTATGAAAAGCAACTGGAATTTAAGCAGAATAAAGTGCGTAATCATTTGATCCGTATTGGTAAATTCAAGGAAGATAGGATCAATTTAGTTATGGAGCCAATAATAGGGATGGAAGATCCCTATTACTATCGCAATAAGGCACAGTTTCCAATTGGTATGGATAAAGACAATCAACCGATAACTGGATTTTACGCAGGAAGGACACATACCATCATTGCGAATACAGATTGCTGTCTGGGAAATCAAAAGAATGAAGGAATTTTGCAGGTAATTCTGTCTTATATGAAGAGGTATCAGGTGCCGCCGTATCAGGAAGATATTGGAGAAGGATTATTGCGTCACGTATTGATACGTATCGGTCATAAAACACAGGAGATTATGGTGTGCCTTGTTATCAACGGAACGATACTTCCAAGATCGGAACAATTGATAAAAGAGTTATGTAAAATTGAAGGAATGACCAGTATTTCTCTTAGCATAAATCAAGAAAATACGAATGTCATTATGGGAAAAGAAATTCATATTCTCTGGGGAAAAGGTCATATTACAGATTATATCGGAGATATTAAGTTCCAGATTTCACCGCTTTCTTTTTACCAGGTAAACGCAGTCCAAACGGAAAAATTATATCGTATCGCCATGGATTATGCGAATTTACAGGGGGAAGAGATCGTCTGGGATCTATATTGTGGCATCGGATCCATATCTTTGTTCTTGTCGCAAAGAGCAAAAAAAGTATATGGTGTAGAAATCATACCACAGGCAATCGCGGATGCAGAACAGAATGCAAAAATCAATCAGATAGAAAATGTAGAATTTTTTGTTGGCAAAGCTGAGGAAGTACTTCCAAAACAGTATGAAGAAAAGGGAATATATGCAGATGTCATTGTGGTAGACCCGCCAAGAAAAGGCTGCGATGAAAAGTGTCTTGAGACTATGCTTAAGATGAAGCCAAAACGTATTGTTTATGTGAGCTGCGATTCTGCAACACTTGCCCGTGACTTAAATATTTTATGCGAGAAGGACTATCGGATTGAACGCGTCAGGGCAGTAGATCAATTCAGCCATACGGTGCATGTGGAAACAGTGGTTTTAATGACACGTCGTGAATTAAACGATAAATAGAGCACTTAAAGATTTATGTAATTATGAGGATAATATGATTAGAAAATTTAAAACGAAAGATTTATTGGAAGTTATGGAATTATGGCTTTCTACTAATATACAGGCTCATGACTTTATTTCCAGAGACTATTGGGTGGGCAATTTTGATATAGTAAAGGGTATACTTCCTGATGCAGAAATATATGTCTATGAGCTAGATGATAAAATTAAGGCTTTTGTAGGAATCAATAATGGATATATAGCTGGTATATTTGTATCCGATAAGATGCAATCAAAAGGCATCGGAAAACAATTACTTGAAAAAGCAAAGGAGCTTTATTCTGAACTTAGTTTAACCGTTTATCAAAAGAATATAAAAGCGGTCAATTTTTATCAACGAGAAAAATTTATAATCAAACAAGAACAAATTGATGAAAATACGGGTGAAAGAGAATATCTTATGGTATGGAGTGAATAATATTCATTCAAAAATTTACCAAATGTGGGGAAATAATCTCCAAGTGTGTCTTTCATAATCTTCATAAGAGGAACCGAAACTTGTTTCCAAAGCTTTTTCTTCCACTTTAATTCGATAGCCGTATACTACTGCAATAATTATTAGAGTTGCAATAATACCAATTGGCGATCGGAACGAAATAGAAATACCCAAAAGTGTTATGATGCTTCCCGTATAGGAAGGATGACGTATATATTTATATGGCCCGGTCTTTACTATATTTTGTTCTGTAGCAACCTGAACGTTTAAAGTAAAAAATTTTCTTAATGTCCAAACAGAATATATCCGAGTGAATATCCCTAGTATCGTAAGCACAACTCCGATCCAAAAGAAATACACAGGCAGCATAAATGTGGACATATTAACACAGATTGGATTTATTAATATTGCTGACCAGAAGCCTATCATAATAAACAGCATGGAACCACGGTCACTCATAGTCTTATTTTCCAAGTTTTTATGATTATTCCAAGTGGTAAAAATTAGAATGGCTAATTCTGTTATCATCACAACCATGAAAACTATCTGAAAAACATTTTTGGATATGAAATCTTGAAAGTATGAATTACCAAAAAAATACATAAGAAATATCTCCTTCTCTACATTTTTTTCTTTATAAAATGATTATTTATTTAATTTCAAATATCTCACCTTCTTTCCTATCCCGTATATAGTATAGCTTTATAATTTTTATAATGCAACGATACCTACTCAAGATGCCCTTCAAGGATGTCAAAATGCAATTATATAAGAAAAAGTAGCTCGACATCAGTCGAGCTCTCATTCATCACATGGGGTCTTTGTGACTCCTTGTTTAATAATGATACCTTTTTCGCTTTATAATAAGGAATACCGCTGTAAACACAACTGCCATCATTTCAGCCACCACAATAGAAACCCAAATGCCATCAATTCCCCAAATCATTGGAAGAAGCAAAATGGCACTAACCTGAAACACCAATATCCGCAAAAAAGAAATTAAAGCGGATGTCAATCCATCATTAAGGGCAGTAAAAAAGCCTGAACCGAAAATGGAAAATCCCATAAAGGGAAACGCAAGGGCAAAAATACGGAACCCGGAAACTGTAAAATCCATAACCTCTCTGTCATATCCCACGAATATTTGTGCTAACAGAGTAGCAAGCAGCTGTGCGGCGGTCACCATAACAATTCCGCTGACACCAATCATATGAAGGCTCCTTTTCAAAAGTCCCTTGAGTTCATCGTGATTTTCGGCTCCATTTTGATAAGCGATAACAGGGGATACTCCGATAGAGTAGCCGATAAAGGCAGCCGAAAAAATCATGCTGACATACATCATAACACCATAGGCCGCTATGCCGTTCTCTCCGGCAAACTTCAGAAGCTGTAGGTTATAGATCATCCCTACGATACTCGTGGAGACATTGCTCATAAATTCGGACGAACCGTTGGTACAAGCCTTTAAAATCACCTTACCGTCAAAGGTGGTTTTGCCCAGACGAAGAATACTGCTATTTTTGCGCAGAAAATAGATAAGAGGGATTGCGCCACCAATAAATTGGCTAAATGCAGTGGCAACCGCTGCGCCTGACAGCTTATATTCCTGCGGCAGAAGAATTACTAAAACTGCATCTAATATTATATTGGTAACTCCGGATGCACCCGTTACCAAAAGACCGAGATGAGGCTTTTCCGCCGCTACAAAAAAACTTTGAAACAGAAGCTGCAACACAAAAAACGGCAATGTTGTAAGAAGAATTCGTCCGTAAACAACACAGTTTTCAAGGAGTTCGCCTTTAGCTCCGATCAGCATGGAAATCGGACGAAGCAACACAAATCCCAATACAGCCAGCAGGACGCCCAGAGCAAACGTCACATACACAATCAGAGAGAAATAACTGTTTGCCTTTTCCTTTTTACCGGCGCCAAGGGTGCTGGCAACCATGGCGGTGCCTCCGGTACCGAACATGAAGCCAACAGTTGCTACTATCATCAAAAAAGGCATAATCAGATTCACTGCAGAAAATGCCACCTTGCCTGCAAAATTAGAAACAAAAAAACCGTCCACCACGCTGTAGATAGATGTGAAAATCATCATCGCAATGGACGGAAGCGTAAAAATTATGAGTTTACTATAGGTAAAATGATCTGAAAGTCGTATTTTTTTCATGAGTACCTCCCAAACCAGCTACTTGCAAAGGCTGCAACAGCCGGTGCCAAATCCTTAATATTCCAATCGCTTGTATTAGCAATAATCTCACTGTCGTAATAATCAAAATTCATAATATCCGCAAGACTCTTTCTGAATTTTCAATCTATTACTCCTTTCATAAAGCGTCAATTTGCTCACGGAAACAATCCGCATATTTTTCCATCAGGCGAATGTATGTGTTAATTTCTTCTGTTGACCATGAGTCAAAAGCTTGTACTTCCGCTTTATAAAGCTTCGCCACAGTGCTATTCACACAATCCTTTCCCTTTTCTGTTAAGATAATTTTCTTTGCTCTGCCTGTGAACTGTTCTAAATATAGAATGCCATCAGCCTCCAAGCCACGAATAGCCGAGTTTACTGTCTGCTTACTGATTCCGGATTTTTTGTAAATATCACTGAGCAAGCAATTCTCGCCTGTATCGTATATTGTATACAAAACAATAGAAACACTGTCTGAAATGCCAAGTCTTAAGGATGCCTGATGATACAGGGCTTGCGTTTCAGAAGTCAAATAGTTAATCCGATGGATCTGTTGAACCTTCTTTTGATTCATTGCTACACCTCCAAGGTACGATTTCATACTTTTATAATAGTACGAAATCGTACCTTTGTCAATCCTTATGTTGCTACTGTTTTTATAAATTTAGAGAGGCATTGAGATAGAATCATCTAATAAAGTTGACAACGACAGACGGACAAGGTATATTGCGTAGTAAAATAGAAATGTTATTTTAGGGGTAGGATGAAATTGAAAAACAATTGGAAAAGAAATTTTTTTACTATCTGGGCTGGGCAGGGAATTTCGCATTTATCGAGTTCTGTACTTCAATTTGCTATTGTATGGTATTTGACCGACCAGACTGGTTCTGCTATGGTTTTGTCCATTGCCATGATGATGGGATTTTTACCACAGGGCATTTTGGGGCCTTTCATTGGTGTTTTTATAGACCGGTATAACAGGAAGCGTATAATGATGATATCGGATTTATTTATTTCGGCAGCAAGCTTCGTCATGGTTATCGCTGGATGGATGGGGATCCTTTCCACAGAACTGATTCTAGCGGTTTTATTGCTTCGCTCCATTGGTTCCGCATTTCATACTCCATGCCTACAGGCGGTGACTCCTCAAATTGTTCCATCAGACCAATTAACCAAATGTTCCGGTTATTCACAAGCTGTGGAGTCAGTATCACAGATTTTAAGCCCTGTTTTTGCAGCAGTACTTTATAATTCGTGGAGTTTGAGCGGGATTGTTTTTTTGGATGTTATCGGAGCTTTCATTGCTGTTTTAACATTAGGAATCACAGTAATACCTGAACTGCATGGAAATGAAAAGGAGGGAAGAGTGCATGTCTTGCAAGAAGCGAAAGAAGGCATCCAAATCCTTCGGACCCAAAAAGGAATGCTTGGATTAGTTTTGATTGGCAGCCTTTATACGTTAGCGATGATGCCGACTAGCGCATTATTTCCTTTGATGAGTATGTCTTACTTTCATGGGACGAGTACAAATGCAAGTATTGTTGAATTGGTATTTTCTGTTGGTCTTTTATTCGGGTCTTTAGTATTGGCCAAGTGGGGAGGAACAAAAAATAGAATATATACCATTATTGGTTCTTTTCTTTTAATGAGTTTCAGTTTGTTTTTTTCTGGTATTCTGCCATCAAGTGGTTTTTATGTATTTGTTGTCTGCTCCTGGTTAATGGGTGTTTCTGGTCCTTTTTATTGGGGAGCATTTACTCCATTATTGCAAAATAACTTTGAAGCAAAGTATTTGGGCCGTGTACTGTCACTATCCAGCAGCATAAGGCTGATCAGTGGCCCAATTGGGCTAGCGGTATCAGGAATTTTTGCAGAAGAATATGGGGTTGAAAAATGGTTCCTTATTGCTGGCGGACTGGTTCTGTTGGCTTCATTCTTATGTATCATGGTACCATCTGTTCGCAATTGTGATAATGAAAGAGAATCAATTACGACTCTATAAGTTGGAGGTATTCTTCTTCTGTACAAGGAAAAAGGGCTAAACGGTAATCTATCGAAACCAAAGGACAAGTAAAATCATAAATTTCATATTTACCGTCAAAAACGGCAAAATTGAATCCGCAATAGTATGTTTTTCCATCCAGTGATAATAGCGCCGTGCGATAATCCCTGCTATCTGCCTGATAAAGTTTTGTGACTAAATATTCTTGAGAAGAAATATTTTTTTTATGTAATTCTTCATCCGTTTCAGGCAGGTCAATACGAACAATTTGTAAGGACTCATATTGTTTAGGATCCGTTAAGGATTCTTTCTCTATATTTAGTAGATCTTCCATATTAGATTCTTCCTCGAATATCATATTGAATCCAAGTAAAAATGTGTACACATGTTCAGTTACTTTCCCAGCTCGCTCTTCGAAAGTAGGCTTCGGGATCTGTTTGGCATATTCACTGTCTTGATCATAACCATCAATATAATCCTGAATGGCAAAAGAGGCTCTGATTGCATTTAGATCTCCTCCTTTAATTGCAGTGATAAAGGTCTCAATAGCTTTTTCTGGTGAGTCACAGGCATCAGGGGCAATTACATTGGTGGAAGACTTGCTGCATGCGCATAATATAATACTTATCATACAGAGATAAACTGCTACTATTTTTTTCATTATTATTTTTCTTTCCTTTCGGCTTTCTCATTTGTGATAGACCATATTATACCATATCATAACTTATTTAAATAAATTGACAGAGAAAAGAAAATATAATATAATGAGTACACACTCAATGAGTAAGGAGTCATTAAATTGCAACGAAAAGAACAAAAAGAAATTACAAGAAAATTAATCCTAAATACTGCGTTGGAACAATTTGCAAAAGGTAGTTTGACTGGCACCAGAACATCAGATATCGCGAAAGCTGCAAAAGTATCGCATGGGACGTTATTTGCCCATTTTCCAACAAGAGATATTTTATTAGACGCAGTCATAGAAGAATTTGGGAGGCGTATCACTAACCGCCTACATGAATTGGCTTGCGGCAATTGCGAATTAAAAGAACTTCTATTTGCTCATTTAAAGGGAATCAGTGAGTATGAAGCATTTTACACCACTCTTATTTCAGAAATAAGGCTATTAAATAAAAGTTCTCAGGATTCCTTGGTTATGATACAATCCGCTATTTCCTTTCATTTCTTACAGGTACTGGAAAGAGATAGGAATAAAAATAAAATAAAACAGTTACCACTAGCATTTTTGTTTAATAATTGGATTGGTTTGATTCATTACTATTTGATTAACAGTAACTTATTTGCGCCTGATGGTTCTGTCTTGGAGCGGTACGGCAATCAATTAGTGGAATACTATATAAGCTTAGTTACGCAGAAGAAAGGAGAAGAGATATTATGAAAATGTGTATCGCTTGCGGGATGCCAATGGAGACACCCGCGGATTTTGCAATGGGTGATGAGAGTAAAGATTATTGCATCCATTGTTCCAGAGCCGATGGAAGCATGCAGTCTTATGAGGAAAAACTGAAATCCATGACTGATTTTATAAGAAAGACTCAGGGATTAGATGTAGAGGTAGCAAATAATGTAGCAAAAAGAATGATGGCAAAGCTTCCGGCATGGAAGTGTGGGAACTAATTCTAAGCAGCCAAAATACGGTTGCAAAGAATTATTAAATCTCACACAGGAAGAAGCCACTTACAAATAAAAGCGAAGAACCGTTTTTAAGAAAAATAGGAGGGTTTAGACCATGGATCAAAAGAAGGTAAGCAATTCGTTTCAGGTATTTTTAGAGGAAGCGCCAGAACATGCAAGTGCCTGGATGGAAACCGTTAAGAAATTAGATTCCGCTAGCTGCCTGGACAAAAAAACAGAAGAAATTGCGTATATTGCAGTATTGGCGGCAATAGGTCTTGAAAGTGGTATTCCGTTTCATGTATCAAGTGCAAAAGAATCAGGAGCAACAAGGGATGAGATAAAGAGTGCTGTCCTGCTCGGGTTGCCGGCAGTCGGAAATCAGGTCGTAAAGTCATTGGCAATTGCACTAGAAGCTTTTGATGGAATATAAATTATACCAGGGTGTCAGAGCAGATACAATTGTTCTGACATTTCTATTTTTTAGAAAGTGTTAGGAAACGATATCTAAAAGCTTTGACATAGTATCGATTGTGTAGGTAGCATCAAGGCAAGTCACTTGCTTGTTATGCTGATAAAAGCAGGAGTCGATCTCAGAATGGGTTGCTCCCAGGATATCAGAGGTCGGGCTATCACCTACCATAAGAATAGTTTTTTTGGGATAGTTTCCTACGTGTTTAAGGCAAAAGTTAAAAAAACTGGGAGAAGGTTTTTCATAACCAATCTTATCGGATATAAAATGTCCATCAAAAAATTGAATAATGCCAGCATTGGATAAACGTTTTAACTGAGTCTCATAGACACCGTTAGAAGCTGAGTATATTTTCTTTCCCATTCTCTTAAGCCCAATTAGAGTATCTTTGGCAAAGGGAACCAGCCCAGAGGAATTATCCAGATAAGATCGATATTCTTTTTCCCATCGGATACCATCGGTAGTAATACCATATAATTGAAAGAACTTTTCAAACCGTGTGTTAAGAACAACTTCCTTTGTAACTATGCCTTGTTCAAGCTCATACCATAATGCTGAATTTATTCTTTTGTAATCTTCTAGTAAATCGTCCGAATAACGTAGTCCAGCTTTTTCAATGATTTTTAGGAAACCCTCTCTTTCGGCAGCATCAAAATCTAAAATAGTATTATCCAAATCCATTAAAATAATATCATACATAATTTGTATTCTCCTTTTGAAAGCAAAAGACCATCATATTTATACAATAATCCGTTAGGTTACGTATTGTTATTTTATACTATCAGGAATTATTCTACAAATAATAATTAATTCATATCCTCTCTAATTGCCTCAATAAATGATAGATCGCATGTATTTGTATAAGTAATACTTGTTAATTTCCTATTTATTTCGTATAGTCATTTTATAGTATTTCGTAAGCCTTCAAATTAAATGTTGATTTGAGGGCTATTGTTTATCATTACATGTTGAAATAGCAGGATAGAAAGGGGGAACGTGATGCCAAAATTACTAATTGTTGATGATGATGTACACCTTCGAAAGCTGGTTCTGACCTATGCAGAGTTGGATGGTTTTCAATGTGAAGAGACAGAGAATGGTCTAATGGCAGTTGAGAAAGTAAAGAGTACACAATTTGATATCGTAATCCTGGATGTCATGATGCCACAGATGGATGGTTTTGAGACTTTAGGGGAGATACGCAAACTGAGTCAGGTCCCTGTCATTATGTTAACTTCAAGAAGCGAAGAATATGATAAGTTACTGGGATTTAATCTTGGTGCAGACGATTATGTAGCAAAGCCATTTAGTCCCAAGGAGTTGATGGCCCGCATTGGGGCTGTACTCAAACGTAGTGGAAAAAGAACAAGTGATAAACTGACATTTGGAGAATTCTGCGTTTCTCCAGGATCCAGAACGGTAAAGGTGGGTGAAAAGGTACTCAACCTGCCGCCAAAAGAATTCGATCTGTTATTGTATCTTGCTCAAAATGAAAGACTTGTCCTCAGCCGGGAACAGTTGCTGAATAAAGTCTGGGGATATGATTATTATGGGGATGCCAGAACCGTAGACACGCATATCAAATCGCTTCGGGAGCATTTGGGAGATTATAGAAAAGTAATTCAAACTGCATGGGGGGTCGGTTATAAATTTGAATACGCATAAGAATCTTAATAGGTCGTCGATCCATTCCAGGATCATAATCCGTTTATGGCTCATGATGATGTTTCTGATAGCTCTTAGCATTGTATTTATGTGGGTCGTACAGATTTTTTTATTTGAAAAAAACTACGTGAATTCATCTGTGGCGGAGGTAAAAAGCCGTTTGCAGCCTATGATAAAGGAATTGGGCACAAAAGATCTGGCCGATTATGATCAGTTGCTTTCTTCCCTGAGCAAATCCACAAACGGGAAAATGATGTTAGTCGATCCCGATGGAAAGTTGATTGCACTTTACAGCTTAGGGTACCGATTACAAGATGAGAATTCATTGGTATCAATCTGGGGGTTCCTAAATCGGTTTAAAAAAAGTGAAGAATATCAAAAGGTATTACAGGGAGAAACATACTATAAAATGAGACGTAACATGTATGAACCAATCGTACTTGAGATAGGAATTACTGTAATTTATGAAAATAAACAAGCACTGATCGTTCTATATCATTCACTAGATCAGCTACATACCGTACTGCGTATGAATCGCAGTCAACTTGTGACATTAAGTATAACACTGTCTGTGACAGCTGCCCTATTGGCTGCATTGTTGTCCCGCCGTTTTGTGAGACCAATTCATATAATAAAATGTACGGTTGATAAACTTGCAAATGGAGAGTTAACAGCTACGCCGGGGCTTTTGTTAAAGGACGAATTAGGTCAATTGTCGGATTCTGTGGATGAGCTAAGTAAGGCACTTCAACGAGTGGATATTCTCCGCAAGGAAGTCATAGCCAACGTATCTCACGAGCTGCGTTCCCCTCTGGCGCTCATAAGAGGCTATGCTGAAATGGTAAGAGATATCAATTGGAAACATGATGAAAAGCGAAATGAGAATCTGAATCTTATCATACAGGAAGCTGGCCGGATGAGCGAGATGGTCAGTGATATCATGGATTATTCTCAACTACAGGCGGGATATATGCAATTAAAAACAAATGAATACAATTTATATGAGATCATAGAATCGGAAGTAGATCATGGTAAACAAAATGCAGCAGAATTTGACATTGGCATCAGTTTGGATTGCTCGCAAAAGATTATACCGGTCTATGTAGATGCAATGAAAATAAGTCAGGTGGTACGAAATCTTCTGAATAATGCGGTTAATCATACAGCTCAGGGAGAAATGATCCGTGTGGTGATAGATAAGTGCCCAGATAAGGTACGAGTATCTGTTATTAATCCGGGTGAGGCTATTCCGGAAGAAGACCGTACTATTATATGGGAGAGATATCAGTGTAGCAGTCAGCACAGTGGACGCAAAAAGGGAACCGGAATCGGTCTATCTATTGTTAGCACCTATTTAAAAGCACATGGTATGAATTACGGTGTGGATTGCGAAGGAAAATTCACTTATTTTTGGTTTGAATGTGTATACAAGGATATTTTCATATAATCTTACCACTTTTCTCACAAAAATCTCACATTTTCATTTTAACGTGAATTGAGAACAAGAAGGGGGTAAGAGATGAGAAGGAAAAATAAGATAACATTTGCAATCCTATTGCTAATAGCGTTTTCTACAGTGGCATGTGCAAAGTTAGAGGGCAGTAGTAATAAAATAGAAAGGGAAACAGTAAGTACGGAAGCGGAAAGCTCAGAGGCATCACAAACAAACGATAAAGACCAAACAGATTCGGAAATACCGGAGAACGCACCGAAGGTCTATATGACAACGGATATCAGTCCAGAAGGTCTGATGGCTGTCTATCATGCGCTTAACTGGTCACCAACGGGAAAAGTGGCAGTAAAGCTTAGTACAGGAGAGCCGCCAGCCAGTAACTATCTAAGACCGGAGCTTATTACAGATCTGATACAGTTGGTGAATGGTACGATTGTGGAATGTAATACTGCCTATGGTGGTTCACGAGGAGAAACAGCGATGCACATGCAGGTCGCAAAGGATCATGGTTTTACGGATATTGCGGAAGTGGATATTATGGATGCAGACGGATCTATGAGCCTTCCCGTAAATGGAGGGAAGCATCTGAAGGAAGATCTTGTAGGTGCAAACTTTGCCAATTATGATTCTTATCTCGTCATTTCACATTTTAAAGGACACCAGATGGCAGGCTATGGAGGAGCAATAAAAAATATTTCCATTGGGATAGGATCAAAAGAAGGAAAGTGTTTAATACACACCGCAGGAAAAAGCAATACAAATATGTGGGGCGGTGTTCAGGATGATTTCCTTGAATCTATGGCAGAAGCCGGTAAGGCTGTTTCTGATAGCTTAGAAAATGGAAAAAACATCGTCTATATCAATGTGATGAACAGAATCAGTATTGATTGTGATTGCAATGGGAATCCGGCAGAACCGGATATTCATGATATAGGAATTCTTTCTTCTTCTGACCCGGTTGCGTTGGATCAGGCATGTATAGACCTAGTATACGCTGCGGAAGGGAATAAAGCGCTTGTTGGGAGGATCGAACTGATGAATGGTCTCCATACATTGGAAAGTGCAGAGGATATTGGACTTGGTAGTCGTAAGTATAAATTGGTGGATATAAATGATTGACGTCTTACATAGGGAGTTTATTTATCTTTGGTATTATTTTAGTATCCAATTCCATCAGATTTTTAAGTATTGGCTGGTGGGTATGAGCATTGGATCGATCATTTCTGTATTTGGAAAAGAGCACATACATAGCATGTTTCAAAACCTTCAGAATAAAAGGATAGGCATATTTGGAATCTTACTGGCAAGTTTACTTGGAATAGCATCGCCACTTTGTATGTATGGTACAATTCCAATTGCAGCCTCCCTCTCTGCGAAAGGAATGGCAGATGATTGGTTGGCAGCTTTTATGATGTCATCTATTTTACTCAATCCACAACTGATCATCTATAGCGCCGCTTTAGGGATGAAAGTATTAATTGTGCGAATAATTACTTGTCTTCTTTGTGGAATCATAGCAGGAGGTATCGTACATATCTGTAATAAAAAGAGTTCATTTTTTAATTTCACCTCTATTTCAGAAATAAAGAGCCGTGACACGGATCCGAATATCCTGCTACGTTTACTAAAAAACTTTATAAGAAATATAAAAGCAACTGGATTATATTTTCTTTTTGGAATTTTATTATCGGCATTGTTTCAAAGATATGTACCAACGGATGCCTTTGTAAAAGTGTTTGGAACAAACCAAGGTTTTGGTGTATTAATGGCTGCTACCGTAGGTGTGCCACTCTATCTATGCGGGGGTGGCACCATTCCTCTTTTACAGCAATGGCTTTCTGAAGGAATGAGTATGGGATCTGCAGCAGCTTTTATGATTACAGGGCCAGGCACAAAAATCACCAATTTAGGTGCCGTAAAAATTGTGTTAGGAAACCGCCAGTTCATCTTCTATTTATTGTATATAATCATATTTTCTTATCTAGCAGGTCTTTTGATCGACATTAGTTTGGCATTGTTCCCATTATAATGATAGAATTAAAAAAAGGAGAGTAGAATGAAAACAAATAAATTAGTATTATCGGCACTGTTTCTTGCAATTGGAATTCTATTACCATTTATGACAATGCAGATTCCTTCCATCGGTAATATGCTATTGCCAATGCATATCCCGGTTATACTGTGTGGATTTATCTGTGGTGGGCCGTGTGGTATTATCGTAGGATTCATCCTTCCTTTGTTACGTAGTGTTCTATTTGGTATGCCACCGCTCATACCAACTGCGGTGGCGATGTCATTTGAGCTTGCTACATATGGATATCTATCCGGAATCGTATACCAAAAATTAGCGGGCAAGCTATTTGCTTCCTATATTTCTCTGATTGTTGCGATGATTGCAGGCAGGGTAGTCTGGGGAATCGTTTCTTTTGGATTATATTCGTTACTTGGTAATCCATTTACCTGGAAATTATTCGCTATGCAGGCTATTGTGAATGCAGTTCCCGGAATTATATTGCAATTAGTTCTAATACCTGCGTTGGTAACTTCTCTGAAGTTTGCAGGAGCTAAGAGATATCTTGCGAAGAACATATGAAAGCAGCATGTAAAAAACGGTTTGAACCTGTTCTGCAGGAAATAGATCAGATAATGAATACAAGAAAAGATATCCTTATTGTAGCAATTGATGGCAAGTGTGCCAGTGGAAAGACGACATTGGCACATTACCTGCAACAGATATATGACTGCAATGTCTATTGCATGGATGACTTTTTCTTAAGAGAAGAGCAAAAAACAGTAGAACGCATCAATGAGATTGGAGGTAATATTGATTATGAAAGGTTCAGAACGGAAGTAATCAATAAAATTCTAAAGAAACAAGATGTGGAATACAGGAAATATAGCTGTGAAAAAAAAAGGATAGAAAAAAATGCAGAGTATAAGGAACATAAGCGCCTTAATATTGTTGAGGGTTCCTATAGTCAGCACCCGTATTTTGGAGAAGTATATGATCTGAAAATATTTATAAATATGGATTCCAAATTCCAAATTGAAATTATTAAAAAGCGGGATGGAGAAGAGAAATTAAAGCAATTCAGAGAGGAATGGATCCCGAAAGAGAATGCTTATTTTAAACAGTTCCATATAAAAGAAAATAGTATGGTTATAAGGAGAGATCATGAAGCATAAAAAGGTGGGAATTTTAATTTTTGACGAGGTTGAAGTATTAGATTTTGCTGGTCCCTTTGAAGTATTTTCTATTACGGAAAATGATGAAGGTAAAAAAGCGTTTGAAGTACATACGATAGCCAAATCAAAAGAATTAATAAGCGCTCGTAACGGATTACAAATCAAGCCGGATTATGACTTTATTGGTACGCCTCAATTAGATATATTGATAGTTCCTGGTGGATATGGAGCGGAAGAAATTGAAATTCATGACAAGGCAACGATAGAGTGGCTTAAGTGGAATTCTACTCGTGTAGAAATAATGGCATCTGTATGTACAGGTGCGTTTTTATTGGCAGAAGCAGGACTGTTGGATGGAAAGCAAGTGACAACTCACTGGATGGATACGGATAGATTGGAAAAGGAATATCCGAGGCTATGTGTCTTACGCAAAGTTAAGTTTGTAGATTCTCACCCAATCATAACTTCGGGTGGAATATCTGCTGGTATGAATATGTCATTTCATATTGTAAAAAAACTGTTAGGGGCAGATATTGCCAGAAATACGGCAAAAAGAATGGAATATGATATTAATATCTAAAAGTGATGTGTGCCTGTGTGGAATGCAGGCGCTTAGGCTATCTCACATTTTAGGTTGTTTTTCTAAAAACTTCTTGACTTAGAGTTGACTCTAAGTTGTAGAGTTGTTACTAAAAGAGGTATATACTTAATTTTATAATGAGAGGAGGTAGAGAAATGTCATATTCAATCTCACAAGCGGCTAAGAGGACAGGCCTCACAGAATATACATTACGTTATTATGAGAAAGAAGGACTCATGCCCTTTATAGAAAGATCAGAATCGGGTATTAGGAAGTTTAAAGAAGATGATTTTGAATGGTTATCTCTGATCACCTGTTTAAAGCAAAGTGGTATGCCTATAAAGCAAATAAAGGATTTTATGGATTTATCCATGCAAGGGGATGATACGTTACAAGCTAGATTAGATATTTTTAAAAGGCATAAGGACTCGGTCTTAAAAAAAATGGAAGAGCTAACAAGTCATATACAGAAAATCGATTACAAAATATGGTATTATTCCACAGCAGTAGAAGCGGGAACAGAAGCGATTCATAAAAAAGTATCCGGTGAAGATGAGGATACTAATAAACAAAAGAAGAAATGAGGCAAGATATGAGAACAATGAAATTAGGCAATAGTTCATTAGAAGTACCTGTAGTAGCAGTTGGATGTATGAGAATAAATTCTCTTACAAAATCAGAAGCGGAGCATTTTGTGAAAACAGCTTTGGAAAACGGAGCTAACTTTTTTGACCATGCAGATATCTATGGAAGAGGAGAGTGTGAAGAAATCTTTGCAGAAGCAATTCATGGAAATTCCTCTATACGTGAAAAGATCATATTGCAGTCAAAATGCGGGATTGTACCAGGCAATCGGTTTGACTTTTCGAAGGATCATATTCTGACATCGGTAGACAATATTCTAAAAAGATTAAGGACGGAATATCTTGACGTACTTCTGCTTCATAGACCGGATGCATTGGTCGAACCGGAAGAAGTAGCGGAAGCCTTTGAAGTATTAGAAAATTCAGGCAAAGTACGTAATTTTGGCGTCTCCAATCAAAATCCAATGCAGATGCAACTGTTGCAAAAATCATTAAAACAGAAGATTATTGTTAATCAACTGCAATTAAGTATCACAAATGCGACTATGATTTCTTCTGGTATCAATGTTAACATGCTTAATGAGTCGGCTGTTAACAGAGACGGATCTGTTTTAGATTTTTGTAGATTACACGATATCACGATACAGCCATGGTCTCCTTTCCAATATGGATTTTTTGAAGGTGTTTTTCTAGGAAATGATAAATTTCCAGAGCTAAATAAAGTAATAAATAAAATCGCAGATAAATATAGCGTATCGAATACAACAATTGCGATTGCATGGATACTACGCCACCCTGCACATATGCAGCCCGTGGTAGGCACCATGAAGGAAGAACGTCTAATAGATTGCTGTAAGGCGGCTGAGATTATGATCACAAGAGAAGAATGGTATGAGATCTATCGTGCAGCAGGGAATATATTACCATAAAATAAAAGAATCATCGGTAGAAATACACATAATGTAAAACAACCGTCTAAATGGCGGTTGTTTTACATTAAATAAAATGTATTTCATATTAATTTTTAGTATTATATTGCCGTTTACGGAAGAAAATATGAGATATATAATATAAGAATCAGATAAAAACAGGAAGATTCTAATATCGTGAAGATCTAATGCGATAAGATTCTGATAGATTGGTAAACATAAGTTAAGAAAGATGAGGAAGAAATAAATAATGATAGATTTTAAGGAAATAGAGTTAAAAGATAAAAAATGGATAGATGTGTGCTTTCAAAAAGCCAATTACAAAGGCTGTGAATATTCTTTTACAAATAATTTTATTTGGAGAAAAGTCTATCACCCCATGATCGCAGAAGTCTATGGTAATTTCTGTGCAATTACAGGAGCGGATGATCAGGTTATTTATAGCTACCCAGCAGGGGCGGAGAAAATTAAAGATACGGTGGAACTATTGATAGAAGATGCCAAGAACAGAGGTATAAAATTCCATCTTAGAGGGATCACATCGGAACAAATGAAAGAGTTAGAACATTGGTTTCCTGAGCGGTTCACGTTCACGCTCCGACGAGAAGATAGTGATTACATCTATACTACGGAGAAACTTACAAACCTTTCTGGAAAAAAGATGAAGGGAAAAAGGAATCATATCGCAAGATTTAAAGATTGTGATGACTGGGGATATTTTGATATTACCAAAGAAACCTTGGCAGAATGCTTTGAAATGAGTGTGACTTGGTGCAAATTACATGGCTGTGGAAAAGATGAGGAATTAAAAAAAGAATTTTGTGCGGTACAACAAGCTTTTCAATACTTTGAAGAATTAAATCTGCAGGGCGGTTTTATTAGACGAAAAGGGGAAATCGTGGCATATACAATGGGTGAACCGCTATCCAGTGACACGTTTGTTGTCCATATTGAGAAGGCATTTCCTGATATACAGGGAGCTTATCCCATAATCAATCAACAATTCGTAGAGCATAATTGCCAAAACTTTATTTATGTTAACCGTGAAGAAGATGTTGGAGATGAAGGTCTACGAAAAGCAAAACTCTCCTATTATCCGGATATTTTACTTGATAAATATGAGGCTGTAGAAAAAGTATAAGAGGTGACGAATGCACTGTTTTGCAGATAGGACTATGCTACCACATTTAAAAGAGATTTGGAAAGAATGTTTTGGAGATGAAGATTCCTATATTAATTTTTTCTTTTTACATCAATTAGAAAGCTATTCTGTAAAAAGTGAGGAGATTTATATGGAGTCTAAAAAGGTTTATGAAAATCAGCTTGTATACATGGATGATGATTACCCGGTCTCTATGCTTACCATGATTCCGGGTTTACTTGCCATGCCAGAAGGTAATAAAAAAATATACTATATATATGGAGTTGCCACAAAGAAGGTTTATCGGGGAAGAGGTTATGCAGCTGCTCTCTTAGAGCAGGCCTTTGATATAGCGCAGAAAGATCAGGCTGCTTTAGTATTGGTCCCAGCATCGGAAAGTTTATACACCTATTACCAAAGACTTGGTTTTAAAACTGCTTTTTATGAAAAAAGGTTGACTTTACGTTTACCTGAAAAAGTAAAAACAAATAAACGCATATGGAATATTAGAGAAATAGATGCCGATATTTATCATGCGATGAGAAAGCAGCAATTTGCCCAGTTGGGGAATGTTATTTGGAATGAACCGCAACTTTTATATGCTTACCGTGAAAATCAATTTTTGGGAGGAAAAAGTTATTGCATTGAATCTGAGCATAAAGAATACCTTCTTATGTGCTATGCCTATCAATCTTGTTTGTACGTAAGAGAAACTTCTTTACCGGATAGACTCATAGAAATGGTAATATATACCATCATGGAGCAATGTAAGTGCATAACAGCAACTGTCAGGCGCCCTGTTTTTTGTGGATCCCTGGGGAAAACATCAGCAAATGGAATGATTCTGCCAGATTTATTATGCGGGAAGGATAAGAACAGATATCTTGGATTAACACTTGATTGATTCTATTTTAGCTTGTTAATTACATAAAAACATGGCATTATATTGGAAGAAATTAAATAAAGAATAGTATTACTGAGGATAAAATAAATATGAGATTTGTTCCCATAAATTGCTTACGGTCAGGCATGCAATTAGCAAAAACGATATACGGTAAAAATAACGAAACATTACTTAAATGTGGGGTCATTTTAAATCAGAGATATATTGACAGTATAAAAAGACTAAAATATCCGGGAATCTATATAAACGATGATATTTCTAAAGATATTGAGATCGTTAATGTAATAAGTGATAATTTACGTAATAAGACGGTTAATGATATTAAAAAAATATTTGTGAAGTCGGAACATGGAAGCCGTCATCTATTCAAAGAAGCGGATATAAAAAAACAAGTCGGAGATATTATTGATGAATTGTTAAACAATCAGAGCATGATGGTCAATATGATTGATTTAAAGTGCTTTGATAACTATACCTACTCTCATTCTGTTAATGTAGCAGTACTTTCTATTATCATAGGGATCGCATTGGGGCTTAAGAAAAATACGTTAGTTAAACTGGGGCTGGGAGCAATTCTACATGATATCGGAAAAGTATTTATTGACATAAAAATATTAAATAAACCAGGAAAACTAACTGACGAAGAATTTGAAAAAATAAAGGAGCATTCAATACTTGGATATGAGTATGTAATGGAGAAGTTTAGCCTGCCGGATATGAGTAATCGTGCTATTATTGATCACCATGAAAAATATGACGGTTCAGGTTATCCGATGGGAAAAAATAAAGATGAAATCTCTCTATTTGGTAAAATCATAGCAATAGCTGATGTTTATGACGCATTATCTTCAGAAAGATCCTACAGAAAAGCGATGAATCCTTCTGAATCAATGGAATATATCATGGGGGGATCAGGGACACTTTTCGATCCCAAAATAGTCAATATCTTTATCCGTAAAATAGCACCGTATCCTGTTGGGACAATGGTACAATTGAGTAATCAGTGGATTGGAATCGTCGTAGAAAATTATGAGTCAGTGTGCTTAAGACCTACCATCAGGGTAATACAAGAAGGCGAAAACAGGATAGAACCATTTGAAATTTCACTAAAAGATGATTCCAGATATTTAAATCTTACAATTAACGGGATTGCATATCAATAAGTATAGATTTTACAATTAATTTACTTCTAGTTGATAGTTTTAGACTCTATATTTGGTAGACTTAAGAAAACCAAACGGGAGATAAAAACTGACATGCATAGAAAAAAAAATCTGAGAACCCTTTTTTTTAGAAACCTGATACTCGTATTTTTGATACCTTTTTCCTGTATCTTTTCTATTATATGTTTTTACATTTACGATCAGACGGGACAAGATAATACAAAGCATGCAAAGATGTACGCATCCATGCTTAGTGAAGAAATAAAAGAAAAACTAGAAAAATACAAAACAGTTGTGGAAATGGCAGCAGCCAGACAGGAGATAGAATCTCTCGATTATACACAGGCAGAGCCTTTTTTGGAAGAACTGATTGCAATTAAGGGTAAAGAGGAATGGTCCCATTTTATCATTACAAATGCCAATGGTACTGAACAAGCTCATTCCGAAGGAAAAATGGGTCACGGGATTTCCCTTCGCTTTGATGAGGTCTTTCAGAAACCATGGAAAACGGAGTCAACCATCGTATGTGAGCCCGTTATTTCAAAAAGTACAGGACGTGCAGTGATAGGAATTGCAACGCCCATTTACTCAAACCATAAAAAAGCAGGAATTTTTATTGGTTATATTTGGCTTACTAGTATTGGTGATTATTTAAATGATTATCAATTTACAGACCATAGTTATGCGTTCATGATGAATGCAAATGGAACCATATCTGCCCATCCAGATGCAACACTGATATTGAATAGCAAATGGGATAAAAGTCAGGAAAAGGCGGATCATTCCTATACGTATTGCCAAATAGAAGGAACAGATCTTGTTCTTTGCGTGGTTTCACCGAAGAGAGAATCTTTTTCCCTTCTGGTCGGCATATTAAAAGTCATGCTACTATCCATGATAACAATGTTTTTATCTGTATTTGCAGGAGCCTTATATATGTCTCGTAAGACAGCTTCTTTGATAACTTGGATAAGGGAACAACTTCAGGCACTATCAGAAGGGAAAATTCATATAGAGCAAAAGAAATTGCCTTTTGAGAAAGCAGAAGAAATTAGAGAAATGAAGGAAAAGACGTTCTTTCTAGCGGAGACATTAAAAAAAATTATGGATCAATTGGAAGACAGATCAAAAGAACTGCATTATATTGTTAGGGAACTTACACATAAGATCCATGAATCAGGAGATAGTATAAAAGCCATTGCAGAACGAGAAACAGAGTTTGCTGTAGGAATTGAGGAAATTTCAGCTACGACAGATACTTTGAAAGAACACTCTGATGCAAATCTACAATTTACATCTACGATATCATTTTATGCAGCAGAAGGAAGCCAGGCAGCAAATCAGATGGTAGAAAGGGCAGCAAATTCCATGGATGAGGTTCAGAAGAGCAAAACACAGACGCTCAAAATTTTGTCGGATATCAGAGAGGCTCTTATAATATCTATGGCAGAAAGTCAAAAGACGGCTATGATAGAGGAACTGACACAGGAAATTTTGGATATCTCAGATCAGACAACTCTTTTATCTTTAAATGCTTCTATAGAAGCAGCGCGTGCAGGTGATTCAGGAAGAGGTTTTTCTGTGGTTGCTGCTCAGATGGGAAAGCTGGCAGAAAACAGTGGAATCATAGCGAACAAGATACAGGAAATTAGCCAAACAGTAATGGCTGCAGTGGAAAAATTGGAACAAGATGCAGGTCAATTATTGGGCTATGTGGATACTTGCGTATTAAAGGAGTATAAAGATTTTCAGGAAAATGCAAAATTATACAACGAGGATGCTAAAAAAATGGGTGCCATGATGGTACATTTTTCAAATCATGCGCAAAGTTTAGAAGAGTCTTTTCAGGATATGAATGGGAATATTGCACGGATTGCAGAAGCAATGACGGAAGAAAAGCTAAGTATGGAACAAATTGCATCTAACTCTTCTCTTTTGGTCGGATATCTAAAGGATATATCACACGATACAGATAAGTGTAATCAAATTGCTGGGGTATTGAGAGAACATATGGTGACCTTTTATCATAAAACAGAATAAATTAGACTCTAAGAAGGACAACTTTAAGAAAGTTGTCCTTCTACTTGTATGGATTGCTTATTGGACTTGCCTTCTCTTTACCGCTTTTTGCTTTTCCTTGTATTTCAGGAACAGGCTTTACTATATTTTTAGGAAGATTTGTTTTTTGATTACTTTCAGTTCCATGTGGTTCTTTGGGATCGGGTCTTTTCATTCCAGCTTTAGCCATGCTCATATCTCCTTTCATATTTAATTCAATTTTTTCCTGGATAGTAATAGTGTTGGTGTTTTATTCTAAAGATATACTCAATTTTTCAATACATTAAATTTATATGTACAAGAAGCTTAAAATGCAACTATTGCGTATTTATACATACCATAATAATATAAATACAGGAAGAAAGAGATATAGTATGGATCAAAGAAGTAGAAGAGATGGCAATGGTATTTGTGTAAAAGATGCTCTTATTGAAGAGATTTTTCGGGATAGAAATGCAGGATATGTCACAATATCATATGGAAGAATGGGTGAATTTAATAGCATTCAAATAATGGTAGTACAATTATTAGTCAGTCAGGAAACGGTTATACAAAATCAGATGGGACAAAAACTGTCATTAAGAGACTTAAAGGCCGGAATGAAAGTAGACGCAGAATTTTCAAATATCATGACTGCATCTATTCCGCCTATAGCCAATGCTTTTTCAATAACAGCTTTGAGGGAAAAAACTTCATCTAATGTAAAAGTGGATAGAGTAATCAGTGTAGATTATGATAATAATTTTTTTCTTATGGGGAGTGTAAATGATATCAATAATCAAATACAATTCAATGTTAGTCCGGCAACTATAATAATGGATATCAATGGAAACCGGGTATGCATATCCAGCATAAAAGCAGGTCAGATGGTAAAGGTGGATTATAGCTCTCGTATGACATTTAGCATTCCACCACAAACAACAGCCTTTAGAGTTCAGATTTTATAAAGAGGCTTCAAACATTGATAAGCTTCTTCAAAAAAGTTTTTATGTACCTGATAACGTTCCACATGTTCTGCAATTGGATGGAAGCTATCTTTTATAGTTAAAAAGTGATTGATTTCTGAAAAATCGTGAAATACACCAATTCCAATACCTGCAATTAAAGCAGCGGCAACAGAGGTGGCATTTTCAACGTGGTTTGGTCTTAACAGTGAAGTATTCAAAACATCTGAAAGAATTTGTGCCAGTGTATCCCCTTTTGCACCACCACCTATAAATATCATATGATTAATTTGTAATTTATTTTCATAAGCATGAAGAATGAGAGACAAATTCATAGCCACGCCTTCTAAAACAGCTCGAATATAATCTTCCTTTTGATGCTCCATTTTTATACCGATGAAGCTTCCAGTAGCGTTGGGATTCCAGCGTGGACTTCGTTCTCCTAACAAATATGGCAGGAACGTAAGACCTTTGGAACCAACAGGAGATTTTTCAACTAATTCGTTCATCATTTCATACACAGAAATATTTTGTTGGCGGGCAGTAGCTGTTTCAGATTGACATAGAGTATCTTTGATATAGGAATAAGAACTGCCGGCAGCCTGCATGGTACCACAAGGCATGTAGTGGTCAGGTATTACATGCGCAAAACAAAAGAGAACCTTATTAGGATCTAAAAATACTTCTTTTGTAGTTCCGCCAATCCATGCAGAAGTGCCATAACTTAGGAATAACTGATCTGCGTCGATGCATCCAGCACCCACAGCAGAACAAGGGCCATCGCCGCCACCACAGACGACAACCGTGGAGGTGGTAAGATTCAGGTCAGAGGCGGCTTTTTCTGAGAGATTTGCAATAATATCTGTAGAATCGTGTAATTCTGGCAACTTGTTATAGTCGATCCCGGCTGCATCTAACATTTCCTGAGACCAGCAACGATTTTTTAAGTCAAGTGCATTTGTTCCGGATGCATCAGAATAATCAGTTACAAATTTTCCCGTTAATTTGCAAATAATAAAATCTTTTGCAAGTAACATGCGATAGGTTTTTTTATACAACTCAGGTTCGTAATCCTTGATCCACATTAATTTTTCAAGACTATAGCTGGCACTGACACGGTGACCAGTCAGTTCATAAATACGTTGAAATCCAACTTTTTTTTCTAATTGGAGAGCTTGCTCATCCGCACGCTGATCCGCCCATATCATAGCAGGACGTAACGGTCTGCAGTTGCTATCAACAATTATACAGGAAGACATTTGACCTGAAAAAGAGATAGCCAATACATCTTCAGCATTGATCTCAGATACGATGCATTTCGTAGCCTTGCGTACTGCATCCCACCAGTCCATCGGATCTTGCTCAGCACGATTTTTATGAAAGTAATGAACGGCATAAGGAATGGTATGGCTCTTAATCAATTGCCCCGTTGTTGAAAATAAAGAAGCTTTGTCTCCAGAAGTACCTAAATCATGTGCGATCAAATATTTACTCATCTGAAACACCTCCTAAATGGATTATGTATGTACCTTGCATTGATGATAGTAATTATATCATAACTTTCGTACGAAACACAATATTGACTCGTACAAAACATTATGATATGATATAAAAAAACAAGAAGGTGACATAAATGAGGGAGAGACATGCCCAATTAGTGGAATATGTAAGTCATCATGGGAAAGTAGAAGTGAATGAGCTGGCCCGGTATTTAAATACATCGAATGTGACGATCAGAAAAGATCTGGATGCATTATCGGAGAGAGGAATCTTAAAGAGAGAGAGAGGTTATGCGGTTCTGAATGATCCAGATAATATTAACTATCGTATGGCTTTTCATTATCCGTTAAAGAAACAAATTGTAGAAGCCGCGATGGAACTAGTCGATGATGGAGAAACCGTTATTATTGAGGCAGGATCCACGTGTGCATTATTTGCAGAGGAGCTTGCGAGAAAAAAGAAGGATATTACCATAATTACGAACTCTACTCATATTGCAAATTTTATTAAGGATTTTCCAAACGTGAATATTGTATTGCTGGGAGGAAATTATCAAAAAAAGTGGCAAGCTCTTGTTGGGCCGATGACAAAAGCATGTATTCAAAATTATCGTGTAGATAAAATTTTTGTTGGGGTAGACGGGTACTCTAGAAATAATGGTTTTATGGGGGATGATCTGATTCGATTAGATACATTGAAGACAATGATGAAATCTGCAAGGCATATCTTTGTGTTAACAGAATCTGATAAGTTTACGAGACAAGGAACGGTCACTTTTCTAAATCTAAAAGATGTGTATGAAATAATTACTGATAATGGAATACCCCAAGAGGAAATCGATTATTTAAATAGAAAAGGTATAAAAGTCAAGATTATATAGAGGAGAAAAAAGCATGAAATACTTATTAGATACTGCAAATCTAGAAGATATAGAGAGATACCAAGAGTATTTTCCAATTGCAGGTGTTACATCAAATCCGACCATTGTCAAAAAAGAAGGAAGCATAGATTTCTTTTTGCATATGAAGCAAATTCGTACCTTAATCGGAGTAGATAAAAGCCTTCATATTCAGGTGACAGCAAAAGATTTTGATGGAATGATGCAGGATGCAGAATCTATTCTCAATAAAATTGATGAAAATGTTTTTATTAAAGTGCCAGTTACATTGGATGGTATCAGAGTAATTAAATCATTGAAAATGCAAAGTATTCATGCTACTGCGACCGCAATCTATACCACACAACAGGGTTTTTTAGCTATGGAGGCAGGAGCAGATTATATAGCTCCTTACTATAACCGGATGGAGAATAGCAATATCAATCCCAGAGAGGTAATATCTTCCTTTTCTGCCATGATAGAAAAATATGATTATCCTACAAAAATTTTGGCAGCCAGTTTCAAAAATGCGGGACAGATCGATCAGGCTTTTCTAGCAGGAGCACAGACGGTCACGATAGATCCGGCCATCCTGGTGGAGGCACTGAAAATGCCGTCCATCCTAAAAGCAGAGAGTGATTTTACGAGGGACTGGACAGAGATTTATGGTGAAAAAAATATTTCGCAACTTTAGGCTTTCTTCTAAATGGTAAGGACGCATAAACTGAAAATTCAGTTATGCGTTTTTTTTGTTTTATAACACTCCCTGCAGTACTTCAACTTGCTTAAATATCACAATCTCCATAAAATCTCCATACGCAATCGGTAAGATTAAAAAATCAACAATATAAGAAAAGGAAGGGTTTGAAATGAGCCAAATAAAAAAAGAAAAAAGTAAGACAGTAAAGATAATAATTGCTTTTGGAGTGGTAATCATAATGTTGTCAGGAGTGTTGCTTGCGGTAAAAGAGAAGGGTAATACGCAAGAGGCAAATGGTCCACAGAAGGAATTAGAAGAAGCAAAGCTATCAGAAAATGGAGATTTGATAATACCAATTGAAGAAATCACTGAAAAAGCAAGCTTTTATAAGTATGAAGTGGATGGCACACAACTGGAAGTGATTGCTGTTAAGGCAGATGATGGCACGATTAGAACAGCGTTTAATACCTGCCAGGTATGCTATAGTTCCGGAAGAGGCTATTACAAGCAGGAAGGCGATGATCTTGTATGCCAAAACTGTGGAAATCGTTTTAAAGCAGGTGATGTGGAAGTTTCAAAAGGGGGATGTAATCCTGTTCCAATATTTGATGAAAACAAAGCAGTAGATGAAACAAATATAACAGTGTCGAAAGATTTTTTGAAGGAAGCAAAAGCGATCTTTGAAAATTGGAAGTTATAAGGCGTTGCAAAGTTACAGAAGGGAGTAAATCATGAAGAGTGGAACAGTAAAAAAGACATTGCAACTGGATGGTCTTACTTGCACATCGTGCGAAGCAAGAATCAAAAACAGGCTGAAAGAAATAGAAGGAATCGATGAAGTTGAAGTAAGTTTTGTAACACAGATACTGACCGTAACGTATGAGGAAAATAAAATCAATTTAGAAGATATTAGCAGCATCATAGAAGAGCTTGATTATGTGGTAAAGCGTGATGCAGTAATGGTAAAGAGTGAAGACGTAAAAAAAACAAATAGTCAGCTCATAATTTTCGTGATTTTGTTGTTAGGACTATATGTAATCATTAAAAATACAGTTGGCTTTAATTTCATACCTGAAATTAGTCCCAATATGGGATATGCGGTTTTGTTTACAGTAGGGCTTCTCTCATCCCTGCATTGCGTGGCGATGTGCGGTGGTATCAACCTTTCCTTATGCGTATCCTATAAATTTGAAAAGGAAAAAAACGGTGTATTTTCAAAGCTTGCACCAAGTCTGATGTATAATATGGGTAGAGTAATTTCCTATACTATCGTAGGTGGAATCGTTGGTGCTGTAGGATCGGTGTTTCGTATTTCAAATAAAGGAAGTGCTTTTATATCAATAGCAGCAGGTGTTTTCATGGTTATCATGGGTCTCAATATGCTTCAAATTTTTCCCTGGCTAAGAAAAATAAATCCCCATATGCCTGCTATATTTGCAGATAAGATTCATAGTCAGAAAAAAAATAAAGGTCCGTTTGTGGTTGGGCTTTTGAATGGATTCATGCCCTGCGGACCTCTTCAGGCAATGCAGTTATATGCTCTTGGGACAGGAAGTTTTATAACAGGGGCACTTTCCATGCTTATGTTCAGTCTGGGAACCGTCCCATTGTTATTTACTTTTGGAGCGTTAGGTTCTATGCTGAGTTCCCGATTCACTAAAAAAATGGTAAAGGCGAGTGCTGTGCTGGTGGTGGTATTGGGGATCCTTATGATGAATAGAGGACTTGCATTTACAGGGGTCTCTTTAAATACTGATATTGCTTATGCAAGTAACCGCAATGACAATACCAATACTGCTATTGTCAATAAAGATATACAGGAAATAAAGACAACACTCTCTTCAGGAAGGTACACTCCTATTACAGTGCAGACAGGGATTCCTGTTAAATGGACGATTCAGGCAGATGCAGATAGCCTGAATGGATGCAATAATGAGATTATTATACCAGAATATGGAATAAGACAAAAACTCGTTGCGGGTGAAAATGAGATTAGCTTTACACCAACGGATACAGGCAGATATGGATATAGCTGTTGGATGGGTATGATAAGAAGCAGTATAACGGTATTGGATAATATACAGGATATAGACACAAAAGAACAGGAAGAAACATCAGCACCGGTCGATAATTCAGGACTTCCTGCTGGATGCTGTGGCTATAATTTATAATCCATCATCTATAAATTTGAGAAAACCTATGCTATAATCAAATTATTGGAGGTCATCTATTGTGAATGAATCGAAAAGAAAAATACTAATGGTTGATGATGAACCCAAAATCATAGAGGCGGTGGCAGCATATCTTGAAAATAACGGATATGAACCAATAATAGCTTATGACGGTGAACAAGCACTCTCTCTTTTTGAAAAAAGAATTCCAGATTTAATAATTCTTGATTTGATGTTGCCTAAAATTTCAGGGGAGGAAGTGTGCAAAGCAATAAGAAGAACTTCAAGAGTTCCTATCATCATGCTTACAGCGAAGATTGATGAAGCCGAAAAAATAAACGGTTTAGATATAGGTGCGGATGATTATATAACAAAACCATTTAGTCCTCGCGAATTAATGGCAAGGATAAATAGCCTGTTCCGACGTACAAAAGAGGGGAATGAACCTCTATTTAATAATATGAGCTGGAATGATAACGATCTTGTAATTGATTTCAATTCTTATTTGGTAAAAAAGGCAGGAAAGGTTGTAAATCTTACTCCGAATGAATTTAAACTGCTTTCTGCCATGACAAAATACCCAAAAAAAACGTTTACCAGAGAAGAATTGATTGCGATTGCTTTCGGAGTTGATTACGATGGATATGAAAGGACAATTGATTCTCATATAAAAAACTTGCGAAGTAAAATTGAAGATGATACAGCAAATCCAGATTATATTATTACAGTTCGTGGAATTGGTTACAAATTTGGAGATAGTAGATAACTGTAATAAGGAAAGCGGAATAAATTAGTGAATTTAAATTTAAAGATCAAGCTTACGATATCGTATGTATTGCTTTCTTTGTTTTTAGTTATTTCATTATTGGTAGTATCAAATTATTTTTTGGAACAAAAATTCCAAAGTTATGTCATCAATACACAGGAGCAGAAAAACAAAGATATCGTAGATTTAGTAATACAAGCATTCGGTAAAAATGGAGAAATTCCAAGTATAGGTTCTCTTGAAAACATTGGAAATACGGCATTAACCAAAGGTCTTATCCTTATGGTGAGTGATTTAGAAGGAAAAGAAATATTTTGCATGAGTACTTTGGACAGTCAGATGTGTGAGAATATGATCGATAGTATGCGTGCTCATATGGTAAGTATCTATCCCAATTTTAATGGTGAGTATATACAAAAATACTATGATATCACCAAAAATAATGCAAAAGTTGGAACGGTAACACTTGGTTATTATGGACCTTTTTATTATAATGAGGAAGACATTCAATTTTTACAAGTATTGAATAAACTATTTGTGATTGTAGCAATTGTGTTTTTGATAATTGCGGCTTTGTTGGGATTTATGATAGCAAACGGAATTACTAGACCTATAAAAAAAGTGATAGATAAAACGAGGCAAATTGAAAAAGGTAATTATACGGACCGGATTACAACTGTTTCCAAAATCAATGAAATGAATCAGTTAATACATAGTATTAACGCATTGACGGAGACATTGGAAAAACAACAAATATCTAAA
The DNA here is from genome assembly GCA_023392535.1 of Bacillota bacterium. GTDB lineage: Bacteria > Bacillota > Clostridia > Lachnospirales > Lachnospiraceae > SZUA-378. Next base: position 235,406 of record JAEVYY010000026.1, read on the forward strand.
AAACGTATGGCAAGAGATTATGCACATGAATTCAGGACACCATTGACTGCATTACAGTCGAGTCTGGAAGCAATGATAGATGGAATATGGGAACCAACAGAGGCAAGACTTGAAAGTTGTCGTGAAGAGATTTTGCGTTTGACTAGAATGATATCCAATATGGATAAATTAGTAAGAATTGAAGATGACAGTGTTTCCCTTTATAAGACAAAATTTAATTTGGCAAATGTGGTAGAACAAACGGTTATGAATTTTACATCAGAAATGGCAGTTAAAAATATTGCCATGGAAACAGATTTGAATACTTGTGAAATATACGCAGATAAAGATAAGATTATTCAGGTCGTGATTAATCTTATGTCAAATGCAGTTAAATATACGGATTGTGGCGGAAAAATAAAGGTTAAAGTAAAAAAGAATGATAATGATGCAGTATTGAGTGTTTCTGATTCTGGAATTGGAATATCGGAGGAAGATCTACCCAATATTTATGAGCATTTGTATCGGACAGATAAATCAAGAAGCCAAAATACGGGTGGTTCTGGTATTGGGTTATCGATTGTAAAGGCAATTGTTGAGGCCCATAATGGTACGATAGTAACTAAAAGTGAACTTTTAAAAGGAAGTGTATTTACAATTAAACTACCAATCAGTAAATAGATGGTAGCAGATAAAAAGGATTTTTGGAGGTACAAGATGCAAATTAATTTAAGATCCTTAATAGAAGGATTGTCATATGCTTTGGATGCAGCGGAAAAAACGTATTTCTCTCATTCTAAGCATGTGGCGTATCTTTCGGTGATGATTGCAAAGCAAATGAAACTGACAGCAGAATTACAAGAAGATCTTTATTATGCGGCCCTTATGCATGATATCGGAGCGAGCAATACCTATTTACTAGAAGATCATTGCAGGATTGGAAGAGATATCGTATCAAAACTTCCTGTGAAAAAAGAAATTGCACAATATATTTACTATCATCATGAATTTTATAATGGTACGGGACCATTTCAATTAAAGGAAGATGAAATTCCACTTTTGGCACAAATTATATGTATATCCAATACCTTTGAGTTGCAATTTGGAAGAAAGGTATTGCTGAATTACGAAACTAGTATAAATATGAAAAATTGGATTCATAATAATCAGGAATTGTTTCATCCGGAAATTGTGAATGCCCTACAAAACCTTATTGAAAAAGAATACATACTTTTAGATAATTACATGTATGAATTCAGTGATATATTGGCAAAGCGAATTGAGACTGTAGGTAGAAATCTGAATTTTGATGAAGTGGAACTTTTCGCGAATGCTTTTTCTAAAATAATCGATAATAGAAGTCCCTTTACGTATGAACATTCAAAGGGCATCGCAAATTTGGTTAAAACTATAACAGAACAATTAAACTATGAGCAGGAAATTCAGAATAAAATGTATATAGCTGCTCTTTTGCATGACATTGGAAAATTAGTGATATCAAATGATATTATTGATAAGAAGGACAAACTAAATGATGAAGAACGCTATGAAATAAATAAGCATACGTATTATACAAGATGGATATTGGAGCAGATTGACGGTTTTGAAGATATCACTGATTATGCAGCAAATCATCATGAGAAACTGAATGGAAGTGGATATCCCTATCATAAAGATGCTAATCAGCTGGGAGAGCTCGAAAGAATCATGGCAATTTGTGATATCTATCAGGCTTTGACAGAAGACAGACCATACAGAATGAGGCTATCAAAAGAAAAGGTATGGAGCATCATCAGTAATATGGTCAGAAAAAATGAACTTGATGGTAACTTAGTAGATAAGATAAAAATAATCTTAAAGCATAAAGGAGGTATTTAAATGAAAAATGAATTTATGGAAGCGGTACAGGCAAGACGTTCGTATTATGGAATTGGCAAAGATGCGGTAGTAGCAGATGACAGAATTGTACAGATTGTAACAGAAGCTGTCAAGTATACGCCATCCGCATTTAATTCACAAAGTGCACGCGCCGTGTTATTGCTAAAGGAACAGCACGATAAATTCTGGGACATTACAATGGAGTCTTTAAGACGCATCGTTCCAGAAAATGCATTTCAGGCAACCGAGGAAAAAATCAATTCTTTCAAAAGTGGGTATGGAACGATTCTATACTTTGAAGATCAAGAGGTCGTAAAAGGACTCCAGGAAAAATTTTCACTTTACAAAGATAATTTCCCAATCTGGTCTCAGCAATCAAATGGAATGTTACAAATGGTATTATGGACAGCATTGGAAAATGAAGGATTTGGCGCTTCTCTACAACATTATACAGAACTTGTTGAAGCCGAAGTAAAGAAAGAATGGGGGGTACCGGAGAATTGGAAATTCATCGCACAGATGCCTTTCGGAAAGCCGACGGTACAGCCAGACAAAAAAGAATTCCATATAGAAAAGGAACATATTAAAGTATTTAATATGCGGAGTTTTTCGTTACAAAGAACGTGCTAGGGCACGTTCTTTGTAACTGTGGAATGCTTATATGAAAGTTTGATCCCGATAATTTTTAGGACTTATTCCATAAGTTTGTTTAAACATCTTTGAAAAAGTCAAAGGGCTTTCATATCCGATACTCGTAGAAATATCCTGAATAGACATATTTGTTGTTTTAATCAACTCAGCAGCTTTTTTTAAACGATAGCTTACCAGATATTCTTGCGGAGAGATATCTAATTGCTTTTTAAATATTGCAGTTAGGTAGGAACGATTAATGCCGATATATTGCGCGATGTCATTGACTTTAATATGATCATAATTGAATTTAATATATTGCAAAGCATAATCCACATAGGTAGCACTGGAATAATCGTAGCGATCCTGCCTTCTTTTCGTAGCACTTTGCGCCTCTATTAAAGTGGATAGAACCTCATATAAATAACCGACACGTCTGATTTCATTTGCGAAAGTCAGTTCATTCGTATCTAATATTTTCTGTATCATAGGTAAATATACTTTATTTGGAATAGCAGAATGTATCACAGGCGTTTCTGCGGACAGATTACAATGACCAAGATAAGTTTCAGCCATTTCCCCATCAAATGTCAACCATATATATTCCCAGGGATTTTCATCATCAGCAAAGTATTGAATCGGATGTTCTTTAGGGATTAGAAAGATGTCATCCTTTTTCACATAATAGAGCTGGTCATTAATCTCCAGAATCCCTTTTCCATTTAGAACAAAGTGAAGGTGATATTCATTTGGTATTTTATGATTATACGTATAACCAGGTGGACATTGTTGTTGACCACAATGAACCAAGAACAAATCGTTCGTCTGCCTTTCAATATTAAGCAAACAACGGAAGCCTGCGGCATTCTTATAAGTAGTTTGTTTTCCCATTTTGAATCCCCTCTTACTTAACAAACAGTTATAATTATATAATCAGTATAGCATATATCAGAAAAAAGAAAAGAAAGCATGTACCGGAACATATCACATTAAGATAGGTCTATCTGCGGTTAAGCCATATACGAATTGAATTTCGAATGCTATGATACAACAAGTAATATTAAAAGACATACATGGAGGGCAAAAGATGGCGATCATATATAAAAAAGATAAAAAAATGTTTACATTAGAAACAAATCATTCTTCTTATCAAATGCAAGTTGGAAGATTTGGACATTTGCTACATACCTATTTTGGTGAAAAAATTGGTGATACGGAAGTGGATTACCTTATTCGAGGAGAGGATGCTGGTTTTTCGGGAAATTGCTATGAAGCCTATATCGAAGATGACAGAACTTACTCTCTGGATCAATTCAAGCAGGAATATCCAACGTTTGGGAGTGCAGATTTCCGCAGTAGCTGTCTGGCAATCAAATATAGCAATGGTAGTCAGACAACGGAGCTACGGTATAAAGCACATAAAATATATAACGGTAAATATGCGTTACAGGGTATGCCAGCTATGTGGGGGAATGAACAAGATTGGCAGACCTTGGAAATAACTCTACAGGATGCGCATTACCCCATTGAAGTGACGTTATATTATGGAGTGCTGCCAAAGTTTGATATTATTACAAGAGCCGCAAAAATTACAAATCGCATGAAGGACCCTGTTTATTTGAATCGTGCGCTTTCCGTATGTTTGGATCTGCAGGATCATGACTATGATTTATTATCCTTTTATGGGAAGCACAATATGGAAAGATGCCTTTTAAGAAGGCCCGTCTGCCATGGAAAACAAGTGGTAGACAGTGTAAGAGGAACATCCAGTCATCAACAGAATCCTTTTGTTATTCTATGTGATAAAAAAGCGAACGAAGACTTCGGAAGTTGCTATGGATTTTCTTTCGTGTATAGCGGAAATTTTATTGCGGAGACCGAAGTTGACCAATATGAGCAAACGAGATTGGTGATGGGCATCCATCCGACTGGATTTTGCTATCGGGTAAATAGTGAAGAAAATTTTCTTACACCAGAAGTAGTATGCGCATATAGTGGGAATGGATTAGGGGAACTATCCAGAAAATACCATAAAGCTTATCGGTTACACCTATGCCAAAGTCAATATACCAATAAGAGAAGGCCTATTTTAATCAATAACTGGGAAGCGACTACTTTTCATTTTGATGAAGAAAAATTACTTACGATTGCCAGAGATGCCAAAGAATTGGGTATTGAGATGCTTGTGATGGATGATGGATGGTTTGGAAAACGAAATGGTGACATGAGCGGGCTGGGTGATTGGTATGTAAATACAGATAAATTGCCTGGTGGAGTAAAAGGGATCGCTGCTCAGGTGAAGCAATTGGGCATGAAATTTGGTATCTGGGTAGAGCCTGAGATGGTAAATGAAGATAGTGATTTATTTCGTGCGCATCCAGAGTGGTGCTTAGGTATTCCTGGGCGAAAAGGGGTCTATTCCAGAGCGCAACTAGTACTCGATATGGGAAGAAAAGAAGTGAGAGATTATCTATTTGACAGAATAGGATTAGTACTTGATAATGCTGATATTGCTTATGTAAAATGGGATATGAATCGTCATCTGACAGATGTATGGTCAGGAGTGCTGCCGGAGGAGCAACAAGGAGAAGTATACCACAGATATATATTAGGACTCTACGAATTAGTAGATAGATTCATCACCAAATATCCAAACATTTTATTTGAAGGATGTTCTGGAGGTGGTGGAAGATTTGATGCAGGATGGTTATATTACATGCCACAAAGTTGGTGTAGTGACGATACGGATGCCATAGAGAGAATCCGTATACAGTATGGTACCAGCTTTGGTTATCCTATTAGTGCAGTTGGTGCCCATGTATCTGCAGTACCAAATCAACAGACCGGTAGGAACACGCCGCTACATACAAGAGGTGTAGTAGCTATGGCTGGTACTTTCGGGTATGAACTGGATATTACACATATGTCACAGGAAGAAAAAGAAATGGTCAAGGAACAAATAGAAATCTTCCAACGTAATTATGATATCATTCAATTTGGTGATTATTACAGGCTTACAAATCCAGAGGAGAATCGGAGTTATGCTGCGTGGCAATTTGTGAGCGAAGAAAAGGATCAATCCTTGGTAAGCGTCGTGATTCTTCATGCAATGGCTAATGCGGCATTCTTGACGGTTAAATTAAAAGGTCTTGATCAAACTAAAAAATATAAGATAGAGGAACTTAATCTTATTTCTACCGGTTCCGCTTTCATGCATGCGGGAATACCCATTCCTAGGCGAAAGGGAGACTACATAGCCTACCAATTCACGTTAACGGAGATGAAGGGTTAACATTTATTAGAATACTATAGGAAAATTGACGACATTATACCATGTAATATGGTTTAATGTCGTTATTTTTGCTGACAATACAACATAAAACTATAATAATAAGACATAAAGACATGGTTTTTATGATATTTGTATAGTAAAATGAACTCAAGTTGAATGTATTATATATATATTTACTAAAAACAAGGAATATTTGTCGGATATTCACTACGAGTAACAATTAGGAGCTTTATAAAAGGGAGGATTTACAATGAAATTAAAAAAAGTCTTGGCAATGGCACTTACATCTGTAATGATATTTTCATTAGCAGGATGTGGTAATACTACAGAGACCTCTGGTGGGGGAAATGAGGCGGTAGAAACAGAAAGCACAACAACGGAAAGCACATCTGTGACAGCGGAAGTATCATCTGATACATTAACCGTTGCAATCTGGGATACGAACCAAGAACCGGGCTTAACCAAAATTCTTGAAGACTTTACAGCGAAAACAGGGATAAAAGCACAAATACAGGTTACACCTTGGGAGCAATACTGGACTATGCTGGAGGCCGGCGCTACAGGAGGGTCTTTGCCAGATGTTTTCTGGATGCACTCCAATGAAATCTCAAAATATTCCGAATATGAGATGTTACTTGACTTAACAGATAAAATCGCAGGAAGCAAGATCGTTGAAATGGACAAATTTCCTAAGGATATTGTAGGAATCTATAATTGGGATGGGAAACAATATGCAGTACCAAAAGATTTTGATACCATTGCTCTTTGGTATAACAAAACAATGTTTGATGAAGCGGGTGTGGCTTATCCAGATGATACATGGACATGGGATGATTTCAGGACAGCTTGCGAGAAGTTGACTAAGAGTGATGGAAGTCAATTTGGATACACATTAAAGACAGGTACGAATCAGGAAGGCTGGTACAATGTGGTCTATGATATGGGTGGAGAGATCATCAATGCTGACAAGACAGCGTCAGGTATGGATAATCCAAACACCATTAAGGCAGTAGAATTCATTACAAGTCTTGTTAAAGATGGATTAACTCCAAGCTATGAAGTGATATCTGAAAATAACAATGAGGCTCTATTCGAAGCAGGTAAAGTAGCAATGGTGACACAGGGTTCCTGGATGCTTGCGAATCTGTGTAATAATGATTATGTAAAAGCTAATTGTGAGGTAGCAGTATTGCCTAAAGATGCAACAACGGGTAAAAGAATATCTATTTATAATGGTCTGGGATGGGCAGCTTCAGCAAATACAAAGAAGCCTGATGAGGCATGGGCATTGATAGAATACCTGGGATCAAAAGAAGCACAGCAAAAGCAATCTGACCTTGGTATTGTTATTTCGGCTTATCAAGGCACAGAAAAAAATTGGATTAATGCATATCCGGACTTTAACCTACAAGCTTATTTGGATATGACTGAAGATATGGTTATCCGTCCTTACTCAAAACATACTACCGTTTGGGAAGACATGATCTCTGAAAAACTAGTGGATGCGTGGACAGGAACAAAAGACACAGCCACTGTATGTAAGGAGATTGCAACAGAAATGAACAGTGATCTGGCGGAAGAATAAATAGGAGTTAGCTATAGAAGAGAAAAAGGGCAGGCTTACAAGAAATGAAAAGCCTGCCCTTTCAATAGAGGTTTTCGCTGTAAACGTAGGATTGTAATGAATTGGAGATGGGGAACTATGTCGGCACAACAATATAAAGGGACAAATCAGAAAAGAAATGAATTCATATGGGGTTGGTTGTTAATTTTACCGACAATGACAGGATTAATAATTTTAAATATAATTCCAATTTTTCAGACGATCTACCAAAGTTTTTTTAAAACGGGTGCTTTTGGGAAGGGGAATGTTTTTATAGGTTTCAGTAATTATAAAAGGATGTTTGCAGATTCGAACGTGTGGCAGGCACTTATCAATACGTTTAAATATGCAATTGTAGAAGTTCCATTATCCATCGCCATTGCAATTGTGCTCGCGGTATTGTTGAATCGAAAGATGAAAGGGCGGACCATTTATAGAACGATCTATTTTTTACCTATGGTGGCAGCTCCAGCGGCAGTTGCTATGGTGTGGAGGTGGCTATATAATACGGAATTTGGATTGTTCAACCATATACGAAATACAATTGGATTAGCGTCTGTAAACTGGATATCTAATCCCAATATCACTTTTATATCCATAGCGGTAGTTGGTATCTGGTCTGTCATTGGTTACAATATGGTGCTATTTTTGGCCGGGCTTCAGGAGATACCCAGAGATTATTATGAAGCTGCAGAAATTGATGGAGCCAGCCCAATCAGGCAATTTTTTCATATTACAATACCATTAATATCTCCAACTATGTTTTTTGTAAGTGTTACAAGAATTATAAGCGCATTACAGGTTTTTGATACCATTTACATGATGCTGGATAAAAATAATCCTGCATTTTCAAAAACCCAATCCCTTGTTTATCTATTTTATAAATATTCTTTTATTGAATCCAATAAAGGTTATGGTTCCGCAATTGTCATGCTGTTACTTGGAGTAATTATGGTGGTTACGACCATTCAGATGATATGCCAAAAAAAATGGGTAAATTATAATTAAAAAGGAGGTATCAAAGTGAATAAGAAGAGAGCACTATCCATAGCAATGATATATTTTATAGTAGCGTTTGGTGCAGTCATTATGATTGTTCCGTTTTTATGGATGATTCTGACCTCTTTTAAATCAATATCAGAATCAACACAGATGAATCCGTTTATAATATTCCCTTCTATATGGAGAACAGATGCTTTTATTTCAGTCATTCGTAAGATGGATTTTATGAAATTATATTGGAATACACTTGTTTTAATAGCAGGACGTGTCATATGCGCCGTGTTGACTGCTACTATGGCTGGTTATGCTTTTGGAAGGTTGCAATTTCGGGGGAAAAATTTTGCCTTTTCCCTGGTATTATTCCAGATGATGGTTCCTGCACAAATTTTTATTATTCCTCAATATCTTATGGTAAGTAAATTGAATATGTTAAATTCGATGTTTGCTCTTATATTTCCGGGACTTGTAACGGCATTTGGCACCTTTTTGTTACGCCAAGCTTTTATGGGACTACCAAAAGAATTGGAAGAAGCCGCCAGATTAGATGGGTGTAATATTGGGCAGACATTCTTATATGTTATGGCACCACTTGCAAAGTCCTCTATGGTGGCGCTTGCTATTTTTACGGCACTGTTCGCTTATAAAGATTTAATGTGGCCATTGGTCGTAAATACGGATCAGGCAACAATGCCTTTGTCCGCCGCGCTCGCAAAATTACAGGGACAATTTGTGGCGAACTACCCGGAATTGATGGCGGCTTCTTTGCTGGCCAGCATTCCTATGATAGTGATTTATACGTTTTTTCAGAAACAGTTTATAGAAGGCATTGCAACATCGGGTGGAAAATTATGAAAAACAGGAGCAGATATAGTTGATTATATTTATTAAATGCTGGATAATATGATCAGTACTCTATTTGAATTACAATAAAAATAGAACGAAAAGGAGATGCTCTGAGAATATGTTCAGAGCATCTTATTTGCTACTCTACTATATTATAGATTGAAGGAATAAAAAGCACGATGAGAAAAAGGAATGTATCCAGATATTCATTAAATCAAATAATTCTATACATAATTGGTGTGGGTGTTATGCCCCTTGGTGTCGTATTTACAATCAATGCCCATTTGGGAGCAGGCGGGTATGACGCGTTCAATTTTGCACTGGCAGAAAAACTGGGGGTACATACCTCTTATGCGATATATGGAACTGCTTTTTTGGCAACTTTTATAACTGCTTTTATACGGAGGGGAATGCCAAGATTAACTACTTTTATTTCTTCCTTCTTTATAGGTATGGCGACTGATTTCTGGAAGATGCGAGTTTCATTTGTCCAGGGAACTACCATTATGGGTTCTTTTTTTATTATGGTAGTAGGGCTATTTTTGATCGGAATTGCAGTTGCATCCTATATGCATTCAGGGTTACCCACGAATCCGACGGATGATTTAGTCGTAGCATGTAGAGAGCGGGGATACTCTATTCGTGTTTCAAAGATTGTTTTTGACTTAATTTGTATGCTGTTGGCGCTTGTATTGGGGGGAGAGATTGGAATAGGGACTATTCTTGTTACATTTTTCTTAGGACCTATAATTGATTTTTTCTATAAAATAATTACAAAAGTAATAGATTCTTAATCGCAAAAAAGGAGCAATAGAAATGAAAGTTGTAGATATGCATTGTGATACGATATCAGAAATTTGGGAGCAGCGTCATAAAAATAAGAACATAACGCTGAGAAAGAATGATTTGCATATAGATCTTGAAAAAATGAAAGTGGGAGACTATTGGTTACAGAATTTCGCAATGTTTGTTAATCTTGCCAGTAATAGAGATCCCTTACAATCGGTTATCGACTTGATAGATCTTTTTTATCTGGAAATAGAAGAAAATAAAAATATAATAGAGGTCGTAAAAACTTATGCAGAAATAGAAAGGAATCAGAAAAATGGAAAACTTTCCGCAATGCTCACGATAGAAGAAGGAGGAGTTTGCAAAGGAGATATCAGTGTCCTTCGAATGCTGCATCGTATGGGGGCACGTATGATGACATTGACATGGAACTACGAAAATGAATTGGCATTTCCAAATCAGATGCCGGAAGATATAGATCCGTGTGATTTCCATACCTTTCATGGAGTAAAAGAAAAGGGAATTATTTTCCTAGAAGAAATGGAGAGGATTGGCATGATCGTAGATGTATCCCACTTATCGGATGAGGGGTTTTATGACGTATATCAAAATACACGTAAGCCATTTGTGGCAAGTCATTCTAATGCCAGAGCACTTTGCGGTCATTGCCGTAATCTAACAGATGATATGATTCGAAAACTGGCTGAGAGGGGCGGGGTCACAGGTCTGAATTACTATGCGAAATTTTTAGATGGAACTGGTAGGGAAGGTGAACAAGTAAGCCGGGTCAAGATGATTGCAGAGCAGGCAAGTCACATAAAAAATATTGGAGGTATCGCCTGCATTGGTCTGGGTTCTGATTTTGATGGAATCGGTGGTGATCTGGAAATGAATAATTGCTCCAAATTGCCACTGCTGGAAAGAGAATTAAGAAGACAAGGATTTCATGAAAGTGAAATAGAGGCGGTCTTTTACAGAAATGTATTAAATTTATATCGGGAACTATTATAAATACGAAATGTGGAAGAACGTTTTCTATGGAAGAATAAACTGTTTTTATGTTATACTATAGAAAAACATTAATTATTTTTAGGAGGATAGCAATATGGGAAAATTACCAATACCTACACCGCATAACGAAGCAGAATCTGGATGTATTGCAAAAACAGTATTGATGCCAGGAGATCCACTTCGAGCAAAATATATTGCAGATACATATTTAGAGAACGTGACCTGCTTTAATACAGTTAGAAATATGTTTGGCTACACAGGGGAATACAAAGGAAAGAAAATTTCTGTTATGGGTAGTGGAATGGGAATGCCATCAATCGGAATCTATTCCTATGAACTGTTTCATTTTTATGATGTGGATCATATTATTAGAATTGGTTCCGCAGGTGGAATATCAGACGAAGTAAACGTAATGGATGTTGTGATTGGAATGGGAGCATGTACAAATTCCAATTATGTACAGCAGTATAAATTACCAGGAACTTTTGCACCAATTGCAAGTTATGAATTAATGCAAAAAGCCATTGATATTGCGAAAGAGCAGGGTACAAAAGTAGTTGTGGGGAATATTTTGTCATCTGATGTATTCTATAACGATAATGCGGATGCAAATGATTTATGGAAAAAAATGGGTGTACTTGCGATAGAAATGGAAGCTGCCGCGCTCTATATGAATGCTGCCAGAGCAGGCAAAAAAGCACTATGTCTTCTCACTATTTCGGATCATCTCTATACAGGGGAAGAACTATCTGCCAAGGACAGACAAGTTGGTTTTGGAAAAATGATGGAAATAGCGCTAGAGTTGGCTTAAAAAATAGCAGGAAGGTATTCTCAAATAAGAGAATACCTTTTCTTACGGGAGAGAAAGTATGGAATTAACGGTATTGGTGGATAATGATACGCTGATTGACAATTATTATCTGGGTGAGCCAGGAGTGTGCTACTATTTGGAGGACGGAGAGAAAAAAATTTTAATGGATGTTGGTTATTCCGATATTTGTATTCATAATGCGAAAGCCTTACACAAAGATATTGACAAAGTGTCCACCATTTGTCTGTCACATGGTCATAACGATCATACGAGAGGACTTAAGTTTCTACAACAGCATGGATTATTAGAGGGAAAAACGGTTGTCACACATCCGGATTCTCTCAATGTAAAGGAATATGAAGGGGAAGATATTGGAGCTCCATTTTCTAAAAAAGAGTTAGGCATGCTGACTTCTTTGACTTTATCAAGAGCGCCTGTAAAAATTAGTGAACATTTAACTTTTTTAGGAGAGATTCCAGAGTCGAATACTTTTGAAAACAAAAAAATAATTGGTAGGACTCGTGTGGGAAAAATCATGAAGAACGATTATGTAAAGGAAGATAGCGCCCTTGTATACCATGGAAAAGAAGGTCTTACCATTATCACTGGTTGTTCCCATAGTGGTATCTGTAACATTGCAGAATACGCTAAAAAAGTATGTAAGGAAGAAAAAATAGCTGGTATTATAGGTGGATTTCATTTGCTCACGATATCGCAACAAATGAAAAATACGATTGAGTATTTTAAGAAAAATAATATTACAAATTTATTTCCATGTCATTGTGTCTCATTTGAAGTGAAAGCAGAAATTCATAAAGTAATTCCGATTCATCCGGTAGGTGTTGGTATGCACATTACAATAGAATAATAATTTCTTAAGAAAATAATAATGATTATAAACGATAACATATGTTATAACTGCTAATAGAATGGTGATTTTATGACTACGTAGCGTGTATTATAAAGCACAAATAAGGATGAAGATTTCTATGGATCAGAAAAGAACGAAAGCAAATATGCAGCTCGTGGATCTAAAGGCAGACAGGCCCAATAAAACAAGATCTAAGGCGAATCCGGTAACTGTGAAAAGAAAAAAAGCAACAGTAGGCACGGTAGGAAAAAATTCGAAAAGTGTCAGAAGAAAGAAAAATGAACTGCAAATGATTGGAAAAAGACCAGATAGTAGAAATAACGCAAAAGTAATTCGGGCGGATGTTATAACGAATCTGGATATTATTGGCGAAGAAAAGACCTGCATACGGAAAAACAGGACGACACAGATACAAGTAAGTGAGAAAAATAGGCGGAGACAAAAGAAAAGAAGAAAAGCAATTCGATTAAGAATTATTTTCGGAATCTGTATACTGATTTTGATAGCGGTCATAGGCATGTTGATAAAATCAATTTATAATAGGCTGCCAGTGGATAATCCGGTTTCAATCATGGAAGATATATTTCCAAACGTTCAGGAAGTCGCTATGCCAGACATCGTAGAAGATTTTCTGGATGTGAATGAATACTCAAGACCTGGAGAGGCCATTGGTAAAGTAAAAAATATATTTGTACACTATACAGCAAATCCAGGTACATCCGCCATGCAGAATCGCAGTTATTTTCAAAGTCTTGCAGAAACGGGAGAAAGAGCGGCCAGTGCGCATTTTATTATAGGGTATGATGGAGAAATCATTCAGTGTATTCCATTGGATGAAATTGCATGTGCAGTGATCGATCGTAACTATGATTCCATATCAATAGAGTGCTGTTATCAGGATGAAGATGGACATTTTACAGAATCTACATACGAATCGTTATTACAGTTGACAACATGGCTGCTGGAGAAATACAATCTATCAGAAGAGGATGTGTTGCGGCATTACGATGCTAGTGGTAAGTTATGTCCTAAATATTATGTGGATTATCCAGAAGCATGGGATACATTTAAAGCCAACTTGCAAAAATTCGATGAGGGTAGTGATTCCTTCGTAAAAATGGATCAACTATCTGGTACCTTAGTTACAGAAAAAAGATGATAATTTCATTTTAGTATGATAAAATGAAGATATTATAGATTGTTTTTTATAGGATATTGCATATAAAGAATGACACACGGAGGTATTACATATGAGAAAAGTGGCAAATGGAAGGGTTGGTTTTTTTGGTTCTATCGCATTTAAGATTATGTTGTTAGTGCTGGTATCTGTATTTATTTCAAGCGTGATTACGGTCATCAGCATTGTACCAAATGTGGCCGCACATTTGACGAAATCTACGGAAAACAGCATGCTGGATCTGGTAGATTCTTATGGAAAAATTATTAAATTGTCAGAAAGTACAAAAGAAATGAATTATGAAGATTATGCAGAAATCCTGAACGGTGTTGGAATCAAAGGAGTGAAATCTGCCTATATCTATTTAGTTGATTCAACAGGTATTATGTTATATCATCCAACTTCGGAAAAAGTAGGAAACGCAGTGGAAAATGAGGTTGTAAAAGGTCTGGTAAATCAGCTGCAAGGAGGAGAAAAACCAGCAAATGCCACGGTTGAATATAATTTTAAAGGTGCTATCAAATATGCCGCGTATGATATCTTAGAGAATAATGATATTCTTGTTTTGACGGCAGATGAAGACGATGTGCATGCTTCTATTAGGAATACAACACTAAGAGCATATGCTATTATTTTAATGCTGGTAATTTTGTTTGTGGCAATTGCTTATTTTGCAAGTAAGATCGTGACGAAACCGTTACAAATGTTAACGGAAGTAATTGATAGAACTGCTGATTTTGATTTCGCCAGTAAAGGGAAGACACATAAATTAATTAATCACAAAGACGAAACTGGTGTCATGGCAAAAGCTATCAATGATATGAGAATACGATTGCGAGAGATGATCTATAGCTTAGAAGAGACAAGTGAAAATATAAATGATAATGTAGAAAAATTAACAATTGTATCAAATGATATTAATTCTAGATGTATGGACAATTCAGCTACCACAGAAGAGCTTGCGGCTGGTATGCAGGAAACTGCGGCAACAACGGAAACTATTAGCGCCAGTATTGAAGGGATGCAGTCAAATGCGGAAGGAATAGACCGTATGACTAAGGGCGGAGAAGAAACTTCTAATATTATCTTAGAGCGCGCAGAGCAATTAAAAAGGACAACAGAGCAGGCTACCAGACGCACAACAGATATGTATAATGGGGTAAAGAAAAAGACAGAAAAAGCAATAGAGGATTCCAAGGCTGTTGAAAAAATTAATGAATTAACTAATGTTATCATGGATGTATCATCGCAGACGAGTTTACTCGCATTGAACGCGAGCATCGAAGCGGCAAGAGCAGGTGAGTCAGGCAGGGGATTTGCTGTAGTTGCAACGGAAATTGGAAAGCTTGCAAATCAGACTTCAAGGACAGTTGAAGATATTACTTTAATTGTGAATGAAGTAAATGGTGCGGTAACAAATTTAACGGAAAGTCTGAATGATATGATTGAGTTTTTGGAAAAAACGGTGCAAAATGATTTTTTCAGTTTTGCAGAAGTAAGTACGCAATATAGTGAGGACGCCAATACATTTAAGAACAGCATGAATCAGATCGGCGATGCCACTCATGAGTTAATAATTTCCATTTCAGAAATATCCGATTCTTTGATCGGAATCAATACGACAGTCGGTGAATCTTCAGCGGGAGTTACTGATATTGCTGAAAAAACATCAGAAGTAGTAACGAAAACAACAAATAATTTTGAGATTGTAAATAAATGCAAGGAAAGTGTGGAAAAACTACAAAAGATAGCAGAACAGTTTACGTTGGATTAGATGTAGAATCAAAAAAAGGGAATGGATCCATTCCCTTTTTTGATTCTCAGATGATCTTATTTATTCTTATTTTTTAAAGCAGCACCTACAAAACCTTTAAATAGGGGATGCGGTCTGTTTGGTCTTGATTTTAATTCTGGATGTCCTTGTGTCGCAACAAAAAATGGATGATCCGGGAGCTCACACATCTCAACAATACGTCCATCTGGTGATATACCAGATAATTTCATACCATGTTCTATTAATATATTTCTGAAGTCATTATTTACTTCATAACGGTGTCGATGTCTTTCGTGTATCGTTTCTTCGCCAAATAATTCATAAGCCTTTGTTTTCTTATCCAAAACACATGGATAAGAACCGAGTCTTAAAGTACCGCCTATATCTTCTACGCCATTTTGATCAGGCATTAAGGCGATGACAGGATGCGTAGTGGAAGAGTTAAACTCAATACTATTGGCATCATGATAATTAACTACGTTTCTGGCAAATTCTACGATGGACAATTGCATGCCAAGACAGATACCTAGAAAAGGTATTTGATTGACTCTGGCATATTGTATGGAAATAATCATACCATCAATACCGCGATCCCCAAATCCGCCAGGAACAATAACAGCATCGACATCTTTTAAATTCTCTGCTACATTTTCTTCTGTGACTAATTCTGAATCAATCCATTTTAGATTTACTGTAGTTCTGTGTGAAATACCACCATGTTTTAAAGCTTCTACAACACTGATATAGGCATCATGCAACTGAATGTATTTACCCACAAGCGCAATATTCACTTCGCTGGTAGGGGATTTTAAAGATTCCACCATGCTGTTCCAATCCGTAAGATCAGGTTCTGGGCATTCCAATTTCAGGCATTCACAAGCTACCTGCGCCAAACGTTCTTTCTCCATAGCAAGAGGAGCTTCATATAGATATTCCACATCCAGGTTCTGAAGGACATGATTACTTGGTATATTACAGAATAGAGAGATTTTATCTTTCATCTGCGTATCAATCGGATGTTCACTTCTGCAAACGATGATATCAGGTTGGATACCCATACCTTGTAACTCTTTTACACTAGCCTGAGTAGGTTTTGTCTTCATTTCCTGAGAAGCCTTTAAATAAGGAATGAGAGTTACATGAATTAAAATCGCATTTTCTCTTCCAACCTCATGTTGGAACTGACGAATTGATTCCAAAAATGGCTGACTTTCAATATCACCTACCGTACCGCCAACTTCAATAATAGCGATTCGGGTCTCTTTATCGGTAAAATTTCTATAAAAACGGCTCTTGATTTCGTTCGTAATATGGGGTATGACCTGAACGGTTCCGCCACCATAAGCGCCTTTTCTTTCTTTTTGCAAAACGGACCAATAAATTTTTCCAGTCGTTACATTAGAATTCTTGTCCAAACTTTCATCTATAAATCTTTCATAATGACCAAGATCAAGATCGGTCTCCGCACCATCATCTGTAACAAATACTTCGCCATGCTGAATAGGGTTCATAGTCCCTGGATCAATATTGATATAAGGATCAAATTTTTGCATAGTTACCTTGTAGCCGCGCGCTTTCAATAGCCTTCCTAAGGAAGCTGCTGTGATTCCTTTTCCAAGACCGGATACAACGCCACCTGTTACAAATACATATTTTACTGCCATATCGAATCTCCTTCTCTTCTATAAAAAAGACGCCGAATCATCGCAGATCAAAATCCCGAAGATAATAACGCCTATCAATCAATTTAAAAAAATACCTATCTATTGTATAATAGTTCAAACAGAAAAGCCAGCGCTTTTTTAAAAATACCTTAATCTGTAAAAATCTAATCTTAATATAAGTATTAAATACTAATGTAATATAGTATACTACACAGATGGAATACATTACTAGCCTAAAAAATAATTATATCGAAATAGATAAAAACATAGGATAGTAATTTATGCACATTTAATAAAGTTTTTATAGATAAAGATTTTTTTTCATAATAAATGAGTTGATTTATGATGATTCTATCTTTATACTTAAATAAGGTATACAAAGTAAAAGAAATACCCAAATTGTAACAATGTTGAGGAGATTTGTGATGGAAGATCAAGAAAATAAATTAAATCCTTACGATGGAGGGAATGGTATTAATAATAATCGTAATACACCACCTGGAGGAGGAAATAATCCGAATGGCAATAAAGGGAATGGGCAGGCACCGAAAAAGCAAAGCCTGGTACTTTTGCTTGTGGCAGCACTTATTTCTTTATTATGTATGAGCTATTTTATGCGCATAATAAGCGGTGGAGTGAATGAAGTCACATATAATGAATTTCTGCAAATGGTGGAAGATGGAAAGGTGAAAAGCGTAGAGCTTGCATCGGATAGGATCAATATTACGATGAAAGAAGATGCTGATACGGCTCAAAATAGTAGTCCTTTGCAAATGAAACAGCAAACGGTGACATATTATACGGGCAATGTAGCCGATGATACATTGGTACATTACTTGATTGAAAATAAGGTGGATGTCAAGGGCGAAGTACAGGATAATTCCGGGTTACTGCTGTCAATACTCTTAACTTACGTTCTTCCGATTGCTCTGGTATGGGTCGTTTTAAGTTTACTCTTTAAAAAAATGTCCAGTGGTGGCGGACCTATGGGAGTCGGTAAGAGCAATGCAAAAGTATATGTACAAAAAGAAACGGGTATTACCTTTAAAGATGTAGCCGGGGAAGATGAGGCTAAGGAATCTTTACAGGAGGTAGTAGATTTTCTGCACAATCCGTCAAGATATGCAAAGATAGGTGCAAAACTTCCGAAAGGCGCATTGCTGGTGGGCCCTCCGGGTACCGGTAAGACGTTACTTGCAAAAGCAGTAGCAGGAGAAGCGAAAGTTCCTTTCTTTTCACTTGCGGGCTCTGACTTTATAGAGATGTATGTAGGTGTAGGAGCATCCAGGGTGAGAGATTTATTTAAAGAAGCTACTAAAAATGCTCCTTGTATTATTTTTATTGATGAGATCGATGCGATTGGGCGAAGCAGAGATTCTAAATTTGGTGGAGGCAATGAAGAAAGAGAACAGACATTAAATCAATTGCTTTCGGAAATGGATGGGTTCGATACTTCCAAAGGGGTCTTAATACTGGCGGCGACAAATAGACCTGAGATATTGGATAAAGCACTACTGCGTCCGGGTCGTTTTGATAGGCGCGTTATTGTAGACAAACCAGATTTGAAAGGACGTGTCGAGATTTTAAAAGTCCATGCAAAAGATGTGCTTATGGACGATAGTGTCGATTTTGATTCGATTGCATTGGCAACCAGTGGCGCAGTTGGTTCGGATCTTGCGAATATGATTAATGAAGCCGCAATCAATGCGGTGAAAGAAGGCAGAGAATACGTTTGTCAGAAGGATCTATTTGAAGCAGTAGAGCTAGTGCTGGTCGGAAAAGAGAAGAAGGACCGGATCATGGGGCCGGAAGAGAGAAAAATCGTTTCTTATCATGAAGTTGGTCACGCATTGGTAAGTGCATTACAAAAGAATTCGGAACCGGTACAGAAAATTACAATTGTACCAAGAACGATGGGAGCATTAGGTTATGTTATGCATGTACCAGAGGAAGAAAAATTTCTCAATACAGAAGCAGAATTACGGGATATGTTGGTAAGTCTGGTAGCAGGGCGTGCTGCTGAGGAAATTGTGTTTGAAACAGTTACCACTGGTGCTGCAAATGATATTGAAAAGGCTACTGGCATAGCCAGAGCTATGGTAACGCAATATGGTATGAGCAAAAAATTCGGGTTGGTCGGTCTGGAAACGGTGGAAAGCAAATATTTGGATGGACGTGTTGCATTAAATTGCAGTGACACCACAGCAGCCGATATTGATATAGAAATTACGAAGATCCTGAAAGACAGTTATAAGCAAGCGAAAAAACTGTTAAAGGAGAATCGTCAGGTGATGGATAAGCTTGCTGCGCATTTAATTGAAAAAGAAACTATTACAGGCAAAGAATTTATGAAGATTTTCCGTTTGGAGAAAGGGATTCCAGAACCAAAGGAGGAAAAAACAGATAAATTAAACGTGGAAGTTTCTGATAAGCAGGATGATACAAAAGAGGTCTTAACAGAAACTACAATTTCAACAGAGCAAAAAGAATCCATAGCGCAACTGCCTGAAGATTTTACGGAAGAAACAAGGCAGCAAAAACCAGTTGATGACAGAAGCGAAGAAGAAAAAAAATTTGCAGATGTTCTGCAACAACGTGTTTACCAGAACCATGACAATAATAACAGTGCAAATTAATGTGAAGTGGGATATTGTTCACTTGTAAACAGAAAAGACTTGAGTATTTCTACTTAAGTCTTTTCTTATACAAACCAGTCACACGCTGTTAAATTAACAATGAGAATTATATAGCAAAGAGGAATCCCAATGGAGCAATTATTTGATATTGAGGCGGAATTAAAGAAGCTGCCAGATAAACCTGGTGTATATATAATGCATGATAAAAATGATGTCATCATATATGTAGGAAAAGCAATTATATTGAAAAATAGAGTGAAATCTTATTTTCGTTCCAGTACAAAAAAAACTATGAAAATACAAAAGATGGTATCTCAGATCGCAAGGTTTGAGTATATCGTAACGGATTCAGAATTAGAAGCTCTCGTTCTTGAGAATAACTTAATAAAAGAATATAGTCCTAAATACAATACCATGTTAAAGGATGATAAGACATATCCTTATATTAAAGTAACAGTGAATGAGGCATATCCGAGAATTCTTTTTTCGCGATCAATGAAAAAGGATAAATCAAAATATTTTGGTCCTTTTACTAGCGCGGCTGCCGTAAAAGACACAATCGAATTAATTAATAAATTGTACAAATTACGAACATGCAACAAAGTCTTTCCGAGGGATATCGGAAAAGACAGACCTTGTCTGAATCACCAGATAAAACAATGCATGGCTCCCTGCCAGGGCTATATTACACAAGGAGAATATGGCAAAAGAGTGGAAAAAGCGCTGGAATTTTTAAATGGTAATTACAAACCGATCATTCGCGAACTTCAGGAAAAAATGCAGGATGCTGCTGAAAATCTGGATTATGAAGCAGCCATTGAATATCGTGAGTTGCTATCCAGTATCAAGATGGTGACACAGAAACAAAAAATTACCGATAGTGATTTTGAAGACAAAGATGTCATTGCACTAGCTAAGGGTGAAAGAGATGCTGTCGTTCAAGTTTTTTTTATTCGGGCAGGGAAACTAATCGGCAGAGAACATTTTTATATGACGCAAGTTTCAGGTGATGTACCAGGGCTGATATTATCTGATTTTGTGAAGCAATATTATGCAGGAACGCCATTTATTCCAAAGGAGTTAATACTGCAGGTACAGATGGAAGATACTGAAATTATAGAACAATGGCTGAGTGCTCGAAAGGGAAATAAGGTTCGTATTAAAGTTCCTAAAATCGGAAGCAAAGAAAAGCTTGTGGAATTAGCAGCAAAAAACGCACTATTAGTCTTAAGTAAAGACCGGGAACGTATGAAACGTGAAGAAGGAAGGACCATTGGTGCAGTAAAAGAGATCGCAAAAATGCTGCATATGGATACAATCCAAAGAATGGAAGCCTTTGATATTTCTAATATAAACGGTTTTGAAACGGTGGGATCTATGGTGGTATATGAAAAAGGAAAGCCCAAGAGAAGTGATTACCGTAAATTTAAAATTAAAACGGTCGCAGGACAAGATGATTATGCTTGTATGAGGGAAGTATTGACCCGAAGACTCCAGCATGGTCTAAAAGAAAAGATTGAGCTGGATACGAAAGAAATCGATCATGAATTGGGAAGTTTCACCAAATTTCCGGATTTGATACTTATGGATGGTGGACGCGGACAAGTAAATATTGCCATGGAAGTATTGCAAGAGCTACAAGTGAAAATTGCAGTCTGTGGGATGGTCAAGGATGATAATCACAGAACGAGAGGACTGTATTATAATAACGTAGAACTCCCTATTGATAAGGATTCCGAGGGCTTTAAATTAATAACAAGAATTCAGGATGAAGCACATCGATTTGCGATTGAATATCATCGCTCTCTTCGTAGTAAGACTCAGGTGAAGTCGATTTTGGATGATATTCCGGGAATAGGACCGACCAGAAGAAAATCACTGATGAGATATTTCACAAATATTCAGGAAATTAAAGATGCTAAAGTAGAAGAACTAATGAAAGTTCCGAATATTCCAAACAATATTGCAGAAGATATCTATACTTTTTTTCATAAGGAACATATGGAGTAGTAGTATTTAAAAAGCCTGAATTTTAGAGAGGTGCAACCAATAGTTGACAATACGAAAACTAGAATTGGTGGTGCAACCGATACTCTTCTTCCTATAATAAAGGCAGATAAAGAGGAGGATAAAATATGAATATTGAAATCGCAAACCGATTGGTAAATTTAAGAAAAGAAAATAATCTATCTCAGGAAGCATTGGCAGGAAAACTGGGAATTAGCCGTCAGGCGGTTAGTAAATGGGAGAGAGCGGAAGCTTCCCCGGATACGGATAATTTAATCTTGCTTGCAAGACTGTATGGGGTTTCATTAGATGAATTGCTTCAGACTGAGGATGAGATACCAAAGCTTGATACAGAAGATAGCGGAATGACGGAGCAAAATACGTTTTCAGACAATGCTTCTACGGAAGAAAATAATTATGACTATTATAAAAATAATGAATACGTGCATGTTGGTATGGGTGGCATTCATGTAAAGGATAAAGATGGAAGCGAAGTTCACGTTGGTTGGGATGGAATCCATGTAGATGACAAAGAGAATAGTGACAATGTGCATATCGATAAAAACGGAGTCTATATCAATGGAAAAAAATATCGCAAAGAGGACTGGAAGAATGATCACCATTATCATGATCCGCATCATTTTCCGATTGATATGCTTATCTTTTTGATCTACATTTTAATCGGAATTTTCTATAACATGTGGGGGATTGGATTGCTTGTATTTTTACTGATACCGTTGATACACAGTACAATATCGATGGTACGTTACAAGAATCTCAACTATTTTGCTTATCCAGTGTTTGTTACAGGTATCTTTTTGCTGTTGGGATTCTATAAAAATATGTGGCATCCTGCCTGGGTCATTTTTTTAACAATACCAATATATTATTCTATTATTTCCTATTTTAATTTCATGATAAATAAAAATAGAGAAAAGAGAGAGAAAACAAAATCTGATATCTAATAATGATATGTGTGGGCAGCCAGAAGAGAAATCTTTTGGCTGCCCGTTCGATTCTAACCGATCGATCTGAATAGGAATCAATCGTACCTTGTTTATAGATTCTAACTATGATAAAATGAAAATCGATTCTAGGTATTTGTAGATTGATAAATAAGTTTTTGATCAAAGCAGATAATAATTTGAGAACGTACAAGATAAGGAGAAGTTTATGGCAAGTATAAAATTAGTAAAAATCATTGATAAAATGAAACTTGATAATTTAACACCTGAAATTGATATCTCTGAAGTTAAGATTACACAACCGGATATAAACAGACCTGCCCTTCAATTAGCTGGTTATTTTGAACACTTTGATGCAACACGTCTTCAAATTATTGGCTTTGTGGAATTCACCTATATGGAAGGCCTGAAGAATGAGAATAAAAGAGAAGTGTTTGCCAAGCTGTTATCTTATAATATTCCCTGTATCGTATTTTGCAGGGAACTAAAGCCAGATCCTATTTTTTTAGAACTTGCTTTAGAACATAAAATTCCAATACTTATGACAAAAAAATCGACCTCTACTTTTATGGCTGAGATTATCAGATGGCTGAATGTTAAGCTTGCACCATGTATTTCTGTTCATGGTGTGTTAGTAGATGTATATGGTGAGGGAGTTTTAATTACTGGAGAAAGTGGAATCGGCAAAAGTGAAGCAGCGATTGAATTAATCAAAAGAGGACATCGTCTGGTTACAGATGATGTGGTAGAACTGCGCAAAGTCAGTGATGATACATTGATTGGTTCTGCTCCTGATATTACCAAACATTTTATTGAATTAAGAGGTATTGGAATTGTTGATGTAAAGACATTGTTTGGTGTATCAAGTGTAAAAGATACCCAGGCAATTGACCTTGTTATTAAATTAGAGGATTGGGATAGAGATAAAGAGTACGACAGATTGGGATTAGAAGAGGAATATACAGAATACCTTGGAAATAAAGTGGTTTGTCATAATATACCGATCAGACCAGGTAGAAATTTGGC
Source organism: Bacillota bacterium (assembly GCA_023392535.1). GTDB lineage: Bacteria > Bacillota > Clostridia > Lachnospirales > Lachnospiraceae > SZUA-378. The sequence continues at coordinate 259,364 of JAEVYY010000026.1, forward strand.
AGTAATCTGTGAATCAGCAGCCGTTAATCACCGACAGAAGAAGATGGGTTATAATGCTGCACAGGAATTGTATACACGTGTGCAGAATTCACTATCGAGAAGAAGAGAAGACGACTAATAAAGAGGAGATTTGGAAATGAGTAAATATTGTTTTGGCGTTGACGTTGGGGGAACTACGATTAAAATGGGGCTTTTTGATATGGATGGGACAGTTCTTGAGAAATGGGAGATTCCTACCAGAACAGAAAATGGTGGGAAACTGATACTACCTGATATTGCAGAGGCAGTGACTAAAAAAATGCAGGAAAAATCTATAGATAAATCTGAAGTCGCAGGTGTTGGTGTAGGGGTTCCCGGACCAGTCGATGCGGACGGTATCGTTCATTGTGCAGTGAACCTTGGATGGGGTGTAGTTGATGTTAAGAAAACACTAAGTGATTTATTAGGGGTGACAGTTGAAGCAGGCAATGATGCAAATGTTGCGGCATTAGGTGAGATGTGGAAAGGCGGCGGCTCCGGGCATAAGAATCTGGTGGCCGTCACACTTGGGACAGGTGTTGGGGGTGGAATTATCGTTAATGGTCATATCCTGACAGGTGTAACAGGAGCAGGCGGTGAGATAGGGCACATCCACATGGAGGATGAGGAGTCAGACGTGTGTGGCTGTGGAAATAGAGGTTGCCTGGAGCAATATGCATCGGCTACGGGCATTGTCAGATTAGCCAATCGGATGTTGGCTCACACAACTGAAAAGACCGTATTGACTGAAACGCAAGTAACGGCAAAGACTGTATTTGATGCAGTAAAAGCTGGAGACAACGTTGCAATTGAAATTGCTGAACAATTTGGCGAATACCTTGGGAAGGGCCTTGCAGCAGTGGCAGGTGTTGTTAATCCAGAAATATTTGTGGTCGGAGGCGGGGTATCGAAAGCAGGTACAGTTGTTTTGGACTATATTAAGAAATATTTCACGAAGTATGTATTTCATGGAAGCAGAGAAACAATTTTTGCGTTGGCAACACTGGGTAACGATGCTGGAATCTATGGTGCGGCTAAAATGGTATTGGAATAAGAACTTGTGAGAAGGCATATGATATGTTAGCTAATAGAAAATAAGCAGGTGAAAAAGTGAATACAGCCGTATTAGAGTATATCGAAAAAATAGTACCAAAAGAAAATATACTTGTAAAAGAGCCTATGAGCAAATACACGACTTTTCGCACAGGAGGCGAAGCAAATATACTTTTACAAGTGCAGTCGGAAGAACAATTGAGTAAATTACTTGAGCTTTTTAATAAAATAGAGATTGAGTTTTTTATTGTGGGAAATGGAAGTAACTTGTTGGTTAGTGATAATGGTTATGATGGTATTATCATTCAGATTGGTCCAGCCATGAGCAAGATTCGTGTTAATGGAACCCATATTTATGCACAGGCAGGCGCACTGCTTTCTCAAGTCGCTAAAGAAGCTTATAAGTATGGATTGACGGGACTTGAGTTCGCATCTGGGATACCTGGCTCGATTGGAGGGGCTGTTGTTATGAACGCCGGAGCTTATGGCGGTGAAATGAAACATACAGTTACCAAGGTTCGTGTCATGAGCATGAGCGGAGAGATTCTGGAACTTGACAATGAAACAATGGAATTTGGGTATCGCACCAGTGTGATTCGAAATAATCGTTTTGTGGTAGTAGGAGTTGAGATAGAATTACAAGAAGGTAACAAAGAGACAATTAACGAAACTATGCTTCAGCTAGCGAAAAGACGAAGAGAAAAACAGCCACTGGAATACCCAAGCGCGGGAAGCACATTCAAGAGACCGGAAGGTTATTATGCAGGAAAACTGATTATGGATTCAGGGCTAAAAGGATATCGGGTCGGAGATGCATGTGTATCAGAAAAACACTGTGGTTTTATTATTAACAGAGGACATGCAACATCCATGGAGCTGTGGAAAATTATCCATGATGTGCAGGAAAGAGTTTATGATAAATTTGGTGTTACACTAGAGATGGAAGTTATTTGTCTTGGGAAATTTGACTGACTAGCTTAAAAGCAAAGGAGTAGATATGCGGTTTGTTATTGTTACAGGAATGAGCGGGGGAGGAAAAAGAACAGCATTAAAAATGCTGGAAGATTTTGGATTCTATTGTGTGGACAATCTTCCAGTTCCTTTGATTCGGAAATTTGTGGAACTCATATTAGCGCCAAACGGAGAAATCACAAAAGTAGCTCTTGGCTTAGATGTTCGTGCGGACCAATCCTTCATGGATATTCAAAAAGTATTGGATGATTTGAAAGAATTGGGTTGCGTGTATGAACTTCTTTTTATGGATGCCAATAATCAGGTGTTATTAAAAAGATATAAAGAAAGCAGAAGAATGCATCCTCTGGCCAGCGAGGGGCGCGTGGAAGATGGAATTCGAAAAGAGCGCAATACGCTTTCGGAAGTGAGAGAAAAGGCGGATTATGTGATTGATACATCTAAGTTATTAACGAGGGAATTAAAGGAAGAACTTGACAGAATATTTGTTAATAATGAGGAATATAATAGCCTTATGGTCAATATTATGTCATTTGGTTTTAAAAACGGTATTCCCGCGGATTCAGACCTTGTATTTGATGTAAGATTTTTACCGAATCCTTTTTATATAGAAGAACTTAAAAATAAGACTGGAAATGACCAAGAAGTACAAGAATATGTCATGAATTTTTCGGAAGCACGTGAGTTTCTGAATAAATTATCTGAAATGATACTATTTTTGATTCCTTATTATGTGAAGGAAGGAAAATATCAGTTGGTGATCAGTATAGGCTGCACTGGTGGAAAACATAGAAGTGTGACACTGGCAAATGAACTTTATAAAAGATTGAAAAATAAAGGAAACTATGGTCTTACTTTAATGCATAGGGACATGAAACATGGTTAAGGTATCGCAAGAGCGGCAGATAGGAGCGAGATGTCATTTTCTGGAGAAGTAAAAGAGGAATTATCGAAACATGTTAGTTCAGCCAGACATTGTCAATTAGCAGAATTAGCAGCCCTTATTCAATACAATGGAAAAATTCTTTCGGATGAAAATGAAAATAAAGTGATTAAAATTCAAACCGAAAATCTGATTGTAGCTAGAAAATACTTTACATTATTAAGAAAAACATTTAATATAGATACTGAAATTGCAGAGTCATCCCTAAGGGAGCATACAAAGGTGAATACATATGTAAGCTGTCTGAATGATGTAAAAGCAGTTAACAGGGTACTACAAGCTCTTAAAATAGTTGACAAAAATGGGAATTATCTAACATCCATGGACGTAATTAATCCTATGATCGTTAAAAATAGCTGTTGTAAAAGAGCTTTTTTACGAGGTGCTTATCTGGCGATCGGATCTATGAGCGATCCGGAGAAAAGTTATCATTTTGAATTGGTCTGCCTGAGTGAAGCGCAAGCCATTCAGATCAGAGACATCATGATAGGATTTCAGGTAGATGCTAAGATTGTAGTACGGAAAAAATATTATGTGGTATATGTAAAAGAAGGTTCTGGTATTGTTGATTTATTGAATATTATGGAAGCACATGTTTCACTGATGAACTTGGAAAATCTTCGTATTTTAAAAGAAATGCGAAATTCTATCAATAGAAGAGTAAATTGTGAGGCAGCTAATATTACGAAGACTGTGAATGCAGCTTCGAAACAAATCGATGATATATTGTATATTCAAAAAACAGCAGGTTTTAGTTGTTTACAAGATAACTTAAGAGAAATGGCGGAAGTAAGAATAGAACATCCAGAAGCTACGCTCAAAGAATTGGGAGGATATCTTGATCCCCCGGTGGGCAAATCGGGTGTGAATCATAGGCTTAGGAAACTAAGTGAATTTGCTGACAAGCTTAGACGGTAAAGGAGGATATTATGATTAGAAAAACAATGAAAGTACAGTTAGACGGTGGTCTGGAAGCCAGACCGGTAGCAGTATTGGTACAAGTCGCAAGTCAGTTTGAGAGTTCTGTCTATGTAGAGGCAGAAGGCAGAAAAGTAAATGCAAAAAGCATCATGGGAATGATGACGTTGGGTTTATCGTCTGGTGAAGATGTATCGGTAGAAGCAGATGGAGCGGACGAGCAGTCGGCAGTAGAAAGTATCGAAAAATACTTAAGTGGTGCAGAACAATAACATATTTATTTGAATTATTTTGTAACAAAAGTTCATAATATAAGATACAAAAAGGAATGCATAAGTATTCCTTTTTTTCTGTATGTTTTATATAATGTATATACTATAACAGCAGTAATTTGTATAATCCGTAAACGGCAGATGGGAGCAACTATGAAAAAGAAAAAAATGTTATTTATATACAATCCTCATGCTGGTAAGGCAAATATTAAAAGCAATTTATTAGATATTATTGATATTTTTACAAAGGCTGCATACGAAGTTACCGCATATCCGACTCAATTTGTTGGAGATGCGATTGCGGTGTCCCGTGAGAGGTCTGGTGATTTTGATATCGTAGTATGCAGTGGGGGGGATGGTACGTTGGATGAGGTAGTGACGGGAATTATGCAATGTTCTGTCAGACCAACAATTGGCTATATTCCGGCTGGTAGCACCAATGATTTTGCAAATAGCCTTCATATTCCAAAGAGTATGATGAAAGCAGCAGAGACAGTGGTTGAAGGAATGGAATTTCCTTGTGATATTGGGGCTTTTAATGATGATACATTCGTATATATTGCAGCATTTGGCCTTTTTACTGATGTATCTTATGAAACAAAACAAGATGTTAAAAATTTGTTGGGACATATGGCTTACTTACTTGAGGGCATGAAGAGATTATCTGTGATTCCAACGTACAGGATTAAAATCCGATATGGAGAGGAAGTCATAGAGGATGAGTTTATTTTTGGTATGATTACTAATTCCGAATCCGTAGGTGGATTTAAAAGGATTACTGGTAAATGGGTAGAGTTAGATGATGGTATGTTTGAAGTAACACTGATTAGAAATCCTCGTAATGCAATTGAATTAAATTCTATTTTGACAGCACTTGTATTAAAAGATATAGACACAGAATATATGTACTGCTTTAGAACAAGTCATATTGAGCTGGAATCTGAGGAAGAGATAGCCTGGACATTGGATGGTGAATTTGGCGGAATCCATAAAAAGGCAATTATCGACAATTGTAAGAAAGCCATAAACATCATGGTTCCTAAGAAAAAATGATAAATATTTCACATTTATAGTTCCATTTTTAATGGAAGTAGGATATAATAAGGACGGTTTAAAAATGTTAATTAATTAATGGAGGTAAATAAAATGTTAGTATCAGCAGCAGAAATGCTTAAAAAGGCAAAAGCTGGCCATTATGCAGTCGGTCAATTCAACATCAACAACTTGGAATGGACAAAGGCAGTTTTACAAGCAGCTCAGGAAAATAACTCACCGGTTATCTTAGGCGTATCAGAAGGTGCTGGAAAGTACATGACAGGATACAAGACAATCGTTGGAATGGTTAATGGAATGATTGAAGAAATGAACATCACAGTTCCAGTAGCACTTCATTTAGATCATGGTTCCTATGATCACTGCTATAAATGTATTGAAGCTGGTTTTTCTTCTATCATGTTTGATGGTTCTCATTATCCAATTGAAGAGAATGTTGCAAAAACAAAAGAATTAGTTGCTGCAGCTCATGCAAAGGGAATTTCTATTGAAGCAGAAGTAGGTTCAATCGGTGGAGAAGAGGATGGCGTTATTGGCGCAGGCGAATGTGCTGATCCAGAAGAATGTAAAGCAGTAGCTGATTTGGGAATTGACTTCTTAGCAGCTGGTATCGGAAACATTCATGGAAAATATCCGGCTAACTGGAAAGGACTTTCATTTGAAACGTTAGATGCTATTCAAAAATTGACAGGAGATATGCCATTGGTACTTCACGGTGGTACAGGTATCCCTGATGAAATGATCCAGAAAGCAATTGACCTTGGTGTTGCCAAAATCAATGTGAATACAGAATGTCAGTTAGTATTTGCTGATGCAACACGTAAATATATCGAAGCTGGAAAAGACTTAGAAGGAAAAGGATTTGATCCTCGTAAGTTATTAGCTCCAGGAGTGGAAGCAATCAAAGCGAAAGTGAAAGAAAAAATGGAAATATTTGGTTCTGTAAACCAAGCTTAATAAAATTACATTATTAGAAACTCCCACAGCGCATGCTGTAGGAGTTTTTAAATTTTTAGATAATTTGCACTGTTTTCCTAAATAAAAATTGTTGCACATTTTTGCATACGAGCAGATCGTAACGTCAACCCTTATGGGAGATGTAATTTTTAGTGATTGTAATTACTTCATCGGACATTAAAGTTATGGCAATTAAGTTTGGAATAGCCATAAATCCATTTAACGTATCAGAGATATCCCATACCAGATTCAGTGATGTTACACATCCGACATTTATAAAGCAAACAAACAGGATTTTGTAGGGTTTGATGGCTTTGTTTCCAAATAAGTATGTAACAGCGCGTTCGCCATAGTAGGACCACGCCAGTAACGTTGAAAATGCAAACAGGATTATGCTGATAGAAACAATTTCACCGCCAAAAGGTATAGCAGACATAAAGGCCTTATTTGTAAGAGCGGTGCCACTGATAACATCAATTCCATTGTTTATATCTGCGAGGTATTGCTTCGTATTGTAAACACCACTTGTAAGAATTGCGAGTGCTGTTATGGTACATATGATCAGCGTATCGACAAGAACTTCAAAAATTCCCCACATTCCTTGTATGACTGGTTCTTTCACATCGGATGCAGAATTGACAGTTACAGAGGAGCCAAGTCCAGCTTCATTGGAAAATACCCCTCTAGAAATACCTTTTTGCATTGCAATTGCTATGCCATAGCCAATAACACCAGCGCTAGTAGCTCTAAAATTAAATGCTTCTTTAAAAATCATAGCAAAAGCGAAAGGTATTTTTTCGTAATTTACAAGAATAACAGCAATCCCTCCCATTATATAGAAAATAGACATAAGGGGTACAAATTTATCAACGATGCTGGCAATACGTTTGATTCCGCCAATTATAACAATAGAGATAATAATCATTAATAGAATACCAGTAACTTTTGGGTCGACACCATAAGATACTTTGAAACTACAAGCAATGGAATTAGCTTGTGTCATGTTGCCGATACCGAAAGAAGCAAGTGCATAAAAGATAGAATAAATAATCGCTAACCATTTTAGCCCAAGTCCCCTCTCTATGTAAATCATCGCACCGCCAACCCAATTTCCCTCTTTATTTTTATAGCGATATTTAATACCAAGTACATTTTCGGCATAAATTGTCATCATGCCCAAAAAAGCAGATACCCACATCCAGAAAATAGATCCAGGACCACCTGTGACAATTGCAGTAGCAACTCCCGCGATGTTACCTGTTCCAATGGTGCCTGCGAGTGCGGTACATAAGGATTGAAACTGAGAAATTGCATGCCTGTCATTTGTCTTAATCACCTTTTTATTACGGAATAATTGTAGAAATGTAACATCCAGCCAATCGTGTAGATGTGTGATTTGAAAAATACCTGTTCGGATTGTAAACATAAACCCGACGGACAGAAAGGCGATTAGCATGATAGGTCCCCAAATAAAAGAGTTAAGAGCGTCATTCACATTTTTTATAAGATGAATAAGATTTTCCATAATTCTTATTTTCCTTCCTATTTATCCTGTTATATTTATGATATGACAAGAAGAATAGAATCATGAAAGCAAACGAAAAAATGTCTAAAAAGGGAGGATGCCAAGTAAACATCGTTTACTTGGCATTTATTATGAAAAAGTTATTTAAAAGTATTATTAATACTGTATCTGGTAGATTTATTTTTTGCTTTTATCTTATATTGATAGTATACGGAAAAAATTTGTATAAACAGTGATGCCTGAATTAAGTTTTTTTAAATTAATTATGAACAGAATATGAATAAAAAGCATGAAAAAAGACTCTAAAAGAGCCTTTTTAGTGAAAGTGTATATAAAATTTCTACAATTTATCTGGTTCAGGGTAATCTACACCAAAAGTATCTACCGTCATACATTTTATTTGTTGTTTATCAAGAGGTCTGTCTGAATGATCAGTATTTGTTTCTGCAATTTTATCAACGATATTCATTCCTTCTGTGATTTTACCAAAAGCAGCATAAGCACCATCTAAGTGCGGCGCATCCTTATGCATAATAAAGAACTGTGATCCAGCTGAATCAGGGTGCATGCTTCTAGCCATAGATAAAACACCTGCTGTATGGAGTAATTTATTTTCTACACCGTTACTTGAAAATTCTCCCTTTATGCTGTATCCAGGACCGCCCATACCGGTACCATCCGGGCAACCGCCTTGAATCATGAAACCTTTGATGACTCTGTGAAAAACAAGGCTGTCGTAATATTTTTTTTGAATAAGGGATATAAAATTATTTACTGAAACAGGAGCAATATCTGGAAAAAGCTCTGCCTTCATGATATCCCCATTTTCCATTTCGATTGTTACTATTGGATTCTGTGACATTTGTTTAGTTCCTTTCTGATTATAAATTTGTATCTAGAAGGTATTGTAGCGAATAATTTCTGGTTCGTAAAGTAAAAAATAATAAAAGGCGATTTGTGTGAATTTTATCTACTTTTCTAGCTAGTAAAAGTGTGGTATTATATTTAATGGAAACTTTGCAAAAAGTTCAGTAATGTGAGGGGAATAGATCCCTAGAACAAGGTATAGTGGACAAGTATGACAGAAAATAAATTAAAAACAGAACTAATCAAAATAGAAAAAGAAAAGATAGATTTACATGAAATTGCCAGAGCGGGTAAAATCCTACAGGGTGGTGGATTAGTTGCATTTCCTACAGAGACGGTATATGGACTCGGGGGAGATGCCTTAAATCCATTGTCCTCCGGAAAGATATATAAAGCAAAGGGTAGGCCTTCTGATAATCCATTGATTGTGCATATTGCAAATTTGCAGGCATTAGAAAAAATAGTGACACATATTCCTGAGGCAGGAAAAAAGCTGGCAGATGCTTTTTGGCCAGGACCATTAACGATGATTTTTCATAAAAGAGATGTCGTGCCCAAAGAAACAACAGGGGGGCTCGAAACGGTAGCCGTCAGAATGCCAGATCATGAGATTGCCTTGGCGCTGATTGAAATGGGTGGCGGATATGTTGCAGCACCCAGTGCTAATCTGTCAGGGAAACCAAGTCCTACTTTAGCGAAATATGTATTGGAAGACATGAACGGACGTATTGATATGGTCATAGATGGAGGAGAAATTGGAATTGGACTGGAATCTACCATTGTGGACTTAACAGATACTATCCCTACTATATTGAGGCCTGGTTATATCACAATGGAAATGTTGACTTCAGTTCTGGGAGAAATAAAGATAGATCGAACTATTTTGGAAGGAAATAGCAAGCAGTCGCCTAAGGCACCTGGAATGAAGTATAGGCATTATGCACCGAAAGGTGATTTGACAATTATAGATGGAGAGCAAAAAGCTGTTCGTGAAAAGATAAATATATTGACGAAAGAAAACCAGCAAAAAGGCGAAAAGGTAGGAATAATTGGTACACAGGAAAATATTGCATATTATTTTGCAGATTCTGTAAAAAGTGTCGGAAGCCGTTCGGATGAGAAGGCAATAGCGAAAGTTCTCTATCAATTTTTAAGGGAGTTCGATGATGAAAATGTTACAATTATTTATGCGGAGGCATTTTCAACGGCTGGTATAGGGCATGCAATTATGAATCGGCTATTAAAAGCGGCCGGTCATAAAATAATACATTTATAAGAAAGAAGAAAAGGAGATTACTATGATAGCAATAGGTTGTGACCATGGTGGATACGATTTAAAACAAGAAATATTAAAGCATTTGGATCAAAGAAAGATTCTTTATAAAGATTATGGCTGTATGAAGAAAGAATCTTGTGATTATCCGGAATATGGGAAATTAGTTGCCAAATCAGTGGTGAGTGGTGAATGTGAAAAAGGAATCTTGATATGTACAACGGGCATTGGCATATCGATTACAGCGAATAGGCAAAAGGGAATTAGGGCGGCATTATGTGCTGACACATTATCAGCAAAACTTACCAGGCTGCATAATAATGCAAATGTACTAGCGTTGGGAGCTGGAATCATAGGGCCGGAACTGGCTAAGGAAATCGTAGATACATTTTTGGATACACAATTTTCTAATGATGAAAGACATATTCGCCGTATTCATAAAATAGAAGACTAAGATAACAAATACGCTTTGAAGGCGTATTCCAGGAGGAAAAGAGATGAATAAAGTAGTAATTATGAACCATCCATTGATTCAACATAAAATTGGAGTGATAAGAAGAGAAGAGACTGGTACCAAAGATTTCAGACAAACAATTGGTGAAATTGCAATGCTAATGTGCTATGAGGCGACTAGAGATTTACCACTTGCGGATGTAGAAATAGAGACTCCGATTTGTAAAACGACGGTCAAAGAATTGAAGGGTAAAAAAATGGCGGTAATACCAATTCTCAGAGCTGGACTTGGTATGGTAGATGGAATGCTTGCACTAATTCCGGCTGCTAAAGTAGGGCATATTGGACTATACCGTGATCCCGATTCACTGGAGCCTGTAGAATATTATTGTAAACTTCCAGCCGATTGTGCAGAAAGAGAAATATTTGTGGTTGATCCAATGCTTGCCACAGGAGGATCTTCTGTAGCAGCGATTCAAATGTTGAAGGATAAAGGATGTAAGAATATACATTTTATGTGTATTATTGCCGCACCAGAAGGAATAGCAAAGATGCAGGAAGTTCATCCGGACGTTGATATCTATGTTGGTGCTTTGGATGAGAGATTGAATAGTCATGGTTATATTATTCCAGGACTTGGAGATGCTGGGGATCGAATTTTTGGAACAAAATAAATAATAAGCGATATTTAGAAGAGGGTTTCTTATGGGTAACAAAAGAGAGGATTATATTTCTTGGGATGAATATTTTATGGGAATATCTAAATTATCTGGACTACGTTCGAAAGACCCACATACACAGGTCGGGGCATGTATTGTAAGTCAGGATAACAAAATTCTTTCCATGGGATATAACGGATTTCCAATGGGGTGTTCAGATGATGTCTTCCCATGGTCGCGGGAAGGAAATGAGCTGGATACAAAATATCCATTTGTCACACACAGTGAATTAAATGCTATTTTAAATTACCGGGGCGGTAGTCTGGAAGGAACTAAGTTATATGTATCTTTATTTCCTTGTAATGAATGCGCCAAAGCCATTATTCAGGCAGGTATAAAAACGATTGTATATGATTCTGACAAATATGATGGGACACCGTCTGTAAAGGCTTCAAAAAAAATGCTTACAGCAGCAGGGGTCACTTTTTATCAATATAAGAGAACTGGTCGAAAAATAATTCTTGAGTTCTAAAATTCTGGGATCTGTTTAAATTCACAAAAGCAAAAGGAGGTGAGGGGATGAAAAAGGCATATAGGGGAGTGCTTTTTGTCTTATTAGCAATTTTTGTTTTGGCAACAGGGATTCGTGTAGAAGCTGCAAGCTCAACACTGGATAAATTGAATAAAGCAAAGCAGGAGAAAAATCAAACACAATCGCAACTGGCCGATAAAAATGAACAAATTGATGATCTGGAAGATACGAAACAAGGTTTACAAGGGGAATTAAGCAATTTTAATATGAAACTGACGGAAGTGTCTGAAAAACTTGAAAAGCTTGAAAAATCAATCTCAGATAAAAATGATGAAATCATAGAGACGCAGGAAGAACTCGATGGAGCGAAAAAAAGGGAAGAATATCAATATGAATGTATGAAAAAAAGAATAAAATTCATGTATGAGCGTGGAGATAGCGCGTATCTTGAAATGATTTTTTCATCCAGGACCTTCGGTGATTTTTTAAATAAAACAGAATATATTAATAAAATATCAGAATACGATCGCAAGATGTTAGTAGAATATCAGGAAACGAAGGAACTAATCGCGGAACAAGAGGAAGCCCTACAAAAGGAAAAAGTAGAGCTGGATACTATGAAGGCAGAGGCGGAAAAAAAACAGAAAGAAGTCGAGGCACTTGTGGCAAAAACTTCCAGTTCCATAGCAAGTTACTCTGGTCAGATATCGATTGCAGAGCAGGAAGCACTTATTTATGAAGCACAGATGGCACAACAGGATGCGAATATTGCAGCGCTTAAAAAACAATATGAACAGGAACTGGCATTATCCAGATTGTCAGCGTCCTCAGCAAAAAGAGATATTTCCCAAGTTACTTTTTCGGAAACGGATAGAAAAATGTTGGCATCTATCATTTACTGTGAAGCAGGTGGAGAACCTTACGCAGGAAAGCTTGCAGTTGGAGCAGTAGTTGTGAATCGTCTTCTTAGTTCTTACTACCCTGACACAATAACGGGCGTTATTTATCAAAGAAAACAGTTTTCTCCTGTTACCAGTGGAAGATTTGATTTAGTACTTGCAAATGGTACTGCCACAAACAGTTGTTATCAGGCAGCAGATGAGGCAATGGCTGGCAATACAAATGTAGGAAATTGTGTTTATTTTAGAACACCAATTGAAGGACTTACAGGAATCTCAATAGGTGGACATATTTTCTATTAAAAAATAGGACCAAAGGTAGAAGGCCTTTGGTCTTTTGTCATTCATATTGTTCCAAATATGATTTTATGGATTTAAATCTTGGGGAATAAACCGTTGATAGCAGGTTATTTAGATTGAGTAGCGCTTTTTTAATCTGATAGTCAGTGATAAGATTGGCATCAAAAGCTGCAACAAGTTCATCCAAATCAATAACCTTTATAAGTCCATCTGGATAAATGATGACATCGGCCAAAAGATCTGTAATAATGTATTCTTGCTTGTCCGCATGATATTCGTATTCCACAATATCACAATACCAATATAAAAGAGTACCGTCTTCACGGTAGAATTTACTGATTTTAAATCCCTCGTTCAGATAATAACAGGAAAAACCATGATGCAAGTCTTTTTTTGGCTTCAGAGCATTCCATTTTGTTATAATAGTATCATTATTGCATTGTAATATACAATCGTTTTTTAATAATACACATTCATTGGGGATAATCCGCTTACGATATAAAGTAAGATTTGTCATGAAAACTCCAATCTGCATGGGCACATGCGCAAAATTTCCTATAATGATTGATATGGAATAAAAGGAGAAGGGGAACTGACATGCTCAAGAATAGACTTTTCCATCCATATCATATCATGCCAGGTGCCAAACTTATATCCAGACTTATGAAAGTGAGCAACCGTCTGATACCCCAAAGATTCATGAAAAGCAATGCTTTGAGGATTTGGATATGCAATGCAGGCACATAAATTATAAATATGTTGCTTTTTCAGGATTTTTTCCAATTCTGCATATAAAATCCGTCCTATCCCTATCCCGCAAAAGCTTTGATCCATATAAATAGAAGTTTCAACAGACCAATTATAGGCGGGACGCTCTTTGAAGGCAGAGGCATAAGCATAACCGATTATTCGATTGTTTTGAACAGCGACCAAATAGGGATATTTGAAAGAAATGTTTTGAATCCGATCTTTGAAGTTCTGTACGGACGGAACTTCTATTTCGAATGTGATGGCAGTTTCCAGAATATAAGGAGTATAAATAGCAAGTAATTCTTCTGCATCTTCAGGTACAACGTTGCGTATGGTAACCGGTTGCACAAAATGACCACCCTTCTTAAAAGTATTTGCCAAAATGGTACTCTTTTTAAGAATAATTGTCAATGGAAATATCCGTTCATCTATTATTAAAAGAGTAAATGCTATCATTTTGCTAGACAATATTTACAAAAATGGATATAATTTTGAGATAAGGGAAAAAAGGAGAGGCACGTGAAAAAGAGAAAAAAAATATTTCGTTCTTTAGCAATGATCAGTCAGTTTGGAATCAATATGCTGGTGCCGATTTTTATCTGTTCCTTTGCTGGTATGTTTTTAGATAGGCGTCTTGAAACATCTTTTTTTATGATTATACTTTTCTTTGTTGGAGCTATTGCAGGATTCCGCAATATATTTATTCAGAGCAGACATATCTATGAGGAAAAGGAGGATAAGAATGAAGCTAAAAAAAATAAATAGCATGAATAAGACATTAAAAGAAATGTTAATTGGTATTGTTTTTTGTGGTCTTATTTTCGAAATTTCAGGGGTGTGGTTTGTTGTTGATAAAGTAGCGTATAGTGTTGGATTGTTGGTTGGTATTTTGATTGCGATGAGTATGGTCATACATATGGAGTGGGTATTAGACACGGCACTTGACGGTGTAAGTGAAGGCGCTGAAAATAAAGTACGTCTACACAGTGTTATCAGGTATGTATTAGTTGTGCTTGTACTTGCAGTAATCATGTATACCGGTGTCCTCAATCCATTGGCTTCTTTTTTAGGAGTCATGAGTTTGAAAGTAGCGGCTTATCTTCAGCCGATTACTGATAGAGTGATACATAAGAAAAAGACAAAAAGTGAAGAGAAAGAACCTTCATAAACTTTGACTTAAAAATTAGTAAGGAGGTGAATCTATGAGACAAGGAATTTTGTTATCTGGTGGAGCTGATATTGATTTTATGATTCATGGTGTATTTTCCTATGAATTATTTGGTCAGACAGTCTGGATAACAACTACGCATGTGTGTGTGTTGATTGTAATGCTGATTATTATTGGATTTGGAATTGCTGCAAATCGAGCCATAAAACATGCAACACAAGTGCCGGGAACATTTCAGAATATCATTGAGTCGGTCGTTGAATTGCTGGATGGAATGGTAGATGCTACGATGGGAAAAAATGGAGTTAAGTTCCGTAATTATATCGGTACTTTATTTATTTTTATACTAATAAGCAATATATCAGGACTGATGGGTCTGAGACCACCTACAGCAGATTATGGAGTAACTCTTCCGCTTGGTGTAATGACTTTTACATTAATTCATTTTAATAAGTTAAAGCATCAGAAAGTTTCGGGTGTTCTTAAGGGTCTGTGTGATCCATGGCCTATTTGGGCTCCTATTAATGTGATTGGTGATATTGCAGTTCCGATCTCATTATCGTTACGTCTATTTGCAAACGTATTATCAGGGACCGTAATGATGGCTTTGATATATGGTCTATTATCCAAAATTGCAATTATTTGGCCCGCAGCTCTTCATGTATACTTTGACTTGTTCTCAGGAGCAATTCAGACATATGTATTCTGTATGTTGACAATGACATATGTGTCAGATGCAATTGGCAATGAGTAATGTTGATTAAAAGTAAAATGCCTAATAAACTATTAATTTCATTTAAGGAGGAAACAAGTTATGAACGAAATATTTAACACAAACTTTATTTTAGGATGTTCTGCAATTGGGGCAGGTCTTGCAGTTATTGCAGGTATCGGACCTGGTATTGGACAGGGTAATGCAGCAGGACAGGCAGCAGCAGCAGTAGGACGTAATCCGGGTGCCAAAGCAGACATTACTTCTACTATGCTTTTGGGACAAGCGGTAGCGGAGACAACGGGTCTTTATGGTCTGTTAATTGCAATGTTGCTATTGTTCGTAAAACCATTACTTCCATAATAGCTTTCTTTAACGAAAATGTCTCAGACGGCAGATCGTAAGTAAAATTTAATTTGAAAGGAGGCAAAGTGTTGGATACGTTACATAGTATAAATTATGTTTTAGCATCTGAAATGAAACCTAGACTGTTTGATTTGGATCTTCAGCTTGGATCGGATGCCATATTGACTATGATTTCTGTTTTTGTGTTATTCTTAGTTATGTCACATCTCTTATTCAATCCTGTGAGGGAAATGATGGAAAAGAGAAAACGGAAGATTGCAGAAGAATTAGATTATGCAGCTACGAATAGAGATGATGCAATTAAGATGAAAGCAGAGTATCAAGATAAGTTAAAAGATATTAACAAAGAAGCAGAAGAAATATTGAGTGAAGCACGCAAAAAGGCACTGGCAAATGAAAACAGAATTGTGTCAGAAGCGAAAGAAGAAGCAGCTAGAATCATTCAAAGAGCCAATGTGGAAGCGGAACTTGAAAAGAAGAAAGTAGCTGATGAGGTGAAGCGTGAGATCGTATCAATTGCTTCTGCTATGGCTGGAAAAATAGTTTCGGCTTCTATAGATATAAGCGCGCAAAATAGCTTAATTGAGGAAACATTGAAAGAAATAGGTGAAAGCACATGGCTAAGCTAATTTCAAAGACATATGGAGAAGCTTTATTTGAACTTGCTGTTGAAGAAGATCATATCGATGAATGGATGAAAGAAGTAGAAGGTGTGAGGAAAGTCCTTAAAGACAACGGAGAATTTGGTGATTTGATGAAACATCCGAAGATTACCAAGGAAGAAAAGCTCCAAATTATAGAGAACGTCTTCAAGGGAAGGATATCAGACGAATTACTTGGATTCTTGACATTGATCGTCAACAAAGGCCGCTATCCGGAGGTAGACTCTATTCTTGATTTTTTCATAGGGAAGGTGAAGGAAAAAAAAGGAATTGGTGTGGCTTACGTAAGAACAGCAGTTGCCTTGACAGAGATCCAAAAAAAGCAAGTAGAAGAAAGATTACTGGAAACAACCAGCTATCATCAAATAGAGTTACACTTTACAATAAGTGCTGATATTATCGGAGGCATGGTAATTAGAATCGGTGACCGAGTTGTAGATAGTAGTATATCAACAAAATTGGATGAGTTACGAAAATTATTATTAAAAGTTCAACTCGCATAAAGAAGAATAAAAATGGAGAAAGGTGCGTAAGATCCATGAATTTAAGACCAGAAGAAATAAGTTCAGTAATAAAGGATCAGATTAGGAGATATGCATCTGCACTTGAGGTATCGGATGTTGGTACAGTCATTCAAGTTGCAGATGGTATTGCTCGTGTGCACGGACTTGACAACGCAATGCAGGGAGAATTACTGGAATTCCCTGGAGATGTTTACGGGATGGTACTAAATCTGGAGGAAGATAATGTTGGTGCCGTGCTCCTGGGTGGGATTAAGAATATCAGTGAAGGCGATATTGTTAAAACTACTGGAAGAGTGGTCGAAGTTCCTGTAGGCGATGCTATGCTTGGACGTGTTGTGAATGCTCTTGGTCAACCTATAGATGGGAAGGGTCCTATCCAAACGGATAAATATCGTAAAATTGAAAGAGTTGCTTCCGGTGTCATTGCAAGAAAATCTGTGGATACCCCGTTACAGACAGGTATCAAAGCAATTGATTCCATGGTCCCAATCGGAAGAGGTCAGCGTGAGTTAATTATTGGAGACAGACAGACTGGAAAAACAGCAATCGCAATTGACACTATTATCAATCAAAAAGGACAAAATGTAAAATGTATTTATGTAGCGATCGGACAAAAATCATCTACCGTTGCTACAATCGTAAAGACTCTGGAAGAATTTGGGGCAATGGCTTACACTACTGTCGTAGTCTCTACAGCAAGTGAACTTGCACCGTTACAATATATTGCTCCGTATGCTGGCTGTGCCATAGGTGAAGAGTGGATGGAGAATGGGGAAGATGTTCTGGTAATCTATGATGATCTTAGCAAACATGCAGCGGCATATCGGACACTATCCCTGCTTCTTAAGAGACCACCTGGCCGTGAAGCGTACCCGGGTGATGTGTTCTATCTTCATTCCAGACTTCTTGAGAGAGCAGCAAGATTGAGCGAAGAGTATGGAGGCGGTTCATTAACTGCACTTCCTATTATTGAGACACAGGCAGGAGATGTATCGGCTTATATTCCTACGAATGTAATTTCTATTACAGATGGGCAGATTTATTTGGAGACAGAGATGTTCAATGCAGGCTTCAGACCAGCTGTAAATGCAGGACTTTCGGTATCCCGTGTGGGTGGTTCTGCTCAGGTTAAGGCAATGAAAAAAATTGCAGCTCCTATACGTGTTGAATTGGCACAGTATAGAGAACTGGCATCCTTTGCACAATTCGGCTCTGAGCTTGATGCCGATACAAAGGAAAAGCTGGCACAGGGAGAACGCATCAAAGAAATATTAAAGCAGCCACAATATAAACCAGTTCCAGTTGCGTATCAAATCATCATTATTTATGTTGCAACCAATAAATATTTACTGGATGTGCCGGTGGATGCCATCACTCGTTTTGAAAGTGAGTTCTTTCAATTTTTAGATACCAAGTATGCAGAAATTCCGGCAGCGATTGCTTCGGAAAAAATTATTTCGGATGAAACAGATGCGGAATTAAAGAAAGCAATCGAAGAGTTTAAGAGTCAGTTTCAATGATGATTATAGAAAAAGGGTGATTATTTATGGCCTCAATGAGAGATATTAAAAGACGTAAAAGCAGTATTGAAAGCACTCAGCAAATAACAAAAGCCATGAAGCTTGTTTCTACTGTTAGATTACAGAAGGCGAGACAACGTGCAGAGAACTCAAAAGCATATTTTAACTGTATGTATGAGACTGTAACATCTATGCTGTTAAGATCTGGGAATGTAGATCATCCATATTTGAAGGCTCGTACCTCGAATCGGAAAGCAGTAATTATGATTACTTCGAACCGTGGATTAGCAGGCGGATATAATTCCAGCATTATTAAACTGATTACCAGAGGCGAATTCAAAAAAGAAGAATTGGATATTTATGCGGTCGGTAAAAAAGGAAAAGATTTTTTAGCGCGATATGGTTACCACATTGTTGAAGACAACAGCAGCATGATTGAAGCACCAATATATTCGGAAGCTCTGGATCTTTGCAAGAGAGTATTACAAGCCTATGCGAATGGTGAGATCGGGGAGATTTATCTAACTTATACCGCCTTTAAGAATACGGTAGTGCATGAACCTAAGCTGATTAAATTATTACCGGTGGAACAGATAGATCATCCGGATACTAGGGAAGATAAAAAAGAAGTAAACTCACTTATGAATTTTGAGCCAAAAGACGAGGAAGCTTTGGATCTGATTATTCCCAAATATATAACAAGTCTTATCTATGGGGGCATGGTTGAATCGGTGGCAAGTGAAAACGCTGCCAGAATGCAAGCGATGGATTCTGCAACAAATAATGCAGATGATATGATAAGCAAATTATCTTTGCAGTATAATAGAGCACGTCAGGGTTCTATCACACAAGAACTTACAGAGATTATTGGCGGAGCAGCCGCTATTTCATAATAGGGCATAGTTTTTTTGAGGAAAGCCTGGGGTTTAGCCTCAAAGCCCGTAAAGTAAGAAAGGAGAACAGATGGCAGCAGATAGCACAAACGCAAAATGCGTTGGAAGAATTACGCAGATCATTGGTGCCGTGCTTGACATTAAATTCACCGAAGGCTCTCTTCCGGAAATTAATGAAGCGATTAGAATCAATACAAAAGGAAATGGAGTTCTAACCGTAGAAGTAGCACAGCATTTAGGAGATGATACCGTAAGATGTATTTCCATGGGCCCTACAGATGGATTGGTAAGAGGTATGGAAGCAAAAGCGACGGGAGCACCGATCAGTGTTCCAGTTGGAGAGAAAACATTAGGACGTATCTTCAATGTATTGGGAGAGCCGATTGATAATAAACCAGCACCTGAGGGAATAACGTATGAACCCATTCATAGATCTGCGCCAGCATTTGAAGAGCAATCCACGGAAACAGAACTTCTTGAGACTGGTATTAAGGTAGTCGACCTTTTGTGTCCGTATCAAAAGGGTGGTAAGATTGGTCTGTTTGGAGGTGCCGGTGTTGGTAAAACAGTATTAATTCAGGAATTAATCAGAAATATAGCAACAGAACATGGTGGATATTCCGTTTTCACTGGAGTTGGGGAGAGAACGAGAGAAGGAAATGACTTATATCATGAGATGCAGGAATCTGGTGTTATTGACAAGACCACTATGGTGTTCGGACAGATGAATGAGCCACCGGGAGCTAGAATGAGAGTTGGTCTTACAGGATTGACAATTGCTGAGAATTTTCGTGATAAAGGGGGAAAGGATGTATTATTATTTATAGATAATATTTTCCGTTTTACACAAGCAGGCTCAGAAGTTTCTGCGTTGTTAGGCCGTATGCCATCAGCCGTTGGATACCAGCCTACCTTACAGACAGAGATGGGCGCATTGCAAGAACGTATTACCTCAACAAAAAATGGTTCTATTACTTCGGTTCAGGCTGTCTATGTTCCGGCTGATGACTTAACAGATCCAGCTCCGGCAACTACTTTTGCACACTTAGACGCAACTACCGTTCTATCTCGTTCTATTGTAGAATTGGGAATTTACCCAGCGGTGGATCCATTAGAATCAACTTCCAGAATTCTTGACCCACGTATTGTAGGAGAAGAGCATTATAAAGTGGCTCGTGGTGTTCAGGAAGTACTGCAAAGATATAATGAATTACAGGATATTATTGCAATGTTAGGCATGGACGAACTTTCAGAAGATGATAGAGCAGTGGTATCCAGAGCTAGAAAAATGCAAAAGTTTTTATCGCAACCATTCTTTGTGGCTGGACAATTTACTGGTCTGGAAGGAAAGTATGTACCTATTAATGAGACTATTCGAGGATTTAAAGAAATTTTAGAAGGCAAACATGATGATGTTCCAGAGAGTTATTTCTTAAATGCCGGAAGTATTGATGACGTACTTGCCCGTATGAAGTAAGGGGTGAATAGGATGGCTGAGATAAATGAAATGAATCTAAAGATTATTACGCCGGATAGAGAATTCTATGAAAATACAGCAACCATGGTGGAGTTCAACACAACAGAAGGGGAAATTGGTATTTATAAGAACCATATTCCTATGACGGTAATAATTGCACCTGGTATACTTAGAATAACAAATGGTCAAGAGGTGAAAAAGGCTGCATTGCATGCTGGTTTCGCAGAAATTCTACCGGAAGGAGTAACCATTTTAGCCGAAGTGATAGAGTGGCCGGAAGAGATTGATACTAAGCGTGCGAATGCTGCTAAGGAAAGAGCAGAAAGCCGTTTGCAAACAAAGACACCCGAAACCGATATAGCGAGAGCTGAAACTGCATTGCATAGAGCGGTAGCAAGGATCCAGGTCATTGGAAAATAATCTATGATTGAAAAGAAAGGGCATGCTGAGCATGCCCTTTCTTAATATCTTAAAATACCATGTTTGTTGCAATGCCGTCTTTTGTAGATTTCATAGTATAGTAAGATCTGAATCATATCACTGATCCATTCCCATTTTTCTGCACTGATATCAGAATCCTCATTTCCTGATGTATCACTTTTTAGAATCTCAAGTACCTCATTGGCAAGTTTATAAAGAAGCCATCTATCAGGGTATTCATCATAGATCAGACTTCCTTCATAATCTATTTTATCTAGAATAGAGGCTATTTTTTTCTGATATTTCTTTGCTTCTGATGGATATAATTGTTGTAAGTATTCCAAATCCCGCATAACCTTGTTATCATCTTCATAATACATAGGTAGAGGATAGGTCATATAAAATGGCATTATTTTATGATTACTATTCATGCAAATTCCTTATTAAAGCGTCATTTATGCTTATAAAATATCTTTTACCTTATCATATGCATGTTTTATCGAAATGCCACTTTGCACAATTCGCCCTAATCCAGTCTATTATTAAGAAAAATTTTAGTTGAGGTTTTATGATAAAGGACTTAGAATGTAATCATGGAAAAATTAAGAGAAGTTTTGGAAGAAAGCATAAATGAAAAATTGTATCAGATAGTCATGAGTAATGCCAAGGGTGAAACAATCCCAACTAAGGTGAAGGTACGTCCAGTTATGCAAAAGAATATTTTATATTATCAAGTTAGTAGTTTTGTGAAAACTAAGGTATTACATAAAAATTATGAAAGAAATGAATTGATTTTATTTTTATTACAAGGTATGAACGGAAATTATAAACAATTAGAAATTGAAACAATTTCTTATCATATAACAGTATTGGTTAGCAAAAAAGGGAAAGTCACTGTAAAGAAAAGGGAAGGCTTGAAAGAGAAAAAAGTAAATTTGTCTCATAATAGAATAAAAAGATATATTTTAGAAGAAGGAAAACCAATTGATTTTTTAATCGATTTAGGTGTACAGACAAAAGAAGGAAAAACAGTACACGCTCGATATGACAAATGGAAACAAATCAATCGATTTCTGGAATTTATTGAGGATATTTTGCCAACACTTCAAAAGAAAGAGAAAGTTACAATTCTTGACTTTGGATGTGGAAAATCTTATTTGACATTTGCCATGTATTATTATTTAAAAATTTTGAATCACATGGATATTCAGATCATAGGATTGGATTTAAAGGAAGATGTAATCCATAACTGTAACAGCCTAAGAGATAAGTATGGTTATCATGAACTCAATTTTTTAAAAGGAGACATTTTAGAATTCGAAGGAATGGATAAAGTCGATATGGTTGTTACATTGCATGCCTGCGATACAGCAACGGATTATGCACTACAGAAAGCGATCGCCTGGGATGCCAGTGTTATTCTATCGGTACCATGTTGTCAACATGAAGTCAATAGGCAGATTTCTTGTGTCGAACTTTCACCTGTTTTAAAGTATGGTTTGATTCGAGAAAGAATGTCGGCACTTATTACAGATGCTTATCGCGCAAATATTCTGGAACAGTATGGGTATGAAACACAAATATTGGAATTTATAGATATGGAGCATACGCCAAAGAATATCTTGATAAGAGCGGTAAAAAAAGAATGTGCTTTTATAAAAAAACAGAATGATATCGAGAAATTACAGTCATTTTTAAAGATAGATCCAACTCTTGGGAGGATCGTTAAAGAATTGTAATGATAGGGAAGTTTAAGGTAAAAATGAAGAGACCATTGATCAAAGCAAGTATTTGTGTACTAGTATTTATTGTTTCAGTATTAATCATAAGTGCAATTACAAATAAAGGGAATACGGATATGACTGTCGAAATGAAAGCAGCAACCTATCCGCTTATTTATATGGAGTTAAATGGGGAGAGAATTAACTGTCTGCATGGTTACGCTTCCAAGATGCAGGATAGTTATATGCGAGATAATATAACTCCGATTAGTGAAGATAGAGTAGTAACTTTTTCTATTGATAAGTTCAAGCGTAAAATCAGGTCATTATCGTTTGAAGTAAGAAGTGTGGATGGTTCCCGCCTTATTGAATCCACAAGCATATCAGCTGACTCAGATGATCATGATACCATAAGGGCTTCTGTTACGTTAAAGGATTTGATTGAACAAAATCAAGAATATTGTTTTATTTTATTATTGGATATGGATGATGGAGAAGTGTTACGTTATTATACGCGGGTCATTCAACCAGTTGATTATCATGTAGAAGAAAAAATAGCTTTTGTTAAAGAATTTCATACTAAGACTTTTACGAAAGATGAGAGCATATCAAGATATCTGGAATCTAATGCGGAAGGAGATAATACTTCCTATCATCTTGTGACAATTCACTCAAATTTTAAACAGATTACTTGGGGTGATATGAATCTGAAAAAAAAGGGTGAACCAATTCTTACAATTAAAGAATTGGGGACGCAGACTGCTTCCATACGATTGGACTACCTTGTTTCAGATGAAAATCATACTTACCGTATTAGCGAATTCTATCGGGTCCGCTATGGTCGTGATAGAATGTATCTTCTTGATTTTGAAAGAGATATGAATCAATTTTTTGGTTCGGAAGAGGATGTGTTCATAAATAACAAGATTGTACTTGGTATATCAGATCAGAATATAGATATGCAGGAAAGTGATGATGGGAATATTCTTGCTTTCAATCATGAAAATAGTCTCTATAGTTACAATGCGACAGACAATAGATATATTTGTTTATTTTCATTTTATGATGAAAATTATGATTTAAGAGATGTATATAACCAACATGATATGAAAATACTATCCGTTGAAGAAAGTGGAAACATCCGTTTTATGGTATATGGGTATATGAATAGAGGGCGTCATGAAGGGCAAGTCGGTATTCAAGTTTATTATTATAACAGTGTTCTTAATACGATTGAGGAAGATGCGTTCATTCAGTATGATAAATCATATGAATTATTAAGCGAAGAAATCGGGCAATTATCATATGTAAGTAAAAATAATATGTTCTATTTTATTTTAGACGCAACCATTTACAGTGTGGACTTAACAAATAAAATGAGTTCAGTTGTTGCTGAAAATCTCGCTGAGGATACCTTTAAGGTATCAAAGAATAATCAGATGATTGTATGGCAAACGGACCAGGATAAATATAATAACGATAAATTAATACTGATGAATTTGAATACAAAGAAAAAGACTACCATAAAGGTATCGGAAGACAAGAGAATCACACCATTGGGATTTATGAATTCTGACCTGATTTATGGAATCGCGAACAAAGAAGATATTGTAAAAGAAAAGTCGGGAGTCATCATATTCCCGATGAATGAAGTGATCATCCAAAACGAAAGTGAGGAGATTCTAAAAGATTACAAGAAGGATAATGTCTATGTCGTTGAGGGAGAAATAGAATATAACCAATTGAATATGACTCGCGTTAAAAAAGTAGAGAAGAATGAAAACGAAAAGCAAGAAAAAAGTGATGTTACTGTGAGTGAAAATGATGTAGATATGAATATAGGTGCTTTTCATTCAAGTCAATATGAAGAAATATCAGATGATCAAATTATGAATAATGTGATAGAAGAAGTAGGAAAAAATGCGGTCGTAACAGTCATGACGGAGAAATATGAGAAAATTGTACAGATAGCTCTGGAGAGAAACATTAATAATAGCACCATAAAATTTCGCACACCAAAAGAAGTGCTCTTTGAGGGAGGAAGAGAAGTCTTCTTGACAAAGACAAAAGAAAAAGCAGAACGCTATTACGTATATGGAAAGAACGGCATAGAATCTATCTGTACGAAGCCCGCTACTGCAATCAATCTAGCATCTGATCTATCAGGCGTGGTACTAAATGATAAAGGGGAGTATGTATGGAAAAAAGGAAACCTTTTGATTAAAAATCAGATCATGAAGATACAGCCTGCTAAAGTAGAAAATCAGAATAGTATA
The DNA here is from genome assembly GCA_023392535.1 of Bacillota bacterium. Taxonomy (GTDB): domain Bacteria; phylum Bacillota; class Clostridia; order Lachnospirales; family Lachnospiraceae; genus SZUA-378. Next base: position 284,547 of record JAEVYY010000026.1, read on the forward strand.
GCGGTGTGTCTAGACACTATGCTTGCTTATGAGAATGTGATGCGAAACAGTAATAATTTACTAATGAATGGAGAGACCGTATATTCGATACTAAATGATAACCTAGAAGATGCCCAAATATTAATCTTATCAGGGTGCAGCTTAGAATCTATTTTATACTATGTCAATAGGGATATTCCAGTCATGGCGATGTTGGATGACGGAAGTGCAGTGCTGATTGTAGGCTTTAATGAATTAAATACAGTTATTATGGATCCACAAACAGGTACTATCTATAAAAAAGGAATGAATGATTCGAAAGAATGGTTTGAAAAGAATGGAAATTCTTTTATCACTTATATCAAATAGTAAAAGCCTTAAATAGTACAATTAGGAAGAGGAAAAATAGTATGGACGATAGAAATAAAGTATTAGCAAGAAATTTGGTATTGTATTCGATGGAAGTAAAACCTGGTGATAACGTATATGTACACTTTATTGGCGAGCAAACAGAGGAGTTGGCAAGAGCTATTATACAAGAAGTATATACGGCAGGTGGAATACCATTTCCGCACTATACCTGTCAGAGAGTACTAAGGGAACTGCTTTTGCATTGTAATGTGGATCAAATCCGTTTGATGGCTGAAGTAGATGCTGCTGAAATGTCTCGAATGGATTGTTATGTAGCAGTCAGAGGAAATGACAATGTGGCGGAATTGTCGGATGTTCCATCCGACAAGATGGCGATTTATGATAAATTCTATATGGATCCGATACACCATCAAATTCGGGTACCAAAAACAAGATGGGTAGTATTGCGCTATCCCAATTATGCAATGGCACAATTATCAAATATGAGCACAGATGCTTTTGAAGACTTCTATTATAAAGTCTGTAATCTTGATTATGAAAAGATGGGTAAGGCTATGAATAGTCTTGCTGCTTTGATGGATAGGACTGATAAAGTGCGGATGGTGGGACCTGGAACAGACCTGACTTTTTCAATAAAGGGGATTCCTTCTGTTACCTGTTGCGGAAAACGAAATATCCCAGATGGAGAGGTGTATACAGCTCCCATTCGTAACTCTGTTCAGGGTATGATATCCTATAATGCATCTTCGCTCTATCAAGGTACTACTTTTGAAAACGTTACATTTGTATTTAAAGAAGGAAAAATTGTGGAAGCAACCGCGAATAATACTGAGAGATTAAATGAAATATTAGATTCTGATGAAGGCGCAAGATATATTGGAGAATTTGCTATTGGAGTGAATCCCCATGTGTTATCGCCTATGAAAGATATTCTGTTTGATGAAAAAATATGCGGATCGATTCACTTTACACCTGGAAATTGCTATGAGGAGGCATCCAATGGAAATACCTCTGTGATTCATTGGGACCTTGTATGGATACAGAGACCCGAGTATGGGGGAGGGGAAATATATTTTGACGATGTCTTAATTCGTAAAGATGGTATATTTGTGATTCCGGAACTTTTAGACCTAAATCCCCAAAAATTAAAAGTGTAAGAACTAATTCTAAGCAGCCAAAATACGGCTGCTTAGAATTCTAAAGCTCACACAGGAAGAAGCCACGAGCGTCTTCTTTCACAATATTAGTAGGTCTGCGGGGTAAAAATTTTATTTTTATATTTATGTAAACTAAATAATAATATCATACCTAATAAGCCACATGAAATAAGCTCTCCAGCCGTAACGGTTATAAAGCTGAACCAAAGAGGCTCTATGCCGTAGGCATATTTTAGAACGAAAGGTACTACCATTGCATTGGCTGCAATGGGAGGAACAGGTGCAAGCCACTTAAACTGACGTAACTGATAGGTAATATAAGCAGCTAATAGTGTAGCTAAACTACCAAAAATAATATCCCAAATAACGCAACCGGTTAGTATGTTACTAAGCAGGCATCCGACAAATAGTCCAGGTATTGCTGCGGGGGTAAAATAAGGCAGGATGGTAAGTGCCTCCGAGAAGCGGACTTGAATAGCATAATTCGCAAGTCCAAGAAGGTTGGCTAAAAAAGAAAGTACAACATAAAGAGCAGCAATCATAGCTGCTTGCGTTAGAAATAAAACATTTTTGTTTCTCATATTAAATTCTCCTATAGTTTTTATTTGCGTGGGGAAGGTTACGAACCCACGTAGTGACATTGCTATTAATCCTATATTAACTGGATTTATAACTCATATACAATAGCATAGAACGTTAAAAATAGCAAGGAATGTATATCTTAAAATCGGGCCCCACCGTATCTATATATTTATGGTGGGTCTTGATTATTTTTTATTGTGTGTTAAAATAATTTCAATACATTGTTTTTGAATTATATTTAATTTAAAAAAGGGAGTTTCATATAATAAAGTGAAAGGAGAGAATATGAAATATACAATTGGTCTTGATTATGGCACAAAATCAGGGAGAGCTGTAATTGTTGAAGTACCAAGCGGGAAGCAGATATCTGCAGCGGTGAAAGAATATGCACATGGTGTAATAGATGATGAGCTGGAGAAGGGATTGAAACTTCCAGCTAATTGGGCATTGCAGAACCCGGAAGATTATTTGGATGTTTTAAGGACAATTGTCCCACAGGTAATAAAAGATGCTAGTGTAGAAGCAAAAGACATCATCGGAATCGCCATTGATTTTACCTCATGTACAATGCTTCCCATTGACAATCAAGGCAACCCTCTATGCTTTCAACAAAAGTATAGAAACAGACCACACGCATATGCAAAGTTATGGAAGCATCATGCCTCGCAATGGGCAGCTGATGAAATTACGAAAGTATTAGAGGAATGTGGAGAATTGTACAAACCACGTTATGGTGGAAAGATATCATCAGAATTGATGATTCCCAAAATATTACAAATATTGGAAGAAGATCCGGAAATATATAATGAGGCCTCTGAATTTTTAGAAGCTATGGATTGGTTGACTCTGAAGTTGACGGGAAAACATAGAAGAAGCATTTCGGGGGCAGGTTATAAGGCAATGTATTCTCCGGAAGAGGGCTATCCATCGAAAGAAATATTAAGAAAAATAAATCCAAAATTTGTAACGTTAATAGAAGATAAGATGAGTAGAGATATTTGCGGTATTTGTGAAAAATTCGGTGAACTAAATGCAGAATGGGCATCTATACTTGGACTTATGCCTGGTACTGCAGTGGCAGCAGGTATTATTGATTCGCATGTGGGATTGGCAGGTTGTGGGGTCACCAAACCAGGAGAACTCATGTTGATAATTGGAACATCAAGTGTATTACTTACATTAAGTGAGAAACCATATTCTAAGAATGGGATTGTAGGGGCTTTTAGAGGTGGTATTATTCCAGAGTATTATGCTTTGGAATCTGGTCTTGCATCCGTAGGGGATCAGCTTGAATGGTATATTAAAAATTGCGTACCTTATAAATATATACGAGAAGCAGATGAGAAAGGACAAACGATTCACGATTATTTGTCTGAAAAAGCAAGTAAAATAGGGGCAGGAAATACGGGTTTATTAGTCCTGGATTGGTGGAGCGGAAATAAGACACCTTATGTAAATGGGGAATTATCGGGTGTCATAGTTGGACTCAATATGAGAACAAAGCCTGAAGAACTTTATCAAGCCATAATAGAATCAACCGCGTATGGGACGTATCTGATTATAGAAGCCATGGAAGAAGCAGGTGTCAAAATTGATACCATATCAGCTTGCGGCGGCATTACTAATAAAAATAATTTTTTTATGCAAATATATGCAGATGTTACAAACAGAAGAATTAAAATACAAGATTCTAAACAAACAGCCGCTGTAGGTGCGGCGATGTATGCAGCGGTTGCTGCTGGAAGTGCGAATGGCGGATATGACTCCATTAAAGAGGCAGCAATACATATGAGTGGAACAAAAAAGAAGCAATTCATTCCAAATAACTCAAATCATAAAAAATATATGAAAATTTATCAGGAATATAAAAATGTATCCGATTACTTTGGCAGATATAATTCTGATATATTCAAGATCATAAAAAAATCAAGTAAAGAAGAGGCGTAATTAATATGGTAACTCCGGGAATTATTATTGAAATTAAAAATCGTTATAGTAGTATGAATCCTGCAATGCAGCAAATATCCGATTATTTAATCGCTCACTATGATGAAGCAGCTTATATTGGAATTCATGAGCTTGCAAAACGCAGTGGTGTCAGTGCAGCGTCTGTCACGGGATATGTAAAAGAATTAGATTATAAAAATTACAAAGCTTTTCAATTAGCGATGGCTGTTTCGATTGGGCAAAAAAATGTCGAAATCCAGGAAGAAAAAGAGCCGTTTATCTATGGGGATATTACAGAAGAGGATAATGTAAATGATCTTTGCCAAAAAGTATTCAGGACGAGTGTTCAGATGCTGACAGATACTTTATCTATTATTGATACACAGAGCATTGAAAAAATAGGAAAGCATATATTAAAAGCAAAGAGACTTATTTTTTTGGGTGTAGGACGTTCTTATCTAACTGCAGAAAGTGGTAAATCCAGATTTTACAGAATGGGCATTAATAGTTTTTGCTATAGAGATTCCCATGAGCAGATCGTAGGAGCATCTATGTGTGAAAAAAACGATGTTGTAATCGCTGTAAGCAATTATGGACGTTCAAGGTCCGTTATTGAGGCCACTGAGATTGCAGGAAAACGCGGAGCCATTACGGTGGGAATTACAAGTGCAAAGAATTCACCACTATCTAAAATTGTTCAGTATCCCCTTTTTTCAGCATCTGGAAATGAAAATTCATTCGATAATTCAACGCCGTTTGAACCTTCATCAGAGAGCATCACGCAGATAGTCTTGTTAGATTGCCTATACATGTATATTGCATTACAAAAAAAAGAATCTGTTCTGAAACGATATTATGCCACTACAAAAGAATTGGATGTGGAAAGATTTAATTAATTTAATAAGCTAAGACAGTAAAAGTTATTAAAAGTATCATATGTATATTTTAATAACTTTTATTATTTAACACGTATTAAATAAAATACATTCAATATGTAGTATAATAAATAAAATTAAATTAGATATTGAAAATGTAAAAAAACTATGTTACAATCACTATACCGGTTGAACAAAATGTACATTTTAAACTTAATTTATAGCGATTAACTATTCAAAATAACTAATTATACTTAAAAAAATTATGCATAATTAACACAAGTACAATTGGAGGGATTAATATGAAAAAGAAGTTATTAGCATTAATGGTGTCAACAGTAGTTGCATTTAGTTTAATAGGATGTGGAAATTCAGCTAGTAAAGAGACTGCTGCACCAGAAACAGATAAAACAACAGAAGCAGCAGAGACAACAGAGGCTGCTTCGACAGAAACTACAACAGAATCTTCAGGAAAAAAATATGTTATTGGGTATTCGCCAGCAACATTAAACAATGCTTTCTGGCTGGCAGTTGAAGATGGTGTTAAAAAAGCGATTGAAGAAAGAGGCGTAGATGTTGAATTAGTAGAGGTGGATGCCAATGGAGATCAATCCATTATGAATGATAGAATCAGTGACCTTATCAGCTCTGGAATCGATGCTTTACTGTTGGCTCCTGCGGACTCAACAGCATGCACTTCTGCATTAGAGCAGTTAAAATCAGCAAGTGTTCCGGTTATCAACTTTGATACACCTGTAGATGCAAAGGATTTAGTAGAAACGATCATTGCCTCAGATAATTACAATGCAGGTTATGTTGTAGGAAAAGACGCAGCTGAAAAAATACAGGATGGCGCTAAAATTTTAGTACTGCATTCTCCAAGAGCAAGCGCTTGTGTAGACCGTTATGATGGTTTTGTTGCAGCTTTAGATGAGAGCGGTAAGAAATATACAATTGTTAACACACTTGACGGAAAAGGTGATCAGGAAACATCTCTTACTATTACGGCTGATGCCATTGTGGCCGACCCTGATTTATCAGTTATCTTCGCAGTTAACGATCCATCTGCAATGGGTGCAGTTAACGCAATTGAACAATCCAGCGTAGCATTGGATAACAAAATCATGGTTTATGGAGTGGATGGAAATCCAGATGCTAAAGTTATGGTAAAGAATGGAAAAATGGAAGGAACTGGTGCACAATCTCCGGAAACACTTGGCTATGATTCTATGATATCTGCTTTTGATTTTCTGGATGGAAAAACACTTGAGAAAAATGTTGTAGTAGATACGTTTATAATAACAGCAGAAAATGTAGATCAATATGGTACAGACGGCTGGCAATAAGATCACTTCCTTAATACGTTAAGAACGAAAACTATATTAAATAGAAAGGCGGCATGATTGCCGCCTTTCATTAAAAAGAGGTGTAGAAATGCCTAAATTATTAGTTGAAATGGAAGACATTGTTAAGACCTTTCCAGGAGTAAAAGCTTTAAGCAATGCAAGATTAAATTTATATGAAGGAGAAGTTCTAGGGCTGCTTGGTGAAAATGGAGCAGGAAAATCAACTTTAATGAATGTTCTTGGCGGTATTTACAGGCCTGATTCGGGCCAGATCAAAATCAAAGGCAAAGAGGAAAAAATTGATAATGTTATAACAGCAGAAAAATTAGGAATTGCTTTTATTCACCAAGAAATAGCATTAGTTCCTTACCTGTCAGTAGCAGAAAATATCTTCTTAGGAAGAGAGTTAATGACTGCGGGAATGGTCGATAAAAACAAAATGTATAAAGAATCCAGACAATGGCTTGAAATGGTCGGTCTGGATGTAAATCCGGCAACTCTGGTATGCAGATTAAGTATTGCAAGGCAACAAATGGTCGAGATAGCAAAAGCTTGTTCTTTGAATATGAAATTAATGATAATGGACGAACCGACATCGTCTTTATCTGAAAAAGAAGTTGATTTATTGTTCGATATGATTAACAGACTAAAAAATAGAGGAATTGGAATCATTTATATTTCGCACAAACTTTCTGAAATTTTTACGATTACAGACCGAGTTTGTGTCATGCGGGATGGTAGCTATGTAGGGACAATTACAACAAAGGAAAGTGACCAGTCAGAATTGGTGCAAATGATGGTAGGCCGTGAACTTACAAATTACTATGTCAGAACTTATAATGAGCCAGGCGAAATTGTACTGGAAGCAAAAAATATAAACGCAGGAAACCGGGTAGTTGATTGCAATTTCAATGTTCGTAAAGGTGAAATACTAGGCTTTTATGGATTAGTAGGTGCCGGACGTTCTGAACTGATAAAAGCAGTAATGGGTCTTTATCCTCGAGATAGTGGTCAAATTTTCTTAAAGGGGAAGGATGTAACCAACCTGTCAACACTTAAAATTCAAGAAAATGGTCTGGCTCTGGTACCGGAGAACCGAAAACTGGAAGGACTTATATTAAAAAACAGTATTATGTTTAATGTTAGTATTTCTGTCTTGGGGACTTTTATGAAACATTTTGTGGTTGATAGAAAAAAAGAAAAATTAGTTGTAGATAAAGGAATTACGGAATTAAATATAAAAACGCCTTCCAGAATGCAGGCGGTGCAAAATCTCTCTGGTGGAAATCAACAAAAAGTGGTGCTGGCAAAATGGTTAGTCTCCAATCCAGATGTGCTCATTCTGGATGAGCCTACAAGAGGTGTTGATGTTGGTGCCAAAGCTGAAATATACAGTATTATGAATGATATGGCAGCAAAAGGAATGGCAATCATTATGATTTCTTCTGAAATGCCGGAAATTATGAATATGTGTGACAGAATGGTGATTATGAGTGAAGGTAAAATTAGAGGCGAGTTGGATAAAGCGGAATTTGAACAGCAGAAAATTTTGTATTATGCGGTTGCGGAGGAAATTTAAATGAAAGAAAAGTTGAATCAATATGAAGATAATATAATATTAGGACCAATCATACGCTACTTCAAACAAAATTTTGGCATTGTAATGGCACTTATGGTTCTTTGCATTACCTTAAGCATTACGGCGGATAATTTTGCAACAGTAAATAACTGGCTAACGATTCTAAGAACGGTATCGACCACGGGCCTTCTGGCAATTGGTGTTACACTTGCCATCATGCTGGGTGGTATTGATTTAATCGCAGGAGCAATGATCGCATGTTCGGGTTGCATCTGTGTGGTTGCAATGGAGAGAGCAGGACTGCCGATGGTGGTCGCGATTATTTTAGGTTTGGTAGTAGGTGTTTTAGTAGGATTATTAAATGGTGTAATTATTGCGTACAGTGGAATTCATCCTTTTGTTGTTACATTAGCTATGCAGAGCATTCTTAGAGGAGCGGCCTATCTGATCGCAAATGGTCAACCGGTACCGCTTTATGTAAATGAAATTTTTCCGATCATTGGAACGGGTTCGTTAGGAATTATCCCTTATCCAATTATTTATATGTTAATTTGTTTCTTTCTGTTATATATGCTGTTAAATAAAACAAAAATGGGAAGGTACATATATGCTGTCGGAGGAAATGCAACGGCGGCCCAATTTTCAGGTATCAATATCAAAAAAGTAAAGATAACAGTATGGACGATTAGTGGTGTATTAGCGGCTTTCGCGGGTATCGTAATGGCAGCAAGATTATCTTCGGGACAGCCGAGTACGTCGGTCGGTGCAGAAACAGATGCAATCGCGGCGAGCGTATTAGGTGGTGTCAGTATGTACGGCGGAGTAGGTGGAGCTGGTGGTGTACTGATTGGTGTATTGGTGATAGGAGTAATTAGTAATGGTCTTACACTACTGCATGTCAATTCCAACTGGCAGTATGTTGCAAAGGGAATCATTATCTTATTAGCGGTCTATATTGATATGATCAGACAAAAGAAAATGCAGTCCAGAAGTGAATAATAAAACAAAATATAAGGAGATTACTATTATGTTAGTTAATATGAAAGATATGTTACAGGATGCGGAAAAACACAATTATGCGATTGGTTCTCTCAATACTCCCAATTTAGAGACCCTGAGGGCAGTCATTGGGGCAGCAGAAGAATTAAAATGTCCCATTATTATTAACCACGCACAGGGGCATGAAAATGTAGTGAAACTCGAGACGATTGCACCATTAATGAAAATGTATGCAGAGAATGCAAAAGTTCCGGTAGCCATGCATATTGATCATGGCTTAGATATTAATTTTTCCATGAGAGCGATTAGAGCTGGATTTAGTTCTATTATGTGTGACCGTTCGGATTACCCATTGGAAGAAAATATAGCCTTGACGAAATCCTTTGTTGAATTAGTAAAACCGCTTGGAATTACCGTTGAGGCAGAACTTGGTGCAATGCCGAATAATATGCCTTGTGAAGTGCCTGGGCAGGAGCAGTCAGATTTAAGTGATTTAACCCGATACTACACTTCTGTAGAAGAAGCAAGAGTATTCGCTGAAGCAACTAAGGTTGATGTTTTGGCAATTTCTATTGGAACAGTACATGGAATGTATAAAGAAAAATCAGATTTAGATATTCAACGTATAGAGGATATTAAGAAGGCAATAAAAGGAACGGGAACACATCTTGGAATGCATGGCTGTTCCGGAACAGAGCCGGACCAGGTAGTGGCGGCTATTCATGCAGGAATCAGAAAAATTAATTATTTTACAGCAATGGATACGCAGGTAACACCAGCGATTAAACAAATGATAGATGATTATGATGGAAGACCGCTAAACTATTCCTTGATGGCAAATCTGGCAATGGAAGAATTGAAAAAAGGCGCTAAATATGCAATGGAACTATTTATGACTACCAAACAATAAATAAAAATATTTCATCTATTTTGCGGTTCAAAGGAAGGTGCTAGGTTATATGTATGTAGGGCTTGATATTGGAACATCAGGAACAAAGGCTGCACTTGTTAAAGAAAATGGAAACGTGTTAAAAGAACATCAAATTAATTATAAATTCAGTAATCTTCAAAATGGATATCGGGAACTTGACGCTAAAGAAGTGTGGATGGCTGTAAAAGAATGTCTTTATAAAGTGGGACATGATGAGATGGTTAAGACCGTTACAGTATCTGCATTGGGAGAAGCTATTATTTTGTTGGACCGGAGTGGAAGCATATTAGGTCCGAGTATTACAGGAACGGACCAAAGAGGAGCGGAAGAGATAGAAGAAATATGTTCCAGATTCCAAAAGGATTACTTGACAAATATTACAGGACTAAATATGAGCTCTATTTATTCGGCCAATAAAATAGTCTGGTTAAAAAAGCATCGTAAGCCGCTATATAAAAAAGCCTGGAAGATAGTGACCTTTCAAGATTTTATTATTTACAAGCTCACCGGAGAAACGCTTATAGATTTTTCAATGGCATCCAGAACCCTACTGTTCGATATACAAAAGAATGATTGGTGTGAAGAATTATTAATAGGTTTGGAAATCGAACGAGAAAAGCTATCAATACCTATTCGGGGAGGCTCTATTGTCGGAAAAATAAATCGTAATGTTGCGGATGAAATAGGAATATCTACTGCCATTCAAATTGTGGCAGGAACGCATGATCATATAGGTAATGCAATTGGGAGCGGGACAATTCATTATGGAGAGTGTACCAATACGGTGGGAACGACAGAGGGATTAACGGCATTAATTAATAGAGAACAGCTCAATACTAAAAATATTGTAGCTTATCAAATTTCATGCGAACCGTTTGTTTTGCCCGGTGTATTTAATACGGTTGCCTGGAATAATACCTCAGGGGTATTGCTTCGTTGGTTTACAGAAGAATTTATAAAAAAAGACCATAATGATGACTTAATTGGAACCTATAAAAAATTAAATGCCAAAATGCATAATGAGCCAACTAAATTACTTGTTTTACCTCATTTTTCTGGAGCTGCAACGCCATATATGGATAGTCAGTCCAAAGGAGCCATCCTGGGACTGACATTGGGAACGAGCAGTAGTGAAATTTATAAGGCTCTGATGGAAGGAGCTAATTATGAACTGGCGCTTATTTTAGAGTGCCTTAAAAAAACGGGATTTCGTTTATCAAAGTTGACAGCAACTGGAGGTGCTCTTTCCAGACAATTATTGCAGATAAAAGCTGATATCTTAGGGATAGAAATTCATACTGTCCAAAATAAGCAGACTGGTATACTTGGTGGAGCAATTTTAGGAGCTGTTGCAGTTGGAGATTTTGATGATTTATCAGATGCCGTTCGTCACATGGTAAAAATGGCTGATGTCTATGAACCAGATGAATATAGAAGAAAAATTTATCAGGAGCGAATGCGGATGTATCAAAAATTATATCCAATGTTAGTTGAAATCAATCATGAGTTAGTATGAGAATAACCCTGTAGAATATAAAAATGATACAGTGTGGAGGTAGTAGATGGAAAAAGAAAAGAGACAGTCATTGAAAATAAAGGCAATGCAAATTAGAATGGAATGTCTGCAAGCAATTAAAACAGCAGGTTCTGGTCACATAGGAGGATCATTTTCATTGGCGGAACTACTGTCTGTGTTATATTTCGACGAAATGAAAGTAGATCCCAATAATCCCAGGAAGGAAAATAGAGATAGATTCGTTTTATCAAAGGGGCATTGTGCTCCCGCTGTTTATGCAACGCTTTCATTAAAAGGATATTTTCCGCTGGAAGAATTGGCTACCTTGAGAAAAATTGATAGCGATTTATCGGGGCATATAGAAATGAAGCATATCCCAGGGGTTGATATGTCTGCCGGGTCTTTGGGGCAAGGACTATCGGTAGCAGTCGGAATGGCATTGTCGGCTAAGACATATGAAAAAGATTATAGAACCTACTGTATACTTGGGGACGGTGAGATACAGGAGGGACAAGTATGGGAAGCTGCTATGAGTGCGGGTAATTTTCATTTAGATAATTTGGTTGCAATAGTAGACAATAATAAGCTTCAATTGGACGGAACAGTGGAAGAGATAATGTCTCCCTACCCTATTGACCAGAAGTTCAGCAGTTTTAAGTGGAATACCATTGTTATTGATGGACATGATGTGGAACAGGTTGCGAATGCTTTAAAAAAAGCAAGAGAAACAAAAGGAAAGCCAACACTAATTGTAGCTGAAACAATAAAGGGAAAAGGAGCTTCTGTATTTGAAAACCAAGTTAGGTTTCACGGGGGGAAGCCTACAGAAGCAGAATTTGAGGTAGCATTCTGTGAATTAAATTCCAAAATAAAAGAACTGGAGGGACTGATGAATGGGAGAAGCAGTTGCTACTAGGGTAGCATATGGTAAAGCACTGTGCGAGTTTGGTTCGGATAAAGATATTGTGGCTCTTGATGCGGATTTAGCATGTTGTACGATGTCCATTGATTTTGCAAGAAAGTATCCGGAACGATTTTATAATGTAGGCATTGCAGAAGCTAATATGATTGATATTGCAGCAGGATTTGCTACAACAGGAAAAATTCCATTTTGTCACTCTTTTGCTATGTTTACAGCAGGCAGAGGATATGACCAGATTCGTAATAATATTGCATATCCGGAGTTAAACGTTAAAATTATAGGAAGCCATGCCGGACTCACGGTTGGTGAAGATGGTGCGACTCATCAGTGTATTGAGGATGTGGGCTTAATGCGCACGATTCCTGGTATGACGGTGATTGTCCCTTGTGATGCAAATGAGACAAGAGAAGCTGTAAAAGCAATGCTTGCATATAAAGGACCTTGTTATTTACGCACGAGCAGATATGAAAATGATGTAATTACAGACAAGTTTAGTGATTATAAATTTGAAATTGGAAAAGGAATTGAGTTAAAAAAAGGAAAAGATGTTACTATCGTATCTTATGGACTTATGGTCCAAATAGCTTTAAAGGCTGCAGAACGCTTAATAAAAGAAGGAATTGATGCTAGAATCATTGATATGCATACCATAAAACCATTTGATAAGGATATCGTACTAAAAGCAGCCGAAGAAACGGGCGCAATCGTAACGGCGGAGGAGCATAATATAATAGGGGGGCTTGGCTCTGCTGTATCAGAATTAATAGTCGAAAATAATCTTGTTCCAGTGGAACGAGTAGGTGTAAACGACATGTTTGGACATTCGGGTAGTGCAGAAGAATTATTAGAACTTTATAACTTGAATGAAAAAACAATTATAAAAAAAGTAAAAAAAGCAATTATGCGCAAGAACGAGTTAGTTTTAGACTATTAAAAAGGAGATATCTATATGGCTTATATTGGGCTTGATATTGGGACATCTGGTTGTAAGGCATCTGTTGTCACAAAAGAAGCAAAGATCCTTGCTACGGCACATGCAGAATATGAGTTGAAATATCCTGAAAAGGGATATGTGGAATTAGACCCGAACGAAATCTATGAAAAAATGAAAGAAGTGCTTAAAAAATTAGCGCCGATGTCAAATGATGTCACTTCATTATCTTTATCTAGTTTTGGAGAAGCTTTTGTTCTTCTTGATGAAACGGGTATTCCATTATGCAATTTTATAACGTATGCCGATAATCGCTGTGCAGGAATCGATAAGCAACTGCTTAAACAGTTCTCGGCAAAAAAAATTTTTGATATCACAGGAGTAGTACCAAACCAATCGTTTTCCTTGTGCAAGCTTTTGTGGCTTAGGAAGCATCAACCGAATCTGATAAAGCGTACACATAGTATATTTCTTGCAAATGATTATTACAATTACCTGCTTACCGGAAACAGAGCTGTCGATTATGGAACGGCATCAAAGACATTATTATTTGATATTCATAAGGAAGACTGGTCTGAAGAATTACTTCAGGAATTTGATTTTCCTAGAAAATGGTTTTCGCCGGTAAAACGCGTAGGAACTCTGTTGGGTAAATTAAGAGCCGAATTGGCAAAAGAATTGGGATTGCATGAGGATCTATTGATCTATTTGGGATGTCATGATCAATGCAGTGCGACATTAGGGGGAGGTGTATTTTCTCCTTATAGTGCAATGATCGGGGAAGGTTCTACAGAGAGTATTAATTTAATAGTTGATTCCTCTGTATTTGAGCATTCAGAGGAACTCATCAAACACAAATTATGTGTGGAACCATTTGTGACAGAGAATCATTATATACTTCCAGCAGCTATCTTAACATATGGAAATTCTATTAGATGGTATCTTAATACCATAGAGACAGGAATAGTTAAAAATGTTCCGGAGGATAAAACAGTCTTTGACTTTTTAGAGGAAAACAGCAGAGAAGAGACAGAACTAATATTTTTACCTCATTTATCTGGGGTCAATATCATGGAACCTGATTCTAAGGTACCGGGTGGATTTTTAGGGATTACACTAGAGACAAAAAGATGGGAACTTTATCGGGCTGTTATGCAAGGGTTAAATTTTGAAACCAAAATTAATTTTGATCTCTTACGAAAGCTTGGCTTGTCAATTCAGGCGCTTAGCGCAACAGGTGGGATTACTAATTCTTCCTTATTTATGCAGCTGAAGGCAGATACTCTTCAGATGAAGATTCAAATATTAGATAATTCTGAAGCAGGCATTATGGGATTGGCTATGATATGTGCAGTAGCAGAAGGAGATTATGATGATTATACAACAGCCATAAAACAGTTTGTATCAATCAGGAAAGAATTTAATCCAGAAAAAAATTACAGTAAACTTTTTAAACAATACAAAAAAATAAGACAGAAGTTAAAATAGGAAAGGCAGAGCATATGAAAAGAAAACCAATACTTGGAATCATCGGTGTATCGGATGGTAACTTGGAAGTACATGAAACACTTAAAGATATTGTACAAGCACAGGTCACCACCATCATAGAGGAATTAAAAAAGGATGGAAGAATCGATGTGATAGAGGCAGATTGTCTGGTGAATTCCGTTCAGTCGGCAAAGGAACAAGCGGAATTGTTAGTCCAAAAGGGAGTTGACGGTACGATTATCTCGCATGGAGTTTTTGCATTTCCTAATTTTTCCGCAATTATTGCTAAATTTGGAAAGGGCCCATTTATGCTTTGTGCAAACTTGAACCCTGATTGGCCGGGAATGGTCTCCATGTTGGCAGCAGGTGGGGCATTAGATCATCTTGGAATCGATCATTTTAGAGCGGCAGGAGATTTCAGAGATCCTAAAATTTTAGGAAAGATTGTTGATTTTGCAGTCTGCGCAAGTGTAGTTAACGGACTGAAGGGAGAAAAATATGGACTGATCGGCGGCAGAAGCCTTGGAATGTATAGTGCTACTGTAAATATGCAGGATTGGCAAGATAAATTTGGTGTAGACGTTGACCATATGGATCAATCAGAAATCGTACGTTTGGCAGAAGAAGTTCCGGAAGAACAAGTGGAAAAAGCCTTTGCTTGGCTTACTGAAAATTGTGGAAAAATTGTTTATGATAATGATAGACTGACTCCTGAGAAATTAAAACTGCAAATACGGCATTATGAAGCCATTAAAAAGATAACAAAAGAAAATAGCTATGATTTTGTGGGGGTGAAATGTCATTATGAGATGAGCAGGCATCATTGTACGGAATGTATTGCAGCAGCCTTTATGAATGATCCTTATGATTGGAATGGTCCAAAGGAACCTGTTGTTTTTGCATGTGAGGCAGATTCAGATGCCGCTTTAACGATGCAGATTCTAAAATTACTGACAAATGATCCTGTTTTATTTATGGATGTAAGACATTATGATGCCGAATACGATGTTATGGTCTTCTGTAATTGTGGTTCAGAATCTACTTTTTATGCGGGAAGGAGTGATGATCCGAAAGAGAATTTAAAAAATGTAACATTGTATCCGTGCCTGGAAATCTATGCAGGAGGGGGCTGTCATGTGAACTGCATGACAAAGCCTGGAAAGGCAACCATAGCAAGATTAAACCGCTATAAGGGAAAGTATAGGCTGACCATTATTCCGGCTGATATTGTTTCGCTTCCTCCTGAAAAGATGGAAGAAACAACAAAGGAATGGCCGCATGTATTTGCAAAATTACCGTTCGATTATACTATTTTTTTAGAAAAATTTAGTGCAAATCATTGCCATGCGGTTTATGGGGATTATATCAAAGAATTAAAAATGATATGTAAAATGCTTCAGATAGATGTTGAAGTGTTAGGAGAATAAATCGGTATTAAACTAAAATCCCATGTAAATGCTCTATTTACATGGGATTCTTAATTATTGTGAGTTTTTCACTTTGTATTTTGCTATCGTACTTTGAATACGTTCATTCGGATTCAATAGGTCACTGATGGAAGTATCATGATTCAATGTATCAATAATATAAGCAACATATTTACTCATATCACAATTAATATAGTAAGGTTTATTCAATAATTCTGGTGTCTGATAGATTAAATTTGTAGTAAGGACTTTGTCGAAGACTCCTTTTTCGTAGGCTTCATCAAATTTCTCAAGTCCATTTGTGAACAGACCAAAGGTAGCGCAAATAAATATTCTGTTCGCTTTTCTTTCTTTTAAAGCAGCTGCAACTTCAAATACACTTTCGCCGGAAGAAATCATATCATCGATAACAATAATGTCTTTTCCTTCTACACTTGAACCTAAGAATTCATGTGCTACAATAGGATTTCTGCCATTTACGATAGTAGTGTAGTCTCTTCTTTTATAAAACATACCCATATCCAGTTCAAGCACATTAGCCATGTAAATAGCACGACTCATACCGCCTTCATCCGGGCTCACCACCATCATATGATCAGAATCAATTGTTAAGTCTGTAACATTTTTTAATAACCCCTTTATAAATTGGTAAGCAGGCTGTACCGTTTCAAATCCGTTGAGGGGAATTGCATTTTGAACTCTGGCATCATGTGCATCAAAAGTAATAATATTATCAACACCCATATTGACCAGTTCCTGTAAGGCTATGGCACAATCCAAGGATTCTCTTGCCGTTCTTTTGTGCTGTCTGCTCTCGTACAGGAAAGGCATAATTACAGTGATTCTTCGAGCTTTTCCACCGACAGCTGCTATAATTCTTTTAAGATCCTGATAATGATCGTCTGGTGACATATGATTGATTTCACCGGCTAAAGAATAAGTGAGACTGTAATTAGCGACATCAACAAGAAGATAGAGATCTGCTCCTCTGACAGATTCCAAAATAATACCTTTTGCCTCACCAGAACCAAAACGAGGTACCTTAGCTTTTAATAAATAAGAATTTCTTTGATAACCGGCAAATGCCAGGCTTTCTTTGTGCTCGCTTTCTCGTTCTGTTCTCCATTTAACCAAATAGTGATCAATCTTCTCCCCAAGAGCTTTGCATCCCTCTAAAGGAATGATACCCAAAGAACCAACAGGTATCGTTTCCAGGTTTCTTTTTTCTTCCCGTGTTGCCATGAAAGAATCCTCACTTTCTAATTGTTGTTTATTTTTTTATACATTCTGATATCAGGACCAGATAACTTACAAAGTTCATAATTACTTGTAATGCGAGAGAAAATACGATCCGAATAGCGGCTACGTAGTTCCTCTAGTGAAAGATTTGTTGAAATAAGAGTTGATTTTTCCCGCAGATGTCTTTCGTTTAGACATGAAAAGAAAAGGGACGAAACATTTGCTCTTGTCGTCTCGGTTCCCAAATCATCAATAATCAACAAATCACAATTATATATGTCTTCATAAAGATTGTAAAGGTCTTCTTTATTTTTAAAATCATAAGGATTTACAGATAATGATTCAAAAAGTTGTGAAGCGCTAAAATAAATAATAGCTTGTCCCTTTTCAATTAAATCTTTCGCAACACAACCGGATAGAAATGATTTTCCAGTACCTACTGTACCATAAAAGAATAAATTCTGATAGGAAGAATTGAAATTTTCAATAAATTTCCTGCAATTAGCAACAGCTCTGCGAAAATGGATCAAATCTTCGCCTTGATAGAAGTGCTCAGAAAGGGAAGAGAAATTCTCTTTCTTTAACATTTCCTGTATATTAGATTGTTCGTATAGCATACTAATCATTGCCTGTTTAAAGCAATGACACTTTTGACCGTTACTATAACCAGTATCCTGGCAGTCATTACAATGATAAATTGGTTCCAAATAATCATCGGGGAAACCAGCTTGTACTAACATTGCTTTTTTTTGCTCAGACAATTCATGAATCAAATGTTTTAATTCACTTAAAGCGTTACCATCGCCATCAAGCAGTTTTTTCCCCTGGCTCACAGAGACCGATGAGATAGAATCTTCTAAATCTTTATAAGCAGGTATAGCTACATAAACTTCTTCAATACGTTGTTCCAGCAAATGACGATTTTGCAATTGCCTTTTTTCATAGTCACTCCTAATTTTCTGATATTGAGAATTACTTAATGCCACGATAATATCTCCTATGATAATTACTGAAAATTAATTTTGTAAAAGCTTCCTTTCGATTTCATCAAAGTCGTAGTCGTTTTGTTGAAATTGATTAAATGCATTCTTAGAAACGCTAACAGGTGTCTTTGATTTTCGAAACTTTTCATCCGCTGATTTTACATCTGCAAGATGATGAATATTAGATTTATACCAATTGGTCAAAACTCCATCGGCATACTCAAAGCGATGAGTATCTACCGCAAGTACAGTTCTGTCGCAGGCTTCTAAAATGATATCTAAAGAATATCCATATGTCTTCGTCCACTTGGTAATATAATCGACTTCTTTACTGATGGGAGCCGAAGATTTGCCAAGAGCTGTCATTATAGTATACACGGTTTTATCATATTTACTGGATATAGAAGCAGCCTGTTTTGGTGTTTTCACTTTTGCCTCTGCCCATGAAACAGCAACCTTTTCTATGTAACGAAAATCTTTTTTGCCTCTGCCAACACAATATTGAATCAGATAATCGATTAAGTCTGCAGAAAAATCCAAACCGTCATATAGATACAAAATTGACTTCATTTCAGTAGGACTTAAAGTTTTGCCAATATATTGTTCTGCAATAAAAAGAATTTGCTGTGCCTCTTCCTGTTCCTTAAATGTTTTTAATTCATCCAGGGAGTAAGTGGGTTTCAAAGCTACTGAATCAGTAGCTGTATCGGAAACAATAGTGGAAACGGAGGCAATAGCTTTCGAAGCGGCTTTGATGCTTGTCTCAGTAAGAGACAAACGTTCCCCTTTTGGTTTGGGATCCAACTCTTTCAGATGAACCCCGGTCAAATTCTTAACCTCATCATAATCGAGAGAAAGAAGTTTATTCTTTTCCCAATATTTTAATGCACGTATTACATCTTTTTCCGTATGATTAAATTTGTCCGCTATATCGGAAATACTTGTAGTCAGATTCGCACACATAAGACGAACTAAATACAAGTATACTTTAAGCTGGGCATCATTTGCATCCTTCATATACTCATCAATAAACTGATTCGAGATAAGAGTAGCGTCAATATAGCTATCTTTATAAATGGTAAGACAACTCATGATATCACCTATTTCATTATTATTTAAAAGCAAGTGAATTATAGCATATAGGTCTGAAAAAAGGAATAGCCAATTTGCCTGTAAAGCTCGTAAGTATGCGGTTTTAAGAAAATGTGGACAATGTGGAAAATGTGGATAGAAGATACGTCTCATTTATCTTTAAGTAATAAAAATAGTATAAAACTGGATTATATTAATAATTTAATTATTATATCAAATATAAAATATCCACATTTATTGAAGAAAAATTGTCCTCATAAAAATGTGGATATTGTGGATAATTATTTTCCTAACAAGCTTTCGCCTATCTTTACGACATCTCCCGCCCCCATAGTTATCAACAAGTCACCGTTGATACAATTTTCTAGTAAAAAGTTTTCGATTTCATCAAAAGAGGGAAAGTAATAACAGTCTTTTCCCAATTTTTGAATCTCTGATTGCAAATTTTTGGAACTTATGCCTAGATTATCTGTTTCTCGTGCAGCATAGATATCTGCCAGAACTATTTTGTCCGCAATGGAGAGAGCTTTTGCGAAATCAATTAAAAAAGCTTTCGTTCTTGTAAAAGTATGAGGCTGAAAAACACACCATGTCGTTTTGTGCGGATAGTTTTTTGCTGCGGTCAATGTAGCAGTAATTTCTGTTGGGTGATGTGCATAATCATCTATAATAGTAACACCCCCAATATTGCCTTTGTATTCAAAACGCCTTTCGGTGCCGGAAAATGTATGAAGCGCACTTTTTGTCAGTGATGCGGTGATACCCAGCGTATCAGCTAAGGCAATTGCAGCCAATGCGTTATACACATTGTGTTTACCAGGAACACCAAGTGTGATGGTATCAATAAAATTCGGACCATGAAGAAGTTTAAAGCTTGGTCTTGCAAGTTCATCATAACAGATGTCACTGGCAGAGTAATCACTGGATTGATTGATACCAAAAGTAATCACCTTGCATGACAGATTATTTGTAATTTCCGCAACATTCGGGATGTCTCCATTGATGATCAGAGTACCGTCTTCTGGAAGAAGTAATGCAAATTGATGAAATGAATTGCGTATTTCAGTAATATCTTTAAAAAAGTCCATATGATCTTCTTCTATATTAAGAATAATACTGATTTTTGGGAAAAAACTCAAAAAACTATTCGTATATTCGCAGGCTTCTGTAACAAAATATCCCGATTTTCCAAGGCGGAAATTACCCTTGATTGCTTTTAGAATGCCACCGATCGATAAAGTGGGATCGGTATCAGCCTGCAGTAATATCTCGGATACCATGGAAGTGGTAGTGGTCTTACCGTGTGTACCGCTAATGGCGATGGGTGTCTGATACGTTTTCATGATCTGTCCTAAAAGTTCCGCCCTTGTGAGGAGTGGAATCCTTTGTTTTGAGACTTCTTCCATTTCGGGATTGTCTTTTTTAATAGCAGCTGTATAGACCACTAAATCAATATTTTTTGTGATATGTTCTGCGCTTTGTCCATAATGGATTGTGGCACCTTTTTCTATTAATGCTTTCGTAAGTGGGGATTCTTTGGCATCTGATCCGGAAATACGAAAGTTGGATTCTAATAATATTTCGGCCAAGCCACTCATGCTGATTCCTCCAATTCCAATAAAGTAGATATGAATCGGATGGCTAAAATCAATTTGATACATGGTTACACTTCCTATTCTAATAAAATGATAATAATTATTTTTATTCTTATTATACTCATATATAGTAAAAAAACCAATATAATTTTAAGGATTCTAAAAGATGAGCGTAATATTTTAAATACGAACAGGTCGTAAAAGTGGATAAAATAGGATAAAATTCCTATCTAAATACAGTTGTTCAGCAAGCTGATGTCTAATTTATACAAAAACTAATTTAAGAGTAGTGAAAGTTTGTGTATAATACACATAAAAATTAGATAAAATAGAGAATAATTTTGTAAAAGTCATTCACTTTCGATAAAGCATATGGTATAATTATTATACTTGAATCAAGCTTTCAGGAGTAGAGGACGGAATGAGGTGATAGCATGATTAAAAAAGAAATGATTGCCATGTTGTTGGCAGGTGGACAGGGGAGTCGTTTGGGGGTGCTGACAGCTAAAGTTGCAAAACCTGCAGTAGCTTTCGGTGGCAAATATAGAATCATCGATTTCCCTTTGAGTAATTGTATTAACTCTGGTGTTGATACCGTAGGAGTGTTAACACAGTACCAGCCGTTGCGGTTAAATACACATATAGGTATAGGTATCCCTTGGGATTTAGATCGGAATATTGGAGGTGTGACCGTTCTACCGCCCTATGAAAAAAGTTCGAATAGTGAATGGTATACGGGAACTGCAAATGCAATTTATCAGAATATAGATTATATGGAGAATTATAATCCTGACTATGTGTTGATTCTTTCAGGAGATCATATTTATAAGATGGATTATGAGGTGATGCTTGATTTCCATAAGGCAAACGGTGCCGAGGTTACGATTGCGGCAATGCCGGTTCCGACTGAGGAAGCGAAGAGGTTTGGTGTTGTCATTACAGATGAAAATAAGAAAATTAATGAGTTTGAGGAAAAACCGGAACATCCAAGGAGCAATTTAGCATCCATGGGTATTTATATATTTAATTGGCGCACATTAAAAAAGGCTTTGGTGGCAAAAGCAGAACAACCGGCTCTGGATTTTGGTAAACATGTCATTCCTTATTTACATGAAAATGGTGCACCGATGTATGCGTATGAATATAACGGGTATTGGAAAGACGTTGGAACTTTGCATTCCTACTGGCAAGCAAATATGGAGCTTATCGATATTGTGCCAGAGTTCAATCTATATGAAGAGTACTGGAGAATCTATACAAGAAGCATGACGCTCCCACCTCAATACATATCTTGTAACAGCGTAGTAGAAAAGAGTATTATAGGATCCGATTCCACAATATGTGGTAAAGTGGTGAATTCTGTAATCGGTTGTGGCGTTACGATTGGTGAAGGCACAACGGTTAGAGATTCTATTATCATGAACGAAACAGTCATTGGAAAAAATTGCGAAATTGAAAAGAGCATTATTGCAGAAAATGTTAAAATTGATGATGATGTTCATCTTGGCATTGGAGAAGAAATGCCGAATGAAGCGGATCCTCATATTTATGATCATGGACTGATCACAATTGGAGAGAAAAGTATGATTCCATCGCATGTTTCAGTAGGTAAGAACACGGTTATATCTGGGATTACAAATATTGCAGATTATCCAGACGGTAAACTGGAAAGCGGAAAAACATTAATTAAGGCAGGTGATATTCAATGCGAGCTATAGGAATTATTTTAGCAGGTGGTAATAATCACCGTATGAAGGAACTATCACAGAAAAGGGCTATTTCGGCCATGCCGATTGCAGGGAGTTACCGTAGTATTGATTTTGCGTTGAGCAGTATGTCAAATTCTCATATTCAGAAAGTAGGAGTCCTGACCCAATATAATGCAAGAAGTCTGAATGAACATTTAAGCTCTTCTAAATGGTGGGATTTTGGACGAAAACAAGGTGGGCTATATGTTTTTACACCAACGGTCACAGCCGAAAATAACAACTGGTATCGTGGTACTGCAGATGCAATTTATCAGAATCTTGCATTCCTGAAGAACAGTCATGAACCTTATGTCATCATTGCTTCTGGGGATTGTGTTTATAAGATGGATTATAATAAGATACTGGAATATCACATAGAGAAGAAAGCAGATATTACAGTTGTCTGTAAAGAAATAATGCCTGGTATCGATGTAGAGAGATACGGAACCATTAAGATGAATGAAGAGTACAGAATAGAAGAGTTTGAGGAGAAACCGATCGTTGCAAAGTCGAATACGATTTCCTGTGGTATCTATGTGATCAGAAGGCGCCAATTGATTGAATTAATTGAAAAGTCAGAAGAGGAAGACAGGCATGATTTTGTGAAAGATATTTTAATCCGCTATAAAAACTTAAAAAGGATTTATGGATACAAGATTAAAGATTACTGGAGAAACATAGCAACTGTTGAAGATTATTATCAGACAAATATGGATTTTTTGAAAACAGAGACACGGAACTATTTCTTTAGACAATATCCTGACATTTATTCTAAGGTAGATGATCTGCCACCAGCAAAGTATAATGTAGGAGCACAGATTCATAACAGTTTAATTTCCAGTGGTTGTATTGTTAATGGTACGGTACAGGACTCTGTAGTCTTTAAGAAAGTATTTATCGGTAATAATTGTTATATTAAGAATTCCATTATCTTAAATGATGTTTATATAGGCGACAATACACATATTGAAAATTGTATCGTAGAAAGTCGAGATACGATACGCGCAAATTCTTACCATAAGGGGGAAAACAACATCAAGATTGTAGTGGAAAAAAATGAAAGGTATGTAATTTAAAAACTACTACGAATGACTAAAACAAGGGGGTAACACAAAATGATTATTACTGACGTACGGGTACGGAAAATCACAAAAGAGGGTAAAATGAAGGCCATTGTATCTATAACGATAGATGACGAATTTGTGGTTCATGACATCAAAGTTATCGAAGGGGAGAAAGGATTATTTATAGCAATGCCAAGTAAGAAGGCAACCGATGGTGAATATAGAGATATTGCGCATCCGATTAACTCTTCTACAAGAGAAAACATCCAGACTATCATTCTTAACAGTTATGAAAAAGCACTTTTAGAACCGGATGTTACGGAAGCTTAGGATATGTATCATGAAAAAAAGGATGTCAATTGACATCCTTTTTTAATTCGAGTAATCTAGTAATAGTTTTATAAATCATACGCATGGCGGACATGCAGGTGGGAGCACAGATGTATATAATAGCAGGATTAGGGAATCCCGGAAAAGAATACGAAGGAACTAGACATAATATTGGATTTCAGGTTATAGACCAAATAGCTAAAAAATATAACATAAATATCATAGAAAATAAATGGAAAGCTTTAATTGGGAAAGGCTATATGAATGGACAAAAAGTCATACTGGTCAAACCTCGTACTTTTATGAACTTAAGTGGTGAAAGTATAAGAGCTATCATAGACTATTATAAGATTGAAGAGCAAAGTGAGCTGATCGTAATTTATGATGACGTCAGCATGGAGGTGGGGCAGCTCCGTATTCGGAAAAAAGGAAGCGCAGGCGGTCATAATGGCATTAAAAATATCATTGCACATCTGGGACATGATATTTTTTTACGAATTAAGATCGGTGTGGGAGAAAAGCCGAAAGGATATGACCTTGCAGATTATGTCTTGGGACATTTTGATAAAGCCGAACGTGAAATCATGGAGGAGTGCGGACATAGAGCATCGGAGGCTGTTAGTCTTTTGATCAGTGGCAAAATAGGGGAAGCCATGAACCAATATAATAAGAAAGTGTAAATAAGAGGTAATTAAAGGTGAAGGCATTACAAGCTCCTTTATGGGAGATGGGAGAATTTGAGCAGATTACGAATGCGGTAAGGCAGAATAATTGCAGCATTGCATTGACAGGATGCGTGGATTCGCAAAAATTGCATATGATTTATGGACTTAGTGGTGGTTTTAATTATAAAATCATTGTTACTTATAATGACCTAAAATCAAAAGAAATATTTGAAGATTATAAATTTTATGATCCAAATGTAATCGTATTCCCGGCAAAGGATTTAATTTTTTATCAGGCAGATATACATGGAAATCAACTGATGACAGAACGGATGAAATGTTTTCGTAAAATATTAGAGAAAAAACCATGTACCATCATTACAACCTTTGACAGCCTGATGACACCACAAGTACCTCTTGGTGTTTTGGAGAATCATATCATTACAATTGATAAAGAAACGGAAGTAGACGAGAATTATCTGGCTTCTAAACTAGTAGAAATGGGCTATGAAAAAAACTACCAGGTGGAAGCTCCTGGACAGTTCAGTATCCGAGGGGGTATTATAGATATTTTTGACCTCACCGAAGAGAATCCTTACCGAATCGAACTATTTGGAGAAAATATTGAATCTCTTAGAAGCTTCGATATTTTAAGTCAACGTTCCATAGAAAAATTACAGCAGATCGTGATATTTCCTGCCACCGAGATGATATTGACAGATGATGAGATTCATTCAGGCCTTTTGAAGATTGAGAAAGATGCGAAAAAAATAGAAAAAAAATTTCGTGAAGCTTTTCAAACGGAAGAAGCGCATCGTATTAAAAAGCAATGGAATGAATTGAAAGAGCAGGTCATTGAGTTCAAATCTTATGTAAACATAGAAAGTTACATTAAATATTTTTATGATAATACAGGTTCGTTACTGGATTTTTTTGAAGATTACAGTACTTGTATTTTTTTAGATGAGCCGTCTAAGATACGAGAACATGCTAGCGCAGTAGAATTAGAATTTCGTGAAAGTATGTCGCATAGAGCAGAAAAAGGATATATTTTACCTAAACAAATGGAATTGTTGTATTCGACAGAACGAACAATAGCACGCTTACAACGTTGCAAAGTCATTCACACTTCGACATTAGATGTAAAAAATACATTGATGAAGGTAGAGAAAAAATTTGATATTACAGCAAAGTCGGTACCATCTTACAATAGTAGCTTTGAAAACCTCGTAGCAGATTTAAAAAAATATAAAAGAAATGGATACCGAGTACTTCTATTATCTGGTTCAAGAACAAGGGCAAAGCGATTGGCAGAGGATCTATTTGCTGAAGAATTGACCTGCTTTTATAGTGAGACAATGGATAGAGCTATCCTGCACGGGGAAGTGATGGTGGCTTATGGACGAGTGTTGCGTGGATTTGAATATCCACTTTTAAAATATGTAGTTATAGCTGACAGTGATATTTTTGGCAATGAAAAGAAGAAAAAAAAGAAAAAAAAGAGATACGAAGGGCAAAAAATACAAGATTTTTCGCAATTGAAAATTGGTGATTACGTGGTACATGAGAGCCACGGTCTGGGTGTATATCAGGGAATCGAAAAGGTGGAAATTGATCGCGTTACCAAGGATTATATGAAAATACAGTATCGCGATGGTGGAAATCTATATGTATTGGCAACCGGATTAGATGTAATTCAAAAATATGCATCGGCAGATACCAAAAAACCAAAGTTAAATAAGCTTGGTACGCAGGAATGGAGTAAAACAAAGGCCAAAGTACGTAGTGCTGTGGGAGAAGTGGCGAAAGATCTCGTAGAGCTGTATGCAGTCAGACAGCAGAAAGAAGGCTTTTGCTTTGGTAAAGATACGGTATGGCAAACGGAGTTCGAGGAATTGTTTGCTTATGAGGAGACAGATGATCAGATTCTGGCGATCGAGGCTACAAAATCGGATATGGAAAGTGCAAAGATCATGGACCGGCTTATTTGTGGCGATGTCGGATATGGGAAGACAGAAGTTGCAATACGGGCTGCATTTAAAGCGGTACAGGATAGCAAACAGGTCGTATTTCTGGTTCCCACAACAATTTTAGCGCAGCAGCATTATAATACATTTATTCAGAGAATGAAGGATTTTCCCGTACGCATTGATTTGATGTCAAGATTCCGATCTCCGGCCGAGCAGAAGAGGACGATTATAGATTTAAAGAAAGGTGCGGTTGATATCGTGATAGGTACTCACCGTATTTTATCGAAGGACATAGAGTTCAAAGACCTCGGACTTCTTATCATAGATGAAGAACAACGATTTGGAGTCACACACAAAGAAAAGATAAAAAAACTAAAAGATACGATTGATGTAATGACACTTACAGCAACACCAATACCAAGAACGCTTCATATGAGTCTGGTAGGTATCAGAGATATGAGTGTTCTGGAAGAGCCGCCAAATGATCGAATGCCGATTCAGACGTATGTTATGGAATATAATGAAGAAATGATCCGGGAAGCCATTGTAAGGGAACTGGCAAGAGATGGACAGGTGTATTATGTATATAATCGTGTAAATAATATAGCAGATATTACAATAATGATACAGAATCTGGTACCAGAAGCTATTGTGGCATTTGCACATGGACAGATGAATAAACATGAACTGGAACGAATCATGTATGATTTTATAAATGGAGAGATTGATGTATTAGTTTCGACCACGATTATTGAAACAGGACTTGATATCTCAAATGTAAATACAATGATTATTCATGATTCGGATAATATGGGCTTATCACAGCTTTATCAACTTCGTGGTCGTGTGGGACGCTCTAACCGCACGGCTTATGCATTCCTTATGTATAAAAAAGATAAAATGTTAAAGGAAGTAGCAGAAAAACGTTTGCAGGCAATCCGTGAATTTACGGATCTTGGAAGTGGATTTAAAATAGCAATGCGTGACCTTGAAATTCGAGGCGCTGGTAACCTGTTAGGAGCAAAACAGCATGGACACATGGAGGCTGTTGGTTATGATTTGTATTGCAAGATGTTGAATGAGGCAGTAAAACAGCAAAAAGGCATTCGTACCGTGGAAGAATTTAATACAACAGTAGAGTTAGATGTAGATGCCTATATACCACCGGAATATATATTAAATGAGGTGCAGAAATTAGATATTTATAAAAGGATCGCAGGAATTGAAAATCGGGCAGAATGCGATGATATTATGGAGGAACTATTAGACCGTTTTGGTAATATTCCCAATTCTGTCCATAATCTGCTTCGTATTTCACTCATCAGAGTTCGGGCGCATAAATTATATATATTGGAAATACAGGGAAAGAACGAAAGCTTAAAAATTACAATGAAATCGGATGCAAAAATTGACCCGCTGCAGATACCTGTGCTTTTAGAGCATCATAAAAATAAGTTGCAATTCAATATGAAGGGGATACCATTCTTTCTGTATCGATATAAGAAATATGGTGTTGTTGAAAAAGATGCAGAGGCATTATTAAAATTGACAGAAGAAATGCTGGCAGAAATGGAAATATTAATAGTTAAAGATATGAGTCAGAAAGAAGGCACAAGATGAGAAAAGTTTTTTTTATGTTGTTGCCCATGATTTTCCTTATCGGTATGATGGAAGGTTGCAGTATAAAAAACAAGGATCGGAGCGTCGTAAATGAAGATGCTGCAATGATAAAGGCGGAGGAAGTAGAAATACTTACAGTAGAAGAAAAAATTGCACTAACGGAAAATGTAATCGAGCCTTTTCCTTCCGAAGAAGAGATAGCGAGATTGAAAGACGTACGCAATTCGAATACAACACTCAGTGTACCAACAGATGTGGAAAAAATTGATGGATTCTATTTTATTGTTGACTGCTACCATAATCAAGTCATTTATAGCGATGATCTAAGTGCACCTTTAACGCAGTGGCATGTCATGTGTGATACGATGACTCGTGGGCATACCGTTGCAAGTGATGGAATTGTATATCTGATAGACGATACGGAAAACAACAAGATTTTGGTCTATCAGAAGGAGCAGGATATTTTTATTCATACCCAAACGATTAATAATGTTGGAAAAAGGCCACATTATATCCGATATGAAGAAAATACAAATTCGTTTTATGTATTAAGTTCTATGACAGGTGAAGTTTATATACTAAAGACAAAACCAAATGTCTCTAAAAATGGTGACAGCAGACCGGTAGTATCTGTTTTGGATATCAAAACGATCAAAGAACTTTCAAATACCTATTGCAGGTCATTTTCTATTGAAGGAGATACCATATGGTTTCCTGCAAGTAATGGCCTTATTGTGAAAGCGTCGTTTCCTGAATGCATCGTATTAAAGACATATCAGGCACCAAGGGAAGTGGGAGGTTTGGCTCAGATTTATCCAATCGGAAACTATTATTATCTATCAGTTTCGACAAATGCAGAGGGGAATCAAGAGGATGCGACATTGATTCGTACGAGTAATCTGGAGGCATTGCAAAACGGTCAATACGAGGATTTATACGACAGATTAGAGCCGGATAGGACAAGCGTAGGTACCCCCTACCATATCAGTACATTTGATGGCTATTATTATCTGGTAGAACATCGCCATGGCCATGGGTTATTTGAATTTTCAATACATAATGATCAAATGGCAGAAGTGAAAATAGTACAGTAAAACGAAATTATAAAATGTGGTCGATATTGCAATTATTGAGCACAATAAAATTAATTGTACAATAAAAAAGATTGAAAATGCTTGTTTTATAGGCAAAAATAGAAACTATTTTAAAGGGAACCTGGTATAATAAAATCAAAATGGACTAAGTAAATAGAATGGAGTAAGAAAATGGGACAATTTGATTATAGCAGAGTAAAAGATCCTGAATTTTTTCAAGAAAATAGATTGAAATCACATTCGGATCATATTTGTTTTCCCACCTGGGAAGATATGGAATATGGTGAGAACCCTTTTCGCTTTTCGTTAAATGGGGTCTGGAAATTCGCCTATGCGAGATCAATTCATTCTACCATCCAAGGATTCGAGTCTGTAGAATATGATGCCACGACTTGGGAGGATATTCGCGTACCAGCACATATTCAGATGGAAGGATATGATGAGCCTCAGTATGTAAATGTACAATATCCTTGGGACGGAAGAGAAGAAATAGCGCCAGGAGATATTCCTGTCGGTTTTAATCCGGTTGCCAGTTATGTAAAATATTTTGAAATACCAGAATCTATGAAAGGAAACAAAATATATATATCCTTTCAAGGCGTGGAAAGTGGAATGATTCTTTGGTTGAATGGTAGTTATATAGGATATGGAGAAGACAGTTTTACACCTTCAGAATTTGAATTAACACCATTTTTGAAAGAAGGAATGAACAAATTAGCTGTGCAGGTCTTTAAATGGACGAGCGGTAGTTGGTGCGAGGACCAGGATTTTTTTCGCTTTTCAGGTATCTATCGAGATGTCTATCTGTATTGCGTACCAAATGTACATATATATGACTTGAAAGTACAGACACTGTTAGATGATTCTTACAAGTCTGCTGATTTATGTATTCATACGATTGCAACAAAACAAGGTAGAGTTCTATATAAGCTGATGGATCAAAAAAGAGAAATAGCGAGATTGAAGGCTGATCTTACCGTAACGCAGGAATATCATATATCGGTGGAAGCCCCTCGCTTATGGAGTGCAGAAGATCCCTATCTGTATGAACTTAAGATTGAGGTACAGGATGAGTATGGAAATACAACAGAAGTAATCTGCCAAGAGGTAGGATTCCGACGTTTTGAAGTGAAAGATAGTATTATGTTATTGAATGGTAAAAGAATTGTATTCAAAGGGGTAAATAGACATGAATTCAGTTCCAAAACAGGACGTGTGGTATCAGATGAAGAATTAATCAAGGATATAAAGACCATGAAGCGGAATAATATCAATGCAATCCGCACCTGTCATTATCCGGATGATTCCAGAATCTATCAGCTATGCGATAGATATGGTTTGTACATGGTGGCTGAAAATAATATGGAATCGCATGGTGCGTGGGAACCACTTCTTCGAGGTAGAATAGAGGAGAGTGAGGTGGTACCGGGAGATAATCCGAAATGGCTTCCTATGTTGCTTGACCGTGTTAATTCGATGTACCAGAGAGACAAAAATCATCCGTCGATCTTAATCTGGTCTTGTGGAAATGAATCTTATGGTGGAAAAGATATTTACGAGATGTCACAACTATTCCGAAAACTGGATCCGACCAGACCCGTACACTATGAAGGAATATTTTGGGATCGAAGATACAAGGAATCAAGTGATATAGAAAGCCAAATGTACACGCCAGCGGACGAAATTAAAGCATATTTGAAGAATAATCGAGAGAAACCATTTATTTGTTGTGAATATCTACACGCAATGGGTAATTCGTGTGGTGCTATGCATAAATATACGGATCTCACAGAGACAGAACCTTTGTATCAGGGAGGGTTTATTTGGGATTATATTGATCAGAGTATTATTAAGAAAAACAGATATGGTGAGGAATTCCAAGCGTATGGAGGAGATTTTGATGACCGCCCAAGTGATTACAATTTTTGCGGAAATGGCATTGTATATGGGGGTGAACGTGACGAATCGCCTAAAATGCAGGAAGTAAAATACAATTATCAAAATATAAAGATCTCTATCAATAGCAGTATAGTAGTTATCCGTAATAATAACTTATTTACCAATACGAAACAGTATGATTGTATCGTTACGCTGCAAAAAGACGGTAAAGTCATTCAGCACGAGACATTGGACACACAAGTCAGACCATTAAGTGAAGCAGAATATATACTGCCTGTGAAGCACTTTAGGGAATCAGGAGAATACATAGTTACCGTATCTTTTGTATTAAAGACAGATACTATTTGGGCTATGAGGGGTCATGAAGTTGCTTTCGGACAGATGATCTATAATAAGGAAGAGGTAATGAAACCTTGTAAGAAACCAGTGGAACTCATACGTGGCAAATGGAACATCGGTGTAAAGGGAGAAAATTTTGATGTGTTATTTTCTGAATTGAATGGTGGACTTGTATCCTATCGTTACGCTGGAAAAGAAATGATAAAAGCAATCCCGCGTCCTAATTTTTGGAGGGCTCCGATTGACAATGATCTTGGTAATAACATGCCGGCACGCTATGCCCAGTGGAAGATTGCAAGCATGTATTTATCGCACAAGAATTCGGATGGACAATGCGTGGAAACACCAACTGTTAAGGTAAATCAGAACAGTATTACGATTGGTTTTACCTATTACATGCCGACAACTCCTGCAAGTAGTTGTGTATTGTCTTATGAAATCTTCGGGGATGCTACGGTGCAGACAACTCTATCATATCATCCGATAAAGGATTTATCAGATATGCCCGAATTTGGAGTTATGTTCAAATTTGATGCAGATCTTAATAAGTTAGAGTGGTATGGTATGGGGCCTGCTGAGACATATCAAGACAGGCAAAGAGGTGCTAAGCTTGGTATTTATCAGAATAATGTGGCAGATAATATGGCAAGCTATCTGGTGCCTCAGGAATGTGGAAATAAAGTAGGTGTCCGCTATGCAAAAATCACAGATTATAAAGGAAGAGGGATGTTGTTTAGCGGGGATAAGATGAACTTTTCTGCATTGCCATATACCCCTCATGAACTGGAAAATGCAACTCATGCTTATGAATTGCCACGAGTACACTATACGGTTGTTCGTGTAGCAAAGGGCCAGATGGGGATAGGTGGCGATAATAGCTGGGGAGCTAAGACGCATGATGAATATTTATTGAGCCATACAGATCCAATGGAATTTAGGTTCTGTTTCAAGGGGATTTAGTAAGAAATAGCAGAGAGTGGAATAACCATTCTCTGCTATTTTTGTTTGCGCGCCATGGGCGCGCTCTAACGGGTGTAAGTCCCGAACATGCCCAGGTAGTGGGAAATGTATAGCTGAACAGCAAGGGTGTTCATCGTGAGGTGGAATCTGAAGGAAGCTGT
>JAEVYY010000010.1 GCA_023392535.1 Bacillota bacterium
TGTACCCCGTATTTTTGATACTTTTATTATACCAAAAAAAGGGATAAAAGTCTCAAAAATGCAAAGGTTTCAGACTACCTGTAAAGAAAAATCCACGGCGAATGCCGTGGACTTTGTCTACAGTCTGCAATCTCTTTTACAAGAGATTTGTATAAGGTAAGTAAGCTGTTTAGTTCTACATCAAAAATAGAATTACTTTAAAGAATAAGCGTGGTAAAGTCCTTTTGAATGGGGTTTGTACGTAACAGTCATTAACCACCGAGCTATTGATTCGCAGTCAACAGAATCGGTTTTGGTTCGCCTTAAAGAAGTGGATTTCTTATATTCCTTGATTAAAACTGGATTAACTTCCATGAAGCTGTGGTTGGCATTTTCAAGGAAGAGTTCAAGATTGAGGGCATAATGGGCTGTTGATTTAAACCCTATTTTTATATCCTCAGTGTTGGAGAGAGAATGAAATGTAGTAATAAGTTGTTCAAAGCCAGACTTATCATTTTTGATAGTAAACTTTGAAATAACTTTTTGATCAGCTGCAGAAATGATACAGCAATCATGTTAGTATTTGGAAATATCAATTCCAACAAAGTACATTGACATAGAGAAATACCTCCTGATTTGCTAAATTTAGCACTGCTGTCTTCCACAGAGAATTCGACTGTGTAATCACGTAAATACAAACGTCTATTGAACCTAATTGGTTCTATGCGTTAACAAACTGATTAACAGTGATAGATAAAAAGCTGTGGTCTGAGTCACCTCGTAACAGTCAAAGCTGTAAAAAATGAAATACAGATCCACAGTGATTTTATAAATATATCAAAGATGGATACAAAACCCCAGAGAACCTGGGAGAAAGGAATAATCTAGTCACCATCTAATGATGATTGGATTATACGTAAAAATGAATCAGGAAAGAGCGGAAAAGGAAAGAAAAGAACTTAATAAAAAACTGATAAAGGCTACTTTTAAGAGTGAATGGAGAAGTAGAAAAAAAGTGATTTTCCTTTCCTATATCATTGATGTTATCGCTATTTTCTTTGCCCTAAAAATTGCAGATTTTATTATTGGATTATTAGCGATTGATTTCTGGCTAGTGGATTTTGCCATAAAGGCTGCATTTATAATTGCCATACTTCAGATCAGCTCCTGCATTCTTAGGGGTGCTTTCAAAATCAAATTAAGTAATCTGTCAAATGAAGGATGCAGTTAAGAACACAATCCAAAATCTCAAACAGAATAATATAGCAGGTTATTATGTGGGTGATTTTGGCTATTAACAGGATGAAAATAGATAGTATGATAGGAGAGGATAATGAAAATGAGCAATAAAAATAAAATTCTTATTCTGCTGATCGCAGTATTGGTATGCAGTCTTATTGGCATATATTTTTTAGATAGGCATAATAAAAAAACAGAAGATCCATTTATAAACATAGTGAATAGTAATCAATTAATTAAGGAATCTACAGAAAAATATAATTCGATAAGGGTTTATCAACAAAAAGGTCAACTGATTGTGAATGCAGAGTCAGAATCAGATTTTTTTGATGGAGCGCAGTTCACGATTCCAACCAAGGGGGAAATAGACGCTTCCAAGGTGGAAATTATCTGGACGACCGTAATGGGGGGACCGGTAGAGACGGAAGGAAATGAGAGGGTTGTGGCAGAAATAAGGGTTCAGGAAGAGGGAGAAATCATCTTTGATAAAAAGATTAATTTTGCAAAAAAAGGAATGGATATTGTTGTAGATATGTTAGAAAAAAATGCAAAAGGTAAATAATAAATATATGTTAGATGGTTTTTTGTGTGAAAGGAGTAATGCATATGGCAGTTATCTATCTAGCGGGTGGTTGTTTTTGGGGAACCGAGAAATATTTGTCCAAAGTAATGGGTGTCAAAGAAACAGAAGTCGGATATGCCAATGGAAACAAAGTCCGTCCGTCCTATGAAGAAGTATGTAATGGATCGGGTCATGCTGAGGTGGTAAAGGTAACCTATGATGAAACGAAGATATCCCTAAACTTCCTCTTAGAAATCTTTTATGAATGTATCAATCCCATATCCGTAAACCGGCAGGGAGGTGATAGGGGAATCCAATATCGTACTGGTATTTATTATGAAGAGGAAAAGGACAGTTGGATTATCTTAGATTCTATTAAGAAACTGCAGAGAAATTTTGACGAACCCATTGCGATTGAAGTAAAAAGACTTGAGAATTATGCGAAAGCGGAGGAATATCATCAACAATATCTGGAGAAACATCCGTCTGGTTATTGTCACATTATTCCCCCAGTCTTTGAAAAAGCGAAAAAAGCCCTTATAGATCCCGTTTTGTACCATAAACCGGACCCAAATGCATTACGCGCTGGTCTGAATGAAATGCAATATGCTGTGACACAGAATAATGCCACGGAGCCACCATTTCAAAATGAGTGTTACGATTTATTTGAGGAAGGTATTTATGTGGATATCACTACAGGAGAACCTTTATTTACTTCAAAGGAAAAATTCGATTCCGGATGCGGCTGGCCAAGTTTCACAGAACCGATCGATCCTTATGTATTGCAAGAGAAGAGGGATTGCTCCCATGGGATGGAGCGTACGGAAGTAAGAAGCCGGATTGGAGACGCGCATCTTGGACATGTTTTTGAAGATGGACCAAAAGACAAAGGAGGACTCCGCTATTGTATTAACAGTGCAGCATTACGCTTTATCCCCCAAAAAGATATGGAAAAAGAAGGTTATGGATTCTTGAGCTATCTATTTCAATAGAATAGGAAGATAGGTGAGAAACAAGAAGGAGGCAACTAAATGGAGTGTCAGATCAGAGCATGGCAACTTAGTGATGCAGCCAATCTAGCGCATGCATTAAGTAACAAAGAGGTGCAGAATAATTTACGTGATGGGTTACCGTTTCCCTATACGGAACAGGATGCCGTTGATTATATTCAGGCAATGTTACATGCTGAAACGAACACTGTTTTTCCATTTGCAATTACGGTCAATGACAAAGCAATCGGTAGTATTGGAGTATTTCGGAAAGATAATATCCACACTTGCACAGCGGAAATGGGTTACTATCTGGCAGAAGAATTCTGGGGAAAAGGAGTAGGAACCTGCGCCGTAAAAAAAGTATGTGAGTATATTTTTAATCATACGGATATCATTCGCATTTTTGCAGAGCCATTTACCCACAATATGGCTTCTTGCCGGATTCTTGAAAAAAGTGGCTTTCGATATGAAGGAACACTTCGCAGTAATGCGGTAAAAAATGGGAAAATTCTGGATATGAAGATCTATGCCCGTATCAAAGGTGATGATGTGGGCTAATATAGATTGCTATCAGTTGGTGGAGTTTTACAAAGGGGGTACAAGAATTGAATATACAGATATTTGGAACCAGCAAATGTTTTGATACGAAGAAAGCCCAAAGATATTTTAAGGAGCGCGGAATTAAGTTTCAATTCATTGATTTGAAAGAAAAGGGTCTGAGCAAAGGAGAGTATACCAGTGTCAGGCAATCTGTCGGCGGATCGGAACATATGATAAATCATAATTGTAAAGACAAGGATACGTTGGCGTTGGTCCAATACCTTACTGAGGAAGACAGGGATGAGAAGTTATTGGAGAATCAACAAATCCTAAAAACTCCAATAGTTAGGAACGGTCGGATGGCTACTGTAGGGTTTCAACCAGATGTTTGGAAAACATGGGAATGAGGGATAAATGATTCATGCATTGAAAACCGTAATGATACATGGACAAAATCATAAAGGGTCTACGTACCAGATTGCTAATATGCTTGCTAAAAAAATAGGTGGAGAGGTAATTACTTATTTTCTTCCAGATGATTTTGGTGAATTTTGCATTGGGTGTAACAATTGTTTTATGAAATCAGAATCAGCTTGTCCCCATTTTGAAAAATTAAATCCAATATCAAATGCGATAGAAAAAGCAGATATTGTTATATTAGCGAGTCCTGTTTATGTATATCATGCCACAGGTGCAATGAAAAATTTTCTGGATCATTATGGTTACCAATGGATGGTGCATCGCCCGAACGAAGCAATGTTTAAAAAGCAGGGTGTATGTATTTCGACGGCAGCAGGCGCAGGTATGCGATCAACAAATAAGGATATGTCGGATAGTATGTTTTTTTGGGGCATTGGGAAGATTTACCGATATGGAATTGCTGTACAGGCAATTGCTTATAAGGATGTATCTTGGAAGATTAAGCGGAAAATAGATAAAAAAACAACTCATTTAGCCAGAAAGATCACCAATAGGAGCCAAAAGATATCCCCTGGTTTTAAGACCAGATTATATTTTTATTTGATGAGAGCGGTAATGAAGAAGGGGTGGAATCAGACAGATGTGGAGTATTGGAGAGAAAAGGGCTGGATTGCGAAAGTGCGCCCCTGGTAGTTGTTACACTAGAAAGACATCAACATTTGACAAATAATATAAGTATGATACAATAAGGTTAATTAAATAAAAAAGAACCGTCTTAAAAGAAGGGCTTTTAATATCATGTGCAGGCATGTTATGGAAGCCCTTCTTTTTTTCTAATAGGAAAGCATGTGAAAGGAGTTATAAAATGAATATTGTCGGTAAAAGTGTCATACATGTTAAATTTGGGAAGGGTGAGATTATAAAGCAATACGAAAACAAGATGGAAGTAGATTTTGGATCTTCGGTCAAATGCTTTTTGTATCCGGATTCTTTTGAGAATTTTTTCCAGACATCGGATGAAAGAACAAAACAATATATTAAAAAAGAACTGGAACTATATAAAGAAGTCAAGAAAAAAAAGGAATATGAAAAAGAAATCAGGATGCAAAAAAAGATTCTTAAAAATAAGGCCAGTTCACATGGTGTTTTCGATATAAAAGAGGAAGACTTTACGTCATTTACAGATTTCTGGGAAATCTATACAGATAATAGTAATAAAAGAAGTTTGAATGGAAAATTCACAGTTCCTAATAAATTGAATATGAATTCTGCCTGTATTCTTACGATGAAAGAAAAATGGAAAAAAGAAAATGAAAGAAAAGTGATCGGACTTTTTATGACAGAGGAGGATTTTATAGGGGCAAATTGTCAAGATGGTGTGATAACTGCTCATGAAAAATATAGGATACTACTTGATTGCTACGAACCCATCTATTTTTGGAACTTTTTCCCAGAAGAAAAGCGTTTAAAAAGTTGGGGAAGTAAAAAGATGAAATATACGTCCACCATAACCGTAAAAGAAATACTAAATAAGATAAGCAATGCAGATATCGAAGATGAATTGAAAGAAGAAGTGATTGAATTTGACAGATATTTTTGCGAAGAAAATTCTATATAAAAAATAGACCTTTTAAGGGGGTGATTCAAATGGATGTCTATGACAGCAATCGCAATTATAAAACATAAACAATGAAAAAGGAGATTTCTAGTATGTATACATTAAATGTTGAAAAGCGTGATTTAGCTATTAAGGCCAAAAAAATAAGAAAAAATGGTATGGTGCCATGTAGCATTTCGGATGGTAAAAAAAGTGAATCGATCCATATCCAGATTCCGGAAAATGATGCAAAGAAGCTATTAAGGGAAAAGGGAAAAGGCGGTAAGGTTCTTATAAAGTGCAAGGATAGTGAGAGCTATCAAGTTATCATCAAGAGTGTGGTCATGAAGCAACTAAATAATGAAATAGAGAATATTACTTTTCAATTATTGAATGAAAATGAATATGTAAGTAGTTTTGCTAGAATAATCTTAAAAAATAAGGATAAAGTACCGACAATGGTCTATCAGTTAGTGACAGAAATTCCATATAGAGCATTACCACAAGATCTGGTGGAAGAGGTCATCATTGATCTTGGTAAGTTGGAACAGGGAAAAGGTTTAACACTGAAAGATCTACCTATTTGGAAAGATAGTAATTTGCAGATATCAATGGGAGAAAATACCTCTATCGTTAGTATTTCTTAAGAAAGTCCAGAAAGGGTGTTGCATACTCCTTTTTTATTTGATATACTGCTTTTTAGGGTTTAAAAAGATACAAAATGGGAGAAATAGGAATGATCCTTAGTAATGATTCATGGAAATTTAATGGGGGTAAGTTTGTTGCAATGCCAATGGACAGGCCGTGTTATTTCTATTTCCATTTTTGTAATTAATTTAGACGTTGATTGACATCAACGTCTAAATTTTTGCCTATCCATTTTAAATTCGTCAACGAAAGAAGGAGTATCCTAATGTTAGATAAAGTTTTTTATAAAAAAGTAATTTCCTTAGTTATACCAATGGCAATACAGAATTTAATTAATGTTGGAATCATGGCTGCAGATGTCATTATGCTTGGAAAAGTGGGAGAGACCGTTTTATCGGGTGCGTCTCTTGCTGGTCAGGTATATTTTATACTGAGCTTGATCATATTTGGAATTACATCTGGTGCCAGTGTGTTGATTGCGCAATACTGGGGGAAAGAGGATACAGAAGCAATTGAAAAAATAATTGCAATAGCAATGCGGATTGGTATTCTTGTGAGTATTATTTTTATGTTTGTTACATTATGGATTCCAGAACCTATCATGCGTATCTTTTCAAATGAACCAGAAGTAATACAAGAAGGTGTCAAATATATCCGTATCATAGCATTCACATATCCATTAGTGTCAATTACGATGGTTTATCTGAATTTGATAAAGAGCATTGAAAGAGTCATTATCTCGACAGTGGTATATGCAGCCTCTTTGACTATGAATATTATCATAAATGCCATACTGATCTTCGGATTGTTTGGAGCCCCGGCGATGGGGATCAAAGGAGCCGCAATTGGAACTTTGTGTTCCAGAATCTTGGAATTGATTATTGTGTATTTCTATGCAACAAGGATTAATACCGATGTACAAATACGATTGCAATACTTTCTTCATCAGGATGTGGTATTGCGCAAAGATTTTTTTAAATATAGCGGTCCTGTCATTATCAATGAGATGATTTGGGGATTGGGATATTCTGCAAATGCAGCAATCGTCGGACATCTGGGAAGCAGTGCGGTAGCGGCTAATTCCGTTGCACAGGTAGCCAGGCAATTAGCAACTGTAATTGTGTTTGGAATCGGTAATGCGACTGCGATTATGATTGGAAAAGCGATTGGAGAAAAAAAGGAACAACTGGCAGAAATTTATGGTAAAAAATTTATTCGATTGGCAATTATATTTGGACTAATGGGAAGTTGTGTAATTCTTTTAGTAAGACCATTGATTATAAAAAATTTGAATTTTACCGGTCTTACTGCTGACTATATGAATACGTTTTTATTAATGATGTCATATTATGTAGTGCTACAAGCCTTGAATGTGGTAATTATCGTAGGTATCCTGCGTGCAGGTGGAGATACAAAATTCGGCTTAATCATAGATGCTACCAGCATGTGGTGTTTCTCTATCCTATTGGGTGCCTTTGCAGCATTTGTATGGAAAGCTCCTATTAAGGTAGTATTCTTCCTATTATTGGCAGATGAACTATTTAAGATACCATTCAGTCTGCATCGCTACAGTAAGAAAAAATGGCTCGTAAATGTAACCAGATAGTTGTATTAGTTACAACTACTGTTATAGATAAAAAAAAACGGAGGATGAGTAGTGAGTCAAGAACAAACGATGAAACAAAAAATGATTCTTGGTATTCAGCACACCCTGGCAATGTTTGGCGCAACGGTATTGGTTCCGGCGCTGACTGGATTAAATACATCCATTACATTGTTTTGTGCAGGTGTTGGTACCTTATTGTTCCACTGGATTACAAAGAAAAAAGTTCCAGTTTTTTTAGGATCCAGTTTTGCATTTATGGGAGGTGTGATTGCCATTATTGGTGATTCCAGAATGGGAGATGCAGATTTTATTGAGAAACTGTCCCAGGTGAAAGGAGCTTTGATTATAGCAGGTCTGGTATATGCTATATTTGCTGGAATGATTAAAGTTTTCGGATATGAAAAAGTCAATAAATTATTACCACCGATCGTAACTGGTCCCATTATTATAGTGATAGGTCTGCGCTTAAGTCCGACTGCAATAAATAGTGCATTCTATTATAATGGAGAATTTAGTCTGAAATCTTTACTCGTAACGACTGTTATTTTAATAACAGTTATTGTGATATCGGTATTTGCGAAGGGTATCTTCAATTTAATGCCTATATTATTTGCGATCATCATTGGATATCTGATTTCCTTACCGCTAGGTTTCTGTGATTTTACTTCTGTGCAGCAAGCGCATGTATTTTCTTTTATGGATTCTGATATCTTGGCTCAATTGTTTACAGTACCTGTTTTCCGAATGGATGCCATTATAGCGATTGCCCCAATTGCTTTGGTAACATTAATCGAACATGTGGGTGATATTACGACAAACAGTGCTGTTGTGGGTAAAAATTTCATGATAGATCCAGGTGTCCACAGAACTATTTTAGGTGATGGTCTTGCAACTGCATTTGCTGGTCTGCTAGGTGGACCTGCGAACACGACATACGGTGAAAATACAGGTGTTCTGGCAGTCACAAAAGTATATGATCCTTCGGTCATTCGTATCGCAGCAGTGTTTGCTATCATATTAGGAATTTTTGGTAAATTCGGAGGTTTTATATCCAGCATACCTTCCCCTGTAACGGGTGGCATTAGTATCGTTCTCTATGGTATGATTTCAGCAGTTGGTGTTAGAATACTCATTAACTCTAAAATAAATTTAGGAAACAGTAGAAATTTATTGATAGCGGCTATTATCTTAGTAGTAGGTATCGGATGTGACAGTATTCCTGTTTATGGAACGATAACAATATCAGGACTTGCATTGGCAGCTATTACCGGAATTATTCTGGCAGTTGTGTTACCAGAAGGTGATGATAGTGTCATAAATGATTGATTTCCTATAAGTTAGAATGGATAAAGTAAGGCAAACCAGAAAATCCGAAAAGGATTTTAGGTTTGTCTTTTTTACATCTTTTATAGGGATATATAAATTGGATTGTGTCAGAAAAGAATAAATAGTATAATCAGAGGATAAAAGTAAAGGAGTACATACATGGGATTACGTTTTTATATAGGAAGCTCTGGAGCGGGTAAAAGTTATAAATTATATGATGATGTGATTACATGGTCTATGGCGGAAAAGCAAACTCAATTTTTGATTATCGTTCCGGATCAGTTCACGATGCAAACCCAGAAGGATATCGTAACGATGCATCCTCGACATGGTATTATGAATATAGATGTATTAAGCTTTGGAAGACTGTCTTACCGTATTTTTGAAGAAGTGGGAGGGAATGACAGCCCTATTTTGGATGATACCGGAAAAAGTTTGATTTTACGTAAAATTGCAGGCGAGCTGGAAAAGGAATTAAAAGTCATCGGTAGTAACTTGAAAAAGACTGGGTATATTCATGAAGTGAAATCTGCTATTTCTGAATTTATGCAATATGGTATCGGTAGTGAAGAATTAAAAAAAATGATTGATTATGCAAGTAAGAGAGGTGCGCTACAGTATAAACTGGAAGATCTGAAGGTAATTTATGAGGGATTTCAAACATTTATCAAAGACCGATTTATCACTACAGAGGAATCCTTAACAATTCTGAAAGAGGTATTACATAAATCTCAGATTATAGCGAAAAGTGTTATTGTATTTGATGGATTTACTGGATTCACTCCAATCCAGAATCAATTGATTCAGGAATTGATGCGTTTATCAAAGGAAGTTATCATAACAACTGTTATGGATGGACGGGAAAATCCCTATGAGCTGGATGGAGAGCAGAAACTGTTTCATCTTAGTAAAAAAA
The DNA here is from genome assembly GCA_023392535.1 of Bacillota bacterium. Lineage (GTDB taxonomy): Bacteria > Bacillota > Clostridia > Lachnospirales > Lachnospiraceae > SZUA-378. Next base: position 9,826 of record JAEVYY010000010.1, read on the forward strand.
CGATAAATACACTGTCTAAGCTGGCAGAAGAAGAAAATATAATAAGAGGAAAAGATGTTGTGATCCGCGATTTTCCGGTCAGGAGATATGCCGATAATGCGAGCATGGCATATTTGGAACATGGGCTGTTTCGGTTTGAAAAGAATTCTTATACAGATGAGGTTACGAATATATCTATTTATGAGGCGTATGATCCGCAGGAAGAAGTGCGATTTGTCTGTAGAAAAATTCACGAATTGATACGTAATAAAGGATATAAATATCAGGATATAGCTGTAGTTACAGGTGACCTTGCAGCGTATTCACACGTTGTAGAAAACGAATTCGAAAGATTTCAGATACCGTGCTTTCTGGATCAGACAAGAGGAATCATACTGAATCCATTTATTGAATATTTGAGAAGTGGAATAAATGTGATACTACAGAATTTTAGTTATGAATCTATCTTTCATTTTTTGAGGAGCGGTCTCGTTGAGATCCCCAGAATCCGGGTCGACCGTCTGGAAAACTATGTAGTTACCATGGGTATCAGGGGCAGAAAAAGATGGAATTGTCTTTGGACCAGAAGAGCAAAGGATATGGGAGAGAACATTACGGAGCGATTAGAGGCACTGAATGCTGACAGACAGGTTGTAGTAACTTTGTTACAGCCGTTAATGGACGCAGGAAATACGGTTGCCAATTTGGTAAAGCAGGTATATGCCTTTATTACAGAAGCGGAACTACAGAAAAAATTAGCTGTTTTTGAGAGTAGGTTCACAAAGGAAGGAAAATTAGAACAAGCCAGAGAATATGGGCAGATCTACCGTCTTGTGATGGATTTGCTGAATCAGATCATAGAACTGCTTGGAACTGAAAAAATGGATCTAAAAGAATTTTATCATATATTGGATGCCGGTTTTGGTGAGATTCAGGTAGGAACAATTCCACAAAATGTGGATACAGTCGTTGTAGGGGATATGGAGCGAACGAGGCTAAAGGAAATTAAAGCCCTGTTTTTTGTTGGGATCAATGATGGACTAATTCCTAAGAGCACCGTAGCAGGTGGATTATTGTCCGATATTGATAGAGAATTTTTGCTGGAATCTGAATTTGAACTTGCCGCAACGCCAAGACAACAGATGTACACGCAGAGACTCTATTTATATATGAATATGACAAAGCCAACGGAACAGTTGTGGCTGTCTTTCGTAAAAGTCAATGCAGAAGGAAAATCTATGCGGCCTTCTTATCTAATTGCCACAATTCAGAAGCTTTTCCCGAAGATAAAGATAAAAAAGACGGACGAAAATACGTTTTTATCCCAGCTGACCACTCCTAAGGACGGTACCTTCTATTTGGTGCAGTTGTTACGTGAGTATGTGCAAGGACAACTTTCCGTAGTTGAGAGTGATACTTTATTTGCTCTACTATCCTGGTATCAGGAAAACAATGAATATGAAAATTTTGTGCAGAAGATAATGATGGCAGCTTTTTATGAATATCATGTGAATCCAATCAGCAAAGCAGTTGCTAATGCACTTTATGGTAAAACATTGGAAAACAGCGTAAGTAGATTAGAAAAATATGCATCATGTGCGTATGCTCATTTTTTGCAATACGGTCTTGCTTTGCAAGAAAGAAATGAATATTCTTTTGAAAATGTAGATATGGGAAATGTTTTTCATGGAGTATTGGAAGCCTTTGCAGGGAAGCTTGTTAAATCTGGTTATACTTGGTTCGATTTTCCGCAAAATGTAGGAGAACAGCTTGTGGAAGAAGCATTACAAGCGTATGCCGTAGAGTATGGAGAAACCGTTCTGTTCAGCTCCGCAAGGAATGAATATATGATTAGAAGAATGAAACGTATTTTGAACAGAACCGTAAAGACACTTCAGTATCAATTAAAAAAAGGACTTTTTCAACCCAATCAATTTGAACTATCTTTTTCTGTTATACAAGACCTTGATGCAGTCAATATTTCTTTGTCAAAAGAAGAAAAAATGCGTTTACATGGAAGAATCGACAGGGTAGATACCTATGAGGATGAAGAACGTGTTTACGTAAAAGTAATTGATTATAAATCCGGAAATAAGTCTTTTGATCTGATCGCACTCTATCATGGACTGCAATTACAATTAATCGTATACCTGAATGCTGCGATGGAGTTGACGGCAAAGAACCACGCGGATAAGGAAGTAGTACCAGCTGCGGTACTGTACTATCATGTAACAGATCCTATCGTGGAACGGGAAGAAGATCATATCACTCCGGAGCATCTGAACCAGCGTCTGATTGAGGAGTTGAAAACTAAAGGAATCGTAAATTCTGAATATGAGGTACCGGAAAAACTAGATACTCTTTTCGCGGGAAAATCGGATGTAATACCAGTGGAGTATAAGAAAGATGGAAGCTTCACAGCAGGTTCGTCTATCATGGATTCCAAAGACCTGCATGCAATTTCACATTATGTAAACTATAAAATAAGGGAAATTGGAAGTGACATTATTATGGGTAATATAGCTGTAAATCCCTATGAGCGTGGACAGGCTGATTCCTGTATGTATTGTTCCTATGCAGGAATTTGTGGATATGATAATAAAATTGTGGGATACCAAAAACGAAAACTGGAGGATAGTGATAAAGAAGAGATCATGGAGCGAATTCGAACAAAAGTGAAGGAGGAGCATTAGGATGGGAATTATATTTACGCCGGATCAACAGAAAGTGATTATGACCAGAGACAAAAATATCCTTGTTTCAGCGGCAGCAGGTTCTGGTAAGACCGCGGTGTTGGTAGAGCGTATCGTACAAATGATATCAGATCCAGATCATCCCATTGATATAGACAGATTGCTCATTGTGACATTTACAAGTGCGGCAGCATCAGAAATGAGAGAACGAATCAGCAATGCACTTATGAAACGCATTGATGAATCTCCGGAAAACGAGCACTTACAGAAACAAATGACATTGATACATCATGCGCAGATTACCACGATTGATAGTTTCTGTCTGTTTATTATTCGAAATAACTTTAATGATATCGGATTAGATCCCGGATTTCGGGTAGCTGATCAAGGAGAACTGCAACTCTTACAAAAAGACGTATTGGCAGCAGTATTGGAACAAAGGTTTCAAGAGCAGGAGGAGAATTTTTATCTTTGCGTAGAATGCTATAGTACGAATGGAAAAGAAAAGGCATTAGAAGAACATATTTTGCAGCTCTATCAATTTGCAATGAGTCATCCTTTTCCGGAAAAATGGTTGAATGGGTGTAAACAAGACTATAAAATTTCATCTGTTGAAGAATTGGAACAGGCAGAATGGGTACAGGATATGAAACAACGTATCAAGGAGATGATAAGTGATTGTGTGGAGCAGCTAAAAGGAGCTATTTTATTGTGTGAGCAACCCGATGGTCCTTATATGTATGCCGAACTGTTGGATACCGAACGGGAAATGCTTGAAAAGCTTGCTGGGTGTCAGGATTTTGTATCCTATTATGAGGCGTTTGGCTTGCTATCCTTTGGTCGGCTTCCAGGAAAAAAAGATGATACTGTTTCAAAAGAAAAAAGAGAAATGGTTAAGCTAATAAGAAATGGTGTAAAAGATTGTATTCAAAAAATTAGAATTCAGTATTTTTGGATATCACCGGAACAATGCTTACAAGATATGCGATCCTCTGCGCCCGCCATCCATATGCTGGTCGATCTTACCTTGCAATTTATGGATTTATATTCCGCTCAAAAAAGGGAGAAAAATATCATAGATTTTACAGATATGGAACATTTTGCATTACAGATTTTACTAAAAGAGGAAGAGAATAAAATTATTCCAAGTAAGACGGCAGTTACTTATCAATCTTATTTTAAAGAAATATTAATTGATGAATACCAAGATAGTAATTTGGTACAAGAATATCTCTTGCAAAGTATATCGAAAGAAGGACTTTCTAAATATAACCGATTCATGGTAGGGGATGTAAAGCAAAGTATCTACAAATTCCGATTGGCAAGACCTGAAATTTTTATGCAAAAATATTATGACTATCAGTCTGAGAGCAACAATCATGTCCGAATTGACCTGAAACAGAATTTTCGAAGCAGGGAAGAAGTAATTGAAAGTGTCAACTATATCTTTTATCAAATAATGATTGAAAGTTTGGGAGGGGTTCGGTATGATCGTGATTCAGCACTTTATAGAGGTGCACAATATCCTCTTGTTCAAAAGGGAGGGGAGCAGGAATACACGGATGAACAGAGCTATCAAACGGAAGTGTTGTTGATTGAAAAGGTAGAAGAAACAGAGGATGCCAGAGAAACAGAGGCACTTGTGATTGCGCAACGGATCCGTGAACTGATAGGTACTTTTTTAGTGACGGATAAAGATTCGGGGCAATTACGCCCGGCGATGTATCGGGATATTGTCATTCTGCTGCGGAGCAATAGTGGTTGGGATGAGACGTTTCGAAAAACATTGATGGAAGAAGGAATTCCTGCCCATATCACATCCAAGACAGGATACTTTTCCTCTGTTGAAATCCAGACGGCGTTGAATTTTCTAAGGGTGCTGGATAATCCGTTGCAGGATGTACCGTTATGTGCAACGCTTACATCCATGGCATTTGATTTTACAGAGGAGGAACTGGCAAAAATAAGGATTACATGTCGAAAAGAATTATTTTATGAGGCGATTCTATTCTATGCAGAAAATGGAGAAGATCCATTATTGCAAAATAAAATAACAGCATTTATGAAAGTGTTGGATCGCTATCGTGAGAAGATTTCTTATACGCCAATACATGAATTGCTGTATCAGTATATGGAGGAGATAGGATTCTATTATTATATGAGTGCATTACCTGGTGGAGAACAAAGAAAAGCCAATATGGATAAACTTCTGGAAAAAGCAATTGATTTTGAAAAAACAAGCTACCATGGTCTGTTCCGCTTCATTCGTTACATGGAACAAATGCAGAAATATGATGTAGATCTAGGCGAAGCCAATATCCAGGACGAAAATGCAAATGTCGTGCGTATCATGAGTATACACAAAAGCAAAGGATTAGAATTCCCTATTTGTTTTGTATCCGGTCTGGCTAAAAAATTTAATATGCAAGATGCCAGAAAAGCAATTGTAATGGATCTGGAAATGGGACTAGGTAGTGATTATATCAACGCGGAAAAAAGATACAGGACGACAACGCTTCGTAAAAATTTGATTGCCATGAAAATGCAACAGGAAAATCTTGGAGAAGAGCTTAGAATTCTTTATGTAGCGCTGACCAGAGCAAAAGAGAAATTGATCATGACCGGAATAGTCAATGATCTTGAGAAAAAAATAACGCGCGTTTTACAGATTACACAAAATCAGAAATTGACCTTACCTCATACCTTGCTTTCGGGAATGAGTAGCTTTCTGGACTATATCTTAGCCGCTCTTATCAGACATCGCTCTATGGCGCAATTGATACAGACATATGGGATGAAAGATAATCCGGAAAATAGTATATATGATAAAGGTCCTCAAATGCAGGTGAAAGTGTGCCATGCAACGGAAAGGATTCTACATAAGGTTCAAGAGACCGTGCAAAAAGAATCTATGAGGAGGCAGCTCCTTAAAGGGCAGTTGCTAAATGTAGTGGACAATAACTTAAAAGAAATCGTGGATAAGAAGTTTTCTTATCGTTATCCTTTTACTATACTTTCCAGACTATATACAAAAACGACCGTATCCGAGTTAAAAAAAATGGGTCAGGTAAATGCAGCCCAGCTGGGAAAATTATTGTATGAGGAACCCGAAATTGTTCCATATATTCCAAAATTTATGCAGGAGAAGGATAAAATTTCAGGATCCGTACGAGGGAGTGCTTATCATAGAGTGCTTGAATTGCTTGATTTTAATAGCATTGTTTCCTGTCAGGATATGGAAGAACAAATCGTAGGTTTTGTGAGAGAAGGACGTTTGAGTGAGGCATATAAAAAAGCTGTCAGTACGGATAAGATATTCCAGTTCCTGCAGACAGATCTTGCGGATAGAATGAAAAAAGCGGATCAAAAGAATTGCTTATATCGGGAACGACCTTTTGTGATTGGTGTACCTGCAAATAAAATTGAGAGCGATTTCCCCGAGACCGAAAGTATTTTGATACAAGGAATTATAGATGTTTATTTTGAGGAATCCGGCGGATTGGTAATTGTAGATTATAAAACAGATAGGGTGGACAGTGGTGAAGAACTTTTTAGACGCTATTCGAAGCAGTTAAATTATTATGCAGACGCATTGGAGCAGCTTTCGCAGATGCCTGTAAAGGAGAAAATAATTTATTCCTTTGCATTAGAACAGGAATTCCGATACAAACACCTGTAAAAGACAAGCAGAGCAGAACTCTCATGAGTTCTGCTCTGCTTTTAAATTATGAAATAGCGAGTTTTTTCATATCAGCCAATGCTTTTTTAACCGCAGGAATGGATAAAAGAACCAAGGTTGCAACAGCCTCAGGAACAATATAAGTCATATTATATACGATTCCAGTCCAGATAGCCGCGACGTCACCTCCAAAATCACCTACATACTCCGTATAAAAAATAACACCCGATATGCAATGGACAAGAAAGCGGCCGAGTACACCAAAAATATAACCTTTGAACAATCCGTTTTTTCTATTATGGAAAAAGCCGCTGATACCAAGAGCGCCGAAGGCAAGTGGGAAGTCCAAAATGACCTGTAACGGATGTATAACGTAAGGCCCTGTAATAAATTGTAGGATGCCATAGGCGAATGCGGCAGTGATCCCTACGACGGGCCCGTACCAATATCCGACAAGGCATATGAGTAGCATACTGAATAGCGTGACGGATCCACCTAAAGGCAGGGAAGGCAGCTTGATGAACATAGAAATTACAGTTGCAAGTGCAATAGCAACGCCTGAAAAAGCGAGCGACTTTGCGTGAAAGACCTTCTCTTTTGATAAAGTATTTGTTTTAGACATAAAAAAACCTCCTTGTATACACAGGAGGGACTACTTGGCTCTTTACAAAAATAAAAAAATTGTAACAGAACAGCTTCCTTACGCCGGTATTATCCGGTTCAAGTAGTGAGGGTCAGAGTTTGCTTCTCAGTCTCAGCTGATCGAAAATACGATGAGCTCCCCTAGCATGTATATCTCATATTTTATTTGGTCTTACTATAAGGGTTTCTGTATAAAATGTCAATATTATATTTACTTTTGATTGACATAAAATATTGGAGTAGATACAATATTACAGTATCAATCAAAAAGTGAATGTGAAAGACAGCAGTTGAATGTGGAGGTCAAATGAAAAATATTCAATATCTTTTAAGTAAATTAATTGGGTATCTGGAAATTATAATTACAGTTTTTGTTATTATTGGGGTTGCAATATCAATGAAAACTTTAATAGTTGCACTGGGAGATCTCTATTTAAGCAATGATGTTAAAAATGCCTTTTTGGAGTTTTTAGCAATTGCTTTTAATATTTTGATCGGAATTGAATTTTTAAAAATGATCTATAACTATAATGTGGATACGGTCATTGAAGTATTGCTCTTTGCGATAGCAAGGCAGCTTATCGTAGAGCATACTACTATATTTGAAAATTGTATTGGTGTTGTGGCAATTGGAATTTTATTTTCAATACGAAAATATTTTTCGGTAGAACGCTTAGATAAAGTTGGAAAAGCAGAATAATCTGCTGGAAAATGAAGGGGAATTTACATGTATCAATTTATACTATTTGATTTGGATGGGACACTGACAGATCCCAAGATCGGCATTTGCACCTCGGTACAGTATGCATTGAGGGATGCTGGTATCATAGAAGAAAATCTAGATGTGCTGGAACCTTTTATAGGCCCTCCATTAAAAGATAGTTTTGTAGAGTTCTATCAGATGTCCGAGGAACAGGCAGGACAAGCAGTAAAGAAATATAGGGAACGTTTTGAAGTAACAGGTCTATATGAAAATGTGATATATCCTGGGATTTCAGACCTGTTACGTGCATTAAAAATGGAGGGAATAAAAGTTGGGATTGCATCAAGTAAACCGACCGTTTTTGTAGAAAAAGTTTTGGTCCATTTTCACATCAGGGAATTCTTTGACGTTGTGGTGGGCAGTGAATTGGATGGAACACGTGGAAGAAAGGAAGAAGTCGTTTCGGAAGCATTAAAGCTATTAGTACCTAATGAAAATGACGGGTATGACAAATGTGTCATGATAGGAGACAGACGGTTTGACGTGGAAGGAGCAAAAGCTCATAATCTTGAAAGCATCGGTGTCAGCTATGGATACGGTGGAAGAGAGGAATTGAGAACTGCGGGGGCGACCTATATTGTAGATACCGTTTCGGAACTTTGGGATCTTCTTTTGCCCGCTGAAAAGAATGGAATAAAAATGGAAAAGTTTTCTTTTCGCCGCTCCTTTTTAAAAGCATGGAAGATACTGTTTCCAATCGTACTATATTGGTTGATCAGCAATCTTGTTATTATTTTTGGAGTCGTTGCCATACAGTCGTATCTCCGATTAAAAGGGATTGCTATCGGAAGTCTTATGGCGGAATGGAGCGGGAAAATATCTGTATATCTCAATACATTGGCAACGCTGATCGCAATCCCATTTCTATTTCAAATTTTTAAAAAAGGGATAGGAAAAAAAGAAAGAAGGCTTGTTTTTGGAAAGGAAAGTTCTATTCATGCTCTCTTGACTGCGATTCTGGGATTCAGTGCTGCTCTGGCTTGTAACATAGCATTATCTTATATCGATTTCAGTAATTTATCGGATACCTATACCAAGGTCTCCCAAACACAATATTCCATCTCGGTTCCAATGGGAATTCTCGTATATGGAATAATCACTCCAATTGCAGAAGAATTATTATTCAGAGGAATTGTTTTTAAAAGAATAGAGGACTATTATACGAAGACAATCGGTATTATCGTATCCGCACTCATTTTTGGCATGTATCATGGAAATCTAGTTCAGGGAATTTATGGTTTTTTATTGGGAGTATTCATTGCCTATTGTTACGTGCAGTTTAAACATATATTTTATCCGATACTATTTCATGGAACTGCTAATATCAGTGTTTTTATTATTACCCAGAATATGGCATTGCAAAAGATGGTAAACAGACCTTTAAATTGTTTGTTATTATCAACAATTTCAATTATTACGCTTATTCAAATTAGCAGAATGAAAAAAGACTAATGAATTAGTCTTTTTTTTATTCCCAAAATGTTCCAAAACTTAAATAAAAACAGAATAATAATTTAAATATACTGCAAATAAAATAAAATATAATAAATTAACTAATAATCAGACAATTATAAGAAAAAAATTATTTACAGTGTGAAAAAAATGATGTATTATATTAGCAATCGTAAAAATGTGACAGTACAGATTTGCGGAAATATAGAAACAAATTAATTTTTCAGAGTAAGAGGTAGATTTGTTTTGTAAGTTTCGATGAGAAAGGAAGGGTTAGAGAACATGTTTGATTCACGACTAAATGTTCCAAAAGCTACTTTGTACCGACCAGAGTTTGAACATGATAACTGTGGAATTGGTGCTTGTGTTAATATTAAGGGAATTAAGACAAGAAAGACGGTAGAGAACGCACTGAAGATTGTAGAGAATCTGGAACATAGAGCTGGAAAAGATGCGGAAGGCAAGACAGGGGATGGTGTTGGAATCCTATTACAGATTTCGCATACATTTTTTACAAAAGTCACCCGTTCACTTGGTATTTCGATAGGCGGTGAGAGAGAATATGGTATTGGAATGCTCTTTCTTCCACAAGACGAACTGAAACGTAATCAGTCTAAAAAAATGTTTGAGATCATTGTAGAGAAAGAAGGACTGGAATTTTTAGGATGGCGTGAAGTTCCTACGGTGCCATCTGTATTAGGCCATAAAGCGGTGGAATGTATGCCGTTCATTATGCAGGCATTTATTAAGAAGCCCAAAAATGTGGAAAAGGGTTTGGCTTTTGACCGCAAGCTTTATATTGTTCGTCGTGTATATGAACAATCCGTTGATAATACGTATGTGGTATCACTTTCCAGCAGGACAATTGTATATAAGGGAATGTTTTTGGTAGGTCAGCTTCGTACTTTTTTTGAGGATTTACAAAGTTCGGAATATGATTCTGCGATTGCAATCGTGCATTCACGTTTTTCCACGAACACGAATCCAAGCTGGGAAAGGGCACATCCAAACCGGTTCATCGTACATAACGGTGAGATCAATACGATTCGTGGTAACGCAGATAAAATGTTAGCACGGGAAGAGACCATGGAATCAGAGCACCTGCACGGTGAATTGCATAAGGTGCTTCCGGTTATTAATGCAGCGGGTTCCGATTCTGCGATGCTTGATAATACACTTGAATTTCTGGTAATGAGCGGCATGGAATTACCGTTGGCTGTTATGATTACAATTCCTGAGCCATGGGCAAATAATAAGACAATGAACCAGACGAAGAGAGATTTTTATCAATATTATGCGACCATGATGGAGCCATGGGATGGTCCGGCTTCTATTCTTTTCAGTGATGGAGATATGATGGGGGCTGTGCTGGACCGGAACGGACTTCGACCTTCCAGATATTATATAACGAGTGATGATCAGGTCATTCTCTCATCAGAAGTAGGTGTCCTTGATATTGACCCAACTATGATAATAAAAAAAGAAAGATTGCGTCCGGGCAAAATGTTATTGATCGATACGGTTAAAGGTACCGTTGTAGATGATGAACATTTAAAATCTGCTTATGCAGGAAGACAGCCTTATGGGGAATGGCTGGACAACAATCTGGTAGCTCTCAAAAGTCTTAAAATTCCAAATCAGAGGGTACCGGAATTTTCATATAAAGAAAGACAGAGAATGCAAAAAGCATTTGGATATACCTATGAAGAATTGAAAACATCTATTTTACCGATGGCAATGACGGGATCGGAGGCGATTGCAGCAATGGGTGTTGATACCCCGATACCAATATTGTCCAAGACACATCATCCGCTGTTCCACTATTTTAAGCAGTTGTTCGCGCAGGTAACGAACCCGCCGATTGACGCCATCCGTGAGGAAGTAGTTACTTCAACAAGCGTATATATTGGAACGGATGGGAATTTATTGGAAGAAACCGCAAAAAATTGCAATGTTTTGAAGGTAAACAACCCTATTCTGACCAATACCGATCTTATGAAGATCAAGAGCATGAAGGCGGAAGGATTTACGGTCGAAGTAGTTCCCATTACGTATTACAAGAATACGAGTCTTGAACGTGCGATCGAAAGACTATTTGTGGAAGTGGACAGAGCATACCGGGATGGCGCAAATATTTTGATCTTATCAGATCGTGGGGTTGATGAGAACCACGTGGCAATCCCCTCTCTGCTGGCGGTTTCTGCGCTTCAGCAACATTTAGTTAAGACGAAAAAAAGAACCAGCGTGGCGATGATCCTGGAGTCTGCAGAGCCAAGAGAAGTGCATCATTTTGCCACCTTACTGGGATATGGTGCCTGCGCCATAAACCCATATCTGGCACAGGAATCTATTAAGGAATTGATTGATAACAGGATGCTTGATAAAGATTACTATGCAGCGGTAGACGATTATAACAATGCCATTTTACATGGAATCGTTAAGATTGCTTCAAAGATGGGAATCTCAACGATTCAGTCCTATCAGGGCTCGCAGATTTTTGAAGCAATTGGCATTAACTATGATGTTGTCCAGAAATATTTTACGGATACGGTCTGTCGAGTAGGCGGTTTGTCTCTTTTAGATATTGAAAAACAGGTGGATGAACTTCACTCAAAAGCGTTCGATCCACTAGGGTTAGAGACAGATTTGACTCTGGATAATCCTGGCAGACATAAAATGAGGAGCGGAGCCGAGGAGCATCTGTATAATCCGGCGACGATTCATCTATTACAAGAATCTACCAAGAGAAATGATTATGAAATGTTTAAACAATATACGTCATTGGTAAATGATGAGGAATCCATCAAGAACCTGAGAGGGCTTATGGACTTTAAATATCCCAAAAAGGGGGTACCAATCGAAGAGGTAGAAAGCATAGAATCCATTGTGACCAGATTTAAGACAGGAGCGATGTCATATGGTTCCATTTCGAAAGAAGCACATGAGACATTGGCAATTGCCATGAATCAACTCCATGGCAAATCCAATAGTGGTGAGGGTGGAGAAGATTTGGAACGATTACAGACGGGAAAAGATGGAATCAACAAGTGTTCTGCGATCAAGCAGGTGGCTTCCGGTCGTTTTGGCGTTACGAGCAGATACTTGGTCAGTGCGAAGGAAATCCAGATTAAGATGGCACAAGGAGCGAAACCTGGTGAAGGTGGGCATCTTCCGGGTGGTAAAGTGTATCCATGGGTTGCGAAAACAAGACATTCAACACCTGGTGTCGGTCTGATATCACCACCACCGCATCATGATATTTATTCCATTGAAGATCTTGCACAGTTGATTTATGATTTGAAGAATTCGAATAAAGAGGCAAGAATCTCGGTGAAATTAGTATCAGAGGCAGGGGTAGGTACGGTAGCGGCCGGCGTGGCGAAGGCGGGCGCACAGGTCATTTTGGTGTCGGGATATGATGGCGGCACCGGTGCAGCAAGCAGAAGTTCGATCCATAATGCCGGACTTCCTTGGGAGCTGGGGCTTGCAGAGACCCATCAGACACTTATTATGAATGATCTTCGTAATAAGGTACGGATAGAAACGGACGGTAAATTAATGAGCGGCAGAGATGTCGCAATTGCGGCCCTGCTTGGAGCTGAAGAATTTGGATTTGCAACGGCGCCATTAGTTACTATGGGATGTATTATGATGCGCGTCTGTAATTTGGATACCTGTCCGGTAGGTGTTGCGACACAAAATCCTGAACTTCGTAAGAGATTCAAGGGAAAACCAGAATATATCATCCATTTCATGCAGTTCATTGCACAGGAATTAAGAGAGTATATGGCAAAATTAGGCGTACGTACCGTTGATGAATTAGTGGGAAGAACAGATCTTCTTACGGTAAAAGAGGAATTAGGAACGGAACGCTTAAAAATTGATTTGAAGAATATCTTAAATAATCCTTATGTGGGAATGAAAGAAAAAGTAATCTTTGATCCTAAACAAATATATGATTTCCAATTGGAGAAGACATTGGATGAAAAAGTTCTGCTAAAACAGCTTGAGAAGGCGATGGATCAAAAACAAAAGAGAAGTATTGAAGTGGATGTTAAGAATACGGACAGAGCATTTGGAACTATTCTGGGTTCTGAGATTACGAGGCGTTTTTACGATACTTTGGAGGAGGATACCTACCGTGTGCTTTGTAATGGAGCTGGAGGACAGAGTTTTGGAGCATTCATTCCGAAGGGGCTGACCTTGGAACTTGTGGGGGACAGTAATGATTATTTTGGAAAAGGTTTATCTGGAGGTAAATTAATCGTCTATCCGCCAACAGGAAGTAAGTTCAAGCAGGATGAAAATATTATCATTGGTAATGTTGCTTTTTATGGTGCAACCAGTGGAAAGGCATATATCAATGGTGTGGCAGGAGAACGTTTCTGTGTTCGTAACTCGGGTGTGCATACAGTTGTCGAAGGCGTCGGTGATCACGGTTGCGAATATATGACTGGTGGCAGAGTAGTGATACTGGGAGCTATTGGTAAGAATTTTGCAGCTGGTATGAGTGGTGGTATCGCTTATGTACTGGATGAAAACAACGATCTATATACAAAAGTAAATAAGGAGATGGTATCATCCTGCGAAATAACCTCTAAGTATGATGTAATCGAATTAAAGGATATGATTAAAGAACATGTGGCATATACGAATTCGGAAAAGGGTAAAGAAATTTTAAACAATTTTGGAGATTATTTACCGAAATTCAAAAAGATTATTCCACATGATTATGAAAGAATGTTAAAAGCAATCGTTCAAATGGAAGAAAAAGGATTAAGTGCAGAACAGGCACAAATTGAAGCGTTCTATGCGAATAGGAATCACTAATCGGGATAGAAGGAAAGGAGAAAAAAATGGGAAAACCTACAGGTTTTTTGGAATATGATAGAAAAGTATCTGTATCAGAAGAGCCAAAGAAAAGAATCAAACATTTTAATGAATTTCATACACATCTTCCAATGGAAGAACAAAAATTACAGGGAGCACGTTGTATGGAGTGTGGCGTTCCATTTTGCCAGTCAGGGCTAATGATCGGTGGTATGACATCTGGTTGCCCTCTTCACAATCTGATTCCGGAGTGGAATGATCTTGTATACACAGGAAATATGCAACAGGCCTTTAATCGCCTGAAAAAAACAAATAATTTTCCCGAATTTACAGCAAGAGTCTGCCCTGCCTTATGTGAGGAAGCATGTACCTGCGGAATGGAGGGCGATCCGGTATCTACCAAAGAAAATGAATATGCGATTATTGAGCATGCATATGAAATGGGATATGCCAAAGCGAATCCACCTAAGGTAAGAACTGGTAAGAAAGTGGCCGTTGTAGGGAGTGGTCCTTCCGGACTTGCAACAGCGGATCAGTTGAATCGCAGAGGGCATTCTGTAACGGTATATGAGAGAAGTGACCGTGTCGGCGGTCTTCTTATGTATGGCATTCCAAATATGAAACTGGAAAAACATATCATAGAAAGAAAAATAGGTATTATGAAAGAGGAGGGCATTTCTTTCATAACCAATACAGATGTCGGAAAAGATCTAAAGGCGAAAGATCTATTACAGCACTATGATAAAATTGTTTTGGCGTGTGGCTCTTCGAACCCGAGGGATATTAACGCTCCCGGACGCGATGCCAAAGGAATCTATTTTGCGGTAGATTTTCTGAAACAAGTAACGAAAAGCTTATTGGATACGAAATTTGATGACGGAAAATATGTATCGACTAAAAACAAGAATGTTATTATTATTGGAGGCGGTGATACCGGTAATGACTGTGTTGGGACGTCCATCCGACTGGGTGCAAAGAGCGTGACACAGATAGAAATGATGCCAAAGGCACCAGATAAAAGAGCGCAGAATAATCCGTGGCCCGAATGGCCAAAAATCTGTAAGACAGATTATGGTCAGGAAGAAGCAATCGCAGTATTTGGTCATGATCCAAGAATTTATGAATCCACGGTTAAAGAATTTATAAAAGACAAAAACGGAGCTTTAAAAGCAGTTAAAGTCGTTCAGCTCGAATGGGAAAAGGATCTGGAGACAGGGCGCATGAATAGGAAAGAACGTGCCGGAAGCGAGAGCGTATTGGATGCAGATATCGTTCTGATTGCAGCTGGTTTTCTTGGTTCTCAAAAATACGTGACAGATGCATTTCGTGTGAATGTCGATCAACGTACCAATGTAGAGACAGGTAAGGGAGATTATAAAACATCTGTGGAAAATATATTTGTTGCAGGAGATATGCGAAGAGGACAGTCATTAGTCGTATGGGCGATTCGCGAAGGAATAGAAGCTGCGAAAGTAGTGGATGAAAGCCTGATGGGATATACCAACCTTACTGTTCAATAAAAGAGTAGCTTTAGTTGAAAATCATAAAAGAAAATGTTACAGTAGATATAACTTAAAAAGCTCAAGACACCTAGGCGAGGTCTTGAGCTTTTCTAGAATCATTACGTTGTGCGAAGGATGGATTAAAATTTGAAGAACAGAAAGAAACTGTATGATAATTATCTACAAATATTAAAAGAAGAACTAGTACCTGCTATGGGTTGTACAGAACCAATTGCTATCGCTTATTGTGCTGCAAAAGCAAGAGATGTATTAGGGCAAATGCCGAATCGTGTAAAAATTGAGGTAAGTGGTAACATTATAAAAAATGTCAAGAGTGTTGTGGTACCAAATACGGATGGGAGAAAAGGAATTGAAACATCTGTTGCTATTGGAATTACGGGAGGAGATGCGACAAAGGCATTGGAAGTCATCGCGAATGTGGATGAAGTTTCCAAAACAGCCATGGTGATTTTCCTTGAAAGTACTGAAATCACCGTATCCCCTTTAGAAACCAAAGAACAATTAGATATTAGGATTACGGTATATGCGGGAGAACATTATGCAAAAGTACGTATTTGCGGATTCCATACCAATATTGCATTGGTGGAAAAAGATGGCGAAGTATTATA
Organism: Bacillota bacterium; assembly: GCA_023392535.1. Taxonomy (GTDB): domain Bacteria; phylum Bacillota; class Clostridia; order Lachnospirales; family Lachnospiraceae; genus SZUA-378. The sequence continues at coordinate 25,995 of JAEVYY010000010.1, forward strand.
TCAGTCCGGAGATGTATTAGCGACAAAATTATCCCTAACTGACCGAAGTCTTTTGGATATGGAACATATCTATCAATTTGCGAATGATGTAAATATTGCAGATGTCAAAGAACTATTAGACAGGCAAATTGTATGTAATATGGCAATTGCAGAAGAAGGAATCAAAAATAATTATGGAGCAAATGTTGGGAGTGTATTATTGGCGGCCTATGGAAATGATGTAAAGATTCGAGCAAAGGCAATGGCGGCAGCCGGATCGGATGCTAGAATGAGTGGTTGTGAATTGCCTGTTATTATTAATTCGGGAAGCGGTAATCAGGGTATGACAGCTTCCATTCCCGTCATTGTATATGCGGAGGAATTAAAAGTAAGTACAGAATCCTTATACCGGGCGTTGGTCTTATCCAACCTTGTTACCATACATCAGAAGACAGGAATTGGACGAATGTCGGCTTATTGTGGAGCTATCAGTGCAGGCTGTGGTGCGGGTACTGGAATTGCTTATCTGCTTGATGGAAGTTATCAGGCAATTATACATACGCTTGTAAATGCAGTAGCAATTGTTTCGGGAATTGTGTGTGATGGGGCTAAGCCATCCTGTGCAGGGAAAATAGAAGCAGCAGTGAATGCAGGAATATTAGGTTATTATATGTATAAAGAGGGACAGGAATTTAAGGGGGGAGACGGTTTGGTCTCAAAGGGAGTTGAAAATACGATACAGAATATCAGCAGACTTGGCAAGATAGGTATGAAGGAGACTGATAAAGAAATTATCCGAATCATGACAAATTGTTAGGCGAGATTTGTATTAACAATGGGGGTAATGCCCAAAAAGACCATCATATATAGGGGAAAAAATGAATAATTCATAGAAAATTGATAGGAATAGAAAAAAATAGTTGCTATTCGACGGAACATGTTAGAAAATGTTTCTATAAAAAGTATAAGGAGAGATACCTATGTTTGAGATGAAAAAAGAATACTATCTGGGAGTGGATGAAATTGATCAGCAACACAAAAGGCTCTTTGAAATTGCAGAGTCTGCTTATAATCTACTGAATGATGAATTTGTACCTGACAAATTTGACTATATCAATTCCATTCTGCAAGAATTAAAAAATTATACCATATTTCATTTTCAAGATGAAGAGAAATATATGGAAAGTATCAATTACAAAAAGCTTTTTTCACATAAAATTGAGCACCAGGAATTTATTGAAAGGCTAAACCAAATTGAACTGAATGAATTTGAGGAAAATCAAGATAAAGCACTCCTTGCTATCTTAAATTTCTTAAATGACTGGCTTGTGAATCATATTCTTTATACGGATAAGAAATATACACAGCAATGAAGTTGGCGAAGTAATAAAATACTTGACAGAACATTTGTTTGATTTTATAATAGAACAAATGTTCTGTTATTTTAATTTATCAATTATTGGAGAATGTATATGGATCTCAAAATTACGCAAGAGATATCTGTCAGGGAAAAATTAGGAATATTGAGTGATGCCGCCAAATATGATGTTGCTTGTACCAGTAGTGGAGTTACCAGAAATGGTGATGGTAAAGGGATAGGTAATACGGTGGCCGGCGGAATATGTCATAGTTTTTCTGCAGATGGAAGATGTATTTCCCTTTTAAAAGTTCTGTTTACGAATGAATGTATTTATGATTGTAAATATTGTTTGAATCGTAAGTCGAATGATGTTAGGAGGGCTTCCTTCACACCGGATGAGTTGTGTGAATTAACGATGGAATTTTACAGAAGAAATTATATTGAAGGTCTATTTCTCAGTTCAGGAATCTTATATTCTCCGAATTATACAATGGAATTACTATATCAAACGGTTAGGAAGCTTCGGATAGTTCATAACTTTCAGGGATATATTCATGTAAAGGCAATTCCTGGTTCTGACCCCATGCTGATACAAAAAACAGGGTTATTGATTGACAGAATGAGCATAAATCTGGAATTACCGACCGCGGATGGGCTAAAATCACTTGCACCGAATAAACATCGAAAAAGTATATTGGCGCCTATGAGACAAATACAGGCGGGAATAACAGCGAATAAAAATGAAATTGCCATATATCGGAATGCCCCTAAGTTCGTACCTGCAGGGCAGTCTACACAGATGATTATCGGAGCGACTCCGGAAAGTGACTATCAAATTATGACAGTTGCAGAAAATCTTTATCAAAAGTTCGATTTAAAAAGAGTATTCTATTCTGCTTTCGTACACGTAAATGATGATAAAGCGTTACCTGCACTTCCGGGCGGCCCCCCCCTATTAAGAGAGCATAGATTATATCAGGCTGATTGGTTACTGCGTTTTTACGGTTTTCAGGCAAATGAATTATTAAATGAAGAAAGACCCAATTTCAATATCTTGCTAGATCCAAAATGTGACTGGGCCTTACGGCATTTGGAGTATTTCCCGATGGAAATCAATCAGATCGATTATCATATGATGTTAAGAATCCCTGGTATAGGGGTAAAAAGTGCCCAACGTATTGTACGGGCCCGCAGAATTGCGAAGCTTGATTTTGCTGATTTAAAGAGAATTGGAGTCGTTTTAAAAAGAGCACTATATTTCATAACATGTTGTGGGCGCATGATGTATCCAACAAAAATAGAAGAAGATTATATTACAAGAAATATTCTGACTGTCAAAGAAAAACTTCCATTCGATGTAGGTGGTATTACATTCCAGCAATTGTCTTTGTTTGATGATAAAAATTTTGACAGTGAGCCTACTGTTGTCGATGGAAATCAGGCTATTTTTGGGCAGATATAAGAGTAGAAAGGTAATCTATGGATAAAATCATTCTGATTTGTGAAGACTCGATAGAGGGAGTCTTTTCTGCAATATTTGAGGCTTATGCAAAGAAATGTGACCCTGAAAATACCTCTATACAAATTGGAGAAACGGTAAATTATGAATTATTTGCAACTTATATCAATACAGAAGCAGATGCTGTAAGAACAAAAAAAGTAACCAAGACTATTACGAAAGAATTTGGAGAAGAAATTTTTCTGTCATTTTGCAGAGCGTTAGCCTCGAAAGATAAGGAGAAGGGAAATGCAGTGTATCATGTATTTGCAAATGGTCTAAAATTGTGCAATCGAAAAAAAGCAATGGAAAACTTTGCAGATATTTACGTGAATAAGGTATTTACATTAAGCCGGTTTACAAACAATGAAATATTACATTTGGAAGGTTTCTTAAGATTTCAGGAATTGGAAAATCAGGTATTATTTGCGAAGATTGGACCAAATAATAACATTTTAACATTTCTGGCGCCCCATTTTGCAGATCGTCTTCCAAATGAGAACTTTATTATCTATGATGATATGCGTGATCTGTGCGTCGTTCATCCAGCAGGAAAAAATTGGTTTTTAATGAGTGGTGAGTTCTTACAAAGTGAGGAAATTGGGAAGTTTTCCAAAATGGAAGCTGCATATCAGGAACTGTTTGCCTTTTTTTGCAATAATATAGCTATAAAAGAACGCAAAAACTTAAATTTACAAAGGCAAATGCTCCCATTGCACTTTCAGAAGTATATGGTCGAATTTAAGTGAATCTTAATGTAGTTTTCATTTCTCTATGTATCTAAAAAAAAACTTTACAAAAAGTCGAGTTATTGTATAATAGCTACATTAAGGGAACTAAAGATCAGTAATTGTATGTTTGAAAGGAAGTTTTATTATGAGTATGGTTCAACGTAAAATTAAATTGAGACCAGATGAGATTAAAATATTTGTAGCAGCGGCATCAAAGTGTGACTTTGACATTGATATTGCTTACAATCGATATACCGTAGATGCAAAGTCTATTGTGGGTGTTTTAGGTTTAGATTTTTCACAGATCCTGACGGTAAGCTATAACGGGTATAATCCAGATTTTGAGAATTTACTTGCCAGATATGCATTGGCTTGTTAGTTTTTTATAATAGGATCGTTTTGAACACTTGCCAAAGTTATTCTTGGTAGCAGTATTACAGCTTCTTAGAATTTCTTCTTAGACTTACTAATACCATAGGATAAAATTTGACTCCCGATTCCTGATAGACTACACATCAGAGCGGGAGTCTTTTTAGAAATACATAGTAGCATTATAATAGAACTGAGGTGATTTGCATGGAAATTAGTGGAGATGAAATGATAATTTTGAATAAGCAGGAAAAACCTATGATAAGAATCTCGGTAAGAAATCTTGTGGAATTTATATTGCGTTCTGGAAATATTGATAATAGGAAGCAATCCAAACCAGATCAGGCGATGCTCGAAGGTGGAAGGATACATCGTATGATTCAAAAGCGTATGGGCAGCAATTATCAGGCAGAAGTCAGTCTAAAAACCGTAGTAGAGTTTGATAAATTCGATATATCCGTAGAAGGCAGAGCGGATGGGATATTGCTGGAGAAGGATTATCCAGATGCAGAGCAGATAAATCTTATGGACTTTAAAATTTCGGACCAGAATACGGATACCATTTCTCTTATGGATATCGTGACAATCGATGAAATAAAAGGAACCTATACAGATATAAGTAGGATGAAGGAACCAGTGTATGTGCATTTAGCACAGGCAAAATGCTATGCCTATATCTATGCATTACAAAACCATTTACATTTTATCAGAGTAAGGATGACTTATTGCAATATAGAAACGGAAGAACTGAAATATTTCCATGAAGAATTTTCCTTTGTCCAATTACAAGCTTGGTTCTTACATATACTCGAAGACTATCGAAAATGGGCAGATTATGATTTTGACTGGAAACAAAGGCGCCAGTCTTCCATACAAACATTGCAATTTCCATTTCCCTATCGAAAAGGACAGCGTGATTTGGTGAAATATGTCTATCAGACTATCTATCATAGCAAAAAGTTATTTGCTGTGGCTCCTACAGGAGTAGGAAAGACGATTTCAACAATATTTCCATCCATACAAGCGATGGGAAGAGAAATGGGCGATAAAATATTTTATTTAACGGCAAAAACAATTACGCGCACCGTAGCAGATGATACCTTTGAATTATTAAGAAAACAAGGTCTTTCTTTTAAAAGTGTTGTTTTAACAGCTAAAGAAAAAATATGCCCAATGGAGGAAATGGAATGTAATCCTATGTCCTGTATATATGCAAAAGGGCATTATGATCGAATCAATAATGCAATTTATGACTTATTGACGAGCGAAGACAGATATACAAGGGAAAAGATCAAGGAGTATGCAGAAAAACACTCGGTGTGCCCTTTCGAAATGGGATTAGATATGAGCCTGTTTTCGGACGGCATTATATGCGATTATAATTATGTTTTTGATCCACATGCCTATTTAAGAAGATTTTTTTCGGATGGAATTAATGGAAATTATTTATTTTTAATAGACGAGGCACATAATTTATTAGATCGTGGCAGAGATATGTATAGTGCTACGTTGTACAAGGAGGATTTCCTGAGACTTAAAAAAGTAGTAAAGCCATTTGATCCGAAAATGGAAAAGCAGTTTGAAAAATGCAATAAGGAAATGTCAATTCTAAAGAAAGAATCGGGAGCGTTTCAAGTAGTGGAATTGATTTCTCCGCTGGTCATGGCAATGAATCAATTATACAGTTTAATGGAGAAATTTTTGCAAGATAGCGAAGAAAGCAGTGTTCGCAAAGAAATACTTACTTATTATTTTGAAGTCTGCCATTTTTTAGATATTTATGAAAGAGTAGATGAAAATTATGTCACGTATAGTCAGTTGGAGCAGGACGGTAGTTTTATGCTCAAGCTTTTTTGTGTAAATCCCTGTATGAATTTAAAAGGCTGCATGAGTAAGGCAAGAAGTACCGTATTGTTTTCAGCGACTTTATTACCAATTCAGTATTACAAATCACTCTTGGGAGGAGAGGCAGAAGATTATGAGGTATACGTAAATCCTATATTTGATCCAGCAAAAAGAGCTCTTTTTTTAGGGAATGACGTTACAAGTAAATATTCCAGAAGAAGCCAATCGGAATATCTGAATGTTGCATATTACATCCATGAAATCGTGAAGAACAGGCTTGGTAATTATATGATTTTTTTCCCATCACATATGTTTTTACAACAGGTCTATTCCGCCTACTATGATCATTACTATGACGAAAGAGAAGTTGAATGTATCTTACAGAGCGATAATATGAATGAAAAAACAAGAGAGGAGTTTTTAAATCGGTTTTCTGGGAATGAAAATTGTGATATACAAGAAAAAATTCAATTCGATATTGAGATGGAAGATGAGAAGAGTTTACTCGGATTTTGCGTATTGGGAGGCATTTTTAGTGAAGGAATTGATTTGACAGAGGATCAATTAATAGGAGTCATCATTGTTGGGACAGGATTACCACAAATTTGCAATGAAAGAGAAATTATTAAAAATTTCTTTAATCATAAAAGGGAAAGTGGATTTAATTATGCGTATCGCTATCCTGGAATGAATAAAGTATTGCAGGCAGCAGGTCGTGTAATACGAACTGCAAATGATATCGGTATTGTAGCATTACTGGATGAAAGATTTTTAAGTAATTCTTATCAAAGCCTGTTTCCAAGAGATTGGAGCGAGTTTGAGGTGGTAAATGGGAGTTCTATAGCCAAAAGAATTGAACGGTTTTGGAACGAATGGCTATAATTTTTAATTAACATAATGTAAAATCATGTTTCATTATGAATACAAGACTTTAGTACTAAAAAAGGAAAAATAACACAGAGCATGACAAAAATGTCAGAAAGTGTACAAATGAAAAAATAGAACTGTCATTGTGATTAAAATGTGGATAACTATGTGGAAAGTGTGTATTACTTTAGGGATTCATGCTTTATCACATATTTTAATGAAACAGATCGTAGATGCAAACATAAAGTAAATTTACTTAAAAAACTGGATTAGTCAAAAGAGTAAAAATAATTATGTAAACCTTATTATGTTGTCCAAATTAGAAATATAAAAATAATTTTCTTTTAAATATAGAATAAATTTTATTGACAAAACAATATTATACATTGTATAGTATCAATAGAGACAACAATATTATATATCGTATAATATTAAATTGGAAATAATATTATATAAATTGAAGAAAAATGGATAGAAAAATCGTTATAATCCATAGAGTAAACAATCGACGAGGAAAGGAGATTTTTTATATGGTATTTAATACAGGTGCGGCATTGCTTGATGCAATTGTTCTGGCAGTTGTATCCAGAGATCCCGAAGGTACGTATGGATATAAGATAACTCAGGAAGTAAGGCAGATAATTGAATTGTCGGAATCAACACTTTATCCGGTGCTTAGAAGGTTACAAAAGGATGAGTGCCTTGAAGTTTATGATCAGGCATGTGCTGGTAGGAACCGCAGATATTATAAAGTAACAGAAAGAGGAAGAGTACAGTTAAATCTGTACGAAAGTGAATGGAGAAAATATTCACGAAAGATTACCGGAATGTTTGAGGGAGGTATTAAACATGAATAGAATAGAATTCATGAGGCAGCTAGAAGTGCTGCTTGCAGAAATATCGCAAAAAGAAAGAGAAGAAGCAATACAGTATTACAATGATTATTTTGATGATGCGGGTATAGAAAATGAAGCAATGGTTGTACTTGAGCTGGGAACACCTGAAAAAGTAGCAGAAATGATCCAATCTGACTTGCTTGGTAAAAGTACGGAGGAGTGGGAATTCACAGAATCTGGCTGTACCAATATGGGGAATAAGAAAAATACTTTAATGGCCAATCGATTGAAAGATGAGAAAGGTTCTTATCAGCAGGGGAACCCGTATTATAAGAATCCAAATGGCTATGGAAAAAATTCCAAACCGAAAAAGGATACGGGAGAAATTTTGCTAATTGTTCTGATCTTAGTAATAACAAGTCCATTCTGGATTTCATTGGCAGGTGGCGTATTTGCCGTATTTACAGCAATATTGGCCGTGCTTTTTGCGCTTCTTATTGCCGTTGCTGTTTGTGCGATTGCTTTTATAATAGCAGGTATCCTTATATTTGGAGCATCGATTATAAAACTATTTATTTCACCCATATTAGGTATGATGATGATGGGAATTGCGCTACTATTGTCTGGGTTCGGTATCTTCTTTATGATTATTACAATATGGATTTGTGGCAGTGTGATACCAGCTTGTTTTCGTGGCATTACGAATTTTTGCAGCAGGCTGTTTCATAGAAGAGGGGGACAGATAGCATGAAGAAATTTTTAAAAGGATCTTTTATCGTGTCAGGAGCTTTGATACTGATGGGCGTCATGATTTTAATCATGTGTTCAGCGATCGGAGGACCAGGTGTTATACGTAAAGCAATTGAGAATAATGAATTAAGCTTAAACATTAGCAGACATGGAAAAGGTATTAATTATTTTAATAATGACTTTGATTGGGTTTCTGAAGATTATCAACATCCTTTTTACGAAGGAAAACAGAAAAATCTAAATATTGGAGATGGAAGAGGGATTGAAAATGTGAGGTTGGAAGTTTATGCCGCTTCCTTGGAAATTAAAGAATCGTCGGATTACCAGGTAAGACTTGATTGTGATGTGGAAAATAAGATTAGCTGTTATATCGATAGTGATACACTGATACTTAAGGGGGAAGAGGGCAGTGGCGATTATTATGATAAGATATCTCTTTATTTACCTAAGGATATTAATACGTATGATGTTGAGTTAAAGCTTGGAGCTGGTAAAGTTGATATAGATAAAATTACGACTCAGGATCTGAGAGCCGAAGTAGGTGCAGGAAGTCTGTCCATTAAAAATGCCGATATTAATGATATTACACTTAGATGTGGCGTAGGGAAAATAAACTTTAAAGGTAATATCAGAGGAGACATCAACATGGATTGCGGAGTCGGTAACATTGCTATGCTGGTGGAAGGAAAGAAGAATGATTGGAATTATACAGTGGATTCTGCAGCAGGAGAGGTAGTGATCGGGGGAGACGAGTATGATAATTTTGCAAATAGTATTAATTTAGATAATGAAGCAGAGAAAGATTGTGAGATAGCATGTGCAATCGGTAGAGTGGGAATATCTTTTAATGAAACAGAATAAGGTAGGATAATAAAATGGCAGGCATGGATTATCATGCGGATAAGGAGAAGAAGATGGAGAATAACGGAAATTACAACAACTATAACTCTGACTATAATAACAATGGAAATGATATCAAAAAATTGTATCGTTCCAGGAACAATAGAATGCTTTGTGGTGTATGTGCAGGAATCGCGAATTACTTTAAATGCGATCCTACCATCATACGTTTATTAATGGTATTTTTTGGTTTCTGTAGTTTTGGAACTGGATTACTAGTGTATATTATTATGGCCATTATTGTACCAGAAACACCTTTTAACGAGTAAAGAACGCAGGGAGCCGATCATAGCATGCAGACTTGTAAAGATATGACGATTGTCGTATGATAGGAGAAAACAAAGTTATGGAGTGAGGTTGCCTGATGAATTTACTGACAATGAAGGATATTACAAAAGCATATACCGATAAAGTTTTATTTGATCACATCGATTTTAGCATTAACGAAGGGGAAAAGATTGGTGTAATCGGAATTAACGGGACAGGAAAATCGACACTTCTTAAGATGATCGCAGGATTGGAAGAGGCAGAAACAGGTGATCTGGTAAAAGGAAACAGAGTACGGATCAATTATCTGCCTCAAAATCCTGTATTTCCCCCTAAAATGACGATTTATGATTATGTCATCACCGCAAATGAAACACTGGATAATCATTGGAGCATAGAAGGAGAAGCGAAGGCGATCCTGAATAAATTAGGATTTATTGACTATGATGCACAAATAGATAATTTATCTGGAGGACAAAAGAAAAAAGTTGCTTTGGCAGGTGCTTTACTATCGAATAATGAAATCCTTATATTGGATGAGCCAACGAACCATTTAGATAATGAAATGACAGAGTGGCTGGAGAATTATTTGCGCTCCTATAAAGGTGCATTGATTATGGTCACGCATGATCGTTATTTTTTGGATTTGGTCTGTAATCGTATTGTGGAAATCGACAAAGGAAAGTTATATAATTATGACAGTAATTATGAAGGATATTTGGAACTGAAAGCCCAGCGGGAAGAGATGGCAATGGCGACGCAGGATAAGCATGCCAATATTCTGAGAAAAGAAATAGCATGGATGCAAAGGGGAGCAAAGGCCCGTTCTACAAAACAGAAAGCTCATATACAAAGATATGAGACATTAAAAAACGAAGAGAAAATAAAGATAACAAGTAATGTTGAAATAAATGCATTGTCATCCCGGTTAGGGAAAAAAACAATTGAATTGAATCAAATTTCGGCAGGTTATGCGGATAAGCTGCTGATTCGTGACTTTACTTATATTTTTTTGAAATCGGATCGGATCGGAATTTTAGGGCCGAACGGCTGTGGAAAAACAACGTTACTGAAAGTGATCTTACAAAAAATACCTCTTATGACAGGTACTATAGAAATTGGAGAGACTGTTAAGATTGGCTACTATGCACAGGAAAATGAGTCACTGGATGAAAATAAAAAGGTAATTGATTATATTAGAGATACGGCAGAATATATTCAGACAAGTGAGGGAACGATTACGGCCTCTCAAATGCTTGAAAAATTTTTATTTGTTGGGTCATTACAATATGCTATGATAGGTAAATTGTCTGGGGGGGAAAAAAGAAGACTTTATCTTCTGAAAATTTTAATGGAAGCACCCAATGTACTGATATTGGATGAGCCGACAAATGATCTGGATATTCAAACATTGTGCATTTTAGAAGATTATTTGGATACATACCCTGGTATTTTAGTTACAGTATCTCATGACCGTTACTTTCTAGACCGTGTTACACGCAGAATGTTGACGTTTGAGGGGGAGGGCATCGTCAAACAGTTCAATGGAAATTATACGGAATACTTTCAAACCAAAGAATCTGAGATAGCTGACCGAAATGACGGAAATCTTTCAAGAACTGACAATAGTCTTGCAGAAAAAGCGGTAAAGATCAAGACGGAAAAATTGAAGTTTACCTATCAGGAAAAGAAAGAATACGATACCATTGAACAGGATATTGAACATCTCGAAATAAAAATAAGAGAAGTTGAGTATAAAATAGATAAGAGTGCTACTAATTTTTTGAAATTAAATGAGTTAACGCAGGAGAAAGAAAAACTGGAAAGTCTTTTGGAAGAAAAGTTGGAACGGTTTCTCTATCTCGATGAACTGTCAAATAAGATTGAAGAAAATCGTTAAGTATAGTTAAGTGCCATATGAAAACTCTATAGGCTTAGCCAGTTTTTACTTGACAAAATATATCTAATTTTATATATTTAAATTTATATAGAAAAAGGTGATGACAAAGAGGAGTATATATTGTCTGACTAACAGAGAGAGCAACTCATTGGCTGGAAAGTTGCTTTAGAAGCAGGATATGGAAGGTAGCTTTGGAACTGGAATTCTGAGCAAAATCTTATTTTTGGCAGGAATTCACGATTTGCTCCCGTTAACGAGCGGAAGATACTATTTGGGATATCTTCATAAGACAAATGGTATAAAACTATTTGTAAATAAAGGTGGTACCGCGTATATTACGCCCTTTACTGATAAGAAATGCATTCTTTCAGTGAAGGGCGTTTTTAAATCAAAAAAATCTAGTCGCAGAAGGGATTTCAAAATGAATAAAGAATTGGAAAAGACCTATGATCCTCACGGTATTGAGGAAAAATTGTATCAGAAGTGGATAGAAAAAGGATATTTTCATGCCAAGGTGGATAGAAGCAAAAAACCATTTACAATTGTTATGCCACCGCCAAATATCACTGGTCAGTTACACATGGGGCATGCATTGGATAATACCATGCAGGATATCCTCACCCGTTTTAAAAGGATGCAGGGCTATAATGCTTTATGGCAGCCGGGCACCGATCATGCAAGCATTGCAACGGAAGTAAAGATCATTGAAAAGTTGAAGGAAGAAGGGCTAGACAAACATCAACTTGGACGTGATAAATTTTTAGAGCGTGCATGGGAATGGAAAAAGGAATACGGCGGAAGAATTACCAGCCAGTTAAAAAAACTAGGCTCCTCCTGTGATTGGGACAGAGAACGATTTACCATGGATGAAGGATGCAATCAGGCAGTTACAGAAGTATTTTGTAAAATGCATGAAAAGGGATGGATCTATAAAGGCTCCAGGATCATAAACTGGTGTCCGGTATGCAATACTTCCATATCGGATGCAGAAGTGGAATATGAAGAACAAAGTGGTTCATTTTGGCATATCAAATATCCATTGGTGGATAGGAATGGACAGGTAAGCAAGACGGATTTCTTGGAATTTGCTACCACTCGTCCTGAGACCATGCTGGGAGATACTGCAGTTGCGATTAATCCAGAAGATGAGAGATACGCTTATCTGAAAGGCAGACAGGTATGGCTTCCAATAGTAAACAAGGCGATTCCAATTGTAGAAGATTCTTATGTAGATATTGCATTTGGAACAGGAGTTGTAAAGATTACCCCAGCACATGATCCTAACGATTTTGAAGTGGGAAAACGTCATGACCTTCCAATTGTCAACATTATGAATGATGATGCTACCATTAACAAAAATGGTGGCAAATATGAAGGTATGGAGCGATATGCTGCCAGAAAAGCAATTGTGGAAGAGTTGGATCAATTGGGACTATTGGTGCGAGTAGAGGATTATACTCATAATGTAGGAACACATGATAGATGTAAAACAACTGTTGAACCATTAGTGAAGCAACAATGGTTCGTTAAAATGGATGAATTGATACAACCGGCAGTGGAAGCTGTTAAAAACAAAGATATAAAATTAATTCCGGAACGAATGGATAAAATATATTTTAATTGGACGGATAATATTCGTGACTGGTGTATCTCCCGACAATTATGGTGGGGACATAGGATTCCTGCTTATTATTGTGATGATTGTGGTGAAATAGTGGTGGCAAAAGAAGCGCCGGCTACTTGTCCGAAATGTGGAAAAGATCATTTAACGCAGGATCCGGATACATTGGATACTTGGTTCTCATCCGCGTTATGGCCTTTCTCAACATTGGGATGGCCAGGAAATACGGAAGATCTTGCTTATTTTTATCCTACTGATGTATTGGTTACAGGATATGATATTTTATTTTTCTGGGTAATTCGTATGATATTTTCCGGATATGAACAAATGCAAGAAAAACCATTTAAAGCAGTTCTATTCCATGGATTAATACGTGATTCTAAGGGGCGGAAGATGTCCAAGTCGCTTGGAAACGGAATTGATCCCTTGGAAGTTATCGATCAATACGGTGCAGATGCCTTAAGGCTTACTCTAATTACCGGTAATGCACCAGGGAATGATATGCGTTTTTATTACGAAAGGGTAGAAGCGAACCGTAATTTCTGTAATAAAATATGGAATGCTTCCAGATTCATTATGATGAATATGGAAAATAAAGAACTGAAGGATGCAGGACTTCAGAGTCTTGAACCAGCAGATAAATGGATTATTTCTAAATTGAACAGTTTAATAAAAGAAGTAACTGAAAATATGGAGAACTATGACCTTGGGATTGCAGTGCAAAAGATTTATGATTTTATATGGGATGAATTCTGCGACTGGTATATTGAGATGGTGAAACCTAGATTATATAATTCAGATAATGAGACATCCCAAAATGCTGCATTGTATACACTTAAAACGGTTCTGATTGATGCACTAAAGTTGTTACACCCGTATATGCCTTTTGTTACAGAAGAAATCTTCTGTACGCTGCAGGAGGTAGAAGATTCCATAATGATATCCTCGTGGCCGATCTATCGGGAAGAGAAAATTTTTACATCTGAGGAACACGCAATAGAAATTATGAAGGAAGCGGTACGCGGAATTCGTAATGCAAGAACCGGTATGAATGTTCCCCCGAGCAGGAAAGCAAGAGTTCATATGGTATCAGGAGATGAAGAAATATTAAAAATATTTGAAGAAGGTAAACTGTTTTTCGCTCCATTAGCTTATGCCAGTGAGGTAATCGTACAACAGGACAAAAAAGGTATTGCCGATGATGCGGTTTCTGTTGTAATCGCAGATGCTACCATTTATATTCCATTCGCTGAGTTGGTAGACATTAAGCAGGAGATAGCACGTCTTCAAAAAGAAGAGAAGCGTCTGCAGGGTGAAATCGCACGAGGAATGGGAATGCTCAATAATGAAAAATTTATATCAAAAGCACCGGAAACGAAGATTGCCGAAGAACGTGTAAAGCTCGAAAATTATAAAAAGATGATGGAGCAAATAAAGGAGCGATTAGAACAAATTAAATAAGTTTTATGGATGGGAGCAGAAATGACTTATCAGGAGGCAGAAAAATATATATTATCTATCCCTAAATTTACAAAAAAAAATGATCCCAGAACAACCAGTGAATTTTATGAAAGACTTGGAGAACCAGGAAAAAACAGCAAGATAGTTCATGTCGCAGGCACAAATGGAAAAGGTTCTGTTTGTGCCTATATCAATTCGATACTTTCTACCGCAGGCTATCGAGTTGGTATGTTTACCTCACCACATCTGGTTACTATGCTGGAACGCTTTCGAATAGCCAATCAGAATGTGACGGAGGAGATATTTCTAGATGCATTTTGTGTGGTAATGAATGAGGTGTCTAATTGGAATAAAATAAAGAAAGAATATCATCCCACTTTTTTTGAAATATTATTTTTTATCGGAATGTTAATTTTTGAGCAACAAAAGGTTCCATTTATTATTCTAGAAACAGGATTAGGTGGTCGACTGGATGCGACAAATAGTATAAAAAGCCCTAATGCGTGTGTGATTACAAAAATCAGTCTGGATCACTGTGAATATTTGGGAGACACACTAGCCGAAATAGCGGGAGAAAAGGCAGGTATCATAAAATCTAATGTTCCCGTTATCTTTTTAGATGATAAAGAAGAAGTGACGAAGGTCATTGAGACAGAGGCTAAAAAGCGACAAAGTCCGACATTTGCGGTTCATAACACGAACTTTAATATTTTAAAAAATAGCGATAAAGGCATTGATTTTTCATTGGAATCTAAGTATTATGGATATATTAGACTGACGCTATCAACTTGTGCACTTTATCAAATGATAAATGTGGCATTGGCTGTTAGAACTGTGGAAATATTGGATGAAACACATATCATTTCCAAAGAACAAGTAATAGAAGGAGTCGCATCAACCAAATGGGCGGGACGCATGGAGGAGATTCTTCCAGGAGTCATCGTTGAGGGAGCACACAACGCAGATGGAATACAGGCATTTGTGGATTCCGTGAAAGCAATAGATCATAAAAATAATCATTTACTATTTGCCGTTGTTAGTGACAAAGACTATAATACGATGATCAAGATACTGATGGAAGCGGGTCTATTCACACGGATAGCTATCACAAAAATAGAAGGAACCCGGGCCGTAGAACTAGAAGAACTAAAAGAAATTTTTTTGAAGTATACAAAAGAACTGTATCTTTATGAAGATGTTGAAAAAGCGATTCTGGATTGTCTTAATGAGAAAAAAAAGGAAGATAGGCTGTATATTGTAGGATCATTATACTTAGTGGGTCTTGTGAAAGAAATCTTAGGGAGGTAATAGAATGATAAATTTTGAGGAAGAATTAAAAAAATTTCATCCTAGTTTAGAAATAGAAGAAGCAGAAGAAGCTATTTATAGTCAAGATTTAACAGATATGGCAGATGTATTGGTGGGAATGATTAAAGATATGAAGGAAGAATAGAGGTAAATGGGGCATGAATTGTTATAATTGTGGTTGTCGTTTATCTGAGAAAGACTTTTGCACTGGATGTGGAGCTGATGTTTCCGTATATAAAAGGATCATTCATATTTCGAATCGCTTTTATAATGACGGTCTGGAGAAGGCAAATGTCAGAGATTTATCAGGGGCTGTTTTAAGCCTGAGGCAAAGTCTGAAATTTAATAAAAACAATATAAAAGCAAGAAATTTATTAGGGTTGGTATATTATGAAATAGGGGAAGTGGTTGCTGCTTTAAGTGAATGGGTCATCAGTAAAAATATCCGTACGGAGAAGAATATTGCAGATGATTATATCAATGCAATTCAGACAAGTCCTGCGAGGCTTGATGCAATTAACCAGACGATTAAGAAGTATAATCAGGCACTTTCCTATTGTAATCAGGATAGTTTGGATCTGGCAGTGATACAGTTAAAAAAGGTATTGTCATTGAATCCGAAGTTTGTCAGAGCGCATCAACTTTTGGCATTGATCTATATTCATGCGGAAGATTGGGAGAAGGCACGTCGGGAATTAGTAAAATGTTGTGCGGTGGATGCCAATAATACGACTACACTTCGTTACCTAAAAGAAATAAATCAGGTCAGCAGCCCTGACGAAGATAAAACCAAGAATAATAAAGATAAAAAAAGTACTTCTGAAGAAGTGATTAAGTATCAAAGTGGCAATGAGACAATTATTCAGCCCATGAATGTGAAAGAACAATCCGGAGCTTCTTCGATTTTTAATATTGTGATTGGAGCAGTTATTGGTCTTGCAATTGCTTGGTTTCTAATTTTACCAGCACGGATAAGTGCTGAAAAAGCGAATATCAATCAGGAATTAAAAACAGTAAGTGAGCAATCCGATGTAAAGACCTCTAAAATTGAAGAATTGCAGCAGAAATTAGATACTTTAACAGAAAGTAATACGAAGTTACAGGCTCAGGTGGATACGTATGAAGGCTCAGATGGCGCTCTTCAGGCTAGTAACAATTTGATGAAAGCGGTGCAGACCTATCTGTATGATTCTTCGGATGTTCTGACGATTGCCAACACATTATCTACAATTGATATGGAAGCATTAGGTGATAAAGCTTCTTCAGAAATGAAAACACTGTATAAAAAATTAATGGATGATGTGGGACCTAAGGTATCAAAATCGTATTATAATTCTGGTTACAACGCATATCGGAAGGGCGATTACAGTAAAGCAATTGCTGATTTGACAAAAGCGTTTGATTTTGATAAGACCAATACAGAGGCACTTTATAATTTAGCCAATGCCTATAATAAAAATGGTGATATTACAAATGCAAAGAAATATTACGAACAGGTCAGTGAGCTTTTTCCAAATACGGATAGAGCTAAAAAAGCAAAAGAGAATCTTAAAGAATTAAATTCTCAGTAAAAATGCGAACAAGTTCGCATTGGAAGAATGCCAGTGCATACTTCTGCTAAATATAGATTTGTTTCGATTTAAAATAACAAATGAACAAGGAATATAAAATACAAAAGAGGACATAATTGTTTATGTTCTCTTTTTTTGCGTATTATGACGAAACGATTATATTTATGGGAAAAAAGCGAAAGGTTTGTAAAAAAAGAAAAGGAGAAGTTTATGGAAGAAGATTTCAAAATTATTGAAAACTATTTGATGGTGAGAATGCCGGAAGAGTTGGATCACCACAAATCAGTGAACATAAGAAAAAAAGCAGACCATTTAATTGTACAGGAAGATGTAAAGAATATCGTTTTTGACTTTGAAGATACCAGGTTCATGGATAGTTCTGGGATTGGAGTGATCATGGGGCGCTACAAAATGATTCAATGTTTTGGAGGTAAGGTTTTTGCAATTCATGCAGATGCTCAGATCAAGCGAATATTAAAAATGTCAGGGTTAAACAAAATTATAGAAATTATGGAGTAACAGGATGCAAAATTTAGAAGTTTTAGGAGAAGAGATCATGGAACGTGAAAAGTCTTTAAAAGAGATTCAGGGGGTAGCAATCCAAGTGACTGAAAGGAGAAAACGAGATATGAGAAATGAAATGAGACTGGAATTCGACGCAATATCAGAGAATGAAGGATTTGCAAGAATCGCAGTTGCAGCCTTTATGGCATCTTTGGATCCAACACTGGAAGAAGTAGCTGATGTGAAAACAGCGGTATCGGAAGCGGTGACCAATGCTATTATTCATGGTTACGATGGAGAAGAGGGAAAAGTATACATAACTTGTGAATTGGTGGGAGATGTGTTAGCGGTTACTATTGAGGATCAAGGGAAAGGGATTGAAGATGTGGAAAAGGCAATGGAGCCCTTGTACACTACAAAACCAGAATTAGATCGATCTGGAATGGGCTTTGCATTTATGGAGGCATTTATGGACAATTTACAAGTAGAATCCGAAGTTGGAAAAGGAACTAAGATTCAAATGGTAAAAAAACTGGGGACGACACCATGGATTCATGATGAGGAATCATAAATGGAGGATACCGCGGTATTAATTGCACAGGCGCAGGAAGGAGATAAAGAGGCAAGGAAAATACTGATAGAAAAAAATCTCGGATTGGTGCATCATATCGTGAAACGTTTTTGGGGTAGAGGGGTAGAGGTAGAGGATTTATTTCAAATAGGAAGTATAGGTCTTATGAAAGCAATCGATAAATTTGACTTATCCTATGAAGTAAAATTTTCTACTTATGCCGTTCCTATGATTAGTGGTGAGATCAAAAGATTTTTAAGGGATGATGGGATGGTCAAGGTAAGCAGGGCAATCAAAGAAAATGGTTGGAAGGTAAAGCAGGCGAGAGAAGTTCTGGGACATACATTAGGCAGAGACCCAACTATCACAGAAATTTCTAAGGCAACAGGTCTTTCAGAAGATGAAATTGTTATGGCCATGGAAGCCAACATTGAAGTAGAGTCAATTTATAAAAGTGTTTATCAATCGGAAGGAAATGAAATTTTTTTAGTGGACAAGTTACCGATTGAAAAAGATGAGCATGAGGAACTTGTAAACCACATATTGCTAGAACAATTAATGAGTGACCTGCAAGAACAGGAACAACAATTGATAAAATTAAGATATTATGAAAACAAGACGCAGATGGAGGTAGCT
Organism: Bacillota bacterium; assembly: GCA_023392535.1. Classification (GTDB taxonomy): domain Bacteria; phylum Bacillota; class Clostridia; order Lachnospirales; family Lachnospiraceae; genus SZUA-378. The sequence continues at coordinate 44,969 of JAEVYY010000010.1, forward strand.
AAATTTTTAAATATCAGTCAGGTCCAGGTATCCAGACTAGAAAAGAAAATATTAAAATATATGCGTAGCCATTTGGAATAGAGCTGTTAAGAATTAAGAAAGATAATTTGATTTAAGTCAGATTATCTTTCTTTTATTGATTCCAATTGATTCTTCTTGTTTACTGGGGCTATCTCCTGTGCTTTCATCATGGCCCGTATGGTTTCATACAAATAAGGTTTTAGATCTTTGATAGGAGCGGGTTCCCCATATAGGATAGCACTATGACTGGTAGATATGATAAACTCAATGATCATATAGACCAGAATCTCGGTATTCTTATATTTCTGACTGCAGTTCTCAAATACAGAAACATACAATTTGTAAAGATTCAGACCATTACTTTTGTCGGATATCACTGCTTTTTTAAAGGATCCCCAATTCATGTTCTTGGCGGCCAATGATAGCAGGGATGTGTCCTTTTGCAGACTATTCAATAGATGGTCGGTGATATATATGATTTCTTCAGGCAGATCATTTAAATCAGCCTTTGCTAAAGATGCTTCTGCCATCGAAAGCAAATGACTTATCTTATGAATTAAAAGCCGATTACGAATATCTTCTTTGTCTTTAAAGTACAAATAAAAAGTGCCTTTTGCAACGCCCGCTTTTTGCACAATATCTGAAATAGATGTTTTATTGATTCCCTTTGTAATAAACAAATCAAAAGCATTTTCTAGTAGAGCTGTCCGTTTTCGATTTTTGTTATCATCCCATTTACTACTCATCTCATCCCTCCTGGCAGGTTTATTGTCATATAATTATGATTCCATTACTTTTATTATTTTTGAGAATTTATGTCAAAATATTTTTCATAATATTATTGACTAACGGTCATAAAGGTGATATAACTGTCTAGTGAGAAAAATGACTAAAGGTCATTAATATATTTTTATGTTACACAATATGTAACAAAAAGTCAACAAAGAAAGTAGGAGTAAATGTGAAAGAGAAAAATAGTAGGACTTCTCTAAAAGAGAAATGGGAAAGACACAAAGAAAAAACACATGCTTCTCGAAAAGGAGCAAGTACCAAATTTTCACTGGTTGATATGATTATTGACAAGCGAAGAAACATTGGGATCATATTTGCTATATTATTTATGTTATCCCTAATCAGCAGTCTTTTTGTTAAGGTCAATTATGATTTGACGGAATATCTTCCAAGTTCTGTAGTTTCCAAAAAGGCTATCGATCTTATGGAACAAGAATTCGGCTATCCGGGTACTGCAAGGATCATGATTAAAGATGTCAGCATCTATGAAGCCAGTATTTATAAGCAATTGATTGAAAAGGTAGATGGCGTTGACATGGTCACCTGGATGAGTTCTGACGTTTACATGTCTCAGGGTTTTGTAGATACGGATAAACAGGATGACTATTATAAGGATAATTGTGCCGTCATGGATGTCACATTTGTGGAAGGTGACACTTCTGATAAAACAAAAGCGGCCATAGCGGAAATACAGGAATTACTCGGTGATAAGGGAAGGTATTCGGGACCCGCAGTGGAAAATAAATCCCTGGAAAAGACATTGAATAGGGAGATAGCGATAGCAACTGTAGTCGCGGTCATCATGATCTTTATAATTCTATTATTAACGACAACATCCTGGTTTGAGCCTGGACTGTTTTTGGCTATTATGGGGGTCGCTATTATTTTAAATAGAGGAACAAACATTTTTATGGGAACGATATCCTTTTTAAGCTCCAGCGTATCTTCTATTTTACAACTTGCGATATCCATGGATTATTCCATTTTTCTATTCCATACTTTTGTACGTGAAAAGAATACAGGGATATCAAAAGAACAGGCAATGTCCAACGCGCTCAGAATGTCGGCATTACCGGTTTTATCCAGTGCGGCTACTACATTTGTAGGATTCATGGCATTATTTGTAATGAAATTTGGGCTGGGAAAAGACATTGGTATTGTACTGGGAAAAAGTATTATTTGGAGTGTTGCCACGGTGATCTTCTTAATGCCTGCATTGATCCTGAAATTTGACAATTTGATTCAAAGGACACAGCATAGATCTATCATGCCGACATTTGAGAAATTCAGTCACTTTATCTATAAAATCCGCTATGGAGTAATAGCGTTCATTGTGATTATAGTTATTCCTTCCTATATTGCCCAGAATATGAATAGTTTTACCTTTGGCAACAGCTCTCTGGGGGCCAGTGAAGGAACAAAAGTATATAATGATACCAAAGAAATTGAATCCAAATTTGGACGTAGTAATTTGTATCTGGTTATTGTGCCAAATGAATCACGCATTAAGGAAAAAGAGCTGGCGGACCATTTAGATGATTTATATTACATAAAAAGTGTGACAGCACTTGCAAATGTATTACCGGAAGGAATTCCTGAAAGCATCGTACCAGAGAGCATCACAGGGCAACTTAGGACCGAAAATTATACCAGAATGCTGGTGTTCGCCCGAACAAAGAGTGAAAGTGATTTTGCATTTGAGACCTCTGATGAAATACAAAAAATTGTCAAAGAATACTATCCGGATGAAGCCTATGTGGTCGGCAATACCCCTTCGACTCAAGACTTGAAAGAAATCTGTTTATCAGATTATTTTGTAGTGAATATTCTTTCACTGATAGGAGTCGCACTTGTAGTTGCAATAGCATTTAGGTCTTTCTTACTTCCAATCATCGTATTGATACCAATTAATGTTGCTATTTTCATTAATATGGCAATTCCCTATATGGAAGGAGAAACATTCCTATTTTCCGGTTATGTTATTGTTTGTTGTATTCAGTTAGGTGCTACGGTAGACTATTCCATCCTTTTGACCAATAATTATTTGGATTCGCGGATAGAGATGGAAAAAAAACAGGCGGCCATACATGCCATTCAAAAAAGTGCATTATCTATTTTGACATCGGGTTCTATATTGACCGTTGCCGGATACGGGATTTACTTCATATCAAGTGTTGCAGCAGTATCCTCAATCGGACATATGGTAGGCCGTGGGGCACTTTTAAGTCTTATTCTGGTAATATTGGTACTTCCAGCGTTGCTTACTATTTTTGATAAGAATATATTCAGGGAAAAAGATAGGATGGAACGCATCAATAAAGATGCTATACGCAGAAGTAGAAAAGTAAGGGCACGTATACGGGAAAAGACAGTCCGATGGACAAATAGTGAAGATGAAATCGAATAATAATAAAATGAATGGTAATAAGGATAGGAGGCAATCCTGATGAAAATAAATAGAAGAGTTTGCAAAAGAGTGATGACAGGATTATTAGGGATAATCATAATAGCAACTACAATTGGTTCTACCTGTTATGCAGGAGCACCTAAGGTGGGAACGGATGAAGCAGTGTATGCCAATTTGGATTACTATGGAGCAGTAAATAGCGTAAGCGTCGTAAAAGGATGTACCTTGAATGGAAACACAAGTATTGTAGACTATGGTGATTACGATAATGTAACCAATATGAGCAATAAAGTGCAGCCAGTAATGGAAAAAGGTAAAGTCAGTTGGAAATTACCAGAAGGTACTAATAATTTCTATTATGAATGCGAGTCCAAAGAATTAGCGACCAATATTCCGTGGGACCTCGATGTGTCCTATAAATTAAACGGTGTTTCGTGTAGAGGAGAAGATCTTGCAGGTGCAAGCGGGTTGGTCACTATCGACATCAAGGCAACGCCAAATCAGAAAGCACCAGAGTATTACAAAAATAATATGATTCTTTCGGCAACTACGATGGTCGATATGTCTAAAGCTCTAAGCATTGATGCTCCTGGTTCCCAGTTACAATCAGTGGGTACCTATAAAGCAGTGGTATTTATGGCAATGCCAGGAGAAGAAGGAAATTTTGAGATTAATATTGGTACAGATAGTTTTGAAACGATGGGTGTTTTCTTTATGATGGTTCCGGCAACATTGGAATCTCTTGATATGATATCAGATGTCAGGGAAGTAAAAGATAAAGTAAGAGATTCCGTGGATGCAATGAGTGACAGTGCGGATGTCATATTAGACAGCCTGGAAGAGATGAAAGGTGGACTTGAAAAGGCAAAAGCGGGAGCCGTAAAAGCAAAAGAAGCAAAGGCAACTTTTGACGGGCAAAGAGAACCATTGGAAGCATCTATCGATGCAACAATTGATTCCATGTATAATCTGAGCTTAAGTTTATCAGCAATGGATCCTCATTTTGCAGAGGGAAAAAGGATTGCGGATGATGTCAGTTATCAATTAAATGACATCGCGGTCGCAATGGCACAGGCCAGGGATATCATGGATGATCTGACCAGTACGACAAATGACTTACAACACTCACTAAGAGATTTGGGAGAGATGAGTTCCAAGCTTGGAAGCAATACAAACATAGATCAATTGCAGGCAGCGTTAAATGCAGATTCCGCTTCCGGAAGTGACTATTCTGATAAGGCAATCGCTCAATTATTAGAGGCTTATCAGCATGATATCAGTGTTCTGCAACAAAATCCGGCACTTGCCATGGGAGATGAAACGGATGAGCTACTAGGCTCTGCCAATAAGATCACGTATAAATTGCAATCCATTATCACACAGACAAAAGCATTACAGGGAAATTACAGCAATGATTATAAGCTGGAATTCCAAAGCCTGCTGGATGACACACAAGCTCTTGTTGATGGCACCAATCAATTTATATGGGCAGCAGGGATAGCGATGAAGAATACCCGCCTTGTCATGGAGGCAACAGAGGACAGTGTGAGCGAAGCGCTTGATAATACACTTGACGGAATGATTGGGATCGCAGGTGGTGGTATCAGTGCAACAAAAGGAACCGATACTTTCCGTAATGCCAAAGACGTAATGAAAAACGCGATTGATGATGAATTGGATAAAATGGAGGAAGATTCTAACCTACTAAATATCGACACGAGTCTTGCATTCCCATCCTTTACATCAGACAAAAATGAGACACCAGCAAGTATACAGATTATTATGAGAACACAGGAAATATCCATTGACGATAAAGTGGATAATGTAACAGATCTGGAGCCTGTTAAAACGGATATTGGTTTGTGGGGACGTACCAAAGCTGTATTTCAAAAAATGTTTGGATGGATTGGCTAATACAATTTAAAAAAGGGATTATGCAGAAAGTAATTTTTGCATAATCCTTTTTAGATGTACATGTTTTTAAAATAAGTATAAAAATAAAATAGAAATCCATACTATCAATATAAAAAGAATGAATATTGGTAGGTATGTAAAATGCAGGATACAAATTTATATATAAAATTAGTACAAAATGCAGAGATAACCCAGAAAGACTTATTCCTAAAGGATATTGCAAAGATGACCTGTAAAGATCCGCATATCATTGCAAAGGCAAAGTCTCTAAAAATATATACTTTTCAGGATGATAAAAGACAGGTAATTAGTCTGCTCAAAATCATAGAGCTGTTAGAAAAATTATCCCCAAGCTTGACAATTAACAATATAGGAAGTACGACAGAAGTAATTGTTGAGCGGATTGATTCCGTTAAAAACAAATCTGTTCCTAATACGGGAAAAATGATATTGATTTCTCTAATTTGTTTTTTTGGAACTGCATTTACGATAATGGCATTTCACAATGACATCGGCATCAATAAAATGTTTGAACAGATATATTTCATGATGACGGGAACAGAATCAAGTGGATGCACGATACTAGAAATCGCTTATTCAATCGGACTTGGAATGGGAATTATTATTTTCTTTAACCACATTGGAAAAAGACGAATTACAAAAGATCCAACACCGGTAGAGGTTGAGATGAGGGAATATGAGACCGCTGTTAATACGGCATTATCAGAGACAGCAGACAGGGAGGGGAAAACAATTGATGTTTCTTAAGTATATTTTTATGGCTATCATTGCTTTAAGCTTTGGTCTCATTGTCTCTGGTGGAGTACTTACTGTTTTTGTGTCCGTAGGGTTAATTCCCAGATTTGCAGGAAAGACACATTCCGGAAATTGCATATTGTTATATGAGACTATGGTTTGCGCAGGGACCATCACTGGATGTATCGTTAGTGTATTTAATCCTTATCTTGAAATCGGAAAATACGTTTTGACCCATGTAAGCATTCTTCAAAATGTCTGGATCTATCTGGCAAACAGTGTACTTATTATTTTTGGATTTTTTGCGGGTATGTTCATAGGATGCTTTGCCATTGCTATTGCAGAAATGATGGATACGATACCAATTTTTTTTCGAAGATCGGGATTCCGACATGGTTTGGGAATAGCGATGCTTATGATTGCACTTGGAAAGATCGCTGGCTCTTTCTTTTATTTTATCAAACAGATGTATTTTTATGGGGGAACTTGATTGCGATATCAAATAAATAAAATAGTAATAGTGAAAAAGGAGAATTGAGCAATGGATGAAAAAAAACAAAAAGAATATCAGGATTATGTGAAACAGGTAACACCGACTCATAATTTGCTGGCACAAATGGGCAAAGCCTTTCTAGTGGGTGGTTTGATATGTGTAATTGGCCAATGGATCATAAATTATTATATGGGGATTGGTGCAGATAAGGAGATTGCAGGTTCCTGGTGTTCTTTGATTTTAGTATTTACCGCCGTTTTGTTGACTGGTCTTAATATCTATCCAAAGATCGCAAAATTTGGAGGGGCGGGCGCTTTGGTACCGATCACTGGATTTGCGAATTCGGTAGCTGCTCCTGCAATGGAATTCAAAAAGGAAGGACAGGTATTTGGGGTGGGAAGTAAAATCTTTATCATTGCAGGCCCTGTCATTTTATATGGTATTTTCACTAGCTGGGTCTTAGGATTCTTATACTGGATGGTTAAGATAACAGGCTGGTTCAACTGGCAATAGAAGGGCGGGCTTTGGATAGTAAAAGGTCTCGATCGCAAAGATTGTGACCTTTTTGTTTGTAAACATACCGTATGATTTGTTATAATGATAAAAACCTATAAGAGAGGTAAATTATGTCATTCCTTGATAAAGTAAAAGAAGCGGCGATCGAGAAGCGGCTTAAAAATTTGAGAAAATCTTTACATAATATGACACCGACAATCTTGTCTAATAATTGTAATGGAACATTTATGTACCATGACTTACGATTAAAGTTCTACTCACCTACGATTAATCTTTTTTTTAGCATTCCTGACTTTATCAAATTCCTTTCGGATTTAGATCTTTATCTTGAAATGGAACTGAAACAATATGTTACAGATGAATATACCTATCCGATTGGTTTGCTTGGTGAGATTAAAATTCATTTTATGCATTATGAAACTTTTGAGGAAGCTGCAAAAAAATGGTATGAAAGAGTGAATAGAATCAATAAAAGAAACTTATACATTGTCATGAATGAAGGAAAAGGATGCCGATATGAAGATTTAGTAAAATTTGACAAACTTCCTTTTCCGTTCAAAGTGGTTTTTACACATAAGCCATATCCAGTCATAAAAAGTGCATATTATATCAAAGGATTTGAAGATAAGGAGTCTTGTGATTTTCTATTTGAATATCGAAAAAGAAGGATAGAACGATATTATGAACAATTTGATTATGTATCTTTTTTAAATCAGAACTGACAGGAGGTATTGTGATGAGTAACAAAATGACGGTATGTCTTTTAAATGATTCATTTCCACCAGTAATCGATGGTGTTGCAAATGCAGTCATTAACTATGCAAATATCATTCAGGATAAATTGGGGGATTCTATAGTGGCAGTACCCCGATATCCGGGGGAAACGAAAAGTTATACATTTCCGGTTGTCCGATATAAAAGTTTTAATATAGCCCCGGGGATTGGATATCGGGCTGGCTATCCGTTAGACACAGATACATTGCGCTTATTAGATGAGTATCCTATTGATATCATACATTGTCATTGTCCAGTTGCGTCTGCGATATTGGCGAGAATGCTCAGAGAGACAAAACAGATACCGATCGTATTTACGTATCATACAAAATTCGATGTAGCAATCAAAGAATCTTTTTCCTTGAAACCAATGCAGGAAATGGCTATAAAATGGCTGGTAAGCAATATAGAGGCTTGCGATGACGTATGGGTAGTGAGTGAGGGAGCAGGTGAAAATCTCAAAAGTTTAGGTTACAAAGGATCTTATACGGTAATGCGGAATGGGGCAGATTTTCCAAAAGGAAAAGTGGAAGAGGAAAAAGTTGAAAAACTGAGGAAGCAATATGGAATAGAAGAAGACATACCTTTGTTCCTTTTTGTAGGTAGGATGATGTGGTATAAGGGAATCCGCTTATCACTGGATAGTCTGTGGGAAGTAAAAGATGCAGGTAAGAAGTTTAAGATGTTCTTTGTTGGGGATGGGCTTGAATATGAGGAAATAAAGGCATATGTAGAGGAGATTGGCTTGCAGGACATGTGTGTGTTTGTAGGTGCCATACAGGAAAGAGAGTTGTTACGGACTTACTTTAGCATGTGTCACTTGTTTTTATTTCCATCCACCTTTGATACAAATGGAATTGTCGTTACAGAAGCAGCAGCATGTGAGACAGCCAGTATCGTACTAAGCGATAGTTGTGCGTCAGAGGGAATCAAGGATGGACACAATGGCTTTTTGGTCAGGGAAGATGTCCATCAGATGAGTGAAAGGATCATCTGGGCTTGTGAGCATATGAAGGATCTAAAAGTAATCGGGAAAAATGCCATGGAAGAAATCTACCTCTCATGGGAAGATGCAATTACGATAGCATATAAGCGGTATGAAGATGTGGTACAGAAATTTGATTTCAAGCAGGCGAAACTTGTAGATGGGTGGGATGAAGAAATCTATAGTTTGGCAGCGGAAGTATATGAAAAAATGCGCTTGATCCAGGAATTACCGATAGAGATAAGTATGCATATTGCAAATGAGTGGCATGTAAAAAAGGAGGAACTAAAGCAAAAAGCAAGTAGATTAAAAGAACAGGCAGATCATATGAAGAACCGATTATTATAAAATAGAAAACTTGTACTATTAATTTTGGGGGAAATAGATATGAAAGAGGAACTACAATATCAGATGAATCCGGGATATGTAGAAAATTTGTTGAAACTTAGATACGAACATGCGATGCGCTTATGGAAAGAAGCAAAAGACGGAAGTAGTTTAAGCTTCATGGTGAATATAACAACAGGTATTTTGGAGGAATATATTTTAAATGAGCCCCCTTTTAAGGAACAAATATCTGGGTGCACTTATCAGGACCAATTACAATACCTTCTTAGTATGATAGAAGATGAGGAAGAGAGAGCGGTTACAAAAAATCTAATAGAACTGAAATATCTCGTCGAAACATTTGAACAAGGCGGACAGGAAGTCACAATTGCGTATCGAAGAAAATTAAAAAACAATGATCTAAAGTGGGTCAGGTGCCGGATAGAAATGGTATTGGAACCAGAAAAAAGGCAGATTATCGGTTTTGGGATTGAAAATGAAATAGAAAAGACCTGGGACAATAAAACGTGGGGTAAGGCAATGTTAAATCATGCGTACAAGAATACGATAGATGGGTATGATAATGTACTGGGTATGGATTATAAAACGTACATCTATGATGCTATACAAATAGATGAAAAACATAAAAAGGTATTTCCAATAAAAGGGAATATAGGTACGTTGATTGATGAGATACATAAGTTCTATCATGAGAATTCCTATGGATTTTTGGATCTAATGCGTTCGGTAGACAGGTTGCGGACTGAATTAGAAGATAAAAAACAGATCATATGGGAAGTAAAGGTCAAAAGTGAAAAAAAGGATGTGTATTTTTGGTATGAGCACAGGGTCCTTCCCGTTGAAGAAGATAAGAATATTTGTAATTACTTTCTATTACTTACGATTGATATTACGAAACGAAAAGAGAAAGAAGAGGCACTTAAGGAAGCACTGGCAAGAGAAGAGAGAGCCGGGGTTGCAAAGCAGATCTTATTATCGCATATTTCACATGAAATCAGGACACCCTTGAACGGTATCCTGGGAATGCTTCCATTGATACAAGAAGAACTGGGAAGGGAGAAAAATGAATATCTGACTGCGATCGTGAATTCTTCAAAGCAGTTAAAATCATTATTAAATGATGTGCTGGATATGTCGCGGCTAGAGAGTGGTAAAGTAAAATTACAGAAATCCTGGATGAGAAATGAGGATTTTTTTACCTATATAGACAGTATCATAGAACCTATGGCTAGAAAAAAGGGCATTCATTATTCAAGTCAATACAAACAGATTTTTAATACTATTTATGTGGATGCCGGACGTCTGCAGCAAATTATGATTAATTTGCTCATAAACGCAATTAAGTACAATCATGAAGGAGGAAATGTTTCATTATCCGTTGACACAGAAGTTCTCTATGGCAATTATAGTAAGGTATTTTTTTGCGTGGAGGATAATGGGAAGGGAATGAGCGAAGAATTTCAAAAAAGAGCGTTTGATCCTTTTGAACAAGAAGAGCAATCAGAAATAAAGCATGGAGCAGGTATTGGGTTAACCATAGCAAAGATGCTGGTATCTATGATGGAGGGGACGATCACAATTCATAGCAAGCAAAATGTAGGAACTAAGATCATAGTAGTGATAGAAGCAATTGGGAAAAATAAATCTGGGGAGGGAGAAGACTTCTTCAACGATTCGATCATTGATTATACGGACCCTAAAAAGCGCTGTCTGTTAATCGAAGATGATATTGTAAATACGGAAATTGTTCAAACTTATATAAAAAGAATGGGAATTTCTGTGGATACAGCCTCCGATGGATTAGCAGGCATAAATTTATTTAAGAATTCCGAAGAAGGCTACTATGATTTCGTATTAATGGATGTTATTTTACCGAATATCAATGGACTGGAAGCAGCAGAAAGAATACGTAATTTGCAAAGACAAGATGCCAGGCAGGTACCCATTGTAGCAATGACAGCAAAAGTCTTTACGGAAGATATTTGCAGAGTCTATGAATGTGGCATGAACTATTTTTTATCAAAGCCTTTTGTAAAGGAAGAATTGCAGGATCTTATTATAAAAATTCTGAGACATAAGGTAAATGCATAGATTTCCTGTGACATGGGATAATACATGTAAAAAGGATACAGGAGATGCATATGATTCAGGGAAAACAAAGCATACAGTTTGATAATGCGGTCTATATAACTACAAGTGCCAGTATAGTTGGTACAAAGGAGGGGGAGGGACCTTTAGGCGATTTGTTCGATATGGTAGGAGAAGAAGACCACTTTGGGGCAGATAATTGGGAAGATGCTGAGAGCAGTTTACAACAGGATGCCGTGTTTCTTGCTTTAAAAAAAGCAGGTATAAAGTCAGATGATATCCGTTATCTGTTTGCTGGCGATCTACTTGGACAATCCATTGCCACATCGTTTGGTTTGTTAAGCTATCAGATACCATTATTTGGCCTATATGGAGCATGCTCTACTTGCGGTGAGGCATTGAGTATGGGATCCATGGTGGTCGCAGGTGGTTATGCAGAACATGTTTTATGTGTGACATCCAGTCATTTTGCAAGTGCAGAGAAAGAATTCAGATTTCCATTGGAATATGGAAATCAAAGGCCACTGTCTGCATCGTGGACAGTGACTGGAAGCGGAGCATTTGTATTAAGCAATCAGCAGGGAGACATGGCGCGTGCAAAAATAACAGGAATTACCACAGGTAAAATTGTAGATTTTGGATTAAAAGACTCCATGAACATGGGGGCCTGCATGGCACCAGCGGCTGCAGATACGATTTATCAGCACATGACGGATTTTTCTAGAAAACCAACGGATTATGATCGTATTATAACAGGTGATCTGGGAAAAATAGGGCAGAAAGCATTGAAAGATCTGCTATTAGAAAAAAATATTGATATTGATGAGCAGCATATGGATTGCGGTATTGAGATGTTTGATCCGGACAGTCAGGATACGCATGCTGGTGGCTCGGGATGTGGGTGTGCAGCAACTGTTCTATCCGCTTATATTCTCAAACAAATAGAGGAAAAGCAATGGAGCAGAGTACTTTTCATCCCGACAGGTGCACTGTTATCCAAGACAAGCTTTAATGAAGGGCAGACAGTACCTGGTATTGCTCATGCGGTGGTAATTGAACAGGTTTAGTTCGTATATTGATTTTCAATCATACGTGGTGAATGAGTAAAATCATTCACCACTCACTTTTTATTGCCTGGCAACGGGAATGGATAGGTAGCATTGACGGCAAAAGGAATCCATAATATGATATGAGATGGATTTCCAAAGGGCATTACATAAAGGGAATAGCAGATGACTATGTGGGAGTGGGCATGGATAATGAAAAGAAAAAGATGGAGTTTATGGAACTATAACATTCTACTTATAATAGCCTTTATCATTTTATCCTTATGCGGTTGTGGAAATGATGCACAGGCATTAAAATCGGAAAATGAAGAACATGTGCCGAAAAAGTTTGGAGCCACGTATATGACAATGAATAATCCTTATTTTGAAGCATTGGATGACAGCTTAGAAGAGGAGATAGAGGCAAATGGAGATGTATTAATCAGCCGGGATCCCGCGCAGGATCAGGAAAAACAGAATCAACAAATCCAGGAAATGATAGAAGACGGTGTTGTAGCAATCTTCTTAAGCCCGGTAGATTGGAAAGGTGTAAAGCCGGCACTCATCAAATGCCGAGAGGCAGGAATCCCTGTTTTTAATGTGGATACCTATGTTTATGATACACAATATGTCGTGTCCAGTATATTGTCAGATAATTATAATGCTGGTGTACAAATCGCAAACGATGTTATGGGGAAACGTAAAAGCGCTAAAATTGCAATTATCAATCATGAAAACATCAACTCGACAGCACTTCGTGTACAAGGGTTTCTGGATACCATAAAAGGTCATAGTGAGTATGAAGTGGTGGTACATGAAAAAATAACAGCGGAACTTGAGGTATCTATGGAGATTACAAAGAGGATTATAGAGGATGGATTGGAATTTAATGTGATTTTAGGTGGGAATGATCCCACTGCGTTAGGTGCGCTAGCAGCATTACAATTAAAAAGGATTGATAAGGATATCCTGATCTATGGAATTGATGGTTCACCAGATGGAAAAACGATGATAAAGCAAGGTTTTCTGGAAGGTTCGAGTGCACAGTTTCCGATAGCGATAGGAAATACAGCAGCAGAAAAGGCATATGAATATCTGGACGGAGGAACGATAGAATCCAATATCATTATACCTGTTAAATTGATTACTCAGGAAAATCTAAATGACTATGATCTTGCAGGATGGCAATAGGAGAAAGAAAAAATGAGCGACAAGCGCATCCGATCTGTGAAATACATTATGCTACTGATCAATATTGCGGCAGTATCTTTTCCTGCTGTATTTATTTATGTTACGACCGAGAAAATCTGTGATTTTTATATAGCCAGAAGTTTCATAGGACGTGCCAATGCAATTCCAAAGAGGCCCGAGTTGCATTTATATGTAACCATATTGCTGTTATTATGTCTTCTTATATCATTTTTACTAAGAGAATTTTTCTATGATGAAAAATTGACTTTTATCTATAGTTCTCTGGCATTTGATTTTCTGATAAGCTGCATTCTAATGATGGAGCTTAGTTTTAATTATAACGGTATTTTATTTTGGGTATTTGCAAATATCATTTATTATGTAAAAGATAAGGTGAAAATGATTTTTATGTTATTGGCTATTCTTATTTATGTATGTACCAATCATGAATTCCTTACGATTAATTATCACTTGTATTCGATCAACGATTATATCAAATACTATGATGCACATATGCAACAATATCTGATTGGTGGATATAACGTTCTGATTTCATTGAATATCATTATTTTTATTGTATTTTGTATCTATGTAATTCAATCGCAACAAGGAATTATTGAAAAGGTAAATTCTTTATACAGCCAGTTGAGTCAAAAAAATGAAGAATTGGAAAATGCGAACGAAGAGCTGAAGCAATTTGCCGATATCAAAGAAAAAATGGGAAAGACGAAAGAGAGAAACAGACTGGCAAGAGAGATACACGATACACTGGGACATACCTTAACAGGCATTTCAGCGGGGATTGATGCATGCATCACGACAATTGACAACAGTCCACAAGTCACCAAAAAGCAGCTGGAAGTGATCTCAAAAGTGACCAGAGATGGAATTGGTGAAATAAGACGCTCTGTGAATGAATTACGACCAGATGCTTTGGAGCGGCTAAGCCTGGAATCTGCAATACGTAATATGATAAACGACATGACAAGTGTGGCGCAGACAGAAGTGTATTTTCAATGCGAATCCAATTTAAAATTTGATGAAGATGAAGAAAATACGATTTATCGGATTGTACAAGAAAGTATTACAAATGCATTGCGGCATGGAAAAGCAAATAAAATATGGGTCACTATCCGAAAGGTGGATTCAGAACTTCATCTACAGATTCGGGATAACGGAATCGGCTGTTCCGATATGAAAATGGGTTTTGGAACGAAACACATGCAAGAGCGGATTCAAATGTTACACGGGACTGTTACTTATAAAAGCAATAATGGATTCTTAGTAGAGGCAGTGATACCAATCAGATGGGGTGAGGAATATGATTAAAGTACTAATAGCAGATGATCAGGAATTGATCAGGCAAAGTTTGGAAATTGTATTGAACAGTAAAGAAAATTTGGAAGTAACGGATTCCGTAGAGAATGGACAGGAAGTAATACGAAGTGTCAGAGAAAAAATGCCAGATATCATACTTATGGATATTCGTATGCCTAAGATGGATGGGGTACAGTGTACAAAGATCATTAAGGAGAATTACCCTGAGATAAGGATTATTATCCTGACTACGTTTGATGATGACGAATTTGTATATGATGCACTGAAATACGGTGCAAGTGGATATCTGCTAAAAGGCGTTTCCATGGATGGGCTAGTGGATGCAATAGAAACCGTACATAGCGGTCGCGCTATGATCAATCCGGATGTGGCAGCAAAAGTAGTGAGATTATTTTCACAGATGGCTAAGGGTGATTACAGCATTCATGTAGATGAAAAAGCAATTGCAGATCTTACCAAGGCAGAATGGAAAATCATCAGAGAAGTGGAAAAAGGAGCATCGAATAGAGAAATCGCAGAAACATTATTTCTGTCAGAAGGAACCGTACGAAATTATTTAAGTACCATTTTGAATAAGCTGCAGCTTAGAGATCGGACCCAGCTAGCAATCTGGGCAGTACAATCGCCTTCTTCTCATTGATATTTGTGCTACTTGAAGCGGCGTGTCGGGTACCATTAGGTCAGGGAGGAAGTATGAATAGAAAATTGATGTTGACTACGCTATTGCTTCTATTTGCGGTAGCAATTGGTATAAAAGGCTATAAGATTTATCAGACTCAAAATCCCATCCTATTGGAATTTGGAATGTTTGCAGGTAGCAACTGGGAGGTAGCGAATGCCAATAGTTACGTAATCATAGATAAGGTAATAGCCCAATTTGAAGAGGAACATCCAGGGGTAAAGGTGCATTATACCAGCGGTATTCGAAAAACAGATTATTCAGAATGGTATGCACAGCAAGTCCTGAAAGGGAAAACGCCAGATGTTGCGATGATTTTATCGGATGATTTCGATACGTTGGTATCACTTGACGTTTTAGAAAATCTGGATTATATGCAGAGCAAGGACCATTCTTTTCACGCAGAAGATTTCTATACCACGGCTTTAAATACGGGAAAATACCAGGGAGCTCAATATGCACTTCCTTATGAGACCGTTCCCACGCTCATGTTCGTGAATAAATCGTTGTTAAATCATGAAGGTTTTCTTGTGCCGGATTCTGACTGGACATGGGATGACATGTATGATATCTGCCGAAGAATCACCAAAGACAGAGATCAAGATGGAATCGTAGATCAATTTGGGACCTGCAATTACAGTTGGCAGGAAGCGGCTTATTCGAATGGAGCCACCTTGTTTGACGAAGATGGGAAACAGAGTTACTTTACGGATCAACGTGTGATTGATTCCGTGAAGTTCTCAAAAAAATTATCAGATTTAAATCAGGGACAAAACGTAGGTCAGGATAAATTTGATGCAGGAAGTGTCGCATTTATGCCCCTTACTTTTGCAGATTATCGGACGTATAAGACATACCCTTATAAAATAAAAAAATATTCCACCTTTAAATGGGATTGTATTACGTTGCCGTCTGGACTGGATGGAGATAATGTATCAGAGGTAAATACACTTTTAATGGGTATTGGGAAACAGAGTAAGCAGAAAGAACTTGCGTGGGAATTGCTCAAACTATTTACTTATAATAAGGATAACCAGCTTGATATTTTTCGATATTCACAAGGTGCGTCCGTATTGCGTAATGTGACGAGCTCAAAAGAGGCAGAGATCATTTTAAGTGAAGACACGGATGAGAGAGAACGTGTCATAGATAATGCTCTTTTAGATGTCGTAATAGAAAAGGGGGTCATTGCTCCTAAATTTAACAAATATCATGAGACAATGATTCTTGCAGAAGGAGAAATAAACAAGATCTTAACGGATGATAAGAACGTGGAAAGTACATTAAAAATCGTGCAGCGGAATGTGACCTCCTTATTAAAACAATAAAATATTACAAATGTCATAAGAAATTAATTACAAACCTCAGGTGTGAAAATGAATAAAAATGGATAAAATGTACATGTAAACAAAAAATAGCACACGGGGGTACGAAAAGTATGAAAAGAAAAGTATTGAGTGTATTACTATGTGTCAGTATGGCAGTAACGATACTGGCAGGTTGTGGAAGCACAAAGACAGGGGAAAAGGGGGAAGCAGCACAGTCCGCGACAGAAGCGGCAGAAACAGTAGCGGAAGAAGCTACATCAGATGCGGCAGCTGCAGTAGGAAATAAAGAAAGCTATACATTTGGTTATACCTGTATGGATGGTACCAATCCATTTTTTGTCATTCTGGAGCAGACCATCAGGGATAAGGTGGAAGCAAATGGTGATACGTTGATAACAACGGATCCGGCAAATGATGTATCATTACAGATCACACAAATTGAAGATATGATATCTCAGGGAATCGATGCGATCTTTTTAAATCCAGCTGAAGCAGAAGGTATCCTTCCTGCATTAGACCAATTAAAAGAAGCAGGGATACCGATTATTAACTTTGATACAGAAGTGGCAGACTTATCCTATGTAGCATCTTACGCAGGTTCAGATAACTACAATGCGGGTAAAGTATGTGGAGAAGACTTAGTAAAGAAATGTCCGAAGGGCGGAGATATTATCGTTCTGGATTCTCCTACCATGAATTCAATAGTAGATAGAACAAAAGGCTTTCTGGATGCCATTGAGGGAAAAGGATTTAACATAGTGGCACAGCAGGATGCAAAAGGTAATCTGGAAACAGCTATGGGAATATCAGAAGATTTACTACAGGCACATGGTGATGTTGTAGCAATCTTTGGAGGCAATGATCCGACAGCACTGGGTGCTTTGGCAGCGGCCAATGCAGCAGGTATTAAAGAATGTAAGATTTACGGTGTTGACGGCTCACCTGATATCAAAGCAGAACTAGCATCAGGAACCTCATTAATTGAAGGTACAGGAGCACAGTCGCCGATTAATATTGCAAATACATCGGTGGATATTATGTACAAACTATTATCTGGTGAAAAAGTCGAAGCAAGATATCCTGTCGAAACATTCCTGATCACAGCAGATAATGTGGCAGATTATGGAACAGACGGATGGCAATAGTGTGAGAAGAGATTCTAAGCAGCCATAATACGGCAGCTAAGAATCACTAAATCTCACACAAGAAGACGCAAGCGTCTTGTAGCGGAATGTCGGTAAGTGTGAAAAGAATTTGAGAAGAGATTCTAAGCAGCCATAATACGGCAGCCAAGATCACTAAATCTCACACAAGAAGACGCAAGTGTCTTGTAGCGGAATGACGGTAAGTGTGAAAAGAATGTGAGAAGAGATTCTAAGCAGCCATAATACGGCAGCCAAGAATCACTAAATCTCACATAGGATGAAAAACAGGAAGTGCTTTATCGGTCGAATTAGGATAAAGCACTTTCCTAGTATTAATAGAAAGAAGCAGGTGATCATTTGAGTGAAACAGTGTTATTACAAATGAAAAATATACATAAGAAATTTCCAGGTGTATATGCTTTAAAAGATGTTAATGTTGAATTGCACGCGGGTGAAGTACATGCGTTGTTAGGTGAAAATGGTGCTGGGAAATCAACACTGATTAAAGTCCTTGGAGGTATTTATATAGCGGATCAGGGAGAGATCATAATAGATGGTGAAAAAGTGGAGATTCAAGATGTATTATCTGCTCAGAAGAAAGGGATCGCAATAATCCATCAGGAGCTCGTTCTAGTCCCGCACATGAGTGTAGCAGAAAATATATTTTTAGGAAGAGAACCGAAGGTAGCAGGATTTGTAAATAAAGATAAAATGAATCAGGATGCACAAGTATTATTGGATGATTATGATATGCATATCGATGCGGATACCTTAATAAAAGATTTGACCATTGCGCAACAACAAATGGTCGAAATTGTAAAAGCAATTTCTTTTCAATCGAAGATTTTGGTCATGGATGAACCGACTTCTTCTATTTCAGATAAGGAGGTTGCGTTCTTATTCGAAACCATGAGAGCACTTACTAAAAAAGGTGTGGGAATTATTTATATTTCTCATAAAATGAGCGAATTAGAAGAAATATGTGACAGAGTTACCGTCATGCGCGACGGTACCTATGTGGGAACAGAAGTTGTGAAAAATACCACGAAAGACAAATTGATTGCAATGATGGTAGGTCGTGAACTGGATCATTATTATACAAGAGATTATCAGAATACGAAGGAAGTAATATTAAAATGTGTTGATATTGCGGATGGAAATATGGCAAAGGGAGCTAGTTTTGAGTTAAAAAAAGGTGAAATCATAGGATTTGCGGGTCTCGTTGGAGCAGGACGCAGTGAAGTGATGAAATGTATCTTTGGGTTGACTAGAGAATATACCGGAAAAATATTTCTCGAGGGTAAAGAAATCAGGGTTACTTCACCAGTACAGGCTATGAAAGCGGGCATTGCACTGGTTCCGGAAGATAGAAAACTTGAGGGTTTATATAAAATACAAAGTGTGGAATATAATTCAACAATTGAAGTCCTGGATCAATTTATCAAGGGTATATTTGTGAATCATGAGAAAGAAGATGAAATCACTCAAAAATATATTGATCTGATGGATACAAAAACGCCATCCAGAGAGCAGATGATCGGAAATCTGTCTGGTGGAAACCAGCAAAAAGTAATGATTGGACGTTGGCTTGCAACGCATCCGAAGGTCCTGATCCTGGATGAGCCGACCAGAGGGGTCGATGTAGGAGCAAAATCAGAGATCTATTCGATTATGAATGAACTGGTCAAATCTGGAATGTCTATTATTATGATTTCATCGGAATTGCCAGAAATTATAAATATGAGTGATCGGATTTATGTTATGGCAGGCGGTAAAGTAAGAGGTTGTCTCAATCATGATGAAGTGACTCAGGAAAACATCATGAGATTAGCGGCTGTTTAAAATGTGGAGGAGGAACAAAAATGACACAGACAAAGACAGTAATAAAAAACACTTCATCTTCTAAGTTTCAGAAGAGGATCAAGACATATTTCAAGGATAATTTAGGTATCATCGTTGCCTTTTTGGTGTTATGTATTTTTTTATCGGTATATCCGGCAACGAGGGGTTCGTTTTTTACACCAAAGAATTTATTTAATGTATTGAGACAGATATCAACAAATCTCTATCTGGCGTGCGGTATGACAATGGTAATCATACTAGGTGGAATTGATTTGTCAGTTGGTTCTATCATTGCGTTATCAGGTTGTATTGCAGCCGGATGTGTTTCGCGTTATAATATGCCTATTGGAATTGCTATAATCATAGGAGTTCTGGTAGGGCTGGCAGTTGGTATGTTCAATGGCCTTGTGATTTCAAGAACCACGATTCCTCCCTTTATTGTAACACTTGCTACAATGAATATTGCAAAAGGTCTGGCGTATGTATATACAGGTGGTTCTCCAGTTCGTGTAGTGACGAAAGAATGGCAGTTCATTGGTGCTGGTTACATGGGATCCATTCCTACCCCAGTTGTGATTCTGGTGGTGGTATTAATCGTTACATCAATTATTATGAATAAAACTAAAATTGGGCGTCATATGTATGCAGTCGGTGGCAATCAACAGGCAGCAGAGTTTTCGGGAATCAACGTGGCAAAAGTAAAATTTTTTGTACATGCATTTTCTGGTGTTATGGCAGGTTTGGCTGGTATTGTATTAGCTTCCCGTATGTATTCGGGACAACCGACAGCCGGTGATGGTGCTGAAATGGATGCCATTGCGGCAGTTGTAGTCGGTGGAACGAGTATGGCAGGAGGAAGTGGTAAGATTGGTGGAACAATCATTGGCGGTCTTATCATCGGAGTGCTGAATAATGGTTTGAATTTATTGAATGTAAATTCTTTCTGGCAGTATGTAGTAAAAGGTGTGGTAATTCTATTAGCAGTATTTATAGATTATCTCAGAAACAAAAAAACCAAATGAGAAAGTGAAATATGACTAAAGCATATACAGAGGTGTTGCGTATGATAGGAAAAGGAATTACAGTAGCAGGATCACTAATAGCAGATAATTATTATTTAATCGACAGTTATCCGGATCAAGGGAAGCTTACCAATATCAGGGCTACAGACAGAGCCGTTGGCGGTACTGGAAATTTGATCCTGGATCTTGCAAAACTAGATGCCAATTTACCTGTAAAAGTGAGTGCGATTATTGGAGAAGATAGCAATGGAGAATTTATAAAAGAGACACTTTCCGAGTATCCTAATATTATCTTGCAGAATGTGGTTGAGAATGGAGAAACATCTATGACGATGGTGATGGATGCACAGGACAATCACCAGAGGACTTTTTTCTATTTACCAGCAGCTAGTGATGCATATGATGAAGATGCCATCGACTGGGAACAGGTATCTGCAGATATCTTTCATTTGGAATATATCCTCCTTATGAAAAAGATAGATGAGCCGGATGCAGAATATGGTACACATGGAGCTAAAATTTTGCATCGTGCGAGAGAACTGGGGATGAAGACTTCCATCGATATGGTATCAGAAACAAGTGGACGAGGTGGAGATATTGTAAAAGCAGCTCTGAAGTATACAGATTACTGCACGATAAATGAAATTGAAGCCGAGATGATTACAGGGATTAAAATCCTGAAAGATGGTAAAATCAAGGAAGAAAATGTTTACCTCGCATTGAAAGAATTAGTAAAGTGCGGTGTAACTACATGGGCAATCATCCATTCGCCATCTTGCGGATATGGAATCGATTGTAAAACTAAAGAAATGACAAAAGTAACTAGTCTTCGTTTGCCGGAAGGATATATCAAAGGATCTACTGGAGCAGGGGATGCTTATTGCAGCGGTATCTTATATGGAGCTTATAAAAAGAAATCATTACAAGAATCCATGAAGCTCGGAACGGCATGTGCCGCATGCTCGTTATCCGAAACCAGTGGTACAGCAGGCTTACGTCCTTATGAACAAGTGCTGAAATTGTATGAATTATATAAATGATCTTTTTATTTGAAAGTAGCAGAGAATGTGGAATCATTCCCTGCTATTTTTAATTTATAGAAGACACTGTGCTACAGTAAACAAGCTTTCCGTGCAGGATGCGCACTCTTTAAGCATAAAATTGGTATGTATAAATATATAAGAAATGGATATATAAAACATACCAAATAAAGTGTATGATAAGGAACATGAAACTATTAAGTAACAGCGCAAATTGACAGGAGGCTAATATGGAGAATAACAGATACCAGTTGAATAAGGAGCTTGCTCAAATGTTAAAGGGGGGAGTGATTATGGATGTGACCACTCCAGAACAGGCTAAAATTGCTGAAGAGGCAGGAGCGTGTGCAGTCATGGCACTGGAGAGAATTCCTGCTGATATCCGGCAGGCTGGTGGGGTAGCCCGCACCAGTGACCCAAAGATGATAAGAGGCATTCAGAATGCAGTCAGCATACCGGTCATGGCAAAAGCCAGAATCGGACATTTTGTGGAAGCACAGATCTTGGAAGCACTCGAGATTGATTATATTGATGAGAGTGAAGTATTGTCGCCAGCAGATGATACGTATCATATTGACAAGAAGAATTTTAAAGTACCCTTCGTATGCGGTGCAAGAGATTTAGGAGAAGCGCTTCGCAGAATCAATGAGGGAGCTTCTATGATTCGTACAAAAGGAGAGCCGGGAACAGGGGATATCGTACAGGCAGTCCGCCATATGCGAAAAATGAACAGACAAATAGCAGAACTGGCAGCATTGCGAAAGGAGGAACTGTTCCATGCGGCAAAAGAACTGGAAGTTCCCTATGAATTGGTATTATATGTTCATACGAATGGAAGACTGCCAGTTGTAAACTTTGCAGCAGGAGGTGTGGCAACACCCGCAGATGCTGCACTTATGATGCAACTTGGGGCAGAGGGAGTTTTTGTCGGTTCTGGCATTTTTAAATCAGGTAATCCTGCAAAACGGGCAGCAGCTATTGTAAAAGCAGTTACAAATTACAACGATGCTCAAATTCTGGCAGAGCTGTCAGAGGACTTAGGAGAAGCAATGGTAGGCATTAATGAAGAGGAAATTTCACTTCTAATGTCTAAAAGAGGAGTATAAATGAAGAAGAAAATTGCAGTACTGGCGCTGCAGGGTGCCTTTATGGAGCATGAGAGGATATTGGAAGAACTTGGGGCAGAGCCGGTTGAACTTAGGAAAAAGGAAGACTTACAGAATTGCTTTGATGCATTGGTATTACCAGGTGGTGAAAGTACCGTAATGGGAAAGCTGTTAAGAGATTCTGGATTGTTGGAACCGTTAAAGGAAAAGATAAACTCTGGAATGCCCGTTTTGGCGACTTGTGCCGGATTGATTCTTTTAGCGGAACATATTTCTAAGGAAGAACAAATTTATTTTGGAACCATGCCAATTACGGTCAAGAGAAATGCTTTTGGAAGACAATTAGGAAGTTTTGTAACAGAGTGTGATGTTTCAAAAATCGGTAGAATCCCACTTAGATTCATTAGAGCGCCTTATATAGAAAAAGTGGAAAAAGGGGTAGAAATTTTAGCAAGTGTAAACGATCATGTGGTGGCGGCACAATATGGCAATCAGATCGGCCTGGCATTTCATCCAGAATTAACAGATGATAGAAGCGTACATCGGTATTTTCTTCAAATTATCTAGATCAGCGGTACTAAAAGACCTGCAAGTGTATATAATGCTTGTAGGTTTTTTACTTTATAGAAAATACGAATCAACTACCATTTGTCTGATATAAAAATAGAGTGTTGACAAGAGTAGGAATTCATTATAATATAATAAATATATTAAACCTATATAAATACTAGGAATTGAAGGAAATGAAAAAATAATGGATATAACATTTATAAACGAATATATACCACTATATTTCGAAGCGGCGAAGTTAACGATCCGAATCGCATGCATTGGTATCATGGGATCTGTCTTTTTGGGATTTCTGTGCAGTATGGTCCGATATTATGAGGTTCCAATTTTAGGGAAAATAGCAGGCATTTACATTGAATTGTCAAGGAATACTCCTTTGCTCATTCAATTATTTTTTCTTTACTTTGGATTGGTAAAGGTGGGAATCCGTCTTAGTTCTGAAACTTGCGCGATTGTGGGTATGATATTTCTCGGTGGAAGTTATATGGCGGAGGCATTTCGCAGTGGTATGGAAGCCATATCCCAGATTCAGATAGAAGCAGGTATGAGTATTGGATTAACAAAGTTTCAAATCCTTAAATTTATTATAATGCCGCAGGCTATTGCCATTTCTTTGCCTGCATTTAGTGCGAATATTATTTTTTTGATAAAAGAAACATCTGTATTCAGTGCAGTAGCATTGCCAGATCTTATGTACGTCGCAAAAGATTTAATCGGTCTGTACTATAAGACAGATGAGGCTCTTATGATGTTAGTAGTAGCATATTTGGTTATTTTACTGCCAATATCAATTATTTTTAGTTTCATTGAAAGGAAATTAAGATATGCAGGAATGGGGAATTAACGTACTGTTTCAAGGAAAAAATCTGATAAGATTGCTGGGTGGATTATGGATAACGATTCGCATTTCCTTACTATCCGTAGCCTTTTCTATTCTGATTGGTATCTTACTGGGTATGGTCATGAATTTGAAAAATCCAATGATAAAGGGTATTAGCAGGTTATATTTGGAGTTCATCAGAACAATGCCGCAGTTGGTATTATTGTTTATCGTATATTTCGGTGCCACAAAAGCACTACAATTGAAACTGTCGGGAGAAACTGCTGCAATTATCGTCTTTACCATGTGGGGGACAGCAGAAATGGGTGATTTGGTTCGTGGTGCTTTGCAGTCGATTCCAAAGCATCAATATGAAAGCGGTAAGGCTCTGGGTCTTACGATGTCACAGGTATATGGTTATATCATCATTCCGCAAACGGTCCGCAGATTAATTCCTTTAGCAATCAATCTGGTAACCAGGATGGTCAAGACGACTTCACTCATTGTATTAATTGGGGTCGTAGAGGTAGTAAAGGTAGGACAACAAATCATTGAAGCCAATCGATTAGCGGTACCATCTGCTGCAATCTGGATTTATGGTGTTATATTTTTTCTGTATTTTGCAGTCTGTTATCCGATATCCAAATTATCTACTAAATTAGAGAGAATATGGCAGGAATGAAACATTAGAAAACGGATAAAAGGTTATAGTTGGGAGCAGGTATATGAATAGTAAGGAAAAGAAAGTGGTATTGTCTATTAAAAATTTAGAGAAGAAATATGGAGAGACCGTTGTATTAGATGATATCTCGCTGGATGTAAGGGAAGGAGAGGTCGTGGTTCTTTTAGGTCCTTCCGGATGTGGGAAAAGTACGTTACTACGGTGTATCAATGGTCTTGAGAATATTCAGGGAGGAGAGATATTCTTGCAGGGGGAGCGCATCCGTAATGAGAATAAAAAGATGCATCTTATCCGGCAAAAGATAGGCATGGTATTTCAAAGCTACGACTTGTTTCCTCATATGAGCATTATGGATAATATCTGCCTTGGACCAATGAAGGCACAGCATAGAAATAAAATTGAGGTAAGAAAAGAGGCGGAAGAACTACTCAATAGAGTCGGCTTAATAGAAAAGAAAGATGCCTATCCAAGACAGTTGTCCGGTGGGCAGAAGCAAAGAGTTGCAATTGTACGCGCCTTATGCATGCATCCGCAAGTAATTTTATTTGATGAAGTAACCGCAGCACTCGATCCGGAGATGGTGAGAGAAGTATTGGATGTTATGTTACAGTTGGCAAAAAATGGTAGGACGATGGTGATTGTCACGCATGAGATGCAGTTTGCAAAAGCAATTGCAGACAGAATCATATTTCTTGACGGATGTAAGATCGTGGAAGAAAACAATCCATTGGATTTTTTTGAAAATCCGAAGACGGAAAGAGCAAGAAAATTTTTACACATTTTTGAATTTGACGCCTGACACACAGGTGCAAATATATAATTAGCTAATAAAAGAGAGGAAAAAATTATGAAAAGATGGAACAAAGTAATCACGATGCTGCTGACAACAGCAGTAACAGTTGGAGTTTTGACCGCATGTGGAAATGCAAATACAGCATCTACGACTAAAGTAGCAAACGAGGTTGCTTCTTCTACCGCAAATGAAGAAGCGGTTATAGGAACTGCCAGAACATTACAGGAGATCAAAGATAGTGGTAAAATTATAATAGGAGTCTTCAGTGATAAGAAACCGTTTGGTTATGTGGATGAAAATGGAATATACCAAGGCTATGATGTGTACTTTGGGAATCGAATCGCAAAAGATCTGGGAGTGGAAGTAGAATTTGTTCCAGTAGAAGCAGCAAGCCGGGTTGAATATCTGGTGACAGCAAAAGTGGACATTATCTTAGCGAACTTTACGGTTACAGATGAACGTGCTGAAAAAGTAGATTTTGCACTTCCTTATATGAAGGTCGCCCTCGGAGTGGTATCACCAGACAGTGCTTCCATTACAGAACCGCAACAGTTAAATGGAAAGACATTAATTGTAAGTAAAGGAACCACAGCAGAGACCTACTTCACAGAAAATTATCCGGATGTCGCATTATTGAAGTTTGATCAATATAGTGAAGCATTTAATGCATTATTAGACGGTCGTGGCGATGCACTTTCTACGGATAATACAGAAGTACTTGCATGGGCGATTGAGAATGAAGGATATCATGTAGGGATAGAATCCCTTGGTAGTCTTGATACCATAGCCCCAGCCGTACAGAAAGGCAATACAGAATTATTGAATTGGATTAACGATGAAATTAAAGCTCTTGCAGAGGAAAAATTTTTCCATGCGGACTATGAGGCTACTCTGGCACCTGTCTATGGGAATGCGGCAGATCCAGAGAACTTAGTTGTGGAAGGTGGAATTGTGGAATAGTGTAAAGTGTGAGAACTAATTCTAAGCAGCCAAAATACGGCTGCGAAGGATTACTAAATCTCACAAAGGAAGAAGGCGCAAGCGCCTTCTTCCTTAAATTTTCATTTTATCATATAAAAAATGGTGGCAATATTGCTGATAATTCTCCCGTTTTACAAAAGCAAGGACTGCCCTTGTAAGACTGTCTGCTGCGCCTTGGTTAAGCTCATTTCCTAATGAGGGATCCGCCAAAGAAGGGAACCCCAAATGACCATATTGTGACATTTTTGTAAGGACACAGGCAGAAGACATCATTTCATGCTCGCTTATTTCAAATACCGAGCTCGTCTGCGGAAAAGATTGCCCCCATCGGGGAAATAGCGCATACACCGTGTATGGTATTGATTTCGTCACAGACTTGTTCGACGGCAATCAGGTGAATGGGATCGGCATGGGATGCAATAATAATCATGTTCTTAATGCCCCAAGATACGATATTCTCTAACAACTCCTTTACAATTAATTTAACTGTTTGAGGTTTGTAATGGATGTTGCCATAAAATCCGGTGGCGCCCGCGCAAGCTATTGGCATTGGTGGCATCGAAAGGAACGTAAAGTCCGGTAGCCTTTCTGAAAGTAAAGAAATTGTTTTTTTTCTCCAGTGTTCTCCTTCAAAAACATCGGTGCCGAGCGGAAGATGATGGCTGTGCTCTTCTATCGGAGCGATAGTTTGAAACAAAACGGTTTTTGTCTTATCCAATTCATGGATTTCAACCCATGTCATATCTGTAATATTCTTTATAATACTCATCTACTTTTCCTTTCTTTCACAGACGCTTACCGGATAATACACTTCAATTTCTATATTGTTTGGATTAAAAACAGATTGCTTTACTGCTTTGACTTTTTCAAAGGGATCTCCAGTAATTTCATAATGATTTTCTGTGATCCAGTCTACCATTGCAGCATGTGCTTTTCCAGTTTGGCTGAATGGACCTTTGTGCAGTGCCCGGGCATAGAGCTGGGAACTGATCAGTTGTGTCAAAAAATCAACCGATTCATATACATTTTTGACCGGTATACAAACTTCGAGATCCCATGATTCATCAGGAGAACTGTTGCCCGAACTATGATAAATAACCCTGTGGGAATCGGTTGGCTCAAGGGAATATCGTACGGTATATTCGTAAGCTTTGCCAATCAATCTTCCAACATCCTCTATGTTGACCCAATCGCGGCAGCACACCGCATTTTCGTCTTGAAGAGATACCATATCAATCAAGTAATTTTCTGGTTCCTTCTCTGGTGTTTTTTCGCTGGATTGCAAAAGCTGAATCTTTTGTGTTAGCATATTGTAAATTTGCTTTTGTCGTTGGATAGTAAGCTCCATTTCTTTATGCTTCCGCTTAAGAAATTCACAGAAGGACTTGTTATCAGCCTTAGCTTTTACACGTTTGATTTCTTCTAACGAAAAGCCATAGGATTTCATTTCATTGATAAACAAAAGTTCCGTGACCTTTTCAGATGAATAATAATGGTATTTGTTTTCTTTCATAAAATCAGGCATCAAAAGTCCCAATTCTTCATAAAGACGTAATGTTTTTAAAGTGGTTTTACCAATCAATACAAATTGGAAATCGTAATGAAAACGCATGACAAATGTCTGAAAATGTAATAACATATATCTGGTAACACAATGAGTGTACAAAGAAAAGAGAGGTTTCCATGAATAACATTACGATAGAAGAACTTAAGAAGGCCGACATGCAGGAGGGCGTGATTGTTGATATCCGTTCAGAAGCAGATTATATAAAAGGAAGTATTTTGAATGCTGTTTCCATTCCGATGGATCGGTTTGAAGAAAATATAGAGAAACTCCCAAAAGGAAAAAAGGTTTATGTTTTATGTCATACAGGGGATAAAAGTCAAAATATTGTTGAATTATTAGAAGAACATGGATATATGGCCTATAATATTGAAGGCGGTTACCGATCCTATTTAAGGCTACTTTTAAGTAGTATGGTAGGAAAGGAAGAAGAGGCTCTGTTAAAGAGCAAAGAAATTGAACGGAGTATCATCAAAAAGTTCAGGAAAGGGGTTTGGCGTAGATTTACAAAAGCAGTCAATGAGTACCAGCTGATACAAGATGGTGATAAAATTGCGGTGTGTATTTCAGGCGGAAAAGATTCCATGCTGATGGCAAAGCTTCTTCAGGAAATGAAGCGTCACGGAAAGAATAATTTTGATTTGGTATTTCTTATCATGAATCCTGGTTATAATGCAGAAAACTGGCAGATCATCTTGGATAATGCAAAATTACTGCAAATACCTCTGACCGTTTTTGAAACAGATATTTTTAATATTGTTGCAACCGTAGAGGATAGTCCGTGCTATCTGTGCGCCAGAATGCGGCGTGGTTATTTATATAGTAAGGCGAAAGAATTAGGATGTAATAAGATCGCTTTGGGACATCATTATGACGATGTGATTGAAACGATACTAATGGGTATGTTATATAGTGGTAAAATTGAGACTATGATGCCAAAACTTCATAGTCAGAATTTTGAAGGGATGGAGTTGATACGTCCGATGTATCTGATTAAAGAAGAGGATGTATTGGCGTGGAGAGATTACAATCAGCTTCAATTTATCCAATGTGCCTGCCGGTTTACGGAAAGTTGCAGTAGCTGCGGTGGAATGAAAGGTTCTAAACGAGATGAGATGAAGGGATTGGTTCAGCAATTCAGAACCATGAGCAATGTGATAGAAACAAATATTTTTAAGAGCGTTCAGAATATTAATGTTAACAGGGTTTTAGGGTATCATAAAGATGCAGAAGAATACTATTTCTTGGACGATTATGACAGGAAAGCATAAAGATGGGGAATAATCGTGAGAGATATATTGGAAAATAGTAGGAAATGCTTGAATTATGTAAGAATATGAATGTATTATTAAGATGAAAATAAAATACGATTGAGGAAAAGATTTACATGAGGGTAAAGGAGAAGAGAAATGAAAAAAATTGGAATTAAGGAAGTGGTAGCAATTGGAATCGGAACTGCATTGTTTACGGTTTTGACGCAGGTGCAGATCCCAATGGGATTTATTCCCAACACTGCATTACAACCAAGAGCAGCTTTACTTGCGTTTTTTGCAGCTGTATTTGGACCATTCGTAGGGGGAGCAGTTGGTTTGATCGGACATGCATTGGGCGATGCCTTGTTCTATGGAAGTATTTGGTGGAGCTGGGTATTTCCAGAGGTGATTTTTGGTGTTCTGCTTGGTCTGTTTACAAAAAAATTCGCAATTAAAGAAGGTGCATTTGATAAAAAAAATATGATTCTGTTCAATGTGATTCAGATAGTAGCAAATGCTGCAGCATGGATTTTAGTAGCACCGGTCCTTGATATTTTAATCTATGCAGAACCAGCAAATAAGGTATTTGCACAAGGGTTCTTTGCTTTTCTTGGAAACATCATTATCACTGCGATATTGGGTACATTGATTGCAGCAGGATATAGTAAAATCGGGGCAAAATCATCAAGTCTTAAGAAAGAAGATTAATTTATGAAACCAATTATCGAGTTTAAAGATTTTTCATTTAAATATCGATCACAAGTAGAGCCTACGCTCCGGGATATTAATCTTTCCATTTATCCCGGAGAGAAGGTATTGATCATAGGACCATCCGGATCGGGGAAATCAACCTTGGCAAATTGTTTAAACGGGCTGGTCCCTTTTTCATATCCAGGCAAAATTACTGGAACTATCACAATTGAAGGTGAGAATCCAGCAGATCTTGGTATTTTTGGTATGTCCAAAAAGGTCGGGACCGTATTACAGGATTCCGATGGGCAGTTTATTGGTCTGACAGTGGCAGAGGATATTGCGTTTGTCTTAGAGAATGATAAAATTTCTCAGGAGGAGATGATACAGAAAGTGGAGGATGCAGCCTCCCTGGTAGAGGTATCATCACTTCTGCATCATGCCCCCACGGCTCTGTCTGGAGGGCAGAAGCAGAGAGTATCCATGGCAGGTGTTATGATAGACAATGTGAACATTCTGCTTTTTGACGAGCCGTTAGCCAATCTGGATCCTGCTACAGGAAAGCATGCGATTGAACTGATTGATGAGATTCAGAAGAAAAAAAATGCAACGATCATAATTATTGAACATAGGTTGGAAGATGTCCTACATTGTGAGGTAGACCGGGTTGTTGTGATGGGTAATGGAATGATTATAGCGGATACGACACCAGATCGTATTTTGGCAAGCGATATACTAAGAGAGCAGGGCATCAGAGAACCGTTATATATCAGCGCGCTGAAACACGCTGGATGCAGAATTCAGGAACATAATCATCCGCAGCATATAGCGCACATGAATATTTCTGATTATAAAGAAAAAGTATTTCAGTGGTATCAAAAAGAGAAATGGAAAAAAGTTCCTACAATAGATGATAGGTTACTTCAGATAAAAAATCTAAACTTTTCCTATCAAGGGAAAAGACCCGTTCTTAAGGATATTAACTTTGCGATCAACAAAGGAGAAATGTTAAGTATTGTCGGAAAAAATGGTGCCGGAAAGACCACGTTATCAAATCTGGTATGTGGCTTTTTTCATGCGGACAGTGGGCAGATTTTATGGAGGAATAATGATATTTCAGAATTATCCATTAAGGAACGTGGAGAAAAGATTGGATTGGTCATGCAGAATCCCAATCAAATGATATCCAAAGCGATGATATTTGACGAGGTCGCATTAGGACTAAAAGTACGTGGAGTGCCAGAGGATGAAGTAAATCAAAGAGTATATGAGACGTTACAGATATGTGGATTGTATCCTTTTCGGAATTGGCCGATATCTGCATTAAGTTTTGGACAGAAAAAAAGAGTTACGATAGCCTCCATTCTCGTGATGAATCCGGAAATTCTAATACTGGATGAGCCTACTGCCGGACAGGATTATAGACACTATACGGAGATCATGGAATTTCTGAAAAAGATCAATAAAAGATTTGGAATTACAATCATTATGATTACACATGACATGCACCTTATGTTGGAATATACAGACAGAACCATTGTAATAGCAGATGGAAGTCTCTTAGCGATCGATACCCCTGCACATATTCTGACCAATGAGGAAATTATACGGAAAGCCTATTTAAAAAAGACATCCTTATATGAGTTGGCAATAAAATGTGGTATTGAGGATACTACGGATTTTGTGGATTATTTTATTTCATATGAAAGGAAGGAAAGAACAAATGAACGGAAGAATTCTTACATATGAAGAAAAAGACACTTGGATCCACAGACTTAGCGGTGTAACAAAATTAATTTTTTTTCTGACATGGTCGATTACGAGTATGATGACCTTTGATACCAGAGTTCTGGGTGTTATGTTCTTTTTTAGTCTTTTTATTTTTGGGATATCGAAAACAGAATGGAAGCAGATTAGTACACTATTTAAGTTTATAGGTATTTTTTTAAGTATCAACCTGATTGCTATTTTTTTCTTTGCCCCTTATCAGGGAAACAAGATTTATGGAACAGAAACAATACTGCTTCATTTATTTGGCAATTATTCTATCACGCTGGAACAATTATTTTATGAATGTAATATTTTAATCAAATATTTTACGATTGTTCCAGCCGTTCTGATGTTTATTGTATCGACAAATCCTTCTGAGTTTGCAGCCTCTCTGAATCGGGTCGGAGTAAGCTATCATATTGGTTATGCGATTGCCATTGCACTACGCTATATACCGGATATTCAGGATGATTTTCATCAAATAAAGAACGCCCAGGAAGCCAGAGGGATTGAAATGTCAAAAAAAGCACCATTCAAGGACCGGATCAAACATGTTTCAGCCATAATCTTTCCACTGGTATTCTCAAGTATGGATCGAATTGATGTGGTAAGTAATGCGATGGAACTAAGGGGATTTGGAAAATATAAGAAAAGAACCTGGTATTCTGGTAAATCTTTGAAGAGAAACGATTATTTTGTGATTGCGTTTGCAATTATTTTTATGATCGTGGGATTGACAGTAACATACTATGATGGAAACAGATTTTATAATCCATTTTTATAAAATTAGATATAGTTATTGATTAATGAAGAACTTCGAGATACACTACAAGTATATCAGTAATTATTGTGAAGGGAGAATTTAATGAATAAAAAAGAACAGAAGATAGGAAAGTACTGGTTGCTTTGTTTAGCAGCAGTGATGACTTTATTTTTGGTTTCTATCATAGCGCCAATGCCAGCAAGAGCTGCACAAGCTATGAGTTGGATTGCTCTTGGAAATGGTGTATATCAGTTGGAGGGAACGCAGGTCAAGGTGGAGGTCACACAGGGAGCGGTCCGTGTGACGGGATCGGGTGCGATTCCTGACTATGATTATTGGGAATTGGGGAAACGTCCGTGGTCTACTTGCGAATGTCAGAACGTAACGATTGATGATACCATTACCTCGATAGGAGCTTATGTATTTTATGATCTTCCGAAATTAAAGTATATATCTCTAAGTAGTAAGACATTTATAACAGATTATACTACATTTTATAAAATAGATCCCAATCCGATTATCAGAATTTATGGTTCGGATGTTACAACGAATATGATTGGGACAATTCCCTATACCAGTATGGATAGTATCAGGTCTCTGGCACAATCCAGTGGAATAGGAAGAGCATATATTTTAGATAACAGTAGTCTGGCATCCGCATTTCAGGGGAGTACCAATCCTACCATACAGAATGTCTATAGTGCAACCGATAGTGAAGTGCCTTGGGATGATCTGGCTACAAATTGGAATGGGAACATCTACAAATCAATCTGTAAGATTACATCGCCGTCTCCAGTTCCTTCTTATATCGTGACAGGAACCAGAAGATATCAAGGGAAAGAAGCATATCAGGCATATGCCGCATTTATCGGAGAAGATACCTTTGCAACCACATTTAATATTACAGTAACCACAAATGATGCCAATAAGACGATATTATCAAAAACCGATATACCGTACCAATATACCCTTACGATACCAGAAGAATTTAAAAAAGCAGGAAGAAGCTTTCGGCTATTAGGAATCGGTCAGACAGGAGTGCTTTCCTATGATGATCTGGATAGCAATGGTGATACGATTACTTTTGTGACAGATTATCCGACTACTTCTTATGCATTGGTATACAAAGATTAATATAAATAAGTTTTAGCAGGAGTAAAAATAACTGTGCTTTGATGAAAGCACGGTTATTTTTTTGCTTTTCTATTTAAAAGGTTGACATTTTCTAAAATTGCGCATATGATATAAAACAAAACATACTAATCATACTTAATAGGTAGGAATTAAAAAGACATAGGGGTATTTGAATGGAGAGTATTAAATTAAGAAGAAAAAATGGGAAAAGTGAACGATGTTAATACGATACCTAGCATATTAATCTGTAGAAAATAGAATGGGAGAAAAGATGTCAAATAGAGAAATCGTATTAAAAGCGTTCAATAATGAAGAGGTAGGCAGAGTTCCGGTAGGTTTTTGGTTTCATTTTGTAGTGGGTGATGAATTTAACCAAGGTGCTTATCGGGATGAAATCATCCAGAAAAATATAGCGGGGCATAAGAAGTTCGTAAATGACTTTCAGCCGGATTTTGTAAAATTAATGAGTGATGGATTTTTTGCATATCCAAACAACGCTCTTGCAAACGCTGCAAGTATGAGCGAACTTAAAAATTTGGAGCCAATTGGGGAACATCATCCATGGATTGAAAAACAAGTAAGGTTAGTAAAGGAGTTAACAGAT
The DNA here is from genome assembly GCA_023392535.1 of Bacillota bacterium. Classification (GTDB taxonomy): domain Bacteria; phylum Bacillota; class Clostridia; order Lachnospirales; family Lachnospiraceae; genus SZUA-378. The sequence goes on from JAEVYY010000010.1 coordinate 79,424, forward strand.
GCTTTTGGAAAAGATACACCAACATTTTTTAATATTTTTGCACCTGCTACCTATGTAAAATTTTTGTTAAGAGGTTCTGAAAAAAAGACAACACTTGAAGATTATTATAAAGAAGATCCAATTGGGTTAAAACATGTCTTGGATGTAATCGCAGAGGATATTAAAGTATTATCGAGACGTGTCATAACAGAGGGAAAAGCAGATGGAATTTATGTAAGCGTACAGAACATTCCCGAAATAAAAAAGACAGATTATCTAAAAATTATAGCACCAAGCGAAAGAACGGTATTGGAAGAGGCAAATAAAGTAAGTGCGTATAATATTCTACATATCTGTGGGTTTGAAGGAGCACGAAATGATCTCTCCCTCTATGTAGATTATCCGGCAAAAGCAATAAACTGGGCAGTTACAATAGAAAATGTCAGTCTTGAAGAAGGTAAGAAACTGTTTGGAGGTAGGGCTGTCATCGGTGGATTTGCAAATACAGTAAATGACATCCTTTATAAGGGAAGCAGAGAAGAAATCGAGTCTGTTACAGAGCAGCTCATCAGTAAGGCCGGAAAGAAAGGAATTATATTAGGGGCAGATTGTACCATACCTAGTGATATCGAACTGAATAGACTTGATTGGGTCAGAAAAAAAGCAGCCAGAGTTTAAACGTGAGAAGCAGGCGAAGAGAGGAATAAACTATGAAAAATTTAAAAAAAATAGTAGCACTGGCACTAAGCTTGTTGGGAATTATATTTTTAGCAACTGGGTGTGGAAGTAAAGTGTCTCAAACAAATGGAAAAGATAGTGAGCCAGCTTCTGGTGAGAAAGTTCAGGAGGTAACAATTGCGCATACCCAGACCTACATCCCTTATGATTATGTGAATGAAGCTGGGGAGTCAGATGGTTTTGAAGTTCAGGTGCTAAAGGCGGTGGATGAACTGCTACCACAATACGAATTTTCTTATGTGCCAACAACAGATGACGATCTATTGATTGGTGTTGAATCCGGTAAATATAATATTGGCACAAAAGGAGCCTGGTTTACGGAAGAGCGAGCAAAGAAATTCATATTTCCAAAGAACTATATCGGCGCGAGCAGCATTGGAATTACTTACCGGACAGAAAATGCGGATCAGATCAAAGATCTGGAGTCATTTGCTTCTTTTAGCGGAAAATTAGTACCAATTGCCCCACAGAATGCGCAATACAATGTGGTTGAAAAATATAATGAAGGACACCCGGATAATCCGGTAGATCTACAAGCGTCTGATGCATTCACAATTGCGGATGCCTATACATGGGTAGTGGAAGGAAGGTATGATGCTTTCTTTGATATCAAAACATCGTATGAAAATAATGTTGTATCAGCAAAGGGGGCCTATCATGATTATGCAGATAAACTAAGTTACGCTATTTATCAGGCAATTCCGACTTATCCACTGTTCAACAAAAATGATCAGAAGCTTGCAGATGCCTATGATCAGGCAATAGAACAATTAACGGAAAGTGGAAAAATTTTAGAATTAGAAGAAAAATATTTCGGGGAAGATCTTTTTCAGTATATTCAGAAGTAGTTTGTAGAAAGGGAAGGATACCAGTTATGAGACCATTCAAACCTATCTTTATATTGGAAGTGATTCCGGTATTGCTTCCCTATCTGTTGGTGACCATATGTGTGATGATAGGAACCGTATTTTTGGGGAGCATTTTAGGACTCTTCCTTGCAAAAGCCAAGATACAGAGAAAAAAAATACCCAAATTGCTGGCGGATTTTTACATCTGCATTCTTAGATGCACACCGTCCATAGTCCTTCTATTCATCGTATTTTATGGACTTCCGGAACTTCTTGAGGTGCTCTTTAGATGGAACATCAACAACTATCACAAAGGAGTTTTTGTAATCATAACATTTACGCTTTTGTTTGCAGCTACCATGGCAGAAGTGATGAGAACCGCTTATGAATCGATTGACAGAGGGCAATACGAGGCCGCAGTCAGTGCCGGACTATCTGAATTGCAGACATTTTACAGAATTTTTTTACCCCAATGTATGGTGGTCGCTCTTCCTAATTTCAGTAATTCATTGATCGGACTCATGAAAGAAGGTACGCTGGCCTATACCATCGGACTCATAGATATCATGGGAAAAGGACAATTGATCATCGGAAATCATTACGGTTCGTATGCATTGGAGACCTACCTGGCACTGGCAATTATTTATTGGGGGATGACAATTCTGATAGAGAAAACGTTTGCAAAAGTAGAATTAAAATTATCGAAGAATAAGAGGGTGACATAATGGAATTTGATTTAGCATTTGCAAAGCATACTTTTTTTATGGCACTATCGGGAATCCCTACGACGCTCAAATTAACATTATTTTCTTTATTGTTTGCGACCCCTATTGCTTTTTTTATGGCAGTGGCAAAAATAAATCAAGTGAAAGGAATCAGAAAAGGTGTCACTCTTTATGTATCTTTGATCAGAGGAACTCCAATTGTGTTACAAATATTGATTCTTTATAGTTTAGTCCCGAGTGTATTAAATCTGATTGTTAAGCAATTAGGATTACCATTTGAGGTATTTGATTGGAATCCCATTTTTTATGCATATACCGTTTTTACGCTAAATACGATTGCCACTATGTCGGAGGTGCTGCGGTCGGCACTTCTGACCGTAGATAGTGGACAGATGGAAGCGGCGCAGGCAATAGGGCTTTCCACTGCAAGGGCGTATACACGCATCCTTATTCCGCAAGCCTTTGTTGCGGCACTACCTAATATCTGTAATATTACTGTAAATTTATTAAAAAATACTTCGCTTGCTTTTTTGATGACAGTAAAGGATATTACAGCAATTGCAAAAATGGAGGCTTCTTATGGATATAATTATATAGAGGCATATACGGTCATATTTTTGATTTATATTTTATTATGCTCTTTGGTACAATTCGTATTTCATAGGATGGAAACCTATTTAAGGGTATATAAGGCTTGTTAGCAATGAATTTTTTAATGCTTGAAGCGGCATGTTTAAAAGTGAGGTGAGAGTATGTTAGAAATCAAAGGAATTCGGAAATCGTTTCAGAATAACCAAGTATTAAAGGGAGTGGATATGAAAGTGGAAAAGGGCGATGTGGTTGTAATTTTGGGTCCCAGTGGATCGGGTAAAACAACCTTATTGCGTTGCATCAATTTTCTGGAAAAGGCGGAGGCAGGTGTGATTACTTTTGATACCATTCATACAGAATTTACATTAGCTTCTAAAAAGACAATATCTAAAATTCGAAAAAAAACAGCCTTTGTATTTCAGAACTATAATCTGTTTCATAATAAGACAGCACTTGAAAACGTGACGGAGGGTCTCATCATAGCAAGAAAGATACCAAAAGAGAAAGCAATAGAAACGGCCAAACAAGCTTTGGATAAAGTGGGTCTGAAAGATCGTTATGAATATTATCCGTCAAAATTATCCGGCGGACAACAGCAAAGAGTGGGTATCGCCAGGGCAATAGCAGTAGATCCGGATGTGATTCTTTTTGACGAGCCAACGTCCGCGCTTGATCCGGAGCTGATCGGTGAAGTCTTGCAGGTCATGAAGCAACTGGCGAAGGAAGGCACGACCATGGTGGTGGTGACTCATGAGATGTCTTTTGCGCAGGAGGTAGCAAATCATGTGATTTTTATGGATAAGGGGGTAATTGTAGAGGAAGGTACTTCCGATGCCATTTTTACACATCCGAAAGAGGAAAGGACAAAACAATTTTTAAGACGGATTCTGAATGAGACAGAATATGTTATCTGAATCAACATGGTAAGAGAAATCGGAAGAAGCAGGAAAAGAGGATCCATATGTTAAGAGGAAAAACAGTTTTCATTACAGGTGCAGGGAGTGGGATAGGAAGAAAAATAGCTATTTTGATGAGCAGGCAGCATGCTGCGGTCTATCTCGTAGGCAGAACCATTGAGAATGTCAGACAGACAGCGACAGTCATACAGAAAGAAGGCGGCGATGTCGGATTCTGCAGATGTGATATTACAGATCCCGCTGACGTCAGAAGAGCAGTTCAAAAGGCCGTCGATTATTTCGGAAAACTGGATAGTGTGGTGAACAATGCGGCTGTCTTTGCGCCTTGCAATATCTTGAGTGAGGAGTTGGAAGGCACTTGGAAGGATACGTTTGAAGTAAATCTGATGGGTATCGTACATGTGATCAGTGAGGCCGCACCGTATCTCATTCGCAATGGCAAGGGAAGTATCATAAACATTGCTTCTATCGATGCCTATGATGGCTGCAAAGGCTATTCGGCTTACTCCGCATCCAAGGGAGGAGTCGTGAGTCTGACCAAAAGTCTGGCGCTTGATTTGGGGCAACATTTGATTCGGGTAAATGCAATCGCCCCAGGAATAATAGAGACCTCAATGACACATGATAGAATCATGGAAAATAGAGAAAAGTATTTGGATAAACTTGTTTTAAAGAGAATTGGAAAAGATACGGATGTAGCAAATGCGGCTGTTTTCCTAACTTCTGATATGGCCGATTACATAACAGGACAAGTGTTGCATGTGAATGGCGGATTGAGACTTGCATAATACGCTTGACGAAGTTAAAAAAATGCATTATACTTTCAAATAAAATAAATCCTATCAACATAGTATGAATAAACATTGCAAAGGGGATCCAAACGATGAAAGTAAATACCGTATGTATTCATGGAAATAATAAAAAAACCGATGCCACAGGTGCGATTACATATCCGATTTATCAGACAGCTACTTTTGCACACTTGGGGGTGGGGGAGAGTACAGGGTATGATTATACAAGAACTCAGAATCCGACGAGACAGCAATTGGAAGATACGATAGCGTTGCTTGAAAAAGGAGTGGGGGCCATAGCCTGTGCTACTGGAATGGCAGCAATCACAGCAGTCATGGAATTATTCAGACCAGGGGACCATATTGTGATATCAGACGACTTATATGGAGGAACCTATCGTTCTTTTCATACCATTAACGAGAAAAATGGAGTTTTATTTACTGCGGTAAATACCAGTAATCTGTCGGAAATTGAAAAAGTGATTACTGAAAATACGAAAGCAGTCTATATCGAAACACCCTCCAATCCAATGATGCAAGTTACAGATATCGCAGCAGTCGCCAAGCTTGCAAAGCAACATGATCTTTTGTTGATTGTGGATAATACTTTTTTAACACCATACCTGCAAAGACCGATTGAGTTGGGTGCCAATATTGTAGTACACAGTGGTACCAAATACCTATGTGGTCACAATGATACCCTTGCAGGTTTCATTATCGTAGATAGCGAAGAGCTGAAGGAGCGTCTTCGTATGATTTATAATACAACAGGTGCCTGTCTGGCGCCAATGGACAGCTGGCTTTTGATGCGTGGGATAAAGACACTTGGAATCCGCATTGACAGGCAGCAGGAAAATGCAAGGAAGATTGCTATATGGTTACAGAAGCAAAGTTTTGTGAAAGAGGTCTATTATATCGGATTACCAGAACACGCATCTTTTGATTTATCCAAGCGACAGGCCGATGGTTTTGGAGCAATGATTTCTTTTCGCGTAGACAGCTTAGAAAGGGTCATTCAAATATTGGAGCATGTTAAAATTATTCAATTTGCGGAAAGTCTTGGGGGCGTAGAATCACTTATTACGTATCCGATGGTACAGACACATGCAGCCATCCCAGAGGATATCAGAAGGGCAAAAGGAATCGATGAATATTTGTTACGCCTTTCGGTGGGAATTGAGGATGTGGAAGATTTGATCGGGGATCTGCAACAGGCAGCTCTAAAATGAGAAAGAAATGGAATTAATTATAAAATCATAGAGACAGAGAAAAGGAAGGTATAAAAAATGAGTACATTGAGTGAAAGAACCTTGAAGTTTGAAACAAAACAATTACATGTGGGGCAGGAAAATCCGGATCCGGCAACCGATGCCAGAGCAGTACCCATCTATCAGACCTCTTCTTATGTATTCCATAACAGCCAGCATGCCGCAGATCGATTTGCATTAAAAGATGCGGGCAATATTTATGGTAGGCTCACAAATCCGACACAGGGTGCATTTGAACAAAGAATTGCCGCACTTGAAAATGGCGTGGCAGCACTCGCAGTAGCATCTGGTGCGGCAGCTGTAACCTATACATTTCAAAATTTAGCATACGCAGGGGATCATATCGTAGCTGCCAAAACAATCTATGGAGGTACCTATAATCTGTTAGCACACACATTACCACAATATGGCATTTCGACCACTTTTGTAGATCCCAATAATCTTAAGGAAATTAGAAGTGCAATAAAGGAGAACACAAAAGCAGTGTTTATTGAGACTTTGGGCAATCCGAACTCCAATGTGACAGACATACAGGCAGTTGCGGATATTGCACATGAACATAAGATACCACTTGTGATTGATAATACATTTGGAACGCCTTATCTAATCAGACCAATTGAACATGGTGCCGATATCGTGGTACATTCCGCAACTAAATTTATAGGAGGACATGGAACCGCAATCGGTGGTGTGATTGTTGATAGCGGAAAGTTTGACTGGGAAGCCTCCGGGAAATTTCCGTCATTGACAGAGCCAAATCCAAGTTATCATGGCATCAGTTTTACGAAAGCGGTGGGTGCAGCGGCATTTGTGACAAAGATCAGAGCGATTCTGCTCCGCGATACCGGAGCGGCTGTTTCACCATTCCATGCATTTTTGTTCTTGCAGGGGCTTGAGACCTTGTCCCTTCGTGTAGAGCGGCATGTGGAGAATACATTAAAGATCGTGGATTACCTATCCAAACATCCAAAAGTGGAGCATGTGAACCATCCATCCTTAACAGATGCACCGACCCATGAATTGTATCAAAAATACTTTCCAAATGGTGGAGGTTCTATTTTTACCTTTGAAATCAAAGGTGGTGCAGAACAAGCACAGAAATTTATTGATCACTTACAAGTATTTTCATTGCTGGCGAATGTTGCGGATGTAAAGTCTCTTGTCATCCATCCCGCATCCACGACACATTCCCAATTAACGGAAGAAGAATTAATAGATCAGGGAATCAAACCGAATACCATCCGTTTATCTATTGGTATTGAACATATTGATGATATTATTTATGATTTGGAAGAAGCATTTAAAGTAATATAACAAAATATAGATGCACAAAATAGTTTACTATGTTGTGTATCTATTTTTTTGACCTGGCGATGATTTGTTGCAATGATGGAAAGCTTCCTTTATAATAAATAGGAAGTATGGAAGAAAAGAGTAATGCCAATGAGAGAAATGGAATTCAAAATGGAAAGACAGGGGTTACTTAAAAAAGGCGATACGGTTACCGTATCGGAAGGTGTATTGCCCAGTAACTATTATTATGTAATCGACCCTTCTCTCGCAATGTCGGGTAATTATCCGTTTCGGGAAAGATTGAAGGCAAGGCAAGGGGTCATAAAAGAAATTATAGAAAATGTACGTGGTTTCTATGTAACGGTAGTTTTTGAAGAAGAATAATTGAAACAGTTAGAGTAACACATTAGGAGGATGATAGTATGTTAAAAAAAGTGAGTACAGATAAGGCACCTGCTGCAATCGGACCTTATTCACAGGCAATCATTGCAGATAAAATGTTATTTGCATCTGGGCAGATTCCGATAAACCCGGTAACTGGAAATGTGGAGACAGAAGGCATTGTAGATCAGGCAGAACAAGTGATGAAAAATATTAAAGCTGTATTGGAAGAGGCTGGAACCGATTTTCAAAGTGTTGTTAAGACCACGTGCTTCTTGGCGAATATGGATGATTTCGCCGCTTTTAATCAGGTGTATGCGAAGTATTTCACGGAAAACCCAGCAAGAAGCTGTGTTGCCGTAAGACAATTGCCAAAGGATGTATTGTGCGAAGTGGAAATCATTGCCTATTTGGGATAGCAGAATTGGAAAATCAGATGACATCTAATACAATAAGTGACAGGATGAAGGATACCATGACGAAACAAAATATAATATTAATCGGTATGCCGGGTTCGGGGAAGAGTACAGTGGGGGTTGTACTTGCTAAAAATCTGGGATACCGTTTTATTGATTCTGATATTTTGATTCAGAATCAATACGGAAAGTTACTGCATGAGATTATTGAAGATCGAGGTGTGGAAGGTTTTTGGAACATAGAGAATGATGTGAATGCCTCTATTCAGGAGACACAATGTGTGATTGCCACTGGTGGGAGCGCTGTCTACGGTGGCGAGGCAATGGCACATCTACAAGAGATAGGGACAGTCGTTTATTTACAATTATCCTACGAGTCTGTGCAGGAACGTCTTGGGGATTTGAATAAACGTGGAGTGACATTAAAACAGGGACAGACCTTAAGAGTCCTATATGAGGAAAGAATACCGTTATACGAGCAGTATGCACACATTATCCTCAATTGTGAGAAGAAAGAAATCCGGGATATTGTAGAAGAGATAGCGTATAACGTGAGAGAATACGATGAATAAGAAAAAAGTAGTAAGTCATTTACTGCTCTTAATAACGGCATGTATCTGGGGCGTTGCATTTGTAGCCCAGAGTGTTGGCATGCAATATGTAGGGCCTTGTACGTTTTCATTCGCCCGATTTTTTGTCGGAGGGCTGGTACTGATTCCAGTCATTTTAGTAATGGATTGGAACAAGCGCAAACATGCCCATGACACTTATGCGAGGATGGTAGAGCAAATAGGAGATACTCCTGAAAAACAGATCATACAAAAGGCAAAGAAGGAGCAGCGAAAGATTACACTCGCAGCAGGTGTCTGTTGCGGCCTTGCTTTAAGTGCAGCCAGTCTGACACAACAATATGGAATTATGTATACAACAGTGGGAAAAGCGGGATTTATAACTACGCTTTATATTATAATCGTACCTTTTCTGGGATTGTTCGTAAAAAAGAAAGTACCTATAAAGGTATGGATAAGTGCTGTCATCGCAGTGTTCGGACTTTATCTGATTTGTATGACAGAAAGCATGGTCTTAAGTAAGGGGGATGCATTGGTCTTGATTTGTGCATTTTTATTCTCCATACAAATTTTGTTGATCGATTATGTTTCGAACAAGGCGGATCCGGTAAAGATCTCTTGTATCCAATTTCTCACAGCTGCTATCCTGTCAGGGATTGGTGCGGTAATTTTTGAGAAGCCGACATGGGATGCTATCGTAGCTGCCTATGTCCCTATTTTGTATGCAGGTGTACTTTCAAGCGGTGTAGCGTATACGTTTCAGGTAGTTGCACAACGCAACATAGATCCGACAGTAGCGTCCTTAATCATGAGTCTTGAATCTGTAATAGCGACTCTGGCAGGCTGGGTGCTTCTGGGACAACGGTTGTCCGTAACGGAATTCATAGGTTGCGCACTTGTATTTGCTGCTATTATATTGACGCAATTGCCGAATAAAAAATCATGGAAATCCATTCACTAATGTTTGGGGAGAAGATAATTCACTCAGGCAACTGAATGTATACGTTAAATATGATATTTTCTTTAAAATAAGCAAGGAGAACTATCAATAAGATGAATGAGAGGAAAAGTATTATTGCAGACATCATATTGGAACCCATATTATAAATCTGTATTATAGCTTTATGATCTGGAAATTATGTGATGATAACCCAATTGATTAAGGAGGACATACTATGACTATAAACAAAGAAACAGGAGACATCATTTTTTCAGGAGGCCAGGTATTGAAGGCCAGAATGACGCTAGAGGAACTTATGAATTCCAGAATAATGGAATTTGTGGTACCGGGACAGGAAGATGAATTAAATAGTAGTGTGATTTTTTTAGAGTTAAGAATTCCAGATGTCCATGGGCATTCCATAGATATGGACCTTGGTATCTATAACAAAAAAGTGGGGAAAATTACTATAATACTCGAAGATTATTATAATTTCTATCGCGAAAATCCTTATAACATGGATGAGTATGAAAAAGTAGTGATGGTTCAAAGAGATTTTTTAGAGAGAGTACTACAGGAATCGGGAGTGCCTTACAAATGCGATTACGATTGGGGCTGGATTGAGCAAGATATGGATTACAGAAATGCAGAAAAACTTATGATTAATATTTTTTATTTTAACTAGGAGAAGAATTTGAATGGTGGTTAAGAATGAATATACGAGGGAACCGACAAGGTTTCATGCCTTAAATCAAGCTCAAAGTACGTATGTGCCTGTATAAGGAGGGATTTAGCAGATCGTTATCCCAAATGCAAAAGAAAATATCATTGCGGCTATTGCTGATCAAGAGAGATATCATGCTAATGGCCAATTCGAAAAAATAATACTCCTGTGCTATGAAATAAAAAAACTTTTATTAAAATAAGTAAAGATAAGGAATAAACTGCATACAATTTCCAAAAAAGAAAATACTAATAGAAAGTATATGATATTGAATGATAAGAAAGGCGGATAAGCATGGATTATTTCAATGCATTTTGGGTAGGCGGGCTGATTTGCGCTTTGGTTCAGATTCTTATGGAAAAGACAAAAATGATGCCGGGAAGAATTATGGTATTATTGGTCTGTTTAGGTGCAGTGATCAGTGCAATTGGTTGGTATGAACCATTTCAGGAATATGCAGGTGCAGGTGCATCCGTTCCGCTACTTGGATTTGGCAATGTATTAATGAAAGGTGTGAAAGAAGCAATCGATAAAGAAGGTTTTATCGGGTTATTTCAGGGCGGTTTTAAGGCAGGAGCGGTCGGTACCAGTGCAGCTTTGATATTTGGATATCTTGTGAGCCTTATCTTTGATTCCAAGATGAAAAAATAAAAGATTTATTCCTCTTGAAATATAATCTCATGGTTTAAAAGGAACTGTTTCATGGCTGAATCCCATATCTGATCAGCAGACTTGTCTAATAGAAAAGAATAATAGGAGGTAGCGGTTACCAGAGAAAGGTGACCGCTATCATATTTTATATTTAGGATAAATGCTTTTAATTGGTCGGATGTGATGGAAGTATCTTCACGATCCAGTATATTTTTTACATAAGAAGGCTGTAAATGGAGCGTGAATCGGAAGTTGACGGGCGTTTTTTTCCCTTTAATCAATTGGAAACAAAGGCTACGCATATCCTGCCATCTTGAAAATTGATATTCATCCAGAAATGAGACATCCTCTTCATCCGGTTGATAAAATTCTTTGACAAGATGTCCATCTATAACAAAGGTGTTATAGGTTGTAATGATTGCTTCTTCTAGTAAAAAATGATCGAAAATGTCAGTCGTTAATAGAGTGGCCATAAAGCCTTTGATATCTTTTATTTGAAATGCGTGCATCCGATTGCTCCAGTCTGTTAGAAAGCCCCTGGCAGGGACCGATAATATATTAGTATAATATAAAAGCATGTAAAAACGCAAGAAGAATGCAATCTACATAAATTAACCGTGAAAAAACTTTACAATAATAAGGCGGATGTGCTATTATATGTAGTAATTAAAACTACGTATAGTGACAATATATAGGAGTTGTCAATACATAGAGAGTTCACAAAGATAATAATTATTCATCATAAAGGAGCAAGTATGAGTTACAAGATTATTTTAGACAGTTGCGGAGAATTACCGGAAGAATTAAAAAAAGACAGCCATTTTGAGATTGTTCCGTTGGGGCTAGAGGTTGGAGAATATCAGATCATGGATGATGAGAACTTCGATCAGAAAGTTTTTCTACAGAAAGTTTCAGAATGTAAGACTTGTCCCAAATCGTCTTGTCCATCTCCTGACCGATATCGAAAAGCCTATCAGACGGATGCAGACCATGTATATGTGGTGACTCTGTCTGCAAATCTGAGTGGAAGTTATAATAGCGCTGTATTAGGAAAAAATCTTTATCATGAGGCCTATGGAGATAAAGATATTCATATTGTGGATTCCTGTTCTGCATCCTGCGGTGAAACGCAAATAGCTTTATTGGCTCGCGAATTAGAAGAAAAAGGGACCTATACGTTTGCAGAGATCGTAGAGAAACTGGAAAAATATAGAGATGAGATGAGAACCTACTTTATTCTGGATAATCTTGAAACACTCCGTAAGAATGGAAGATTATCTGCTGTAAAAGCAATAATTGCTTCTACTTTAAGTATTAAACCGATCATGGGTGCTAACTCCGAGGGCGTGATTCTTCAACATAGTCAGGCTATCGGAATGAAGAAAGGGATTCAGAAAATGGCGGATCTGATTGTAAAAGAAGCGGGTGATTCTACTAAGAAGAGGCTGATGATTACACATTGTAATTGCCCTGAAAGAGCGCTCTATACCAAGGAGATGCTTGAAAAGAGAGCGACTTTTAAAGAAATTGTAATTATGGATACGGCTGGAATAAGCAGCATGTATGCAAATGATGGGGGAATTATTGTAACCGTATAGGAGAAGGGTGTGCACAGAATGAAAAGGAAGAGTGTTTAAACATTCTTCCAAAGTGATCGTTGTCCACTTGCCTTTAAGATCTTTTTTACATCAAAATATTCACCAAAACCAAGTGGTAGCGGATTGCCAGAGGTGAGTTGTATTGAAGTGAAAGAGATTTTTTTAATGTAAATACGGTTGATTAATCTATTTTTATTTAATGCAATTAAAGAAGGATGTTTTTGTAAGACAAATTCCAGATTTTGTAAGGAATCCGGAAGGACGGTCGAAGTTCCGTCAATGAAATGGACAATTGTCTGGCGGTCGCTGACTTTTTCAGCAAACAAAAAATCTTCTGCCTTAATATAAAAGGTTTTTTGGTAGCCACGAATTTCAAATATTGGATCAGCCGTTTTCTTTAATTCCCAAATATTTGTTATGATACTGGTTATATCAGCCGTTTTTATAGGCTTATCCAGATATATAATAGAATTTAGCGTACATGGATAGTCCTTGTAATGAATGGAGGAAGAGCATAAGACGATTGGAACCTGGATATTATGATTACGTAATAGAACAGCAAGGGCAATACCATTGATGCTATCAGTAGTCATGTCAATAAAAAAAATGTCATATAACTCAGGTGTATGCATAAGAGAAGTAATGTTGCCAAAAGAACTGATATAGAAGTTTTCTTTGTTCTTAAGACGTGCATCAGATTCCCGTTCTAGCAATCTTTCAAGTTGTTTGCGATCTGCAACATGATCATCGCATATGGCAATATGCATGGTAAATCCTCCTCTGATTGTAAAAAAATATAGGAAAGCAACGAGACTGCAGAGGAATGCCTGCAATCTCGTTTTCTTTTAAAGTTATAAGTGTATGAGGTGTATCGTTTACATAAAAATAAATTGAATCGGTGCCTTAGTCAACAAAAATACAATCAGTAATTCTATCACGAGAATAGCAGGCAATCCGAATACAAAATACCAGTGTCTGGTTTTATGACGAAAAGAATACATACCAAGGATAGAACCAAGACTGCCTCCTATTAATGAAATAATGAAAAGAGATGATTCAGGAACTCTCCAGTATCCTTTTTTAGCTTTCCATTTATCAAGTCCCATAATACCAAAACCAATTATATTTATGATCACGAAATATAGAATAATAATAGAAAATGCGTTCATGTCATGCTCCTATTTATGATGTTCAGTTTCCTGCATTTTCATTGCCCGTACTTTACAGGATAGACCAAATAAGTTGATAAAGCCTTCTGCATCATGATGATCGTAGAGATCTCCGGTAGTAAAAGAAGCGATACTTTCATTGTATAAAGAATAAGGTGATGTAGTACCCGCTTTTATGATATTACCTTTATAGAGCTTTAATTTTACTTCACCTGTCACGTATTCCTGCGTAGATTGAATGAAAGCAACGGTTGCCTTGCACAAAGGGGTGAACCATTTTCCTTCGTATACGATTTGAGCTAGTTTATTGCCCATTTCTTCTTTTTCTCTGTAAGTGTCACGATCCAAAATCAATTCTTCTAATTGCTGATGTGCTTCGTAAAGAATCGTTCCGCCAGGTGTCTCATAAACTCCACGGGACTTCATACCTACAACACGGTTTTCCACGATATCAATGATACCAACGCCATGTTTCCCGCCTAAGGTATTCAATGTTCTAATAATATCAGACACTTTCATCTTTTTGCCATTTACACTTGTCGGAATTCCCTTTTCAAAAGTCAATGTAATATATTCACCCACTTCTGGTGCTTTTTCAGGTGTGGTGCCCAGAACTAATAGGTGATCGAAGTTTGGTTCATTTGCAGGATCCTCTAATTCAAGTCCTTCATGGCTGATATGCCAAAGGTTACGATCACGGCTATAACTGCTGTCAGCAGAGAACGGAAGATCAATGCCATGAGCTCTGCAGTAATCGATTTCTTCTTCTCGGGAATTCATTGTCCAGGCATCATTTCTCCATGCCGCAATAATTTTAAGATCCGGAGCAAGTGCTTTGATACCAAGCTCAAAACGGATCTGGTCATTTCCTTTACCAGTAGCACCATGGCAGATAGCAGTCGCATTTTCCTTTCTTGCAATTTCAACAAGGCGCTTTGCAATCACTGGTCTTGCCATCGAGGTACCGAGTAAGTATTTGTTTTCATAAACAGCATGACCCTGAACACATGGAATTACATATTCATCACAGAATTCATCAATCACGTCTTCAATATATAATTTTGTCGCACCACAAGATTTCGCTCTTTCTTCTAACCCATCTAATTCCTCGCCCTGTCCGCAATCAATACAAACGCATACAACTTCGTAGTCAAAATTTTCCTTTAACCAAGGTATAATTGCAGTTGTATCGAGTCCGCCTGAATAGGCTAAAATAACTTTTTCTTTCATAATTTGATTCCTCCAAATGATTTAATTAAGTTCAATATACAACATTTACGAGTGGATTGCAAGCATATAATTATGCATAAAACAACTAATATATAGAAAAATAATGAATAAAATGAAAAATTAGTTGCATAAAATGAAAAATAAATGTATAATTATGCAAACATACAAGAGATACAATAATTGTAAAATACAAAAATGGAGTCATATTATCTTAATACTAATAAAGTGTTGAGTTTGTAATTAGATTACAGTATGATAAAAGAAATTTGGTTTTGTTTTATATAGGGAGGAAAATATGATCAGAGTAGGTATTATTGGAGCAACAGGGTATGCGGGAGGCGAATTGGTCCGTTTACTGATAGCTCATAAAAATGTGGAAATTAAATGGCTTGGTTCCAGAAGCTATATCGATAAAAAATACAGCGCAGTCTATCAGAATATGTTTCAGATCATCGACGCTAATTGTATGGATGATAACATGGAAGAATTAGCTGGCCAGGTGGATGTGATCTTTACTGCAACGCCTCAGGGGTTCTGTGCCTCTGTTGTGAATGAAATGATATTGTCAAAAGTTAAAATAATAGATTTAAGTGCTGATTTTCGTATTAAGGATGTCAATATTTATGAGATGTGGTATGGTATCAAACATCCATCTGCACAATTCATAGAAGAAGCGGTTTATGGCTTATGCGAAGTTAACAGAGAAGTGATTAAGAAGGCCAGATTGCTGGCCAATCCGGGCTGCTATCCAACCTGTTCCAATCTTGCGATCAGGCCGCTCCTGTCAGAGGGAATCATAGATTCCAAAAGTATCATTATTGATGCGAAAAGCGGGACTTCAGGAGCAGGCAGAGGTGCTAAGGTAAATAACCTTTACTGTGAAGTAAATGAAAATATAAAGGCATATGGTGTTGCAACTCACAGACATACACCAGAAATAGAAGAACAGTTAGGATATGCAGCCAATAAAGTGGTCACGATTAATTTCACACCACATCTGGTGCCTA
Source organism: Bacillota bacterium (assembly GCA_023392535.1). GTDB lineage: Bacteria > Bacillota > Clostridia > Lachnospirales > Lachnospiraceae > SZUA-378. Next base: position 95,259 of record JAEVYY010000010.1, read on the forward strand.
TGAACAGAGGAATTCTAGTAACTGCTTACGCCACTTTACAAAAAAAGGTTACTTATGATGATGTGAAAGCTGTTTATGATAAATATTATGACCAAGAACAGTTTGTCAGAGTATTGGAGAAAGGCATTTGTCCGGAAACAAAATGGGTGGAAGGCAGTAATTATGTAGATATTAATTTTGTGATAGATGAAAGAACGAATCGGGTCATTATGATGGGTGCAATGGATAACCTTGTGAAAGGTGCTGCCGGTCAGGCGGTTCAGAATATGAATATTATGTTTGGCTTGAAAGAATCAGAAGGACTGGAACTTGTTCCAATGTTTCCATAAATAATACAGTTATTGCGGCCTGGAATTTGCAGGCTGCAGGATTGGAGATGAAAATGGCAAAAAAACGAATTACTTATCTGGATATGGCAAAGGGTGTCGGTATTATCATGGTGGTCATGCGACATTCACAACTGATGTCCGATACCTTATACAATGCTCTTGCTTCTATTATTATGCCGCTTTTCTTTGTCGTATCTGGTATGTTGATGCAGCATATTGGAGAAGAAAAACGTTCCATGAAAGAAATTGTGATCAGAAAGGCAAGAACATTACTAATTCCATATATTACGTTTAGTCTTACGTATCTACTGTTGAATGGTATTACGCATCTGATTCATCCCGAAGTGGTCGATTTCATTTATTTATACAAATTATTTATCTATTTCATTTCTTTAGCGGGTATTTCCGTTATGTGGTTTTTACCAACGATGTTTTTTTCAGAGATTTTTTTTCTTGGAATCCGAAAAATTACTTCACATAGAATGACCCTTATGATCTGTGCGTTGGCTGGAATAGCTGGAATATGGATTTCCCCTGTTTTTAATGAAGAATTTTGGTTTATGAATATGCCTGTTTTGGCTGTCAGTTTCTTTCTTGCAATGCTAGTAAGAAGTATCATTGCCGCTATTTTTTTATGTTTTGGATATTATGTAAAGAAATATTTAAAGGAAAGAGATGCAATCAGCCTGCCCGAATTGATTACAGGTATTTCTTTATTGGCTTGTACAATGTATATCAATATTTTAAATGGAACGGTCGATTTGCATTTTATGGAATTTAATCACGTATGGATGTACTTTCTATGTGCAAGTCTGGGTTCACTCGCTATTATCTTAATTTGTAAGAATACGAAGCAATTTAAGCTATTAATTTTTCTGGGGGTGAATTCTCTGATTATTATGGCTACCCACGTAGATTGGATGCTTCTTGCGAGAGCCACGGAATGGTCTATGATATTAAACCAATATATAACAAGGGCAAAAGTATATTTTTTATGGCTAAGTGTGACTGTTATTATTTTAGGAATGGAGATCATAGTTATATTTGTTATTGATCAATTTGGCTATTTTATGTTGGGAAAGAAGAGACCGGATCACAGAACTCTAAATATCGTAAAATATCTGAAGGGAAAAATAGAAAGATGATAAGGACAATGACAATAGACGATTATGACATGATTTATACCCTTTGGATGAAGATTAAAGGTTTCGCGGTCAGGAGTATCGACGATTCCAAAGAAGGAATCTCACGTTTCCTCGAGCGTAATCCTTTTACCAGCGTTGTTGCGGTGGAGGATGGTATCGTAGTGGGAACGATATTATGCGGGCACGATGGCAGACGTGGATGTATGTATCATGTCTGTGTAGACCCGGCATACCGATTACGTGGAATTGGTAAAAAAATGGTAATTTATGCAATGGAGAAGCTAAGATGTGAACAAATAAGCAAAGTATCCCTGATTGCATTTACAGAGAATGATCTTGGTAATGTATTTTGGAAAGATATCGGATGGACGGAGCGGGAAGATTTAAATTATTACGATTTTGTCCTGAATATTGAGAACATAGAAAAAATTATTGAATAGGGAAAGAAGGAAATTGTCATGGATATAATAGCAGGAGGTGTAACGGCTGCAAAAGGATTTGAAGCAGCAGGCTATGAGGGAGGTATAAAATACAAGAATAGATTGGATATGGCGATGATCTTCAGCCAAAAGCCTTGCGATGTTGCCGGCGTCTTTACAAGTAATGTAGTAAAAGCAGCATGTGTCAAGTGGGATAAGAATATTGTTACCTCCTCCCCATTTGCGCAAGCAGTTGTCGTAAATGCAGGAATTGCTAATGCATGTACGGGAAAACAAGGGTATGAATACTGTCAGCAGACTGCATATGCGGCTGCAGAAGCATTGCAGATACCATATAGCGCGGTATTGGTCGCATCTACCGGTGTCATCGGTATGCAGTTACAAATGGATAAGATTACTTCAGGAACCAGGGAATTGGCTAAAAAGAAACAAGGTACTTTAGAAGCGGGGACGGCTGCAGCAGAAGCAATCATGACAACAGACACCGTATCCAAGCAGGTTGCAGTTCAAGTTGAGATAGGTGGGAAGACAGTGACCATCGGTGGTATGTGTAAAGGCTCTGGAATGATACATCCTAATATGTGTACCATGCTTGGATTTGTGACAACTGATATTGCCATAGCAAAAGAATTATTGCAGGAAGCACTGAGTGAAGATGTAAAAGATACCTTTAATATGATTTCAGTCGATGGAGACACTTCTACGAATGATACGCTCCTGCTAATGGCAAATGGGATGGCAGGAAACACTCCAATAACCAGTAAAAATAAAGATTATGATACCTTCGTAGAGGCATTAAATTTTGTAAATACAACGTTAGCTAAGAAAATGGCAGGTGACGGAGAGGGAGCGACCGCTCTTTTCGAAACAAAAGTCATACATGCGAAAGATAAAGAACAGGCGAGAATGCTTGCAAAATCAGTTATCTGCTCCAGCCTGACGAAAGCAGCAATATTTGGTCATGATGCTAACTGGGGAAGAATTCTTTGCGCCATGGGATATTCAGGAGCGCAGTTCGATCCGGAAAAGATAGCGTTATTTTTTCAGAGTGAGGCAGGCAGCATACAGATCTATAAAGATGGTGTGGCGACAGACTATAGTGAGGAAGAAGCGACACAAATATTGTCAGAGCCGGTTGTGACGGTATTAGTAGATATGAAAGATGGAGGATCAGAGGCCACTGCCTGGGGCTGTGATCTGACATACGAATATGTGAGAATCAATGCGGACTATCGTTCTTAATTTGTATCGCTGAAACAGCAGATGGGAGAAAACATGGATCAAAAAAATATGGATACAATTTTGCAGAAAGCAGAAGTATTAATAGAGGCATTACCCTATATTCAACGGTTCAATCGTAGAATCATTGTCGTAAAATATGGTGGAAGTGCGATGGAAAATGAAGAATTACAGAAAAATGTGATCAAAGATGTAGCGTTGTTAAAGCTGGTAGGATTTAAGCCGATCATCGTTCATGGTGGTGGGAAGGCTATCAGCAAATGGGTCGGAAAAGTTGGGAAAGAGGCGCAGTTTGTGAATGGACTTCGTGTCACGGATGAAGAAACCATGGAAATAGCGGAAATGGTACTGGGAAAAGTAAATAAAAATCTGGTGGCCATGGTAGAAGAATTAGGCGTCAAAGCAATTGGTATTAGCGGAAAGGACGGCGGATTGTTGAAAGTGGATAAAAAATATTCCAATGGTCAGGACATAGGATATGTAGGCGATATCAACCACGTAGATCCGAGCATTATATTTGATTTACTGGAAAAAGATTTTTTACCGATTATTGCACCGATTGGTCTGGATGACAACTACAACACTTATAATATCAATGCAGATGATGCAGCATGTGAAATTGCAAAAGCCATTGGTGCTGAGAAGCTGGCTTTTTTAACAGATATTAAGGGGCTATATAAGGATATCAATGATCCGGACTCTTTTATATCGGAATTGACAGCTGACCAGGCCAACCAACTGTTGGAAGAAGGTTGCATCGGAGGAGGTATGATTCCTAAATTAAATAATTGCACATCGGCTGTTGAGAATGGTGTGAATCGGGTGATCATTCTGGATGGAAGGATACCACATTGCTTATTGTTGGAGATATTTACAAAAGAGGGGATCGGAACACAGATTATCCCCAATGAAGATAGAGAATTAGACATCAAATAGCATCTTTTACAATGTCGGGAAAAGGAGATAAGAAATATGCGGATGGAAGAATATATAGAAGATGCAGAGAAGGCGCTCTTGCACACTTATAATCGGTATCAGCTGGTTTTGGATAGAGGAGTGGGTGTAAATTTATATGACATGGAAGGAAAGAAATATCTGGATTTTGTGGCAGGGATATCCGTATTTGCATTGGGCTATCAAAATAAACAATATAATGATGCATTAAAAGAACAAATTGATAAATTAATACACACTTCTAATTACTATTATAATGTTCCTGCCATTGAGGCGGCTAAAAAAATCAAGAAAGTATCAGGAATGGACAGAGTGTTCTTTACGAATAGCGGGGCAGAAGCGATTGAAGGGGCGATCAAAACGGCCAGAAAGTATGCATATTTAAAGGATGGCAGGACAGATCATGAGATTATTGCTATGAATCATTCTTTTCATGGCAGAACGATGGGAGCCTTGTCAGTGACAGGGAATTCAAAATATAGAGAAGCTTTTGAACCGATGATCGGAAATATCAAATTTGCAGATTTAAATGATATAAAAAGCGTAAAAGAAAAAGTAACAGACAAAACTTGTGCAATTCTCTTTGAAACGGTTCAGGGTGAAGGCGGTATTTATCCTGCGACGGAAGAGTTCATGAAAGAAGTCAAAGCTCTTTGTGAGGAAAAGGATATTTTACTAATATTAGATGAGATTCAATGTGGTATGGGAAGGACTGGCTATATGTTTGCCTGGCAACAATTTGGTATAAAACCAGATATTATGACAACGGCTAAGGCATTGGGCTGCGGGATACCGGTTGGAGCATTCTTAATGACAGAGAAGGTTGGCCAGAACTCACTCGCTAGCGGGGATCATGGAACTACATATGGTGGTAATCCACTTGCAACAGCTGCCATAAATAAAGTTCTTGATTTATTTGAGGAGAACCATATAATAGAACATGTGAAAGAAATAAGTGGATATTTAGAAGAACAGTTGGATTTCCTTGCAGCTACGTATGATTGTGTAGAAACAAGACGCGGTGTTGGTTTGATGCAAGGTCTTGTATGCAAAGAACCGGTAGGATCTATCATCAGCAAAGCACTTGACAAGGGACTGATCTTGATAAATGCAGGTCCGAATATTATACGATTTGTGCCACCACTTATCATTCAAAAAGAACATGTGGATGAAATGATTGGTATTTTAAAGGAATGCCTCTCATAGTATGGGAGATTTGTATGAACGTTAGAAAAAGAATTATTGCATTAGGTCTGCTTGCCGTTTTATTAGTAGCAGTGGTCTACTTTGCGCACAGAGGAACCTTATCGGCAGATGGGATGAAAGATGCACTTGGTATCCCCAAAGAAACGATTCATATCTGGTATACGGATGAGGCACTTACCGATTATATCAATTGCGCAGCAGTGAATTTTAATGAACAAAATGATGTCAGAGTTTTACCGGTTCTGACAGCAGGACTTGAATATCTGGAAGGCATCAATCGGGCATCTGTAGAAGAAAAAGATATGCCGGATTTATATATTTTAAGTAATGATGCATTAGAAAAAGCGTATCTTGCCGGACTTGCTTCCGAAGTAGAAGATACGGATCATATCTGTACGACAGATAATTATCCGGAAACAGCATTAAAAGCGGTCACCTATAAGGATAAGATCATAGGATATCCATTTTATTATGAAACGAGTATTTTTTTATATAACAAAACATATATGGATGAAGTAGCGAAAACTAAAATAGAGGCAGAAGCCCTGGGAGATGGTAAACAGGTGGAATCTTCCCAGGCTGAGGCAGAAGTATCCCAGGATGAAATCAATCATAAAATGGAAACAGTGATTCCTAAAACGATAGATGATATACTGACATTTGCGGATGAGTATGATGCTCCAGAAGCGGTAGAAGGGGTATTTAAATGGAATGTTTCGGATATTTTCTATAATTATTTCTTTGTGGGCGATTATATGATTGTAGGTGGAGAAACGGGAGATAATACGGATAAAATTGATATCTATAACCAAAATACAATTGATTGTCTTCAGGTATACCAAAGATTAAATCAGTTTTTTTCGATAGACACCAAAGAAGTAACGTACGATTCCGTTTTACAGGATTTTATGGATGGGAAAATCGTATTTAGTGTGGTTACGACCGATGCTATCGCTAAAATAGAAGAAGCGAAGGCGAATGGGGCATTCGATTTTGATTATGGGATAGCTACACTTCCCGATGTTAGTGATAAGCTGAAATCCAGAGGTCTGTCCGTTACTAATGCAGTAGTTATAAATGGGTACTCGAAAAATAAAGAGATAGCCAATCAATTTGCTGAGTTTTTGACCAATGATGATATCGCGGATTTGTATAAAGATTCTGGAAAAGTGGCATCTAAATTAAATGTTCCATATGAAAACAGCATCGTTGCATCTGTCATGGATGAGTACAAAAAATCAATACCGATGCCTAAAATGATAGAAACAAGTAATTACTGGGTGCAACTGGAAATTGCATTTACCAAAATCTGGTCAGGTGAAGACGTAAATACCCAATTGAAACAATTATCAGAACAGATTATGACGCAAATGACAGGAACTCCTTATGAAGAGGAGAAGATAGTGGAACCGAGTGAAGCTAACTTTGAAGAATATTTGGATGAAGGCATGTAGCGTATGATGAAAGCCTCCGAGGGAAGTTGTTCTAACTTCTTCGGGGGCTTTTTTTGTTATATTGAATAAAAAATATTGTAAATATTTGTCAATATTAGTATAATTATATAAAATTAAGAAAAAAGAAGGAAGGTACTATGAATGATAAATAATTTAAAAATAAGAACTAAAATTTCTATTTTATCCTCGATTCTTTTGTTACTAATACTTTTAATTGGAGGAATGGGGTTCTATAGTCTGTCAAATGCGAATCATAGGATGACGGATATGTATCAAAACAAATTGTTAGCAATTCAGTGGCTTGAAGAAAATGCAGTATATGCCAGAACAGTTTTTGCAGATCTTTTTGAACTTAGCCTTAGAGTGGGAGAGAAGGAAAAACAACAGGCAATTCAGGATGACATTTTAGAAAATGCACGACTGTTTAATGATAATCTTGAACAGTACAGGGCACTTGGATTGGATGAGAAAGAAACAGCCATGATGCAGGATCTTGAGAGTAACCTTAGTGATTACAGAAAAGGGCGTGAAGAAATGATAGCGTTAGCTATCGGCGGCCAGATAGATGAAGCGCTGGTAGCATACACAAAGTTTGAGAGCTCAGCAGAAGCGTTTCTTCAGAACTTAAAAGAGCTCGCCGAATATAATACGAAAGAAGCAGAACAGTTGGCAGTTTTAAATGAGGAGGCATATTCAGCAACTAAGAGTCTGCTGTTTACCATTTTAGGAATTGCTGTAGTATTTTCTATTCTTGCAACATGGTACTTATCAAAAGCAATCAGTTCACCGATCAAACTAGCAATCGATCATATTACAGAGGTTGCAGAATACAATATTTCCACGGATGTACCACAAGTGTTTTTGAAAAGAAGGGATGAAGTAGGAGATCTTGCTATTGCGGTGCAAAGGATTGAGGAAAATCTACGTAGTATGATTCAAACGATCGGTTCTACATCCGAACAAGTTTCAACCTCCTCTGAAGAGTTAACCATCACTTCGCAGCAGGCAGCCAAATCGGCGGATGAAGTCTCCAAGGCAATTGAGGAGATCGCAAAAGGGGCTACTGCGCAGGCGCAGAACACAAGTGATGCAGCGCAAAAATTAATAGAATTAGGAGAGTTGATCGAAGAGGATAAAAATAATGTCGGCGTTCTGCATCAATCTTCCAAACAGGTCGACAAACTAGTATCAGAAGGTCTGGAGATTATAAATATGCTTTCGGTAAAAACTTTGGAAAGTGATAAGGCCACTAATAGTGTATACCAAAGCATAAAGAAAACAAATGAAAGTTCTGGAAAGATCGGCGAAGCCAGCAATTTGATTGCTATTATAGCCCAGCAGACAAATTTATTAGCACTCAATGCTGCAATTGAAGCTGCAAGAGCAGGAGAAAATGGCAAAGGCTTTGCGGTTGTGGCGGATGAAATAAGACAGCTTGCCGAGCAGTCAACAAAATCGACAAAAACAATTGATGAAATGGTAAAAAGTTTGCAGAGGGATTCAAAAGAGGCCGTGGAAGTGATGGGAGAAGTAGAACGTATTATTGAAGATCAAGCAGTAAATGTAAATCTCACGGAAACAAAATATCATGAAATATCAAGTGCAATAGAAAAATCGGCGGAAGCAGTAAATGTTATCAATGAAACGGTTTCCATTATGGAAGATAAGAAAAATTTAGTTTTAGATACCATTCAGAATCTTTCAGCCGTAGCAGAGGAAAATGCGGCCGGAACAGAAGAAGCATCTGCTTCCATAGAAGGTCAGACGGCTTCCATGGATGAGATCGCTGATTCAAGTAATGGTTTGTCTCAACTATCAAAAGAATTACTAAATATGATAGCAAAGTTCAAAATGTAAAATGGTGATAAAGGGATATTCTGACAGATAATCGTAATCGTGTTGGAATCTCCCTTTTCTATTTTTAAGCAATCAGATTCCTGTTAAAAGAGGTATATTTTTCCATAATTCGCAAATACTATGAAAAAGCTTATTTAGAGGAGATAAATTATGTTAGGATGGGTAATCGCTCTTTTATCAGGAGCACTTATGAGTGTACAGGGAGTTTTTAATACAAAGGTAACGGATACAACTGGGATATGGGTGGCAAATGTATTTGTGCAATTTACTGCATTGCTTGTGTGTATTGCTGCATGGCTCTTTACAGACCGTTCTTCTATTATGGCAATTTCTAAAGTAGAACCGAAATATATGCTGCTGGGTGGCGTGATTGGCGCAGGAATTACGTATACAGTTATTAAAAGTATGGACATGTTAGGACCAGCCAAGGCAGTTATGTTAATTGTAGTGGCACAATTGCTGATTGCGTATGTAATTGAATTGTTTGGATTGTTCGGAGTAGAGAAGCAAGGTCTGGAATGGCGTAAAGTAATAGGCATGATAGTCGCTATAGCAGGAATTATTATTTTTAAAATTGAATAGAATCGCTTGTCATTAGATTGGATTTATCTTACAATAAAACATATGGCATAAAGGGGCTTCTTTTATTATTAGTAAAAGGAGTATGCGTATGAAAGGATATGCTTCAATTTTTAAGAAAAGTTTCATCTTGTTTTTAATATGGAATATCAGTATATTATTAGTTGCATGTGGGAGTAAAGAACCGGTTCTGCTGGAAAATTGTACGGAGGAAGTATCAATTGAGCGTGACACGAGCGTGGAGCAGATACCGATAGAAGACAGTAATTTGGATGATATGTTTTGTTATGTGTATGTATGTGGTGCCGTTATAAATCCCGGAGTCTATCATATCAAAGCCACAAGTCGGATTTATGAAGCAGTTGCCATGGCGGGTGGTTTTTCGGAAGAGGCTTGTACGGAATATTGGAATCAGGCAGAGCAGGTTTTTGATGGGCAACAAATAAAAATCCCTACCAGAGAAGAAGCAGAGGAATACGGAAGAAAACCAATGGATTCAGATTCTGGTAAGGCAGGTATCCAAAATCAGACCGATGCTAATGGTCTGATTAATATTAACACTGCGGATGAAAAGACACTCTGTACTCTGCCTGGAATCGGAAGCTTAAAGGCTGCCAGCATTATTGCTTATCGGGAAAAAAATGGTGGTTTTCTTTCAATTGAAGATATTCTGAAGGTGGACGGAATCAAGAGTGGAACTTATAATAAGTTAAAAGATAAAATTATAGTATAAGAGGGGAGCTTAATAATGGGAAAACGAGTATTGGTAGTAGATGATGAAAAACTGATTGTAAAAGGGATTCGCTTTAGCCTGGAGCAGGATGGCATGGAAGTGGAATGTGCATATGACGGTGAAGAAGCGTTAAAATTGGCACATAATACGGAATATGACATTATATTATTGGACATTATGCTACCTAAAATAAACGGTTTTGAAGTATGTCAGCAAATCCGTGAATTTTCGAATGTCCCAATAGTAATGCTGACTGCAAAAGGGGATGATATGGATAAGATTCTGGGTCTGGAGTATGGCGCGGATGACTATATCACAAAGCCATTTAATATTCTGGAAGTAAAAGCTAGAATCAAGACGATTATGAGGCGTACCTCCAAACAAAATGAAGGAAAAAAAGTAAGAATTGTTGAAAACGGAGATCTAAAGCTGGATTGTGACAGCAGAAGAGTGTACATATGTGGAAAAGAGATTAATCTGACGGCAAAAGAGTTTGATGTTTTGGAATTACTGGTACTGAATCCGAACAAGGTATATAGCAGAGAAAATTTATTAAAATTAATATGGGGATCCGACTATCCTGGAGATGTACGAACGGTAGATGTTCATATCAGAAGATTGCGCGAAAAAGTTGAGAGTAATCCTAGTGAACCAAAGTATGTGAACACTAAATGGGGTGTGGGATACTATTATAAAGAGTGATGGAGCCTGAAGATGATTCCCAAGATTAAAAATTATATTAGTCAATCAAAAATATTAAGAAGTTTAAGAGTGCGTATTTTTATTATTATATGTGCAGCGGGTATGATTCCAAGTGTTATTATGGGTTATGCAATCTTACAGAATTATGTAGACAGGGCAATTTCAGTACGCGAAAAAGATGTGAAAAATCAAATTCAAATATTGGCCAATCATCTAATTACGTATAATTATTTGCAGGATACTTCATCGGAAGTAATCAATGCAGAGTTGGATCAATTATCAAATCTATATGATGGACGTGTATTAATCATCAATCGGAATTTTACCATTGTTAAAGATACATATGGAATTAGTGAAAGTAAAACCATTATCTCAGAAGAAGTTATAAAATGCTTTAAAGGGGAGAATAGTTCTAATTATGATGAAATGAATCATTATATTGAACTTACAACACCAATCATTGATAATGAAATTACTACCGCAGGGAATCCAAAAGCAGGTGCTGGAATTGAGGAAGAGGAAATAGAAGAAAAACAGGAGATCAAGGGTGTTCTGCTGATTAGTGTATCTACGGATAGTATTGCTACAAGCCAGGAAGTGCTGAGTCGAAAAGCGGTTATTTTAGAGATAGCCATGGCGATTGTTATTTTTGGCATCGCATTTATTATGTCTGCAATGATGATCAGACCTTTTAACAGAGTTGCAGATGCCATCCATGATGTAAAAGAGGGGTTTGCGGATGAAATCGTCCCTGTGCCGGATTATTTGGAAACAGAACATATTATCGATGCCTATAGTGAGGTGGTGAGTCGGATGAAGATATTAGATGATTCCAGACAAGAATTTGTATCTAATGTCTCACATGAATTAAAAACACCTCTCACCTCTATGAAGGTATTAGCCGATTCCTTGCTTATGCAGAAAGATGCGCCTGTTGAATTATATCAGGAATTCATGGAAGATATTGCAAATGAAATTGAAAGAGAAAATAAAATCATTAACGATTTGCTATCTCTTGTAAAATTGGATAAAACAGCCTCTGATCTGAATATTAAAAGCATTCGAATCAACGAGCTGTTGGAATTAATATTAAAAAGGCTGACACCAATTGCGAACGAACAAAATGTTGAATTGATTTTTGAAAGTATGCGTCAGGTGGATGCAGAAGTGGATGAGGTTAAATTAACGCTGGCTTTTAGTAATCTGGTGGAAAATGCAATCAAGTATAATAAAGAAAATGGATGGGTCAGAATCGCACTAGATGCCGGTCATCAATTTTTTACGGTTGAAGTTACAGACTCTGGAATTGGTATACCAGAAGAGTCCTTGAATCAGATTTATGAGCGATTTTATCGAGTTGACAAATCGCATTCCAGGGAAATTGGCGGAACAGGATTGGGTCTGGCGATTACCAGAAATGCAATATTGATGCACAGAGGCTCTATAAAAGCTGCAAGTATGGAAGGTGAAGGGACTACATTTACGGTCAAGATACCGTTAAGTCACATTGGGTAACAGAATGGAGCGGGAATGAAAAGAAAAAGAATTACATTAGTTCTTCTCCTACTGATTCTGATCAGTGTATTATGTGCTTGTGAGAACAAGGAGAAGAATCAGTTACATTCGGAGAAAAGCATAAACATATACTATTTAAATAAGGAAACAACGAAGGTAGTCATGAAGGAGTATCCTATAAAACAGGAAACAACGGAGGCGTTGTTACCAGAAGTGATAGGAATTCTAAGTACACAGCCAGATGATGTTGAGCTAAAAGCGCCAATATCAAAAGAGTTTGGAATGTTGAACTATAGCATAGAAGAATCACAGCTTGTCCTAAATTTTGATGTCCGCTATCTTGAAATGGAACCAACGGAAGAGATACTTACCCGAGCGGCACTCGTGCGCACATTAACACAAATACCAGGGATCAAATATGTGAGTATTACGATTGAAAATGAGCCATTACAAGATACGGCAGGTAATCCGGTAGGTACTATGACCACGGATATGTTTATAGATAATGCAGGGACGGAGATAAATTCTTATGAAAAAGTAAAATTACATCTATACTTTGCCAATGAGACTGGTGACGGTTTAATAGAGGTTAATCGTACCATTGTTTATAACAGCAATATCTCATTGGAAAAATTGGTCGTAGAACAAATCATAACGGGACCTAGCAATGATGAGACAAATCCAACTACAAATCCTGAGACCAAAATAATAAGTGTTACCGTGAAGGATGGTGTATGTTATGTAAATGTGGATGAATCCTATTTGACACAACCATATCAGGTGAGTTCAGATGTGACCATATATTCATTAGTAAATTCATTGGTGGAACTAAGTAATGTAAATAAAGTACAAATATCAATAAACGGAAAAACAGATATTATGTACCGCGAAAAAATTAGTCTTACTAAATTTTTTGAACGTAACCTTGAATTAATGCAATAGGAGGATAAAATTGAGAAGACCCTTATGTCTGATTTGCCTGGCATTTGTGGTAACTGTGATGAGTGTTTTAATAATGCATCCGCCACCATCAGAATCGTATTCAGATCTGGTGGGGCGGATAGTTACACTAGAAGGACAGGTATACCGGAAAGAAAAAAAAGAGGATATCTGTTATATTTATATGAAACAAATCGTAATATCTGATGAGCCTATCCATTCAAATAGCCTTTCTAAGTATGAAAATCTTCATAGTAAAACCAGCCAAAGCAATCCAGAAAGTAATAAAAAAAATTTTGACATACAAGGTACACTTTGTCTTTTGCCAATTAAATTGGAACCAAAGATGGGAAGTGTCTTACAAATTCGTGGTAAAGTAGCTATCTATCCAATTGCTACCAATGAAGGAGAATTTGATCAACAAAAATATTGGAAAATGCAAACAATTGATTTTCAATTAAAAGATTGTGCGATATTGAAACGCAGCAAGCATTACAATTTCTGGTCTGAATTTTTATATCAAGGTAGAAATAAGTGCGGAGAGGTATATGATGCGATATTAGGAGAAAGACATGCTTCTGTATTAAAAGCAATGATACTGGGTGATAAAAAAACATTGGATAGAGACATAAAGAATATCTATCAAAGAAATGGAATCGCACATATTCTTGCCATATCCGGTTTACACATCAGCATGATAGGGATGGGAATCTATAAACTCTTGCGAAAGTCGTACGTACCGATCGGCTGCGCATCGCTGATTAGTATATTTTTTATGATAAATTATGGAATAATGACAGACATGAGTAGTTCAGCATGCCGCGCGACCGTAATGTTCGTATTTTATTTGCTGGCTAAGATGACAAGAAGAAGCTACGATATGCTGACGGCAATGACACTGTCAGCCGTGTATCTGATTGCAGAACAGCCTCAATACGTATTTCATACAGGATTCCAACTTTCCTTTGCTGCTATTTTAGCAATAGGTCTCGTCAATCCAGCTTTCAAACATTGGTTTCCTAGTAAAATTAAATGCATTTCTTCTTTTTTTACATCCTTATCGATATCAGTTACTACAATGCCATTGATTCTCTTTTCTTTTTATGAAATTCCAACCTATGCAACCCTTATTAATGTAATCATCATTCCTCTAATGACCATTGTGTTATTATCTGGTATCATTTCTATTTTAGCTTGTGAAATTTCCATACAGTTAGGTAAGATAGCAGCCTTGCCATGCACAGGAATATTCGTGTTTTACGAATGGATCTGTTACTTGGCTGAGCTGCTTCCAATGCACTCGTGGATCGTAGGAAAGCCGTCTATAATACAAATCATCCTGTTTTATATGGGTCTTTTAATACTGGTATGCTGCTATGAAAGGATATCCTGGCAAGGTGCCACTCTATTGCTGGCAATCATCATTTCTCTATTGACTGTTAAAATAAAGGACGATTTAGAAATTACAATGATAGATGTCGGCCAGGGGGATGGATTTTTGATTCAGAACGCAAATGGAAATGCATATCTTATTGATAGTGGAAGCAGCTCTAAGTCTGGTGTAGGAACCTATCAGGTTATTCCTTTTTTAAAAGCAAAGGGAATTGGTGAATTACAGTATGTTTTCGTCAGCCATTCAGATAAGGATCATGTAAATGCGATTGAAGAAATCATAGAACAATCAGAGAATGGAAATGGTATCCGAATGAAATATTTGGTCATACCTGGAATAGGATCGCGCGATCAGGATGAGGCATATAAAAACATCGTTTTGAAAGCAAAAGAGAAAAACATTCCTATTATTTATATGAATAAAGGAGATGTATTAAAAGATGACAATCTGAAAATCACATGTCTGCATCCCCCAAAAAAATTTATTCCGGAAAATGGTAATGCTTATTCAAATGTGTTATGGATATCTTATCGTAATTTTGATGCTTTATTTACAGGAGATGTGGAAGGGAATGGGGAAAAGGAACTCATAGGCACCTTACAGAATTGGCTACGGAGAAGTGCAGATAAAAATAAAGACGTTCATTTAGAAATATTGAAAGTAGCCCATCACGGATCTAAAAATACAACGTCGGATAAATTTCTTGCCTTATCCAATCCCCAAATCGGATTATTGTCGTGCGCATTACATAATTCGTATGGACATCCCCATAAAGAATTACTTAATAGATTGGAGAAGCATAAGATTTCCTATTTCATGACAAGCCAAGAAGGAGCTGTTAAAATAAGAACTGACGGAAAAAAGATATGGATAACTACATTTTTCGGTAACCAAAAATACCAGTCCATATGCAGATAAGGGAACGTGGAAGCATATGTGAATGATTTCATGTCGATCTGGCACGAACTGTGAATATACTTTAAAACCAAGGACTTGCAACGTGGAAAAGAAACGGATATACTATAATAAAATATATTTTTAAATACGATAGTGGAGCAAGTGGATGCAGAGTATTCTGAGAGATATCAAGGAACAGGAATTTACACAAAGCTATTTATTATACGGACCGGAGAATTACTTAAGGAAGCAATATCGCAGTAAATTAAAGTCCGCTTTAGTGCCAGAAGATGATACGATGAACTATACCTATTACGAAGGTGAAAATATCAATATCGCAGGAATCATTGATCAGGCAGAGACGATGCCTTTTTTTGCCGATAAAAGAGTAATCGTAATTGAAAATAGTGGGCTTTTTAAGCATAAAGGAGAGCAGCTGGCGGAATATTTAAAAGATTCTTCTGTATCGACTTATTTTATTTTTGTCGAACAGGAGATAGATAAGCGTAGTAAATTATTTAAAATAGTGAGGGAAAAAGGAAGAGTTGTTGAGTTTACCATTCAGGATGATACAACCTTGAAAAGGTGGATTCGGAATGTTATTTTAAAAGAGAAAAAGTCGATTACAGAATCAGCATTAAATTCCCTGCTGGAAAAGGCGGGAAGTGATATGGAAAACATTCGTGCAGAGTTAGAAAAATTAATTTGCTATACATTAGAAAAAGAAGTAATAGAGGAAGAAGATGTAGAAGCGGTCTGTACGATTAGAATCAGCAACCGAATTTTTGATATGATTAATGCCATGGCAGAAAAAAAGCAAAAAGAAGCATTAAAATTATATTATGATTTGTTACAACTAAAAGAACCTCCAATGCGCATTCTATTTTTAATTACAAGACAGTTCAATCTGCTTCTACAGGTAAAAGAATTAAAGAAAAAGGGCTTTGATACAAAATCAATTGCTCAAAAGACGGGATTACATTCTTTTCTGATAGGAAAATATACGGCACAAGCAGGAAAATTTAAAAGTGGTGTATTATATCAGGCGTTAGAAGAGTGTGTTCTGGCAGATGAATCTGTAAAAACTGGGCGCATGTTGGATAAGCTATGTGTAGAATTACTAATTATAAAGTATAGTTCATAATTATTTACTCACAATGTAAAATATAGAAATAAGGACAGATTTAAAATCTGCCGGATCGGAGGCGAAAATGGGTTTTTTTGATGAATTGGGAGATAGTATTTCGTCTGTTGCAAAGGATGTAACAGGAAAGGCGAATGAATTGGGAAATAATGCGAGAATTTATGCAAATATTAAATCAGAAGAGTTAAAGATTCAAAAACAATATTATAAATTAGGCAAACGGTATTATTCTTTATATCAGGAAACAGGAGATCCTGAATTATTGGATTTGATTGATGCAATCAGCGTTTCTAATGACAAGATCGCAAAATATAAGGAAGAATTAGATGAGATGAGTTCTAATACAGATTCTTAATATTTGTAGAAGAAGATTGCTTAGTTGGATTTTCTGTTGATATACGTTGCCACAAAATAGAAATAAGGATATAATATATGTATTATACTGGTTTATGTGAAAATAGGAGGTGTATTTATGAGCAGTATCACAAGTATTAACTCCAATCTCAATTATGGAAAAATTGCCAGTGGTCGTAACTTTAATTCAGCTGCAGACGGTGCAAGTGAACTTACGATTGCCCAGAAATTAGAAAGCCAGAATAGAGGTTTACAGACAGGCGCATCGAATGCAAAAGAAGGTAATAGCGCATTGAATATTGCAGATGGTGCCTTAAGTGGGATTCAAAGTTATTTGCAAAGAATAAAAGAGATAAGTGTAAAAGCATCAAGTGGTCTAAATAGTGCTACTGATCTGGGGGCGATGCAATCTGAAATTGGTCAATTGATGAAGGGAATTCAGAGCACAGCCAAAGGAACAGAATACAATACCATGAAACTATTGGACGGTAGTATGGCATCTATGGATATTGCGAGTAATCCGGACGGGAGTGGCATGCAGATTCAAATGTCTAATGCTACTTTGGAAGCATTGGGGATTGACGGTTATGATGTAACGCGTAAATTTGATATGACTCATATAGACAAAGCTTTGGATATGGTAAATACGTCCAGAGGTAATTTGGGTGCTTTCAGTAATGCTTTAGATAGTACCTATTCCTATAATACAACTGCATCTTTGCAGCAAACAAGTGCGCAAAGTTCTCTGGAAGATTTGGATATTCCGAAATCAATTTCAGAAATGAAAAAAAATGAGCTGATGCAAGACTACCAGAATACCATGTTGAAATCACAAATGGAGCAAGAATCTATTGTTACAAAATTATTGTTTTAAATTATGCTTTTTGAGTTTATAATATATATGATAGAGGCTGTGTGATTCTATGCACAGCCTTATTTAGAACACGTTCTATGAAATTGTAATAGCAGGAAGGTTTTAGGAAATGGCAAAATTATATTTCAGACATGGAGCAATGGGAAGCTCCAAGACAGCGAACGCACTAATGGTGGAATACAATTACTATGAGAGGGGAAAAAAGGCACTCTTACTAAAACCAAAACTGGATAAAAGAGATGGAGAGGCTATCATTAAGAGTCGAATGGGGCTTGAAAAAAAGTGCCGCTTTGTGGAAGATATTATACAAATGAGTGACGAAATGATAGCGGCATATGACTGTGTTATTGTGGATGAGGCTCAGTTCTGTAAGAAAGAAGAGATCACCTTTTTCTTACACATTGTTGATGATCTAGGGATACCAGTAATCTGCTATGGGTTACGAACGGATTTCCGCAGAGAGCTGTTTGAAGGCTCTATGTGGCTTTTGGCATGGGCAGATGTGATAGAGGAAATTAAGACCGTATGCTGGTGCGGTCAGGGAGCCACCTGCAATACCAGATTTTCTATAGATGGTACTGTTATCCGTTCCGGAGAACAGGTGTACTTGGGGGGGAATGACAGTTATACTGCGCTTTGTAGAAAACATTACACAGAAGGCAATTTGGGACCAGATTGGGGAAATCACAAAATGTGATTAATAGAAAGGAGAGATATAAATGAGTAAAATTGATGAAATAAGAGCACAGATGGTTGCGGCAATGAAAAGCAAAGATAAGGAGAGAAAAGATACATTATCCATGCTTCTTGCTGCCTTGAAGAATAAGGCGATTGATAAAAGAGAAGATCTCACAGAAACGGAAGAAAATGAGGTCATTAAAAAGGAGATCAAACAGACAAAGGAAACGTTAGAACTGACACCTGCCGATAGAGTAGATCTCATTGCACAATGTGAAGCTAGAATTAAAGTACTAAGTGAATTTGCACCTGCTCAGATGAGTGAAAGTGAAATAAAGATGGCAGTTGAAGAAGTACTCAAAACGCTTAGTCTTACAGATCCTACCATGAAAGATAAAGGGAAGATTATGAAAGCGCTCATGCCAATGGTAAAAGGAAAAGCGGATGGCACCATGGTCAATCAGGTCGTTGGCTCAATGATACAATAAATATGATAGATTTAAAAAGGTGAAACTATGAAGACATTAAAAGATAGGAAGTTAATCATATATTTGACTCTACTTATGCTATTGCTTTCTATAGCTGAGGTGACTTACGATACTTCATACTTTCACCCTTATATCAATAGCATGGGTCATAGAGAAAATTCTAAGACAGAGTTATTGGGTAATATAGAAACAGATATCGAGTATTTTACAAGCGACACATCTTTATCGTCGGACTTTTCTTTGACACGTCCTGAACAAATAAACCGTTTACCAAGAAAGGTAAACAGAGTTTTTAATCCTTTTTTTGCTATCCTATTCAAGGTAGTAATTATTCCTGTATTAACACTAATCATTTCTATTCTTATGTTCTGCTTATTATATACCGCTGTATGGTGGATTTTAAAATACATACATAAAGCGGATGGTGAGAAGAATAAGAGCATACTTTTGCCACTCTAAATTAAATATGGAAAAGAGGTTTATTATGAAAACTGGTAAAAAAATGCTTGTTGTGATTTTTGTTATAATTACAGCTTCTATTTTGGTTGCTGTTTTTGGAATTGGAAATGATATAAAAGGTATTAAAAATATGCGCTATGGAATTGATATCCGAGGTGGGGTTGAAGCAATTTTTGAGCCACAGGGACTTGGAAGAACGCCAACTCAGTCAGAGCTGGAAATAGCGCGGAATGTGATAGAGATGCGTCTTGATGCGCAAAAGATAACAGATAGAGAAGTGACGATTGATAAGGAAGGTGGGTATATTATTGTCAGATTTCCGTGGAAATCTGATGAAACTGACTTTAATCCAGAAGACGCTATTGCTGAATTAGGTCAGATGGCACAGCTATCATTTCGGGATGCAGATGGAAACATACTGATTACTGGAAAAAATGTTAAAATCAGTTCAGCAGAAAAACAAAAATCTGATATCAATACCGAATATCTTGTGAGTCTGACTTTTGACAAAGAAGGGGCGAAACTGTTTGAAGAAGCAACTGCTAGATTGATCGGTCAGCAGATCGGGATTTATATGGATAATGAACTCATATCAAATCCGGTCGTTCAAACAAAAATACCTGGTGGACAGGCTGTAATCAATGGAATGAAAGACTATGAAGAAGCAAAGGTATTGTCAGACAAAATCAATTCAGGAGCACTACCATTTTCTTTAAGTACAACGAGTTTCAGTACAATTAGTCCTTCGCTGGGAAATAATGCTTTGAATAGCATGGTGATGGCTGGTGTAATTGCTTTTTTGTTGGTGTGTATCTTTATGATTGTTTATTATAAATTACCTGGCATCGTTGCGTGTATTACACTTGTTCTACAGATGACATTACAATTACTGTCGATATCGATTCCCCAATATACATTGACATTACCAGGTATTGCAGGTATCATTCTTTCCCTTGGGATGGCGGTAGATGCCAATATTATTATATCTGAGAGAACATCGGAGGAACTAAAAAAAGGCTGTACTGTAAAATCATCTGTAATAGCTGGATTTAAAAATGGTTTCACTTCTGTTTTGGATGGTAATATTACGACAGCCATTGTTGCGATTATTTTAATGATATTTGGTTCAGGCTCTATGCTGAGTTTCGGATATACGTTGCTATTAGGTATGATAATAAATGTATTTGTAGGGGTCATGGTTTCAAAGAAACTACTATTATCACTGATTGCATTCGATAAGTGGAATAACGGGAAATGGTTTCGTAAGAATAAGGATCTAAAAGTTAAAAAGTTCTACGAGAAAAAAATTATTTGTGCAATGATATCCGGTACTGTCTTAGTAATTGGCATCATTGGATGTGTAGGTAACGGCATTAAAATGGATACGCAATTTACAGGAGGTGCGGTATTAAATTATACCGTATCAGGGGAAGTATCGCCGGATACAATACAAAAAGAAGTAGAGAAAATTACAGATAGATCAGTTATGGTACAGGAGACAAGAAGTAATATAAATAAGACAAGTAGCCTGGAAATCACATTATCCGGAACAGGGGGCATTTCTCCGGATGAGCAAAAAGAGATTACTAAGGTCGTTCAAAATACAGCACACGGTATAGAGGTAAAATTGTCACAGACATTTGCAGTCGCGCCATATATAGGTACGAAAGCTATGAAAAATGCAGGAATTGCTATTATTCTTTCCTTCGTATTTATTGTAATTTATGTTTGGATACGATTTTCTACTTTATCTGGGTTAGCAGCTGGATTGACAGCAGTAATTGCACTATTTCACGATGTACTTGTGTGTTTCTTTGTATTCGTTATATTTAGAATTCCATTAAACGATGCTTTTGTAGCTGTTATCTTAACAATTATAGGATATTCAATCAATGATACGATAGTTGTATACGACAGAATAAGGGAAAACAAAACGGATAAGCAGAAACTGGATGTAGTTGAGCTTACAAACCTAAGCATTTCGCAAGTGCTGGCACGATCTGTGAATACATCATTTACTACAGCGATCTGCGTACTTACAATATTAGGAACTGCTCTCATATATCAGATTGATTCCATTGTCAAATTTTCATTGCCTATGTTTTTTGGACTGGTGAGTGGTTGCTATTCTTCTGTGTGTATTGCAAGTATTTTATGGGCTATGTGGGAAAAAAGAAAAGTTCGTACAGGAAGTGACTGTACTGAGAGAAAGAGGTAAACCTTGGGATTTACAGAAATAATTACACTGGTAGGCGGTCTTGCTCTGTTCTTATACGGAATGCAGATGATGAGTTCCGGTATGGAGGCAGCTGCTGGTAATAAAATGAAATCAATATTGGAAAAACTTACAAAGAACCGTTTTCTGGGGGTTTTTGTCGGCGCATTAATTACGGCTATCATACAATCATCATCAGCAACGACAGTAATGGTCGTAGGATTTATTAACTCAGGTATGATGACACTACGCCAAGCGGTATGGATCACAATGGGTGCTAATATAGGTACCACGATAACAGGGCAGTTAATTGCGTTGGATATTGGATTGATTGCTCCGCTCATTGCTTTTGTTGGTGTTATAATGACTTTGTTCTTTAAAGAACCGAGAGTACATCATATTGGCAATATACTGGCGGGTCTTGGAATTTTATTCATTGGTATGGATATGATGAGTAGTTCCATGATGCCGCTTAGGGAGTCACAAGAATTCATTCGTATAATGACAAAATTCTCCAATCCTGTTTTTGGAATTTTAGCAGGAGCTATTTTTACAGCTGTCATACAATCGTCATCCGCTTCAGTGGGTATTCTTCAGGCATTGGCAGGCAGTGGAGTGATTTCACTTTCCAGTGCAGTGTATGTACTATTTGGACAGAATATTGGTACCTGTATTACAGCAGTTCTGGCGTCGATCGGAACCAAACGGAGTGCCAAAAGAATCACTATTTTTCATCTCTCGTTTAATATAATTGGAACGGTAATATTTACCTTGCTTTGTATGTCAACACCTCTTACCTCTTTTATGCAAAGCTTAACACCGGATAATCCTATCGCGCAGATAGCAAATATGCATACATTATTCAATGTAGTGACGACATTGTTATTACTTCCATTTGGTAATTTGCTTGCGTTCATGACAGAGAAGGTTTTACCAGATGTTCCTGAACAATTAGAGGGAAAACAATTACTGTTCCTAAAGAATGTGACAAGTAATCAGGAAGGAAAAATCGGTATCTCTGCGATTAACCTTGAGCAGACACAGAAAGAAATTGAGCGTATGTTGGACATGGCAAGAAGAAACGTCCATGATAGCTTTACTTCATTTTTAGATAGAGATTCCTCCTGGATTCCCAAAGTGGAGGAATCAGAGGATTATATAGATTTCTTGAATAAGGAGATTTCTAAGTATATATCCAGCATTATTACTCATGAAACGAATGAAAAAGGATGCAGCATATTTAGTTCGTATTTTAAGATTACAGGTAATATTGAGAGAATTAGTGATCATGCAATGAACATTTGTGGATATTCGAATATCTTATATGAAAAGAAGATCGTTTTCTCGGAATCCGCAAAAAAAGAAATTATCTGTATGCAAAATGTCTGTGATAGGTTATTATCTATATTATTGGAAGATGAATTGGAAGCGTTGGACGAGCTTAGTAAGGTTTCCGCCTTGGAGCAGAAGATCGATGATATGACAGGGGAATATAGAAATAATATGCTGGATCGTATCAAGGAAGGGATTTGTTCTGAGGAGGGATGTATTTTATATTCTGAGATGTTGACAGATTTTGAGCGGATTGGAGATCATGCACTCAATATTTCTCAACAATTAGCAGAAATTCAGCTTGCAAAGGGATAAGATTTAATAAATTGGAGGACTGTATGCAGATTTTGACTCAAATACTATTACTAATTATAGGGTTCGCGATGCTTGTAAAGGGAGCAGACTGGTTTGTGGAGGGTGTTTCTGGTATCGCTGAAAAATTCGGAATCCCCCAGCTCGTCATCGGACTTACAATCGTGGCCATGGGAACCAGTGCACCTGAGGCTGCTGTAAGTATTACCGCAGCGCTAAGGGGGAATGCAGGAATCACTATTGGAAATATTGTAGGGAGCAATATTTTGAACATTCTGATTATTTTGGGTATTACCGCTGTCATAACTAATGTTACAGTACGAAGATCAACATTAAAATTTGAAATCCCTTATATGATATTTATTACATTATTTCTTTTAGCGATAGGATTAAAGAAGGGAAGCATTGGTTT
Organism: Bacillota bacterium; assembly: GCA_023392535.1. Lineage (GTDB taxonomy): Bacteria > Bacillota > Clostridia > Lachnospirales > Lachnospiraceae > SZUA-378. The sequence goes on from JAEVYY010000010.1 coordinate 118,909, forward strand.
TATAGAAGGTCTATCGCTATGGGTTCTGTTTCTTGCCTATCTCTTGTATATGCTCTTAATGGCAAAAAAAGATAAAAAAGATATGATAGAAAATCAACAACAAAGTAAGAGCTGGAAACTTTTACTTTCTACAGTGATAGGTGGATTCCTTATTATCTGGGGGAGTGATATCACGGTGGACAGTGCGACCAGGATCGCATTAGCATTTGGACTGAGTGAGCGGTTCATTGGTTTGACAATCGTGGCGCTTGGAACATCTCTTCCGGAACTTTTTACTTCTGTAACTGCAGCTATGAAAGGAAAGGCAGATATTGCAATTGGTAATATAGTAGGCAGTAATATATTTAACATCCTGTTCGTAATTGGCACTACTGCTCTTATTACACCAGTTATATTTGAGTCAAAATTCTTAATAGATACCATGATCGCTGTGGCAGCGGGTATCTTGCTTTGGATAAGTGCAGTAAAGACAAAAGACTTGAGACGACCTTGGGGAATCGTAATGCTACTAAGTTATGCAGGATACTTTTTATACTTGATATCTTAATGATATGTAAAATTCGAAACGGCCTTATCTCACAGTGGATAAGGTCTTTTTCTATATGTATAAATGGTAATATTTTAAACCTATATCTTAGAATTAATGCATGACAAGGCATCGAGTTAGAGGTATACTATATTTATTAGTTACTAAAGGAGAGAAACAGATGAGAGCACATCCGCAGCCATACCAAATTTATAAACATTTTAAAGGTAATTTATATCAGATTTTAACATTGGCATCAGATTCTGAGACTGAAGATATTCTGGTGGTATATCAGGCACTATATTCTCCATATAAAGTGTGGGTCAGACCAATGTCTATGTTTATGAGTGAAGTAGATTCCTATAAATATCCCTCTGTCACGCAAAAATATAGATTTGAACTACAGAATTTTTTGTCGGATGATAAGAATGAGATGGCAGCAGAATCAACAAAAGAAATGCTTTCAGAAGAATCGGACTGTGATGAGATCGTAATAGAACCATTGGTTCTGGAATTTTTAGAATCTGATTCTTATGAGCAGAAGTTGAATATATTGGCATCACTTCATAGTAGGATTACAGATGAAATGATTAATACTATGGCGATTGCCATAGATGTGGAAATAGATGATGGTGATATTGAGCAAAGATTCAGTGAACTTAGAAACTGTATTGATACTTTAAAAAAGTATGAGTGCAGCAGATTAAGATAATTAGATGATGGAGAAGTGATGTTTAGATTAGAGCATATTGTAGAGCCTTTATTGCGGTGGTATGACGGGCATGCTAGAGTGCTGCCTTGGAGAGAAGAGCCTACGCCATATAGGGTATGGATTTCGGAGATCATGTTACAGCAAACCAGAGTAGAAGCAGTGAAGCCTTATTTTGAGAGATTTATCAGTGCACTTCCTACGATTTGGGATTTGGCTAAAGTGGAAGAAGATAAATTGTTAAAGCTATGGGAAGGATTAGGTTATTATAATAGGGCCAGAAATCTACAGAGTGCAGCAAAAATTATTGTTGAACAGTACGATGGAGAGATTCCAGATAAAATTCCTCTTTTATTGCAATTACCGGGAATTGGAAGTTATACTGCGGGTGCCATTGCATCAATAGCTTATCAGAAACCATATCCAGCAGTCGATGGCAATGTGCTAAGGGTAATAGCACGAGTGATGGCAGACGACAGAGATATTTTGAATCAGTCTGTGAAACGATATTATGAGGAATCACTGCTATCGATTATACCTTTGGACAGACCAGGTGCTTTTAATCAGGCATTGATGGAACTAGGTGCGATGATATGTATTCCAAATGGTATGGCGAAATGTGAAGAATGTCCTTGGTGTGGTTTTTGCGAGGCAAGGAAGCAGGATAGGATTATGGATCTTCCGAATAAAGCAAAGAAGAAGCCTCGTATAATAGAAGAAAAGACAATTCTTCTTATTCAAGATGAAGAAAAAGTAGCAATAAGAAAAAGGCCTCAAAAAGGCTTGTTAGCTGGTCTGTATGAGTTTCCGTCAATGGAAGGAATACAGTCAAGGCAGTATGTCATTGCCTATTTGGAAACAATAGGGTTTCATCCTATTCATATAAAGAAGCTTGAAAAAAGCAAACATATTTTTTCACATAAAGAATGGCATATGATTGGATATGCCATTCGTGTTGATGAATTGGACAGACCAGATGAACATGCAGATTTACAAGGGTTAGAGCTTGTAGAAAAAAAGAAAACAGAAGAATCATATCCGATACCGGCAGCATTTATGGCATATACCAGGTATTTGAATATTAAATTAGGAAATAGTAAGTATCAAAAAGAGTGATAGGGGATAGAAAATGAAGTTATTATCAATTACAATTCCTTGCTATAATTCACAGGAATATATGAGAAAATGTATAGAATCATTGTTGATTGGTGGAGAAGACGTAGAAATCTTAATTGTAAATGACGGATCTAGTGATAACACAAAAGTGATAGCGGAAGAATATCAAGAAAAATTTCCTTCGATTGTAAAAGTGATCAATAAAGTGAACGGAGGTCATGGTTCTGCAGTAAATGCGGGGATGGAACATGCCAGTGGTCTTTATTTTAAAGTAGTGGATAGCGATGATTGGGTGCAAGACAGCGCATATATGAAAATACTTGATACATTACGGGAATTGGTCGGCGGAACAGAAGTTTTGGATATGCTGATCAGTAATTTCGTATATGAGAAGGTAGGAGAAGAAAAGCATAAAGTTATGTCATACAGATATACCCTTCCTCAAAACGAAATATTTACATGGGATAAGGTCCGCTATTTTAGAAAGGGCCATTATATCCTGATGCATTCTGTTATTTACAGAACAAAGCTGTTGCGCGAGTGTGGATTGCATTTACCCGAACATACTTTTTATGTGGATAATTTATTTGTTTTTGAACCGATGCCGCATGTAAAGAATATGTATTATCTGGATGTGAACTTTTATCGCTATTTTATTGGAAGAGAAGATCAATCAGTAAATGAAAAAGTAATGATTGGGAGAATAGACCAACAGCTATTGGTAAATAAGTTAATGATTGATTATATGGTCAATGTGAAAAGTGCAGGATCTATGAATAAAAAATTGCGTTCTTATATGATTAACTATTTGGATATCATTACTACTGTTTCATCAATTATGCTTATACGGTCTGAAACAGAGGAAAACCTGGAAAAGAAGAAAGAGCTTTGGCATTATATGAAACAAAAGGATCGGTTGTTGTTTTATAAATTGCGTTATGGTATTTTAGGTAGTTCTATGAATCTGCCAGGAAAAGGTGGTAGAAAAATTTCCGTAGAAGGGTATAAGATTTGTAAGCGGTTCTTTAAATTTAATTAATTTGATTTGTACTATTTATGATAGGTGCAAAAATTGAGTTTATCGATTTGCACCTTTTAGTTATGGGAAATGGATGCCGAACCTAGTTCAATCGCAACGCGCTTTCGCTTGGACTTACCGCAGCGGTACGTAAGAGCATAAAGGACATGCTCAAAGTACCAGCGGCTGCGTACAGTTGCTCGTTAAACAAGGATCGGCATTCATTTTTGTAGATATGTGTAGGTGCAAAAATGAGTTTATTGATTTGCACCTTTTAGGTTACGGGAAATGGATGCAGAGCCTAGTTCATTCGCAACGCGCTTTCGCTTGGACTCCACCGCAATGGTACGTAAGAGCATAAAGGACATGCTCAAAGTACCAGCGGCTGCGTACAGTTGCTCGTTAAACAAGGATCGGCATTCATTTTTTGTATGGAATTGATAGGTGCAAATTGGGGGTTCTTTGAAATGCACCTTTTAGGTTACGGGAAATGGATGCCGAACCTAGTTCATTCGCAACGCGCTTCCGCTTGGACTTACCGCAGTGGTACGTAAGAGCATAAAGGACATGCTCAAAGTACCAGTGGCTGCGTACAGTTGCTCGTTAAACAAGTCGGTATTCATTTTTGTAGGTATGTATAGGTGCAAATGGGGGTTCTTTGAAATGCACCTTTTAGGTTACGGGAAATGTCTGCCGAACCTAGTTCATTCGCAACGCGCTTTCGCTTGGACTCCACCGCAATGGTACGTAAGAGCATAAAGGACATGCTCAAAGTACCAGCGGCTGCGTACAGTTGCTCGTTAAACTAGGTTCGGCATTCATTTTTTGTATGGAATTGATAGGTGCAAAAATGAGTTTATTGATTTGCACCTTTTAGTTACGGGAAATGTCTGCCGAACCTAGTTCATTCGCAACGCGCTTTCGCTTGGACTCCACCGCAATGGTACGTAAGAGCATAAAGGACATGCTCAAAGTACCAGCGGCTGCGTACAGTTGCTCGTT
>JAEVYY010000014.1 GCA_023392535.1 Bacillota bacterium
TCAATAATCACCCTTTCGTCCTCCTGTACTAATCTAAAAATTAGTATACAGGGTATTTTTCGAAAGTGGCTCACTTTTTGGTTAGCACAAGGTGTGGAAATGGCTCACTTATATATTAGCATTCACACTGCTTTCAAAAAGCAGAGAAATGTATAAGGAGGTAACCCTACGTTTATATTTGATTTTGTGGCAGAGACAGTCCTGGACCAGATTGTGGATTGGGTATATGCCATAATAGTTGGTTTCCTAAAAGAAGGTAAAGTCAATTTTTTTTGTTCTGTTATTGGTAGACTTAGTGTAGACGATGAGTTGATGGAAAGTTTATCGGATTCTGTGATATTTTTTAGCAGCTAAAAAATATTGACAAAATGTTTTAGCTACTATATAATAATTGCAGGGGGTAAATAATTATGAAAGAAAGTGTTAAAATACGTGAAAAAATTATTCGACTGATAAATAAAATTAATCAGGCAGAAAAAATTCCTCAATACTATGGAACAGAGCATATATTGTATCGATCAGAGATTCATACGATAGAAGCAATAAAAAATCATGAAAATGTTAATGCTAGTGAATTTTCAAATATATTGGGAATAACAAATGGTGCTTTAACTCAAATAATTAGTAAACTCAAAAAGAAAGGACTTGTAGATCAATACAATGTTTCTGATAATAAAAAAGAGGTTTACTATCGCCTTACAGATAAAGGATTAATAGCCAATTACGGTCATGAAAAGCATCATGAAGAAACATATAAAAATTTAGAACAATATATAGAAAGCTTAGATGAGGATAAAATTGAGACGATCAGTTTATTCTTTGATAAATTGATCGATATTTGGCCTAATAAATAGTAGTAACTTATGGCAATAATTAACAAAAAATAACTCCATGAATAATGGAGTTTTATATAGACAATATATTTTAGTTGCTAAAAAATAAAAAATGGAGGATTAGGTATCTTGAAAAAAATTTCATTAGTTACAGGTGCAAATGGTCATTTGGGAAATAATTTAGTAAAAGAATTACTTAAAAAAGGTGAAAAGGTAAGAGCTGGAGTGAGAAATGTCAATGATAGGGAAGTGTTTGAAGGACTTGATTGCGAAATAGTATATGCTGACCTGTTTGACAAGGAATCTCTAAAAAAAGCTTTAGAAGGAGTAAGTACTCTTTATCAGGTCGCAGCAGTGTTTAAACATTGGTCAGAAAACCCTGAAAAAGAAATTATTGAGCCCAATATGATAGGCACAACAAATATCTTGGAAGCTGCCAAAAAAGCAAATGTAGAAAAAGTGGTTTATGTAAGTTCTGCATTTGCATTAGAATTGTATGAACGTAATACTAGAAATAAGGTTGATGAAACATCCTGGATGAAATCTAATAAAGATCATGCTTATGCATTGGCGAAAACTGAATCAGAGAAATTAGCATGGAAGTTAGCAAATGAATTAGAGTTAAACATGGTATCTGTACTTCCGGGCTCAATAGTTGGAGGTGAATATACTAAGATTAACACTCCCTCTGGTGGAATGTTTGCTGCTATTGTAAATGGCAAAATGAATTTGACTTTTGATACAACAATAAGTCCAATAGATGCTAACGATGTAGCAAAAGGAATGATACTGGCAGCTGAGAAAGGGATAAATGGAACAAGATATATACTTGCACCAGAAAATCCATTAAGCCTTGATAGAATCTATGAAATAGCAAGAAAAGTGAACCCCCAAATACAAGAGCCAAAGAGAATGAATAAAGAAGAACTACTAGCATTGGCAGAAAAAATGGAGCTAAACGCAAAAGAAACAAAGATTCCGCCATTATTACCTATATGTACGGTAAAGGCGTTTTATGGTGCCCTTAGAGATTATGATTTGACTACTACAATTAGTGATTTAGGATTTGAGCATAGTGAAACAGATGAGGTTTTAGAGAGATATTTTAATAAAATATTAATAAAAGCATAGATAATATGTGCTTGAAGAAAGAATTGGTAAAGAAAATTTACAGGCACTTGAAAATTTTTTGGGCTGAGGATGTTCCAGTCACCTCTAATTATGTTATTGATAGGTTAAAAGAGATTGTCGCATGGAATCCTAAAACCATTAGAACTTTAATTGGGAGATTAGTAAAGAAAAAAGCTATTGCTTATAGTGAAACAGGGAATTCATATCTTTATTATCCATTATTAAATGAGGAAGAGTGTATAAAAGAAGAAACTCGATCTTTTTTAGATCGTGCTTGTGGCGGAAAATTTAATGTATTAATGACTAATTTTCTAAAAGAACAAGAGTTAACAGAAGAAGAAATAGATGAACTCGAACGTATACTTGAGAAGAAAAAGAAATGAAGGGATGATAAGCGGTGATTGAAATAATAATACTTTTTTCAAGATTTCTGTTTACATCCTTAATGGCGAATGTTTTAATAGGTATTATTTTGGTGGTAAGAGCAATTCTTAAGGATAAAATAAGTGCCAGATGGTATTATGCCATGTGGTTTTTGCTTATAATAAAACTTATCATACCAAACCTTTTTAAAACTCCTTTTAATTTAATTTATTTATTTAAACTTGCTATTTCAAAACTGAGTGTTGACCAAGGCGTAGGTGGCAGTTCCAATTTTTATAATTTATCTAGAGGAAATCAAAATTTAACTAATATTTGGCCTTTTCCCGATGAGTATGCTTTATCTATAAATGGAAATCAAACTCTACCTTTATTACAAATTTTATTTTGTATTTGGTTAATTGTACTACTGTGTATATTGGCTAGGACTTTTATTTATAATATAGAGGTATGGAAAACGGTTAAAGCTAGTAAACCTATTCAGGATGAAGAATTATGCGTTATTGTGGAAGCCTGTAAAGAAGAAATGAGAATTAAAGATCGTATTCAAATAGTTGAATCAAAAAACATACAAATTCCTGCCCTATTTGGGTTGTTTGAACCTCGTATTATATTACCAATGAATATAAAGTCAGTCCTCAGTAATAAAGAATTAAAATATGTGATACTTCATGAAATGGTACATCATAAAAGAAAAGATATTTTTTTTAATATATTAACCAGCTTTTTACAAGCGATTCACTGGTTTAATCCAATCATACGGTATGGGTTATATCGTATGCATGAGGATCAAGAATTAGCATGTGATTTTTATGTGCTTAACAAAATAGAGAATGAAGAGCATTTTTATTATGGCAATACTCTAATTAAGCTTCTAAAAATTGCAAGATCTTCTATGTACAGCTTTACTATGACAAATGTAGTGAATAAAAATCGGGGTATAAAAGAACGAATCAATATGATTTCGAAGTTCAGAGCGATGAAGTAAAATTTAGTGAAAACTATTAATAAAAAAATTATCAATATGGAGGTTACTTATGGACTTGCTGCAAATTAAATATTTTCAAACCGTGGCTGGCATGCAACATATGACAAGAGCAGCCGAAGTGTTACAAATTGCTCAACCTGCCTTAAGTGCCATGATTGCTAAGTTGGAGGCAGACTTGGGAGTTCCCTTGTTTAATCGGACAGGACGTAATATTGTATTGAATGAATATGGAAAAACGTTTTTAAAACGAGCTAATAGCATATTGAAAGAAGTTGATGAAGGACGACAGGAGATATCCGATCTGTCCGGAAGTGAAATGGGAGCTGTGTCTTTTGCAACTACATCGTTGAATAAAGAATTCAGTAATCTTATAGGAAACTTTGCAAGTCTTCATCCAAAAGTAAATTTCCATATTACACAGTTGGGTGATGATAGAGAAAAACTCAATCTATTGGATAAAGATGAAATTGATTTTGCGTTTATCAATACGATTGATGAGCATTCTAATATCTCAACTATAAAATTGGCAGAGGAGGATATTTATCTAGCAGTGCCACCATCGCACCCACTTGCTAAAAACCGAACAGTTTCTTTTCAGAATTTGAAAGAGGATGTCTTTATTGGATTAAAAGCTAATGATAGCCAACAGGAATTTTGTGATGAACTTTGCAAAAAGAATGGATTTGTGCCAAATATCATCTGTGAGTGCAGTGAATTCACAGCGGTGATTAATTTGGTCGAAGCAGGGCTGGGCGTATCTTTTTTACCATGTTCGGAAGATGAGAAAATGGAATTGCCTGTTGTTTTGCTTAAGATCGATGGGATTGATTTTAAGAATATTCTGCGTCTTGCATGGAAAGAGCAACGATATTTTTCAAAAGCAGCAAGAAATTTCCGTGAATATATAACGCTATATTTTAATGCTACGGTTTAACAGGAGCAGAAATGCATACCACTTAAATAAATGGGTATGCCTTTTTTGCGAGATTAATATATAATTGATTATAAATACATATATAATAATATATTTTTATTTATTAATGTTTGGGATTATACTGTGAATAGTAAAGAAAGCAAATTTTTTTGTACTTGGGTTAGTATAAACTAACTAATATTACAACTATCAAACGGAGGAACTAACATGAAAAAGGAAAAGATAAAACATCGTATATATGATAATAGCGAGGCTGGTGAACGGCGATATCTGCAAAAACTTAAGAATGACCAAAGTATGTGTCAAGCATTTTTCAATTCTATTTCCCAATGTTACTGCGTTCCATTTTATTATCCCTATGGTTATCCGATGTTTCCACAAACAGATCTGTTGGTCAAACAGGTGCATGATGGTCATACACATCTTACTAAAGGTTAAAAAGGGTGGTTTGCTGTGCAACAAGACAGACGTCATTATTCGGAGATAAAACTTAGTCCTTCAAGGGAGGAGTATTTAAAGGCTATCTATAAGCTGTCTAAAAGAACAGGATTAGTACGTTCAATTGATATTGCCGTATATTTAGAAGTTTCAAAGCCCAGTGTTCATAACGCTGTGACTGCACTACAGGAAGAAGGTCTGGTCATCAAGCCTTTGGGTGGTGTAATTTGCCTTACCGAGGAGGGACGCAAAAGAGGAGAGAACATTACAGCTAAGTTTCAATTCTTAAGACATTTCTTAAATTCGTGTTGCAATGTCAGTGAACCAACAGCAAGTGCAGATGCTTGTAAAATGGAGCATATTATCAGTGATGAGTCTATATTTGCTCTAAAAAAGTATTTGGACTTAGAACACGTAGATGACCTTTAGAGACGGTAAACGTAACTGTGTTATTAAGCTGATTGCCACAGTGCAAAATAACACATTCTATTCCATCTTTTTGCTTTTCTATAAGATGAATGGAAGTACTTTGAATTGGAAACAGGCAGCTACGACCCGTTTTCTCATTTATGATTTCTGGTTCAGCTCCCAAAAGAAGAGAATATTCCCTGTATGTTTTATCCCATTGACTAGTCGCGATCTGGAGCTCATGGATTCCTAGCACTCCGTTGGGATGGGCAACCTCTTTTTCTTCTATTTTCATGGTCGGCTGATATTCGCTCATCAAAAAAGGCAAGGAAGGGCTGTCGGGAATACTGAGAGTCCATTGAAGGCAAATACCATGCTGGTTTACGCGTGACTTGGATCGTGGCTTGGAAATAGTCAACCCATTTGCCCGAATTTTTTCTATGTTATTTTGATATTGAGCGACCGGTACAGAATCCAGTGCGTAATCACGTAACCCTTCGTGGCCCGGCAGGTAAAGAGTGAGCCGGCGAGAATACGAGTAGTCAAATAATCCAACCAGCTTCACCATAAATCCAAGCAGTTTATTCATGATCTTACCATGATTGGTAGAAAACAACTCCAAAAAGGAGCCATCCTTTAGATAGATCAGGGCATTGTGTGTTTTACCGGGAAGGCCTCCAGGTACTACTTGAAACCCCATCTGAAGATATTGACGGATGGCTATCTCGAGATGGTCGACTTGGATTAACACATGTCCGATTTTAAATGGAATGTTTATATTCTTCATAAATTGCCTCCTTAAAGTGTGCAGATTCCATACGAAAGTTTGATAGCGTATTTTCTACAGGAATTAGTAGTGGTGCTTTTATATATGTTCATGTGTGATGAGCCTATATGCCACTTCCATTTTCCTGCATATTACTGCTTTGTGCACCGACATTCTATAGAGCGCCTTATATCCGGTTTATAGCTTGTCGGATAGATATAGATCATGCCTGCCAGTTACTTAATCGCAAGATCAGTGTCGTGCCTATCGCGATTTTCCACTGCTGCTATACTTGTATACAAAACGTCATCACTTTCACGGTTAGTTAAGACTAACTAATAATATCATATAATGTTAGAAAAGTAAAGAAACTTCAGAATAGAAAAGGAGGGATACCCAAAGCCGTGTGGTCACTGTAACGTCTAAACAGGGAATCCGGGAATTTTTCAGAGCATACCCATTTTTGTAGGTCACCTTGACAAAAAAATAAGAACAAGATAATGTTGTTGATAACAAATAGTTAGTAATTTAGAAGATAAAATCAGTCTATCCGTAGAGTGTGGAAATATAATACCACACAAAACTCGGCTTAAAATGTTGCGACAATATTTAACTTATCTTATATACTCTGTTTGAAGGGAGGGAGATTCTTGGATTTATTAACTCGTATGGGCTTGGTGATAACGTATGTGGAAGATAACCTAACAAGCGAGATCGATCAGGAAGTACTGGCTCGAATATCCGGCTGTTCCATTTACAATTTATATCGAATGTTTTCCTTTCTAACTGACATTTCACTTTCGGAATACATTCGTAGGAGAAGATTGACACTGGCTGCGATCGAACTGCAATGTAGTGATGCTAAGGTGATTGATCTGTCCTTAAAGTATGGTTACGATTCACCTGTATCATTTTCTCGGGCGTTTCAGGCGCTCCACGGTATTACGCCTACAAAAGCACGTGCCGATGGAGTGACACTAAAAGCATATCCAAGGATTTCTTTCCAAATTTCAATCAAAGGAGAGAAAGAAATGGATTATCGAATTGAAAGTAAAGAAGCGTTTCAAGTTTTTGGCTATGAGGGCATATTCAGGACAGACGATAGCAGTGTTACTGGAGATATTCTACAGGATAATGCTTTGCATGCTAAAAATCCGCATGATCTTTGGGACAGAAATCATGCAAACGGCGCCTATGAAAAACTTGCGTTGGATGCCGGGGATCTGCCATCCTTCTTAAGCTCTGGATTGTGTAAGGTACACGGAGTATGCGATTATAAACAAACAGAACCGGGTACATTCGCATACATGCAATGTGCTTTTGTAGGAGAACATAGTAGTATGGATGGCTATGCGGTCGCAAAAATACCAGCGCATACATGGGTTATAATCCCGTCTGAAAAGTTCGAATGGGACCACGTTGTGGAAGTCATCAATAACCTTAATAAACGTTTTTATTCGGAATGGCTTCCGACTGCCGAATACGAGCAAGCTAACGGTATGAATTTTGAGGTATATGGCGGTAACTCTGATATGGGATATGTGGAACTGTGGTATGCTGTAAAGAAAAAGCGATAACAAGCATAAATAGGCTATTATTACCAGACGGCGGTTAGAACAACTGCCGTCTTCGCTCTTACGTTTCAAAAGCTATGTATGGTATTTAATAATGTAAAAATGAAGGTATAAAAAGGAATGTTAATATAGTATAATAATATTTATTTCAAGGTGTTGATTAGGCAGTTATGATAGGAGGAATCTATGAAAAAATTATTTGTAATTGGAATTGGTGGAAGTACGAGCAAAGCAAATATTGAAGTACATGATGTGCAACTGGTAATAGCAGATTCTATAGAAAACACATATGAGATTCTTATAGAAGGCTGGTATGGGGAGCATTTGCATCTGGATGAGTATAAAGTACTTGCAGGTGCACAGGGGTATCGTATTCAGATTGAAGATCATCCCCAAAATACAGAACTTAATTTGTTTTTTGTGAATATGGGCGGTTATTTAAAGGAAACGTTTGGAGAACAGCATGAGTATGGATTTTTTGTGGCAGAAACAGAAAAAGAAGCAAAAGAGAAAGCGCAAAAAGAGTTACTAAAAAATGTTACGGATACTCATGTCGATGGCATTTTCAAGGTTGACAGTAAATTGAAATTTGCTGAAGGGAAGAGTGCTTATATTCATTTGATAAGGGATGGAAAAACTTATAGTTTGAATCCGGATTGGTGTGGATATAAGAGATTAATATAGAATAACGTATTGTTCTATGTAATCATAACACAATGGGGAGATGATGTAATGTAGTTTAGACTTACTGTTTGCATAAAAGGGGTGATGTCATGTGCTTAAAAAGTATTATACAAGAGATTTGAATTGTATGGGTGTTCCAAGAGATACTTTACGTTTTTACGAGGAGAAAGGATTGTTAACGCCTCAAAAAGATAATGAAAATAATTATAGAAATTATGATATATTTGATATCTATAACTTAATGCTCATCAATTTCTACAAAAAGCGAGGGATGACAATTAATCAAATTCAAGAACTACTTAAAAACAGTGATGTTCAAGACATACAGAGTATTTTGGAAAGTAAGAAAAGCGAACTTATAAAAGTAATAAATGACGCGCAGCTTAAGCTAACGCGACTTGAGGAGACAAAAGATTTTTGTAAATATATCGAAAGCAATTTGAATATTTTTACGATTAAAGAATTGCCGCTATATAAGGTTAATGGTGAATTATCTGATTTTATTGCAATAGAAGAGTACAGAGATGTAAGAGATATTTTAAATTTTAACAATAATGATATGGTATCACAAATTATGCGTTATATTGTTTTTGATCAAGATAAAGTAACCGATACAAAAATTTTAATAGTTGAAATAGCAGATACTAAAAGGGCAAATGCACGATATCTACAGAATCATAGATGCCTATATACAGTTGTAGAGGAAATTCAATCGATTAACAATCAAAAGGATTTAATGAAAAGCATGCACGAACTTTCCAAAGAATATGCCCATAAAAATAGGCTTACATTATTAGGAGAAGCGTTTGCTCTCATACGTCTGGTTACTCATAAGGAAAGTGAAAAGAAAGCATATATTGAAATTTATATTCCTTTTGAATAATTTATATTGACATGGGTGTTACCCCCTACTTTATACTCAAAAGAAAGCAATGTGTGAGGAGTAAAGTAGATATGAAAACGATCGTTATAAAGGAATGCCCTACTATTTCCGTTAAAAATGAATTTACCTTTGATTTAACAAAAACAAAGGTGAATCCGTGTGTGGGATGCTGGAACTGCTGGTGGACAACGCCGGGGGAATGTGTATATAAAGATTTAAACAAATTTTATCATGATTATATTACTTCAGAGAAAGCTATTTATTTTGCAAAAATAACGAGGGGGTTTGTATCACCTAATTTGAAAAATCTGTTTGATCGAATGATTCCTCTCTATCTTCCTTATACGACCTATAGAACAGGGGAATCAATGCATGTTAAAAGGTATGACAATTATCCGGATATTGAGTTTTACTATGAGGGAAATTTTGATACTGTTAATGGACGTAATGTATTAGAACAATATATAAATCGTGTGTTTTACCAGTTTTATTCCAAAAATATTACGGTAATGCCTCTTGATAAATATAATGGAGGTGAAGTGATATGAAAACGATTATTTTGAATGGATCACCAAAAGGGAACTCGGCAAAAAGTAATTCTAGAATTATCTGTGAAGAATTTGTTCGCAAAATGAAATCGCCCTGTGAAATCAGAAATATTGCTAACTCGGATATGGAAGAATTGGCTCGCTATGTTGAAAAGTTTGATAATTTAATATTTGTACTACCGTTATATATTCATGCCATGCCAGGGATTATGTTGGAGTTTATAAAATATTTAAGAAAATCTTCTGTAAATGGAAAATCGATGGGTTTCATAATACAAGCTGGATTCATAGAAACGCAACAACACAAGTATGTGGAACCATACTTCGCTTCTTTGGCTGAACAGCTTCATTATAACTATTTAGGTACGGTATCCAAAGGCGAAGCCGCAGCAATTTATATGTTTCCCAACATGTTTAAAAAGGTATTATTAAAATATAATGAATTAGGAAGGATATATGAACGAACAAATGCTTTTGATGAGGAACTAAAGCATAATTTGGGAAAACCATATGAGTTTACAAAATTTCAGTTGCAATTATATGAATTTATATGTATTACAGGCCTGAATAATTTGGGATGGCATAAAGTTTTAAAAAAGAATCAAGCGTATGAAAAAAGGTTAGAAAAACCATTTTTAAATAAAATTTAGTGAGGGAGAAGAGTATTATGGATTGCAAGATATTATTTCTTAAAGAACAAAAGTATATGGGTATTAAGACAAAAATTTTATATAAGGAGCATGACGAGATAGACTTTGGAAAACTACAATTAAATGTTATAAATTCTGATATTAAAAATCGTGATATCGAGGAAAGATTTATAGCAATGGATTCAGAATTTCTACCAGATAGTTTTCAATATACTCCTTTCGTTCCCGTAACTTCATTTGAGGGTGAGGAATATGATAGATTTACAAGAGCAGAAGGGGAATATTACTGTTTTAGAGTTCCTTTAAAAGAGTTGGGACCGAAATGGTTTCAGGAATGTAATAAATACATAGAGCAAAACAATCTTAAAATTGACAGGAAGTTTGATCTTGAGTACTACGATGAAGATTATCTGTCTTTCATTAAGTCAGAAGATTTTAATATTTATGAGCAAACGACTTGTATTATTTTTAGAAAGTTGAATGAAACAGAAGATACAGAATAACTGGAGATTTTAGCTATTCTGCACAAATGCAAAAGGGATTGCCTGAACGTAGTATAGAAAATACGTTTGAGGCAATTCCTTTTATTCGCTTAAAATCTGTGTCAAACGGAAGATACAGGATGTAAAATTAGCAAATAAACATTGACAAAATAAATAAGCACTATATAATTAAATCGTAAGTAATAAGTAGTAAGTAATAAGTGACAAGAAAAATTGATTTCAAATTAGGAGAAAGACATGAAAGATTTGACTTTTACGCAGGAGTTTTTTCTATGTGCCTTAAGACCAAAAGGCAGTACAGCCTTAACAAATTCTATAAAAAGTTCAACGTGTTTGCTTTCTGGAATGCTTTTGGAGCTATCAATGGGAGGCTATATCGAGATAGATGGAGAGAATAAGGTACAAATTAAGAATAAGACGTTATCTGAACAAACATATCTGACCTCTTTATATCACTTCATTCAAAAAAATAAACCAATGAAAGTAGTTAAAATTGCAGAGAAATATGCTTTTGATTTTAAAAAGCCAGAAGAATTATTCCGATTAGTAGGGTATTCTCTTGTAAAAGGTGGCTATGTAGCAGAAGAAAAAGGGAAAGGCTTATTGAGAAACAAGGTTCGCTTTATTCCGGATGCAATGGAAGTGTCTAAAGTCGTTGAAAAGATACGGGCTGAGTTCCTAGAGCAAGGAGTACTGACGGATGAAGTAGTTATTTTAGGTGTTTTATTATATAAATGCGGTCTGATAAAGAAGTATTTTTCGAAGTATGAAGTTCAGAAATTAAGAAAGAGACTAAAGGAAGTCATGCAGAGCGATGCAGGCATATTCGTTAAGAAGCTGGTAGATGATATAGACACATGGTTTGTCATCATCTGTTCCTCCGGTGCAGGAATCTAAAGGGAGGTGAGTTGATTGTCTAGGCAAAGACGCATGGAAGTCATAGAAAGCGCTGAATATGTAACTATTGGGGAATTGGTTCGTCTGACGGATGTCCGGTATAGTACTTTGAAATTTTATACGGAAGAAGGAATGCTAGATTTCGAACAGGAAGAAGACAATCTCACTCGTAGATATAAAAGAGCTAATACTTTGGAAAGAATTTTGTTCATAAAGAAGTTAAAGGAAGAAGGATTATCAATTACACAAATAAAGGAGAATATCTTTCCTAGTAAAGATATTGTGGGAGCTGATCCGGAAAGAACCATACGATAAGTATAAAAAATTGAAAAGTATAGAAAAATACTATGATAGGATTTTAATATTTTTTTGGGAGACATAGAGCATGAATCTTGTAGATTATGTAGAAACACAAATGGAAGATTTTAAAACTACGAAATTCAATCTGGTAGATAGTCTTGTTCTGTCTCAATTTGTCTATCTTCATTTTCATAAAGTGGTACCGGAGATAGCAGAGGAGCAGGAACCCGTCAAGATTGGAGAGATGCTAAAAGCGGAACATATCCCCAATATGTTACATAATGTGCGTGATTCTGAAAGCAACCGCAGACTTTTACTAGCTCTTGGCATGAGCCCGAGGTTTCGTAGTATTCTTATGTGTTGCTATTCGGATCGATTTGATATCACATTACAAAAGCAATTTGCAGCGGTCACCTACCTACTTGATGAGGAAACTGCATATATCGCCTACCGAGGTACTGATTCTACTATTGTAGGGTGGAAAGAAGACTTTAATATGGCTTTTATTTATCCGGTACCTGCACAAGAAGAAGGAGTTTCTTATTTAAATGCAGTTGCGAAGCGATTTCCGCATCGTCTGTTACTCGGTGGTCATTCTAAAGGAGGAAACATTGCGGTTTATTCGGCGATGGAGTGCGATCTTGCAGTTAAAGAACGTATTATAGGCATTTATAGCCATGATGGTCCCGGTTTTAGAGATGAAATATTTACCAGCAAAAAATACACGAGTATAAAAGAAAAAATACACAAAACGCTTCCTCAATCCTCTCTGGTCGGAATGCTTTTGCAGCAACAGGAAGATTACATGGTAATTAAAAGTAATGAGTTCTGGATTATGCAACATGACCCTTTTTCATGGGTTATTCAAAATAATGAATTTCAATACTTAAAAGGAATTACGAAAGATGCAGAATATCTCAATTCGATTATTAATCAATGGCTCTCATCTTTGGACGATGAAAAACGTGCATTATTCATAACAACTCTTTTTAGTGTATTTGAATCCATCGGAGTTGTATATTTCAGTGACCTGACGGAAGATTGGCACAAAAAAGTTGCAGTAGCCATGCAGACCATAAGGGGTATTGATACACAGACCGGTGATTTTGTTTTTGATACCATACGCTCTCTTTTGGCTTTGTATGTGAAGAATATTCGTTTCTTTAACTAATGGATGCATAAGCATTGTTGAAATATAGGAAAATTTGCAGATTATTGTAACTTCAACTATTCTAATGCATAAAATAGTAGTATAACCATATGTAGTAAAAGGTGATGTTATGATATCTTACGATGGTCTGACAGGAACGATAGTGACTCCAGAAAATCCCTCCTATGAAGAGGCAAGATTGATGTGGAACAGGGCAATCAATAAGTTTCCGGGGGTGATTGTATTTTGTGAAACAATTGGGGATGTTTCAAACGCAATTATCTGGGCCCGCCATAACTGTGTGCCCTTTCGCATGCGGAATGGAAGGCACAATTATGAAGGATATTCCACAGGGGATGGAGTGCTCGTAATTGATGTGAGCCATCTTGTAGATTTAGATATGGATGGTAGATATGTGGCGGCTCAAGGTGGTGTGAACAATAGTATGATATATAATCTGACAGCACCTGATGGATATCCGTTTCCAGGCGGATCTTGTCCCACGGTGGGGGTAGCTGGTTATGCAATGGGCGGAGGATCTGGTCCTATGAGCCGCTTATTGGGGCTTGGATGTGACAGTCTTGAGGCCGTAGAGCTGATTGACGCGAATGGGCATCTAATCACAGCAAGCAGGGAAAAAAATAACGATTTGTTTTGGGCACTACAAGGAGCAGGAGATGGCAATTTTGGAGTGGCGGTGAGGACGATATTCAGATTACCTAAAAAGGTTGACCGCGTGACGCTTGTATTATTATACTATCCCAATACCGATGCATTTGCACAGATACGTTTTATCAGTACTTGGCAGAAATGGCTCAGTCATTCAGACGATCGTATCACCCTGCAGGCACCTGTGTATCATGATCAGGCAGAAGGATACGCAGTGTATGCGCGTGGCATTTATTTTGGATCCAGACAACAGGCAGAACAAGCAGTAGAGCAACTGACCGAATTGCCCGGATGTGAAGCAAGCTTTCAGGAGATGACTATTTACGAGGCTATTAAAACGATTGAGGATACCATTCCGGAATCGGAGAAGTTTAGATCTTCTGGACGATTCATTGGAAGACCACTGGAAAAGGATGAAATAGGTAAACTGGTGGAAAAAATGCGTGACTATCCGTTGGGCTCCGTCTTCTCGGGATTGACATTGTATGCATTAGGAGGGCAGGTGGCAAGGATTGCTCCGTGTGCAACCGCTTTTTTCTATCGATGCGCCCCTTATATAGTGGGTTTGCAATCCATTTGGACAGAGGATGAATATGCAAAGAGCAATACAGAATGGGTACAAAGCCGCCTTGCTTACATGAATAAAGTTACGGATGGATCGTATGTAAATTTTCCTAATAGTGACTTGGTGAATTTTGAATGCGAATATTGGGGAGGTAACGTAACATCGTTGCACAGAGTGAAGCAAAAGTATGATCCTTGCAATGTTTTCCGTTTTCCACAAAGTATACGAAGGATTTAAGAAAAGGAACTCACAGATAGAAATCGACAAGTCAGATTTTATAAAGGAGAAATTGTTATATGAAAAGATATATCGCCTTGTTGAGAGGAATAAACGTAAGTGGAAAAAATAAAATATCCATGTCTGAATTAAAAAATGGATTTGCAGAGCTTTGTTATGAAGAAGTTACAACATATCTGAATAGTGGTAATGTAATCTTTTCAAGTTCTGAAAATGATAAAAATGTTCTTTCCAATGAAATAGAGTTAATGATAAATGACAAATTTTGCTTACCGATACCAGTGCTCATTATCTTACAGGAAGAACTAGAAGAGATATTAAAAAATGCCCCTGATTGGTGGGGAGATGATAACAAAGAAATCTATGATAACCTGATATTTCTTATGCCCCCTTTGTCTTTTACAGAGTTTTTTAATAAAGTCGGTAATCCAAATGCAGAATATGAGAAAGTGCATCCTTACAAAAATGTTGTTTTCTGGTCATTTAACCGGAAGGATTATCAAAAGACTAATTGGTGGCGGAGGACTGCCAACGCATTGGTAAGTGGCAAGATTACAATTCGAACAGCAAATACGATAAAAAAAATAGTGGATATGTAACTTTTTAAGTGTAATGGTTCATTTTTTTATAAGTTAAAAGAAATTGCATCAGACATTAAAAACACTTATAGAAAAAGAAAATACCTTGCGGTGGATTGTTTATATTCTTCATAAGCGATACCAAAAACAGTGGGAAGAAACCGTTCCTCCTCCAAAATTTGAAGGTGTAGAAGTACAACACATAAGATTGTGAACAAAATCTGCAAGGGATTGGAAAAAGCCAGCGTTAAGCCAATGTAAAACAGATCAAATCCCAGAAAAGCTGGATTGCGGCTAAAACGGTAAATTCCTTCTTTTATAAGAGCGGTACGCTGTGCAGCATCAATTCCTGCTCGCCAATTGTTTTTCATGCAGATCATAGCAACAATAAAAACAGCAGTGCCTAGGAAGGCAATGCCAATTCCAGTAAATCGAATGAAAGAATGCCTCAGAAGAAGATAAGTTTTAGGAATGATGGACAAACTGAAAATCTGTACCGCTGCCATGGAAAATGTAGAAATCTTAAGAGCAGTTTCAATTCTATTGGTACGTACAGGTTTGTCACCACGGCCAAGCTGGTCGGTAAAGATGCCTAGTCTTCTAAGCCAAAACTGCTTACACAGATAACTGCCATAAAACAATGTCATTATAATAAGACCTGATAAATTATACATACTTTTTGCTCCTTCCTTAAAAAAACATTATAACAAGATTTCATCCTTGAGACAATACAATCATTACATGTAAAAAGTCATTGAAACCATTACAAAATTCCTATAAAATAAAGATTGTATTTTTCCTACTACAAAGGTCTATGGATCTTAAAAAAAACAAAGCATAAGGAAGTGAATACCATGCTACGGATTGCCATTTGTGACGATCAGAAAAGTGAACTTAAGATTATTAAGGAATACATAATGGAATACATGGATTTGCATGCATTAGAAGCGGAGATAAGAGAATTCTCTCACCCAGATAAACTTTGGAACACGATGGAAAGTAATAATTTTCATCTTTACTTATTGGACATAATCATGCCAATGGTCAGTGGAATTGATCTTGGAATGGAGATACGCAGACTTGACCGTGAGGCACAGATTATTTATGCTACTACGGAGCCGCAATTTGCATTGCAGGCATATGCAGTTAGTCCCTTAAATTACCTAATAAAACCCATTAAAAAGGAGCAGCTATTCGATACGCTGACACTTGCCATTTCAAAGGTCGATCTTGCACAAGAGCAGATATTTCCCATAAAGATAGATGGAAGCCTCAGAATAATTAGATTGTCGGATATTAATTGCTGTCAATACCGAAGCCATGCTGTCTTGTTGAGTCTGATAAATGGGGAAGAGATACAAAGCCGTACCATAAGGCAGAAATTTTCGGAATACTGTGCCCCCATATTAAAAGACAGACATTTTTTGCATTGCCATTCTGCATATGTGGTCAATATGCGTCGCATAGAGCGATTTACCAAGGTCAGTTTTACACTGTATGGTGGTAAGAACATTCCCATCGCTGCGAAGCAATACCCAATAGTAAGAGATACCTACATGGACTATCTAATGGAAAGGGGGGGGAGTAAATGAGTGCTATTCTTCCGAATCTATTACGTGCTATGATCTCAACGACTGCGAATGTATTATTGATGATGACGCTTTTGAAACCGAAGTATTCCAAAAAGATAACACTGCTTACAATGCTTGGCATACTCTTTATTGATTTGGGAACGGCTGTCTACTGTTATCTTGGCGGAAATCTTACGCTGCTCTCAAAGCTTGATATCTTTTTATTCGCAATACTCTGTTTTGCAGTACGCCCATTGTTTAAAGATACCTTTATGCAATGGTTGTTTTCTTATCTCACTGTTCAAAATATAAGCGATACAGTCATTATTCTTAGTTTTATAGCTTCAAGGCGCTTGCCCTATCCAATGTATGCGAACTCGTTGCTGCGCATGATACTGTTTGGCACTTTCCTATTTATTTTAATACGCTATGTGCGGCCGTTGTATCGGCAGGTAGTAGAGCATTGGACCGCATATTTTGCGGTAGCGCTTGGTATTTACATTACGTTTAACTACTATGTTCTGTCATCAGATGATATTGTTGTCATGTTGACGGAACAATCGGTGCAGTTACTTCTGTTATTTTTATAGGGATTGCGTCCTACAGTTCTATTTTTTTCTCTCTTAAAAATCTGCAGCATGAGTATCAGGTCAAGGAAGAAAATAGAAAGATGCAATCGGAACGGGAGTTTCTACAGTTAGCAGCTGCGAATATGTCCAAACGTTTGGAACTCATGGAAGAAGTGTCTGCACAGAACAGCCGTGCTGCTCATGACCGTCGCCACTTCAACAATGTGCTTCTGGAACTTTTGGAGCAGGGGGAGGCGGTAGAGGCCACCGCTTTACTGCAGAGCCAAAATCAAGTGGTCACCAAAATCAGTAAGGTCTACTGTGTGAATCCCGTCGTCAATGCAGCCGTTTGCCACTATATTGGGATTGCAGAGGAGATGGGTATTCTGACTGATATCGAGCTGGATATTCCGGTCCATTTAACAGTGGATGTGCTGGAGCTTTCTATGGTCATTTCAAATTTGTTGGAAAACGCAATTCATGCCTGCAAAAGACTCCCATATGATCAGGCTTCCTTTCTGAATTTTACATGCCGGAGCGTAGGGAGGCTTTTGTTGGAAATGGAAAATCCATGCTCTGATTTTACGGTGCTTGATGAAAATGGTTATCCTGTCACAGAGGAAGAAAGCCACGGTATCGGTAGCAAAGGCGTGCTCTCATTTGCAAAAAAATATGATGGTGAGCTCATTTATCAAATTGAGAACGCAGTTTTTAGAGTAAGGCTTCTGGTATGAGAATGCATGATGCCATTAAAGTTCTTCTTCCCACCATGAAAAACGAAGGGTCGCACTTGCTGGTTCGTTGGGTGTCTCGGGATCAGAGAGGAAAATCAAAAAAGAACCTCCAGGAGGAAATATAAATTTTCCCACTTCCTCATCACCAACTGTGACTTCAGGCAAGACCCTTCTTACAAAAGCTCGAACGCCGCCCTCTGGTTCACCGGATACATTGGATGCCTGACATAATTGGGAGCATGGCTCGGGTGGCGGACAAAGGGTAGTATTTCCTTGATATATCGTACTTACGTTTGTGCCCTGTCCTGGAGGAACGGAATTGAAATAGATCCTTGCGCGGACAGGTGTCTGCCCTGTATTGGATACCTCCCAGACATATATATGC
Organism: Bacillota bacterium; assembly: GCA_023392535.1. Classification (GTDB taxonomy): domain Bacteria; phylum Bacillota; class Clostridia; order Lachnospirales; family Lachnospiraceae; genus SZUA-378. Next base: position 18,377 of record JAEVYY010000014.1, read on the forward strand.
AGATTTCTACAAGATTCAATGGGATTAAATAGTCCTGCCCAGGCATTCAGACCATTTCCAAATTTTACTTCTTTTGTATAGCCCGAAAAATACTTTCCTTGAATTGTCAAGTACAGGGAATAAGGCATTCCTGCAATTTGGGGGATGCAATTGGCTAAAAAATTCTCACAGTTTCCCATCTTAATATTATCTCCTTTTCTTCTAAATGATTTCTTCTTCATACCATCCAAAGGCAACATTTGCGATTCCCGGTATACCGGATACCTCTGTATTGGATAGTAAAACGCTAAAAGATCCTCCTGGCGGGAATATAAATCTGCCATCTTCTTCTCCAACGATGGTGACTTCTGGAAGTACTTTACTTGTGAATATACGTTCCCCACATGTCTGACTACTACCTATATCATTTGCTTGCAGGATGCTCACCTTCGGGTGTGGCAAAGGACAGATGGCGGTGTTAGCTGGTGTTATATAAGCAGAGGTGATTGCATCTTCCGGAGTGTCCTTATTGAACCATATCTCTGCATTTAAAGGATAAGTCCCAAAATTTGTAACAGTCCATACATAGACATGAAGATTTACACAGGAATCAATTGGATTTACCAGTCCGGCCCATCCGTACGTTTTATCAGAAAATTGCACATCGGCTGCATAACCTACAAAATATTTTCCTTGAAGAGACAGATAAAGAGCATACGGCATATCGGCAGCTTGTGAGATCGGTCTTTGATTCATACAACACGTATGGTTGCTTCTTAATTCTAGCATTGATGTTAGCTCCTATTACATTACTTTAATATTGAAGTATCCATGATTACTATATGCAGTATCATGGAAGACAGTGAAAATCAGTAAAAATGCCATTGCGATAGAGAGAGAAGTCATAGTAAAATATAGATGATTAAACGCTAAGTAAAATATTTCAACAAATAGACGTAGGATAGGTTGATGAAAAATTTAAAAATATTTTTATTCCTTTTTTTATTGTTATTTGGTATTTCCGGCTGTAGTAATATACAGCCGGAAGAGAACAAGGAAAATGAGAGCAGTATTTCAGAGCAAAATCTACCAAGTGATTCCGTAAGCATTGCAGACCAATACCGGGATATTTATGAAGATGCAGTAAATGAGAATACCCTTGGAAGTCTAACGGTAGTAAAGAATATAATAAGCAGGCTTGGAGAGCAAGGATATGCTGCAATTGATACAGAAAATCAGAACCAGATAAATATGGTTCATCCCGAGTTCGTAGAGCAATTCTGTAAAAAAGTTATGGATCAGCAAGAAGGAAAAGTGACCTTTTTTTCAGTTATGGAAAATGGAGGTTTTATTCGATTTGATTTAGATACCTCAGAAGGGAACGTTAACGTTACAAGAAGTGTCTTGAGTTGGAAGGATAATAAACCGTTAGTTACCTATGAAAACAGTTATAAGGCGAGCGGCTTTAAATATACGAAAAATGGATATTTATTTTTCGATGAGTATTTTCCGCCTGGATATGATGGGGCTCCCGGTTATACTGCTATCCGTGTGAAGCCTCTTAATGAGGAATGTCGGGAAATGAATGAAAAATATATCCGGCCTATCGGTTACGGAGCCAATAATATGTTTCTACTGGATTGGAAGGAAGATGATTTCGGTTCGTTGGATTTTTATGATTTATTTGCTATTTTATATCCAAATATATACGGGATAGCAATACCTTATGAAACATCGGTAGGAGGAGAAGTATATCTTGTACCCAAAGAGGAATTTGAGAAAGTATTGAAGTCATATTTTAAAGTAGACAATAATACTTTGCGCGAAAAGACAAAATATTCGAAACAGGATGAAAGTTATGAATATCGCACAAGAGGTTTTTACGACTGTTCCTCTTCCCCGAATATTCCTTTTCCAGAAGTAATCAGCTATGAAGAAAATGCGGATGGGACCATTAAACTTACGGTGAACGTCGTATGGCCGGAAAAACATCTGGAAAGAGCTTTTTGTCATGAGGTGGTCATCAGGCCATTTGCGGATGGGGAATTTCAGTATGTGTCGAACCATATCCTTCCGTCCGATGATAATGTGGAACCTTCCTGGTATACAGAAAAGTTTTCTGACGAAGAGTTGGAAGAAATGAACATAACCGTTGAGTAAAGCGCACCCTTATTGGGGTGCGCTTTAAAAATAGCGAATACTTATAGTGCAGTTGGAAATAATAACCTTCGGAGGTGACATATTATGGTATCACGTAAAACAGTAATTACATTTGGGATGGTAGCAATTCCGATTGCTATGTTTACAGCCACACAGGATAATGATATCCACTTTAATCAATTGCATAAAGAGGACAATAGCCGAATCCGCTATAAAAAAACTTGTGCGCATTGTGGCAAGGAAGTATCTACAAATGATATTGTAAAAGGATATGAATATGATAAGGATAAGTATGTTGTTATAACGGACGAAGAAATAGAAAAAATTAAAACCGAAAAAGAAAAATCAATTCAAATTTTGCACTTTGCCCAGTTGAATCAGATATCTCCTGTATATTATGAGAAAACGTATCAGGCAGCGCCGGAAGCTGGTGGAGAAAAAGCATTTGAATTACTTCGTGCGGCTTTGATGGCAGAGCAGAAAATTGCAATAGGGAAGACGGTGATTGGTACAAAAGATACCTTAATGGCAATTATTCCACGTGAGGATGGTATTCTTATATCTACTATGTTTTATGCAGATGAAATAAAAGAGCTTCAAAAGCAGTATTCTAAACCCGAAATATCAGAACAAGAGCTAAATATGGCAAAAACTTTAATCAGTTCCATGGATACACCATTTGATGCTTCTAAATACAAAGATGAATATCAGTGGAGACTGAGGGAACTAATCGAAACAAAAATAGCAGGTAAGGAAATTATTGCTGCAAAACCAGATGATGTGGTAAAGGTCATTGACCTTATGGATGCACTCAAAGCCAGCGTTGAAAAAGCAAAGAAGGATAAGGAACCTGCATAAACATGGATTTGAAACTGAATGAGTATAATGAAAAAAGAGATTTCGATATAACATCAGAGCCAGTAGGGAAAACAGGAAATCAGGAAGATTATTTGAGCTTTGTGATTCAGCATCATATGTCCAGAAGAGAACATTATGATTTTCGTTTGGAATGGGCAGGGGTCCTTTTGAGCTGGGCGGTTCCAAAGGGTCCCTCCTATAATACGAGAGATAAAAGACTTGCCATACAGGTAGAAGATCATCCACTTCCTTATAGAAATTTTGAAGGAACGATTCCAAAGGGAGAGTATGGTGGAGGGTTGGTCATGCTTTGGGATGAAGGTGTTTGGGAGCCACATGGAAATGTTGAAGAAGGACTTCGTATTGGTGAGTTAAAGTTTAGCTTGAAAGGAAGACGGATGAAGGGGAAGTGGGCATTGATTCGTCTAAAGGAAAAACCGGGTGAGAAGAAAGATAATTGGCTGCTGTTAAAAGAAAAAGACGAGTATGCACAAAATACTACAGGAATTTCAGAATTTCAAACAAGTGTTCGGACGGGTCGTACGATGAATGAAATTGAAAAAGGAGAAGAAAAAACGTATATTAAAAATCCATTTTCCAAGCTTGAGGTACAAGTCGCAAAATTGGTCAATAAGATTCCGGAGGAGGACGAGTGGCTTTATGAGATGAAATACGATGGCTATAGAATCGTAGCATTCTTGGAAAATCAAAGTGTCCGCTTGATGACAAGGAATGGATCGGATTATCAAAAACGCTTTTCTTCGGTTGCACTTTCGCTTACAAAGTGGGCTGCTGGAAGGGAAATGATACTGGACGGTGAAATGGTAATCACGAATAGCTCAGGTAGAACTGATTTTCAAGCGTTACAACATTATACCTACGATTCCGAATCACAAAAACTGACTTATATTGTATTTGATCTTCTTTCCTTAGACGGTGTGGACCTACGAAATTGTGTTCTGATGGAAAGAAAGAATATGCTGGAAGCTCTGATGAAAGATGCTCCGTATAATATCTACTACAGCCGATATGTCAGGGGAAAGGGAGAAGAGAGCTTTGCTGCCGCATGTGGGATAGGTATGGAGGGAATTGTAGGGAAAAAAATAGATTCTGTTTACAGCGGCACGAGTAATGGTGACTGGATCAAATTAAAGTGCGAAAGAAGACAGGAGTTCGTTATTGGAGGTTACACCTGCTCAGAAAAAAGAACAAGTGGTGTAAGTGCACTTTTGCTTGGTTTCTACGAGGGAGAGGAGCTAATTTATGCGGGACGTGCCGGGACCGGTATGAGTGAGGCAGATAAAAAAATGCTTGAAAGCAAGTGCAGCCAGATAAAGAGAATGGATTCCCCCTTTCAATCGCAACCGGTTATAAAGGCAAGAGAAACGATTACTTGGATCGAGCCTATGTTAATAGCAGAAATTAAGTTTGCTGAATGGACAGAAGAAAATCTATTAAGACAGGCTAGTTTTAAAGGATTGCGTCAAGATAAAGATCCGAAAAAGGTAATAATGGAAAAAGAGGAAATGGGAGTAGATAGAACGATGGAAAAAAAGACGAAGAGTATCGTGATCGAAGGAATAAAGATATCAAATCCTGACAAAGTATTGTATGAGGACCCTATTATTACAAAGGCGGATGTCGCAGCCTATTATGAAAAAGTTTCCTCTTATATGCTACGATATGTAAGCCATCGGATTTTAACGACTGTACGCTGCCCAAAAGGAATCACGCAGACATGCTTTTATAAAAAACATCCCGCATCAGACAGCAGGGGTGTTTTGACCATTCCACTTACGAATAGTGAAGGAGAGGAGGAAGAATACTATTATATCGATGATGTCAAGGGAATCCTCAGTGAAGTTCAAATGGGCACTTTGGAATTTCATACATGGGGAAGTCGTATTGAGGCACTTGAAAAACCGGATATGATGGTATTTGATCTGGACCCGGATGAAGGAATGGAGTTAGGGCAGGTGCGTCAGGGAGTATTGGATGTCAAAAGTATTCTGGATGAACTATCGCTTCATTCCTATCTGAAAACAAGTGGGGGGAAAGGCTATCATGTAGTTGTTCCCTTAAAACCAACGGTGTCTTGGGAAACTTTTCATGATTTTGCAAGAAAGGTCGCGGAAGTAATGGAACAAAAGTGGCCTGATCGTTATACAAGTAATGTAAGAAAGGCAAATCGGAAGGGAAAGATATTTATTGATTGGATACGAAATGGCAGAGGAGCAACGAGTATTGCCCCATATTCACTGAGGGGAAGAAAAGGAGCTAAGGTGTCAATGCCAATCGGATGGCAGGAACTAGCTTTAGTGGCACCTGATGGAATTGATTGGAAAGAAGCACTTTTACGAATTAAAAAGGAGGATCCCTGGGAAGATTTTTTTAATCAGGACCAATTATTGAAATCGTAAACCGGAAGAATGTAATTCCGGTTTACTTTTTAATTCTTTTGATGTTATATTATTTCTATAAAAGATGTAAAGTTTACGGTATGGTGAAGAAGGGAGAGCTATGAAAGTAACCATTATTGATTTGGGTAAACAAAATCAAAATAATTCTGAATTTCTGGACGCTATAAAAAGTTATTACAAAAAAAAGAATAAAGAAATAGATATAGTCATACATAATTCTACCGAAACAGAGATTAAAAGTTGTATTGGATGCTGGAGTTGTTGGTGGAAGAGCCCAGGAGAATGCGCATTGCAGGATACAGCATATGAATTGTATCGTGATTATATAAACAGCGATGAAGTGGTTATTCTTTTTCATACGAAAAATGGTTTTATTGATGGGAAGGGAAAGACATTTTTGGATCGGCTAATACAACATTACTTACCGTACATCCAATTGAGAAATGGGGAATGTACTCACCTAAAGAGATATCATAAGTATCCTATCCTAAATTTTTATTTTGAAAAAGAGGGATTAAGTGTTGAGGAAATAAGTATTTTAAAGAATTATCTGGCTCGTACAGCCTACCATTTTCAGAGTCCCTGTAAAGAACTAATATATGAAGATAAAAGAGTAGATACTGTTTATCTGAAATATGAGAAGGCCAAAAAGGAAACGCGGTCAGAGGAAGTCTTGGAAAGGGAAACAAGCGGTAAATGGGTAATATATAATGGTTCTCCAAGAGGCAATAACTCGAATAGTATGGTGCTGATCGAAAAAATAATAACTGGAATGAAAGCAAAAGGGATTGAGGAGATAGAAGTTAGAAATTTGATAACAATAAAAGAACATAAAAATTGGGCTGAGAAATTTTGTTCCGTACAGAACTATTTATTTGTATTTCCGCTCTATGTCCATGCAATGCCAGGATCCGTCATGAAATTTTTTGAACAGTTAGTACCCGTCAATGATAAAACGGTACATATGGCATTTTTGGTTCAATCTGGTTTTCCGGAGGCCAGTCAATCGTATTATTTGAGACCGTATCTGGAAATAATTACCAAAAGACTAGGGGTATCCTTTGACGGAATTATGATAAAGGGTGGTGTGGAAGGTATTCGTATGAGGCCAGATAAAGCAAATAAAAAACTTTTTTATCAGATGGAGACCGTCGGTAAAACGTATGCCAGCAAAGGAATCATGGATTTGACTTTGAAACAGGAATATGAAAAATCCGCATATCTGTCAAAAGGTGCGCAATTCTTATTTACGGTATTGTCATGGACTGGATTAACAAATTTTTATTGGGATTACAATCTCAAGAAAAATGGAGCTTATCAGAATCGATTTGCGAAACCATATTTAAAATAGAAAATGGAGGTTAAAGTATGAAAGAGATAGAAAATAGAAGAAGTATCAGAAACTATCAGAAAAGATTGATTGAAACGGAAAAATTAGAACAGATTTTCCAGAGTGCCAGATTGGCACCGTCAGGAAGCAATACACAACCTTGGAAATTTATCGTAGTAGAATCTGTTGAAACGAAAGAAAAATTAACAATTGCAGATCATAATCAAAAATGGATGATGACTGCTCCAATATTTATTGTTTGTGTTGCCGATATTAGATGTCGAATTTCTGATGATTGCAAGGTCATACTGGATGAGAATAGTCCGGAACCAGAATTGAAACAAATCATTCGGGATACTGCGATAGCAATAGAGCATATTTTGCTGGAAGCAGAGCATTTAGGTCTAGCTACTTGTTGGACAGGCTGGTTCGAACAGAATGAAATAAGACCCATTCTAGGTATTCCAGAAGATAAGTATGTGTGTGGCATCATAACTTTGGGTTACGGTGAGGAAACACCCAAAATAAGACCGAGAAAAACAATAGAAGAGATAGTACGTTATGAAAAATGGTAAATATTTTACAAATTTATTAAAATATTTATAATTTTGATAGAAAATGGCACAATATAATGTTGTGCTATTTTTTTTTATTATAGCATAAGAAGAATCAACATATTTGGAGAATTTCTTAAATAAGGAGGAACTTCGATTGCATAATTTGTTAAAAGAAATTAATTCTTATATAAATTCACCTTTGATACCAATCTTTTTATTACTATTTGTTGTTTTTATTTCCATAGTACTGACATTGCTTTTTTACAGATTTGGTCATTGGAGTAAGAAAGTGAACTTCCCGATTTGTTTGTTAACGGATGGAGATATACCTGGATTGGCAGAATGGGAGAAACAGATGCTTGATCTGGGTGAAATCCATAGTCAGGTCAGAGTAATTGGATTTAATTTTATTCTAAATGACTATAATCGTGCTGCTTATAAAAAATTAAATAAAATCAGAAATAGTATCTCTGACCTATCTAGTGATTTTATTTCTCTGATTCCAGCAGCCCGCTGGCTTTTTGACAATTTTCAGATGATGTATAGAGAAATAAAAAAAGCACGTACTTCTGCTACCAGCTATGCGGAATTACCAGTCTTAAAAGAGAAGGAATACCGTAATTTTCCTCGCGTGTATATAATAGCTAAGAAGATGGTAGCTCTTTGCGGGGGACACTTAAATGAAGAGAATATATCTATAATGTTAACTGCCTACCAAAAGAAGATACCACTCACCGAGAGGGAGATATGGGTTTTACCTGAAATATTGGGATTTTGCATTTTAGAAGAAATCATTGCAATCGCAAATGAGATTCTTCAAATGATTGATGTAAAGTTAAAAGCTGAAAAATTTTTAAAAGAAAGATTGAAAGATTATAAGGGTTCTATTGATATATCTGTTTTGTTTTGTGAGATAGCGGACAATTTGAAATACAATTTCTCCTTTCATGCTCACGTGATATACCTCTTAAAAAATATGTCATTTGATGAAACATCTATACAAAGATATCTGGATTATCATTTTTCTTCCTTAGGGAAGAAAGTGAAAACAACCAGTATTTATTTAGAGGAAGGGAAGCTGGAATCCTATCTTGAAACAACCATACGAACGTTAATTGTAAGTCTTAGGGATATTAATGAAGTAGATGAAGAAAAATTCTTTGAAGAGAATTCCTATATGGAACAAATTTTACGACAGGATCCTGATGCGGTATATACTAAGATGGATTCTGAGACAAAAGGTCTATACCGTGATGTAATTGTTAAGATGTCACTTCGTTACCGATTGAAGGAAGAAAAAATAGCAAAGGATTGTCTTGAACTAGCAATTCAAGGTAGAGAGGATCTTAATTGCGCTCATCATGTGGGAGCCTATCTTTTGGGAAAAGGATATCCCATCCTAAAGGCAATGACACTTGATAAATCGCTGCCGAAAAGTATACCGAAAAAAAGAAATGTAAAAGGTTTCTTTTACTTTCTTACCTTATTTTTTATGGTCATTTTCATGAATATCTTTTTGTTTTATACATTTTTTAAATTAGGTGATGTATCGGATATCAAGCGAACTGTGATCATGCTGTTGGTATTGATGCCTTTGTTAATTGGTATTTGTATAGAAATTACAAATTTTATGTTTACGAGAGGTATTATGGTCAAAAAGATACCTGCACTGAATTATTTAGACCAGATACCGGATGAGGCCAGAACCTATGTAGTCATGCCAGCCATTGTTTCATCCAAAGAGCAGGCTCTTACTTATATGGACCGACTACAAAAGCATTATCTTGCAAATCGCCAAGATAATCTTTATTTTGCACTATTACTGGATTTTGAGGATTCGTCAGAGCAGATTTTGACAAAGGACAAGGTGATTGAAGAGGCACTTGTCGATCGAATGAGAGAACTAAATGATATATATCCCTCGGAACAACAACGCTTTTCTTTATTTTTTCGATGTCGTAAATGGAACGAAGCGGAAAATTGTTATATGGGATGGGAACGCAAGAGAGGAAAATTGGAGGAGTTTAATACCCTATTAAGTGGTTCGGATAAAGAAAATACTACGTTTACTGCAATTTATTGTGAAGAAGAACGGTTAACTACTTTTCGATATGTAATTACTTTGGATGCAGATACAAATCTCATACGTGACAATGCAGCGAAACTTGTTGGATTGATAGACCATCCGTTGAATAAGCCGATATTAGATCTTACAAATCAAAAGGTGATAGAGGGTTATGTTGTGATTCAGCCTTCTGTAAGAAATCATATTGTAGATAAGAATGGCAGCAAATTCACAAAAATATTTGGGGGAGAATCTGGCCTTGCCAATTACGGAACTGCAATATCTGATATTTATCAGGATATTTTTAACGAAGGTATTTATATTGGAAAAGGTATCTATAATATTGAGGCGCTTCACAAGGTTCTGCATAATAAAATACCGGAGAATCGAATACTCAGTCACGATCTTTTCGAAAGTTGCTATGCCCGGACTGCATTTTCGGGTACAGCAAAGGTCATGGATAATTTCCCCAACAGTGTTTTATCTTTTACAAAAAGAGAACATCGGTGGATGCGAGGAGACTGGCAACTTCTTCCCTGGCTATTCATGAAAAAGACTCTGGATGGCAGAAGTTTATGCAAATTATCAAAATGGAAAATATTTGATAATTTAAGAAGGAGTTTGGTTCCTCTTAGCAAAACATTATTTCTGTTGTTAAACCTTGCCTGGATACCAAAAGCATATTATCTTTTCATCCCTTTCCTATTTTTTAATGATATTTTTAGTTTGGTCATTTTATTGATTACAGTACTGGTGCAAAGGTTGGTTCGACCTAATCTCATTCTTGTCTACCAAGATTTTCTAGAAGAGATTGTCACGTTGCTAAAAAGGGCATTTCTGGAGTTTACAATCACTCCCTACCGAGCTTTTATTGCTTTGGATGCGATTATCAGAACTCTGTACCGTTTGTTCATAAGCAAAAAGAACCTGCTTTGTTGGAATACGGCTGAATCCGTAGATGCTTCTATTGTAAATACGCAAAAAGGATACTTTATATCAATGTGGAGTTCCTTAATTCCAGTAGCTATTTTAATTGCTAATTTATGGATCGGATATCTGCCGACAGGAGGAATCGTACTTGCCATAGTCGTCATAGGCGACTGGAGTCTTGCTTTTGAGATTGCATATAGAATCAGTCAACCGGAAAAGAAGGTTCATCAAAGAGATAAAACACAGGATAGTGAACTGCTTTTAGATACTGCGCGTAGAACATGGCAGTTCTTTAAAGAACTTTCAACGAAGGAGAATAATTGGCTCTGTCCGGATAATTACCAGATTTCTAGTGTTGAAAAAATAAGTGACAAGACATCACCCACTAATATCGGCCTTCAATTTTTAGCAATACTTTCTGCCAGAGATTTTGGTTTTGAAACACTAAGTGCTACGGTGGAAGCGGTAGAGAATTTAATGAAAACAGTACAAAAGATGGCTAAGTGGAAAGGACATCTTTATAATTGGTACCATATCAAAACATTGGAGATATTAGATCCTGCTTATATTTCAACAGTAGATAGCGGAAATTTTATGGGTCACCTGATAGCACTTAAGAATGGTCTTTTGGAACAGATTGATAAACCAGTCTATTCGGTTCAATTTATAGCGGAACTTAGGATTGCGATAGCAAAAAGCAATGAAGAAATTCAGCTTAGAACAGGCAAACATGTAGGAAATGGTCTGAGAAATGAATATCAAACGGTATGCGAAATCATAGAGGATATTGCAGATATCTGGGAGAATCTGAATGATAGAAGATTAAAGCCATCAAAAGATTATCGTAGCACCAAGCAGTTATTGAATTTAGTCGATACGATCGTAGACGAGGTTTCTTTATTAAGTCTAAAAGAACAAAAGATCGCAACGTATCCTACGCTTAGGCAAATTGCAGAAAATGGTAACGAAGCTGCAGATGCTATCATTATGCGAATTAAGAGGATATGTAAAAAGATAGATGGCATGTTGCAAAATGTAGATTTTCGTGCTCTGTTTAACGAAAAAAGAATGTTGTTCCATATTGGTTATCATGTGCCCTCCCATATGTTAGATGATGGCTGTTATGACCTTATGGCATCAGAATCCGCACTCACAAGTCTTCTTGCAATAGCCATGGGTCAAGTACCTTTAAAACATTGGTACAAGTTAGGAAGACCACTAACTATCGTCGAGGGGATTCCGTGTTTTGTTTCTTGGAGTGGAACTATGTTTGAATATTTGATGCCAAATCTTGTCTTAAAAGAATATGTTGGCTCTGTCTATGCGCAAACCTCCAGAGCAGCGGTACTCCAGCATATAAAATATGCGAAAGAATCCAATATTCCATGGGGTATTTCGGAATCTCAATATTATCGCTTTGATTTGAACTCGAATTATCAATACAAAGCGTTCGGAGTACCCAAAATAAGACTGCAACCAGTTCGTAAGAACTCACTCGTGGTGGCTCCCTATGCGACGATACTAGCATTGGATATAGCAGAAGGTGAATGCTTTGAAAATCTTCTGAAATTAAAGGAATTAGGTGGTTTTGGTGAATATGGATTCTATGAATCCATTGACTTTAATGTACCAAATGCTGTCGATATGACACCATATTGTATTGTAAAATCTTATATGGCTCATCATCAGGGCATGAATCTTGCGGCGATTAATAATTACTTGAATGAAGGTATTTTACGAGAAAGATTCCATGCGGAGATTATGATAAAGGCCTCAGAAGTCCTGTTGGAAGAAAAGCGCCAATCTTATTTGATCTCTATTGCCAGACAAGGATATACCATAAGAATTGGAAAATCCCTTTTTAAAGAAGAAGGTTATACGAATCGGTATGTAAATAAGACGGGCATAAATCCACCCGTTGTAAATTACTTGTCAAATGGGAAATATTCGTTGTTGATAACATCGGATGGAGATGGTTTCAGCCAATATGAGAATCGCTTGCTTTACCGGTGGAGAGCAGATATTCATGCAAATACTGGTAATTATATTTATATCAAAGATATCAAACAAGATAAATTTTGGAGCGCTGCCTATCATCCGACGAAAAAGGATCCGGATGAATACGAAGTTATTTTCTGTCCACATCAGACGGAGTTTAAGCGAAGAGATGGTGACATCTCGTCACATATGATAGTCAGTGTGGATGCAGATCGCAATTTTGAGATACGAAAGCTTACCTTGCGTAACCATGGAAATGAAGAAACGCAGTTAGAAATAACAAGCTATTTGGAGATTGTGGATGACACACATCAAGCGGAATTAAGCCATCCTGCGTTCAATAAACTTTTTCTGGAAAGTGAGTATCTTAAGGAGCAGGATATCTTTCTTGCAAAGAGAAGACGGAAAACGGACGATGACCATTCATATATAATGCATATGGCAAGAACCGGAACAAAATTATGTAAAAAGATCGAATATGAAAACGATAGAAAACGGTTCATAGGAAGAAACAATTCACTTGAAAATCCGGATTCTGTAGTGAACAGTATTGCTTTCTTTAATAATTCTGGGTTCTGTAATGATCCAATCATGTCTCTGCGGACACAATTTTGTATAAAGCCAGGAGATACTGCTTGTATTTCATTTATAACTGGAGTGTGCAGTAGTAAAGAGGAGGCAATAAAAATTGCCGAAGAATCAAAAATAAGTTATCGAATCGATGATATGTTGGAAAAATTCAGACTTCAAACAAATTTGGAACTGAAGTATCTTGAAGTTAACGCGATGCAACTAAATGCATTTCAGGAATTGATGAGTCCTATTTTTTATCCAACGAGAATTTATCGGGGGCCGGTAGAAAATATAAGAAGAAATTTTAAGAATCAAAGCTTCTTATGGAAATTTGGTGTTTCAGGAGATAATCCGATTCTTCTTTTAATGGTACGCTCCATAGAGGAGGAAAGAATCGTAAGGGATGTATTGAGAGCTTATGAATATTTGAAAATTAATCGTGTGACAGTAGATCTGATCATACTCATTGATTCCAAACATGGTTATCTTCAAGAAGTAGATGAATTCATTAATGATCTGACAGCTTCTCTTAGAATCTATGACTTTGGTAGCGGAAAGCCAAGTTTTTTTACACTTCATACGTATGAGATGATACCTGCCGAGATCGATTTACTTTACACTGCTGCAACAGTCGTATTTTCTGATAAAACAGGAATATATAATGAAAAACAAGTATAAGTCAAACAAGTTTTAAGGAAAAAGTAAGGAGGATGAGGCCTTGGATGAATTTTTTAATGGATTTGGTGCTTTTGTCCAGGAAGGGAAAGAATATGAAATTCTTCTGGATGGGAATAACAGACCACCTGCCCCATGGATTAACGTTGTTTCGAACAAAAATTTTGGATTTCAAATTTCGGAATCTGGTGCTGGTTTTACTTGGAATATCAATAGCAGAGAAAATAAAATTACACCTTGGACCAATGATCCGGTAAGTGATGATGCGACAGAAGCAATCTACATTATGGATGAAATCACAGGGGAAGTAATGACTCCGATGTCCATGGGGAGGAACGATCGAGGAACCTACAAAGTAAGGCATGGCTTTGGATATAGCCTGTTCCTGCATGAAGAGTCCCTTATTGGTCAGGAACTTACTGTTTTCACGCCACTGGATGAATCCTTAAAACTTTGGAATCTTAAGCTTACGAACCAATCAAACAGAGTAAAATATGTAAGTCTGACCTATTATGTGGAATGGGTTCTTGGGACAAACAGGGAGCAGACCAATCCTTATATTTTGACATCTTATGATAATGAACATGAATATCTTTATGCAAAAAATCTCTATACCATGACATTTCAGAATTATTATTCCTATTTGTTCACCAGTGAAATGATTGTTGGATACACGGGTGACAGGCAGGAATTTCTGGGGAATAAGGGTAATATTCGACAGGCAAGAGGCGCAGAAAGCAAACTCTCCTGCAATACAGGAGTATGTTTTGATGCTTGCGGAGCAATTCAGGTATCTATTGCTATTCAACCGGGAGAAAGTAAAACGGTGTTATTTGGTCTCGGGCAGAGTAACGATTTTAATGAAATATGCAAAATCAGAGATAAGTATAGAGACATTACACAAGTAGAAAAAGAACTTCAAAGAGTAAAAAATTACTGGGATAAGTTATTAGGGACAGTAAAGGTAAAGACCAATGATAAAGCCATCGATTTTTTGGTGAATGGATGGCTTCTCTATCAGACAGTGTCTTGCCGTATTCAAGCAAGAGCAGGATTTTATCAGTGTGGAGGGGCCTACGGATATAGAGATCAACTTCAAGATACACTTTCCCTTCTATTGACAGATCCCTCTATTTTACGCAGACAGATTTTGATTGCTTGTGGCAGACAATTTGAAGAAGGAGATGTTCAGCATTGGTGGCATCCACCCATGGGAATTGGAGTTAGAACCAGGATAACGGATGATCTGTTATGGTTACCTTATTGTACGGCGGCCTACGTCCGCAGTACTGGTGATGATTCTATTTTAAAAGAGCAAGTGCCGTATATCAAAGGTCCTCTGCTTCAGGAAGATCAGCATGACATCATGTTCACACCTGAAGTTTCGGAACTTTCCGCTAGTGTTTATGAGCATTGTAAGAAAACAATAGAAAGAACTTTTTTGGGGGAACATGGACTTCCTTTAATGGGAGGAGGAGATTGGAATGACGGTATGAATGAGGTCGGAATTGAAGGAAAGGGAGAAAGTGTCTGGTTGGCATGGTTCTTTTCTACGGTATTAAATCACTTTATTCCCTTGTGCATTAAGGAGGATGACGAGACTTATGCGCAGGAATTAGAACGGAAACGAAAAAATCTGCTTCATAGTATAGAAGAACATGCTTGGGATGGAGAGTGGTATCTTAGAGCTTTTTATGATGATGGAACTAAGTTAGGCTCTAAAGAAAATGATGAGTGTAAGATAGATTCCATTAGTCAGTCATGGAGTGTGATATCACATGGAGCGGATAGTGAACGGGCCAGATCTGCGATGCAGTCGGCTTGGCGTTATCTGGTTAGAGAGGAGGATGCGCTATCCTTGCTATTAGCACCTCCTTTTAATAAAACAAATAAAAATCCAGGTTATATTAAAAACTATATTCCTGGGATCAGGGAAAATGGAGGGCAATATACCCATGCAGCAGTCTGGCTTGCAATTGCTGCAACGATCTTGCGCGAGTATGACATGGCTCAGTCATTATTTCATATATTAAATCCGATTCATATCACGCAGAATAAGAAAGATGCACTTCGCTATGAGAAAGAGCCCTATGTTATGACAGCCGATATCTCTTTAAGTCCACCCTATACAGGAAGAGGTGGCTGGAGTTGGTATACTGGTTCCGCAGGCTGGATGTATCAGGGACTGGTGTGTTGGTTTCTTGGCATTCGGAAAGAGGGAAATGAATTGGTTATTGATCCTGCCACACCAGCTGGTTTCGGCGATTTTTTGGTAGAATATAAATATGGCAGCTCCGTTTACGAAATTAAAGTAGTAAGCAGAAGTAAGGGAAGTTTGACAACGGAAAAAGTCCTTGTGGACGATAAGGAGATTCAGGGAAACAGAATATGGTTGTCGGATGACGGAGAAAAGCACCAGATCATTGTATAGTCTCGGTCTGTAATAATTAATAGTTGGAGGCAGAATGAAAACGGAAGAACGATTGACAAAGGCATTTAAAAATGCTTCAACGGTATTTTTTGATAAAAATTCAAAATTGGTTTTCTTTAGCGACAGCCATAGAGGTGATGATAGTATTTCGGATGAGTTTACCAGAAATCAGAATATCTTCTTGCATGCATTGAATTATTATTATAAAGAAGGTTATGTCTATGTAGAAGTGGGCGATGGCGACGAATTGTGGGAATACAAAAATTTCAGTGTGATACGATTGGCTCATACGGATGTTTTCACAGTGATTAAAAAGTTCTATGATGCAGGTCGTTTTATCTTGTTATATGGAAATCATAATATATATCTGAAATCCAAACGTTTTGTGAAAGCAAATTATTATCAATATTACGATGAATATAAACAAGAGAAGGTGGAACTCTTCAAGGGACTTGTACCAAAAGAAGCTTTGGTTCTTAAATACGTGGATAATCAGCAGAAAATTTTTGTCCTACATGGTCATCAAGGGGATTTTATGAACGATCAATTGTGGATAATTCCTATGTTATTGCTGAGATATTTTTGGAGATATTTGCATCTTGTGGGGTTCGGCAATCCTACCAGCCCGGCGCGCAATCTATACAAGAGACATAAAGTGGAAAAAATATATACAGAATGGATAAAGAAACATAAGATGATGCTTATCTGTGGACATACACATAGGCCTAAATTTCCTAAGGCAGATGAACTACCTTATTTTAATACGGGATGTTGTATTCGAACACGCGGTATCTCAGGGATCGAGATCATAAATGGTGAGATATTAATGGTTGACTGGAGAGTTTCGGCAGATCAAGATGGAAAATTGTGTATTCGACGAACGGTGGTCAGAGGGCCAGAACCGATTGAAAATTACGATTGTAAAAATAATACCTATTCCAAACATTGTAAACAATGTGACGAAGATTGAACAATACGACATTATTCAGAAGCATTTCTACATTTTTCGCATACTATAAAATAGGCTATTTGAAAGAGGTGATGTGAAATGTATAGAATCCTGATGTGCGTCTTTAGTCCTCAGGTCTATCATGAAATGCAACATGGTTTTTTAGAATCAGGATGTATTGTAAAAAATATTTTAATAGGCAACGAATATAGTAATAAGTTTGATTCACTTAAGAAAACACTTACAGAAGCAATTGATGAATTTAAGCCTGATTTTGTTTTTTCCTATGGTTGGTGGAAAGATATCATTGATATAAACGCGTATTTCGATGTAATTGAGGAAAAAGGAATTTTTCATGTATGGTGGTCAGCGGATGATCCTATTTGCTGCGGTCAGGTATCCCTGCCAGCAGCAAAAAGATCTAATTTGATATTTACTCCGGTAGAAGAACTCATTCCAGAGTATGCTAATTTTGGTATCAAAGCATACCTATTACCAAATGCTTGTTCCGCCCATTGCGTTAAGAAGAAGCAGAAATCAGAATACAAGTGTGATATGTCACTGGTAGCTAATAATTATAGTTTTCGATCGGTAGATGAAGAATCAAAAAAAAGTATCTTTTATACGTTTCGGATCGATGGAATTCATCATATTTTGAAACCGCTGGTAACGGAAAAAATGAACGTAAAAGTGTATGGAAGATGGTGGACTGATTTCGATAGAGCATATATTCTGCCAACCGCTTTTTATGGTGGTGTATTACCAACGCAAGAAGTTCCTTATGTATATGCATCTTCTAAGATCGTATTGGGCATCCAACAAGTTGCTACTTCAAAGACGTATGTATCCGCAAGAACTTATGAAGCGTTGGGCTGCGGGGCTTTCCACATTACGCAATACTCTGAAGGCGTGGAATATTACTTTAAAAAAGGAGTACACCTTGAATGGTCCAAATCACCGGAAGAAACCATGGAACTTGTAAAGTATTATCTGACGCATGATGACAAAAGAGAAACAATAGCAAGGAACGGTCAGCAGGAAGTTGATAATAAGCACAGACTCATTCACAGGGCAGCAGTCATACTTGACACGATAGCTCACCAAATTTAAACGTATTTGAATAGGATAATGTACATTGGCAGCGGATAAATCCACTGCCAATTAATATTCCTGCCATCTTAAATTAGTATTCATTTGCATTTATTAAGAAGTAATTTGTTCATCGGCATCAATGGTAACATCATTAATTACGACTTTACTGCTATTATGCTCAAAATGAGCTGACGTATCAGGTGATTCCGATGTTTCCTTTAAAGTCAGGATTAAGATTGGGTAAAAAGGTTCATGTAAAATAACATTTGTTCCAAAACCGACGGATGTGGCTTCATCAGTGCTTGTTAGTGCGATTCCAAAATTCGTAGAAGCATCGTCAATCCATTGAGTTACTAATTCCGTGATATCAATTCGAATCGTAGCAAATAGATTATCAGTTGAAATATTAATATTGGTATCTATTGGTGTTAACGATGGTCTCGTGTTGTATGTTACGGTGTCTGTATCAACGGGAGAAGACACCTTATTGACAACTACGGGGGTTAGCGTATCTCCCGTTTTTGTAATAACTGCTAATTGAAGGATGGCGCTATCAATTTCGGATACTGGCAATAAAGCCAGTGCATAGTGAAGATAACTGATCGTCTTTTGAAAAGTCTTGTCAGTGCCGGCATAAATAACTGGATTCGTTTTGAAGTTTGTATCTGGAAATGCAGATGATACAAAAGTCGTTTCTGTTGTTTTAAGAAATTTAGTTGACATTGTTTAATACCCTCTTTCAGAAATTATTGTCGTTCCTACCGTATATTGTATGAAAAGATCTGAGGTTTTGTTACATGAAAAGAGCAAGCATGTATCATAAAAATTGATCTATTACGGAGGCTCTTTTTTCCATTTGTTTCTTAAAATCAAATACTTCTCTGAATTTTTGCTGACCATTCATAGATAATTGATATAATTTTTGGGGATCATGGTAATATTCC
This sequence comes from Bacillota bacterium, assembly GCA_023392535.1. GTDB lineage: Bacteria > Bacillota > Clostridia > Lachnospirales > Lachnospiraceae > SZUA-378. The sequence goes on from JAEVYY010000014.1 coordinate 37,338, forward strand.
ATAATGCTATCAGCAATACTTTTTGGATCAAGTGTAATGATAAAGATATTCTTTTTATGCTCAAAATATTGATTTTGATCGAGTTGATCGGTACAAAAAACGCAAACTCCATTTACACCAGCATCTATGCAGCAGCCAGTAGGAAAACCATCAAAATTTTTCCCAGGTATGAGGATAAAAGGGGCATTTGGTGATACAATAATATCCATCTTGGAATAAAAATCTGGAAAGAAACTGTGATCTTGAAGTCCGTGAAATTTGATTCTATTAGTGATTCCTGTTGTATCAATGTCAGTACTGTCAAAATTACCTACAACATGGAAATTAATATCAGTTGCGGCAGCTGCAAGTTTTTTACATACATCCATAAATATATGATAGCCTTTATCAATTCCCTGCACCATATACTTATGAGCCACAAAACAAATATCAAATGTTTTTTTGTCTGTACCATATCGCTTTTTCGAGGGTGTTGCTTTAAAATATTGTGGATGTGTCACTAGACCATAAATATATGCAATTTTATCAGGTGTAGTAAATCCGCGGTTAATAAGATAATCATAGGTCATCTTTTGGGTCACAATGACTTTTTTTAGAAGGGGAGATTGCAGGACTTTATTTAATTTCATATCTACTTCAGGATCATCAATCCAAAATGATCCCCCTGGATATAACTCAAATACAAAGGGCGTATTTGCCAATTCATAGACAAAGTAAAAGGCGTATGCGTTTCCTAAGAAAACAGAATAGTATAAGGAGGTGGAATTGCCGGTCCAATCGAACTGGTCAAAAGGCCTTACTCTGTTAGAAAACTGTGGAAAAGCAGCTACATATTCTTTATAATACATATCACATCTACTGGAAAATACCTCGCTGCCTGGGTACCTCTCCAAATAATAATTAAATTCTGAAATTCGAAATCCCGTTGTTAGATTTGGGAAAAAGTCGTCAACGATCGTAAGTTTACCGTCCATTACAAAATAGGAACCTCCGTTCTTATTATTTCAAATCTACAAAAATCTCTATCAAATATCTTTCGCTAATTAGAGTTTACTGCATAATAATTAAAATTTTCCATGGCCCAGTCCATATGGTAAAAATGTGTAGAATAGGATATTGGATCATGAATGGAAGCGCAATAAACGGTTCTCTTACCTTGATTTAACTCATTAAAAAATTCGATATATTTCCAGCGGTATGCGGTAGAGAAAGATAAATTCTTATATTTACTGTTTCTTATATCAAAGCAAGTCTTTGTTATTTTATCGAGCTTGCAAAAAGGAGAGACTTCACAATTCTGACAAGGAATGGTCTGTGTTAGATCAATTGCGATATCATTTATCAGACCTACCTTATAGGGCGTGTAATTATGAATTCTAACGGATAATTCCGCATCTCCATAACCATTTTCTTCACACCAGTAACCTATGATAGGGAACAACTCTGGTCTGATGCATTGGCAATGCCCAGGAACAAAATTACGAATGGTGCCAACTTCACAGGATATTAATTGATTATAACTTACTCCATTTCTAAAGATGGGAAGCACATCAGGCTCATACCCTGGAAGTGGTATGGGTCTGGGTACACCAAGGAGTCCCACCTCGGGAAACGTCTCAAAAACTCTCATAAAACGACTGATCCAATCAGGAGAATATAAATATACATCACTTTCAAGTACGATGAAAAACTGATCAGGCTTCCTATGTGTCAGATTTAAGTTTATGGGGTAGATAGGTCCCAGATTTGCAGGTAATCTGGTTCGTGATTTAATGCGGCTGTCATGCAAGCTTTGTATAAAATCCCAGCTATCATCCTGTGAATTACTGTCGACAATATGGAGTTCAAAATCATCTGTTGTTCTCAAAAGAGATCTTAAGTTCCTTCCTGTTAAGCCAAGCCTATGAAATGTGGAATAACTGATTAACGGTGGTATCATGATCAAACCTCTATTTTTTCTATAAAAATAACAAAAACAACTTTCTAGAAAAGTATCGAGCGGTATGACTGCAGAAAGTTGTTTCTGTTATCCATTTAATTAGAATTTTTAATATAATAATCAAAATTTTCGAATGCCCACATTTGGTTATAAACACATTTTTTCATGGATTCCGGGTCATGGACTGACGCTGAATAAGCGGTTCTCTTGCCTTCCGCTAATTCCTTGAAAATTTCTTTATATTTCCAACCATGTTTTCGGACAAAGGATTCATTATAGTTTGCCGACTTACTTATGGAAAAACAAGTATTTACACTTCTGCCAAGTTTACAGATATCTCTTCCCATACAAACATTACAACCGATATATTGAGTCATATCGATATCAATCGTGGTTACGTATCCAACCGTATAGGGGGTATAATGAACGACTCTTGGAGAAAGCTCTGCATCTCCATAACCACATTCCTCATTCCAGTAGCCAATTTTTTCAATCAGTTCTGGTCTTAAACATTGCAATTGCCCTGGAATAAAATCCAGATCCACTCCTACAGAAGCATTCTTTAATTGCAGATAGTTTATATTTCCATTTTCTCTTGGTATAACAGGTGGCATATACCTTGGGTACGGATTATCTCTTACGACTCCCAACATACCAACTTCCGGGAATGCATTAAAAACTTCCATAAAACGGGCGATCCAATTTTTTGTTTTTATGAAAGTATCACTATCAATGGTAATAAAATATTGCCCTGGTTTTCTTTTTGTAAGGCTATAGTTCAGCGGGTAGATAGGACCCAGATTTAAACTAAATCGGGTTTTTGATTTAATCCGACTGTCATCTAAGCTGTTGATATAATCCCAGGTATTGTCCTTTGAATTGCAATCAATAATGTGTAATTCAAAATCTTCATCAGAATCCAGTATATTACTTAAATTTTTTATGGTCAGACCCATACGGTTAAAAGTTACAAAATTTATAAATGGAGGAATGGTAGATATTTCACTTTTCGTGATCTCGTTATTTTCATTTTGTTCACAAGAATCTATATAATCATATTTTTTGCTGAATTCCTTTTCATTTATATTTTTTTCTGTTTCGTTAAATTGGTTATAATTACTACCATTAAATGATTGCTTCAATTTCAGCAGTCCTTTCTATTTTTTATTTTCATTAATAAGTTATATAGGTCTTAAGAATTTTATCGGTTTTGCAGGTACGCCAACGGCAGTACAAAACGCTGGAATATCTTTTATGACGACGGAACCAGCACCTAAAATACTAAAGGTTCCCACATTTTTTTTCTGTATTACGGTAGTTTTTGAACCTATTTCACAACCTTCTTTGATAGTAACGTTTCCTGCGAGTGAGACATTCCAATAAAGAGAAGAATAATCTTCAATTACAGTATCATGACCGATGCCGCATCCAGGATTGATGCAGATGTGGTTGCCTATTTTTGTATTTACGGATATAAAAGTATTACTGCAAATGATGCAGTCATAACCTATTTCACTATATTTATTTATTTTTGCGCTAGGGTGTACCAAAGTAGCATAATTGATGTTTGCCCCGTTCAATTTTTTTATTAGCTTATATTTATCTCTAGGATTCCCAAGTGCACAAACGGCCCATATTCTTTTTCTGTTTAAGAACCAGCCAAAGTCTCCAAGTACCGGGCTGTCATTAATGATAGAACCTTGTTTTTCCACTGTTTCGTCAACATAGCCCAATAGGTTCCATTTTTTTTTATCCTGGTTGATATCCTTTATGAGTTGTGCTACTTCTTTTCCTAAGCCGCCAGCGCCAATAATGACGATATCCTTCCTGGAATCAGCCATTTCGAATCTCTTTGATAATATCACAGATTTTTTCTACGTCGCCGCTGGTCATTCTTCCGTGTAGTGGTAGAGAGAGCACTTTGCCAACAATTTTGTTAGCAACTCTAAGTTCTTGCTTGGAGGAGGACGGATAATTTTTGTAACATGGGAAGTTACTGCACAAAGGAGAAAAATATTTTCTTGCTATTACATTATATTCTATTAACTTATCAAATACTTCATCACGTGAAAGTCCAAATTCATCTTTATCTATTTTTATTACGAAATAAGCATAGTTATGCGTAATACCTTCTAAATCTTTACTGGTTGTAATACCAGGAACATCTTTCAGCATATCCCTATATAAATTTGTTATTACTTTTCTTTTCTCTATTTCTTCCTTCACTTTGTCAAGAAGCAATATCCCTACGGCTGCCTGTATTTCATTTAACTTACCATTTGTCCCAGGTTCCGTTACCTCATCGATACAACGTATTCCAAAATTTCTTAAAGAATCTGCCCGCTCCTTAAAATTAGGATTCTTGAAGACTAGACCACCGCCTTCAATCGTATGGTAGATTTTAGTCGCATGAAAGCTGAACATGGATATATCTCCATATGATGAAATTGGTGTATCGTTCACTTTAACTCCAAAAGCGTGCGCTGCATCGTATAAGATCTTGAGTCCATGTTTATCTGCGATTTTTTGTATTTTTTCTACATTACAGGGATACCCAAATACGTGTACCGGTAAAATGGCTGTAGTTCGTTCGGTTATTAATGATTCAATTAAATCAGGATTCATATTAAAGGTATCTTCTTCAATATCACAAAATACAGGTCTTAAATTGTTCCAAAACAAAGAGTGAGTAGTTGCTGCAAATGTAAAGGGAGTGGTAATCACTTCCCCTGACAATCTTAATATTTTACAAGCTAACTGTAATGCGACTGTTCCATTACAAAAAACTGATAGGTATTCAGCATTTAAAAAAGCAGATAGATCTTTTTCGAGCTGTTTTACCATGTTTCCATTATTACTCAACTGCTTACTTTCCCAAATCACCTTAAGCATTTTATTAAATTCATCCATGTCAGGAAGTAAAGGTTGTGTGATATAGAAAGGTTTTTTAAAAGGTTCTATCATAGTTAGTTTCACCTTCCTAAAATTATTATAGTACTATTGTTTAATTTGCATTATTGATAAAATAAGCTAAATTTTCTTGTGCCCATTCGGCATTATAGATATGATTTGAAATGGAGTCGATATCATTGGCAGAAGCGCAATACACTGGGCGTACACCACTTTTTAGATCATTTAATGTTTCTTCAAATTTCCATCTATAATTTTCTTTAAATTCATTATTTTTATTTAATTTTTGATAATTCGTAAAGCAGGTTTCCGTAACTTTATTGAGATGGCATTGTGTTCTGTAATCGCAGTTATTGCAATCTATTTTCTGAGGCATTTGAATACTTATATTAGTGACAAAACCAGTTTTAAAAGAAGTATAATTATTAATTCGGTTTGCAAGTTCGATTTGGCCAAAATAATTCTCTTCACACCAATAACCAATTTCATTGATAAGTTCAGGTCTGAGACAGATGCAACATCCAGGGACATAATTTTTTTCTATGTTAGGCTGACTGTTATCCACCTCCAGATAAAAAATGCTTCCTTTTACTTTCGGTAGTATAGGAGGCAATGGCTCTATGTCAGGAGGGTCTCTTTGTATTCCTAGCATACCGACTTCTGGAAAAGTTTCAAATACTTTTGAGAATCGGGATATCCAATCCTTTGTTTCTATATAAACATCATTATCTACAGAGATAAAATATTGGTCTGGCCTTCTTTTTAAAAGATTTAAATTCAGAGCATAAATCTGCCCAAAATTCAGATTAATTCTTGCCTTGGATATAATACGGCTATCTTTTATAGTCTGGAGGTATTGCCAGGTACCGTCAGTCGAACCGTTATCAATTATGTGCATTTCGAAATCATCACTTGAACTAAGAATCGATTTAAGATTCTTAACTGTTAAGCCTAAGCGGTTAAAAGTAACATAACTTAAAAGCGGAGGTAACATACAGTTATAGCCTTTCCTTATAAGTTTTATGGTTAGTCTATTTTATGTAGATGCATAAAAAATGCTACAGAAACCATTACTTTATTTTGGATGCAAATTATTTGATAACAAATCAACATTTAAGGTTCATAGCATATATTATAATTGAATGTAATGACTATTATATGAGGTGACAATTATTGATAATAAGAAAGAAATAAAATGTCTCATTGAAGAAATTGACTGTCAGAATAGCATCAATGCACTTAGATATAAGGAACCTACATGTATAGATCAAGATATATCTAATGAAAAAGTAATAGAATCTGTGGATGAATTTGAAATCCAAAATTATGTGGATGATCATAGCAGTACAGATAAATTGCCACTGGGAAATATAATAGATGCTGTTCCGGATGGGAACTGTGTGGTTGAAGAGGTAGACTGCAGAAAGTCTCTCATTAGCATTGGATATCATCGCAGTGAAGAAGAAAAAGAAAGAATAGTAGATGTAAATAATGGAATGCACCAACATGATAGTAAGAGTTCTGTTGAGGCGATGAAACCTAAAGAAGATGTTTCTGGCAAGAATGTGGCAGATGCAACGGCTGCTCAACTGCAAATAGATTACAGTAAACTGATAGATATTTCTAAGTTTTTTTCCGAATTCGATATCAATAAATTTGTAAGCTCCAGCATTATTGCATCTGTTGTAGATTATACGTCTGACAATAAAGTAGCCGATAATCAGGATGAAAAAGAAAAAGAGATGTCGAAAAATTCCAATCTATTAACGAAAGAAGAATCGGAGGATAGAGAGGAAATCTTAATCAATGGAGAAATGGATACTTCTATAGTTACAAATTGCGAGGATGAGTTGAATCGCATAGAGGGAGTAGAAACAATAGATAATATAGAAAACACCGAAGAGGTGGAGACTAATCAAAGAGTGGAATCCAGTAATAAGATAGAAACCGGTATGAATATGGAGAGTAACAGTAATGTTTTCCAAAGTAGTAATTTTTTAAAAGGAGAATGGGCCAAAAAGGTATTACATACTGGAAAAAGGCATCTGGAAAACAAAATTGGTTTTTTAAGTCTGCTTTCGGTATTAGGATTTGCTGGGATCTTTACGGAGACAAAAGCATGCCTTGGGTTTTTCGTATTTTTATATTTTATCCGGTATTTTTATTTGGATCAGGATGATAACTTGAAAAGTAGTATACTAAAAGCTTCAAAAGTTGGATTCTTTACAAGTATCTTTATTTCTACACTAACCGTTGTATTGTGGCTACTCATCCATAAAGGTCTGCTATTCTCTCTTGGACTGAGTATCGGTATGGCGGTATCCGTTATTGCTTTTATCATTATAGTAGAAGTGTGCATGAAAAAACATTCTAAATAAAGTCAAAGTAAACAGAAAAAGAATCATTTATCCGAAAGGATTGAGTGGTTCTTTTTTGTTTCTTGTGCTATGTTTATGGTATAATAAGTGAAAAAAAACCGGAAATGCATGCTGGAGGAGGACATACTATGAGACGTAAATACATTATTACGTTATCCATAATAATTAGCATTGTATTTATAGTAATTATATATTATTATTTATTTTCTCTCAGAAAAATCAGTGACATTTATTTAGAAAAGACAAAAGAGACAATACTGGAATTAAATAAAGATTTTTTGAAAGATAATGTCAATAATCTCATTTGTGAAATTGATTCTGCAAGAAAGACCAGAAAACAATATATGGATGATTTAGTAAGAAATACTTCATCTATTATACATCTGAAAAAGCCAGTGGAAATAAATAAGTTTGATAATTTTTTTATTAATTTTTTTATGGATCAATCAAGCACTGAAATATGGACCGTGCTTATCTGGGATAAGAAAGAGGATAAAGTGATCTATGACACACAGAATCTGGCAGCTAGTTCTTGGGCGGATACGTTAAGGTCGATTCAATCAGATCTGTCTTCTTATCGCTTGATAGAGCAAGGAGATCATATAGCTGTTTTTGGTATAAGCAAAAGTTATATTGATAAACTGGTAAAGTTAGAAATTGCGGATCGAATCAGAAACTTAAAATTTGATGGGGAATCGTATATATGGGTGAATGAAATCTTAAATTATGAAGGTGGTAAGAACTACGCTATTAGAAGAATCCATCCAACGTTAACGCAGACAGAAGGTATGTATCTTTCAACAGATATGACAGATATAAAAGGAAACTTACCTTATTTGACAGAAATTCAGGGCATCAATAAAGAGGGTGAAGTTTTCTTTTCCTATTATTTTAAAGAAAAATATAATAATAAAGTTTCTGAAAAATTGACGTATGCCAAATTATACAAAGATTTTGACTGGGTCATAGCCATGGGAATTTATGAAAAAGATTTGCAATCCTATATTAATCAAACAAATAAAGAAAGTGAAAGCCTGGTATCCAAACTTACATTAAATTTGGTACTTTTATTTTTAATAATATTGATAGTGAGTTATTCCTTGATTTTCATGATCGAGCAGTTATATTACCGATATTCTAAAAGATTGTTAGAGTCTGAAGCCAATCAGGATACGCTCACGAAGGCAGAAAGTAGAAGGAGCGGTACAAAAGATTTAATCCGCGCTTTTAAAGATTATAAAAAGAATGGATCTAATGCTTGTATCATGATGTTTGATATTGATTTTTTTAAAAGTATCAATGATACAAAAGGTCATGATGTTGGGGATCTGGTATTAGTTGAGATTGTAACAGCCATTCAGGAAGTGATTAGAAGCTCGGATAGAATTATCCGGTGGGGCGGCGACGAGTTCATTATCATTTTTTATGGTTTGACTAAAAAGTATGCTCTTACCTTCGGGGAAAATATTTTGTCTGTAGTTTCATCGCTTCGTATACCGACGGAAGAGGAAGAAATAAATACGACGGTATCTATCGGATTTTCCTATTTTATAAAGACGGATTCCGATTATACCGAAGTGTTAAAACGTGCTGATCAGGCATTATATAAATCTAAAATAGGTGGACGTAATCAGGTGAATATCATATAAGTCGTTAACTAGAGCGAATTTCCTTATGCAAACTGACATATAATAAGGCAAACAGTAATCAGAGGAAAATCATGATTATACACGTAGTTCAAAAGGGCGAAACGATTGATACGATAGCACAAAAATATGGAGTATCGAAGAGCAGGTTAATGCTTGAAAATAATATTGAGAACCCAAATAGACTAGTGGTTGGAGAAGCTATCGTAGTACTGTATCCGGAAGTGGTTTATACCATACAAGAGGGTGATACATTATTTGACATTGCAGATAACTTTAAGGTATCTGTCATGCAGCTTCTCAGAAATAACCCCTATCTGTCTGATAGAAAAAATATTTATCCAGGTGAAACGATTGTAATCAGCTATCAGGGAGAAAAAATCAGAAAAATAACCATCAATGCTTATGCATATCCTTTTATTGACATAAATATTTTAAAAAAGACGTTGCCTTTTTTGACATATTTGACGGTTTATAGCTATGAGGCATCCGCAGACGGAGAAGTAGATGATATCGATGATACTGGTATCATAGAGCTGGCGAAGGGTTACGGTGTAGCTCCTCTAATGATGATATCCGCGACATCTAAGTCTCTGGAAGAAGAAATCAATGTGGTACATTCGATTCTTTCCAGTAAGGAAAAACAAGAACGGCTCTATCGGAATATCGTAAACATATTACAGACAAAAGGGTACATTGGTGTAAATTTTAATACCCCATATATAGCTCCTGGTGATCGCAAAGCCTATGAAGACTTTATCGTAGAGTTTGCAGAGCGACTATCCGAACAAGGGTATGAAATCTACAATACCTTTAGTGTGCGGATATTTCAAATATTAACCGGGACTATCTATTCGGGCATTGATTATGCCAGGATTGGTCAGGCCGTAGATGGTATCTTATTAGTAAATTATATCTTTGGTTATTCGGAAGGGATACCCAGCGGATCGACCTCAATGGAAAGCTTAGAGCGCTTCATTGAATATACGACCAGGGTAGTTGACTCAGAGAAACTAAACGTAGGAGTCCCCGTAATCGGATATTTGTGGAGATATCCGTATATACCTATTTCATCGAAGGGTCTGGCTGTCAGCTATGAGACAGCTATTGAGACTGCTTATCAGAATGATGCGGAAATCTTTTATGACGAAACGACGAGTACAGCCTATTTTCAATTTATTACAGACTATGAATATATCGTACGTTTCTGGGATGCAAGAAGCATCGATAGCTTTGTTAAATTAGTACCTGAATTTGATCTGAATGGAATCAGTATCTGGAATATCATGAGCTGGTTCGCGCAGTCCTGGCTGGTCATAAATTCTCAGTATGAAATTGATAAGATAATATAAAATAGCTTGAATAAAACGGTATTGATACTGCTAAAGGATATAATGTTATAAAGTATCAGTACCTTTTTTGTGCTGAAATAGGAGTGACTTTTTTGGTGAAATATGGTATATTTAAGTACACAAATACAAAGGAAGGTTGGGATGTTCTATGGGAGAAATCAGAATTGTTATTGTTGATGATTCGTCTTTCTCAATTGCTTTAATAAGAGACGTTCTTGAAGAAAATGGGTTTAAAGTGGTCGGTGAAGCAGGTTCTCTGGAAGAGATGAAGAAGGTCGTAAAGGAGACAAAACCTTCTTTGGTGACTATGGATATGACATTGCCAGGAACGGATGGATTAGAATGTACACGGGCGATCCATGAAATTGATGATTCCATTAAAGTAATTGTAGTAAGTTCCATGATGGATGATGAAATCGTAAAAGAAGCAAAAAAGAATAAAGTTTCGGCCTATATTCAAAAACCGGTAGATTCGGATGAACTGATTACTGCAATTAACAGGGTCATGGATTCAGAAAAACTGTACCAGTTTTTAGATACCGAATACTTTACTGCGTTCAAAGAAGCCTTAATGGATGGCTTGAATAAAATGACCAAAACAATGCTTACTTATAAAGATGAATATGTCAGTGATAAGGAATGTGAATCGGATGGATTGACCGTCATTATTGGTATTATTGGTAAATTTTCAGGCAGGATGCTGATTGATCTTTCTCTGGATTCTGCACTTTTGCTGGCATCCTCTGTTTTAAAAAGAGAACCTAAGAGCAATGATGAAATGATGGCTGCTATAGGAGAATTTGCAAATATTATTTCAGGAAATGCATGTTCTATCTTAAACAGAAAAAACAAGGCGTTGGGTCTGCGTGTAGCACCGCCTTCTATATTGCGGGGAGAAAGCGTTCTTATATCTGCTCCTAATTTTAAGACTATGACTGCAATAGCGGATACAAATTTTGGTAAATTACTGCTTAATGTAGGCTTTAAAAGGGGTGAAGAAAAGTGGATGTAAAATATGTGAATCCTTTTATAGAATCCTTTACAACTGTTATGCCTCAGCTTGGATTTGGAAGTGTACAAAAAGGGAAATTAAGTGTAAAAGGCAGAGAACTGACAAGTTCAGGAGTCATTATAATCGTAGGTATTGTGGGCGCTATAAGGGGTAATGTTGTATATACAATAGATATAGAAAGTGCGAAGAAGATTGCCTCCACTATGATGATGGGTATGGAAGTAACGGAATTTGATGAAATGTCAAAAAGTGCAGTTTCTGAACTGACGAATATGTTGACAGCCAATGCAGCGACTTGTTTCGCAAATATAGGAATTTCCATTGATATTTCCACGCCGACACTGTTGCAGGGAGACGATGTTTTAGTTAAGATGAGTTCAGATCAGGTATTGTGCATACAGTTACTGACAGATAATATTCCAATTGAAATTAATATTGCCTTTGAATAGAATGATTACATAGTGACTGCGCATTTTATAAGATATGGGACTGATAAAATTGGTTATACTAGTAGTAAAGTCTCATCGGAGAAAATAGAATGTTGTTGACATAGGTAAAAAACTCTGATATTATTCATTTATTCATAAAAAGGGAGTAGTTCGCAGAATTAATTTCTGTGATATAAGTCGTCAGTACGTGTGAAAGCACCGGCGTATATCGTAAGGAACGAGACTTTTATTGTATCAATATTATTATATTGTACAATAGAGGTCTTTTTTTTTACCTCTATTGGGAAAAGGAGAAAAATAGTTATGAGAGATTGGTATCAGCTAACATGTGCCGAAACTTTTCAAAAATTGGGGGTAACCAGTGATGGTTGGACAACAGAAGAGGCAAACAGGCTATTGCTAGAAAATGGTCCAAATGAACTAAAGGAGGGAAAGAAGAAGACTGTCTTACAAGTCTTTTTGAGCCAGTTTTTTGATCTGTTAGTTTTGATTTTAATTAGCGCCGCTATTATTTCAATTTTTTCAGGTAATGGGGAAAGTTCCATTGTTATTTTTGTAGTGATTCTTCTAAATGCTGTTTTAGGAACAATACAATACGTAAAGGCAGAAAAATCACTTGATAGCTTAAAATCATTATCATCTCCCAATGCAAATGTAATGCGGGATGGATTGAAAACGGTAGAAGTTTCTAAAAACATCGTTCCAGGCGATATTATTATGCTACAGGCTGGAGATTTAGTAGTTGCAGACGGAAAAATAATTGAAAATTTTTCCTTACAAGTCAATGAAAGTTCTCTGACGGGAGAGTCTACAAATGTAGATAAGTCAGTGACAGAGTTAGAGAATGGAGTCCCGCTAGCAGACCGAATCAATATGGTATATGCAGGGAGTCTTGTAACCTACGGACGTGCAACTGTGGTAGTAACGGCAACTGGAATGAATACGGAGATTGGTAAGATCGCAACATTAATGAATGTTGCAAAAGAAGAAAAATCTCCAATGCAGAAAAATTTGGATCAGTTCAGTAAGCATCTTGCATTTGCCATATTAATGATATGTCTGGCTGTATTCGCGTTAAGTATGTATCGAAAAATAGAGCTATTGGATTCTTTGATGTTTGCCGTAGCTTTGGCCGTTGCGGCAATACCAGAGGCACTTGGATCTATTGTAACAATAGTACAGGCCATGGGAACACAAAAAATGACTAAAGAAAATGCGATTATAAAAGATTTAAAGGCAGTGGAAAGTCTGGGATGTGTTTCTGTTATCTGCTCTGACAAAACAGGCACTTTAACACAGAATAAAATGACGGTTCAGGATATTTATATTGGTGAAGAAGTGATTACGGCAGAAAAACTGAATCTGAAAAGTAGATTGCACCGATATTTATTATATAATGCTATTTTAAGTAACGATTCCAGCATTATTGATGGAAAAGGGGTGGGAGATCCCACGGAATTTGCATTACTTGAAATGTTTCGTAAAGTCGGTATTTCAGAAGAGGATATTCGGAGCATGGCATACCGCTTAGAGGAGTATCCATTTGATTCAGATAGGAAGCTGATGAGTACTAAGTACTGCCTTCATGGAATACCACATATTTTGACAAAGGGCGCTCTTGATGTGTTATTGGAGCGTTGTGTGAATATTTATTCTTCAAATGGGGTACGCGGATTAACACAGGAAGATCGGGATGCGATTCTGCAGCAAAATCATATTTTTTCGGAAAATGGATTACGTGTATTAGCGTTCGCATATAAAGAGTCTGATGAACAACTGACGAAAGAAACGGAGTATGACTTCACCTTTTTGGGATTGGTATCTTTAATCGATCCCCCAAGAGAAGAATCCAAGCAAGCGGTAAAAGATGCAGTTCGTGCAGGCATCAAAACAATTATGATTACCGGAGATCATAAGGTTACAGCGACTGCAATAGCTAAGCAGATCGGTATCTTTAAGGAGGGGGACATCTCTGTTCATGGTGTAGAATTAGAGAAGATGACGGAGGAAGAGTTGAACCAAAAAATTGCACATATTTCAGTATATGCGCGTGTTTCTCCGGAACATAAAATACGTATCGTAGAGGCATGGCAGAAGAGAGGCAATATCGTTTCCATGACGGGTGACGGCGTCAATGATGCGCCTGCGTTAAAGAAAGCGGATATTGGAGTTGCTATGGGAATTACAGGTACCGAGGTATCAAAGGATGCAGCTTCCATGATATTGGCAGATGATAACTTTGCCACCATTATGAAAGCAGTTGCGAATGGTAGGAATGTTTATCGGAATATTAAGAATGCTATTTTATTTTTACTATCAGGAAATATGGCTGGAATATTAGCGGTACTGTATACAACTGTTATGAATCTTCCTCTTCCTTTTGCACCAGTGCATTTATTATTTATAAATTTACTCACAGATTCGCTTCCTGCTATTGCAATTGGTATGGAATCTCCGGAGCAAGATTTATTATCTCTAAAACCAAGAAATCCAAAAACAAGTATTTTAACAAAAGATTTAATGTGGTTGATTTTAGCTCAGGGAGCACTGATTGCAAGCAGCACGATGTTCTCCTATTATCAAGGAATGGAGATTAATGAAGCTACGGCAAGTACCATGGCTTTCGCAACGCTCGCACTTGCACGACTATTCCATGGATTCAATTGCAGGAGCAGGCATTCAATCTTTGAAATAGGAATTATGAGTAATAAATATAGCATTGCCGCTTTTATTACTGGCGTAATCCTGTTGATGACAGTAATTTTTGTACCCATGCTGCATGGACTATTCAGTATTGCTTCATTAAGCATTATGCAAATAGGGTGCATCGTGTTATTTGCATTGCTTCCGACGATTGTAATACAAGTGGTTAAACTGTTCGTATTTGTAAAAAATGAAGAGTAAATGGGATTGATAAAATTGAGCGGAAATGCTAATATAATTTAAAAGAATGGATATAAATAGGAAGGAGAATTTAGTAGAATGAAAAAAGAAATTAAATTTTTAAGATGCAAACATTGTGGTAATATAATTACATTTATGAAAGAGTCAGGTGCGCCTGTTATATGTTGTGGGGAACCAATGGCTGAGCTCAAAGCGAATGCGAGCGATGGAGCAACAGAAAAGCATGTACCAGTGGTTAGTAAAAGTGAAGGAAAGATACAAGTGGCGATTGGATCTGTGCCTCATCCAATGTTAACAGAACATTATATTGAATGGATTGCCTGTGTAACGGATGAAAAAGTTGAATTTAGATTTTTAGAGCCAGGAGTGGATCCTGTTGCTGAATTTTATCATATGAATTCTGGAACCGTATATGAATATTGTAATTTACATGGTTTATGGAAAGCAGACTTTTAATCCTACTATTCTAATGGGGTACAAGCAAGGTACATTTGAAATGACAACAAAGAGAGTTTCTCAGGTTGTAGAATAGGAGTTAATAACTATGATTAGTAAAGAGATTGTTACAAGCTTAACGGAGCAAATAAATTTTGAATTTCTATCTGCCTATCTCTATTTAGATATTTCTAACTTTTACACAGATAAAAATCTAAATGGTTTTGCGCACTGGTTTACCGTACAGACACAGGAAGAACAAGATCATGCCATGCTATTTATAAAATATTTACAAAATAATGGCGAAAGGGTCGTACTTAAAGATATTAAAGCAACGGATTTAAGCTATCAGGATTTCCGTGAACCAGTAGCAGCGGCATTTGAACATGAAATAAAAGTAACGTCTTCCATTCATAAAATTTATGGAATGGCATATGAAGAAAAAGACTTTCGTACGATGCAGTTTCTTGATTGGTTCGTAAAAGAACAAGGTGAAGAAGAAAAAAATACAGAAGAGATACTAAAAAGATATGATTTATTTGGCAATGATCCGAAGGGTCTGTATTTGTTGGATGCAGAACTTGCAACGAGGGTATATGCGCCCCCATCCCTAGTGATTTAGATTTTTAAGAAAGTAATAAGATATAAATATAAGCAAAGTGTGGCGTAGCTTTTACATTACGTCACACTTTGTTGTTAGATAGAGTAAAAATAAATATAAATAAGCTATATTTTTTTACTTAAAACTACCATATCGACTAGTTGCACTCCATTATCAAACATTGGATGATCGTAGTTTTCTATAAAAAAATCTTTAATTCTATGTGTAATCATAAAACCGTTTTTTTGATAAAAATCTAGTATCCATGCGATTTCGCCAGTTCCAACCACCATTTTTGTATACTTGCCCTTGTAAAAGGTAGAGATATAGTCTAATAGTTTGCTTCCATATCCTTTACCCTGGCATTTTTCATAAGTAGCTATATTTTTCAATTCACAAACATTATCGCTTTCCTGTGTAACTACACAGATACTTTTTAAGCTGTCATCATATAATGCAAACAACTCTCCTCGATATAAATATTTGTTTAGCATGTGTAATGATTCATCTGCAAGAAGTAAAAGATCTAAAAAATTTGTTTTATCATCGTATTTAATTTTTATAATTTCCATTGAGAGCCTCCACAATTTAATCAATGCTACATTAAAATTGGGTGGTTTTTATTGTCTGCCTTTTCGTATTGGTCACTCCCCCTTTCGATTATCTTAATTATATAAAAACGTATCAAATTTGACAAGGGTAGAAGTTGCAGCATCATTTAAGTTCAGTAAAGTGAACATTCTTATATTTTATAATCGGAGATAATAGCAGTTAATTGTGCGGCCTCTTTGAGAAGAATTTCAACTTCTCTATTGATCTTGTCAACAGCTGCGCTTTGCTCAAACGTAGAACTCGCTACTTCTTCTGTGGCAGCAGCACTTTCTTCCGTTATAGCGGCGACATCGCTAATCGATTGTGATACTTTTTCTGATTGTCCTTCCAATCTATTTGTTTCTTCTGTTATACTGATTGTCTTGTCAACGATTAGATTGACAGCATCTTCAATGTTGCGATAGAGTTTTTTGGTCTGTTCTAAAGATACTTCTTGTTCCGCAACTACTTTTTGTACATCCTCAACTTCGTCTACACTTTGTATCGTTTTTGCCTGAATATCTTCTAACAATTTTGCGATCTCAGTACTTGACTTTGCAGACTGCTCTGCTAAATTACGTACTTCATCAGCTACGACTGCGAAGCCTTTACCATGTTCTCCGGCACGAGCAGCTTCAATCGCTGCATTCAGTGCAAGAAGATTCGTTTGTTCTGCAATTGATCGAATTACTTCTACAATCTTACTGATTACATGTGATTTGTCTTCCAGCTGGGAAATGGCAAGTCCCACTTTTTCTGTTGAATCCCTATTTTTTTTCATTAGTAAAGATTGATTTTCGATAATCTGCATACCATCCTGAACAGAGCTACTGACATCTAAGACCATCTGGTAAGAAGTGATGCTGGCCTTCGTGATCTGCTGAATAGCTTCAGACATATGACTTACCATCTCTGCCCCAGTTGTTGCAGATTCGGCCTGCGATTGTGCACCATTAGCAAGTTCATTGGCAGTATTTGAAATTTCTTCTGATATCATTTTCGTATGAGACACCATTTCTTTCATCTCGGAAGAGGAATGACTGACTAGATCCGAGGCATCCGTGATCTTCCTAACAAGTTGTCGGATACTGCCGGACATATCATTAAACGCTTTTGCTAGATTTCTGATTTCGATGGCACCATTCTCGGTCGCCTGAACGCCTAAATCACCTTTGGATGCGAGTAAGGCTACTTCTGTTAATTGTTTAATTGGCCTCGCAATCTGATTTGCCGCAATAAAACAAATGCATAAAACAAGGGCACACACAAATAAGAGAATGAGTATAAAAGTAATTCTGCTATTGACGATTTCTTCATTTGCCTCATCTGCTTCCATTGTGACACCAATCACCCAGGAAGTGGAAGGTAACTGTTTATATATCATAAGTTTATCCTGATTGTTATAGGTATATTGCTCTATTCCACTTACATTCGACAGCATCTTTTGTGTGATGGCTTCCATTCCTTTCAATTCAGACATATTTGTATTTAGAAGTTCGGTATTAGGATGCGCTAAGATGACCCCGTTTTGGTCGATCAGAAAGGCATATCCGGTCTTTCCTATTTTTTCGGTCTCAACAATCTTCGTAATGGTTTCGAGCTGCAGATCCATGGCCAGAACCCCATGAAATTCTCCAGACTTGGATTTTATAGGGTGTGCAATAGATACCACATATTTGTCTGTTACCATATCTAAATAGACATCTGTAAACGAGATATCTTCGCTTTTTTCAGCAGCCTGATACCAGAGACGGGTACGAGGATCATAGCCCGCATCCGGAACCCAGAAAGAACCGTCGATCATCTTACCATCAGCAGTTCCGATATAAAGATCGGATACCACATCTTTTATGTTTGCAGATTCTAATACCTGATTTAAATATTCAGGTGTGACCTCCTTACTGATACCTGTCCCCATAAGTGCGGAGATTCCTTCTGTGACCTGTGCTTTTCCTTGCAGCCAGCCGTTCACTTCGCTTGCCAGTTGAAATGTTCTGGAACTAAGTTCAGACCTGATTTTGGAAGAGGTCTGTTTTTGAATAGTTTGATCAGCGATCAAAGAGACAACTGCAGTGGAACCAATACAAACAGAGGTAAAAACAATAATAAGCAATGATTTTAATTTCATAAGCGTACCTCCCAGTACTTTTTAGCTTTCATATGATCAATATAGGATGACAATATTTGACATAAATATACAATATTTAACATTATTTTTAGAATGTCATAATTATAACATTCTAAAAAATATCAGTCAATTATAATTCTTTTATAAATTATGTGTAAAATAACTATAAAAAAAGATGGATTGCATCCTCCAGTTTTGCAATAATAAAAATATAGTATATAATAATGTCTGGTTGGAGAAGGATAACATATTCTCAAAATACAAAGATAGAAAGAAGAATGTATCATGAAAAAATTATTAATTTATTTAAAAGAATACAAAAAGGAATGTGTATTGGCGCCCCTGTTCAAGATGCTAGAGGCCTCCTTTGAACTGATTGTTCCACTTGTTATGGCGGTTATTATAGACAAAGGAATTATGAAGAATGATCGTCCCTTCATCTATCAAATGAGCATCCTACTAATTACATTGGCATTCGTTGGCTTGGTCACTTCCGTAACGGCTCAATTCTTTGCTGCTAAAGCGGCAGTTGGGTTCGCGACGCAGTTAAGACATTCGTTATTTAAACATTTGCAGAATTTCTCTTTTACGGAAATAGATACCCTTGGGACTTCTACCATGATTACCAGGATGACGAGTGATGTCAACCAGGCACAAGCGGGTGTCAATATGTTCTTGAGACTCTTTTTACGTTCCCCATTTGTGGTATTTGGAGCAATGGCAATGGCTTTTACCATTGATGCGAAATCTGCGCTATTGTTTGTGGCTGCAATTTTTTTACTTTCGTTAGTCGTTTTTGGAATAATGAATGTTAATATTCCGATGCTAAAGGAAGTTCAGCAGAAACTTGACAGAGTACTGAATCTGACACGTGAAAATTTGCTTGGAGCCCGTGTGATAAGAGCATTCTGTAAGGAAGAGGATGAAATCAAAAGGTTCACAAAAAGAAACGAAGAACTCACAAAACAGCAGAAGAAAACAGGAATTATTTCTGCCTTTATGAACCCAGTTACTTATGTGATCGTGAACATTGCAATCTTATATTTGATTTGGACGGGAACTTTACAGGTAGATGCGGGGATTCTGACACAAGGACAGGTAATTGCCTTGTATAATTATATGTCTCAGATTCTGGTAGAATTAATCAAACTGGCCAATTTGATTATTACGATAAATAAAGCGGTAGCTAGTGGTAATCGCATACAGAATGTATTTGATATGAAGTCTACGATGAAGTATGAAAATTCATTTTCTGAAAATAAAAACAGGAATTTAGTAGCATCATTCGATGCCGTTACCTTTCAAAAGGTATCATTGACTTATCATAATGCAGGAGAAGAAGCCTTGACAGACATTAACTTTTCTGCAAAGAAGGGTCAGGTAGTGGGTATTATAGGAGGAACTGGTTCTGGTAAAAGTTCTATCGTAAATATGATTCCAAGATTCTATGATGCTACAAAAGGTGAAATATTGATTCAGGGAAAAAATGTGAAAGATTATACGGCTGAAGAATTAATTGATAAAGTAGGAATTGTATTGCAAAAAGCGGTATTGTTTAAAGGAAGTATTAAAAGTAATTTAAGGGTAGGTAAGAAAACAGCTACCTTGAAAGAGATGGAAGAAGCAATCTCAGTTGCACAGGCAGAAGATATTGTCAAAGCGAAGGGGGGATTAGATGCCGAAATTTCACAGGGCGGTAAAAATCTTTCGGGAGGTCAGAAACAGAGGCTGACCATCGCGAGGGCATTGGTAAAAAGACCTGAAATTTTAATATTAGATGATAGCGCATCGGCACTTGATATGGCCACAGATGCCCGACTTAGAAAAGCAATTAGGAATCTCAATTATCACCCCACGGTTTTTATCGTATCCCAACGTACTTCGGCGATTCAGGATGCAGATCAGATTTTGGTTTTGGACGATGGAAGGATCGTTGGAAAAGGTACCCATGATGAACTGCTTACGGATTGCGAAGTTTATAAAGAAATTTATGAATCGCAATATAGAAGGGAGGCAGTACAATGAGTAAAAAAGGAGCGCAGCAGGAAACACTAAGAAAAGTCTTGCAATATGTCAAAAAATATCTAATTCTTATGGTGATTTCAATTATATTGGCAGGACTTATTGTAGCACTTACATTATATATGCCTATCCTCATAGGAAATGCGATCGATCAGATTGTCTATGGACAGATCGCGTATGGGAAAATAAAAGAGCTACTGTTCCGGGGCTTATTTGTAATTGTAGCAACGGCGATAGCACAATGGATCATGAATGTGATTAATAACAAGGTAGCATATCATGTCGTAAGAGATATTCGTGAGGAAGCGTTTAAGAAGATAGAGATTCTTCCATTGCAATATCTGGATACGCATTCATCAGGAGAGATCGTTAGCCGTGTCATAGCAGATGTAGATCAATTTGCGGACGGATTATTAATGGGATTTACACAATTATTTACGGGTGTTATTACGATTTTAGGAACCTTGCTTTTTATGTTGTATTATAATAAGACAATAACACTTGTGGTAGTCTTAATTACACCTCTGTCCTTATTTGCGGCTAATTTTATTGCGAAAAGAACATATTCTATGTTTCAGCTACAATCTCAAACGAGAGGGGAGCAAACAGCACTTATTGATGAAATGATTGGAAATGAAAAAGTTGTAAAAGCTTTTGGGTATGAAAAGGATGCTCTTTATCAGTTTGATGAGATTAATCTTCGATTACAGAAGTGTTCCCTGCGTGCTATTTTCTTTTCCTCTATCACAAATCCTGCGACTCGGTTCGTGAACAGTATTGTCTATGCAGGAGTTGCTGTTACCAGTGCATTGTCTGTTTTAACAGGGAGGATGTCAGTAGGAATGATGTCTTGTTTCTTAAGTTATGCAAGCCAATATACAAAACCATTTAATGAAATATCTGGTGTTGTAACAGAATTGCAGAATGCATTGGCATGTGCTGCAAGGATATTTGATTTAATCGATGAAGAGCCACAGATGGAAGAGCCCCAGACAGCACACGTTCTTAGTAACCCTACTGGCACGGTTCAGTGTGAAAATGTATGTTTCTCGTATGCGCCTAATAAAAAATTGATCGAGAACTTTAACCTGTCTGTTGAACCTGGAAAAAATATTGCAATCGTTGGGCCTACGGGTTGTGGGAAAACGACAATTATAAATCTTTTAATGCGTTTTTATGATGTGAATTCGGGAAGTATCAAAGTGGAAGGTACTGATATCAGAGATATTACAAGAAATAGCCTTCGTGGTAGTTATGGCATGGTACTACAGGAAACCTGGTTAAGACAGGGAACGATACGTGATAATATCATAATGGGGAAACCGGATGCAACAAAAGAGGAAGTGGAAGAAGCAGCAAGAGCATCCCATTCCCATGCTTTTATCAAACGTTTACCGTTAGGTTATGATACCGTCATCGGAGAAGAAGGTGGAATGCTGTCCCAGGGACAAAAACAGCTGTTGTGTATCACAAGAGTAATGCTGTCATTGCCACCTATGCTGATATTGGATGAAGCGACTTCTTCTATTGATACCAGAACTGAACAAAAGATACAGAGTGCGTTTGTAAGATTAATGAAAGGACGTACTAGTTTTATCGTTGCACATAGACTATCTACCATACAAAATGCGGATGTTATATTGGTTATGAAAGGAGGAAATATTATAGAGCAAGGCAGTCATGAAGAACTTTTAAAAAAGAATGGATTCTACGCGGCTATGTATAGTAGCTAATCTATCAAAATATATCTTGCTATTTACAGATATATTTGGTACTATCTTAATAGTTCATAGCAATAGAAACTATTGTATATACGACTGACGGAAGTGGAATGAACCACATGAAGTATAGTTATGAATTTTTAGCCGACCGTCTGGGCATGTTAAGCCTGGAGTGTCGGCTTTTTTGTGTGCATATCACGGAATCAGGAAAAGGAGATTTAAAATGGAAATGAAAAAAATGGAAACAGAGCTTTCTTCCAATGCCTATCCGGGAAGAGGAATTGTGATAGGAAAATCAGCAGATGGAAAATTTGCAATTTCAGCTTATTTTATAATGGGAAGAAGCGAAAACAGCAGGAACAGAATTTTTGTGGAAGACGGTGATGGGATCCGCACACAGGCTTATGATCCATCAAAACTTACAGATCCAAGCCTTATCATCTATGCTCCCGTTAGAGTACTTGGGAATAAAACGATCCTGACAAATGGCGATCAGACAGATACCATTTACGAGGGCATGGATAAACAGCTTTCCTTTGAACAAGCGTTAAGAAGCAGAAAATTTGAGCCGGATTTCCCGAACTATACCCCTCGTATTTCAGGTATTATGCATATTGAAAACAAAGGATATCATTATGCTATGTCAATCTTAAAAAGTAATCAGGGAAACCCAAATGCATGTAACCGTTATACATTCGCATATGAGAGCCCGATAGCAGGAGAAGGGCATTTTATCCATACGTATCAAAGTGATGGGAATCCACTTCTAAGTTTTGATGGAGAACCGAAATTAGTGGAATTAAAAGATGATATTGATACTTTTACCAATATTTTATGGAATAATCTGAATGCAGAAAATAAGGTTTCACTGTTTGTTCGTTATATTGACATTGCTACAAGAAAATACGAAACCAGAATTGTAAATAAACATGTGTAGGAATTAACCATAAATTTTATAGAACAGTACAGAAGTGAGGAAAACTATGAATGAGTTATTATTAAAATACGGATGTAATCCAAATCAAAAGCCTTCTAAAATATTTATGAAAAATGGGTCGGATCTACCAATTCAGGTCTTATGCGGAAATCCTGGATATATCAATTTTTTGGATGCATTAAATGGATGGCAGCTAGTAAAAGAGCTGAAGCTGGCGACTGGCCTTCCGGCGGCAGCGTCATTTAAGCACGTCTCACCGGCAGGAGCAGCGGTAGGACTCCCGCTTAATAAAATACTTGCTAAGATTTACTGGGTGGAAGATCTGGGCGACTTGTCACCTCTTGCCAGTGCTTATGCAAGGGCGAGAGGCGCAGATAGAATGTCCTCTTTTGGTGATTTTATATGTTTGTCAGATCCATGTGATGTAATGACCGCAAAAATTATAAAAAGGGAGGTATCAGACGGAGTAATAGCACCGGGGTATGAGCCTGAGGCACTTGCAATTCTAAAAGAAAAAAAGAATGGATCATATAACATCATTGAGATAGATCCATCCTATCAGCCAGAACCTGTGGAACAAAAAGAGGTATTTGGGGTTACTTTTGAACAGGGAAGAAACGAACTTTTTATCAATGATTCACTTCTAACTAATGTGGTTACTGAAAATAAGGAAATTCCTGAGATAGCTAAAATTGATTTAATTATTTCTCTCATTACACTAAAATATACACAATCCAATTCGGTATGTTACGCAAAAGGAGGACAGGCAATTGGAATAGGCGCTGGTCAGCAATCGCGCGTACATTGTACCCGTCTTGCAGGGCAAAAGGCAGATAATTGGATGCTTCGTCAATGTCCAAAGGTTCTGGAGCTTCCATTTGTGGATACGATCAAGCGTGCGGATAGGGATAATGCCATTGACAATTATATCGGTGATGAGTCAATGGATTTACTTACAGATGGAGTCTGGCAAAGAATATTTAAAGAAAAGCCTGCTATTTTCGCGATAGAAGAAAAAAAAGCGTGGATTAATACTATGGAAGGTGTAGCACTTGGATCGGATGCATTTTTCCCATTCAGCGATAATATAGAAAGAGCTAAAAAAAGTGGTGTTAAATATATTGCACAGCCAGGTGGATCCGTAAGGGATGATGCCGTCATAGAGTGTTGTGATAAATATGGTATGGCAATGGCATTTACAGGAATTCGTTTGTTCCATCATTAAGATAAAGCGATGTAAATAGTAATTAAGCTTGAAAATGTGTATATTGTGTGAAAGAAGTGTGAAATCTACCAATTTTTTACTTTTTCTATTTATTTCTAACAAAAATAGCCGATAAATAAAATATCAGCAAGTACAAATGAATCAACTGCTATGGAGACACTTATATCAAAGGATTGATAAATATTCCTTATATAAGTGTCTTTTTAGAGCGCTGGTAAGAAAAAGAAAGGATGGAAAATATGAGAATTGAAAATTTGTATCAGGAGCAGGTTATAAACCAATGTAACCAAAACAGTAGGATAACAAATCAGGAAGAGGCGCAAAAAGGTAGAACTGGGGGAAAAGATATTTTTGAAATGAGTGATGAAGTACCAGTCATGCCTTCGGAAACCTACAATGATTTTGCACAAATTGTGAAGAGCCAGGTTTCTTCCCAAACGGAAGAGGAGGCAGATAATGAAGATGCTGCTATGCAGATGCCACCAATGCCACCAAAGCCACCAAAACCGATGGAAGAGATGGAAACGGAAGAGTCAGAAGAAACAATTGAATCGGTAAATGAAACCGTAAAGGATACTGTAAACTCAGTCATATCAGCTATTTTAGAAGCATTTGATATCTCTGAAGGTGAAGTGTTTGAAGCCTTAAAATCTTTGCAACTTAGTCCCAGTGAATTATTGAACGAGGATGGACTTTCATCTGTTGTAAATGCACTTGCGGCCGATCATACAACTACGGCATCAGAAAATTCTTCAGAAATAACGAAGAATGATACGGATGGGTCAACGGATAGTGAAGAAGAAACGCTTTCCGCTACTATGGTTAGTCTCAAAGAATTAATGGAAAATGCAATGAAATCACTTCAGGAAAAATTAGGAATGTCGGATGAAGAATTTAAAGCATTTTTAGATTCATCGGATGATGGTTTTAGCAATACGATAGCAGACTATGCAGGTAGAAATATGGGTAATGAAAATAGTATACAAAGATTTATGGATATGTTGCAGAATCAAGGATCCAATTTAGTATAGAATTAAATTTATCAAACATATTTTAAGATAGTAGCAAAAGGAGTATCCATTTGCTACTATCTTTTTGTTGAAAATATGTGTAAAAATGTATATATTATAAGTTAGACAAAAAATACAGCAGAAAGTCGGTGCATAATATGTTTGATTTCAATTTTGATTGGAACAATGAGATAAATACAAATATTGAGATTGTTGATTTTCAACATCAGAATTTATTTTTGATCGGGAGAGAAATTGAACAGATAATAAGGACGAAATGTATAGGGATGACGGAAGACCAACTTCTAAAGATTGTTTGTGAATTAAGAGATTATGTAGCTTATCATTTTTATCAGGAAGAAAGCTTGATGCAGCAGGCGGGATATTCCGATTTCGAGGAACATCGCAGACAGCATCAGGCTGCAATTAAAGAAGTACAGTCCATTGATTTTCATCAGCTTCGAGAAAATCCTCTGGTTGGTTTGATTAATATTAAGAATATGATGCAGGACTGGATATTTAAACATATTTTAATTGAAGATAAAAAGATGGCGGATGAGATCCGTGATATTTTGAAGGAACAGAATAAACATGTGAGTATTATTAAAAAATCGCATTTATCCTATACCCTAGAGGCTGTTGTGGATAATATAGATGCTGCTATAAAGGCTGTGGAAGCTGGAGCAAACAGGATTGAATTGTGCAGTAATAGGATCATTGGGGGGACCACGCCTACATTATCCTTATTTACTGAGATAAAAAGGTTATGTAAGAAAAAAGTAGATGTTGTGATTCGGCCCAGATGTGGAGATTTTCATTACAGTGCGAATGAATTTAAATTGATGTTGGCAGAGATTCAGAAATTCAAGGAAGCTGGTGCAGATGGAGTAATCATTGGTGCTTTGCAGACTAACGGGATATTGGATTATCCACAGATGCAAAGAATGATTCTAACGGCAGGTAGAATGAACATTACATTAAACAGGTCTTTTGACGTATGCAAAGATCCCTATCAGACATTGAGAGAGGCAAGGGAACTTGGCATTAGAAGAGTAATAACCAGTGGTCAAAAGTCAACTTCTTTGGAAGGAATGGAGGTTATAAGAAAACTTTCAAAAGAAGCTAAGGGTGATATTGATATTGTTGTAAATTGTGATTCGGATGGAAACATTATCAGGCAGATGTATGAGAAGACAGGGATTCTATCTTATCGGTTGGATGGTAGAATTGAGCGGGAAAGCCAAATGGTACATCGCAATATGGAAGTACATATGGGATTAATAGAATTCAATGAATACATTTTATTAGATACAGATATCAAAAGAATCCGTGATGCGGCAGTCATTTTGAGCCAGCTCAATTAATAGGAGACAATAAAAAATAGAACATTCATTTACAGGAAATGTTCTATTTTTATTGTCTTAGTTCAATGATATAAGAGTTTTTTTGCCTTATAGCGGGCGGGCATATAAAAAAGTGCTCCTAATTTATTATAAATCCAATAACAAACGGTTCCAGGATAATTTTTCATAAAATGTCTTCTTTGGTATTTTTCCAGAAGGGAACCGTCAGCAAGCATTTCTGCTCTTTCCCTTACCGCTTTTATTAAATCATTATTATTATAAATTTCATTCTCAAAAGTGGTGTAGGCAGTACCAATAACGCTCATTTTATGAGCATCGGAACCGGCAAAGCTAGGTTTTTTATATTTATTTGCCAAGGCTCTGGCTTTTACATTTGATATAGTGTGATTGCAGGCATTAAAGGTCTCAATAAAGTCGAATTTTTGTATCATAACCTTGTTTCTTTTGCCACAATTTGTATTCATTAATGCAAAAAAGCCTGTTTGGTAAGGATGTGCTGGACCTAGGATGCCTCCTAAACGATGCACAAGTTCTTCTAGTTCACTTATGGATAAACCGCGAAGTTCCATAAGCTTGCAATCTATATTATCAGGAAGAATGACAATCATATGACCGGCATCACGCGTATCATACTCAATTCCCTTTAATACAGTGAAAGACCTATCAGTTCTTATAGTCTCTGCGATTTGTTTCCATTTACGATAACCGTCATAAGAATTATGATCCGTTATTAGCATACCATCAAAATCCTGGCTGATTAATTTCTTTATATACGAATCGATAGCTACCCTTGCGTCTACAGATCCTTCTTTCGTATGACAATGCATATCAAATTTCATTTATTAGCCTCCTGTCTAGCTAATATCATAATACCCATTCATAAGAGAAACAATAAGTAAATTGTGAATAATATGTAAAATATTAGTAATTTTTTTTGATATAGTAGATGGTATGAACCAAACGCTTTTTTTTTTATATAATGTAATATCAGAGAAGGAGGATGAATTATATTGAAAAAGGTATTTAGTATCCTATTGGTACTGTCTATGTTAATGGTCACTTTGTCGGGCTGTGGCGCTAAAGATAAGCAACAGAGTAAGGCTGGCATGACAAAAGTAACATTGAACGAAGTTGCTCATTCTATTTTCTATGCTCCAATGTATGTAGCGATAGAAGAAGGGTATTTCACGGAAGAGGGGATTGCATTAGAACTTGTCACAGGATTTGGTGCAGATAAAACAATGACAGCCGTATTATCAGGAGAAGCAGACATAGGGTTTATGGGAAGTGAATCTTCCATTTATACTTATTTAGGGGGTACAGAAGATTATGTTGTAAATTTTGCCCAGTTAACACAACGAGCAGGCAATTTTCTGGTAGCCAGAGAACCAGTGGATCAGTTTGATTGGAGTATGCTTACAGGAAAGGATGTGCTGGGGGGAAGAAAGGGTGTTTACCAAGGAATCATGTAAATTTTTAAAGCAGACAAATTTTTAGACGAACAAAATAGTTATACAAGGGAAATAGAAATAATGTGAAAGAATTTGCGATATAATAATCTTGTATTCTACCATTCTTAAGTTAGAATAGAGTTATAAATGTTATAAATTTAAATTAGTAAGGGGGAGATTCCGTTGGTAATATGTGCCGTTACTAAGAGAAAATTACAGCAATTATGGATGACTGATAATAAGATGGAGGTAGGATTATGGGTATCTTAGAGCGTAAAATTTCCAGATTGTTTATAAGTTTTGTATTATTAGTATGTAAAAGTATACGTACCTTTGTGATAGATGTCATTACAAGAGGAGAATTTTTGTGTTTCAAACAAATCTCCGATTGCGGTGTAGTATAAAGCAGACATTTATCCACCAATTATTTTAAGAGTATCTGCCAATGAGGATATCATTTCAGCAGGAAAGACAGATACAGCTGCGCTTCAGAAAGAGGATAGTAAGGGTAGTATGTGGAATGTGACTGGAAACATATTTTATAACATTAATAACTATAGCAGCCAAAAATCTGGTACAAGTACCCGTCGTTTAAAGGAAGAGGAGGAACATAAGAATCAACGGATAGATGACTTAAATAATTTATCTACTTACGACCTAAAGTTGATTTTTCAACTGCTGATTCCGCGGGGACATAAATATTGAATTACGTTAACGTAAGAAAGCTTCTATTTGTTTTTTAACAGTAGAAGCTTTCTAATTTAAAAGGAAAAGGAACAATCTTGGTGAAGAGTATGACATATGAGCAATTCATGAATCAATATCCATTATTTGATTTGTTTTTTGAATTATTTAAGGGGATTATACCAACAATAGTAGCAATAGTAGCAATTTATTATAATAATGAGGGTGCCATAAAGAGAGATAAAAAAGCGAGAAAAGAAGATATTATGATAAAAATAAAAGAGACTATGTTGGATAAATTAATTACCGTTACAAATATGTATTATACTTGTGGGAAGATAGCAATAGAATGTATTGCTGAACAGGATGAAAATAATAAAAGAAAGAAAAACAATGAATTATTTGATTACCTGAATATTTTATATGCAAAATCATGGGAAATCGTTGATTACTACAATACGATGTTTGTAAGTCTTCATATTGATATAAATTGCAAAGAATTAAATAATAATATATACGAATTTGGTAGAAAAATTACTGATATTGTAAGCAAAGGTGAAGATAGGAAAGGTGTAAAGACAGAAAAAACAAGAGAAGAGAATATAATAAGAGGAAGAGAAGAAATCAGTAAGGTTGTTTCTGAAAGTACTTCATGGAAAGCAATCATTATGAAACAGATCTCAGATAGTATCCGCATACAATAGTGATTTCGTGTTTGGAATAAGTGGTAGAATGTTCCAATAGAATATAGTAAGAACGCGCATCAGAGGTGTCAATGTCTAAAAAACCCACCTTCTATTTATGGGAGCAAAGTAACAGCAAAGAGGAAAGAATAAAAATTCAGAAGAAACAATTGATTGAAAATGGCTTTCGAGTAGTTATCATAAAAAATAGTTCAGCACGCATTCATAACAATCAAGATATCAGCGCTTTTCTAAGGAACCACAACTGGGGTGAAGATCATCTATGAACTATGGGTATATGAGGCTATCTAAGGACGATAACCAACAAAATTATATCTCAATTGAGAACCAAAAATTGATTATCAGTCAATATGTAAAGGAAACAGGAGAAAAAATAGATGAATGGTATGAAGACGATGGAATATCAGGTTATAAATTTGACAGGCCTGGTTTCAATCATTTATTGACAAAAGCAAGAACCGGGGACACGATTTATGCAAAAGATCTTTCCAGAATTGGCAGGCACAACGCAAAAGTTCTTCTACTTATTGAGCAGTTAAAGGAGGATGGAATCAGACTTTATATCATTGATGAGCGATATGATTCTGAAAATAGTGATGACGATATGCTTGGTATCACGACCTGGTACAATGAGAAGTATATCAAAAATACCAGCAAAAAGATTAAGCAGGTATTACATGCAAGACAACAGGAAGGAACACTTTATCATGATTTACCTTTTGGCTATGTAAGAGATCAGAAAGATAAAAGTAAAATCCTGATTGTTCCAGAAGAGGCAGAATATATTAAAAGAATCTTCACCTATTATATACAAGGTTATGGATACCGGAGAACAGCAAATATTTTAAATGAAAATGGAGTTGAAACGCCTTCCGGTCAAAGGAGAAAACGAGAACTTAGGAACGGAATCTATTCTAAGAAAAGAGTAGCTTCAAAATGGACTGATTCTATGGTTCATGACATATTAAAAAATGATATTTATATGGGAAATTTTAGACTCCATAAGAAAGCCCGCCATACCATACACGGTAAAGACATAAAAGTTCCCAAAGAGGAGCAATATCTTTTTGAATCAAATCATGAGCCAATTGTTTCAAAGCAGCAGTTCGAGTTGGCTCAAGAGATTATGCAGAAAAGGATTCATAGCAATTATAGGGGGGGAAGGGCAACAAAATGGGGGGATAACGGAGTAAGCCTCTTTGGTGGCTGCTTATTTTGTAGTAATTGTGGCAGAAAACTAACTCCAATCAAAAGGAATAATAAAAATGGAGTACGAAATTATTATATCTGTAGCACTTATAATACAAGAGGAAAAGAATATTGTGAAAAATCTCATCTTATAGAAGAAAATAATTTAGTAGAAGATGTGATTCAATACCTTAGCATGTACCGAAATTTACAATCCGAGTCCATAAAAAATTATAAGATTGATTCCTTTATAGATAAAAAAGATGGTAAGAAACTGCAAAAGGATAGATTGCTGCTACAAAAAGAAGAGGTACAACAGCAAATACAAATCATTGTAAAACAAAAAATAAAGGATTTAACTGCTGTAACAAAGGATGATAGCCAAAAAATGCTGGAGAATATTTACCAAAAGATACAATCGGAATTGTTGCAAAAAATAGAAAATATAGATATAAAATTAAACGCGTTGACACAGGTACCTGTCCATCAGATAGAGGAGTTTCATTCCGCATTAGATATTTTAGATACCATCATACAGAATAAAAAGCTTGACAGAACCGACATTGAAATACTAATCGACCGCATTGAAATAGACGCTAATGGGATGCCCACCATACAAATAAGGAGTGGCATGCTGAAGTCAGATGGCAGTTGTGAGGAGGCAGAGTTAAACAGTGAGGTTATACGAATCTTATCTATGATTATGGAGAGTGTGTCAGAGGAAGACGGTACTTTCACGTTACCAAAAATATTATTGGAGTTGGAGAAAAGAGGGATGAAAAAGTCTGCAAGAGAAATCAAACCATACTTGGCTTATATGATGCAGAAAGAAGTTATAAGGGCAACTAGCGATGCGCAGACGTCTTTTGAAATTTTGGTATCTATGCAGGAATGGAAGAGATATCTTACGAGATTACATGGTGACTGTTCAATCAGGTGGTATGCCAGAGATGGTATTTGAATACATCCTTAAGAAAAACGGGATGGATCCAATGACAGATGTTAGAATCGATCAGAGTATTGATTTTGGATCGACCGGTGCAGCATTTTCAGGAGGACAGGGAGATTATACCATTGAATTTGAACCAGGTGCGACCAGTCTGGAATTAGAAGGAAAGGGATATGTGGTTGCATCTCTTGGAAAAGAATCCGGATATGTACCATATACAGCATATTGCGCAAAAAAAAGTTATATTGATAAAAATGGTGAGGTAATACAAAAATTCGTAAATGCATTGCAAAAAGGGATGGATTATGTGAATACTCATACACCAGAAGAAATAGCAAAAGTAATAGCACCACAGTTTGACGGTACAGAACTATCGACGATTTCAACTATTGTGACACGATATTATGATCAGAATACTTGGAAAGAAAATTTAGTATTTGAAGAAGATAGTTTTATATTATTACAGGATATTTTGGATGAAGCAGGAGAATTAACCGAACGAGTTCCTTATGATAAACTTGTTTCAACAACATATGCCACGAACGCAGCAAAATAAAAAATACCCCACTTTTATTACTTGATAGAAGTGGGGATTTTCAAGGGGAGGATATAAAAGTGAAATTCACGCCTTTGCGAAATTCACTCCGTAAATCTTGTCTTTTGTTCAAGGATGGAAAACCATCGTATCAATGGAGGGGGATCCAAAGATTACTATTATTATGAGCATAAAAAATTATATTTATACATGCAAAAAAAATTTTTTGAATTTATTATAATAATTTGCTATACTGTATTGAGTGAAAAATAAAACTATTATGTATGAAGAAAAAAGGATGGAAAAAACAATGGCATTATTACAACAATGGCGTGATATGGCTTATTCAGAGACAGCCAATAAAGGAGATTTACAAAGACTCTGGGCGGCTTATTTTCAAACTGAAAAAAAAATCTATCAAGAATTATTAGGGGCGCCTAAGAAAGCTGTAAAAGGGACGGTAAAAGAATTAGCGGAAAAATTTGACGTAGATATTATGACTATGGTAGGGTTCCTGGATGGCATTAATGACAGCTTAAAAACACCAAATCCGATTGAGGAGATGGAAGAGGATACCAAAGTCAGCCTTGCATTTGATATTGAATCACTGTACAAAAACATGGTAGGTGCAGGGGCAGATTGGCTCTATGAATTAGAAGAGTGGAACGATATTTTGGATGAGGACAAGCGTAAGGAACTTTACAAAGAGCAGAAACTTTCTACGACAATCATAAAAGAAGCAAAAGTTTACCCAAATGATTTGTGTCCATGTGGTTCTGGTAAAAAATATAAAAAGTGCTGTGGTAAGAATTAATAATAAAATAAATAATAAAAAGAGCAACCAAGGTTCAAGAAAAAGAAACTTTTGGTTGCTCTTTTTATTATTTCATTAAAAAAGTATAAAATGCCTTTATTTTTGTAAAGCGATGTAGTATAAACAAGGTAAGAAAAATTTTAGGAACTGGTATCGGAAAGTTTAAGAATCATACTTTTTATGTAAGGGAAAATGATTTCTGGAGTCACTTCTGTACCAAGACTTCCAGCCGCCCAATCCGTAACCAGCCCTACATATCCTGAAACCATAAAAGAAATAATAATTTTATAATCAAGTTGTACTTGTTCAGAAGAAGATATTTCTGAATGCTGTAAAATGTGATTATAAATTTTTTCCTTAAACTTCAACGTAAGATTTGGAAATAAATTACGATTATAGTGCTTGAGAATCAATTTTTGATGCTTATAGCCGTGTTGTAACATTTCTTCAATGAACGAAAAATTGATTGCATGTAACCTCTGTGATGAATCCGTTAACTGGCAAAAAGGAATATTCCTGGAAGATTTGAGATTGTGCAAAAAATCATTTATCAAATCATCTTCAATTTCAGAAATGACATCAAAAATGGTACTATAATGTGCATAGAAAGTTCCACGGTTAATATCTGCCAAGTTTGTGATTTCTGTAACCTTAATATCAGCAGGATTCTTTTTTAAAATTAATTTCATAACGGCTTTTTTGATTAAGCGTTTCGAACGAATAACATTCCTAGGTTCCATAAGAATCTCCTTCCCCAAAAAACAACAAATATATTCAATCTGTCTAAAATAATACAAATAGTAGAAAGTTGATGATTGCTATTTACCAATCAATTGAATTATAATACACCTATGGTTAAAAATCAACATTTGATTGATTTTGAACATATGTCTTATTATATAAGGAGAATACAGCATAAATTTAATAGGAGAATAGAAAAGCATGAAAAAAATTAAGACAAAGAACAAGTTACCTTCTATATCCCAATATGGTACTAAATTTGGATGTGGTGCACTTGCTACTTTATTACTGCTTTCCAGTGTCGCACTTAGCGGATGCGGAAAGAAAGAACTTGCACCAGAAGATGAGAAAACACCAAGTATTATGGTCGAGACCACTTCTGTTGGAGCTAAGACAATATCTGTTTTTAGTGACTTTATTGGTAGTATTGAAGCGAATGATGAGACCATCATCATGCCAAAGGTAGCGGGAGAGGTTACAGAAAAGTATTTTGAAGTAGGCGATCGTGTAAATGCGGGTGATTTGTTATTTACCATTGATGATACTGCATTACAGCTTTCAAAAGCTTCTGCAGAGGCAACACTACAGTCTGCACAGGCAACGCTTGAAACAGCACAGGCTGGTTTGACCGCACAGCAGGCAGCGAATGCATCCACCCAAGCATCTGTGGCAGAGACAATCGGAACTATGGATACCAATGAAATGGAGTTGGATGCAAATGTGGATAAAGCAAAAAAAGCGGTCGGTGCAGCAAAAGCTGGAAAGGCATTATCGGCACAAACCTATGCTACTTATAAAGATGCTGCGGATGACGCAAAAGATAATAAAGAAAGTGTAGAGGATCAGAAAGGGAATCTAGAGGATTATCTGGAGAATTTAGAAGAGAAGATGGATACAGCCAATCGTATCTTGAATTCTGCAGATGTTACAGCAGCACAAGAAGAAGCGGCATCCCATGGGGTAACGAGCACTTCTTCCACGAAAGAAGCTGTTACAAATGATTATATAAGTGCAAAAACAGCATACACAAGCTATACTGCCTTATCGGCTGCTATTTCTACCGCAAAAGCACAATATGAAGGTGCTGAGAGCACAATTACCAGTATGGAAGGCGCTTATGATGCGAAGTTATTAGCGCAGATTCAGGCGGCTATCGGGGTGGAAACAGGTAAAGATAATATAGATACAGCAGAACAAGCATTGGAACTTGCTAAAAAGTATAAGGAAGACTATGAAAACTTTACTAAGAATAAAATAAATGCAGGTGTTAATGCCCAATTAGTCGGGGCTGAAGCATCTTTGGTTAATTCCAGTTCAAATGTGAAATCAGCGAATGCAGGAGTGGCGAATGCAAAGATAAATCTGGATTCCACACAGTTGCAATTAGATTATACAAGAGTAAAAACACCGGTAAGTGGTATCATTCAAGCTATAAATGTTTCAAAATATAACATGGCTTCACAATCTACCCAAGCCTATATTATTTCGAGCGAAGACAGTAAGAAGATAATTTTTTACGTGGCAGAGTCAACAATGCATAACCTAAGGGAAGGACAATCTGCAACGGTCGAAAAAAATGGTGTTACATATGAAGCTACTATATCACATATTGAAAATACAGTAGATTTTGCAAAAGGACTATTCAAAGTGGAGGCACAGGTAACTGGTCAGGACACTTCAGGATTTATTACAGGGACAACAGTGAAGCTTGCAACTGCGACACAACAGTCGGTCGATGCAATGACGATTCCAATTGATGCGGTATATTATGATAACGAACAGCCATATGTATATTGTTACCAGAATGGAACGGCTGTTAGGACAGATATCGTGACCGGTATCGCAGATGAGGAAGTGATAGAAATAAAATCTGGTCTGAGTGCAGACAGTAAAATCATTACGAGCTGGGCATCTCAGCTGAAGGATGGCGCAAAGGTCTATGAAAATCAACAAGAGGAGTCTTCCAAAGAAGAAATACCGGAAGAAGTAGAAGTAGAAAGTAAAGTCGAAGAAGAAACTGTTTCACAAGATTCGGATACGAATGAAGAGATCATTGAGACAATCAATAAGGTCAATATTAGAAGTCAGGCAAGTCAGGAAGCAGATAAGCTGGGAGTAGCGTTGCCAGGAGAACAGTACACCAGATTAGAAACGACGCAAGATGGTTGGAGTAAGATCGTATTTCAAGGAAAAGAGGCTTTTATAAAATCTGATTACGTAAAAACAGTTAAGACAGACCAAGGGGAGAACATAAATGAGTAAATTGACTAGAACAGTGTTAAATCGACCTGTAGCAGTTGTTGTGGTTGTGGTTGCGTTAATATTATTCGGTTTTACTTCTTTAACTGGTCTGAAATTACAATTGATTCCAGATCTAAATCTGCCTATGATGGTAGTAACCACAGTCTATCCGCAGGCAGGTCCGGAAGAAGTAGAAAGATTAGTCTCTGAAAAAATAGAAGATGCATGTGCCACGATTTCTGGTCTGAATAAAACGAGTAGCACTTCCAATGAAAACTATTCTACCATATTGTTTGAATTTGATTATGGAACAGACATGGATGAAGTGTATACAGATATGCAAGAAGCGATTAACAAGGTTAAGCAGGAATTGCCGGATGACGCAAAAGATCCCACAATCATGTCAATCGATCTGAATATGCAAGATTCCATGACGTTATCCGTTGATTCGGATGCAGATATTGATTTATTAAATGAAGTAACTAAGAATATAGAACCCGAGCTAAAGAAAGTATCGGATGTTGCAGAGCTAAAGATCTCGGGTGGTAGGGAAAAATATATTTCGGTGGAATTAATACCAGAATATGTGAATCAATATGGTTTGGATATATCTTCTGTAGCGGCGGCCATAACTTCTGTAAACTTTACAATGACAGCTGGAAGTGCAGATTATGGAAGACAATCAATTACTATGAATTCCGAGGTACAATATGAAAAGATTCCCGAGTTAAAGCAAGTTCCTATTACAACGAGTTCGGGAGAAATCATACATTTATCAGATATCGCAAATATCCGCTATGCAACAAAAGAGGCAGAAAGTTATAGTAGATATAATGGGAATGATAATGTCAGTATTGGGATTTCAAAAAAACAAGCCTCCAGTGCAGTCACATTATCCAATAAAATAACAAAAGTCATGGATAAATTACAGGAAAAATATCCGGATTTAAATTTCAAAATTGTTTATGATAGCAGTGACTCTATTTTAAGTTCTATTAAATCCATAGGTCAGACGCTGCTATTGGGTATTCTTCTTTCCATGGCAGTATTGTTCCTGTTCTTTGGAGATATGAAAGCAAGTTTAATCGTGGGAAGTTCTATGCCTATTTCACTGCTGGTGACATTTATCATGATGAGTTTGATGGGCTTCTCATTAAACACGGTAACAATGGGGGCTTTGGTAATCGGCATCGGAATGATGGTAGATAATGCGATTGTCGTAATAGAAATGTGTTTTCGTAAAAAGGAGGATGGGCTAGATTTTAAAGAGGCAGCTTATGAAGGTACTAAATTTGTTACAAATTCAATTATAGCATCAACTATAACAACCGTAGTTGTATATCTACCGCTGGCCAGGATGAAAGGTATCTCTGGGCAAATGTTCACGCAGTTAGGATATACCATCATATTCGCGCTTCTCGCGTCGTTAGTATCAGCGCTTACTTTGATTCCGCTTTGTTTTTCCAGATATAAACCGGTTGAAAGGAAAAACACGCCTGTGACCAGATTGCTTGCTTTAATATCTGAGAAATATGGTCATTTATTGAAGATAGCATTACATAGAAAAAAAGTAGTAGCATTGATTGCGATTTCCTTATTTGTACTATCTATTTTTCTGGCGAAATATGTAAAGACAGAATTGATGGCACAAACAGACGAAGGTCAGGTTACTGTTGCTGTTACATTTCGACCGGGTTTACAGCTTGATTATATGGATGAGGTTACGAAAAGGATAGAGACATTTGTGGAGGAAGATTCCGAAATAGAAGATTATGGAACAACAATCACAAAATCAAGTTCATCTGCTACATTAAGTGCATATGTAAAAGATGACAGTAAATATAGTACTGCCGAAATTGTGGATAGGTGGAATCAGCAGTTAGTAGGTTTTGATAGTAATTGTGACATAAAGGCCAGTTCTGCATCATCTTCGGGAATGTCAGCTATGAGCGGGGGAAATACCAAGCAGATTGATTTGCGTGGAACCAATCTGGAAGATTTGAAAACAGCATCCAAACAAGTAGAAGAAGTTATGAAAAATACAAATGGTGTATTAAGTGTAGAAGCTACTATGTCTCAGACTAGTTCTAAGGCGCAAATTGTGATTGATCCAATTAAGGCAAGAAGCAAGGGATTTTCAGCACAGCAGTTAGCTGGTTTACTCTACACAAATATGTCTGGGAGAGATGTTACAGATGTAACGATAGATGATCGGGAATATACCATAACAGTTGAAAATCCAGCAGACAAATATAGGAATATGAACGATGTTAATGGAATGACATTTACAAATCCAAGTGGAGTAAACGTACCGTTAACAGAGATGGCAAAGATCGTATATACGGATACGCAACAGTCTATTAATAGAAAAGATGGCCAGTTTTTGGCGACCATCACCGCTACGCTGACAGCTGATACAAAATATACAAGCGGAGACGCAATTCAGGACGGTGTTACGAAACTTACTTTTCCAGAAAGCGTAGAGCAGGGAACTAATGCGATGGACGAAATGATGACGGAGGAATTTACAGCTTTAGGAATAGCGATACTGGTTGCAATCTTTTTGGTCTTCATGGTTATGGCTATTCAGTTCGAATCCATTCGTTATTCAGGTCTTGTCATGTTCTGCATTCCGTTTAGTTTAATAGGTTCCATAGCGTTATTATTGCTAACAAATGCGAAAATCAGTATGACTTCCTTAATGGGATTCTTGATGTTAGTTGGTATTGTTGTTAATAACGGTATCTTGTACGTGGATGCTACCAATCAATACCGTAGGGATATGTCTACAGAAGATGCTCTGATATTTACAGGAGAAACCCGTTTAAGACCGATCTTAATGACAACATTAACAACTATTTTATCAATGATTCCGGCGGCCGTAGGCTGGGGAGATAATGGTGAAGTCATGCAGGGGATGTCGCTGGTTATCATTGGAGGATTAACGGCTTCTACAATTTTAACATTAATATTGTTACCGACCTTCTATATGATAATTCATAAGCATAGCAAAGAGAAGAAATTAAGAAGGCAATTAATAACGGAAGGTAAAATAGAAGCAAAACAGAAAAACAAATTTTTTAGAAAGTAATTTAAAATATCAGGAAATACACCCAAGTACATGCTATGTATTTGGGTGCATTTTTTTATGTTTTTTTTCGTTACCACAAATATCCAATTTTCGACAATATAGAGCAGAACCGTGTTATATGACACTGTTCCGCAATGGTGATTTATTATATCCTAATAATTAAAATATAGTTCTTTTTAACTAGTTAATATGGGGAGAAGGTAAATGAAAAAGGTGCTTGTAGTAGATGATACGGTCTTTATGCGGATGACATTAAATAATTTCCTGAGTAATAATGGTTTTGAAGTAATTGGAGAAGCCGTAAATGGACAGGATGCAATTGAGAAATTTAAACAATTAAAGCCAGATCTGGTTACTATGGATATTACAATGCCCGTGCTCACGGGATTGGAGGCATTAAAAGAGATAATTAAATATGATCCCAAGGCGAAGGTAGTTATGATTACAGCCATGGGGCAGGAGGAAATGGTAAAGCAATCCATCCTGCTTGGGGCAAAATCTTTTATTGTAAAACCATTTAAAGAAGAACAGATTGTAAATGTATTAAATAAATTGGCTTAAGTGCCTAAGAGTGAAAGGAGGGATACTGTTTGTCTGAAATATACGAAAATGAATCTATGCTAGATATTTTTATTTTTGAGATATCGCAATTAATTGAACAGCTTGAAGAATTAATTTTGTCAAATGAAGAAGAATGTTGTTATTCTCCATGCTCCTTAAATGAGATATTCAGAATTATGCATACAATCAAGGGATCTTCTGCGATGATGATGTTTCAAAATATATCATCTTTGGCACATGCAATGGAGGATCTTTTTTTTTACTTGCGTGAAAAAAAACCAGAGCATGTAGATTATAACGTTTTATCAGATTTAATCTTAGAGTGCATTGATTTTATAAAAGTTGAGATAGAAAAGATAAAAAATGGAGATCAGGCGGATGGAATCTATACAGAACTGATAGAAAGAATTCATTGCTTTTTAAACTTTTTAAAAGAAGGTGGAGGGATACAAGAATCAAATAGTTTTAAAATAGTTCTTTTCTTTGAAGAAGGATGTGAAATGGAAAACTTGCGTGCCTTTTCTATCATACATAATTTGGATGAGTTCGTAACAGAGATAACATTTTGTCCGGATGATCTTGACCGTGGAGAAGAAACGATAGAGGCTCTTAGAAAAGAGGGATTTACCATATATTTAAAGACGAAATGTTCTTATGACAAAATCTATGATTTCTTTTGCCACACAGAATTTGTCAGGGAATTCAGAGTCTCGGTTTGGGATAAGAAGGAACCGGAAAGAGCGAAAGTTGAGATTGAAAAGAGGCAGGAAAAGTTAGCCGGAAACAAAGAAGAGCAAAATATCATGCCTCAACAGAGTATCATAAGTGTAGGAGTTGGAAAGCTTGATAAATTAATGGATCTGATGGGGGAATTAGTAATAGCGGAGGCTATGGTAATCCAAAATTCGGATTTAAAAGGATTGGTATTAGATAATTTCTATAAAGCTTCACAACAATTGACGAAAATTACAGATGAAATGCAAGATATTATTATGTCAGTCCGGATGGTCCCTCTATCGGTTACATTTCATAAAATGCATCGATTGGTGCGGGATATGTCTAAAAAGTTAGGAAAAGAGATCAATCTTGAGATTCTAGGAGAGGAAACAGAGGTTGATAAGAATATCATAGAACATATTTCTGATCCACTCATGCATCTTGTCAGAAATGCGATCGATCATGGTCTTGAATTTCCAGATGTGAGAGAAGAAAAGGGAAAGCAGCGGATCGGTAATTTGACCTTAGAGGCAAAAAATGAGGGCGGCGATGTTCTGATTATGATCAAAGACGATGGACAGGGTTTAAACAAGGCAAGCATTCTTAAAAAGGCAAAAGAAAATGGACTATTACAGAAGACTGAAGAAGAAATGTCTGATAAAGAAGTCTATAATTTGATATTTTTACCTGGGTTCTCGACCAATATAGATGTTACAGAATTCTCGGGACGAGGTGTCGGTATGGACGTTGTTACGAAAAATATAGAAATGGTCGGGGGAACAGTCGCGCTGGATAGTGTGGAGGGTAGCGGAACAACCATAACATTAAAGATACCTCTTACTTTAGCAATTATTGATGGTATGAACATAAAGGTAGGAAATTCCTATTTTACCATTCCAACTATCTTGGTCAAAGAGTTTTTCAGGGTAAAGCAAGGAGATATCATTACAGATCCCGATAACAATGAGATGATCATGGTTCGGGGCCTATGTTATCCATTGGTTAGATTATATGAGTATTATAAAGTAAAAAATGCAAGAACTGACTTTGAAGAAGGTATTATCATAATGGTTGAGCGGGATGACAATATGATCTGTATATTTGCAGATGAATTATTGGGACAGCAACAAGTAGTGGTAAAAGCTTTGCCAGATTATATCCGAAAATTTAAAAAAATCAAAGGGCTTACCGGATGTACACTTTTAGGAGATGGAAATATAAGCCTTATACTGGATATTGCAGACTTTGTTGCAAATTAATAAATTGTAGTTTCTTAAAATGGGAGGAAAGGTGATAGAAGAATGTCAAACGAAAT
Source organism: Bacillota bacterium (assembly GCA_023392535.1). Lineage (GTDB taxonomy): Bacteria > Bacillota > Clostridia > Lachnospirales > Lachnospiraceae > SZUA-378. Next base: position 78,953 of record JAEVYY010000014.1, read on the forward strand.
GGAAGAACTAGTGGAAATGGAGGAAGATACACAGAAAGGTAGATTTTTAACGTTTGCTTTAGGCAAGGAAACATATGGAATCGAAATTACATATGTTACTGAAATCATCGGTATACAAGAAATTACGGAATTACCGGAACTGCCTGAGTACATAAAAGGAATTATTAATTTAAGAGGTAAAATTATACCTGTGATGGATGTCAGATTAAGATTCAAAAAGGAATTTCATGATTATAATGACAGGACATGTATCATTGTCGTGGATATAAAGGGTGTTGCAATAGGCTTAATTGTTGACAGTGTAGCGGAAGTCCTGACGATATTGGAGCAGGATATAGCGCCACCTCCACAATTGAGAGGGCAAAATAATAAATATATAAGAAGTATTGGAAAAGTAGGAAATGATGTCAAGTTGTTACTGGATTGTGAAAAGCTATTAACGGATAACGAATTGGAAGACTTGAGTGAAGTACAATAGAGAAAAGGGAGAATAGAAAAATGAGATGGTATAAAAATTTAAAGATTTCATTGAAATTAATATTGGGGTTTATTTTCGTTGCATTAATTTCAGCTTTAGTCGGCGTTGTTGCAATTGTCAATATTCAGAAAATGGATGAACTTAATTTGGATATGTATAATAGACATACCGCTACCATGGATGATATGGCAGTTATTATGGCGAATTATCAACAGGAACGAGCAATACTTAGAGATATGATGATACTGGAGGATAATACCCTTCGCCAGGAAAAAAAGAATTTGATGATTGAATTGGATCAGGAAACGGATGAAAGTCTATCTGTATTTGAGGCGGGTATGAGGAGCGAAGAAGTAAAAAAGGAATTTGCTATTTTAAAAAATGCGATATTAGAGTTTCGTACCTATCGAGATAGCGTGATCGGACTGACGGATAGTGGACAATCAGAAATGGCCAGAACTAGTTTATACAATGATGGAACTGCAATCAATGAAGCGGTGGAAACCTCCAGTGATTCACTTTTGGATTTGAAAGTGAAATTAGCGGGTGAAAGCGCTAAGGATAATACAGAAGCGGCAGTAAATGCTAGAATGACGATGATTGCGATTATTATATTTGGAATTATTCTCTCCTTAATGCTGGGAATTGTAATTTCCAGAATGATTAGCAGACCAGTCAATGAGATGGTAGAAACTGCTGAAAAACTTGCCAATGGAAGTGTTGATGTGGATGTTAAATCGGATACAAAGGATGAAATTGGTAATTTAGCAAAGTCTTTTAATAAAATGATCGCTAATATACGTTCCCAGGCAGTCGTAGTAGAAAGAATGGCAGCAGGCGATTTAACAGTGGAAGTTAATGTCCGCTCAGAGGATGATCTTCTTAACAAAAAACTGGCACAGATGGTAGCTAAAAATAATGAGGTATTGAATAATATCGCAGCAGCATCTGAACAAGTTGCATCAGGCTCGAAACAAGTTTCGGATTCCAGTATATCCCTATCGCAGGGTGCTACAGAACAGGCAAGTTCGATCGAACAGCTGACAGCATCCCTGGAGGAAATCTCCTCTCAAACTAAATTGAATGCTGAGAATGCGAATCAGGCAAATGATTTGGCAGAAGTCGCTAAATCAAATGCCCTGAAGGGTAATTCACAAATGAAAGAAATGCAAAGAGCGATGGAAGAAATCAATGAATCTTCCTCTAATATCTCTAAAATTATTAAGGTAATTGATGAAATTGCATTCCAGACTAATATATTAGCATTGAATGCTGCAGTTGAAGCAGCAAGGGCAGGACAACATGGAAAAGGTTTTGCAGTTGTAGCAGAAGAAGTCCGAAATTTAGCTGCGAGATCTGCAAACGCTGCAAAGGAAACGACCGATATGATTAGTGGCTCTATTTTGAAAGTAGAGGCTGGAACAAAGATCGCAGATGAAACAGCAGAAGCGTTAAATAAAATCGTAGAAGATGTAGCAAAGGCTGCAAATCTTGTCGGTGAAATCGCGCTTGCATCCAATGAGCAGGCTACAGGAATCGCACAGATCAATCAGGGAATCATGCAAGTGTCTCAAGTGGTTCAGACGAATTCTGCTACTTCGGAAGAAAGTGCGGCAGCGAGTGAAGAATTATCAAGTCAAGCTGAGCTCTTAAAAGAATCTGTCAGCAAGTATAACTTAAAAACGGTACGGCATTCCTACCATAAATTTGAGGAAGTGAATCCAGAAGTCATAAAGATGCTTGAAAATATGTCGCAGAAAAATAGGGAGCAGGAAATGCAAGATCAATATGATGCTGAAAACCAAGCAAGAGAAACAAAAGAAAAAATTGTACTAAGTGATTATGAATTTGGAAAGTATTAACTCAGTACAAAGAGGATCTAGGTGAAATAGGTGTATCCAATTACAAAATCTGAGTTTCATCAATTGGCTGCTTATATTAAAAAGAATTACGGAATTCATTTGAAAGAAGAAAAACTTTCACTCGTCACGGGTAGGTTAAGCAATGTTCTCATGAAAAATAAGATCGATAATTTTTCAGATTACTATTCTTATCTTATTTCGGATGTGACAGGAAAGGCAGCCATTGAATTAATTAATAAGATTACTACGAATCATACGTATTTTATGAGAGAATCGGATCATTTTGAGTATTTTAGAAATATTGTACTACCGTATCTTCTCAAAACCGTCAAAGACAAAGATTTGAGAATCTGGAGCGCAGGTTGTTCGACCGGGGAAGAGCCTTATACACTAGCCATGATTTTGAATGAATGTCTTGGAGAGAATAAAGCTTTATGGGATACAAAGGTTCTTGCGACTGATATATGTAGCAAAGCTCTACAAACAGCAGCAGAAGGAATCTACGGAAAAGAAGATATCAAAACACTTCCTATTTTATGGAGACAGAACTATTTTGAACCATATACGAATCAGAATGTGGCTATCTCACAAAGACTAAAAAATGAGGTCATATTTCGAAAGTTGAACTTTATGGATCGTAGTTTTCCATTTAAGAAAAAATTTCACGTTATTTTTTGTAGAAATGTTATGATATATTTCGATCAAAAGACAAAGTGTGAACTTGTAAATAAATTTTACAATCTATTGGAGGATGGAGGATATCTTTTTATTGGGCATTCGGAAGCATTGAATAGAGAAGAAACAAAATTTAAATATATAATGCCAGCTATATATAGAAAGGGATGAAGCTCATAAAAAAAATAAAAGTTCTGATTGTTGAAGATAGCGCTGTATTTAGAGCGGTAATCGCAAAAGGGATTTCAACTGATTATAGTATTCAGGTCGTGTCAACCGCGGGAGATCCTTATGAAGCAGGCGAGAAAATAGTGGAATATCAGCCGGATGTAATGACTTGTGATGTTGAGATGCCTAAAATGAACGGAATTGAATTTATAAAGCAACTTATGCCACAGCACCCTTTACCTGTCGTTGTTGTAAGTTCGGTGAGTCGTGCAGTTTTTGACGCGATGAATGCGGGCGCGGTTGATTTTGTTGCAAAGCCAGAAATGCAAACACCAAAATCGGTAGAAGTTTTTTTATATGAACTGATTGTTAAAATTAAAATAGCATCGACCTCAAATGTTTCTAATCTAAAACATATGGTAAATTATGGAAATATCATGAACCAAAAATGTAGTAATACCAGCAAAATCATAGCAATTGGTGCATCTACTGGAGGAACAGAGGCCATATTCAATATTTTAAAAGAGTTTCCAAAAAATGCTCCAGGTATTATAATTGTACAGCATATACCTTCTGTCTTTTCACAGATGTTTGCAGAACGATTAAACAGTTCCACACACTTGGCAGTAAAAGAAGCAAGTTCGGGTGACTATTTAGAATCAGGTAAAGTTATCATTGCACCTGGTAATAAACATATAAAAATTAGAAAAATAGCTGATAGGTATAAAGTAGATTGTTTTCTTGGAGATAAAGTGAATGGGCATTGTCCTTCGGTTGATGTATTATTTGAATCAGTGGCAAAGGAAGCAGGTATAAATGCGATTGGAGTAATTCTTACAGGAATGGGATATGATGGCGCAAAAGGCCTGCTGGCGATGAGAAGAAGAGGTGCAAGGACAATAGGCCAGGACGAAAGTTCTAGTGTGGTCTATGGGATGCCTAAAGTGGCATACGATATCGGCGGTGTAGAAAAGCAGGTCTCACTTAATAGAATACCCGAGGCTATTTTGTCCATGTTAAGGTGAAGGATGTGGATAGAGTTGTTGGAATTGGTGAGTATGTTATAACGAATAATAGAGAGGATGTGATTAAGACTTATGCACTTGCATCATGCGTAGCAATCACAATCTATAGCCCGGTAAATTGTGTGGCTGCTATGGCTCACATCGTTTTGCCTTATCATAAAGATGTATTCCACAAGGTGAGTCAGCCTTGCTATTATGCAGAAACAGCAATACCGCTGCTTATTAGAAAAATGTGTTTGGAGTATGGTTGCCGAAAAAACGAGCTGCTGATTGAACTTTTTGGAGGCGCAAGATCCATAAAAGGAAATGATATGTTTCATGTTGGCTATCAGAATATCACTATGATTGAGAGAATATTACAACTTGAAAAGCTTAGATATACAGATAGAGAAATAGGTGGTACCAATAGCAGAACAGTGATATTCGATGTAGCAACAGGAAAAAAGAAGGTAATAACTCAGCCTTTAATTATTTAATATCAAGATAGATATTATAATATTCTCTTAAATTATGAAATGTGTTACAAATAGTTTACTCTATCATGATAGCTTATGAAGAGGAAAGAGAGATAAAGGAAGGGTATTGCTTATGACTAAGGTTTTAATAGTAGCTGCTCTTGATAACATACAAGAATGTTTATTCCGTTTAGTGGAAAAAGAAAATGAATACAAGGTGATATCCTGCACCCATTTTGGGAATGAAGTCATTAGAATATGTAGTGAAAAAAAACCTGATTTAATAATTATGTACATTGATTTTCAGGAAAATGTTGATTATTCTCTCATGAAAGAGATAAAAACCATTAGTAAGGATATTAAGATTATGGTTTTGACGCTAGGTGGGGATAAAAAAAATCTTTTTTTAGCACTGAAGCATGGAGCAGATGGATATATCATGAATGATAGTGTTAGTAATCATGAAATCTTATCCATTATGGCAAGATTCTTTAAAAAAGTTAAGAATATTCAAAAAGAAGATTTTATAAATAATGTAAAAAATAGATATGACAGAGAAATTTATAATGACGCTAATTTTACCTCAAGAGAAAAAGAAGTCTTAAATTTGGTATCAGAAGGATATACCAATCATGAGATAGGAATTGCGTTAGGGATTTCGGCTGGAAGGGCAAGAAATATTGTGGCAGATTTAATCGCTAAGTGTATGGTCAAGAACCGAACACAACTTGCAGTACTTGCAGTCAAAATAAATATGCTCTGTATCCCTTTGAGTGATGATTAATAGAGCAAGGAAACGGTTAAGAACAATATTTGCCTATTGCAGAAGAAATGGTTCTTAACCGTTTTCATTTTAATTAGGATAATATAATTGATTGTCTTTTATATTTATCAATGTATTTTCCAGATATTTTCTGGCTACATACTTGGCCATTGGAAGATTCATATCTAGAAAGTTACCGCAATCTCTTGCAGCCGCACCGGGTACTTCACCCTCAAAATCACGGATAAATGCAAACATATCTTGAATTAGCGTAAGAATATCCTTAGATTCATAGTCACCACCAAGAATAAGGTAGAAACCAGTACGGCACCCCATAGGACCGAAATAGATGATGTTATCCTTATATTCTTCTGTATTGCGAAGGTAAGTTGCTCCCAGATGCTCTATGGTATGGATCTCTGCAGTATTGAGTACAGGTTCGAAATTTGGTCTTGTCATACGTAGGTCAAAAGTAGTTAAGATTTCTTTACCTATATGATCTTTTCGAGATACATAGATTCCTGGTAAAAGGGTTAAGTGATTTACTGTAAAACTTGCGATTTTTTTCATCATTTATTTTCCACCATTTCTAATAATAATTTAACAGAACGTTTAATTGCCAAAGATTCAAATGCAGGATAATCCATTTCAGCGCTATCATCGGCCTTGTCTGATATTGCTCTTATGATGAGAAATGGTATGTTATTTAAATATGCAGTCTGCGCAATTGCAGCCCCTTCCATTTCGGTACAATAACCATTAAAATTCTCACTGATACTGTTCTTTCTGTTCCTGTTTGCTATAAATTGATCACCACTTACGATGCGGCCCGTAAAAACACCAATCTCAGGATTTACTTTCTTACAGCTTTTCTTCGCAAGCGTTAGCATATCCGCATCTGCCTCAAAAGAAAGGACATCCATTCTTGGAATCTGTCCAAGGGGATAACCAAATGCAACACAATCCACATCATGATGTAAAACGTCTTTTGATAAAACCACGTCACCAATATTGATTTCAGCTTTTAACGATCCTGCAATTCCTGTATTAATTAAAGCATCCACATGAAAGTCATCAATCAGTATTTGGGAGCAGACTGCTGCATTCACCTTACCTATACCACTTCTTACAATTACGATATCCTTGCCGTGTAATTTTCCTGAATAAAATTCCATAGATGCCTTTTTATGAATAATCGTATCAGTCATATATTCTTTTAATTGACTGACTTCTTCATCCATAGCTCCGATAATTCCTAACATACCAATCCTCCATTTCATTTCCTTCCTTTTATTGTAGCAGTTTTCTATAGGAACTTGCAAACATTTTTATAAATGAATTACAGAACTTTAAGAGTTCTTCAAAAAAGGCTTTACATATTATAGAAAATAGACTAAAATATTTACAAATATAAAAGTCATATATAGTAAATACCGTGAAGAGAAGAGTAAAATGTGAAATATCCCAGAGAGAGATACCCGTATGACGATTTATGTAAAGGCGGTGCTGTAAGTATCTTGATAGGAATCATTTGAAAACTAACTCTGAGTGACCCTAATCCGGTCCGGTGATACCGTTATCATCATTTGAGTGGTTTTGTGTATTGATAAAGACATGAAACAATTAGGGTGGAATCGCGACAAATATCGTCCCTTGCATTACAGAAATGTAAAGCAAGGGGCTTTTTTTATTTATACATGTTTTGTCACGAAATTTAGAGAGGAAATATCATATGAAGGAAAGCGTAACAGATTTATTGATTGGAACCATTACGTTTAGCAAGAAAGAAGTTTGCTTGCTAATTACTAGTTGTACCCTTTTGGGTATTATAATAGGGCTGCTAACAGCTCCATTAACACATGGAGTCACTCTGTTCAGTCATAATGGAAATGGAAATACGAAATGTTGGGATGACAAAAGAGAGGAATCGGATAGAATAACAAATAGATCATAAAATTAAGCAAGTTGATAAAAATAATAATATAGTAAAAGGAGCAAATTATGAAAATAACATTAAAGGATGGATCCAGTAAAGAATATTTAAAACCAATGTCAGTCATTGATATTGCAGCAGATATTAGTGAAGGACTTGCCAGAATAGCATGTGTAGGAGAAATAGATGGTGAAGTGGTAGATCTTAGAACAATGGTGGTAAAAGATTGTGAGCTGAATATACGAACAGCGAATGACGCAGAAGGACTAAGGACTATGAGGCATACAGCTTCCCATGTGCTTGCAGAGGCGGTGAAACGATTATATCCAAATGCAAAATTAGCGATCGGTCCAGCAATTGACAATGGTTTTTATTATGATTTCGAAGCAGAACCTTTTACAAGAGATGATTTGGATAAAATTGAATCGGAAATGAAAAAGATCATAAAAGAAGGTGCAAAATTAGAAAGATTTACACTTTCGAGAGCAGAAGCCATTCAATTGATGGAAGAAAAGAATGAGCCTTATAAGGTTGAATTAATTCAGGATTTACCAGAAGACGCAAAGCTGTCTTTTTATAATCAGGGAAACTTTATAGACTTATGCGCAGGTCCACACTTAATGAGCACCAGACCGATCAAAGCCTTTAAATTGATATCTTCATCAGGCGCTTATTGGAGAGGAGATTCCAGCAAAGCCATGCTTCAAAGAATTTATGGAACTGCATTTGCTAAAAAAAATGAATTAAATGATTATTTAACAATATTAGAAGAGGCAAAATTGCGTGATCATAATAAGCTGGGAAGAGAAATGGAATTGTTTACAACGGTTGATGTAATTGGTCAGGGGCTTCCTTTATTAATGCCAAAAGGTGCTAAAATGATTCAGACTATGCAGCGTTGGATAGAGGATGAAGAAGAGAAACGTGGCTATGTTCGGACAAAAACTCCCCTAATGGCAAAAAGCGATTTATATGTAATCTCAGGGCATTGGGGTCACTATAAAGAAGGAATGTTTATTTTAGGTGATGAAGAAAAAGATAAAGAAGTGTTTGCACTTCGTCCCATGACATGTCCTTTTCAGTACTATATCTATAAAGCAAGCCAGAAATCATACAGAGATCTGCCATTACGCTATGGAGAAACTTCAACGTTATTTCGAAATGAAGATTCCGGAGAGATGCACGGCTTAACACGTGTGCGTCAGTTTACAATTTCAGAAGGACATTTGGTTGTCAGACCTGATCAGATGGTGGAAGAATTTAAAGGATGTCTAGCCCTTGCAAAATACTGTTTGCAAACATTAGGCGTAGAAGGGGATGTAACTTATTGCCTTTCAAAGTGGGATCCGGACAACAAGGATAAATATATTGGAACACCGGAACAATGGGAGGAATCAGAAGGGCACATACGTGCTATTTTACAGGAGCTTAATATCCCGTTTACGGAAGAAATTGGTGAAGCAGCTTTTTACGGTCCTAAAGTAGATATTCAGGCAAAGAATGTATATGGGAAAGAAGACACTATGATTACGGTTCAATGGGATGCCATGCTTGCAGAACAATTTGACATGTATTATGTGGATCAAAATGGTGAAAAAGTCAGGCCGTATATTATACACAGAACATCTTTAGGATGTTATGAAAGAACATTGGCATGGTTGATTGAAAAGTATGCAGGAAAATTTCCGACCTGGTTGTGTCCAGAACAAGTGCGCGTCCTTCCTATCTCAGAGAAATATACGGAGTATGCAGCTAAAGTTAAGGAAGAACTCGAAAACAATGGGATTTTAGTTACGATAGACAATCGTTCAGAGAAAATTGGCTATAAAATCAGAGAAACAAGACTTGCTAAGGTGCCTTATATGTTGGTGGTAGGTCAAAAAGAAGAAGAAGAAAAACTGGTATCGGTAAGGAGCAGATTTGCTGGAGACGAAGGGCAGATGGAATTAAGTGACTTCATCGATGCAATTTGTAAAGAAATAAAAACAAAAGAAATACGAAAAGAAGAAATTCAGGAATAAAAATAATGAAAGTTTTTTCAAAAAAATGGAGTTTGTTTTCCGTATAGATATCGTAATTCTGTTCATACTATTTCCTAAATAGAATAATTCAGGAGGTAATGAATATGGCAGATTTACGATGTCAGGCTGATAGTTGTACGTATAATAAAGATGCATATTGTTGCAAAGGCGATATTATGGTTGGTGGAAAACATGCAATGGAAGAAGACGATACATGTTGTGACAGTTTTGCCATGAGAAAAGGCGATTCTTTCAGTAGTGAGATGGAGCACCCATATAGGACAATATGTATTGATTGTGAAGCAGTAAAATGTAAATTTAACACGGATTATAAATGTTATGCTGAACACGTGGACATTAAAGGGGCAGGCGCACAAGATACCCAAAATACATCCTGCGCAACGTTTACAGAGAAATAAGTAGATACCATTTATTATAAAAAAATGTAATATGACTTGTAATTTTAAATTAATTGGATTATACTCATACTCAATTACAAATGGAATACTTCGCAAAGGGGCACATTATTGTGCCTCTTTTTTTTGTTTTCTGAAAATACCATGCGTAAGAGGAAATCGGAAGGGAGGAAAAGCAATTTAAGACAATTGCTTAAAAGGAGACCTATGAGATGGATGCAAATGAAAAAATCAATTGGAACTAGAAAAAAAAATATGGGTAATCAACTGCACGAGAAAGAGAAGCATTTGGCAGGTGCAGTTATGCTAAGTATCATAACGTTGGCAATATGTATGATGGTAGGACAGTTAATCTCAGTTCTGCATATGAAGAAAATATATGAAACAGGAAATATGGTAATTCATACCTACGAACCAATCAATGCAAAATGGCTTGAAGTAGAAGTGAACTATCAGGCTTTTCAGAAGAGCATGTATGCCTATTGTACTGCCCCTAGTGAAGTAGTCAGAAACTCAGTGCAAAATGATCTGAACGAAATTAATAATAAAATGAATTTAGTGCTTGATCAAATTGATCGTATGGATTCTGTTCTCTTAATAAATGAAAAATATAGTTCCGCAAAGAAAGAATTTACCAGTGCGTTTCAAGATTTTTCCACATCCTTACAAGAAGCAAAGGAGCAGGCAGATAAAAAAAATAAAAACGGTGCGCTTAGTACACTTTGGGTATATATAAGTGCTGATGCAAATCTATTGGATCAGTCCATTCTAAATATTAGGGCTGGATTAGAAGAAGGCATTTCAGAGGCAGAAAATATACAGGAGCAGACCTATAAAAATACAATGAATATTACAAAGGCATATGCCTTCATAATCGTTCTTGTTGTATTGTATAGTGTTACAAAAGTAATATTTGAGATTGCAAGGCCTTTAAAGAAAACGGCAAAGAACTTGAAAAAATATATTTCTGAAATAGAAGGTGGCAATGGAGATTTAAGTGTCAGGATTAAAATATTTACGAAGGACGAGATTGGAATCCTGGTTGGATATATAAATCAATTTATTGGGATGCTACAGAATCTGTTATTGGAAATACAAAACGAAGATCGTAAACTTATCAAGAGTGTAGACGAGGTTACCTATGGCGCCGGAAAAATTCTGCTTGATCTGCAGGAATCATCGGAAAGTATTCAAACAATTTCTTCCGGAATGGAGGAAATAAATGCATCCATAGAAGCATTGTCACAAAATGTGGAATCTGTCTTAATAGCAGCAAAGAAAATGAAGAAAAATGCAGAAGAGGGTAGTGAATACGCAATTAATTTTAAAGCAAGGGCTGATCAGGTCAAAGGAGAAGCGATATCGAATAAAGAAAAAACAAATCTGACGATTTTGGAAATTGGTGATGTCCTGCGAGCATCTATCGAAAACAGTAGACAGGTCACTAAGATCGACCAGTTAACTACAGAAATATTGGAGATATCTTCAAAGACCAATTTATTAGCACTCAATGCTTCAATTGAAGCAGCCAGAGCAGGTGAAGCCGGAAGAGGATTTGCTGTGGTAGCAGAAGAAATAAGAGGATTAGCAGAAATAACAAAATCAACAGCAAATGATATTCAGGCTATTAGTAAAGGGGTACAAGGAACTGTTTTTGAATTACATAAAAATGCAGAGAAAATGATTTCTTATATAAATGAGTTCGTATTAAAGGATTACGAAAATTTTGTAGCAGCCAGTTTGGAATACGATAAGGACGCAGATATATTTCAAGTGAAGATGGAATCCTTTGCTTTGGAAGCGATTTCTTTATCGGACATTTTAAATCATATATCGCGCGCTACGCTGGGAATTAGTGCGAACGTGGATGAAAGCACCAGAAGGATAGAGGTAATATCCAATAAGTCAAATGATATACTTGACATCATGGAAGATATTAATCATAATGTAGAAGATAATCGAAAGATTGTACAGGAATTGGATTATTGTATCAAACGATTTAAAAAAATTAATTGACACTATTATAAAACTATGTTATTATACATTAGTGTGTAAAACACAAACAAGTAGAGTATCCACTCTCACCCTACAGTATATAAACTGTTAGGAGTTAATAATTCAAAACTAAATGATTGTATCGATGATATGATTTGTAGGAATTATAGTGGATAGCTTGTCTATCCACTTTTTTATATAATAGGATATTACTTGCAGACCTACTATATAAAAAAACTATGTTGCAGGTGATTTTGTTTACCATTTTTATCTTATGGAGGTATAAAACTATTAGCGATTTAATGATTAACGAGCAGATAAGAGACAAGGAAGTACGTGTGGTAGGAGAGGACGGAGAGCAATTAGGTGTTATGTCCGTAAGAGATGCTATGAACATGGCAGAAGAAAAGGGGTTGGACTTAGTAAAAATTGCACCTACAGCAAAGCCACCTGTTTGTAAAATTGTAGATTATGGTAAATTCAAGTATGAACAGTTAAGAAAAGAAAAAGAAGCAAAGAAAAAGCAAAGAGTCATTGATGTAAAAGAAATTCGTTTATCACCGAATATTGATACCAATGATTTGAATACGAAAATAAATGCTGCAAGAAAGTTCATAACAAAGGGTGACAAGGTTAAAATAACACTTCGATTCCGTGGACGTGAGATGGCTCACATGGGAAGCAGTAAACATATTCTTGATGATTTTGCAGAAAAATTATCAGATATTGCAACAATTGAAAAGGCACCTAAGATCGAAGGCAGAAGTATGACAATGTTTTTAACTGAAAAACGATAAGTTACAGTTAAAATAGATAATATTAGTACGAGAGATGATTTTCATCTTATCATGTATGGATAATAGGAGGATTAATAATATGCCAAAAATTAAAACTAACAGATCAGCAGCAAAACGTTTTAAAGTTACAGGAACAGGAAAACTGAAAAGAAACAAAGCTTACAAACGACATATCTTAACTAAGAAATCTCCGAAGACTAAGAGAACTCTTAGAAAAGCAGTTATGACAGATGCTACAAATGTTAAGAATATGAAAAAGATATTACCATATTTATAAGGTGTAAGGAGGAGAAGAACAATGGCAAGAATTAAAGGCGGTTTAAACGCAAGGAAAAAACATAATAGAATCTTAAAACTTGCAAAAGGTTATAGAGGAGCAAGATCAAAACAATATAGAGTAGCAAAACAATCTGTCATGAGAGCGCTTACATCTTCTTATGCTGGTAGAAAAGAAAGAAAACGTCAATTTAGACAATTATGGATTGCACGTATCAATGCAGCAGCCAGAATGAACGGTTTAACCTATAGCAGATTTATGTACGGTTTAAAATTAGCAGAAATTGATATTAACAGAAAAATGTTAGCAGAAATGGCTGTTAATGATGCTACAGGATTTACCGCTTTAGCAGAAGTAGCAAAAAGTAAAATTGCATAATTTAATTCAATCTTTATAAATTCTTGGAAGTTTTCTTCCAAGAATTTTTTGATATACCTATTATAAAATAGTAAAGTTTGAGTAAAATACGACAGGGATTAAAAAAAATCAGTAAATATCATTGGCATATGTGTAGAGATGATGTAATATAGTAATACTATAACCAAATAGAAGAACCGAAGGAATAAGATTGAACTACGTATACTAAGAGGAGTCGAAAATGAGCGTTTTAGACAATATAGAGCCCAAGGAAGTTTTTTACTATTTTGAGGAAATATGCAACATACCTCATGGTTCTTATAATGAAAAACAGCTTAGCGATTTTTGCGTTACCTTTGCTGAGAAACATGGATTAGAAGTGATTCAGGATGATCTTAATAATATAATTATACGAAAAGAAGCTACGAAAGGATATGAAGAACTTCCGACAATTATAATTCAGGGACATCTTGACATGGTCTGTGAAAAAGATGAAAATTGTAATATCGATTTTGAAAAGGATGGACTTCGATTAAAAATTGACGGAGATTATATAAAAGCAGAAGGAACTACTCTTGGAGGAGACGATGGAATTGCAATTGCATACGCGCTTGCTATACTTGCTTCGGATACGCTTAAGCATCCTTCGATAGAAGCTATTTTTACAGTATCAGAAGAGGTAGGCATGTTAGGTGCGGCTGGAATTGACTTATCGGTTGTAAAAGGCAGGAAAGTATTGAACATTGATGCAGAAGAAGAAGGTGTATTTCTGACAAGCTGCGCGGGTGGAAGCAGGATAGAGTGCAATATTCCAGTAGCATATGAAGAAAAAGTTGGGCGAAAAATAGAAATCGGATTATCTGGATTGAGAGGTGGTCACTCCGGAACAGAAATACAAAGAGGACGTGCAAATGCAAATATATTACTTGGACGTTTCCTGATGGAACTTGATAAACAGATTGCTTATGATCTGGTATCGATTCGTGGTGGATGCAAGGACAATGTAATTCCAGTAGAGAGCAGGGCCGTTATACTATTGCAAGAGGAACACATACCTCCTTTCGACAGGATTATGCAAAAGTGTCAAGCAACCTATCGGAATGAATTTTCTGTAGCAGATCCGGATATTCTGTTACAGGCAAATTTTATGACATATGGTAAAAATATGGTATTGGTACAGGAAAGTAAAAGCCATGTCATTATGGCACTGAATGCGTTTCCAAATGGAATACAGAGTATGAGCAGGCATATGCAGGGACTTGTTGAAACGTCATTGAATTTGGGGATTCTCAGAACAGAAGATAAGAAAATTATAGTTACTATTTTAGTCAGAAGCTCGGTAGGTTCAGCAAAAGAGTATTTAGTTCAAAAGATCGGATATATAACACACTATTTAGGCGGAAAAGCAGAGGTAAAAAGTGAATATCCAGCATGGGAATATAAAGAAAAATCAAAATTAAGAGAGGATATGACTCTTATCTATCAGCAAATGTATGGAAGAAAGCCTAGAATGGAAGCGATTCATGCTGGATTGGAATGTGGTCTGTTATCGGGTAAGATAAAAGAAATGGATTGTGTTTCTTTTGGTCCTGATATCAAAGATATTCATACGACAAAAGAACAGCTAAGCATATCATCTACAAAACGTATTTGGGAGTTCCTTGTTAAAGTAATTGCATGCAAGTAGCTAAGAACAAAAGCGTAAAAAGGCAACGGCCTTCTCAAGTACCAGATACTTTCGGGGGAATGAGTATGGGGAAAAATAAAAGGGGCAGTAAGCAGATAAATACCTGCATATTATTAACTGCCATGGTGATTACGGGTATTGGACGTTATAAAATGCCTATGATCTATGCGGAAGAGGAAGAGAAACAAATTATTCTCAGTGAAGAAGAACAGGCATATATAAGAGAAAAAAATACGATTAAGATAGGAGTATATGCAAACGATTATCCAATGTCGACATTAGAGAAAAAATCAGGTGAAATGGCAGGGATCATTGTTGAAGTTCTGAACTTATTGCAGTGTACAAGCGGTATCACATTTGATATTATACCAATCGAAGAAAATGTCGAACCCACAAAATTATTGAACACAAGAGAATATGATTTTATTGCAGGGGTTCCTTATTCAAAAATATATATTTCTGATAAAAAAGTCAGAATGACAGTACCATTTGCAACACAGGAAGTGGTCGCGGTTGGGAAGAAAGGAAAGCAGTATAAAAGTAATGATGAACTGAAAATTGCGATTCCCAGAATGTACTATACCTTGGCTGAGAGTATTAAACAGCATTTCCCCAATTGTCACATTTTTGTGTATCCGGATAATAATGCCTGTATGGAAGCAGTAGTTTATCAAAAAGCAGATGTGATGCTGCAAAATTCATATGTGGTAAATTATTTATTACAAAAACCTTTTTTTGAATCTTTAGAAATTGTACCCACATATTCCTTTCATGCGGATATGCGAATTGCGGGTATGCAGTCAATGGATTCAAATCTTTATTCGATTATGAATAAAGCGATTGCGACATTGAATAAAGATGATATTAACCAGATTGTTATTGATTATACCATTGCGAATCCCTATCAGCTGGAGTTTAGCGACTGGGTATATAAGTATGCGGAATCAATTTGTGCCATAGGGGTATTGATTGCAATTTGTATCATTATTGCTTTTGAAGCATACCGTGAGCGCAAAGTGCACAGACAAAAAGAACAACAATTAAAATATCAGTCGGAAATTGATGCTATGACAGGTTTGTATAATAAAGTCACCATCGAATATCTGTGTGAACATACAATTAACGAGAATAAAACAAAAGAATATTGCTTTTTTGTGATAGATATTGATAATTTTAAACAAATTAATGATACTCATGGACATCAGTTAGGTGATGATGTATTGTGTGTGATAGCAGAAGAATTAAAAAGAATTTTTAAGGGCGATAATCTTGTTGGTCGCATAGGCGGAGATGAATTTGCTGCATTATTCAATATAACGGACAATAAAAGATCGTCAGAAGAAATAGCATCCCTTCTTTGTGAAAATATTCACGCATTACAGGGTACGGTACCGTTATCCTGCAGCATAGGGATGGCAAAAGTTCCTGAAGATGGTGTATTATTTTCCGAGCTGTTCCAAAAAGCTGATATGGCACTATACGAAGTCAAAAAGAATGGCAAGGATGGTTTTAAAATATGTACGTAGGTAGAATCTGTTGAAGAGGTAAGTATGGCAAAAGAAATAGAGTTAAAAACAAATGCAATGCGATTATTAGATAGGCAACAAATTACCTATGCGGTACATACCTATAAGTGTGCGGAATTTAATGATGGAATTACCACGGCGGATATGCTTTTACTGCCTCATGAAATTACGTATAAGACTTTAGTTACCATAGGAAAAAGTAAGGATTATTATATCTTTGTTATCCCAATAGAGAAAGAAATCGATTTAAAAAAAGCTGCAAGAGTGGCTGATGAAAAAGCAATTGCTATGGTTCCTGTAAAAGAGATCAATTCCATTACGGGCTACATTCGTGGTGGATGTACAGCAATTGGAATGAAAAAGCAATATCTGACATTTGTAGATAAATCCTGTGAGATTCTGAAACGAATCGTTGTCAGTGGAGGGAAGTTGGGTGTGCAGTTGGAATTGAATGTCGAAGATTATTTAACGGCAAGTAAAGGGAAATTAGCAGATGTATGTAAGGACAGTGAATGAGAATCAGTTTGAGATGCAATATGATGCAGGAACCATTCTATGCAATGTAAAAAAGAGCAATCGAAAATCATATGCCTTGGTGGTTGAGCAAGGCGGTAAGGTAACGATAAAGGCTCCGAGCAAACCCTCTGTACTATTTATGAAACAGATATTATTAAAAAAAGAAAAATGGATTCTGCTGAAGTATAAAAAACAATGCGAAATGGAGTCTCAAATAAAAAAATGCGAAATGACGGAACAGCAAAAAAAGTCATTGGAGGATAGGTATCGTAAGGCTGCAAAAGAATACATTCCAAAACGTGTTGCATTTTATCAGTCATTTTTAGAGGAAAAATATAAACGAATTACCATTCGGGATCAAAAAACAAGGTGGGGAAGTTGTAGTAGCAAGGGCACACTTTCGTTTAATTGGAGATTGATGTTGGCACCACCAGTGGTATTGGATTATGTAGTGGTACATGAGCTATGCCATTTAAAGCATATGAATCATTCAAAGATATTTTGGCAGACAGTAGAAGAAATTATGCCAGACTATGATGAGCATCGGGAATGGTTAAAGGAAAATGGAAATATATTGAAATGTGAAATACTGTTATAACATAAAAAATAACCTTTATGACGGTAAAGGTTATTTTTTATTTCTATTTATGACAAGTGAAATCGTGTAACCATTCTGTTATTAAGCCATCTGATTTACAGATTTGGACAAACGAGAAATTTTTCTGGATGAAGTATTTTTGTGATATACACCCTTGCTGGTAGCTTTATCAATAGCGGAAGTAGCATTTAACAATGCAACTTTAGCAACTTCTTTATCGTTTGATGCAACAGCAGCGTATACTTTCTTGATTTCCGTTTTAACACCTGATTTAATCGCCTTGTTTCTTTCTGTTTTAGTTCTGTTTACTAAAATTCTTTTTTTTGCAGATTTGATATTTGCCAAGACCCGCACCTCCTATTTTATAAAAAATATTATATTAACTGTTTGAGTATGTAGCATTAATTCCGGACACGGACGTATCAATGTACACATATGCTTTATAGTTTAATTGAAGTTATTCTTTCTGTCAATACATATTTCCTATGTTTTTGTAAAAAATAACAGTAAAGTTGAGAAAGGAAATAGATAGATATGAGTCACTTTCAAGTAAGAACCGATTTAGCACTGGAAGCACACGAAAATATAGCAGAAGAGGCACAAGAGCTCCGAGGCGTTTCGATAGAGGAGTGGGACCAAAAAGAGATTGATGTTCATGTGACAAAAGTAGTCATCGAAACTAAAAATGGGGCGAAAAAGATGGGAAAACCCATAGGAACGTATATCACATTAGAGGCCCCCGGCATGTTGGAGGCTGATGATGATTATCATCGTGAAATATCGGAGGAGCTCGCAAAAAATTTGGAAGATGTGATTCCAAATCTGAATCAGGAACAATCTATTTTAATTGTGGGTCTGGGAAATCAGGACGTGACAGCAGATGCGCTTGGACCAAATGTAGTAGATAATTTATATATAACAAGGCACGTAGTAAAAGAATATGGAAAAGCGGCATATAACCGGGAGCATGTTCATATGATCAGCAGTATTATTCCGGGAGTCATGGCAAAAACAGGTATGGAGAGCGCAGAAATCATCAAAGGAGTCGTTAACGAGACCAATCCAGATACCGTTGTTGTTATTGATGCTTTGGCAGCAAGAAGTACGAAGAGGCTGAACAGGACGATTCAAATCACCAACACGGGAATTCATCCGGGCTCTGGGGTTGGCAATCACAGAAATGCACTTACTGAAGAAAGTTTGGGCGTACCTGTCATAGCAATTGGAGTTCCAACGGTAGTAGATGCAGCTACCATTGTAAATGATGCAATGGAAAAAACGATGGAACAACTAAAAAATCAAAATATTACTCCGGAAGATGATCTACCGAAAGTCATGTCGGAATTAAATAACATGTATGTAACGTGTAAAGATATTGATGAAACAATCAAAAGATTAAGTTTTACAATATCCGAAGCGCTTAATATTGCATTTGATAAATTAGAATAAGGAGATTGCATCGCGCATATACTTGTCTGTAAAGCAAAGATGACCAAAAAACCTATGAAGGAGGTCTCGGATTGCATTGGAGTCAGAGTAGAAGAAAGGTGCAGATGATTACCGGAATACTACTTTTGGTACTTTATTTATCAACGCAGAGTTCGGTATCAAAAATGATAGTAGGAATGCACATACCAATATTGGTATGTATGGATAGTACTTATATCCCGTCATCAATGGAAAAATTTTTGATGCGTAATTATAAAAGAGTATACCCATTTTACACATATATGGAAGAAGCTGCTCAATATACAGCAGTCGTCGAGGATGAGAGTACGTATGAAAAATTATTGGAACTGGAAGGTACAGATGAAGAAAGAGATATCGATAAGGACAATGCCGATATAATAGATAATGACTTAAAAGAAGCAATGAAAATTGAGAATGACAAAATAAAAAATAATTCTAAAGAGGATGGAGACTATGTATCGGATAAAAACAATCCAATTAAAGTGGAAGGAAGTTTTTTAAAGGCATCTGCAAAGTCTGTACAGTATAAAAAACAAGATATTGCAGATTTTAAAGATTTAGTTGGAAAATTTTATGCAGTTGATTCCACGACCATGGTGGATGCAAATCAATTAAATGTAGAAGCTCTTTTAGGTAAAAACATGAGCCTTACAACGGATAATAGCGCCCCACAAATATTGATTTATCATACACATGCGTCAGAAGGATATGCCGATTCCACAACAGGAGATCTTTCTACGACAGTTGTGGGAGTGGGAGAACATTTGGCGGATATACTTCGAGAGGAATATGGCTATAATGTGATACATGATACGGGAGTTTATGATACCGTTCGTGCTAAGGCATATAATGTGGCAGCACCTGCGTTGGAACAAATATTAAAGGAGAATCCGAGCATTGAGGTAATCATTGATCTGCACCGGGATCAGGTGCAGGAGGGAAACAAATTGGCGATGAACCTGAATGGGATGCCTACCGCACGATTTATGTTTTTTAATGGGCTGAGCCGAACTAAGAAAACGGGTGATATTAGTTATCTTGCTAATCCGTATATTGCAGATAATCTGGCCTTTGCTTTTCAGATGCAACTAGCCTGCAATGAATATTATCCTGGAATTACAAGAAAAATATATCTGAAAGGATATCGATACAATATGCAATATAGGGCAAAAACGCTATTGATCGAACTTGGTGCACAAACGAATCTGTTGCAGGAGGCTATGAATGCATGTGACCCTATTGCACATATATTACATATGGTATTGAGCGGAGAAGAACCCTCCGAATAGCCCAAGATATCTTCCCATGCATCGAACTTGAATACCTAGACAATCATAGATGAATTATGCTATAATTCAATGCAATAAGCATATTTTTGAGTAGGTAATCATAGTTGTGGAGGAAGAGAATGTCCCATGTAGATCAGAGTAAAATAAGAAATTTTTGTATCGTTGCACATATCGATCACGGTAAGTCAACATTAGCAGATAGAATCATAGAAAAGACAGGTTTATTGACAAGCAGGGAAATGCAATCACAGGTACTTGATAATATGGAGCTTGAAAGAGAACGTGGCATCACAATAAAGGCGCAGACCGTACGTACCGTTTATAAAGCACAGGATGGAGAGGAATATATCTTTAACCTGATTGATACACCAGGACATGTTGATTTTAATTATGAAGTAAGCAGGAGTCTTGCAGCGTGTGAAGGTGCTGTTTTGATCGTAGATGCTGCGCAGGGAATAGAGGCGCAGACTTTGGCTAATGTGTATCTTGCACTTGATCATAATTTGGAAGTGTTTCCGGTGATTAATAAGATTGATCTGCCTAGTGCAGAACCAGCGCGTGTAATTGAAGAAATAGAAGATATTATTGGGATAGAAGCGCAGGATGCGCCTTTAATTTCCGCTAAGAATGGTATTGGTATTGAGGAAGTTTTAGAGCAGATCGTAAAGAAGATACCTGCACCAGGAGGCAATAGTGAGAATCCGTTGCAGGCTCTTATCTTTGATTCCATCTATGATTCCTATAAAGGGGTCATAATTTTTTGTAGAATAATGGAAGGCAACGTAGCCAGGGGCAGCAGGATCAGAATGATGGCTACAGGTGCAGAGGCAGATGTTGTGGAGGTCGGTTATTTTGGCGCAGGGCAGTATATTCCGGCAGAGGAGTTAAGTGCAGGATCAGTTGGTTATATTACGGCATCGATCAAAAATGTAAAGGATACCTCGGTAGGGGATACGGTAACGGATGCACTTAATCCATGTGTGCACCCATTGCCTGGTTATAAAAAAGTGAACTCCATGGTATATTGTGGACTTTATCCTGCGGATGGCGCTAAATATCCTGATTTGAGGGATGCTTTAGAAAAGCTGCAATTAAACGATGCCTCCTTGAAATACGAACCCGAAACATCTGTGGCATTGGGATTTGGTTTCCGCTGTGGTTTTTTGGGTCTGCTTCATTTGGAGATCATTCAGGAAAGGTTAGAAAGAGAATACAATTTAGATCTTGTTACAACGGCACCGGGTGTTATATACAAAGTCTATCGGACCAATGGTGAGATGATAGAACTTACGAATCCGTCCAATTTACCTGATCCAGCCGAGATTTTATATATGGAAGAGCCGATCGTGAGTGCGGAGATTATGGTAACCACAGAATTTATAGGTAGTATTATGGAATTGTGCCAGGAAAGAAGAGGGATCTATCTTGGTATGGATTATATAGAAGAAACAAGAGCATTATTAAAATATGACTTACCTTTAAATGAGATCATCTATGATTTTTTTGATGCCTTAAAGTCTCGTTCCCGGGGATACGCCTCCTTTGATTATGAGATGAAAGGCTATGAACGTTCGGAATTGGTAAAGCTCGATATTCTGATCAATCGGGAAGAGGTAGATGCCCTGTCCTTTATCGTGCATAAAGAAACAGCGTACGAACGTGGCAGAAAAATGTGCGAAAAGTTAAAAGAAGAAATACCAAGGCAGTTGTTTGAGATACCTATTCAAGCGGCGATTGGAAGCAAGGTCATTGCAAGGGAAACGGTAAAAGCAATGCGTAAAGATGTTTTAGCGAAGTGTTATGGTGGAGATATTACACGTAAAAAGAAACTATTGGAAAAACAAAAAGAGGGCAAAAAAAAGATGCGACAGGTCGGCAATGTAGAAATACCGCAAAAAGCATTTATGAGTGTCTTAAAATTAGATGACAGATAAGAAGAGAAATATAAGCCTTTATATTCATATTCCGTTTTGCTTTAAAAAATGTTTTTATTGTGACTTTTTATCAGCACCTGCCGATACAGAAACAAAGGATAGATATGTAGAAGTTTTGAAGCAAGAGATATCAATAAAATCAGAAAAGTACAAAAGTTTTAAAGTGGATTCCATTTTTTTCGGTGGAGGAACACCTTCTATTTTGCCTGCATCCCAAATACAGGAAATGCTGCAGTTGATAAAGAAAAAATTCACATTGACTAAGGAGGTAGAGGTCAGTATAGAGGTAAACCCTGGCACAGTAGACAAGGATAAGCTTATCGGCTACAGAAGTTCAGGAATTAATCGTTTGAGTATTGGGTTACAGTCGGCAGATAATAGAGAATTAAAAGTGATTGGAAGAATTCATACGTTTGAGGATTTCCTTCAAACATATGAGTCTGCTAGACAGGCAGGTTTCCAAAATATAAATATTGATTTGATGTCTGCACTGCCGGGACAGACCATACGATCCTATCGGGAAACACTGAAAAAGGTGTTAAGTCTGCAACCGGAACACATTTCGGCATATAGCTTAATCATAGAAGAAGGTACTCCTTTTTATGAAAGATATGGAGATGGGGCGTCAGCAGTTGAAAGGAAACATTGCCCATCTATTCCGGATGAAGAGACAGAGCGTGCGATGTATGAACTCACGGATCATTTCATGCAGGAAAATGACTATCATCGTTATGAAATATCTAATTACGCAAAAGAGGGTTATGAATGTAAGCATAATAAAGGGTATTGGGAGCGCCATAATTATTTAGGACTAGGCCTTGGTTCCGCTTCTTTGATTCATAATTGCAGATGGAATAATGAGAGCAGATTGCCGATCTACTTGGAAGGCATATTTGATAAAAAGAAGGAACAGATTCTTACGGAAGAAGAACAAATGGAAGAATTTATGTTTTTGGGCCTACGCCTGATGAAGGGCGTTTCAGAGAAGAAATTTAAAAAAACCTTTGGTGTGACACTGGAATCTGTATATGAAAAGCAAATAAGAAAATTAGTGGAAGGACAACTACTTATAAGAGCAGAGGGAAATTTAAGATTGACAAAGAAAGGAATTGATCTCAGTAATATTGTAATGGCAGAATTTCTATTATAAAACATATTTTTGACAAATATGAAAAAGATGTAAACGCTAGAGGCTTGTTTTACATTCCTACTTGCTATTTGTTATTGGAATTTATATAATAAAAGAATAGTTTTCAAGCTATTTCTTGTGGGAAAGGCACTAGAATCCAATGTGTCACATAGAATATAACAAATTGACTTTGGGGGCTTCTTTTGAAAACTTTTCAAAAACCTTTATCCTCAGAGGAAGAAGCTTGTTATATTTGTGCATTACAAGAAGAAAACGGTGATAAAGTTAAGGAAGCCAAACAGATTTTAATTGAAAGAAATTTACGGTTGGTGGCACATATTGCTAAAAAATACGTAAATACAGACGAAGATATGGAAGATTTAATTTCAATTGGAACGATCGGGCTGATTAAGGCAGTAAATACATTTGACGTAACTAAGGGAAACCGGCTGGTTACTTATGCCGCAAGATGTATTGATAATGAACTTCTAATGAAGCTTCGTTCAAAAAAGAAAACTTCAAAAGAAGTGTCATTATATGAACCAATAGGTACTGATAAAGAAGGCAATGAGATTAATCTGCTAGATATCATTGAACAGGAACAGATTGACATTGTCGATCGTATGGAGATGGAGACAAAGTTAGGAAAACTTTCGGAAATCATGGAGCGTACGTTATCTTACCGGGAAAAAGAAATTATTCTTATGCGCTATGGATTATTGACGGGAGAAGAAATTACACAACGTGAGATAGGTGCACTATTAGGAATCTCAAGAAGTTATGTTTCAAGAATTGAGAAAAGAGCGCTTGAAAAATTGAGAAAAGGCTTTTGTGAATAAAATGCAAGAAAGGTGGGGGACTGGAGATGCTTTTTATAAAACCAAGTGAACTGAAAGTCGGAATGAGGCTGGCAAGACCAATTTATAATAAAAATGGTGTTTTGCTCTATGAGAGAAATTCAAGGATCACGGCACAAAGTATTGCAAGTGTGAAGAATTTTGGATTCATTGGTATCTTTATACTTGAGCCAGCAGAACCAGTGCCCCCGATGACAGCCGATGATATTGCATTTGAACGTTTTCAGACAATGACTGTATTTTCTTTGCAAGAAGAACTTAATAAAATCATACAGACGAAAAAGATTGCTAAAATTCACGTTATTGTGGCAAATATAATAAAAAATTATGGTTATTTAAGTAAAAAAATTAACTTTATACAAAATCTAAGAAGTAAGGACGATTATGTATATAAGCATTCTCTTAATGTTGCTATCCTTTGTGCGATGATGACACACGTGATGAATATTAAACTAGAAGAACAGCAGGAGGCGGTTCTAGCAGCACTTGTGCATGATATCGGTAAATTGTTAATATATAACCAAAAGGAAGCGGTAAAAGACATGGAGGCAGTTAGCTCGGTAAAAGGTATGGAGCTAGTGGCATATGCTTTTTCAGCTAACAATGGGGTGAAAAGATGTTGTGTTCAGGCACAGAAAGCATTAGAAGAGTTTCAAAATGGAAAACACTATCTGCCTAAGATTGTAACAAGCGCTAAAGTCCTTATGGTAGCAGAATTTTTTGATCGAATGACGGCAATGCGTTTGGAGGGGGAGCCCGCTTCTGAAGTTACCGCTATCAAAATATTATTGGAAAATCCAGAAGTGTTTGATGAGCGGGTCGTAGATGCATTGATTCAATCGATAAATATTTTAAATCCAGGTACCTGCATTGAACTAAATACGGGAGAAAAAGGGTTGGTGTTAGCTAGTAATGAATTGAATATTTTAAAACCTATGATTTTGGGTTTTACAAATAATCTGGTTTTGGATCTGAGCAATGAATTGGCATATGGTGACGTTGAAATTGTAGATATTATGAAAACAATGGATAACCGCTATATTATGAATACAGAATTATTAAAAAGGCAAGGCATTCCATTTCATGAGCCGGTTTATGTGGAGACACCAGAAGAAGAGGCTGAATACATACCTGGCCAGTAAAGATAGAATAGGGGAGCGGACATGCCTAAGATAGAAGAGATTCTGCGTGCAGCAAAAGAATCAGGAGCATCTGATGTACATATTACAGTTGGAATACCACCGAAAATGCGTGTGAATGGTAATTTGATCGCTATGAATTTCAAAAAGATGCTTCCTCAGGATACGTTATCTATTGTAATGGAAATTATGAATGAGAAACAAAAGGCAATATTTGATGAGCGAGGGGAATACGATGTTTCTTTTTCAATTCCTAATCTTGGAAGATACCGGGTAAATGCCTATAGACAAAGGGGGTCTGTTGCGATTGCATTACGTCTTGTGGGAACAAGCATACCAACACCGATTGAGCTGGGCGTGCCAGAATCCGTAATAGATCTGTATCAAAGGAAACGGGGATTGGTATTGGTGACTGGACCCACAGGAAGTGGAAAATCAACTACACTTGCTGCTATTATTGATAAAATAAATAATAGCAGGGAATCTCACATTATCACATTGGAAGATCCAATTGAATATCTTCATCAACATAAATTATCCATCGTAAATCAAAGGGAGATCGGTCTTGATTCCTCCAGCTATGCACATGCTTTACGAGCGGCTCTGCGGGAAGATCCAGATGTTATACTGGTTGGAGAAATGCGGGACTTTGAAACGATCAGTGTAGCAATAACAGCTGCCGAAACAGGACATTTAGTGCTTTCATCCCTGCATACCATTGGCGCTGCAAGTACGGTCGACCGAATCATAGATGTGTTTCCGCCACATCAGCAGCAACAGATACGTGTGCAACTTTCCAACGTTTTGGAAGCAGTTGTCTCACAACAATTAATTCCGAAGATAGATGGAAATGGAAGGGTTGCAGCATTTGAAGTAATGCATAGTAATCATGCGGTAAGGAATCTGATTCGTGAAGGAAAATCGCATCAATTAATCACTGTGATGCAGACAAATCGAAAGTCAGGTATGGTTACTATGGATGAAGCAATTATGCAGAAGTTCAAAGAGCAACAAATCGATCGGGAGAATGCAATACAATTCGCACAAGATTCAGATATAATGGCAATGAAGTTACAATAATAGATTCATCTAATGTGGCCGGTATTCTGCTGGCCACATTCTAAATCAAATCGTTCAATCGAACAAAAAATTTCAAGTTAAAGTAAAAGAATAAAGGAGCAGCACATGTTTAGTATGGTCACATCAGGGGCGATTCATGGCATAGATAGTTATCTTACATCTGTCGAAGTGGATGTTGCACAGGCATTACCTGGATTTGATATGGTAGGATCTCTTAACGTTGAAGTGAAAGAGTCCAGACAGAGAGTAAGGGTGGCATTAAAGAACGCGGGCATTCGGTTGCCACCGGTACGTATTACAGTAAATATATCGCCAGCAAATATTAGAAAAGAGGGAACTGCATTTGATCTTCCTATTGCAATTGGAATTTTAGTGTCTCTGGGGCATATAGCAAAAGAATTTTTAGACAAGACATTAGTAATAGGAGAATTAGGACTGGCGGGCGAGGTGAAAGAAGTAAGCGGTATTCTGCCTATTGTCTTGGAAGCGAGGAGCCAAGGGTATAGAAGATGTATTGTACCAAGGATCAATGCAATAGAAGGATCTGTAATTCAAGACATCGAAGTAGTTGGTGTTATAGATCTGAAGCAGACAATTACCTATCTTGCAACACCGGAGAAAGGTAAACGTTCTGTAATTCAGCCAACAATAAGCAAATTGGATACATTCTTTCATACTATACCAGTGGGTGAACAGTTGGATTTTGCAGATGTAAATGGGCAGGAAACTGCGAAGAGAGCAGTGGAAATAGCAGCGGCTGGATTTCATAATATCATGATGCTAGGTCCCCCGGGATCTGGAAAGACGATGATAGCAAAGAGAATAGCAGGTATCTTACCGCCCCTTACGATACAGGAAAGTTTGGAAGTATCTAGAATTTATAGCATTTCAGGGTTATTAAATGAAAAGGAATCGCTTATTACAAGCAGACCTTTCTTAAATCCACATCATACGATATCCGATCATGCATTGGCGGGAGGTGGGCGGATACCCAGACCAGGCTTAATAAGCCTGGCTCATCGCGGGGTTCTATTTTTGGATGAATTGCCTGAATTTAAAAGATCGGCCATAGACATTTTGAGGCAGCCTATGGAAGATAAGAAAATACAGATAGCTAGAAGTTACGGCACGATTACGTATCCGGCAGAGTTCATGCTGGTAGGAGCTCTGAATCCATGTCCATGCGGATATTATCCAGATAGAAATCGCTGTAATTGCAAACCATATGAAATCAATAAGTATTTAAAGCACATATCCGGACCCATTCTGGACCGGATTGATATCTGCTTAGAAGTCGCAAATATAGGATTAGAGGAGTTAACCCAAAATGGTAAAAATGAAACAAGTGAGCAAATCAGAAATCGAGTCATGGGTGCAAGAGAACGGCAGGACTATCGATATCGGGGAACTGGATACCGTTTTAATACAGATGTCGGTCCAAAAGATATAAACAAATACTGTATTTTGGGTCCAAAAGAGCAATGTTTAGTTGAAGCAATATTTAAAACTATGAATTTAAGTACAAGAGCATACCATAAAATTGTAAAAGTAGCAAGAACAATAGCTGATCTGGATGAGTCAGAAACCATTCGTGAAATACATATTAGTGAAGCGATCTGCTATCGTATGCTTGATCAAAAGTACTGGGAAAGGAATAAAGAGTAATATGGAAAGTAAAAAATACATAGATTTAATGAGAGAACAACCCTATGCTTACTGGCTGCATTCCATACAAGGAATTGGGAACAAAACGATTCAGAAATTGTTATCCGTTTGTAAAACAGCTGAGAATGTGTATGATATGGCAGACAGTGAATTAAAAGAATATCTAAAGCCAAAGCAATTAGAACAATTACGATGCAGTAAAAAAACATGGAATCTATCTATGGAATATGATAAATTGGAGAACAATCAGATAGCATTCTATACTAAAAATCATCCCCACTATCCAAATAGATTAAGGAACACACCCGATGCACCATATGCAATCTATGTAAGAGGGAAATTGCCACTGGAACAGAAAACATGCGTGGCTATTATTGGAGCACGCCTATGCTCTGAATATGGGTGTCACGTTGCGAGGCAATATGGGAGGGAACTCGCTAAGGCAGGGGTGCAAGTTGTGAGCGGACTGGCAAGAGGCATTGATGGAATTAGCCAGAGGGCAGCAATTGAAGCAGGTGGAAATACATATGCGGTATTGGGATGTGGTGTCGATATTTGTTATCCACAAGAAAATATTCAAATTTATAAAAAGATATCGGAACAAGGAGGGATTGTATCCGAATACATTCCGGGAACATTGCCTAAACCTCAAAATTTTCCACCAAGAAATCGGATAATAAGTGGTTTATCCGATGCGGTGTTAGTAATAGAAGCAAAGCAAAGAAGTGGTACCTTAATTACAGTTGACATGGCACTGGAACAGGGAAGGGAGGTATATGCGATCCCAGGGCGTGTTACAGATGCCTTAAGTTTTGGGTGCAACCGTTTGATCGAACAGGGTGCAGGTATTACTTTGTCACCAGCAGATTTATTAGAGCAACTTGCTTCGATACAGGAAAAAGAGATAGGACAAAGACACCATACAAAAAAGGCAGATGATAATTTTCCTATTTTACCGGATAGTAAAGAAGGAGAATTTTGTAAATCAATTCTAAGCTGCTTAGATCATTTACCTCAATCAGCAGATACAATTCGTGGAAAAATAATAGGAATGCGCTATTATAATGAAGTTACCATCCCCTATTTGCTACAACAATTATTGTATTTGCAAATGCGGGGATATGTAGAACAAAAAGGGGGACAATATTGTTTGTCGGAAAAATAAATATATTTCTTCTATCGGTCATGAGCTAATGGTAAATCTAAAAATGATATTAAATAGAAAGAATAACCTTGCAACAAAAGAAAATATAGTGTATAGTGTTTCACGATTACTGCTACATAGAAAATGTAACAAATGGAATAAAATAATGGTAAAAAACCATGAATAAGGGGAATTTATATATGGCAAATTATCTAGTGATCGTTGAATCGCCAGCGAAAGTAAAGACAATAAAGAAATTTTTGGGTTCTAATTATGAAGTGGCGGCCAGTAATGGGCATGTCAGGGACCTGCCTAAAAGCCAGATGGGTATAGACATAGAAAACGGATATGAACCAAAATACATTACCATTCGTGGAAAAGGAGACATCCTTGCGAAGCTTCGTAAAGAGGTAAAAAAGGCGGAAAAGATATATCTCGCAACTGACCCCGATCGTGAAGGGGAGGCAATTTCATGGCATTTATATGAATCCTTGAAATTACAGGATAAAAAAGTATATCGTATCACATTTAATGAAATAACCAAAAATGCAGTCAGAGATTCCTTGAAAAATGCTAGAAAAATTGATATGAATCTGGTAGATGCGCAACAAGCCAGAAGAATATTGGATCGAATGATGGGATATCGGATTTCTCCGCTTCTGTGGGCTAAGGTAAAAAGAGGATTAAGTGCGGGCAGAGTACAGTCCGTTGCTCTTAGAATCATATGTGACAGAGAAGATGAAATCAATGCTTTTATTCCAGAAGAATACTGGACACTAGAAGCGAAATTAAACGTTGCAGGAGAGAAAAAACCTTTAGTTGCTAAATTTTATGGTGACAAAGAGGGCAAAAAAACAATAGCAAATAAGGAAGAATTAGATCAAATTTTAAAAGGGCTTGAAAAGGCAGATTATAAAGTGACGGATGTTAAAAAAGGGGAACGTGTTAAAAAGGCGCCCCTTCCGTTTACGACCAGTACCTTACAACAAGAAGCGAGTAAAGTTTTAAATTATTCAACGCAGAAAACTATGCGCCTTGCCCAACAGCTGTATGAAGGGATTGATATCAAGGGAAAAGGAACCATTGGTGTCATTACGTATTTACGTACCGATTCGACAAGGGTATCCGAAGAGGCAGAAGTTCTAGCAAAACAATATATACAAGAAAATTATGGGGCTGAATATGCAACAGAGGCAACAGCATTAAAAAAAACAAATCAAAAGATTCAGGATGCGCATGAAGCAATCAGACCAACGGATATCAGTAGAACGCCATTTGAGTTGAAAGAATCACTAAGCAGAGAACAATTCAGGCTTTATCAATTGATTTGGAAAAGATTTGTTGCAAGTAGAATGAATCCTGCAAAATTCGAAACAACATCTGTTAGAATTGATGCTCTGAATTATCGTTTTACGGTAGCGGCTTCAAAAATAGTATTTGATGGATTTATGAGCGTATACACAGATGAAGAGAATGAAAAGCCAGATAATAGTTTGGTAAAGGGAATTGATCTGGAATCTATTTTAAAACTAGAAAATTATGATTATAAGCAGCATTTTACGCAGGCCGCCCCACATTATACGGAAGCTTCTTTAGTACGTGCTTTGGAAGAACTCGGAATTGGGAGACCAAGTACCTATTCTCCCACGATTACAACTATTTTAGCAAGACGTTATGTGATCAAGGAGAATAAGAATCTTTATGTTACTGAATTGGGCGAAGTTGTAAATGGAATTATGAAGGAAGCTTTTTCAAGCCTTGTAAATGTAGATTTTACTGCAAATATGGAAGCGTTGTTGGATAAGGTCGAGGAAGGCGTAGTTAACTGGAAGACCGTGATATCGAATTTTTATCCGGATCTTGATGAGGCAGTTAAGGTTGCAGAAAAAGAATTGGAAGAAGTCGAAATCGCAGATGAAGAATCCGATGAGATCTGCGAACAATGTGGAAAAAGAATGGTGATAAAATATGGTCCACATGGTAAATTTTTAGCCTGTCCAGGCTTTCCGGATTGTAGATTTACAAAGCCATATTTAGAGAAAATAGGAGTGCTCTGCCCTAAGTGCGGGAAAGATATCGTACTTAAAAAGACGAAAAAGGGTAGAAAATATTATGGATGTGTCGATAACCCGGAGTGTGATTTTATGGTTTGGCAGAAACCATCTTCCATTATGTGTAAAGAATGCGGTTCTATTATGCTGGAAAAAGGAAATAAACTAGTATGTATGAATGAGCAGTGTGGCTATGTTACCGGTAAAATTGTTGATGGATCTGTAGAAAAATAGCTTTATTTATTGATATCCTATATCACATGTGCTAAACTGTCAGTAATTACATGTGGTGTGGGATATTTTTTTGAGAACCGGAGGTAAAAATTTTGAGTAGTGTGCAATTGTTAGACAAAACACGTAAAATCGGAAAACTGCTTCATAACAATAACTCAAGTAAGGTGGTATTTAATGATATTTGTAATGTGATGCGCGATATCTTAAATTCTAATGTTCTTGTTATTAGCAAAAAAGGGAAGGTTTTAGGTGTTGGAGAAAGCGAAGGAATTGAGACTCTTCGTGAAATGATCAAAGACGAAGTTGGAAACTTTATCGACCCGTTACTAAATGAAAGACTGTTAGCAGTTCTTTCCACAAAAGAAAATGTTAATTTACAAACATTGGGATTTGAAAATACGGATGTAAGAAAATTCCATGCAATTATTACACCGATTGATATTGCTGGCGAACGTCTTGGTACTTTATTCATCTATAAAGTGGAAGAGCAATACGATATTGATGATATTATTTTATGCGAATACGGACAAACAGTAGTCGGTCTTGAAATGTTAAGGGCTGTAAATGAGGAAAGCGCTGAAGAAAATAGAAAAATTGCGGTTGTAAAATCGGCAATTAGTACATTATCTTTTTCAGAAGTTGAAGCAATTACTCATATTTTTGATGAATTGGAAGGTATGGAAGGCATTTTAGTTGCAAGTAAAATTGCGGATCGAGTTGGGATCACGAGATCTGTGATAGTGAATGCCTTAAGGAAATTTGAGAGTGCAGGCGTTATTGAATCGCGTTCATCAGGGATGAAAGGAACTTATATAAAAGTTGTAAATGATGTTGTATTTGATGAAATCGCAAAATTAAAGAAGAAAAAGAAATAATATAATATAGTAATTTAAGGATGGTATTTATTCCATGCATGTAATCATCTTTATGAAACCATCCAAATAATCTACATTTAATAGCTGAGCAGTAAGATAAAAGGACTTGTTGATGAATTCAATAAGTCCTTTTTGTTTTGTGAGAAAATAACGGTGATATCGACATTTAGTATGATTAAAATTTAAAAACCACTACATAAAGTACAAATTTGACAAAAAAAACTTGTGTTTTTTTGGAAATAAATTATAATGAAATAAGGTGGGTTTATTATGCACTTTTTATGCGACGGATAAAAGGGTAATTAATAACGTAGAAGGGAGTAAGTATGAATAGTTCAAATGTTTATAATTATGTAAATGTATTAGATAAGGCAGCAGATGCGTCATGGTTGCGGAATCAAGCAATTGCAAATAATATTGCGAATGCCACGACTCCTAATTATAAGAGACAGGATGTTGCTTTTGATTCTGAATTGCAAAGAGCATTGAAACATTCAAAGTATCAATCTTTGGACGCGAAGGTATCTGATTTGAAATGGAATCGTTTGAATGGCAGGACGTATACCGATTATGATAGTTTCTCTTACCGGCTCGATGGTAATAACGTAGATATTCAAACAGAAAATGTGGCAATGGTAAAGAACCAGATAAAATATAATGGACTGATGCAAAGTGTGAATCAGGAATTTGCAAATTTGAAAATAGTAACAAAATAATGAATAAGAAATTAGGGGGATGTAATAATGGGTATGTTTACTGCCTTTGATATTAATGCATCAGGGTTGACAGCGCAGCAATACAGGATGGATATTATATCGGAAAATGTAGCGAATGCAAATACAACGCGAACAGAAGATGGCACACCGTATAGAAGGAAAATAGTTACTTTTGCAGAGAAAGGTTCGCAGACACCTTTTAGCAGAGTGTTGAACAATGCAACAGATCAGTATTCAGGAAAAGGAGTCAAAGTAAATTCTGTAAAAGAAGATACGGTGTCTGAAATGAAAATGGTATATGATCCTTCCCATCCGGATGCGGATGAAAATGGATATGTAACCTATCCAAACATTAATATTGTAACGGAGATGACCAACTTAATAGATGCAAGCAGAGCCTACGAAGCAAATGCTACGGCCTTTTCCACAAGTAAGGCGATGGCAGTTAAAGGATTAGAAATGAGTAATGCATAAATTTGTGACTAAGGGAATTCAGAAGAGGAGGAGTAAAGATGGATATTTCATCTTTGTATCAGGTAAGTTCGGGGGCTGTCCGTGAGGCAGCAAAAAGTAGTATGCCGTTAAAGGCAGTGGATAAAAATAATATGTTCGAATCTATTTTTAATTCAGCAGTTGACAATTTTAAGACAACCAATGGCTATATATCCGATGCCAGAAATGAAGAAATCAAATTGGCTATGGGAGAAACGGATAATACGCATGATTTATCGATTGCTTTGCAAAAGATGTCAAGCAGCCTTCAATATACAGTGGCTGTAAGAGATAAGTTCATGGAAGCTTATAAAGAAATAATGCAAATGCAGATATAATCATAAGAATAGCTGCTTTGACAGATGAGCGCAAGGGAGACACTTAAGATGGTAGACAAACTGAAAGAGATTCCAAAACGAATTTTAGAGTGGTGGAATAAATTCACGTCTAAACAAAAAACAATAATTATTTGTATTGCAGCAGGTGTTGTTTTAACATTAGCAATTTTAATCACTGTTTTAACAAAACCGCAATACGAACTACTTTCCACCTGTGAAACAACGAAAGAGGCGGCTACTATAACAGGTTTGCTAGATGGGGCAGGTTTGAAATATCAAGTTTCAGACGATGGATTAAAAATCACCATTCTGAAACAAGAGCTTTCACAAGCAAATTTGCTTTTAGGAGCAAATGATATTCCAGTCGCATCTTATAACATTGAGAATGTATTTACTGGTGGATTCAGTACCACAGAGCTTGACAAACAGAAGCGATATAAATTATATTGCGAAGGAAAACTGGAAGAAGATTTGACTTCGTATGCGTTTATAAAAAATGCTAATGTTCAACTTTCTATTCCAGAAGTTGATGGAACATTAATTGCGAAGGAAGAAGAGTCTTTTGCAAGCATTATATTAGATCTGGATGGAGATATTCCAGATGATGCACCATCATCCATTGCCAGAGTCGTTGCAACAGCGCTTGGTAATGATACCACCAAAAATATTACAATTATAGATACAAATGGTAATCTATTATTTTCTGGTGAGGATGATTATTCGGTATCTGGAAGTGCAACAAGTCAGCTGAGCGTAAAGCAGCAGGCAGAGAATCTCGTGAAAAATGAAGTTAAGAAGGTCCTTTTGGGTACAAATGAATTTGATAACATTGAAGTTGGGACAAATCTTAAAATAGATTTTTCATCTACCGATACGACGCAACATGATTACACACCAGCAGACGGGCAGACACAGGGCGTCTTGAGCCATGAGGATGCGTATAATTCGGAATCCACAGGCGGTACTAGTGGAACACCTGGAACAGATTCTAATACAGAGACCACGTATGTATATGAAGATAATGCAACCAACTCAAATACGGTTTCTGAAATATCGAAAGATTATTTGCCAAATGAAAAGATAACAAGCAAGACGACGCCGGCAGGTTCCATTATTTATAATGAGTCGTCTCTTTCTGTTGCAGCAATACGTTACAAAGTATTAAAACAAGAAGATGCGAAAAGACAGGGCTTATTAGACGGAATTTCATGGGATGAATATAAAGTTGCAAATGCAGAACGTACTAAGATTGATGCAGATGCTGACTTTGTTACAATGGTTTCAAAGGCAACAGGAATTGCTGAGACAGATATTTCCATTGTGGCTTATGAAGAGCCTATGTTTGTTGATAAATCAGAGTCTGCGATTAAAGCTACAGATATTATTCAAATTGTTTTGATTGTACTTATTCTTGGTCTATTGGCATTTGTAATATTGAGAAGTATGAGAACGGATAAGGCGACATTGGAAGAGGAAGAGTTGTCTGTAGAATCCTTGTTACAGTCTACACCGGGGCCTGCGCTGGAGGATATAGAAGTAGAATCGAAGTCACAAGAAAGACAAATGATAGAAAAATTTGTTGATGAGAATCCAGAAGCAGTTGCGAACTTATTACGTAATTGGCTAAATGAAGATTGGGGGTAGTCTGGGATGGGCAGAACTTCAGATGAACATATAACTGGACTCCAAAAAGCAGCAATTTTATTGATTGCACTGGGACCAGAAAAATCCGCACTCGTATTTAAACATCTGAAAGAAGAAGAAATTGAAGAGTTGACTTTGGAAATTGCAAATACAAGAAGTATTACACCGCAGATTAAAGATACCGTTATTAACGAATTTTATGAAATCTGTTTAGCACAGCAGTATATTGCTGAAGGTGGTATTGGTTATGCCAAAGAGTTATTGGAAAAAGCACTTGGTCCGGAAAAAGCAATGGATGTTATTGGTAAATTAACAGCCTCCCTACAAGTGAAACCTTTTGAGTTTATTAGAAAAACAGATGCATCTCAGTTGCTTAATTTTATACAAGATGAACATCCGCAGACGATAGCTTTGATTTTGTCCTATTTATCACCAACACAGGCATCTTCGATTATATCATCGCTGACACCAGACAGACAGGCTGATGTTGCAAAACGTATTGCGTTGATGGATCGGACAAGCCCGGATGTCATTAAGGAAGTAGAAAAAGTTTTAGAATCAAAACTCTCATCTCTTGTGAACCAGGATTATACGATCATAGGTGGCGTGGATGCTGTGGTCGAAATTTTAAATACCGTGGATCGTGGAACAGAGAAACATATTATGGAAAGCCTTGAAATTGAAGAGCCAGAATTGGCAGATGAAATTAGAAAGAAAATGTTTGTATTTGAGGATGTACTGCTTCTTGATGACAGAGCGATTCAAAGAGTATTGCGTGATGTTGATAACAATGACCTGGCGATTGCGTTAAAAGGTTCTAATGAACAAGTACAAACAGCAATCTTTAATAATATGTCAAAGCGTTTGTCGGTTATGATTAAAGAAGATATGGAATTTATGGGTCCTGTTCGTATGAAGGATGTGGAAGAGGCACAACAAAAGATTGTTAATATTATTAGAAAATTAGAAGATTCTGCAGAAATAGTTATTTCCAGAGGTGGAGGTGACGAAATCATTGTCTAATAATCTATTGAAGTCCTATTTGTTTGAGGTGCAAGCAGGTGAAACGAGAATCATTGATTCTAATACAAGAATGGAACAAAAACTGAGTAAGTTCAGAGAAATCGTGCAAGGTGACATAGGGTCAGAGGACATCAGCAGAGGAGATCCAGACGATTTACGGAAAGCGGGACAGGTTGATGCTCTATTTAAGGAAGGCGGCATAGATGATTTTACCGAGGAAGAGGTAGAAGAAAAGATGTCATCTAACATTATCAAAGAAGATTCTGTTTATCAGGGTCCTGGGCCAGAAGAACTGCTTAATCAGGCACAACAAGAAATTGAAACAATGATGGTGAAAGCGCAAGCAGAAGCGGAAGAAATAAGAAAAAAAGCCTATGAGTCAGGGCATATGGAAGGTTTTCAATCTGGTCATCAGGAATGTTTGAAACAGGCAGAACAAGCAAGACAGGAATTAAAACAAAAAGAAGAACAGCTGGAAGCGTATTATCAACGTAAGATAGAAGAACTGGAGCCACAGTTTATAGATTTATTAACCGGTATTTATGAACATATTTTTCATGTTAGTTTATCGGATTTTAAGGAAATAATCCTGTATTCGATTCATCATGTTATGGCTTTGGCAGATAACAACAAAGATTTTATTATTCGAATTTCAAGATTTGATTTTTCCTTTATTAGTGAGCATAAGGTGGAGATAATGGGTAATGTTTCTGCAAATGCAACAGTGGAAATAGTAGAAGATATTACCATGTCACAGGGGGAATGCCTGATAGAAACAGGGGGAGGTATTTTTGACTGTAGTATTGATGTACAGTTAGAAGGATTAGCGAAAGAATTAAAATTGCTTTCTTATGAAAAGTGTGAGAACTAATTCTAAGCAGGTCAAAATACGGCTGCAAAGAATTACTAGATCTCACATAGGAAGAAGCCGCGAGCGGAAGTGTAAAAAGCGAAGGTGGGATAAGGTTTGGATGAAGAACGGGTTCAAAAATATAAAAAGCTGGCTGAAAAGTCATATTATATAAAAAAAGGCAAGGTTCTCAATGTAGTAGGACTAACAATAGAGTCGACAGGACCGGATGCAAAACTAGGAGATCTTTGCAGAATCATTCTGGATGGTGAGGAAGGAAAAAATATTCTGGCTGAAGTTGTTGGATTTAAAGAGGGTAAAACATTACTTATGCCTTATGAACCAGTCGATGGAATCGGCTTGGGGTGCATGGTAGAAAACATGGGATATCCGTTAAGTGTACAGGTCGGACCAGAGCTGTTAGGCAAAACACTGGATGGTCTAGGTCGATTTACAGAGCATGAAACAATAGTGATGGGAATGTCCTATCCTATTGAAGCACCTCCGCCCGATGCAATGAAGAGGACTTTCATCGATGAAGTGTTACCGTTGGGAGTTAAGGCGGTAGATGGTTTGATTACCGTTGGGAAGGGTCAGAGAATTGGTATTTTTGCAGGTTCAGGTGTTGGAAAATCAACTTTAATGGGGATGTTTGCACGAAACACGAAAGCAGATGTTAATGTAATTGCACTTATTGGTGAACGTGGAAGGGAAGTCAGGGAATTTATAGAACGGGATCTTGGCCCTGAGGGTATGCGTCGTTCTGTGGTAGTGGTTGCAACTTCTGATAAGCCAGCACTGGAGAGAAACAAAGCAGCTAAAACAGCCACAGCGATTGCGGAATATTTTAGAGATCAGGGAAAAGATGTACTTTTAATGATGGATTCTTTAACACGTTTCTCCATGGCGCAAAGAGAGATTGGTCTTGCGAGTGGCGAACCTCCAGTTACAAGAGGGTATCCACCAAGTGTCTACTCAGAGATGCCAAAGTTGCTAGAAAGGGCTGGTCGTGCAAGCAACGGCTCTATCACAGGACTTTATACGGTTTTGGTGGATGGCGATGATTTTAATGAACCGATTACAGATACAGCAAGAAGTATTCTGGATGGACATATTATGTTGAGTAGAAAATTAGGGCATAAAAATCATTATCCGGCAATTGATATATTGCAGAGCATTTCAAGGTGCATGAGTCAGATTGCTGCCAAGGAACATAAAGCGGCAGCGGGAAAATTAAAAAATGTACTTGCCACTTATAATGAGGCAGAAGATTTGATTAATATTGGAGCTTATAAGAATGGTTCAAATCCTAATATCGATCATGCAATAGCAAAAATAGATGCAGTAAATGATTTTTTAATACAAGAGGTAAATGACAAATTTGAATTTGAAGAAGCAGTTCAGATGATGATAGAATTGTTTTCAGATGAGACCAAAGTAGAACCGGGGATGGCAAGGCCCGTACCAATGTAAGAAAAAGTCAGGTGGATAAATGGCAAAATTTAAATATCGAATGCAAAGTATCTTAGATATTAAAGATAAAATGGAAGCGCAGACCAAGATTGAATATGGATTGGCCAGAGCACGTTTGAGTGAGGAAGAAGAAAAATTAAAAGGACTGAAAGTTAAAAAAAACTATTATGAAAGTAAAGCGAAGGAATTATTGAAAGATGCTTTAAAAGTTCTTGAAATTATAAATACTCAGGCTGCAGTCAAGCAAATGGAACAATTTATAGAAGAACAAAGGATTATAGTACTTGCGGAAGAAAGAAATGTAGAGCGTGTCAGAGTAAAGCTTGTAGAAGTAATGCAGGAGCGGAAAACGCATGAAAAATTAAAAGAAAAAGCGTTTGAAGTATTTATGCAAGAAGAAAATGCAAGCGAAAGTAAGGAAATAGATCAGTTGACCAGTTATCTATATGGAAGAAGAATTGTGCAAGAGTAAAACTATAAGAATGGTTAGGTGAATAAAATGCCAACAGATGAAGTGGTAGAAGCAGTAGAGGAATTAGATGCAAAACAATTGAAGGAAAAGAAAA
This sequence comes from Bacillota bacterium, assembly GCA_023392535.1. Classification (GTDB taxonomy): domain Bacteria; phylum Bacillota; class Clostridia; order Lachnospirales; family Lachnospiraceae; genus SZUA-378. Next base: position 118,471 of record JAEVYY010000014.1, read on the forward strand.
AGCTGCTAAAAGCAGAACGTAAACAGCAAAAGAAGGAAGCAAAATTAAAAGCAAAAGAGTTGGCAAAACAACAAGAAGGAATGGAAGAAGAGGAAGAGAGCAAACCGATAGCCACTTTTTTAGTTACTAGTTTGATTGTGCTGGTATGGATAGGCATCTTATGCTTGTTGATCAAGTTGGATGTGGGGGGATTTGGTTCTAGTGTACTAAAACCAATTCTTAAGGATGTACCAGTCATAAATAAAATACTGCCTTCGGAACAAATGTCTCCAGAGGAAGGCGGCGATGTCGAAAACGAAGATACTGCTGGTTATAAAAGTTTAAAAGAGGCAGTAAAACAGATAAAATTTCTGGAGTCGCAAATCGAAGAGATACAGTCTGCAAATACCTCTTATGTCGATGATATCGTAACATTAAAAGCAGAGATAGAACGGTTAAAGACCTTTGAAGATAATCAGGTGGAATTTCAAAGAGTAAAAAATGAATTCTATGAAGAAGTCGTCTATGCAGAAAATGGTCCTGGAGCCGAAGCTTACCAGAAATACTATGAATCCATGGATCCGACCACTGCTGAATATCTGTATAAGCAAGTAGTGCAACAATTGAAGGAAAGCTCTGAAATACAAGATTATGCAAAAGCATATGCTGCGATGAAGCCAAAGCAGGCGGCGGCGATTTTCGAGGCCATGACAGAAAATCTGGATTTGGCAGCAAGAATTCTGAAAACAATGGGCGCCGATGAGAGAGGAGCCATATTAGGGGCGATGGATCCGGAAGTTTCGTCAAAGCTTACGAAGATCATGGAGCCTCAGAGTTAAGGAAAAATCTATAAAAGCCGATATTATATGAGATAGTAACTCGAATGAGTTTCTATAGATGCGAAAGCTTGATTACGCACATTGATAACTGAAGAAAGGAGGACCTTAGAATGACCAGCATACCGGTAACGAGCACCACTCATTTTTTAGGGGGTGCAGTAAATGCAAATGCTTTGCAGACGAATAAAAGCAATGAATTAACGAATAATTTCACAAAAGTAATGGGAAATGTTGCAAATATGAACTTACAAAGTCAAAATAATAAGTCTGTTTATGACCAGAGCAATAATTCTTTGAAAAAAAGCTCTGCAAAGCAAGAAAATGGGATCAAAACAGATAAAAACATTACGGAGAAGACATTGGGAAACGATAACAGGTCGAAAGATACGAACTTGAATGAAACCAGTGGAATAAAACAGGAAATTGGTACGAAAGTGGACAAGCTTGTTGAAAAAGTTTCGAAAGAACTTGGTGTATCGGAAGATGCGCTTAAGGAAACAATGGAACTCATGGGGATTTTAGCAGTCGATTTGTTAAATCCTGACGTTATGGCACAGTTAGTAGTAACATTATCTGGCGAGACGGACATGATGTCTTTGGTAATGGATGAAAATCTGTATGGAATGTTAACTGAGCTGATAGAATCAGCAAATGGTATTCAGAAGGAATTGGCAGAACAGTTTCAAGTTGAGCCTGAAACAATAGCGCAAGCAGTGGATGGATTAAAAATAGACATAACTACAGATGCGTTAGAAGGTGACACGCCACAAGAAGCTGTGGATGGAGAGGAACCAGATCTGCCAATTGTAGTTGCGGATAGCAAAACTGGAAAAGAAGTAGCTATGGCTGAAAAAGAATCGGTAGAGTCATATGAACCTGTAAAAAGTGATATCATTGAAGAAAGCGTGGATAAATACAATGCGCCTATTGGTGGAGCAGATGCTGCCAATGAGGAGTCTTTGGAGGCAAATGCACAAAAAGAGGAGTCACCAAATAAGAAGCAACAGGACACACATACAGAAAGTGGAAAAACATTTTTACAAGGACTGGTAGAACAGGCTGTAAGGAATGCAGAAATTGGAACTGAGAATGCGGTGGAAACTTCTTTTGTATCATCGCTAGAAACAAAAGAGACAGAAAGCATTATGAAGCAAATGATGGATTACATGAAAATCAATTTGAATCAAAATGTAACAGAGATGGAATTGCAACTGCACCCGGCAAGTTTGGGGACAGTAAATCTGCATATGACATCTCGGAATGGAATGATTACCGCGCAATTTGCAGTGCAAAATGAAGGCGTAAAAGAAGCGCTTGAATCTCAGATTGTACAATTAAAAGAAAATCTAGAAGTACGAGGAATTAAAGTTGACGCGGTAGAGGTTACAATCGCAAGTCACGAGTTTGAGCGGAATCTAGAGCAAGGTGGAAATCAGGAAGCCCGTGATAACGAAAAATTGAAAGTATCTAAAAAAGCAAATCGTAGAAGGCTTGTCTTAGAGGAAGTAACGGATATTTCCGATGAATTAGAAGAGTCAGATAAGATTCAAGCGGAAATGATGCGACAAAGAGGGGATACCGTAAACTTTATGGCGTAAAATGGTAACGAATAAAAACAAATAGAAAGGAGAAAAAGTATGAGTATAGTAGCACCTGTAGTAGATGGCGAGATTCAGAGCACAAATACATCGACATCGACAAGTAAGAATAATAGTGGTGGAAGTACATTGGGGAAAGAGGATTTCTTACAACTCTTAGTTGCCCAGATGAAATATCAGGATCCTTTGGAACCGACCTCTAATACGGAATATATTTCACAGTATGCAACGTTCTCGCAAATAGAACAAATGCAAAACATGAGTGCAAGCGTTAATCTGGACAGAGCTTCCAGTCTTGTCGGCAAGAATGTATACATGAAGACTACAAATGAAACTACCGGATCAACCAGTTATGTATATGGGAAAGTGGATTTTGTACAGATCGAGAATGGAAAAGCTTATTTATCAATTAGTGGCTCTTTATATCCGCTTGATGATTTGGACAGTATTGTGGATCAGGGATATTTGGATGCTTATAACAAGGCAAAGGATTTGGTTTCGGATGTTTCCAAACTTCCTTTATTATCCAATATAACTTTTGATTATAAGGATGCAGTCGATGCAATTAATAAGACTTATACAGCTATGACGGATTATGAAAAGACCTTTATTGCAGAAGACACACAAAAATTGATAAAAAATTATATATCCAGAATGGAAGAATTAACAAAAAATGCCGATGAAGCAGCAGAAGTTCAGATCACAAAGTTAAAATCTGCATTGTCCGACTTGCCTTCCTTGGAATCCGTTACGCTGGAACATAAGGAAGCGATTGAAGCCGCTAATAAGATTTATACGGACATGAATGCGTACCAGAGAAATAAGGTGACAGAAGAAACCAAGACATTATTGGAAAGCTATGTCAATAAGCTGGAACAATTGAATACGGCAGTGGCGGATGAAGCAGATGTGTAAAAGATGGCGAAATCTCACGGTGGAGGAACGTAGATGAAAATTCAAAACAATCAATTCCTTTCCATTGAGCAGTTACAAGAACAATACCTAAAGCAGACGGAGAAAACCAGACGTACGCAGAATACGGTAAACGAAGGAATATCATTTCAGGAGATTCTCAATCAAAAAACCTTAAAACCAGAGATGAATTCAGAAGTTAAATTTTCGAAACATGCAGTGAATCGTCTTGCGGAACGTAAAATTGAGCTGACAGAAAGTCAGTTGGATCGTTTGAACGAAGGTACTCAAAAAGCAGGTGTGAAGGGTATTCATGATTCGTTGATTATGATTGATCGATTGGCATTTATTGTAAATGTTCCGAATAATACAGTGATAACGGCGATGGATCAGACAGAAACAAAGGATATTGTTTTTACCAATATTGATGGTGCTGTAATTATGTAATTAGCTGGACCTTTATGGAAGCTAAATGTTCCTGAATGACAGAGGGAGCAGAACGAATCACAAAATTAGACATAGGAGGTTATTTCATTATGATGAGATCATTATATGCTGGTGTATCTGGATTAAAGACGCACCAGACAAGAATGGATGTAATCGGTAATAATATTGCGAATGTGAATACGGTCGCATATAAGTCAATGTCCATGACATTTAGTGAATTAATGTATCAGACAACGCAAAGTGCATCCGGGCCGAACGGAACAACAGGTACTGCCGGGATCAATGCAAAACAGATCGGTCTTGGTGTTAAGGGGGGGGCAATCAATACTTCCATTACAACACCCGGTGGAACGCAGACAACCGGAAATCCATTTGATATGAAGATATCAGGAAATGCTTTTTTTATAGTAAACAGTGGACAAGGTAATTATTATACGAGGGATGGTTCTTTTTATGTAGATGGAGGGGGAAACTTGGCAATGCAGAGCAATGGCTATAATGTTATGGGCTGGGGCATTGATGAAAATACAGGTCTGCTTAAGACGGATTCTCTAACAAAATTACAAGTCTTGAATCCGAAATACCTATCGTATGATGCAGAAGCAACTACTAAGTCATACATATCTGGCATTATCGATCAATATGATAAAGATACTACAAGCCTGGAAGGAAAACCGGTAACTTTGGAGTTTTACGATAGTGCTGGATATACATACACGGCGAAATTTTCAATAAAAGCATTGGGTACAAAAACGACGAGAGACTACTCCGTTGTATTGTCGGACGTAAAAGATGCAGATGGAAACTCTGTGATTGATACGACCAACATGAAAATAGGAAATAATATGAATTATATGTATGCATCTCCAATCAAATTAAAACAACCAAGTACAATAACGGGTATAGCTAATTCAGCAGGTGCGGATGATGGTTTCTCTTTAGCGGATGGATCTAAGATAAAATATAGTTCTTTATTTGATGCAAATGGAAAACCTACCAAAGAGATGGATACCATTGCCGCTGCGTACGGGTATACAACAAATAATTTCCTGAATCAGCTGACAACAGATTCCGCTCCTGCTACGGTGAAAATGGAAACATTGTTGAAAGAGGCAGCAGCAGGGACCGCGACAAATATAACTCAATTGCACGATGCATTGAGCGGGGCAAGTGATATCACCGGAATCTATACCACTGTTTTAAATTATAGTGCGGCGGATGGAAAGTTTATAGGTGTCAATGATTCGACAACGAATAAGTCATTTACGTTAGGTCTTAATTATACCAACTTCTCGAATATCCAGATTGATTTGTCCACGACATCCAATGTGAATAACAGTGGTACATCCACAGTCAACGCGAAAAGAGGTACGGTGGATGATATCAGTGATGGAGCAGGGCGTAAGATCGGTAATCTGAATGGCATTTCGGTGGAAAATACGGGTAAGATTTATGCATCTTATTCCAATGGTCAGTCGAGGCTATTAGGTCAGATTGCGGTATCGGAGTTCGCCAACGCATCCGGGCTTGAAAAAGAGGGGGACAATCTATATTCTGCGACCTCAAACTCAGGAGATCCGACCATCAAAGAAGTGAAAAGTTTGGATGGAGGAGCGATTACGACCGGTACATTGGAGATGAGCAATGTAGATTTATCCAGTGAATTTACTGAAATGATTACGACCCAAAGAGGTTTTCAGGCGAATAGTAGAATTATTACGGTATCCGATACCTTGATTGAAGAACTTGTTAATTTAAAACGTTAATAATTAATACAATCATGTAGATAGAATACACAAAATATATAAATAGGGGAAACTATTTGATTAGTTTCCCTTTACCACTTCAATTATGATAGGTAAATGAAAAGAAGAATAGGGGAAGTGACACTAATTACTTAATACAAAAGAGGGAGGGGAATATTTTGATAGAAGTGACTAGAATGGACGGAACAACAATATTGATCAATGTAAGCTTAATTGAAATCGTGGAAGAAACTCCAGATACGGTTATTTCGCTTACTACCGGTAAGAAAATTATTGTAAAAGAAAGTAGACAAGAAGTGAAAAATCTTGTAAAATTGTGTAGAAAGGATATTTTTGCGGATTAGTGCAAAAGAGTAGGTGTTTACAGTGGATTTAGCATCATTATTAGGTTTGGTTGTAGGTATCGTACTGGTAATTATATCTATAAGCATCGGCGACCAGGGAATTGCAGCACTTATGAATTTCTTAGACTTTCCATCTGTTTTGATTACCCTTGGTGGTTCTTTGTGTGCTGTATTTGCTTCTAGCACGGTAGCAGACTACATAGCAGGATTAAAGAGTTTTACACTTGTCTTTAAGGCGCCTAGTGTCAATACGCCAGAGATTATTAAGAAAATCATTGATTTATCTAATGTTGCACGTAAAGAAGGTCTCCTTTCTCTTGAAGAAGCAGCTGGTGATTTGGATGACGCGTTTCTGAAAAAAGGAATTTTATTGATTGTAGATGGTACAGATCCTGATCTGGTTCGTGCCATTATGGAAACAGAGCTTGTAAGTATCGATGGCAGGCATAAGAAGAATTTTGCATTCTGGGAAAATTTGGGTTCTATGGGTCCGGCATGGGGTATGATCGGTACGTTAATAGGTTTGATTAATATGTTGAAGCAGATGGATGATGCGGCTTCGATAGGACCTTCTATGGCCGTTGCCCTGATTACTACTTTTTATGGTTCTATGCTTGCAAACTGGTTATGTACGCCAGTTGTAACAAAATTAAAAGTGAATAATGAACAAGAGATGATGGTCAAAGAAATTATGATAGAGGGTCTTCTTTCAATACAGGCAGGAGAAAATCCCCGTGTCATTGAAGAAAAGTTGAAATCGTTCTTAGCACCATCTGAAAGGCAAAATGCTTCCGCTAACACAGGGGGTGAAGAATAGATGGCAAAAAGAAAAGAAGATCCGCCTAAGCCAGGGGCACCTGAATGGACAACTACATTTGGGGATTTGATGAATTTGCTTTTATGTTTTTTTGTTCTTTTATTTTCCATGTCTAGTGTAGATGCGCAAAAATTCGAACTGGTAGCGGCATCTTTTTCGCAGACATTTAGCATTTTTCAATCAGGTTCCACATCCATAGGAGATGGGTTGTTAATCAGTAATGGTATCAGCCAGCTAAATCAATTAGATCAGTATTTTAACAGTACAGGGAAGTCGGCAGAAGGCAGTGAGGAGTTAAAAGATGCTCTTGATGAAGTGGAATCCGAAAAATTGAAAAAATCTGAGGAACTGGCTGAAAGAATTGCTGAATCATTAAAAGAAGAAAAATTGGATAAGGAAGTTGATATTAATTTTACATCCCAGTATGTACAACTTACCTTAAATGGTGCGTTGCTTTTTGATTCTGGAAGCGCAGCATTAAAAAAGGAATCTTTTCCCATGATGGAAAAGCTGGGAGAATTACTGGGAAGATATGCGGAAAGTATCATTGAAGTAGAGGGACATACGGATAATGTTCCTATTCACACCGTTAGGTTTGCAAATAATAATGAATTAAGTAGTTTTAGAGCTTTATCTGTATTTGATTATTTGACAGCAAATACAACATTAGATCCATCGATGATAAAGCATGCGGGTCGAGGAGAATATGTCCCGGTCGCAGACAATTCTACGGTAGAGGGACGTGCCAGAAACAGACGCGTAGAAATTAAGATTTATCATTCCCTTAGTTCCTATTAGATGAAAGGCAAGGAGGCCAAAATGAAAAAGAATTTGCTTTCTATCTTGATTTTAGCATTACTTATCGTGAACATTGTATTGACGTCGATCATGATGTTCAGCGTAACAAGTGCATCCAATAAGACAGCGGCTTTAGTTACAGATATTGCTAGTATTATCAAGTTAGATATTGGAACACCAGCCACAGGCGGTGAGACGACAACAGAAGTATCCATTGAAGATACAGAGGTTTATGATATTGCAGAAAAAATGACTATTCCTCTGGCAAAAGGAAGTGATGATACAACACATTATGCGCAGGTTGCAGTCACGCTTTCCTTGAATACCAAAGACAAAGGGTATAAAAGTTTCGGTTCTACTTTATCAACGAAGGAAAGTTTGATTAAAAGTGCAATTAATGAGGTGATAGGAACATATACATTAGAAGAGGCACAGGCAGAGCAGAGTGCAATGAGAAAAGAGATCTTGGAAAAAATACAGGCATTGTTCGATTCTCAATTTGTTTATGACGTTTCCTTTAGTGATATTTTGTTTCAATAGAAGATTATGTTCCACCTAAAAATCAAATGATAGGAGGTGGGTTGACGTGGGAGAGGTCCTGTCACAAAACGAGATAGATAGTTTGCTTCAGGCTTTAAGTACTGGCGAACTTGACATGGACGACATGCAAAATGATGGTGAAAAGCAGGTGAAAAGCTACGATTTTAAAAGGCCTGCTAAATTTTCCAAAGAGCACTTGCGAACCTTAGAAATTATTTTTGAACACTATGGAAGATTATTATCTACGAATTTACCAGTATATTTGAGAAAAAATATTCAAGTAGAAGTTGTTAGTTCCGAGACAGTAACATTTTCTGAATTTTCTAATGCATTGTCTAATCCTGTTTTATTGGGGATTGTAAATTTTGCACCATTAAATGGTAATATTATATTGGAGCTGGCTGCGAATCTTGGTTATGCCATGATAGACAGAATGCTCGGTGGCCAGGGGAGTCCATTGGATAAAACAAGGGAATTTTCTGAGATCGAGATGACTATCGTTGAGAAGATAATGATTATTTCTATGCAGCTTTTACGAGAGCCCTGGAAAAATGTTGTGGAAATAAATCCAGTCATGGAAAGAATAGAAACAAATGCACAGTTTGCGCAAGTAATAGCTCCTAATGATATGATTGCCATTGTTACGTTAAACCTTAAAATTGGTGATACGGAAGGTATGATGAATATTTGTCTTCCTTATTTTACATTAGAAAATATCATGGACAAGTTGAATACGAAGTATTGGTATTCTACGATGCAAGAAGATTCCGATGTAAATTATCAGGATTACATACAGTCTTTGATTAAGAAAGTAGAAATTCCAGTCAAAGCAGTCCTTGGAAAAAGCACAGTGTCTGTGAATGATTTCATGAACTTACAAGTTGGTGACATTATTCGGTTAAATTCAAGGGTAGATAGTGAATTAGATGTCTATGTTGGAAATATAAGGAAATTTACCGCATTGCCTGGTGCAAATAAGGACGTTTATGCAGCACGGGTAGCTTCGGTAGTAAGAGAGGGGGAATAAGACATGGACGGAATGTTGTCCCAGGATGAGATAAATGCGTTGCTTGCGGGCATGGATTTGCCAGAAAGCAGTTCAAATACAGGAGATTCTGAGTTAGATGCGGGTATAGGGCATGCAGCTGCTCCGGATATAAGCTTAACGGAAGCAGAAACAGATGCAATTGGTGAAGTTGCAAATATAAGTATGGGGACATCGGCTACAACACTTTATTCCTTAGTAAATCGAAAAGTTAGTATTACCACTCCCGTCGTAACGACTGAGGTTTGGGAAGGCGTGTTAAGGGAATATGAAAAACCATGTGTGTTCATTGAAATTTTATATACAACTGGTTTAGCAGGAAGTAATATTTTAGTGTTGAAAGAGCATGATGTGAAAGTTATTACAGATTTGATGATGGGTGGAGATGGAACCAATACGGATGGAGCATTAACAGAACTACATCTTAGTGCTATTTCAGAAGCGATGAACCAAATGATGGGCTCTGCAGCTACTTCACTGTCATCTATGTTGAATGAGACAATTGATATTAGTCCTCCAAATGCGAGTTTGATTGACTTAGGGGAATTCAAACAAGCGGGTGAGATTGCTCCGTTTTTAGAGGATACTTTTGTTAAAATAGCATTTCGGATGCAAATTGAGGATATCGTTGATAGTACAATTATGCAATTATATCCTTTGGATTTCGCAAGATCTCTCTATGATACTTTTATAGATCAGCAGAATGCAGCAGCTGGCGCGTCCACTGCCGAACAGGAACCACAACCGTATGTAGCGCCGCAGGCAGATATGACAATGCAAAACCAGAATCAAGGTTATGGAAATCTAAATTCACAGATGGGGATGCCACAAATGCAAACAGGAATACCACAAACACAGGCAGGAATGTCACAAATGCAAGCAGGAATGCCACAAATGCAAACGGGAATGCCTCAAATGCATCAGAATATTAATATTCAACCAGCACAATTTCAAAATTTCTCTAATAACTTTACCGTAGCAGGTCAGGAAAATATTGGATTAATTATGGATGTGCCACTGGAAGTAACGGTGGAACTAGGAAGGACTAAAAAATCGATTGCGGAAATTTTGGATTTTGCGCCAGGAACTATTATTGAGCTCGATAAGATCGCTGGTGAACCAATCGATGTTCTTGTAAATGGTAAGTTTGTTGCAAAAGGCGAGGTAGTAGTAATAGAAGAGAGCTTTGGTATTCGTGTAACGGAAATCATAAAATAAAAACATGGAATAGGAGTGACAAAATATGGCTAAGAATATTTTGATTTGTGATGACGCAGCATTTATGCGCATGATGATTAAGGACATTTTAACAAAAAACGGTTATAACGTTATTGGAGAAGCGGAAAATGGTGTAAAGGCCGTTGAAAAATATCTGGAGTTAAAGCCGGATTTGACTCTTATGGATATTACAATGCCAGAGATGGATGGAATTTTAGCTTTAAAGAAAATCAAGGAAAATGATGCAGGAGCAACTGTAATCATGTGTTCTGCAATGGGTCAGCAGGCTATGGTGATTGAATCTATTCAAGCAGGAGCAAAAGACTTTATTGTAAAACCATTTCAAGCAGACCGTGTAATAGAAGCAGTTAAGAAAGTTGTAGGTTAAAATGTTAATAACCCATTATAGCAGTTTGGATGCTATAGCTGAATTTCTGACGATAGTAATCATATTTATATTTGTATTGGCAATCACTTTTTTTACTACCAAGTGGGTTGCCAATTATCAGAAGGGAAGAAGTTTCAGCAAAAATATTCAAGTTATTGAGACGTATAAAATTACAACGAACAAGTACTTACAGCTTGTTAAAGCAGGTGATAAATACTTGGTAATCGCAGTGTGTAAAGACACGGTGACTCTTTTAACTGAGCTGGATAGAGAACAAATTAAGTTCCCTGATGAAAAAGACCAAAGAGTGAATTTCAAAGAGATACTAGAGAAGGCAAAAGCAATTGCATCTGGTAAAAAAAATTCTGATTAAGGGATTGGGATTAGTACAGGGCATGCCTATGGGAGCTAATAATGAAACATTTATTTATTAAGAATAAGGTAGTAAAAAATTTGTGCCTGCTGTTACTAGTGGGCATATTGTGCATAATTTTCCCTACTAGCGCATATGCGATGGGAACTGGTATCACTTCTAATGATACGGGGACTACAGATACGAAGACCAATATAAAAGAACCTGGAAGTGCGTCGACAGGAGAAGATTTAAAAGAATTGAATGTGGCAAATAATCTAACGATTACATATAACAACGGAGATGGTGAAATCGCTGGTTCATTAAGAATTTTAATTATTTTAACAGCGATAGGACTGGCTCCTATTATGCTGATGGTGCTCACCTCGTTTACAAGGATCATTATTGTTCTGCATTTCACCAGAACAGCGCTTGGTACGCAGACATCCCCTCCTAACCAGATCATCATCGCAATTGCACTTTTTCTTACTTTTTTTATTATGAGTCCCATTTTTGCGCAGATAAACGTAGAGGCTGTACAACCATTTGATAGAGGTGAGATTACGCAGGAAGAAGCACTGCAGAAGGGAATGGAGCCTTTACGTCAATTTATGTATAAGCAAACGCAGACAAAAGATGTAAAAATGTTCTTAGAGATTGCAGGTACGGAAGACGTGGAAGAATTAAACGATATTCCTACTACCATCTTGATTCCAAGCTTTATCATAAGTGAATTGCGGACTGCATTTATTATTGGATTTTTAATCTATATTCCTTTTATTGTGATAGACATGGTGGTAGCTTCTACACTTATGAGTATGGGTATGATGATGTTACCGCCGACCACGATTTCCATGCCATTTAAAATTTTATTGTTTATTATGGCAGATGGGTGGAATCTTGTGATAGGTAACCTGGTAAAGACGTTTTATTAAAAAGGGGCATTGACAATGACAACAGATGTAGTTAGTGAAATAACAAGAACTGCTCTTTATACCATTATAGAAACAGCGGCTCCGTTACTTCTCATATCTCTAATTGTAGGATTAATTGTAAGTATATTCCAAACAGTCACATCCATACAGGAACAGACATTGACTTTCGTTCCAAAAATTATATGTATTTTTTTGGGATTGATGTTTTTTGGAGAATGGATGTTAAATCGTATGATTACATTTATGACAAAATTATGGTCAGATTTCTCAATTTATATAAGGTAATAGTATGATCAATCTTTCATTTTCATTTTCAGAACTGGAATATTTTTTATTCATTATGACAAGAGTAACTTGCTTTATTTATATTGTCCCTTTTTTTGGTATTAATAATAATGTGCCAAGACGAGTTAAAATTGCATTTAGCTTCTTTGTGTCTTATTTGTTATATAATATTATAGTGCCGCATGAAACTGTTCCATACACAACGCTGTTGGGATATACGACGATTTTATTAAAGGAAGCAGCTACAGGAATTCTCATAGGCTTTGGTGCAAACATGTGTACTACTATTATGACATTTGCTGGAAGAATGGTAGATATGGAGATTGGATTATCCATGGCGAGTCAGATGGATCCAATGACGAAAGAGAATTCAACAATTACCGGTCTGTTATATCAATATGGGATGATGTTGCTTCTAATTGCAACGGGTATGTATCGATATATATTAAACGCATTAGTAGAGACTTTTACCTTGATTCCTATTAACGGAGCTATCTTTCATACTTCAAAAATCTTAAGCTCTTCGATAACTTTTCTAAGTGAATATATTGTAATCGGCTTTCGGATTTTTTTGCCGGTATTTACAGTCATCACGCTTTTGAATGCGGTACTTGGTATTTTAGCTAAAATAGCACCACAATTAAATATGTTTTCCGTTGGTATTCAGTTAAAGATTTTAGCAGGTCTGGGCATTTTATATGCAACGATTGGTTTATTGCCCAGTGCATCTAACTTTGTTTTTATTGAGATGAAAAAAATGATGGTTTCTTTTGTTGAGGCATTAATGTAAAAATGCTGATGGATAAGGCAGAGGTATTTATGTGATTTTAAAATATAATTTGCAATATTTTGCAAAAGATGGTCCTGGCGGTGAAAAAACGGAGCCGGCCACACAGAAAAAATTAACGGATGCGAGAAAAGAAGGTAATGTAGCAAAGAGTAAAGAATTAAGCAATGCATTGAGTCTGCTCTCACTGTTCCTAATATTAAAATTCTGGATCAAAGCGCTAGGAACTGATTTAAAAAGCACTTTTCAAACGGTATATAGATTGATTCCTGAATTGGTGAAAAATATGGGAGGAGCAGTGCCTGTTCATGAGGTAGCATCTATAATTACCAACACGATGATACGCATTTTAATCATTGTATTACCCGTATTTATAATTGGGTTCCTTGTCGCATTTATTGGAGATCTTATACAAGTAAAATGGCGACCCACTACAAAACCATTACAGCCTAAATTAAGTAAATTGAGCCCGTTAAAAGGCATGAAAAGATTGTTTTCAACAAGATCGTTATTGGAATTATTAAAATCCGTCATTAAAATTATAATTATTATTACGGTAATCTATTCTACTTTAAAAAAGCAATGGAATTATTTATTTCTTCTATATGAGATATCACTAAATCAGGCAATTGCAATGGTGGGTACAGTAGCAATTGATTTGGGTTTGAAAATTTCCTACATCTACCTGGTGGTTTCAATACTGGATTTTGGGTATCAAAAGTGGAAATTTAGTGAAGATATGAAAATGTCCAAGCAGGAAGTAAAAGATGAATTTAAGAACGCTGAGGGTGATCCACAGATCAAGGGGAAAATCAGACAGAAGATGAGGGAAGCTTCTCAACGTAGGATGATGCAGAATCTGCCTAAGGCAGATGTAGTTATCACAAATCCTACCCATTATGCGGTAGCGGTCAAATATGAACCAGATAGTGCAGAAGCACCGGTCGTAGTAGCAAAGGGACAGGATAATTTAGCGCAGAGGATGAAACGGATCGCAAAAGAAAATAAGGTTGAGATCGTTGAAAATAAGCCATTAGCCAGAATGTTGTATGCCAATGTTGAAATTGGAGAAATGGTACCGCCTGAGTTATATCAGGCAGTGGCGGAAGTGCTTGCAATGGTATATCATATGCAGGGAAAAGTATAGGTTTTTAAATTAACACAGGGGAGAAGACAGATGAAAAAGGCAGATTTTGGTGTTGCAATTTATGTGTTATCAGCTTTTATCATGTTTATAGTACCAATTCCGTCATGGCTACTGGATATTTTATTAGCATTTAACATATCATTGGCATTTACCATCATGTTCGGAGCGATGTTTTCAAAGGAAATTTTGGATTTATCTTATTATCCTACGATTCTGCTCTTTACCACTATTTTTAGGATTGCACTGAATATTTCTTCGACAAGATTGATTCTGAAAACGGGCAATCCTGGTAATGTAGTAAAGGTATTTGGGCAGTTTGTAGGTGGTGGAGACTTAATAATTGGAATTATAGTGTTTGTTATTTTAATCATAATCCAATTTATGGTGATTAATAAGGGGTCTGAACGTGTTGCTGAAGTAACAGCCAGATTTACATTGGATGCGATGCCGGGTAAGCAGATGGCAATAGATGCTGATTTAAATACAGGTGCCATTACAGATGCCGAAGCAAAAAAACGACGTGATAAGATTCAGGAAGAGTCTTCCTTTTTCGGGGCTATGGATGGTGCAGTCAAATATGTAAAGGGGGATGCAACAGCAGGACTTTTGATAACAGCTGTTAATATTGTAGGTGGTATTGCCATGGGGATGACCAGAAGTGGATTAACGCTTGCGGATGCAGTTGACAAATATACAATTTTAACAATAGGGGATGGTCTGGTCAGCCAGATACCGTCGCTTTTGATTTCGCTTTCAACTGGTATTTTAGTTACCAAAGGCTCAAAAGATGCCGACTTTGGTACCGTACTTGTAAGCCAGTTATTTGGGGTACCGAAGGTTCTTTATTTTGTTGGAATTACGATTATAGGTCTTGGGATTCTGACGCCTCTTAATACATTACTGTTTTTAACACTGGGTTTTATATTTATCATTACAGGAAGGATGATTTCTGGTACAATAGAGACAGCTAAGATAGAAAATGAAACAGATGCGGATGAAATGGCGGCAGAAGAAATCAGGCAACCAGAAAATGTTACCTCACTTTTACAGGTTGATTCTATCGAATTGGAATTTGGTTATGGTATCATTCCACTAGCGGATGTGAATCAAGGCGGTGATTTATTAGATCGTGTGGTAATGATTAGGCGTCAGGTAGCTCTTGAACTTGGGACGGTGGTTCCGATTATAAGGTTACGTGATAACATACAGCTTAATCCGAATCAATATATTATAAAAATAAAGGGGATTCAAATTAGTGAAGGGGAGATTCTTTTTGATCACTATATGGCAATGAATCCTGGTTTTGTAGAAGAAGAGATTACGGGTATTCCTACTTATGAACCATCTTTTCATTTACCGGCGATTTGGATTACGGAAGGACAAAGAGAACGTGCTGAGAGTTTGGGCTATACAGTGGTTGATCCCCCATCTATTATAGCGACTCATTTAACAGAGATTATACGGCAATACATAGCGGAATTATTGACTAGGCAGGATGTTCAGAATCTCGTCAATAATCTAAAAGAAAGTAATCCTTCTTTAATTGAAGAATTGGTGCCAAAGACTTTGGGACTTGGAGAGATCCAAAAGGTTCTTCAGAATTTATTAAAAGAAGGTATTTCCATCAGAGATTTACTTACTATATTTGAGACTTTGGCGGACTATGCATCCACGACAAGGGATACGGATATCTTAACGGAGTATGTAAGGCAGAGTCTAAAGCGCGCAATATCTAGTAAATATTTTCCTTCTAATGAGACAACAAGCGTTGTTACATTAGATCCAAAATTGGAGCAGGAAATTATGGCAAGTGTGAAACAAACGGAACAGGGCGCTTACTTATCTCTTGATCCGGAAAAAACGAAGGCTATTATGTCTTCCCTGGAAAGAGAGACCCAAAAATTAGAAAATTTAGGGAAAAATCCGATTGTAATTACTTCCCCAATTGTGCGAATGTACTTTAAACGCTTAACCGGAGATTATTTTAAAGATTTAATTGTAGTATCCTACAATGAAATAGAATCAAACATTGAATTACAATCTGTTGGGATGGTGACAACATAATGATAATTAAGAAGTTTCAAGGAAAAACGGAAGAAGAAGCAATCGAAACTGCAAAGAAGGAATTAGGACAGAATGTGGTTATTATGAATGTGAAGACAATTAAGAAAAAAGGATTATTTTCTTTTTTGAAATCGCAACTGGTCGAAGTGACAGCAGCACTGGAGGAAGAAACCAATCCTTTTGCCTCCATTACGAAAGAAATATTAAAGAGCGGTACAGGTAAAAGGGAAAGTACATTCAGAGAGGATGTGCCGAAAGTCAGTTTGAAAGAGGAAGAAAACGCTGGCAGCATGTTAGAAGAAAAACTGGATAGTATTCAGTTGTTGATCGAGCAACAGTTACATAAGTCAGATAATAATCGTATAAAAGAACATGAGATTCTTTCAGAGCAAGAAGAACCAGATGAGATGGTTGTTTTTATGCAATTGTTATATAACACAATGATCAATAACGAAGTGAATGAAAAATATGCAAATCAAATTATAGACGAGGTGGAAAAAAACAGTAAATCCAATATGCCAATTGATTACGTACTTTCTAATATTTATCAAAAAATAATTCTCAAATTTGGAAAGCCGGAGTCCATTATGCCAGCAAAGGAGGGCCCTAAAATTGTATTTTTCGTCGGCCCCACAGGAGTTGGAAAGACTACTACTATCGCAAAAGTTGCTTCTAAATTTTGTGTGGAACAGAAGAAAAAAATAGTGTTACTTACAGCAGATACCTATCGCATAGCAGCAGCAGAACAACTCAGGACTTATGCGAATATATTAGATGTACCATTTAGAGTGGTCTATTCGGCAGAAGATGCGAAGGATGCGTTTCGCGATTTTCATGCATATGACTATATTTTTGTAGATACAGCTGGTCACTCATGTAGCAATACAACATTGCGGGAGAATGTGAATGAATTGATTCACTGTGTGGACGATAAGATAGAGCGGGAAGTTTATCTTGTACTTAGTGCAACTACCAAATATTGTGATTTAATCAGTATTGCAGATGCTTACACGCCAATGACGAAATACAAGTTAATCTTTACCAAGTTGGATGAGACGATATTATTAGGTAATTTGTTGAATTTGAAATTGCATACAGGAGCATCTTTATCCTATGTTACATGTGGGCAGAATGTACCGGATGATATAGAAACCTTCAATCCACAGGATACTGTAAGAATTTTATTAGGTGGAAGACGTTAAATTTGATTGGAGATGAAGAAGGATGGATCAGGCTGAACAGCTAAGAAATATTATTAAAATGAATAACCAGCCACAAAGACCCTTGGCAAGAATTATTACTGTTACCAGTGGAAAAGGTGGGGTAGGAAAATCTAATACAGCGATAAATCTTGCAGTACAATTAAGGAAAATGGGGCAAAGAGTCATTATTCTGGATGCTGATTTTGGTTTAGCAAATATTGAGATTATGTTTGGGACGGTACCAAAACATAATCTGTGTGATCTTATCTATCAGGGAAAGAATATTAAAGAAATTATAACGTGGGGACCGGCTGAAGTAGGTTTTATTTCAGGAGGATCAGGAATTGCAGGTCTGTCTAACCTAAACAGAGACTACTTGACCTATATTATCCAAAACCTTGCGGAATTAGATGCAATTGCAGATGTCATTCTCATAGATACGGGTGCCGGTATTTCTGATTCTGTATTAGAGTTTTTAGTTGCGAGTGGTGAAATTTTGTTGGTCACAACACCAGAGCCTACATCCATCACAGACTCTTATTCGTTATTAAAGACGCTGAGCAGACATCCAAGATTCCAGGAGGAAGCAACGCAGGTAAAAGTGCTGGCCAATCGCGTGGAAACAGAAGAAGAAGGAAAGTCCCTCTTTCATAAATTAAATGTTGTTGTAAACAGATATTTAAAATTACCAATTGTGTATCTTGGCTCTATTCCTCAAGATTCTCAATTATCAAGAGCGGTTATGCAACAGATGCCTGTCTCTGTGCAGAGTCCAGGCGCCAAGTCCACAAAAGCATTTGAAAATATTGCAGCTACCTTGTGTAATAAGGATTTGAACCAGACATTACAAAAGAGAGGAATGGCTGCTTTTTTCTCACATATTGTGGCAGGGAAACAGAGAGGATGAGGTAATTGTAAATGCTATCAAAATATATTTTACCGGGTGAACGAATTGAATTACAGTTAGTGGAGAGAAAAATTCAAAATAGGCACATAGTCAATAAAAAGATATATTATAGCAAAGTATTTGATATTTTGTCAGAGGATAGACTTGAGATAACCATGCCTATGGAAAAAACGAAATTAATATTGCTTCCGGTAAATGCAGAATATGATTTATATTTTTATGCGAAGTCTGGACTGTTTCAGTGTTTTGCGAGAATTATTGATCGTTATAAAAGTAATAATGTATACATTTTAGTTTTGGAACTTACAAGTAATTTGCGTAAATTTCAACGAAGGGATTTTTATAGATTTAGTTGTGCACTGGAAATGGATACGAGATCTCTGATAGAAGAGGAAATGGAAGCAGTAGAAGATAAAAAAGGTATTTTAGTGCCTGGACTACCTTTACAGAGAAGTGTAATTGTTGATATCAGTGGTGGGGGAATACGTTTTGTTGCGAATTGTCCATATGAAATAGGAAGTCTTGTGTATTGTAGGTATCAGCTCATTGTAAACGGAGAAACAAAGGGGTACAACTTAGTAGGTAAAATTTTGAGTAATAAAGAATTAGAAAGCAGGCCGGGTGATTATGAACATCGTCTGCAATATGTGAATATTTCAGAGACTGAAAGAGAAGAAATTATCCGGTATATTTTTGAAGAAGAGCGTAAATATAGGCAAAAAGAAAAGGAATGACTAATGTGAAAAAAATACTAGTGGTTGATGACTCTGCACTCATGAGAAGAATACTTTGTGATATAATAAATGCAGATGATCGATTTCAAGTTGTCGATAAAACTGTTAACGGTTTAGAAGCTTTAAAATTAATTAGTGTCAATCAGTATGATGCAGTTGTTCTGGATATCAACATGCCTAAGATGACAGGACTTCAACTTCTGCAGGAGTTAAAAAACAGAGGGATTGAAGCAAATATAATCGTTGCCAGTACAGATACGGTAGATGGCGCCCAAGTAGTTATGGATGCTTTGGAATTAGGTGCCTTTGATTTTATACATAAACCTTATAATACAGTAGAACTCAGAAAAGAAAGTTTCCAGAAAAAGTTATTGCAGATTTTAGATGCAGCGACCAATAGCCAGATTAAAAATTTAGTATTTAGCAAGCCCACGATTCAGCAAAATACAACTCCTAAAATAGTAGAGTTTTTGGAAAAACATGTGAATGATTTTAAAGACAAAAAATTAGTAGCCATTGCAAGTTCTACAGGAGGACCCAAGGCACTTCAGCAGATTATACCACTATTACCAGAAAATTTAAGAGTTCCGGTAATGATTGTACAACATATGCCAGCAGGTTTTACAAAATCTTTTGCAGATAGGCTGAATACTCTTAGTAAAATAGAGGTTAAGGAAGCAGAGGAAGGGGATGTGTTAGAGGCTGGCAAAGTTTATCTTGCTCGAGGTGGAATGCATATGAATGCAGTTGAGAAAGCGGGAAAGGCATCCATTCATTATTCAGACGAACCACCCAGAGAAGGTGTGAAACCATGCGCAAATTATATGTATGAATCCTTAATGAAATGCAGTTATGAAGAAATCGTATGTGTTGTACTGACTGGAATGGGATCTGATGGTACAAAAGGAATTGCTCATCTGAAAAAAGAAAAAAAAGTACACGTAATCGCTCAGGAAAAAAGTACTTGCGCAGTATACGGCATGCCTAGAAGTATTGTTGAGGCGGGACTGTCAGATCAAGTACTTGGCATTGAGAAGATTGCACAAGAGATAATATTGAAAGTGGGGATAAAATAGTATGGACGTAAGCCAATATCTAGAAATCTTTTTAGATGAATCGAAAGAACATTTACAGAATTTGAATACTCAAATTCTTGAGTTGGAACAAGATTCAGAGAACATGGATACCATTAATGAAATCTTCCGTGCAGCACATTCTTTAAAGGGAATGGCTGGGACTATGGGTTATAAGAGAATGCAGGCATTGACTCATGATATGGAAAATGTTTTTTCAGAGGTTCGTAATGGTGCAATTAAAGTAAAAGCCAATATGATTGATATTTTATTTCAGTGTTTGGATGCGTTAGAAGAATATGTAACATCTATACAAACGACATCGGATGAAGGCACCAATGACAATAGTACGTTAATCAAAATGTTAAACGAAATCTTAAAAGGCAATAGCTTAGAATCTGATAGTAGATCAGAAGTCAGAAAAGAGGCAGCTACAAAGCAGGAAGCATTCATAGAAGAAGATTTGGCTCATTGGAAGAATATTAAGTTAGGAGATACTGAAATCAGAGTGGTACATGCTGCCAGAGAAAAAGGAAATGAAGTTTTTGGCATCACGGTATACATACAAGAGAGCTGTCTGTTAAAAGCAGCAAGATCATTTTTAGTATTTAAAGCGCTGGAAGAGATCGGTGAAATTATTGTGTCAGAGCCAGGAGTGCAAGATATTGAAGATGAAAGATTTGATCAAGATTTTTCGATTATCTTCGTAACAGATGAATCTTATGAAAAAGTAATAGAAGTGATTCAAAATGTATCTGAAATTGAAAAAGCAGTAGGAGCTGTTGTTGATTTAGCAAAGTTTGAAGGCATAGAAGAGGAAGAGGACAATAACGCGGAAAAGGCAGAAGAGAATGAAATAATGGCGGAACGTAAAAAAGATACAACCTTAGCGGTATCGGCAGCTTCTGTAAAACAGGAAAAGAAACAGCAGGTAAGCAAACCTATTGTAAATAGAACGGTTAGAGTAGATATAGAAAAACTGGATGTACTTATGAATCTTGTCAGTGAGTTAATTATTGCCAAAAACTCCTTGGTATCGGCATCAGCAGTCGAAGAAGCAGCCAATTCAAGTTTTAACGAGCAAATAGAATATCTTGAAAGTGTTACAACGAATTTGCATGAATCTGTTATGAAAGTAAGAATGGTGCCAATTGAAAGTGTTCTCACTAAATTTCCTAGGATGATTCGCGATTTGTCAAAGAAGCTCGATAAAAAAATGGAATTATATATGTCTGGTGAAGAGACGGAATTAGATAGAACTGTGGTAGATGAAATCGGGGATCCTTTGATGCATTTACTAAGAAATTCTGCGGATCATGGTCTTGAAACAGCGGAAGTTAGAAAGGCTAGAGGTAAGAGTCAGACAGGTTCTATCTTTTTGGATGCTTATCAGGATGGAAACAATGTTATCATAGAAGTAAGGGATGACGGAAATGGTATTGACGTACAAACGGTTAAAAAGAAAGCGATCGAACGTGGTACGATTACGGCGGAACAAGCTGAAAATATGCCAGACAAAGATATCATAGATCTATTGTTCCTGCCAAGCTTTTCGACGGCGAAAGAGGTATCAGATGTGTCTGGAAGAGGAGTGGGACTTGATGTTGTAAGATCTAAGATAGAAGCACTCAGTGGGGAAGTGGAAGTGAAATCGCAGTTAGGTGTGGGTAGCACATGGATTATTCGTCTGCCTTTAACACTTGCTATTATTCAGGCGTTAATGGTCAAAGTTGGTGAAGAAAAATATGCGATTTCTTTAGGATCGATTGAAACCATTGAAAATATAACCAAGGAAGAAATTAAACAGGTACAATCGAAAGAGGTAATAAACTTACGTGGAAACGTGATTCCTATTATTCGCTTAGCCGATGTATTGGATATTGAAGTACAGAGCGGTGAAAATGACAGTATGGTTGTTGTTATTGTTAAAAAAGGTGATAAATTAGCAGGTATCGTTGTTGAAGAATTAATGGGACAACAAGAAATTGTTATTAAATCACTTGGAAAATACATTAACAAATGCAAGATGATTAGTGGAGCAACAATTCTTGGAGATGGTGAGGTTGCATTGATTTTGGATGCAAATGCATTATTCTAAAGAACAGATTATAGGAGGAAGAACCATGGAAGAAGTAAAAAATATGACTGATAAGACACAGTTCATTGTAATTAAAATAGGCAATGAACAGTTTGGAATTGATATTAAATACATAGATAATATAGTTCGTATGCAAAATATTACAAGAGTTCCTAAGGTTCCAGAATATTTTAAGGGTGTCATTAATTTACGTGGGGAAGTCATTCCAGTCATGAGTTTGCGCTTGAAAATGTCTTTACCCGCAGATGAGTATTCGAAGGCTACCAGAATTATCATATTAAAAATTGAACAGCATGAAGGCATTGGAATTCTTGTAGATGAAGTAAAAGAGGTTGTTACTTTAGAGGCAGAGCAGGTGGAGAAATTGTCTTATGACAAAGAAGAGAAAAAATCATTTGTGTATGCAGTTGGAAAAGTAGAAGAATCGTTGATATCATTATTAGATTTAAATGCAGTATTGGCGGAATCACAAGCATAAAGTAAGGGAGAAGATAATGTCAGGTTTTGATTTAAGTGATATGTCCCAGACCTATTATGATGTTCTAAAAGAAATTGGAAATATAGGAGCTGGCAATGCGACTACAGCACTGGCTCAAATGCTTCAGTGCAAGGTCGATATGAATGTTCCACAGGTTAAATTACTGGATTTCAAAGAAGTCGGAGCACTCATGGGTGGTGAAGAACAGGTAATGGCTGGAATCTACCTTGTAGTGGAAGGAGATATTGCCGGCAGTATTATGTTTTTGCTAGAGTATAATTCGGCACGTCATTTGGTATCACAATTAATGGGAACACCATGTCTCGGTCAGGAATTTACAGAAATGGAAATGTCAGCATTAAAAGAGATTGGTAATATTATTACAGCCGCCTATTTAAATGCCCTATCTGCATTGACAAATCTAAAAATACATCCGTCAATTCCTGATTTAAGTATTGATATGGCGGGTGCAATATTGAGCGTTCCAGCGATTGAATTTGGCACATTAGGAGATAAAATTTTACTGATTCAAACGCAGTTTACGGATGAAATACAACTGGACGGTTATTTCATTATGATTCCAGATGTGGAATCATATGAAAAAATATTGACATCGTTAGGAATATCGGTTGAATAAGGATACTTGAAAGGTAACTATGAGCGAAATTATTAAAGTGGGAATGGCAGATTTGAAAATATGTAAATGTCCTGATGGATTAACAACTTTAGGACTCGGCTCTTGTGTTGGTATTGCGGTCAGAGATCCAGTTACTAAAATTGGTGGTTTAGCGCATATTATGTTGCCAGATAGTACCCGGATAAGAAATAATTCTAATATTCCCAAGTTTGCAGATACGGGTATTGCAGAATTGATCAGGTTGTTAGTTGAGAATGGGGCAGCAAGGAGTAGATTAGTTGCAAAAATAGCAGGTGGGGCTCAAATGTTTGCGTTCCAAAATAAAAATGATTTGGTGCGTGTGGGTGAAAATAATGTCGAAGCTACAAAAATAAAGTTAAAAGAAATGAATATTCCTATTTTGGCTGCAGACACAGGCAAGAATTATGGAAGAACTGTTATTTTTTACCCGGAAACAGGTGATTTTGTTATTAGGGCAGTTGGGAAAGCAGAAATGGTGATTTAAATGAAGAGAAAACTGGTACCATCATTTATCATGTTACTTGCAGGAGCAGTTTCCAGTATTGTGATGTTTCTGAATCACTATGAAATAAAGGAAATGTTGTGGATTTTGGTGGGCGTGTTAGTTTCCTTTTATTTCATAGGCATTATGATTAAAAAAGTATTGGATTCCTTTGAAGAAATGAATAAATCTTCAGATAAGCATATAGAAGAAGGAACAGTCGTTAAGAAAGAGGTAACAGAAGATAATACAGAAGAAGGAGGAGAACAAGAAGAAAATAAAATAAGTACATAGAAACGAGAAGGGAAGTAAAATACGGGAATAGATTCGGGAGATTTGCAGCATGGATGAATCAGAAAAGAAAAAGCTATGGAACGAGTATGCAAGATCAAAATCTTCACAAAGCAGAGATAAAATAATCCTGGAATACGCACCACTAGTAAAATTAGTAGCGGGCAGGCTAAGTATGTATTTGGGATATAATGTTGAATATGAAGACTTGGTTAGCTATGGGATATTCGGGTTAATAGATGCCATTGATAAATTTGACTGCACGAAGGCTGTAAAGTTTGAAACATATGCAAGTCTTAGAATTCGTGGGGCTATTTTAGATCAGATCCGCAAGATGGACTGGATACCAAGAACAATTCGACAAAAGCAAAAAAAAATAGATTCTGCCATAAAAGAAATTGAAGAACAAGAAGGAAGAACAGCAAAAGATGAAGAAATTGCCAGAAAATTAGGAATAGGGGAAATTGAGTTTTTAGAATGGCAATCACAAATGAAAATTACAAATATCGTTTCTTTAAATGAATATTTGGAACAAGGTTCTGAGATTTCTAACGATAAAAATAATAGTAAGTATTTTGATAATCCGGAAGTGGTGGCGGAACAAACAGAATTAAAGCAAATTTTGAAAGATGCTTTAGAATTACTAACGGAAAAAGAACGCAAAGTGATTCTATTGTATTATTATGAAGAACTGACATTGAAGGAAATTAGTAATGTTTTAGAAGTGTCAGAATCAAGGATTTCTCAACTACATACAAAAGGACTTCAAAAGATGAAGAGAAAATTAGGAAACTATATGGGGGTTTTAACAGAACTGTTGTGAGGAACTGAAAGACGGGGAATGAGTATGAATGGTTATTTTCAGTTAGTGTTAAATGAAGTGGGGACTAGTTTGTATATATTTCCGCCTACAGATGGTGGAAATGTGATAGACATCAATGAGGTTACAAATTATTTACAAAGAAAAAAAATTGTTTTTGATATTACAGCTATTAATGTAGCAATCAGAAATGCAAAAGAAAATACGCTGATTAATCTATCAAATCAAAAGCTATTGCCAGAACCGGAAATGATAGAGGTAAAAGTTACTTCAGATACAATGCAGGCAATTGCTAGATTCTATCCACCCTCTTTAGGTGGTGCAACAAAGGGAAAAGCAGAAATAATCAATTTGTTGAAACAGCAAAAGGTAATAGCGGGTATTGAAGAAGAGGCAATTGATAATTTTATTAAGCACAGAGAGTATTGTACCGATATCGTAGTAGCTAAGGGGAAGATGCCAAGGCATGGCAAAGATGCTACCATAGAGTATTTTTTTAACACAGATCTAAAGGTCAGACCAACACTGAAAAATGACGGCAGTGTTGATTTCTTTAATTTAAATACAATTAATCATTGTAGAAAAGGAGAGGTACTGGCAAAACTCAATAAAGAGGACGTTGGAGAAAATGGAATGGGGGTCCTCGGTAATATAATCCGACCTCGAGAAGTGAAACGTTGTAAATTACAATATAGTAATCACATTGAGATATCAGAAGATAGAACAGTTATAACGTCACAGGTAAATGGTCATGTTTGTCTTGTAAATGGCAAAGTATTTGTATCGGATGTTTATCAGGTTGAGAATGTAGATAATGCTACAGGAAATATAGAATATGAGGGAAGTGTTCTGGTGACAGCTAATGTATGTTCTAATTTTAGTGTTATCGCACATGGTGATGTCGAGGTACGTGGAGTAGTAGAGGGTGCCTATATAGAGGCTGACGGCAATATTGTCATAGCCCGCGGCATGAATGGTATGTCAAGGGGGAAGTTAAAGGCAGGTGGCAATGTTGTTGCTAAATTTATTGAGAACGCTACGGTAGAGGCAGGCGGCTATGTGGAAACAGAAGCAATTCTTCATAGTACAGTAATGGCAAGAACGGAAGTAAATGTGTTAAGTCACAAAGGTTTTATTACAGGTGGTAAGGTTATTGCAACAAATTCTATCAATGTAAAGAATCTAGGCTCTCCGATGGGGGCGGATACCATAGTAGAGATTGGACTTGATCCGGCTTTGAAGGAAAAATACAATGGATTACAGAAAGAAGTAGTAACGATACATAAAACGCTACAGCAAATTGAACCGATTATTTCAGCAACACGCCAGAAGCTTGCAAAAGGTGAAAGATTAGCGCCAGATCGGTTGAAATATGTACAAACGCTTATGTTGGCTAATAAACAAAAAAATGAGCGTTTGAAAGAATGCAATAAAGAAATTCAAGATTTACAGGAATTGTTGCAATCCAATCAAAATGCCTGTGTCACTGTATCAGGTGAAGTATATGGGGGAACGAAGATTGTTATTTCAGACTCTGCACTAACGGTAAAAGACACTGTTAAATATTGTAGATTTATTAGAGATCAAGGTGAAATAAAGATGTCCAACTTATAAAGGAAGTGATCATATGGCAATTAGCCCATTAGAAGCGAATGGAACAGTAGGAAGAATGCAGGATTTTAATATCTTAAAACAAAATGAAGATCATAAACCAATGATGGATCAAAGCAATATGCAGAATCTATTTCAAAAAGAAGTACTGAATAAAGCAGTGCAGGTTCATCATGCAGATGATGTTTCAAATAATGCCTACCATTATGACGCAAAAGAAAAAGGGAATGGACAATATTTTAATCATAAAAAAAATAAAAAAAAGAATGAACAAGGCAAGAAAGATAAATATGTGATTAAAGGACAGAACCATCTTGATATAAAGATATAGGAGAATGCATGAACACGACAGAAATTATTTTACTTTTATTGGGTATTGCCATATTTATTTCCAGTTTTGTAATACCTGAGCAGAAAAGTAAAGCAACCGAAAGCGATAAACGCCTTAGCCATGAGCTGGTGAAGGAATCGATGGAACAAGAGATAGGAACTGCTAAGAGTCAGATTCAGAATATGGCAGAGGAGACAGTTAATTATTCCATTGAAAAAACAGAACGTACCTTAGAAAAACTAACAAATGAAAAAATACAAGCTGTAAATGAATATTCAGATACCGTACTTGTTGAAATTCACAAAAATCATAAAGAAGTATTATTTTTATACGATATGTTAAATGATAAACAACAAAGTATTCAGAATGCAATCAAGGATGTGGATAAAATAACAAAATCAGTAGGGGATAAGGGAAGTAAAGAGCAAGAGACCGTATTGGTTCCGCCAGTAGAAGAAGCTAGTATGAATAAAAAGCCTGATAAAGAAGAAAAGGTGCAAGACATTTTTACCCCTTTCATAAGTAAGGAAATATGTTCTGATCAAACAGTGAAAGATAGTGATTTTATCGTGGGTGTGGAAAACAATAAAAATAACAATGAAAAAATACTAAACTTACACAAGTCTGGAAAATCTACGGTGACAATAGCGAAAGAGCTAGACCTTGGAGTAGGTGAAGTGAAACTTGTTATTGATCTGTTTGAGGGAATGTAGAAATGAAACTAAAATATTATTTACGAGGATTGGGAATAGGAATTTTAGTGACAGCAACCATACTAAGTATATCGGGAAAAGGGCATGTAAAAGAGCTTACTGATATGCAGATAAAGAGTAAGGCAAAAGAACTGGGAATGGTGGAAAAGAATGCGCTGTCTGATACATTTGAGGATACCGCAAAGACAAATGTAAAAGAGGAGATCTTACAAAAAGATCCTGCTGAAAATGAAAATAGCATAAGTAATAACAAAATAAGCGATGAAGAACCAGAAAATACAGCAGATACAAGCAAGCAAATAGTTGAAAATGAGAATATAAACAGTAATGAAGAAGTTATGATAAAAGTAGAAAGTGGAGAAAGTTCTTTGTCAATCAGTAAAAAATTAGAAAAAGCAGGACTTATAAAATCGGCATCTTCGTTTGATCAATACTTATGTCAGAATAGTTATGATAAAAATATATGCATTGGAGAACATCTGATTGCAAAGGATTCTACAGAAGAACAGATTGCTAAAGAAATTACATCCAAATAAAAAAAACTTGAAAAAATAGCTAAAACATGATAAAATATCAAAGTTGTGAGAAAACACGTATATTCTTTCTATCTATGGTGCTTCTTTAACGCAGAAGTTATGGATAGTAGTAAAATTAGTTTTACTGGAAGAGATACGGATGAAAAACCATGGAGGTAAGAAAATGAGCGTTATTTCAATGAAACAATTATTAGAAGCAGGTGTTCACTTTGGACATCAGACTAGAAGATGGAATCCTAAAATGGCTCCATACATTTTTACAGAGAGAAATGGTATCTACATTATTGATTTGCAAAAAACAGTAGGTAAAGTAGATGAAGCCTATAAGGCAGTCTGTGATATTGCTGCTGAAGGTGGTACCGTTCTTTTTGTCGGTACTAAAAAACAAGCACAGGATGCTGTTAAATCAGAAGCGGAACGTTGCGGAATGTTTTACGTAAATGAAAGATGGTTAGGCGGCATGCTGACTAATTTTAAAACAATCAAGAGCAGAGTTGCAAGATTAAAAGCAATTGAAACGATGTCACAAGATGGAACATTTGATGTTCTACCTAAGAAAGAAGTTATTAATCTGAAAAAAGAGTGGGATAAACTTGAAAAGAACTTAGGTGGAATTAAAGATATGAAGAAAATTCCTGATGCAATTTTTGTAGTAGATCCTAAAAAAGAGAGAATCTGCATACAAGAGGCACATACACTTGGAATTCCTCTTATTGGTATTGCAGATACAAACTGCGATCCGGAAGAGCTTGATTATGTAATTCCAGGTAATGATGACGCTATTAGAGCAGTAAAATTAATTGTTGCTAAAATGGCAGATGGAATCATTGAAGTAAATCAGGGTGAAGCAGTTGAAGTGGAAGAAATAGAAGCTGAAGTACCAGTAGAAGCATAAGAACTGCATTTGAATGAAATGTGATTAATTAGGAGGGGCGATTATTATAACCGTCCCTTTATCCTAGAAATTATTGGAGGAATCGGATATGGCTATTACAGCAGGTATGGTGAAGGAGTTAAGAGAATTAACTGGCGCAGGTATGATGGATTGCAAAAAGGCTCTTAATGAAACAAACGGAAATATGGAAGAAGCAGTAGAATTTTTAAGAAAGAATGGACAGGCAAAAGCAGAGAAAAAGGCTGGTAGAATTGCAGCAGAAGGTCTTGTAAGATCTGCTACAAAAGGAGATGACATTGCAGCGATAGTTGAAGTCAACTCAGAAACAGACTTTGTTGCCAAAAATGAAGAATTTCAGACGTTTGTGGATGCTGTTGCAGCGCAAGCAATTGAAACAGCGGCGCAAGATTTAGATGCTTTCTTAGCAGAATCTTGGAACTTAGATAAGAGCAAGACTGTGAATGATGCATTAACAGAAAAAATTTCAGTAATTGGTGAAAAATTATCGATCAGAAGATTTGAGAAAATTGTTGCTGAGAATGGATGTGTGGTAACCTATATTCATGGCGGTGGTAGAATTGGGGTTGTTGTAGAGGCAGATACAGTAGTTGTTAATGATTCTGTAAAAGAAGCGTTAACCAACATTGCAATGCAAATTGCTGCACTTGCTCCTAAATATGTATCTCAGGCAGAAGTAAGTGATGAATATAAAGAACATGAAAAAGAGATACTATTCTCACAGGCCAAAGTTGAAAATGCAGCTTTACCAGCAGAAAAACAAAAGCCGGAAGCAATTATCGAAAAAATGATTATTGGACGGTTAAATAAAGAATTAAAAGAAATTTGCTTATTAGATCAGGCATATGTAAAAGATGGTGATTTGACAGTAGGTAAATATTTGGCTGGTGTATCAAAAGAGGTTGGTGCAGATATCACAGTGAAGAGATTTGTTCGTTTTGAAACTGGAGAAGGCATCGAAAAGAAAAGTGAAGACTTTGCTGCTGAAGTTGCAGCACAGATGGGCAATTAGATAATAGATACTTTAAAGAGCCGGGAATTCAAGGATTTTCGACTCTTTTTTCTATAATGGAAATTACTAACAATTCTTTTATATTGAGAAATTCAGACAATTTGATATAGTTACGGGCAAACCTGTCAAAAGACAGAGACGCAAAGCTATAGGGTCTAAGGTGCGAAGAATAACACTATGACAGCCTGGCTGCAAGATATCTCTTGACCTGCCCGTTTTTGTGGTAGGTTTTTTTAATAATTGGAAATTTTAAGGGATTCCGATTATCTAAAATTTACTACTTTAACAGAATAGCTTGTTATTTTAGGGGTAAATAATAAGCAATTCAAGTATCAAATGTTAAAAAAATGTTAAAGTGGGGAAATAATAATGAATAACACAGTATTTGTTCTATATGCCATATTTTATATGTTCACGTTTTTGTGTATCGGAATAGGAATTTATCTATTATTTATGAATGTGGATGGAATCCTAAATAAATTAGCGTTCTTGATCAGCATATCATTAAGCGGTTGGTGCTTTGGAATCGTTCGTTCTATTTTAGCGGATAGCTATAATAATAGTATGATTTGGAGAAAGTTTTCGGTTTTAGGTATTAGTAGTTTTATTATTTTTTTATTATATTTCTTTCTGGTTTTAACAAAAGATATTCTTTTAAATAAATGGGTCTTGTTTATCTTATATTTTCCTTCTGCCGTTTTAGTCTATTTATTCACAATATCTGAAGACATTAGTCTACAAGTAAATCAATTACAGAAGCTATCCATGGGATGGGTAAACATAAATCTTTGGAATTATTGGGCCCTCTGTAAGGATATATTCATCAATGGAATTTTGTTAGGTTGTCTGTTTTTGATCTATCAATGGAAATTAGATATAAATGATAAAAAGAAAAAGAAAGATGCAGTTTTGATTGCTTTTTTATTATCCATGTATCTCATTTTTTCCATGATAACCAGGGTTTCCGCTAAATTTTATTTACTTTATAGTTATCAAATAACACCCGTCATTATGATCCCACTCTTGCTCCCTGTTTACCGGATATTAAAAGGACAGAATGCTACAAGAGCAACTACTGCTAATGTAGCAGCTGTTTATGAAGAACAATTTCGTTCTGAAATTATTGGCTATTTGTCGAACATATTTTTGGGGGGTGGATTTTTATTTTTAATCTCTAAATGTAGGTTTGAATGGAATTCAAATGTGACCAGTACTATTTTTTTATTTCTATTCTTAGGGATCGCTATTTTTTTCTCTCAGAAATATATGAAAAATAGAGAATTAAAAATGCTGCTATATTCTCTTTTGCTATCAATTGCATTACCTTTGATTATATTCCTATTTCTTCAGGATGCTTCTGTAATCGTCTGGGCGATTTTATTTTTTGTTGTAACTGTTCTATTTTTGTATCAAGATGCTACCATTATTTTAATGACATCTACTTCTACAATAATTACGCAACTTTTCGTTTTAATCTTAATACAGAGACAATATATAAAGATATCCGATTATTACAGAAGAGTGGGGCTGGTGACATTGGCAGTGTGTTTGGCTTATTGTGTCAATAGGATATATATACAAAGATTAAATGAGCTTTCTTATAGGATCCAGATACAAGATTTTCTATTTTTAATATCTTCGTATATCAAAAATGTAAATGTTAATCTGCAAGATAAGATGAACGAATTTTTGGAGTTACTATGCAAAAATATTAATTCTGAAAGAGCTTATATCTATTTTAAGAATTCCAAAGATGACAAAGAAAATTATTTTTATAGATGTGATAAAGGTGTAGTGAGCAATGAGATAGAAATAAATGTAAATATATTAAATAATATCTATTGGAAAAATGAGATAAAAGAAAATGGAATGATTCGAATTCATAATGTATTTAAGCTTCCCGATTCGGTTAAAAAAGAAAAAGAAATACTTTTAAAGCAAAAGGTAGGTTCCATGTTGCTCATCCCTTTTTTTAATAAGGATCAGATAATTGGGTTCATGAGATTTGACTTTATTCTTGCAAGAAAAGAATGGAATGATGAAATCATAAAATTATTAAGAACATTTGCTAATATCCTTAGAGATTTTAAGATTGGGGAAGATTCTGAAAAAAAAATGCATCAGATGGTCTACTATGACCATTTAACGAATATTCCTAATCGGGAACTATTTGGTAAGTGTATCAATCAGGCAATTCAAAGATCAACTAAAAATGGAGAGTCATTCGGTATCCTACTGTTAGACTTA
Source organism: Bacillota bacterium (assembly GCA_023392535.1). Taxonomy (GTDB): domain Bacteria; phylum Bacillota; class Clostridia; order Lachnospirales; family Lachnospiraceae; genus SZUA-378. Next base: position 150,837 of record JAEVYY010000014.1, read on the forward strand.
GATTCTTTTAAAAATGTAAATGATACCATGGGGCATCAAAGTGGTGATAAAGTACTTATTATTATCGCTGACCGGCTAGAAAAATGTCTACGAAAAACAGATATCGTTTGCAGATTTGGTGGAGATGAATTTTTAATACTTTTGAATGGGATTACATCGGATAAGGATATTGAAACAGTAGCCATAAAAATTATCAGTCAATTTGAAAAGCCTATCACAGTAGAGGGACAAGAATTTTTTATTACTGCAAGTGTTGGAATTTCAAGTTTTCCAGTTGATGGAAAAGATATAAACGCATTAATAAAAAATGCAGATATTGCTATGTATGAAGCAAAAAATAAAGGTAAAAATCAATATGTTTTCTGTTCAAAAGAAATGAAAGAAGATATATGGCAATCAAGACTCATAACGAACCATTTATACCATGCCTTGGAAAAGGATGAATTAAAAATAGCGTATCAACCACAGGTATTAATAGACACTGGTGAGATAATAGCAGCGGAAGCTTTAGCAAGATGGAATCATCCTGAATTAGGGGATGTTTCACCTGCACTTTTCATTCCAATTGCGGAAGAAACAGGCTTGATTCATGCGATTGGCGAATGGGCTTTAAGACAGTCCTGTAAACAAAATAAAATTTGGCAGGACATGGGTCTCCCCCCGATCAGAATCGCTGTAAATGTTTCTGTAAAACAATTATTAAAGCCTGGATTTGCTGACAAAGTGGAAGAGATATTGAATGAAACAATGATAGAACCACGTTATCTGGAGTTGGAAATAACAGAAAATATTGCAATGCAGGAATCAAATATTATTTTTGATGTCTTGTATAGATTAAAAGCGATCGGTATTTCATTGGCAATTGATGATTTTGGAATTGAATATTCTTCTCTTAATCGCGTTAAATTATTACCGATCGACCGATTAAAAATAGATATTAATTTTATAAAAGGAATTTCAAGTAATAATAAGGATAGGGTAATTGTTGATGTAATAATCAAGCTTGCAAAAGATTTGCATCTAAAAGTGATTGCAGAAGGCGTAGAAACGGTAGAGCAGCTTAACTACTTAAAACAAAAGAAATGTGATGAAGTACAAGGTTATTATTTCTATAAACCGCTTTCTAAAGAAGTTTTGGAAGAAATTTTACGAGATCCGAATTTGCATTGATTTAGATTGATTTGAATGCATTAGGATTCTATATTAAATAATTTTATCAAACAAGCCGATATATCCTATGAAGAAAAATCGGCTTGTTTTAATTAGGGGGATAAAAATGAAAATTGACCAGAAAACGAATTCTTTATTGAGTCATAGTTTTATAAAAATGGAACGTGCTAAAAAAGAAGAAACGGAAAATACAATAATATATGCAGGTAATTTAAAGGTAAATGAAAATCCGATTGCACAGAAGCGGAAGCAAGCTCAGGCGAAAGCGTTGAAAGTAGTAGGCGGCGCGTTGAAGAATGATAGAAAGATAGATGATGATCTGCAGAAAAGAAGAGATTGTAGAAATAAGTATTATGAAAATATAGAAAGTGCCAGCCAAGAAATAGGAAAGATAGAAAAAAATAAACAGGAACTCAAGAAATCATATGGAATTGAAGATGATTCAGAAGAGCAAAAAAATTTGGAATTATTGGAAAAAAGAAGGGAGTCTTTCGATATATATTCCCAGGTATCCCTTTCCGATGAGGAAAAAGTACGCTTATCGGAAATAGACAAGGCTGGTATGACGGAATATCAGACCCGTTCGTTACAATTGGATGCCAAGGGCGGTATACATCAAAAAGAAATAAGGGAAGCAAAAAAAGGAATCATTGAGGAAAATGCCATTATACGTGGGATACAGTTAGAAAGATTGAAATCCAGTCCCATGGTCGATGCCGTAAAAGAAGCAGATAGCATGTTGGATGCAGCCAGTGAAGAAATAACAGGAATGCTTTTGGATGAAGCAAAAGAGCATATAGATGATAAAGCAAAAGAGAAACAGGAAGAAACAGAGAAAAAGGCGGAAAAGAAAGAAAAGCAAGAAGAGCAGCTAGAGGTAATAAAGGAAAAAAGAAAAGAATTGGAAGAACTGATAAATCCTGAGAAAGTAGAAGAAGAGGAAAATGACGGATTCAATCGAACGGTAAATAATGACATCGCGTTTTATCATTTTCTAGAAATAACTCACAATGAAAGTGACATTAAAAGGGAAGTAGAAAATATTGTAGATAAGATGAAATTAGTAGCAGACGATATCAAGGGAGCAGTAGTGGATTCAAAATTGTGAATAAAATTTAGAATACTTAGTGTAAATTAACAAAAAGATACTTAGAATTATTTAAATTTTAAATAATTTGACAGTAGAATTATTTCTAGATATAAAGTAATATTAACTGATAATAAATTAAAAAAGTATAAATAAGCAGATATATATGTGAAATTCGATATTTTAGTTAGAAACCTGACAAGGCAGTCAAATTGTTATTTTGACTGCCTTGTTTTTATTTTATACAACAATAAAAGGAGGAATAACGGATGAAAAAATTTATTGCAACGATGTTAATAGGAGCTATGGTAGTATCTATGCTCTCAGCTTGTGGTAGTACGCAGGTTAAAAACACATCGGCCCAAGCCGAGACACCAATCACAAAGACGGGTGCCGAATCAGAAGCAAAGGATACGACAGCAGAAGATCCTGTTGAACTTACCGTTCTAGCGGCAGCCAGTTTAACGGATGCGACAACGAAGCTGGCAGAACGGTACAATAAAGTTGCGCCAAATGTAACACTTACTTTTTCTTATGGTTCTTCGGGGGCATTGCAAACACAAATTGAAGAAGGTGCACCAGCGGATCTTTTTCTATCCGCAGCAACTAAACAAATGAATGCACTTGATGAAGAAGGATTACTATTGAAAGATACAAGAGTAGACCTATTATGGAATAAAATAGTACTAATAGTTCCAGTCAGTAGTTCCTTAGGGCTTACAAGCTTTGAAGAAGTGGCGGGGGATATGGTAAAGACAATAGCACTTGGGGAACCAGAAGGAGTACCTGTGGGACAATATGCAGAACAGGTATTTACAAATCTTGGAATACTGGATGCGGTAAAAGCAAAGACAAACTATGGAAGTGATGTGAAACAGGTACTTACCTGGGTTGAATCAGGAGAAGCAGATTGTGGTGTTGTATACGCAACAGATGCAAAAATAAGTCCTAAAGTAACTATTGTCTGCGAAGCACCAGAAGGAAGTCATGAAGATATCATTTACCCGGCTGCTGTCATCGGGAGTTCTGCGTCACCGGAAGAGGCAAAAGCTTTTTTAAATTACCTATCTACACAGGAGGCGGCATCCGTCTTTGAAGAATATGGTTTCAGTATCAAATAAAGAAAGGAAACGTATAGATGGATATAGCACCATTGTTAATCAGTTTTAAAGTAGCATTTACTGCAACTATGATAGCCGTTTGTCTGGGGATACCAATGGCATGGTTTGTCGCTAAATTAAAAAGAGGAAAAGGTTTTATAGATGGTGTGCTGACAATGCCAATGGTCTTACCACCGACAATCGTCGGTTTCTTTCTATTACTTTTGATTGGAAAAAATGGCTTGCTTGGAAAGCTATTGCTGTCATTTCATATTGTACTGACATTTACCTGGTTCGCCGCTGTTTTAGCTTCTGTGATCGTATCGTTTCCATTGATGTACCGCACTGCGCGAGGAGCATTTGAATCCATTGATCAGAATCTGATTTATGTAGGTCAGACACTAGGCATGAGTCATTTTAAGATCTTTTGTAAAGTAGTATTACCAAATACCATTTCGGGTATGACTGCAGGGATAATATTGACCTTTGCCAGGGCTTTGGGAGAGTTCGGTGCTACGATAATGGTGGCCGGCAATATACCAGGACATACGCAGACTATGTCAATTGCGGTCTACTCAGCCGTTCAGGGAGGGCACAGAGAGAAAGCATATGCCTGGGTCATAGTAATTATGGTAATTTCGTTTGGAACGATGATGGCTATGAATGGTTTGTCTTTACATGATCATAAAGAAGGCGAGATGATTTAAATAAAATTACAAGTAGATATTAAGAAAAAAATGGATAATTTTTCGTTGGAAGTATCATTTGCACTAGCACAGGAGACATTTGCCATTCTTGGAGCATCCGGTTCAGGAAAAAGTATGACTTTAAAATGTATTGCCGGAATAGAAATTCCGGATGAAGGAAGAATTGTGTTAGATAATCAAGTAATTTTTGATTCTGCTAAAAAAATAAATCTTCCTCCCAAAGAGCGCAAAATTGGATATCTGTTTCAAAATTATGCCCTTTTTCCAAATATGACAGTGGAAGAAAATATTGCAGTTGTACTTCGCACTTCTAAAAAAGTGAAGAAAGAGATTGTAAAAGAGAAAATAAGAACTTTTTATCTTGAGGGCCTTGAATGGAAAAAACCAAGCCAGCTTTCGGGCGGTCAGCAGCAAAGAGTAGCATTAGCACGCATGCTTGCTTCAAATCCTAAAATCATCATGCTGGATGAACCTTTTTCGGCGCTTGATAGTTATTTAAGGTGGCAGTTAGAACAAGAAATGTTGGAAATCATACAAGCATACAGGATGCCGACCTTATTTGTTTCTCATAATCGGGATGAGGTATATCGAATCAGTGATAAGATCGGAGTAATTAATAACGGAAGGTTGGAAGGGATCAGTGGAAAAAAAGATTTATTTGAAGATCCCCGCCTATTCGCAGCTGCAATATTGACGGGGTGCAAGAATTTTTCACGTATTATAAGGATGGATGATTTTAGAATTAAGGCGATCGACTGGCAGGTAGAACTCATCACCAAGGAGAAGGTGACGGAAGAAATAAAATATGTTGGCATACGTGCACATTATATTCAAGTGATGCGGGAACAGAGTGCAGAAGACAATACAATGTTGTGTCAGGTCACTAAGACCATCGAGAACACGTTTACAATGATTGTAATGTTGGCTAATACTAGCAAAAGAATGCAGACGGTAGAGATAGAAGGCAGGAATAACAATTACTCGGAAATCCGCATGGAAATTGGAAAGAAAGAATGGGACGCGGTAAAAGGCGGACAAGTCAGAATAAAGTTTTTACCAGAAAATCTGCTCTTACTTCGTTAAAATCAGTAAAGGTACAATACTTGATGCCAAAGTAAAAATATCAGACAATAAAAAAATGTATCAATATTATAGTGAAAATAGTAAAAATAAATATGAAATAACTATTAAATATTGACAAATCAATGCATTGTACAAATAGAAAGCGAATGATAAAATTTCTTCATAGAAATTGCTAGCATTCTATTTGACAGAGACGTCATGACTTATTCTACATAAGTTATGGCGTCATTTTTGATTTATGGAAAGTTGTGGGCGACCGAGGGTCGCAGAAGGGAGCTAAAAATGAGACAGATTGCTATTTATGGAAAAGGTGGAATTGGAAAATCTACTACAACACAGAATCTGACTGCAGGTCTGGGGGAAATGGGTAAGAAGATAATGATTGTTGGATGTGACCCTAAAGCAGATTCGACACGATTGATCCTTGGAGGTCTGGCGCAGAAAACGGTACTTGATACACTTCGCGAAGAAGGTGAAGATATTGATCTGGATTATATTATGAAAAATGGTTATGCAGGAATACGATGCGTAGAATCGGGGGGCCCGGAACCTGGTGTCGGATGTGCAGGCCGTGGAATTATTACTTCGATAAATCTGTTGGAACAACTCGGCGCGTATACAGATGACCTTGATTATGTTTTTTACGATGTACTGGGAGATGTTGTTTGCGGTGGCTTTGCAATGCCGATTCGAGAAGGAAAAGCACGTGAAATTTATATCGTGGCATCAGGAGAAATGATGGCATTGTATGCAGCTAACAATATTTCAAAAGGTATTCAGAAATATGCCAATACAGGCGGTGTCCGATTAGGTGGCATCATCTGTAACTCCAGAAAGGTAGACGGTGAAGCAGAATTGGTTGCGGCATTCGCAAAAGAGCTGGGATCCCAGATGATTCACTTTGTGCCTAGGGATAATATGGTGCAAAGAGCAGAAATTCATAAAAAGACCGTAATTGATTATGAACCAACGGCAAATCAGGCAGATGAATACAGAGCATTGGCAAATAAGATTGATGGCAATGATATGTTTGTAATTCCAAAACCTATGAAACAGGAGCGACTGGAAGAATTATTAATGGAACACGGAATCATGGATATTTAATACTTAAATGAATAGGAGGGTGTCACTATGTTTTTAGTAAGAGCAATCATCAGACCTGAAAAAGTAGGGAGTGTTTTATCGGAATTGTTATCAGCAGGCTATCCGGCAGTAACTAAAATGGATGTATATGGCCGTGGGAAACAGAAGGGAGTTAAGGTCGGTGAAGTCTTTTATGACGAAATTCCAAAAGAAATGTTACTTATGGTCGTAGAAGATGCAGATAAGGATGATGTAGTCAAAATGATTATGAAATATGCAAGAACTGGAGAAAACGGACATTTCGGGGATGGCAGAATCTTTATCAGTCCGGTAGAAGAGGCATATACAATCAGTACAAAGAAAAAAGGATTATAGGAGGGCTGATTATGAAGGAAGTTATGGCAATTGTCAGACAAAATAAAGTCAATGTGACAAAAGAAGCTTTAGCAGAAGCGGGAGTTCCAGCCTTTACTTGTAGAAAAGTCTTAGGAAGAGGTAAAAAATTAATTGATATGAGCTTATTACATTCTTTTGTGGATGCTGGGGAGATTCCGGCAAATCCAATGGGTGAATATATCTCAGAAGCAAACAGATTGATATCCAAACGAGTATTTACAATGATCGTAGAGGATTCAGAGGTGGAAAAAGTAATCAATACAATTATGGATGTGAATGTAAGCGGGAACCCGGGAGATGGAAAAATTTTTGTGTTGCCAATCCTTGAAAATTATAAGGTTCGAAATGGGGAAGCAACCATAGAAGCATACTAAAACAGGAGGTGAGGACATGAGTATTGCGGAAAAAGTGTTGGATCAGTATAGCTCGAGAGTATATAAGAACCGGAAGGATCACATCGTGCAGATCAATAATAATGATAATAACAATCAGATAGCAGCAAATGTGCGCACGATTCCTGGTATTATGACACAAAGAGGGTGTTGCTACGCAGGCTGTAAGGGTGTTGTTCTTGGGCCGATCAAAGATGCCCTGCAGATTGTACATGGGCCAATTGGCTGTTCTTACTATGCTTGGGGAACCAGACGGCATAAAGCAAGAAAGGAAGAAGGAGTCGATCATTATTTACAATATTGTCTGTCCACGGATATGCAGGAGCCCGATGTTGTATTTGGGGGCGAAAAGAAACTGAAAAAGGCAATTGATGAAGCGATGGATTTATTTCATCCTTCTACGATATTAATTTGTTCTACCTGCCCGGTCGGACTAATTGGAGACGACATTCATGCAGTGGCTAAATGGGCAGAAAAAAAATATTCCATTAAATGCATTGCATTTAGTTGTGAAGGCTATAAGGGTGTGAGCCAGTCAGCAGGGCATCATATTGCAAATAATCAATTAGTGAGATTTGTAATCGGGGAAGGCGACCGTGATATTAAGAATAAATTTTCCCTCAATATACTCGGAGAATACAATATAGGTGGTGATGGATGGGAGACAGAGCGTATTTTAAAACGGATTGGATATGAAGTGGTATCTACGTTTACAGGCGACAGTAGTATTGATGACTTAAAAAATGCACATCAGGCAAACTTAAGTTTAGTTCAGTGTCATCGATCCATTAACTACATAGCGGAAATGATTCAGACAAAATATGGTGTTCCTTGGATGAAAGTTAATTTCATCGGGGTACAGGGAACCATAGAAACTCTAAGAAATATCGCCAAATACTTTGATGATTCAGAATTAACAGATAAAACAGAGGCAGTCATTGCCGAAGAATTAGAAGCGATTTCTGATGATATCGAATATTACAAAACAAAGTTGAAGGGAAAGACAGCCGCCCTTTATGTAGGTGGATCCAGAGCTCATCACTATCAAACATTGTTGAAAGATTTTGGTGTAAGTACTATTTTGGCGGGTTATGAATTCGCCCATAGAGATGAGTATGAAGGAAGAGAAATTCTTCCTTTTGTAAAAGAAGATGCTGACAGTAAAAACATTGAAAGCATAACCGTAGAAGCAGACTCAGAAAAGTATCATGTATATGTATCAGAAGAAACCCTGAATAGGCTGAAAGATGAAAAACTTATAGATTATTACGGTGGCATGGCAAAAGAGATGGATGATGGAACTTATATGGTGGATGATTTAAACCATTTTGAAACGGAAGAGTTTTTAAAATTTTTAAAGCCAGATATCTTTTTTTCTGGTATCAAAGATAAATTTGTAGCGCAAAAAGCTGGTATTTTATCGAGGCAGTTGCATTCATACGATTACAGTGGACCCTATGCTGGCTTTAAGGGTGCGGTTAATTTTGCAAGGGATATTACCATGGGTATCTATACGCCGGCATGGAGTTACGTAAAGGCACCTTGGAAAACGGCTCCGATTTTAGTTGGTACAATGGGAGGTGAGGAATCGTGTTAGATTATACAAAAAAAGAAAATTATGATAGAACCGCACTTAGAGTCAATCCGGCAAAAACCTGCCAGCCGGTAGGCGCAATGTATGCAGCGCTCGGTGTACATGAATGTATGCCTCACAGTCATGGTTCCCAGGGATGCTGTGCTTTTCACAGAATGTTCCTGACCAGACACTTTAAGGACCCGGCAATGGCTTCCTCCAGCTCTTTTACCGAGGGGGCGTCTGTGTTTGGAGGCGGCAGTAACTTAAAAACAGCAGCCAAGAATATTTTTGATATTTATAACCCCAGAATCATTGCAGTACATACGACCTGCTTGTCAGAAACTATCGGTGATGACTTAAATGCTATTATACAGGAGATCTCGATTCCAGAAGGAAAATTTATGGTGCATACTAATACACCAAGTTATAAGGGTTCTCATATTACCGGCTTTAGCAATATGGTATCCGGGTTCATCAAGTACTTGTCCGTATCAACCGGCAAAAAGAATGGGAAAGTAACTATCATACCAGGCTTTGTAAATCCGGGAGATATGCGGGAAATGAAAAGAATCGCTGGAATAATGGGAATTTCTTATATCATGCTTCCAGATACCAGTGGAGTTATGGACTCTCCAATGACTGGAAAATTTGAAATGTATCCAAAAGGGGGAACTACCGTAGAAGAAATCATAGAATCGGGTAATTCCGAACTTACCTTAGCACTGGGCAAATTGACAAGTGAACTGCCAGCGGCCGCTTTGGAAAAAAAATGTGGCGTTCCATATAAAGCACTTTCCCTTCCAATCGGCATCGGAAAAACAGATGCCTATATTATGGAATTACAGGCATATTGCAAGGAGGAAGTACCTTATGAGCTGGAAGAAGAGAGAGGGCAGTTAGTCGATATTTTAATTGATATCCATCCCTATACCTATAACAAAAAAGTGGCTATATTTGGGGATCCCGACACCGTACTTGGGATATCAGAGTTTGCATTGGAAATGGGGATGATTCCCAAGTATTTAGTAACTGGTACACCAGGTGAAGCTTTTGAAAGAGAGGCAGCAGATTTATTCGCGAAATTTGGTTTAGAAGGTTGTAAGGCAAAGGCTGCCGGAGACTTATACGAATTGCACCAGTGGATAAAACAGGAGAGCGTAGATATACTGATTGGCGGTACGCATGGAAAACATATAGCAAGGACGGAGGATATTCCTTTTGTCAGGGCTGGCTTCCCAATCATAGACCGGTATATCCATTCCTACATGCCTCTAGTTGGCTATAAGGGAGCTATCAGACTGGCAGAACTGATTACCAATGCACTGATGGATCGACAGGATAGAGACAGTGCGGAAGAAGATTTTGAAATGGTTCTGTAGCATATCGGAAAAAACGAACGGCTGCGAAGAACGGAAAGGAATGCATCCTATGGAAAATGCAAGTGTATTAGAGGAAAGAAAAGAATTCATCTTATTAAAGCAGGATGGATGTAGCGGAAATGGAATGCGTTGTGACGCCAATAGTATTTCAGGAGCAGTCAGCCAAAGAGCCTGTGTATACTGTGGAGCGCGAGTTGTTTTAAATCCTATAACCGATGCATTTCATATTGTACATGGTCCCATTGGTTGTGCCAGCTATACTTGGGATATCAGAGGAAGCTTATCGAGCGGGGAGGATTTATACCGCAACAGCTTTTCTACAGACCTAAGAGAACAAGATGTTATTTTTGGTGGTGAAAAAAAATTAACGGCTGCAATCGAAGAGATTGCAGTCAAATATCATCCCAAATTAATTTTTGTTTATGCAACGTGTATTGTAGGAGTCATAGGAGACGATGTAACGGCGATCTGCAAAGCAATGTCAAAGAAATATCAGATGCGTGTCATACCAGTGAAATCGCCGGGATTTTCAGGAAATAAATCTGTGGGCTATAAAATGGCCTGCAATGCGATTATGGAACTCATCTCAGGACAGGAGCAGAAAAAAAGAAAAGGTGTCAATATAGTAGGCGATTTTAATCTTGCAGGTGAGATGTGGATCATTAAAGATTATTTAAAAAAGATTGGCATCCCGGTCATTTCGACAATTACAGGTGATGCTACCTATGAAAGTCTTCTTAAGGCCCCTTCGGCTGTCCTAAATATCGTACAATGTGCAGGCTCAAGCACGTATTTAGCAAACCGGATGGAAGAAGAGATGGGAATTGCGTATATCAAAGTAAGCTTTTTTGGAATTGAGGATACGACAAGCTCGTTGATCCGCATCGCAGAGGCGTTACGGGATGATGCGGCAAGACAGAGAGCAATTGCTTTTACAACGCAGGAAACTATGAGATTACAGGATTTTCTTGCTAAATATAGAAAAAATCTGGAAGGAAAAAAGGCTGCTATCTACGTAGGTGGCGGTTTTAAAGCGATCTCTTTGATACGCCAATTCCGGTCCATGGGTATGGAAACGGTAGTTGTCGGTACACAGACTGGTAAGATGGATGATTATGAGGTTATTGAGAGTCTGGTTAAGAAAGACACCGTCATACTGGATGATGCCAATCCTGCGGAATTGGAAAAATTTATGAGGGAGAAAAAAGCGGATATCTTAGTTGGCGGCGTAAAGGAAAGGCCGTTGGCTTATAAGCTGGGAATCGCATTTTGCGATCATAATCATGAAAGAAAGCATCCATTAAGCGGCTTTGACGGAGTTGTTAATTTTACAAAAGAAATCAACTATAGCATCAACAATCCGGTTTGGAACTATATGGAGGGAAGCATATGAGAGGTACCATGGTAAATTTGAATGTAAATCCTTGTAAGATGTGTATGCCGATGGGGGCCGCAACGGCTTTGTACGGCATTTCGAAATGTATGACAATCCTTCATGGATCGCAAGGGTGCAGTACCTATATCAGAAGGCATATGGCGACTCATTATAATGAACCGGTGGATATTGCATCCTCTTCCTTAACGGAAGAAGGAACGGTATATGGGGGGGAGAAAAATCTCCTGACAGGTCTTAAGAATTTAATTAAATTATATGAGCCGGAAGTAATCGGAGTGGCAACTACCTGTCTTGCGGAAACCATCGGTGAAGATATAGTCAGAATGATTGAGAAATTCTACATGGAAAATCCGGAACATAGAAATATAAAAATTATTCCCATTCCATCTGCCGGATATGCAGGAACCCAATTTGAGGGCTATATGAGGGCACTCTATGAAATTGTCAAACATATTGAAATGGATCCGACGAGGCATCAGAAGATCAATATTGTGACCAGTATGCTGTCTCCGGCAGATACCAGATATTTAAAAGAACTGTTAGAAGAATTTTCCATAGACTTTATATTATTGCCGGATTTATCAAGTACCTTAGATGGTGTACATCAAAAAAGATATGAAAGAATGCCATCTGGGGGGACTCATATAGAAGATATCAGCAAAATGGCTGGTGCAAGCATTACCCTGGAATTATCAAGCTTTACCGAGGATAATCCTTCCGTAGCTGAATATCTATATGAAACGTATGGTGTGCCTTATAAAAAATGTGCACTTCCAGTCAGCCTTAGAGATACCGATACATTTATGAAGATCCTCTCCGATATTTCAGGGAAACCAATTCCGGAAAAGAGAAAGGAACAGCGTGGGCGATTTTTGGATGCCATGGTAGATGCGCATAAATATAATGGCGAGGCAAGAGCTGTTGTCTACGGAGAACCGGATTTTATCTATAGTACCGTGCGTTTATGCTTAGAAAATGGAATCATGCCGATGATTGTGGCTACTGGTTCTAAATGTATGGAAATGAAAGATATGCTTACCAGCCAGATACAGGAGGTGGCAGATTCCTATTTTATAGAACGCTTTGAAATCCTTGATGATATTGATTTTCAGACCATAGAAGAAATAGCAAGGGAAATAGGAATCAATATACTGATTGGCAATTCCGATGGAAGAAGAATGGCAGAAAAACTAGGTGTTGAGATTGTTCGAAGAAGTTTTCCGATTCATGACAGAATAGGTGGGCAAAGGCAACGCATGTTAGGGTATGAGGGAGTACTTACCTTTTTAGATGAGATTGCCAATGTAATGCTGGCAAGGAAGGAAAACAGTTTTCGGGAAGAACTGTATCACAAATATTACAAGGGGGAATCGGTGTCAATGGTCGATCACAAGAATAAAACAATGGAACAAAGAACCGCTACGCATCCATGCTTTAATTGCGAGGCTCATGAATATGCCAGAATGCATTTACCAATTGCGCCAAAGTGTAACATCAGCTGCAATTACTGTGTCCGCAAATTTGACTGTCCCAATGAGAGCAGACCAGGCGTCACAACAAATGTATTAAGCCCGCAGGAAGCTTTTGAAAAATATAGGGAAGTAAAGAGTAAGGTTCCAAATCTCTCAGTTGTAGGAATTGCAGGACCAGGTGATGCATTGGCAAACTTTAAGGAAACGAAAAGAACCTTGGAATTGATCAGGGAGCAGGATGAAGAGATAACCTTCTGCTTATCCACAAATGGTCTTATGCTCCCTCGTTATGCCGATGAATTAATACAGCTTGGAGTTTCCCATGTAACAGTCACCATGAATGCCATTGACCCTAGAATCGGAGAACAAATTTACAAATATGTGGATTATATGGGAACCAGGTATTATGGGGAAACAGCAGCAGCAATCCTGCTTGCCAATCAGTTGACAGGAATACAGCTTCTTACCTCCAAGGGGATTGTCTGTAAAGTGAACATTGTTATGCTTAAGGGCATCAATGACCATCATATTCCAGAAATTGTTAAAAAGGTAAAGGAATTAGAGGGAACCATTACAAATATCATGCAATTGATACCGGTGGCGGGAAGTGCATTTGAAAATTTGACTCTGGTCAGTAATAAGGAAATTATGAAGATGCGAAAAGACTGTGGTGAGACTATGAAACAGATGTATCATTGCAAGCAATGTCGTGCAGATGCCATTGGCACCTTGGAAAATGACCGTTCGATTGAGTTCCATGCATGTCATAAGGTAGAAGTGATTGAAAAAACAACGGAAAACGCAGGATGCAAGGCTAAAAAGATTCAGGTGGCCGTGGCAACAAAGAGCGGCATGGTAGTAGATCAGCATTTTGGTCAGGTATCAGAACTATATGTGTATGAATACTTCGATGGATCTGCAAAATTTATCGAAAAGAGAAGTATAGATAAGTACTGCGTTGGAAAGATGGACTGTGATGGAAAAGAAGACAAGATCTCTTTGATCATTCATACCATAGCAGATTGTGATGCTGTCATTGCAATGAGAATAGGGGATTCGCCCAAAATGCAATTACAGCAAAAAGGAATTCAAGTTTTTACTACGTACGATAAAATAGAAGATTCAGTGAAAAAAGTCGCAGCCAACATGTCAGTTATCTAAAGGAGGAGAAAAATGGTCAGTCCCAAATATCATGTATTTGTATGTACGAGTTGTAGAATGAATGGTCAGCAAAAAGGCTTTTGCCATGCAAAGGGATCGGTGAATCTTGTACAAAGATTCATGGAGGAAATAGATGACAGAGATTTATCAAGTAAAGTAATCATCACAAATACGGGTTGCTTTGGTATTTGTGACAAGGGTCCTATTGTTGCTATTTACCCAGAGGGCGTTTGGTATGGAAATGTGACGGAAGAAGATGTAGAAATCATTGTAGAACAGCATTTAGAAGGAGGCGCTATCGTAGAATCACTTGTCATTTGAACAGGAGAAAGGCGTGAGGGGAGGCTTTTGCATGATTCAAATAATAGATAATACATTAACTGCGTTCGATCATTGTCTGCCTTCCAGGGAAGATTTACATGCATTTAGTACGATGCTTTTTTCGATTGGCGTCGACATTGTTGAAGTATCGGTTACTGCATATGAGAGGATGAAACCATTGCCGGAACATAAAAAATTTGCGCTCAATATAGAATATGTGGAAGTAATCGATCAATATCCTGGTTTCTATCGCTATATCTGTCATAATGGTAAAAACAATGAAAATATAATTCAACAGATTCAATTAAATGATGCAAGAGAAATTGTTAAGTTAAGAGCATTTAACAATTGTAAAGAATTTCGAATTGTTGGTCTGGATGATCTGATTTGTGGTTCCTATGACAAAACGATGAGAGAAATAAAAAACAGTTTGCCGAGAAGCAGAGTATATTTCTGCCCAGAAAATAATTATGGATGTGCAAGCGCTCTTGCTGTTCAATGGATATTGATGGAGGGTCATAATATTACAACAAGCTTTGCCGGAGTTAAAAATAATGCGGCAACAGAAGAGGTTTTAATGGCACTGCGTTTGGTGATGCGCCATAAGCCAAACCGGGATTTATCTGCATTGCCCCATTTAACGAAGTTATTTGAGGACATAACGGGCTGTAAAATTGGAAATAAAAAACCGGTGATCGGAAAAAACATATTTAAAGTAGAGGCAGGTATTCATGCAGATGGGATCAGTAAGAATCCCCTGACCTACGAAGCGTATGATCCAAGATGTGTAGGAGGAAAAACGGAATTAGTCATAGGAAAACATTCCGGATTGAAAGCAATTAAATATAAAATGCAGGAATTAAAAATGCAGCTGCCAATGGATCGGATAATTGAAAAAATATTAGGTAGGGTGAAGGAAACATGTACGGAGAAGAGAACTAGTTTAAGTGACAAAGATTTTAAGAAACTTGCCATTGAGGTGATTGCCAATGAAAGAGACCAAATATATCGTTGATACAACATTGCGGGATGGAGAACAAAGTCCTGGGATTGTACTGCGTACAGAAGATAAAATTAAAATTGCAAAATGTCTGGATCAAATTGGGGTCTATGAAATAGAAGCAGGAGTTCCATGTCTTAGTCCGCTTGAAGAAGAGGGAATCAGCAGAATTATAGAAAATACCGCAAAAGCTAAAATATCTGTTTGGAGTCGTATGAATACAGAAGATGTAAAAAGATCTATCGTCTGCAGGCCGGATATCATTCATATTGGAATGCCAGTTTCTTATATTCAGATCTATAGTAAATTGAAAAAAAATAAAGTATGGGTACAAAAATCGATATTGGAATGTGTAGCAGTCGCAAAAAGTCAAAATGTTGATGTAACGGTTGGATTGGAAGATGCCTCCAGATCTGATATTGGCTTTTTATTAACACTAATCAAGGAACTTAGTAGAGAGGGAGTCAAGACAGTACGTTTGGCAGATACGGTTGGTATTTTAACACCAAATAGAACCAAAGAAATAGTAGAAACGATGAAGGCCTATTCCGATGTTACAATAGAAATGCATGTCCATAATGATCTGGGCATGGCAGTAGCCAATTCGATCATTGGTGCAAAAGCAGGTGCTGACTATATTGACAGTACCTTATTCGGCATAGGAGAAAGAACAGGAAATTGTAATTTTTATGACTTTATTCAGGCGAGTGAATCCATATTTCAATTTGCAATGACTAAGAAACAGATCAGAGAGGTTGAAAAAGAGGTGTATGAAGAACTGAAAGGGGCAATGTAATAATGATAAAAATCGGGATTGTTTTAAATCAAGATGGAAGGATTACCTCTCTTTATGATGCAGCAGAAATTGGTATCTATGGAAAAGAGAAATCCGATTGGACGAAAATCCGTGAAGTAAAGGAATGCTTTCGTCAAAGAAATACAATGAATCAAATGCGGGAATTTCTGGATCAAATGGTGATGGCTTTAGACGATTGTAATATTTTAATTGCTTCTATTCTTACAGGAATTCCATTTCTGATATTGGATAAAAAGGGTTTTATGCTTTGTGAAGCAGAAGAATTATCGGAACAATTATTGGAAGAAATAGCATGTGATTATATCGAAAAGAAAAATAAAATGGAGCAGCCGGTATTGCAGGAATATAAAACTGCACCGTATGAAACAGATGAAAAAGGAGTATTTGAGATAGATATGAGGAAGTTACAAATATGCCATCCGGAGATTTCTTCTAAAAAAATAATTATTCCCTTTTTAAAAGAAACGGTATTCAATCGCCTACTTATCTATTGTAGTCATGTAATGCCATGGCTTGAGCGGGAACTTCCTGCTCTTGGATTTCGATATACAATAACAAAAATAAGTGAATATGAATATTGTGTTGAAATCGGATAGTTAGACAAGAAATACTAAAATTAATAAATTTTCCATTGCAATTTATGTACTTTTATGGTCAAATTAACATGTGGGTTTTTTAAGAGATCCTATGTATTACGATAGGATACCGTTTGGAAAACATGAATAATGAAGGAGAAGGAGTACGAATTGCATGAAGAATAAGTCGTTAATGCTTCTTTTATCAATAGCAATGGTTCTATCATTAGCTGGTTGTGGAAAAAAAGAAGTAAATGTTACAGAACAGACAGTTGAAACAGTGAATCCTTTTGAGGAGGGATCAGAAGAAGCTTCAGAAACGGAAGTTGCTGAGGATGTTGTTCCGGAGGGGAAGTATCGAAGTGAATTGACCAATGAGCTGCTTGATGAAAGTATAAAGAGTCAGAGACCGATAGCAGCTATGGTAGACAATGAGTCATTAGCACTTCCGCATTATGGGTTATCGGACGCAGACATTGTATATGAAATGATGAATAGTACGAAAAATGGTAGAATTACCAGATTTATGGTATTAGTCAAGGATTGGGAAAAGATTGAACAACTAGGCAGTATCCGTAGTGTCAGACCTACTAATATTTTGTTAGCAGCAGAATGGAATGCTGTCATCTGCCATGACGGGGGGCCTTTCTACATAGATCCATATATGGCTAATGATTATGCGGCTCATTTCAGTGGCACATTTTCTAGAGTAAATAATGGAAAATCCAGAGAATACACAGAATATATTATGCCTGGAGATTTGGAGAAAAATTTCAAAAATTCGAAATATAGCAAAGAATATGATCAATATTACCCGGGTACTCATTATCAATTTGCCACTGAATCCAACCCAGTTGACTTGGGTAAGAACAGTGATGTAATAAATGCTGTTACGGTAGAGCTTCCTTTTGAACATAATGGTTCTAACTTAAAATATAATGAAGATACAAAGACATATGATTATTATGAATATGGAAAACCACATTTAGATGGTAAGGACAAGTCACAACTGACATTTAAGAATTTACTGATCCAACGCTGTACGTTCCATCAATATGATGAAAACGGATATATGATCTTTAATTGTCTGACAGCGGATGAAAAAGGATATTATGTTACAGAAGGGAAAGCAATACCAGTAACATGGAACAAATTAGGTGATACGGCTGTTACGAAGTATTACGATGCAGATGGCAATGAGATTACGATTAATACAGGGAAAACTTATGTTGCACTTGTTCCGGATGATAATTGGAAAGAGTTAGTAATAGAATAAATGAATGAAGATATCCCCTACCATTCTTAATGGAATGGCAGGGGATTTTTGCGTTTTCTTAGATGGAACCATAGTTGGTATGAAAATGAACGATATTCCTAGCACAGCATACAATAATCTGAATCCTTTTATTTAATTTAGTCTTTTGATGTCTAAATGTCCATTTACTAATTGATAGCCTCAAAAAGAATGGTTGGTGTTAATTTGGATGTGAACTATTATTTGCGTATTGTGGTGCTTATGACGGCACTTGGGTTGACTTATATGGGATATTTTTTGTGGAAAAAAGAAGGGAAATTATATATTTTGCTTTGTCTGCTAACAGTGTCCATTTATCAACTTGGTTATGCATTTGAATTACTTCACGAAAATATAGTATGGATAAAGTTCATGACAAAAATTGAATATTTTGGGATCGTATTATTGCCCTTGATCTGGTTGGTTTTTTCACTCCATTTCACGAGTGAAACAGTTTTTTATCATATCAAGGATAGTATCATTGTATTAGATTCTAAAAATAATATTGTAAATTTAAATGGATCTGCAAAAAAAATGGTAAGAAAACTAAATCAGGAGGGGTTTGATAAATGTATAGAAGAACTTTTTGAAGAGTATGAGGAAGTATTAGCAATGTTAGGGGCAGAGAAGGAGAACGATGTTATCATTTCCATAAAAGACCGAAATATATGCTATTATAAGGTAAATATCAGTCATATCTATAAAAGAAACCGGAAAATAGATGGAAAGATATTAATCTTCCATGATGTTACACAGATGGAACGTGATAGAAGAAAGCTTGGGGAAAACTTAAATTTTTTGCAAACGTTTATCAATGCAATTCCAAATCCCATCTATGCAAAGAATCTTCATGGTGTTTATATTAACTGTAACTTTGCTTTTACTGATTTTTTGGGACTAAAAAAAGAACAAGTCATAGGATTAACCGATTCTGAAATATTTGAAAAAAATATGGCAGACTTCTATCAAAAATATGATCAATATTTATTAGAGCAAAAGAAATCACAATCGCTCGAAACTAAAATGCGACATAAGGACGGTACGTTTCATGATGTTATTTTTAGTAAATCTATTGTTAGTGATGAACTTGGAGACTATAAGGGTATAGCAGGCGTTATTATAGATATAACGGAACAAAAGAGAAATATAGAAAAATTAAATAAGTTATTGAAATTAAAAGAAACAATGATTAAAATCATGTATTCTATGAACGAAATAGAGCATGTTGAAGATCTGCTCAAAATAATCGTAATTGAGTTGATAAATTGCATTGACAATAGATGTAGTGGATTGGTTCTGCTGCTAGATGAGGATAATAATTTAAAAATTCCAGTAGCAGTTGGGTATAGGGATGAGGATATGAAAACGTTTTGTATCTCACTGAAGGATTATTTTACATGGTATCATAATGGTCTCGAAATCGAAAAAACAGTAATATTAAAAGATTTTGATAAAATTAGCGACGTTAATATGTTTAAAACGAAAAAGGGCTTGCGGATAAAGTCTTCTCTTTGTTCCCCCGTAGTGATTAATGGTGTCTTACTTGGCTTTCTCACTATTGATAGTGAGTATGCTGATTTTTTCAGCCAGCTGGAAGTAGAGATTATGGAATATATGAGAATGCAAGTGGCAAATGCAATCATAAAACATAGATTCTATGGAGATATTGTGCATTTGTCAAGATATGATACCTTAACAAATGTGTATAATAGAAGCTATTTTGAAAAAATATTCCAGGAGGGTATTTATGGTGTAGAAGAAAAATCGGATTTCTGGATAGCAATATTTGATATTAATGGGTTAAAAACAGTCAATGACAATTTGGGGCATTTGGCAGGTGATGCACTTATCAAAAAGTTTGCGCAAGGTTTGCAATATATTTCGAGAGGGAGGGATATGATTGCAAGATATGGTGGGGATGAATTTGTGGGCGTATTCTATCACACGGATCAGGATGAACTGAATGGAAGGTTGCGATCATTAATGCAATATGCGATAGATCACCCTATTTCGTATGAAGAACATGTGATTACGTATCAATTTAGTTACGGTATTGTCCATTTTCCGTTGGAAGGAAAGCGATTAAGTGATTTAATCAGGATCGCGGATGAGCGCATGTATCAATATAAAAGGAGTTCAAAATGTAAGAAAATGGACAACGTAGAATTGTAGAAACAGGTAGTCCCAACAAACTGCTAGAAACAAGTAAGGGGTTATGGTATACTTTAGACTTAAGAAACGAATTAAATGCTTGCAGAGAATGGCATGAGAGCAGGTAGGGAATACAAATGAAAATAGCAATATGTGATGATGATTTACTTATGTGTGGTAAAATAGAAACATTATTATATAAAAATTGTAAAAGTGAACAAATGCAGGTGCAGTGTGAAGTATTTGAGGATGGTACAGAGTTGCTTGATCAGATTGTGGATTTTAATGAATATCAAATCTATATTCTGGATATTGGTATGCCTGGAACAGATGGATTACAAGTTGCTAAAAGGATTAGAGAAATGAGTGGACATGCGGTTATTATTTTTATAACAAGCCACCATGAATTAATGCAGGAAGCATTTGAGGTGTTAGCGTTTAACTATTTAGTTAAGCCATTGGAGGATGAACGGGTAGTACAGGTATTATTAAAAGCAATTGACTATGTGAAAAAGCGGAAAAAAGAGTTTATTTATAAAAACGGAAAAACAGTACAGGTCATCATATACGAAAAAATACTTTATTTCGAAAGCTTTAAAAGAAAGCTTATGATACACACGAAAGAAGAAAATTATGAATGTTATGGAAGTATTAAGGATACCTTGGTACAATTAGATTTACATCAGTTTACGCAAGTACATGCATCTTATATTGTGAATATGGAGCATGTGAGGACAACCATAGCATTTGAAATTGAGCTTCAAAATGGACAACGCATTCCTATTTCAAAAAAATATAATAGGAAGTTTAATGAAGCCTACCGTGAATTTATACTAAAGAGGATGGAATTATAATGGAATGGATATTAAAAATTGTATTAAGTATGCTCGAGGTGATATTATGTTTTCGTTTTTTTTCTTGTTATTTGGATATAAAAGAAAATGTAGAAAAAATTCATATCTGTCTTGAAATTATCATTCTAGCTATTTTAGGAACTATAATGAATACATTTTTTGTAAATACGGTCTTTAATTTAACGGTATCAATTATTACAATGATTATAGTATTACAATGCTTTGAAGGAAAAAGAACACAAAAAACTTTTATTGGAACTATTTATGTTATATTCAGTATGGTTTTAGAATTAACTATTGCTCTAGTTATTCAATCATTGTTTTATAGTTCTGAAACTATTATTGAACGAGAAGGTATGATCACATTTTTCGTTATGATAATACACTATGTTTTTAAATTTATCTTAATACACTATTTACAAGTAACGAGAAAAAAAGAAATTCAAATAACTAATACAGGTATTTATTTAAAACAGGCAGTAATTCCCGTAATAAGTATTTTCTTTTTGTATTATTTTTTACGAGACCAGCTTAATTTGCCAGTAATTAACTATTACCTTTGTTATATAGTTGTTGTTGTATTTGCTATTATTAATATTACACTTTATGTTATATATGAAAATACGGAAAAGTTATATCGGATTAATTATAATAATATATTGATAAATCAGAGTTTAAAGTATAAAGAAACATATTATCAAGATGTTGAAAAACACCAATCTGAAATTCGTATGATTAGACATAATTTAAAGAATCAGTTATTGGCGATTAGCGGTGTGTTGAACCAAGATGATTTGGAAAAGGCAAAAAAAGAAATAGAAACGATTATTCATGAAATCGTGCAGACAGAAGCAAAGAATTTTACCAGAAATATAGAAGTAAATGCATTGTTAAACGCAAAAGAGGCAGAAGCGACAGAGAAACAGATTATATGTGAATTCCATGTCAATATACCAGAAAGGCTGCAATTGTCAAGCGGTGAAATAGGAATATTATTAGGGAATGCATTAGATAATGCAATAGAGGCCTGTGCACAATGCGATATAGATAAGAGAAAGATTAAATTGACGCTAAATTATCATAATGGATGTATGATGATTTTAATAGAAAATGCGACAAAACACAGAGTAAAAAATTTAATTTCAAAGAAAGAAAATAGCAAAGAACACGGGTTTGGTCTGGTTAGTATTGAAAACATTGTAAAGAAATATCAAGGGAATGTAAACCACAAATGTTTGGAAAATAACTTTTGTTTAGAAATTACACTTTGGAATGTTTAGAGAGTAATCACAATTATTTATTACAAGAATTTATACTATTTATTACAATATGAATGAATATAAAGAATAAAGGTGTTATAATAAAAAAAGTAAGTATAACGTATTATAATACATTTTAGTTATAATGATCACAATAATGAGGAAGGGAGACAAAAGATGAAAAGGAGATTATTTAGTACATTAGCTAGTTTGGCATTGTTTATGACAATAATCAGTACTTATCAATATTGCTATTGGGCAATATACCAGGAAGAAGTGCCTGCGGAAGCTAAAAGACTAATTAAGGGTAAAAAGTAGTGAAACAGAAAATATCAGATACAATAGCAGAGAAATTCATCGCTGAAGGCATCATACAGGAAGAAGATAAGGCAATTTACGCATATGGATGGAGGGCACTTGGAATGTGGTGCTTGTGTACCTCTATCATGTTCCTGATAGGCATAGTGATGGGAGAGTTTGTTTTTACCATGATCTATTTCTTAAGTTTTTCTCTTTTGCGAGCCTATTATGAGGGATATCATGCAAATAGCAGGATGGTATGTTTTTTCACATCCATGTTACTATTTATTGGTAGTGTTCTGGCAGCCAAATATGTAGTTTGGGATGAAAATCATTTACTATTGCTTGTGGTTTTGCTCATTTTATGCATCTGTATGAATATGATTAAGGTGGCAGAATTTCAGAAAGCTGATAAACTACAGATGGTAGAACCTTTTGAAAAAAGAAAACTTTTCGTGGGAGTCATAATGATGTTTCTTATGCTATTGATTTTTATGGGAATGTTGAAGATACAATTTACAAAAGGATATGCCGGCGTATTTGTAGCATTTATTTTAACGTTCTTACTATTTAGTATGAAACGTATTGTGAACTTTGTTAAAAAAGACAGAAGTGAAGCTTAAGATAGAGATGGATAGTATGGAAAAGAATACTGCAACATCTCTATCTTTTATTTTTTAGAAATCGGTACTTAGAGGCTTTGTTAACACCTGGCAGGATTCCCCTTATCTTGCTATCTTGACACAAAATTAGTGCCATAGTACCATATATTTATTAGAATACAAATATTTATGGGGGAATTCAAATGCATTATACTACAACAGAAGAAGGTCTTATCATAGAAGTAGAATACTATGATAAAGATATTTATCCTGCCGCTTATGTAAAATCTTTTGCATTAGCAAGAGAATTTAAACGTAAATTTAAAAAGGGAATCTTTCATACCAATAGATTTTTCTTTCACTATGATATAGAGGCTATGGATCATCAAACGGTAGAGAAATTTGCCGATAATATGGCATTATTTAAAGAAGAATTAAAACACAATGAAATTTTAATGGTCGAAAAAAACCATTTCTGTGTTTATATAGGAGTAGATCGAGATAGGGCAATGATATATTATAAAGTAATTATAAGAAAAAGCACTCTGCTTACTAATAAAATCAAAGAATATATTCGGTATTTATGGAAAGAGTTGTCGGAATCATATCAGGGAAGCAAGGGAAGAATCATTTCTAAAAAGGCAGAACTTGCCGTACAATTTGATGTTAAAAGTGAGAATAATAGAAAAGGATATGAGGAGGTAGAAAACTTTATCTGCCAATATAAATATTTGTTTTAAGCCAGATTGCAGTTAATGGTGATAAATGATATGATACAAGTGTGAGAACTAATTCTAAGCAGCCAAAAAACGACTGCAAAGAATTACTAAATCTCACACGGGAAGAAGTCGCAAGCGTCTTCTCACGGATTGTCTGTGCCGCTTAAAGCGGCATGTCGGTAAGTGTGAGAACTAATTCTAAGCAGCCAAAAAACGACTGCAAAGAATTACTAAATCTCACACGGGAAGAAGCCACAAGCGTCTTCTTCTCACGGATTGTCTGTGCCGCTTGAAGTGGCATGACGGGAATATCAAAAAAGCAGGTTGCCATAGCCTAGATAGGAGTGGGTATGCAAAATTATTCAGGAGAGATTGGATTACAATATCATCTTCAGATCAGGAAGGGTGATGTTGGCAGGTACGTAATATTACCAGGAGATCCTAAGAGATGCGAGAAAATAGCAAGTCACTTTGATGACCCAGTACTAATTGCGGATAGTCGTGAATTTGTTACTTATACCGGTTATTTGGATGGAGAAAAAGTCAGCGTCACATCAACTGGAATAGGCGGTCCATCTGCCGCAATAGCAATGGAGGAATTGGTGAACTGTGGTGCAGATACTTTTATCAGAGTAGGAACCTGTGGTGGCATGGATATCAAGGTTAAAGGGAGTGATATCGTAATTGCGACAGGGGCGATCCGAATGGAAGGAACCAGTAGAGAATATGCGCCAATTGAATTTCCAGCAGTAGCAGACTTAACAGTGACAAATGCTCTTGTATGGGCGGCTAAGAATTTGGGATATGAGTATCACGCAGGAATCGTACAATGCAAGGATGCATTTTATGGACAACACGATCCGGAAAGCAAACCTGTAAGTTATGAATTGTTAAATAAATGGGAGGCATGGCTCCGTCTTGGATGTAAGGCTTCAGAGATGGAATCTGCTGCATTATTTATAGTAGCGAGCCATCTGGGTGTTCGTTGTGGATCAGACTTTTTAGTTGTAGGTAATCAGGAACGTGAAAAGGAAGGTCTTAGCAATCCTATTGTGCATGATACAGAATCTGCTATTAAGGTAGGAATTGCTGCAATACGTAAGTTAATAAAAGAGGATAGGAAGATACAAGAATAGGGAATGGAGAATGTTATGAATAAATCGGATATCTTGAAAAGAGTAGATCATACTTTATTAAAACAGACAGCGACGTGGGAGCAGATTCGTGTTCTTTGTAAAGAGGGTATGGATCATAAGACAGCATCAGTATGTATCCCACCATTTTATGTAAAGGCCGCTAAGGAATATGTGCAGGGTAAACTTAAAATTTGCACCGTGATTGGATTTCCGAATGGAAATATGACAACGGCATCGAAAGTATACGAGACAAAAGATGCGGTAGCAAATGGGGCAGATGAAATTGACATGGTCATCAATATTGGATTGGTCAAAGATAAAAAATATGATGATGTTTTAAAAGAAATTGTAGCAGTCAGAGAAGCCTGTGAAGGAAGATTATTAAAAGTAATTATTGAGACTTGCCTTTTATCAGAAGAAGAAAAAATTGAAATGTGCAAAGTGGTCACACGGTCTGGAGCGGATTATATCAAGACGTCCACAGGATTTTCTACAGATGGAGCAACTTTTGATGATATTATTCTTATGCGTAAATATGTTGGTACTGATGTGAAAATAAAGGCAGCAGGTGGAGTCGCAACGGTGGAGGATGCGGAAAAATTTATCGAACTTGGAGCTGATCGGCTAGGGACAAGCAGGCTGATTGCATTACTTTCTTAAAATGATCATATAAGATTCGTGTACCTAATAAAAAGGCCTCTTGTATAGATAGTCACTATACAAGGGGCTTTACTATTCATTCACTGCTCTCAATTTAATTTTTAATATTTCAAGAATTTCATTTTGATCTTTTGAACAGATATGATTAAAATAATATAATAATTCTTTTTCTTTGCGTGATAGATTTTGTAATTTCTTTGCATTATTTTTATCATTTAGATAATCTAAAAATCTCGCTAACTCATCTTGTTCTGCGACGGAAGCTCCGTAATGAAAGGATTCGTCTGATAATACGGATAATTCAATGAGTGGTTCTATAGGAATGCTATACAAATTAGCAATTTTATAGAACGCATCATTAGAGGGAAGTGCGCGGTTCGTTTCATAGTGGGAATATGCCTGTCTAGAAACATCCAAATGGGATGCCACGTATTCTTGCGTATAGCCATAGGATTTTCGAAGTTCCTTTAAATATTGCCCTAATTTTTTATCGTCCATATTATCACCACCTATAAAACCGATTATATCTAATATATGCATTTGAAAGGATAAAATGCATAGCAAATGAGATGGAATATGCTAATTGAATTAGCGATAAAATTTAATGAACCATTTTAAGATTAGCTGGCTCTTATAAGTAGGTGCACCTAATAAATAAATTATTTTTAAATAGAGAGGAGACGGTTTCTTGACACAGTCAGATGAAATAGGAAAAATGAAAAATGGTACTGAAGAGTCGAGAAGGAGAGCTTTTGACATCTTGTATCACACATATAGTAAGCAACTGCTGCGAACGGCATATCTCATTACGGGTAATCTTGCTGATAGCGAAGATATCGTGCAGGAATCTTTTATAAAATGTTACTGCCATATAGGAGAACTGCAAAAAGAAGGCCAATTCAAGGTTTGGCTCTTTCAGATCATGAAACGGACTGCATGGCGCTATTGCAAGAAAAACAGAAAAGAGAAACCATTAGAAGATGTGATGCAGGAGCGGTCTGATGATGAATATGCAATATCTGCACAGGATGAATACTTACAACTAGAATTGCAGCAAAACATTAGAAAGCAGATTAATAAGCTGTATGCAAACCATCGTCTTGTGATTATCTTATATTACTATAATCAGATGTCTGTCAAAGAAATCGCAAAAATTGCAGGTTGCTTAGAGGGTACTGTCAAATCAAGGCTATATACTGCCAGAAATAAGTTAAGCCTAGGGCTTGGAGATTTAAAGCAGCCAAAACCAACATATCAGGAAATAAATCAGATAAGGGAGGAACGTATGTCATGCAGAATATAAAAGAATTTGAATCAATGATACAAGTAGCACTGCAAAACGAGACTAAGAGCGTGAATCCTACCATTAACTTAAAAAGCAGGATTGATCAGGAATTGAATTTAAGAGAGGAAATAAAGATGAATAGGAAACATTTTAGCATTAAAAAGATGATAATAGTAATAGCAGTTATAGGTTTATTAGGATCCACAGCATGTCTGGCGGCTGGAAAGATAACTTCATTGGTTGGGGGATCTGACGGAGAAAGATGTACGGATTTTGCTAAACTTGATAGTATGGTAGATAAATTAGGTTATGAAGTAAAGGCAATAGAGTCTTTTCAAAATGGATTCACTTTTGAAAATATGAATATTGGTAACACAACCGGAATGGATGATGATGGAAACGCGGTCGCAAGTTATAAAGAGCTATGGGTGGATTATACCAAAGAGAATGAAAGGTTAAATCTTATTATTTGCAAACCGCTTCCTGAAGAGGCCAGGACAGCAAAACAAACTGGAGAATATAAGGGGATCACAATTTCTTATTACATTGATACCTACAAATTCGTACCAGAAGACTATGAACTGACAGAAGAAGATAAAGAAAATGAAAAGAAAGATGACTACTATATTTCTTACGGAAGCGATGAAGTAACTTTAAATCAGATATCCTATGTGAACTGGACAGATAATGGTATTCATTATAGTATTATGGGAAGCGATACTTCTCTAACTGCGGAGGATATGATTCAGATGGCAGAAGAAATCATTGATGTTGCGCAATAGAAAATGGTTTCATTATGAAAGAAAATAGAGAAAGAAGGATAACCAAAACAAACGGTTATCCTTCTTTCTTTATTTTATAAAAAACCATTTTAAATTGTGAAAGAGTTGTGTTACAATGGTAGGGAATTGTGACAGAGAGGACAAACTAGAATGTCTGTGGAAAAGAGAACAAATAGGAACAGACAGGAGCGAGCAAAAAGGGTTAAAGTACTAAAAAAAATAATCTTAATAGTAATGATTACTGCAATTATAATACCGACTGTTTTATGTTTCCTGCTTTTGGTCAAAGTGCATTCCCTTGAGGATCGGATGCAGAGTTTGTATGAAACGATAGCTTTCAATCAGGAACAGCAGCAGGAACAAAAAGAAATCGAACAAGTGAAATCTGAAGCAGTCATAGAACAAAAAACGATGGAATCAGTTGAAAGCGAACATCCGCAAGATGATATCAAAAGAAAAGTATACCTCACATTTGATGATGGGCCTAGTGCCAATACGTCTGATATCCTTGATATTTTAAAGAAATATAATGTGAAGGCCACTTTTTTTGTGGTGGGCAAGACGGATGCGGAATCCATCGACAATTATAAGCGTATCGTCACGGAAGGGCATACATTAGGCATGCATTCGTATAGTCATAGATATAATGAAATATACGCATCGACAGAAGCTTACAGTGAAGATTTATGTAAATTACAGGAGTATCTGTATGATGTGACCGGAATAAGGTCAACTTATGTACGTTTCCCAGGTGGAAGCAGCAATAAGGTGAGCAAGGTTACAATGCAGGAATTGATCTCCTATTTACATACGACAGGGATTACCTATTATGATTGGAATATATCAAGTGGTGATGCAGATACTTCAAATCGAAATACCCAGACCATTGTGAGCAACTGTTTAGATAAACTGTATCAATATAGAAATGAAGCTATGATTCTTATGCATGATGCGAAGGACAAGAAGACAACGGTAGAGGCATTGCCTATAATAATAGAAAGTATTCAAAAAATGGATGATACAGTAATACTTCCGATAACCGAAGAAACGGTACCAGTACAACATGTAATCGAAAAATAGATAAAAGTAAATAGGAGGATTGAAAATGGGTTTTTTTCAGGAATTAAAAGAGGATTTATCACAGGCTGTAACAGAACTAATGGATGAAGAGTTAAATGATGTCGCTGATGAAGAGACGGCGGAAGATATCAGGGTAGATTCGTCACTTGAAGAACCTGCCATAGAAGAACCTGCCATAAATGAGGTATCCGCTGAAAAGGGGTTCGAAGAAAATCCAGAAGAAGAGGTAGATTTAGTATCTGAGCAGGAAACAGACAGACCGACGGAAGCGGAGGTTGAGGAAATGTTCAAGGCGGAACTTGGAATCGGGAAAGAAGAGGAATTCGAGGAATCGGTAGAAGATATGGATGAAAAGGAATTGCTGGAAAAAGACGATCCGAATGATGAAAATTCCGAAGCCATGATGGACAGTTTGTTATATAATATAGCGTCAGCAAAAGAAAA
Source organism: Bacillota bacterium (assembly GCA_023392535.1). Taxonomy (GTDB): domain Bacteria; phylum Bacillota; class Clostridia; order Lachnospirales; family Lachnospiraceae; genus SZUA-378. Next base: position 180,118 of record JAEVYY010000014.1, read on the forward strand.
TACTGAAGAGGTGGAGAAACTAATGCAAGAAGAATATGCAGAAGAAGTACTTGATGAAACAGCAGTTATTACAATGGGAATGACCATTAAAGGTGACGTAAAATCCAAAGGTTCCATGGATATTATTGGAAGCATCGAAGGAGATATTGACATTCTAGGAAAATTAAATGTAACAGGTAGTATTAAGGGAAATTCAAAAGCAGCAGAAGTATTTGCGGATGCGGCTAAAGTGGTTGGTGAAATACATACGTCAGGTACAGCAAAGATTGGAGCAAGCAGTGTTATTATTGGAAATATTACGGCTACCTGCGCTGTGATAGCGGGTGCAGTAAAGGGAGATATTGATGTGCAAGGTCCGGTTGTGCTGGATACATCTGCAATTGTAATGGGAAATATCAAATCAAAATCTGTGCAAATCAACAACGGTGCGGTAATTGAAGGAATGTGTTCACAATGTTATGCAGATATTAATCCAACGAATTTTTTTGATGAAATTAAATAAACAGGCGGCGTAAAATGAAAAGAATATTATTAAAATTAAGTGGTGAGGCACTTGCAGGTCCACAAAAAACAGGATTTGATGAAGAAACAGTTAGAAAAGTAGCGCTTCAGGTGAAAGAATTGCTTGATAGCGGTATAGAAGTGGGCATTGTGATTGGAGGAGGAAACTTCTGGAGAGGACGCTCCAGTGAAAATATCGATAGAACAAAAGCAGATCAGATAGGTATGCTGGCTACGATTATGAATTGTATCTATGTATCTGAAATTTTTAGGTCTGTGGGTATGATGACAAATATCATGACCCCCTTTGTATGTGGTTCCTTTACAAAAGTATTTTCAAAAGATAGGACAAATAAATACTTTGCAAAGGGAATGGTTGTATTTTTTGCTGGTGGAACAGGGCATCCATATTTTTCTACCGATACAGGTGTCGTACTTCGAGCGATAGAAGTGGATGCAGATGTGATACTGCTTGCAAAAGCTGTTGATGGAGTATATAATGATGACCCGAGAAGTAATCCAAATGCAAAAAAATATGAAGAAGTCAGTATTGATGAGGTGATTGAAAAAAATCTTCAGGTAGTTGATATGACTGCGTCAATTTTGGCAAGAGAAAACAGGATGCCTATGTGGGTGTTTGGATTAAATGAGGAAAATAGTATAGTGAATACCGTAAAAGGTAATTTTAACGGGACGAAGGTAACCGTGTAGATTTGGAGGAAGACAAATGGATGTAAGATTACAAGTATATGTGGATAAAATGGATAAAGCATATGAATTTTTAGCAGCTGATTATCAGACAATTAGAGCTGGACGTGCAAACCCTCATGTTTTGGATAAAATAAAGGTTGATTATTATGGTACGCCGACACCAATACAGCAGGTCGGTAATATAACGGTTCCAGAGGCAAGAATGATACAGATTGCACCTTGGGAAAAGAATTTAATTAAGGAAATAGAGAAAGCGATCATGATGTCAGATATTGGGATTACCCCTACCGATGACGGTCAGATTATCAGACTGGTATTCCCTGAATTAACGGAGGAAAGAAGAAAAGAACTCGTTAAAGAAGTTAAGAAAAAAGGGGAAGATGCAAAAGTAGCAACACGCAATATTAGACGCGATGGTAATGATTCTTTAAAAAAATTAGCCAAAACTGAAATTTCAGAAGATGAAATCAAGCAGTTGGAAGAAAGCTTACAGAAAATGACGGATAAAGCAATTAAGGATATTGATAAATTAGTAGAAGAGAAATCAAAAGAGATTCTTACGGTATAGAATAGATTAGGAATCAAGGGGACAGACGATATCCCGTCATGTCCCCTTTGATTATATTGATAGAATGAGGAGACAGCTATGAATATTCCAAATCATGTTGCCATTATTTTAGATGGGAATGGCAGATGGGCAAAAAAGAGGGGTATGCCTAGGAATTACGGGCATGTACAAGGTGCCAAAACCGTTGAAGTGATATGTGAGGAAGCCTATAAAATGGGTATTCAATTTTTAACTGTATATGCTTTTTCGACGGAGAATTGGGATAGACCAAAGGATGAAGTGGATGCTTTGATGAAACTTCTGAGAAATTATATGAAGACCTGTCTAAAAACTGCAGAGAAAAACCGCATGTGTGTAAAAGTGTTAGGAGATAAGACTAGGTTAGATGAAGACATACAATTAAGAATCGCAGAATTAGAAGAAGCGACAAAGTATAATGATGGCTTACATTTTCAGATTGCAATTAATTATGGAGCAAGGAACGAAATAACACGTGCAGTGAAAGCAATTGTAAAAAAGGCAAATGATGGTCTCATCAAACCAGATGATATAACAGAAGACTATTTTAGTGATTCTTTAGATACTGCTGGTATTCCGGAGCCGGATTTGTTAATACGTACCTGTAATGAACAAAGGATTTCAAATTTTTTATTATGGCAGCTTGCCTATGCAGAATTCTATTTTACGGAAGTAGCATGGCCTGATTTTACGAAAGAAGAGTTGGTAAAAGCAGTAGAAGTCTATAATCGGAGAGATCGTAGATTTGGTAAACTGGGGGAGGAATAGAATGTTTTATAAAAGAGCATTAAGTGCAATTATATTAGTAATTATTGCGCTCACTGTTATTCTTACAGGAGGTGCACTGTTGATAGTGGTTTTATATATGTTGTCATTGATTGCTTTTTTTGAGTTGACCAAGGCGGTTGGTATTCATCTGCCTGACAAGATAATAAATCCTTTAGAGGCAGCAGCTATCCTTGGAATAACATTATATTATGGAAGTATATTTTTTATAAAATCAGAATCTTCTATGAATTTTGCTTTAATTTTGGGATTTATGGCTATTATGTTTGTATATGTATTTTCTTTTCCTAAATTTAATGCGAACGAAGTCATGACTACTTTTTTTTGTATGATATATGCACCAGTCTTGTTATCTTTTATTTATTTAACCAGGAATCTTAAGTTCGGTATTTATGTAGTATGGTTAATTTTTATTAGCTCATGGATTTGCGATACCTGTGCATATTTGGTCGGAATGCTGTTTGGAAGGCATAAGATGGCTCCGAGGCTCAGTCCTAAAAAATCGATAGAAGGTGCTGTGGGTGGTGTGGTCGGTTCGGCAGTTGTGGGTGCATTATTTGGCTATTATGTGCAGCTGTATGTTCTTTCCAGTGAACGATTAGTTATGATATTTGCAATTATTGGAGCATTGGGTGCAACGATTTCACAAGTGGGTGATCTGGCAGCTTCCGCAATCAAAAGAAATCATGATAAAAAGGATTATGGAAAATTGATACCGGGACATGGCGGTGTGATGGACCGGTTCGATAGTGTTATTTTTTCTGCACCAATGATATATTTTTTAGCATATTTTCTTATGAACCAATTATAGATTGAAATAAGAGGAATAATACAGTATGAAGAGGATAGCAATATTAGGTTCCACAGGTTCCATTGGAACCCAGACATTAGAGATCGTCAGAGAAAACGCAGAGTTAGAGGTGGTTGCACTAGCAGCAGGTACCAATGTGGCTCGTATGGAAGAGCAAATTCGTGAATTTCGACCATCCTATGCGGTCATGTGGACAGAAGAGGCAGCGTCTGATCTTAAAACACGAGTTGCAGATTTATCGACTACTATTTTGACCGGAATGGAAGGTTTACTTGCGATTTCTGTTTTGCCACAAGTTGAAGTGTTGGTTACAGCAATAGTAGGAATGATAGGAATACGTCCAACAATTGCTGCAATTGAAAATGGGAAGAATATTGCACTTGCAAACAAGGAGACCTTGGTAACTGCCGGGCACATTATAATGCCACTGGCCGAGAAAATGGGAGTAAACATATATCCTGTAGATAGTGAACATAGTGCTGTTTTTCAATCTTTGAATGGTGAGAATCCAAAACGTATTGAAAAGATTCTATTAACCGCTTCCGGTGGACCATTTAGAGGAAAGACAAAAACAGAACTGGAAGCTATGACTGTGGATGATGCATTAAAGCATCCGAACTGGTCTATGGGAAGAAAAATTACAATTGATTCAGCAAGCTTAGTAAATAAGGGGCTTGAGGTCATGGAAGCGAAATGGTTGTTCGATGTTGATTTGGATCGTATTGAAGTCGTGGTACAGCCGCAGAGTATCATCCATTCTATGGTTGAATTTGTAGATGGTGGTATTATGGCTCAGTTGGGAGTTCCTGATATGAAATTACCAATCCAATATGCACTGTTCTATCCGGACAGACGTCCAATGAAAGGAAAAAGACTGGACTTTTTCGATTTGGCAAAAATAACATTTGAAAAGCCAGATGTAAAGACATTTACGGGGTTACAGTTAGCTTTTGACGCCGCTAAGGCAGGAGGTTCTATGCCAACGGTGTTCAATGCTGCCAATGAAAAGGCTGTTGCTATGTTCTTGGATAAAAAGATTCGTTTTCTGGAGATTGCCAAGATAATTGAAGCCTCTATGGAATCGCATAAGACCATAGAGAATCCAAATATAGAACAGATTCTGCAAACGGAGATGGAAATATATGAATTTATAACGGAACAATTTGTAAGATAATTAAGGCAGAAAGAAGCAGGTGATTATTTGATTATAACAATCTTAGTATTCATTATTATTTTTAGTATTGTAGTGATTTCTCATGAATTCGGGCATTTTATCTTAGCAAAAAAAAATGGAATTCATGTAGTGGAATTTTCAGTTGGAATGGGACCAGTACTTTATAGCCGCCAGGGAAAAGAAACGAAATATACAGTAAAGCTATTTCCGATTGGCGGTGCTTGTATGTTTGAGGGCGAAGATGGACTGGCAAATGAGGACATGAAAGGTACGGATCTAAGCTCAATGGAGGGAACATTTCAAAGTGCAAATGTATGGGGAAGAATTTCCACCGTTTTTGCAGGTCCTTTCTTTAATATACTGTTAGCTTTTTTACTATCCCTGATTGTAGTTGGTTTCGGAGGATCAGACAGACCCATTGTTAAAGGAACAATGGAAGGATATCCGGCTGCACAGGCAGGTATCCGTGCGGGGGATAAAATTACCCGAATCAATGGAGAGCGGATTCGAATATATCGAGAAGTGACTTTAATTTCCTATGCCAATCGGGGAGAAGAACTAGAGATTGAATACGAGCGTAATGGAATTAAGAATACAGCAAAAGTTACTCCTATGCGGGATGAGACATCTGGGCGTTATTACATTGGCTTGCAAGGTGCCGGGGAATATTTAAAATGCCGCAATCTTCAAATTTTCCAATATGGATATTATGAAGTAAGATATTGGCTGATTTCAACATTTAAGAGTATAGAAATGATGTTTCAGGGAAGAGTAAAGGCGAATGATCTGGCAGGACCGGTAGGAATTGCACAGGTAATCGATAATGCCATTGAAGAGACAAAGCCAATGGGATTGCCAACGGTAGTATTGACAATGATCAATATAGCGATTTTGTTAAGTGTGAACCTGGGTGTAATAAATTTGCTGCCGTTGCCAGCACTAGACGGTGGAAGATTGGTATTTCTATTATTGGAAGTAGTTAGAGGAAAACCCATACCTCCAGAAAAGGAAGGAATGGTTCATTTTGCGGGATTTGTTTTACTTATGCTTCTTATGGTATTCGTATTATATAATGATGTTATGAGATTATTCCAGAAGTAGGATTGGATAGTCAAAATAAAAGGGTTACCGAGCTGTCAAATTGAGAAATCAGTATTGACAGCTCTTTTTATCTGAACTATACTAATCCATATATTTTCTTCTAATAGTAATAAAAAATTCTAAAATATCAGAGAGATTCTTCTCATTTTTTCAAATAATAAAGGAATAGATATAGGGGGGCTTATGCACTTTTTAACTTCGTTTTATTGGGAATCAGATACTGGAAGTGCAAAACAGGATTCCATTGCGATTCAGAGTGTCTTAACGAAGAGGGGACCTATGGTGATGGCATGTGTATGCGATGGGTCGTTAGGTCTGACGCAGGGTGAGATCGCAAGTGGTTATCTTGTGGAGCGGATTACAGATTGGTTTTACCATACGCTCATGTCAGAATGTCAAAATGGTGTAAATAGTACCCAAATACGAAAAAGTGGCTATCGATTGCTTTATTCTATTGATTTGGATTTGAAGAACTATGCAAAAAAAAAGAAGATACAAGTAGGAAGTACCGTGACAATGTTACTTTTATTACAAAGGCGTTATTTCATTTTTAAAATAGGTGATAGCGGGGTCTATAGATTACGTGTGCGTATGAAACAAATGTCCCGTAATCTAATGTATAATGAATCTGCACTTAACAAAAGTGTGGGAGCGGGAATCTGGATTAAACCTGAATGTTTACAAGGCTTGTATCGAAAAAATGATGCTTTTTTACTTTGTACAGATGGATTTAGGCATTATACCTCAGAAAATGTATTACAAACTTTGTTTTGTGATACGCAGATAAAGGGGGAAAAGGAAGCATACAGAAGAATGAGAGAAGTTGGAATGCGTAATAGGGAACGAGGAGAAAAGAATGCGATATCCGCTATTTACATAAAAGTGTTATAAAGGTACGAAAAGAGGGAATATGTGAAGCAGTTTATGATTGATAAATATCTGGTGATTAAGGAATTGGGAAGAGGGGGAATGGGGTGCGTTTATCAGGTAAAAGATATTCACCTGAACAAATTATGGGCTATGAAAATAGTGCCTTTGGATGCAAAGTTTAAGAGAAAGAGTGAGACGATTCAACTGTATGTCGAACGGCTGAAAATAGAGGCAAATTTATTAAAAGATCTGAATCATCCATTACTTCCAATGATTGTGGACCTAATTCATCTCAAGGAGGGGATGGCAATCATAATGGAATTTATAGAAGGAATTACGTTGGAACGGTATATTGATGACAGGGGTATGGTTTCACAAGAGCAGGCTGTTACTTGGGGCATACAGATTGCTGAAGTATTATTATATCTACATAGTAGAAAGCCTGCGCTTGTTTACGGTGATCTAAAACCTTCTAATATTATGGTGAGATACGATGGAAGTATTAAAGTCATAGATTTTGGAGCAGCAAGAAAAGAACGTGATGGCAATCAGGATCGGATGATGCGATTAGGGACCTATGGATATGTGGCCCCTGAACTTATTCCGAAACCTATGGTGGTATATGAAAATAAGGTTTACAATGAAATAGATCCAAGAAGTGATATTTTTAGTTTGGGAGCAACGTTATATCATATGGTAACGGGAGTAAGTCCGGCTAAGGCGCCATATGGAGTGCGGCCAATTAGAGACTTGAATAGTACTTTATCAGAAGGATTAGAAAAAATAATTTTAAAGTGTACCAAGAAATCACTTTTTCAACGGTATCAAAATTGTTCGGAATGTATTCAAGATTTAAAACAATACAAAAAATTAGAAAAAAAATATGTGCTCATTAAAAAAATTCTTTCTATCCTTTATGGAAGTGTGGTTCTTACAGCTATTATTTTGCTGGTATTTGGGCTGCTGCAATCATCACAGGAATTTGAAAAAGAAGCAGTAATAAACGCTCTAACAAGTGTAATTTTAGCAATATTCGCATTCATAGTACGCAGGATCCATGTTCAATATAGAAAAAAGAAGAGCTTTTGTGTAAGACAGTTACGCAATGTTATAAGAACGGAAAAGAAAGTAATGGGACTTTGGAGTATGATCATTATGGTGCTCATGCGTACCTTTTCATCATAGGAAGTCACTTAAGTAATAGGGAAAATAAAAGTAAGTTAGATGCAAATGCAGTTTCTTGACACTAAAAATCGCCTATGATAGACTTGAAATACTTTAGACCTACAAATAATGTGGAGGGATATTATGTTTAGAGAACAAACAAACGTTATCAAGATCGGCAATCGAGTAATCGGTGGTGGGAATCCGATTTTAATACAATCAATGACAAATACCAAAACAGAGGATGTTATAAGTACGGTAGAACAAATCCAAAGGTTGGAATCCGCTGGCTGTGAGATTGTTCGTTGTACTGTTCCCACGATGGAGGCAGCGCAAGCTCTGAAAGAAATACGAAAAGAAATTCATATACCGCTGGTAGCAGATATCCATTTTGATTATAAAATGGCAATTGCTGCAATCGAGAATGGGGCAGATAAGATTCGAATCAATCCAGGTAATATTGGTGACATAGAGCGAGTAAAAGAGGTGGTAAGAGCTGCCAGGGATAGAGATATTCCAATTCGTGTTGGGGTTAACAGCGGATCACTTGAAAAAGAATTGGTGACTAAATATCATGGAGTAACAGCGGAAGGAATCGTAGAAAGTGCACTTGATAAAATAAAGACCATTGAGGACCTTGGCTATCAAAATTTAGTGATCAGTATTAAATCTTCCGATGTCTTAATGTGTGTGAAGGCACATGAGTTGATCGCAAAAAAGACACATTATCCACTCCATGTTGGCATTACAGAATCGGGAACCATCATGAGTGGAAATATAAAGTCTTCCATAGGTCTTGGAATTATCTTACATCAGGGCATTGGTGATACGATACGTGTATCATTAACGGGGGATCCCGTGGAGGAGATAAAGTCAGCAAAGTTAATTTTACGTACATTGGGGCTTCGAAAAGGTGGCGTAGAGGTCGTATCTTGCCCTACTTGTGGAAGAACGAGGATTGATTTAATACAGTTAGCAACACAGGTGGAGGAGATGGTGGCAGATTTTCCCTTAGATATTAAAGTAGCTGTTATGGGGTGTGTAGTGAACGGACCAGGAGAGGCAAAAGAGGCAGACATTGGAATCGCTGGGGGCGTTGGAGAGGGCCTCCTGATTAAAAAGGGAGAAATTATTAAAAAGGTGCCGGAAGCAGAGTTATTAAATACATTACGTGAAGAATTATTGAATTGGAAGTAATAAAATGAAAAAACCATTCTTTGAGGTATTTCCACAATTAAAAATAAAAAAAGAATATCATGACTTATTTGAGCGGGTTCTTGTAGAAAGAGTATCCGCTACAAAGCATAAAGATTTTATACGTATTTATATTTTGAGTGAACGTCTTATTGATAAAGAGATCATCTATTGGGTAGAAGCTGAGATAAAAAAACAGCTATTTCCAAACATTTTAATAACCATAAAAATCTATGAGAAATTTAAGCTGTCAGAACAATATGATCCAGAGAAACTGATGCATGTATATAAAGAGAGTATTCTTAGGGAATTAAGAGAATATAGTCAGGTTACATATAATTTATTTAAAAAAGCTGATATTACTTATAAAATGAATATAGACGGGGACAATGTTCAAAAAAGTATTGTGAATCTGACGATAGAAGATTCCGTTTTTGCGAAGGGAAAATCGGAAGATTTGATTCGTATTCTAGAAAAAATATTTAATGAGCGTTTCGGCTTTTGTGTAGCAGTCAATATTACTTTCAAAGAGAAAGTAATTACGGTGAACGACGATGACGAAATAAAAATCAACAGACAAGTAGCTGAAATTATAAAAAGAGCAGGCAATAATATAACAAGAGAATCAGAATCTGCAGAAACAAATTCATTCGAATTACAGGATGAGGTAAAACAGTCCGTTGCAGATACTAAAAAATTATCTTCTAATACTCAAAATACAAATAAAAAAGAATGGAAGGAAAGAGGAGGCTATAGAAAAACACCACAAAAATCAGATAATCCAGATGTTATCTACGGACGAGATTTTGATGAAGATCCGATTGCAATTGAAGAGATACTAGGAGAGATGGGAGAAGTGGTTATTCGTGGTAAGATTCGTGCATTTGATTCAAGAGAGATTAGAAATGAAAAAACGATTCTTATATTTGATATAACGGATTTTACAGATACGATGACTGTTAAAATGTTTACACATAATGAACAAGTATCACAACTAAAAGAAAGTTTATATGTAGGAGCATTTATTAAAATAAAAGGAGTCACTATTATAGATAAATTCGATAGTGAATTAACAATCGGTTCCATCGTCGGGGTAAAAAAAATAGGAGATTTCTCAACGACCCGTATGGATAACAGCGCAAGAAAGAGAGTTGAGTTACATTGCCATACAAAGATGAGTGATATGGATGGTGTTACAGATGCCAAAAGTATAGTTAAACGTGCTAAAAAATGGGGAATGCCGGCGATTGCAATTACGGATCATGGGAATGTACAGGCTGCTACCGAAGCAAATCATGCGTTGGACAGGGAGGATACTTTTAAAATCATTTATGGGGTTGAAGCTTATTTGGTAGATGATTTAATTGGTATTGTTACAAATGGTAAAGGGCAAAGCCTGGATGAGACGTATGTAATTTTTGATTTGGAAACTACAGGGTTTTCTCCGATGCAGAATAGAATTATTGAGATAGGAGCGGTGAAGGTAAAAGCAGGAGAAATTGTAGACCGTTTTTCCAGCTTTGTAAACCCGGATGTTCCAATTCCTTTCCGTATCGAAAAATTAACCGGAATCAATGATAGTATGGTGTTGCATGCGCCTTTTATTGATGAGGTACTGCCAGAGTTCCTTGCATTTTGTCAAGAAGCTGTTTTAGTCGCACATAATGCAGGATTTGATATGAGTTTTGTTCAAGAAAATGCGAAAAGACTTGCTATTGCGATTGATTTTACCTATGTAGATACGGTAACACTTGCAAGGGTCCTTCTTCCGAACCATGCAAAATATACATTAGATGCAGTTGCAAAAATAGTAGGAGTTTCTCTCGAAAATCATCATAGAGCGGTAGATGATGCGGCCGCAACTGCTGAGATTTTTATTAAATTTCTTTCTATGCTCCGCGAAGAAAAGGTTGAGGATCTGGAGCAAGTCAATAAAATGGGATTCTCTAGTATAGAAGCAATCAGAAAGCTTCCGTCTTACCATGCAATTATCCTTGCAGAAAATACAATTGGAAGGACAAATTTGTATCATCTGATATCAGAGTCCCACTTAAATTATTTTAACAAAAGACCTAAAATACCAAAAAGTCTATATTTGAAATATAAAGAAGGATTAATTTTAGGAAGTGCTTGTGAAGCAGGAGAACTGTATCGGGCGATATTGGAAGGCAAATCCGATGCTCACATTGCAAAACTGGCCGCTTTTTATGACTATTATGAGATTCAGCCTCTTGGAAATAACAAATTTATGATTGCATCGGAAAGGATAGAAAATGTACGATGCGTAGAAGATCTAATAGAGATTAATAAAAAAATAGTGGCCCTCGGGGAACAATTTCATAAGCCTGTGGTAGCTACTTGTGATATGCATTTTTTAGACCCTGAGGATGAAGTATATCGACGTATCATCATGGCGGGAAAAGGATTTAAGGATTCCGATGATCAGGCACCCTTGTATTTACGTACGACAGAAGAGATGCTGGAAGAATTTTCCTATTTGGGAAGTGAAAAAGCAGAAGAAGTGGTAATCACAAATACGAATAAGATAGCGGATATGATTGAAAAGATGAGTCCTGTAAGACCTGATAAATGTGCCCCTGTCATTGAAGACAGTGATAAAACACTAAAACAGATCTGCTACCAGAAAGCGCATGAATTATATGGATCTCCATTACCAAGTGTGGTGGAAAAAAGGCTGGAAAAAGAATTAGATTCTATCATTAACAATGGATTTGCAGTTATGTATATAATTGCTCAAAAACTGGTTTGGAAATCGGTAGAAGATGGTTATTTGGTTGGATCCCGTGGTTCGGTGGGTTCTTCTTTTGTTGCCAATATGGCTGGGATAACAGAAGTTAATTCATTAGCACCACATTATTATTGTTTGAAATGCCATTATAGTGATTTTGATTCTGAAGAAGTAAAAGCGTATGCAGGTGGGGCTGGAATTGATATGCCTGATAAAGTATGTCCAAATTGCGGTGAAATGCTGGTAAAGGATGGATTCGATATCCCGTTTGAAACCTTCCTTGGATTCAAAGGGGACAAGGAGCCAGATATAGATCTAAATTTTTCGGGCGAATATCAAAGTAAAGCACATAAGTATACAGAAGTTATTTTTGGATATGGGCAGACCTTTCGAGCGGGTACGATAGGTACTCTGGCTGAAAAGACTGCGTTTGGTTATGTCAAGAATTATTATGAGGAACGGGGAATCAGAAAACGTACCTGTGAGATCAATCGAATCGTGGAAGGCTGCACAGGAATCAGAAGAACTACAGGACAGCATCCAGGCGGTATTGTAGTGTTGCCTGTCGGGGAAGACATTTGTTCTTTTACGCCGGTGCAGCATCCTGCTAATGATATGACGACCGATACCATAACCACTCATTTCGATTACCATTCCATTGATCATAATCTATTAAAACTCGATATTCTTGGACATGATGATCCTACTATGATTCGAATGCTACAGGATTTAACGGGGATTGATCCGGTTAAGATTCCGTTGGATGATAAAGAGGTCATGTCATTATTTAGTGGAACCAAGGCATTGGGTATTACTCCCGAACAGATAGGAGGGTGTCCTCTTGGTGCTTTAGGAATACCGGAATTTGGTACAGAATTTGTAATACAGATGCTCATTGATACAAAACCCCAGACCTTTTCTGATTTGATCCGTATTTCTGGGCTATCACATGGAACAGATGTGTGGCTTGGAAATGCGCAAACATTGATTGAAGAAGGGAAGGCTACTATTTCAACAGCTATTTGTACGCGTGATGATATAATGACCTATCTGATTCACACAGGTGTTGAAAGTAGTTTGTCTTTTACGATTATGGAAAGTGTCCGTAAAGGAAAAGGGTTAAAACCTGAGATGGAACAGGCTATGATAGAAGCGGGGGTACCAGAATGGTATATTTGGTCTTGCAAGAAAATTAAATATATGTTTCCTAAGGCACATGCAGCAGCTTACGTAATGATGGCTTGGCGCATAGCGTATTTTAAGGTTAATTATCCGCTGGCTTATTATGCTTCTTATTTTAGTATCCGGGCAAGCGGGTTTTCATACGAAATCATGTGTCAGGGGCAGAGGCATTTGGAAGATACTATTGCAGATTTTAAAAGGAGGTCAGATACGCTATCCAAAAAAGAACAGGATGTTGCAAAAGACATGAAAATTGTGCAAGAAATGTATGCAAGAGGTTATCTATTTGAAAAAATTGATATATTTCGTGCAGAATCCAGATTATTCCAGGTGATTGATAACAAAATAATGCCTTCTTTAAATAGCATCGATGGGCTTGGTGAAAAAGCAGCTGATGCAATTGTAGAGGCTGCAAAACAGGGACCTTTCTTATCTAAGGATGATTTTAGAATCAGAACAAAAACATCCAAGACAGTCATTGATCTGATGTCAGAACTTAATCTCCTGGGAGATTTACCTGAGACAAACCAATTAAGTCTTTTTGATATGATGTAAGTGTGAGAACTAATCACACAGGAAGAAGCCACGAGCGTCTTCTTCTCTCGGATTATTTGTGCCATTTGAGATGATATGACGGGAAGTTGGAAAAAATGATAAAAAAATGCTTGCATTACATTTGATAATAGTATACAATACATTTTGTTACGGCGTGTTGGTCAAGTGGTTAAGACGCTGCCCTCTCACGGCAGAATCAGGGGTTCAATTCCCCTACACGCTGTTGACTGAATGTATGAATATACGGACAGCCCAACCCGAGAAATAGCTTTAAATGTCTATATGATGTTTAAGGCTCTTTTTTTACTCTACAGGAATTGCAGATTGAACACATAGGAGGATTTACATGCGGTCAAGTAGAAAAAATATTCTGAATATCAGTTTGCTGTTGTTATTAGTAGCACTTACTTTTTACGTTTTGTTGAAGGAACAGGATATCGAAGAAATCTTCAATAGTTTAAGGAAGGTTGGTCCAGCCTATGTATTTGTTGCAATTTTATTAGGTCTATCTAGAATTTGTGGCGAAGCACTGTCCATACATTTATTGATACAATCATTACAAAAAGAAAAAACTTCTTTTTTTCTTTGCTTGAAATATTCACTATGTGGATTTTTCTTTTGTGCAATTACGCCATCCGCTTCAGGGGGACAGCCAGCACAGGTATATTATATGAAAAAAGATGGAATATCGATTGCGAATTCAAGTCTCATATTGATATTAGTTACTATTATATATAGGGGTACACTATTATTATTTGGGGGAGGCATTTTCCTTTTTTGTTATCAATCGATTTATCAAAGGCTCGGTGTTATACGTTATTGGTTCTTATTTGGAATGTTCGTGAATACTATTATAATAGTAGCCTTTTGTTTTATGCTATACGCAAAGAAGAGCGTACGGTGGTGCATGGAAAAAATAATTCTGTTACTAGCAAAGCTAAAGTTAGTGAAAAAGCAGGAAAGTTTTGCTTTAAAATGTGATTCCTTGCTCACCCGTTATCATAAAAGTGCAGCATATATAAGTAAACATAAGATCGTAATGTATCAAGTACTTGTTGTAAATATAGGGCAGAGATTTCTCATGTTTGCTTCGACTTATGCGATATACAAGGGGTTTGGCCTGCAGGATGAGAAATTTATTTACATTGTTCTTATGCAGAGTATCGTTGCTATTTGTGCTGATATGTTACCGTTACCAGGCGGCGTTGGAGCCAATGAGCAGTGCTTTATATCCGTGTTTAAAAATATATTTCATGCAAAAAACCTGATTCCGGCGATGTTGTTAGTCAGGGGCTCCAATTTCTATCTACTTGCGATTTTAAGTGCAATGTTGGTGTGCGGCATACAGATTGCGCAGGTCCGCAAATCCTATCGAAATATAGAAGGACATTTTTAAGAAATCAGCGATATAGAGTTGCATACTTTCAATAATGGTGCTATAATGGATACGATAGATGAAAGATGATTGTAAGAGTGGGCGGATGTCCACTCTTATGTTTTGTAATGAAAGCAATGAAGGGAATGGGTGATTGCATGACAAAGCGTGAAATATATGAGATTCGTACAGAGGAATATTTAACTCCCATAGCGGCAGCTATCGGATGCAATGTATATGATGTTGAATACGTGAAAGAAGGAGCGGATTGGTATCTACGAGCATATATTGATAAACCGGGTGGAGTAAGCATTAATGATTGTGAACAGGTCAGCCGCGCGATGTCAGAAATCTTAGACAAAGAAGATTATGTGGAAGATGCTTATATATTTGAAGTCAGCAGTCCCGGACTTGGAAGGACTTTGAAAAAAGACAAACATTTTGAAAAAAGCCTTGGTGAAGAAGTGGAAATAAAAACTTATAAACCAATTGAAAAACAGAAAGAATTTGCAGGAATTCTAAAAGCCTATGACAAGGATTCGATAACAATTAAAATAGAAGAGAAAGAGATGGTCCTCGCGAAGTCTGATATTGCACTGGTTAGATTAGCTCTGGATTTCTAATGGAGGAAAAAGAAAAAATGAATAAAGAATTAATGGAAGCACTGGATATTTTGGAAAAGGAGAAAGAGATAAGTAAAGAAACACTATTTGAAGCAATCGAAAATTCTTTAATTACAGCTTGCAAAAATCACTTTGGGAAATCGGATAATGTTACAGTGGAAATTAATCGGGAGACTTGTGATTTTTTAGTATATGCAGAAAAAGAAGTCGTAGATAATGATACTGAAATAGAAGATGATGTAGAACAAATCACATTAGAAGAGGCTTTGAAAATATCAAAAAAGGCGCAGGTGGGAGATAAAATTCATATTGAGATTAAGTCGAAAGAATTTGGACGTATCGCCACACAAAATGCAAAAAATGTAATTCTCCAGAAGATCAGGGAAGAAGAGAGAAGTGTAATATACGGTCAATACTTTGAAAAAGAGAAAGATGTCGTTACAGGTGTCGTGCAACGTTATGTTGGGAAGAATATAGCCATAAACCTTGGTAAGGCTGATGCTATCCTAAATGAGACTGAGCAGGTAAAAGGTGAGATTTTTAAACCAACAGAAAGAATTAAAGTATATATTTTGGAAGTTAAGAACACGCCTAAGGGACCAAGAATTTTAGTGAGTCGTACGCATCCTGAATTAGTGAAAAGATTATTTGAATCGGAAGTGACGGAGATAAAGGATGGTACGGTAGAGATTATGAGTATTGCACGTGAGGCAGGAAGCAGATCGAAAATTGCTGTTTATTCAAAAGATCTTAATGTAGATGCTGTTGGTGCTTGTGTAGGTATGAATGGTGCTCGTGTGAATAGTATTGTAGAGGAGCTTCGTGGAGAGAAGATAGATATTGTTAATTGGGATGAAAATCCTGGAAACCTAATTCAAAATGCATTGTCTCCTGCTAAGATTGTTGCAGTTTTTGCAGATCCTGATGAAAAGACTGCAAAGGTAGTGGTACCTGATTATCAGTTGTCTCTTGCAATTGGTAAAGAAGGACAGAATGCACGACTTGCTGCAAGATTAACAGGGTTTAAAATAGATATTAAAAGTGAGACACAGGCAAAAGATGCGCCTGGTTTCCGATATGAAGATTATATGGATGAGTATGTTGATGGCGAGTATGCAGAAGAGTCTTATGAGGCATCTGATTTACAAGACAGTATTGAAAATTAAAGGGAGGGTGTAAATGAGTAAGAAAGTCCCTTTGAGACAATGTGTTGGTTGCAGTGAGATGAAAAGCAAGAAGGATATGATGCGGGTTCTGAAAACTGCCCAGGGCGAAATTATATTGGATGTAACAGGGAAAAAAAATGGAAGAGGCGCGTATCTTTGTGTTTCTAGAGAATGCTTGGAAAAGGCACGCAAGAATAAAGGTCTTGAGCGCTCTTTTAAAATGAGTATTCCAGATCAGGTCTATGATAGCCTGCAGAAGGAGTTTGAGCAAAGTGAATCATAATAAGATATATTCATTATTAGGTTTGGCAATGAAGTCGAGGAATGTTGTGAGCGGAGAATTCGCAACGCAGAAGGCCGTCAAATCAGGAAGTGCATATTTGGTATTGGTTGGTGAAGATGCTTCCGATAACACAAAAAAAATGTTTCATAATATGTGTGAGTTTTATAAGGTACCAATTTGTAATATTGGAACAAAAGAAGAACTTGGGCATGCGATGGGCAAGGAAATGAGATCATCATTAGCGGTTACAGACAACGGATTTGCAAAATCAATTCTGAAATATCTGGAAGAACCCACACAAACACGGAGGTAGTAAAGAATGGCGAAATTGAGAGTACATGAACTCGCTAAAGAATTAAGAATAGATAATAAAGAAGTAATAGAAATATTAGAAAAAAACGGAGTTGCTGGTAAAAAGGCAGCTTCAGGACTGGAAGATAGTGAGGTGACTTTGATTAAAAAAATGATTCCGCACAAAGCAGAGAAAGCGGTATCTGAAAAAGAAGCGGTAGCACCAGATGCAGTAAAAAGTAAAATGGAAGATACTCCTAAGAAGAAGAAAAATATAATTTTTGTGAGCAATCCTCACAATAGTAAAATGCCAGGGGGACAAAAAATTCCTAATATAAACACCAGAACAACGACGGCTCCACCGCCTGCACAACGTGTGGAGGAACCTAAAATTACAGCACAAGATGTCAAAGCAGCATTTGAAAAAGCGACAGCACCTCAAAAACAAGAAGAACGGGCAAAGCCAGAAACTGAAAAAATGGAAAATACGAAAACGGTTGAAACAATACCATCACAAGAAAAGAGCAATACGATAGCAACCAATGAAGGTCAGAGCAGACCGAATAACAATAATACTGGAAATCAGAACAGACCGAATAACAATAGCGGTAATCAGAACAGATCGAATAGCTACAATAATGGAGGTCAGAACAGATCCTATAATAACGGCCAGAGCAGACCGTATAATAATGATGGCCAGAGCAGACCATATAACAATGGAGGCCAGAGCAGACCGTATAATAATGATGGCCAGAGCAGACCGTATAACAATGATGGCCAGAGCAGACCGTATAACAACAATGGAGGCCAGAGC